>CAVUFN010000015.1:0-353231 GCA_963740765.1 uncultured Solirubrobacteraceae bacterium | reverse complement strand
GGACGATCGGGGTCGCGACGGTGCTCGTGGAGCAGAGATTGGTCGAGGTCACCGAGCCCGAGACGATCGTGCGCCTCGACGTCCCGGCCGGGCTGGTCGAGGCGCGCGTCCGCGTCGAGGGCGGCCGCGCGAGGTCGGTGACCATCCGCAACGTCCCCTCGTACTTCGTGGGGTCGTTCGACGGCTACGACCTCGCCTACGGCGGCAACTTCTACGCGATCGCCGACGCCGCCGCCCACGGGTTGACCGTGGCACCGGAGCACGCCCCCAGCCTGATCGCCGCCGGGATGGAGCTGCTCGCCACCGTCCCCGAGCCCACCTGCAAGCACGTGATCTGGGTCGGCGAGGACCGCAGCGCCGTCGCCATCCACCCGGGCTACCTCGACCGCTCGCCGTGCGGGACGGGCACCAGCGCGCGCATGGCCCAGCTGCACGCCCGCGGCGAGCTGGCGATCGGGCAGGACTTCGTCCACCGCTCCGTGATCGGAAGCTCGTTCACGGGCCGGCTCGTGGAGGAGACGCCCGACGGCGTGGTCCCCGAGATCACCGGCCGCGCCTGGATCACCGGCATGGGCCAGTACCTGCTCGACCCCGACGATCCCTTCCCGGCCGGATTCCGCCTGTAGTCGTCGTCGGCGCGGGGATCTGCGGGGCGGCCACCGCGCTGTTCCTGCAGGACCTCGGTCGCGAGGTGCTGCTGCTCGAGCGCGACGCCGTGGGCTCCGGCAGCTCGAGCAAGGGCGAGGGCAACGTGCTGGTCGCCGACGCCCCGGGCGGCCACGCGGTCTGGCACGAGCTGGCCGAGCGCTTCCCGGCGGCGGTGAAGCTGCGGGCGAAGGGGTCGCTGACGGTCGGGCACGACCTCGCCGGCCTCCCGGGCGAGCACGTTGCCGAGGCACGGGAGCTCGAGCCGGCACTGCGACCCGGCTTCGAGGGGATCTACGCCGAGGAGGACCTGCAGGTCGATCCGCTCGGCACGGTCCGCGCGATGGCGGCGACGGTGCCGACCCGCACCGGTGCCGAGGTCGTCGTCGCCGAGCGTCACGGCGTCACGCTGCGCGACGGCGAGCGGATCGCCGCCGGAGCCGTGGTCCTGGCGCGGGGCGCGTGGGAGGCGGAGCTCGGCGTCCGGCCCCGGCGCGGGCAGATCGTCGCCCTCGGGCCGGCGCCCGGCCTGGTCCGGCACAAGGTCATCGACGCCGCCTATCCCGCGCCGATCGCTGCCATCATCGAAGAGGCCGTCAGCGGTGAGGTGTACGTGGGCTCGTCGCGCGACGACGTCGGCTTCGACCCCGCGGGGCCGCACCAGGCCGCGCTGCTGGCCCGCGCCGTGCACTTCATGCCTGCGCTCGCCGACCTGACCGTCACCCGCACCTGGGTCGGCTACCGGCCCTACCGCCCCGGCGGGCCGTTCGCCGGCCGCCTGGACTCAGGCGTCTACGCGATCACCGGACACGAGGGCGCGGGCGTCGGCCTCGGGCCGCTGCACGCCCGTCAGTTGGCGCGCGCGATCGACGAGTCGTAGGAATCGCGGCACTCCTCGACGACCGCCGCGTGGGTGACCGCCCAGTTGCCGAGTGCCTTCATCGGCCCCGCCATCGACGCGCCCAGCCGCGACAGCTCGTACTCCACGCGCGGCGGCACCTCGGCGTGGACGTGACGGACGATCAGCCCGTCGCGCTCCATCGAGCGCAGCGTCTGGGTCAGGACCTTCTCGGAGATCGGGTGCAGCTCGCCGAGGATCTGGTGGTAGCGGCGCCGTCCCTCGCCCAGAGCGAGGAGGACGCCGACGCACCACTTCGAGCTCAGCACGCTCAGCGACTCGCGGATCAGCGAGACCTGGCGGGCGCGCTCGACGACGCGGGGGTCCTCGGTGAGCAGGCTCATCGCAGCGCCCGTCGCAGGGTGGTGTCGTCGTAGAGGACGTCGTCGTTGGGATGCCCGACGCGGCGCAGGAGGCGCGGCGGCGAGTCGTAGCCCTTGTGCCCGAAGCTCGGCTTGGGGAGGGCGGGCACTCCGGCGGTCGGGGCCGTCACCGCGGGCGCCTGGATGGTCGCGGCGACGATCGGCACCGCCACGGCCAGGCTGGCCAGGGCGTTGAGCACCATCTGGCGGCGGGCACGACGACGGCCGAACTGACGGCGCGTCGCGATCTCCAGGTGATCACCGAGCGTCAGCAGCTCGGGCGGCAGCGGTCGCCGCACTAGACACTCCCTCGCAGGTCCGCCGTCAGCGAGCGCAGCGCTCTCGACACGCGCAGGCGCGCGGCGTTGATGGAGCAGTTCAGGCGGTCGGAGATCTCGTCGTAGCCGAGCTGCTGGATGACCCGCAGCTCGAGCGCGGCGCGCTGGTCGTCGGGCAGCGCGTCGACGGCGGTGCGCAGCCGCGGCCGGAGCCCGTGGGCGTGGAGGCGCTCGTCGACGGCGTCGTAGGCCTCCGTCCCCTCCCAGTCGATCGGCATCCCCAGGCGGGCGCGGGCGGCGGTCTCGATCCGGTTGTGCTTGTGGTACTGGCGCAGGAGATTGCGGGCGATGCCGAACAGCCAGGGGGCGGCCGAGCCGTCGGCCATGTCCTTGAACCGGCGGATGCCACGCCACGCCTGGGCGAAGGTCTCCGCGGTCAGATCCAGCGCGACGGTCTCCGACCCGGTCTGGCGCGCGAACCACGAGCGCATCCACACGGCGTAGCGCTCGTAGATCTCGCGAAACGCCTGCGGATCCGTCCGGGCCGCGTGCAGGAGGGCTGCGTCGGTGCGGGTGTCCGTGAGCATGGACTGACCAGTTATGGCCGTAGCCGCCGGAACATGTCAGTCACGCACCCTAAAGGGTGGTGGTGCGGACCTCTTCCAGGCGGGCGGCGTTGCCCGCGTCGTCGGGGCGGGCACGCCACAGGGTGAGGGCCGACTCGCGGCCCTCGATGCGCAGCGTGGCGACGACGTTGTCGAAGATCGGCTTGCGCACGAGCTCCCAGGTGATGGACGGATCGGGGACACCGGCGCGCTTGGCCAGCGTGTGCGTGAACCGCGCGAACGGCTTGGACGCCGCTGCCTTCATGATCCGCCGCTCCTTCGTGTCCAGCGGGTTGCGGAACGGGGACGCGGTCGCCTGGTAGACGTGCGAGCGCACGCCGTTCTCCGGGTACGTGACCTCGGCCAGATACGCGTGGTGGACGTCCCCCGACAGCGCCACGATCGTCGCCGGCGCGCGGTCGCCCGAGCCGATCCGCCCGATCCAGTCCGTGAGCTTGGTGAAGGAGCGGTTGAAGGCGGCCCAGTGCTCGAGGTCGAGGTCCTGGCGCAGCTTCTCCCCGAATCGCTTGGCCCGCCCCTTCCCCCACGCGCCCTCCGCGACGGCCTCGTCCCACGCCTCGAGGTGGTGCAGCCCGGGCGAGAGCAGCCACGGCAGCGAGGTCCCGATCAGCAGGTGGTCGACGTCGGCCTCGAGCCCGGCCTGCTCCACCCACGCCCATTCGTCGTCGTCGACCATGGCCCGGTTCTCGGGGTCGAGCTGGCGGGCGGCCCGCGAGTCGATCATGATCAGCCGCGTCGAGCCGAGGTCGCGGCTGAAGCTCCAGCGCGCCAGGCCCGGCTCGCGGTCGGCGCGGTAGCCGAAGTCGCGCAGCATCTCCTCCGCGTCGTCGAGCTCGTGCACGCGCTGGAAGAGCGCGTCGTCGGCGAGCGCGGACGGCGACAGGTTGCCGATGTGCTGGTAGATCCAGTAGGAGACGAAGGCACCGATGATCCGCTCGTCCCACCAGCCCTGCTTGCGGATGTCCTCGAGCCACTCGCGGCTCGTGTTCCAGTCGTCGATGACGTCGTGGTCGTCCCAGATCATCGCGTTGGAGACGGTGGACATCAGCCAGCGGATGGCGGGCTCGCTCCAGGAGAGCTTGTAGGCGAGCGTGTACTCCTCGAAGTTCGAGATCTCCTCGCCCTGGATGATCTCCAGCGTGCGCGGGTCGACCTCGTCGGCGTAGATCTGGTCGCCGAGGTGGAAGAGGGCGTTGGGCCACTGGTCGTGCGGGCGGTCGCGCAGCCGCAGCGCGAGCGCGCGCAGCGCGCACACCTCACGGCCCTCCGGATGCTCGTCCTTGCGCCTCGTGTACGGCGGCACGTGGGGGTAATGGGTCCGGCACGAGCCGAAGACGATGTCCACGGGCTGGTCGACGGTGGCCGTGCGGATGACGCTGTGCGGCCAGCCGTCGTCGATCGGCCACGCCTTCTCGCCGTCGAGGGTGACGTCGTAGGGCGTGGCGACGCCCGGCTCGAGGCCGGTGACGTGGACGAGCGCGTAGTGGTGCCCGCCGACGGTGAACGTCTTCGCCTCGCAGCCGAGGACGGCGACGGTGCAGGGGCCGTTGACCTCCACCCACACGGTCGCCTCGTCCTCGGAGGCGTGCCGGAGGACGGGACCGAGCATGAGCGTCGCCATGACCGCAAACTAGCGTTGCCCTCGCGTGTTGCGAACGCTCCTCTTGCTGGTGGTGCTGACCATGTCCGGATGCGGCGCGGCGGCTGGAGGGGGTGGGTCCAGCACGGACTCCGATGTGACCCTGCTGCTCGGCGCGCCGCCGTCCGGGGTCCACGCAGGGGTCTACCTCGCCGCCGAGCGCGGCTACGACGAGGCCGAGGGCGTCGATCTCACCATCCGCCGCTCGGGGGACCCGCGGCGCCTGCTGCGCAACCGCCGGGCGTTCGCGGCGATCCTCGCCCGGCCGCTGCCCGGGACCGTGTGCGTCATGGCGATCACGCAACTGCCGCGGCCCGGCCACTTCCTGTGCGTGCTGAAGACGGCGGTGCAGGACAACCGCGGCACGGTGGTCGCCCTCGCGCGCGCCCTGCAGCGCGGCTACACGGAGGCGATCGCAGATCCCGAGAGTGCGGTCCAGGCGCTGCTCACGCGCGTGGGCGGTGCCGACCGGACGACGATCGCCGCGGAGCTCGACGCCGTGTCGCCGTCCTTCACGGCGGGCGTGCCGGGCTTCGGGTACCTGCCCCGTCGCGGGCTGCCGCCCGGCGACTTCGACCGCTCGCTGGTGGGACCGGTGAGCCGTGACTGAGGTGGTCGGGTTGGCCCGTGCGCTGGTCGCCGTCGATTCGGTGAACCCGGCGCTGGTAGCCGGTGGGGCCGGCGAGGCGGAGGCCGCCGCGCTCGTGACGGCCTGGGGCACCGAGGAAGGCCTCGATGTGGACGTGGTCGGGCCTCCGGAGCGCCCGAGCGTGGTGGTCCGGGCGCGCGGCACCGGTGGTGGGCGGACGCTGCTGCTGTGCGGGCACCTCGACACGGTGGGCGTGGCGGGGATGACCGACCCGTTCGCCGGGCGCGTGGAGGGCGATCGGCTCTACGGGCGCGGCGCCTACGACATGAAGGGCGGACTGGCCGCAGCGCTGGTGGCGTGCGCGCGGGCGGCCTCGCTCGGGCTGGCCGGCGACGTGGTGGTCGCTGCGGTCGCGGACGAGGAGCACGCCAGCCTCGGCGTGCAGGCGGTGCTCGAGACGGTGACCGCGGACGCCGCGATCGTGGTCGAGCCGACCGAGGGAGCGGTCGCGATCGCGCACAAGGGCTTTGCGTGGGTCGAGGTCGACGTCCCCGGCCGTGCCGCCCACGGATCGCGCCCGCACCTGGGCGTGGACGCGATCGTTGCCGCGGCGCCGGTCCTGACCCGGCTGGGCGAGCTCGACGCCCGGCTGGAGTCCGCGACCCACCCTTTGGTGGGCCGCGCGTCCGTCCACGCGTCGACGATCGCGGGCGGCGAGGAGCTCTCGAGCTATCCGGCCTCCTGCACGCTCGCCTACGAGCGGCGGACGCTGCCGGGCGAGACGCAGGCCGACGTCGAGGCGGAGGCCGCCGCGCTGATCGAGGGCGTGGACAGCGCCACCGCACGGGTGACGCTGGTGCGCGAGCCCTTCGCGCTCGACCCCGATCACTGGCTGGTCGCGGCGGCGGGCGGCAACCCGGTCGGAGTGAGCTACTGGGCGGACTCGGCGTTCATCGCGGCCGCCGAGATCCCCACCGTTCTGCTCGGGCCGGCGGGCGAGGGCGCGCACGCGATCGAGGAGTGGGTCAGCGTGGCCAGCCTCGAGACCCTGGCCGACCGCCTCGTCGCGATCACTGGGACGGTCTGCGCGTGAACGACGTCCTCGCCTTCCACCGGTCGCTGCCGGGCTTCGCGCCGACGCCCTTGGTCGAGCTGCCCGGCGTCGGGTGGGTCAAGGACGAGACGGCGCGGCTCGGGCTGCCGGCGTTCAAGATCCTCGGCGCGTCGTGGGCGCTGGAGTGCGCGCTAGGGCGCGTATCCGGTGTCGAGAGGGTCGTCGCGGCGAGTGCGGGCAACCATGGGCGAGCGGTGGCGCGGGCGGCCGCTTGGCGCGGGCTGGCCTGCCGGATCTACCTGCCGGCGCGCTCACTGTCGGCGCGCAGAACGGCAATCACCGAGGAGGGGGCTGAGGTGGTTGTGGTCGACGGGTCGTACGAAGACGCCGTGGCGGCCGCGGAGGCCGATGGTGGGCTGCTGATCGCCGATGTCGGTGACAACGCGCCGGCTCGTGACGTGATCGACGGCTACTTGACGCTGTTCGGGGAGATCGACGTCGAGTGCGACGCGGTGGTGGTCCCGGTCGGGGTCGGGTCGCTGTGCGCCGCGGCGGTGCGGTGGGCGCGGCCGCGCGGCGTGAAGGTCGTGGCCGTGGAGCCGGAGAGCGCCGCCTGTCTCGCCGCCGCGCTGAAGGCCGGGGAGCCGGTGGAGATCGCGACGCCCGGGACCGCGATGGCGGGGATGGACTGCGCGATCGTGTCCGCGGCCGCGTGGCCCGATCTCCGTGAGGTCTCGCAGGTGATCACCGTGAGCGACGATGAACTTCCCGAGGGTCTGGCCGCACTCAGGGACGTCGGCATCGAGGGAGGCGAATGCGGGGCCGCAGCTGCTGTCGCCGCCCGCCGCCTCGCGGCCGAACCCGTCGAAAGCGTCCGTGGTGGCAGTTTTCGACGGGTTCGGTGTGTGGCGGTGGTGACGGAGGGCGTCACGAGCCGCTGAGGACTCGCGCGACCAGGGCCGGTCCTTCGCGAGCCATGCGGGAGCGCGGGACGGCCAGGTCGAGGGCGCGGCCGCGATCGCGCTGCCCGGGGTCGGCGTGCGAGTAGACGCCGATGAAGCGGGCGGCCGGCGCGTCCGCCCTCAGCGCCTCGAGATCCGCAGCGCCGCCGAGGTCGACGATGACGACGTCGGCGCCGTAGGGCTTGGCGCGGTCGGAGCCGGCGAGCTCGGCTTCGTGACCGGCCGCGCGGAGCATCCCGAGCACGTTGGATCCGAGGAGGAGGTCGTCGAAGACGGCGACGACGTACGCCACTACTGCGCGCGGATGCGGCGGAACTCCTCGCGCCAGCTCTCGGGCCGGCCCCAGTCGTGGTACTGCTCGACGCGGCCCTCGCGCAGCTCGCGCAGGACGAGCTCCCCCCGGATGCCCACCTTGTCCATGGTCACGAAGGTCCCGTGGACGGTCGGCGCCGAGGCGGCGTGGCCGAACTGGTGGGCGACGAGGACGCGCCAGTGCCAGTCGTGCTTGGAGTACGGCTGGGCGTTGCAGGTGACCATCAGGGTGGCCGCCTCGAGGTACTGGGACTCGTCGACGCGGACGTCGAGCTCGAGGTCCGTCCAGTCGGACGGGAGCGAGTCGATGATCTCCTGGAAGTCCTCGGCGAGAGCCATTGGGGAGAGCGTACCCTCGGTGTCATGGCGATGCTGATCGATCGCTCCGACCGCGGCAAGTTGCTCCTCACCGGCACCGAGGTCAAGGACTTCCTGCAGGGTCAGGTCACCAACGACGTGGTCGGGCTGTCGGAGGGCGAGGGGTGCTACGCCGCCTTCCTGACGCCCAAGGGGAAGATGATCGGCGACCTGCGGATCTTCGACGCGGGCGCGGCCGGCGTGTTCGTCGACTGCGAGCGGATCGTCCTCCAGGATCTCTTCAACATGATCCGGCGCTTCAAGCTCGGCCGCGATGTCGAGGTCCACAAGCGCACGCTCGAGCGCGGCCTGCTGTCGATCATCGGCGAGCACCGCGTCGACGGGCCCGAGCACACGCACCGGCTCGAGGACGGGGCGCGCTGGATCGCGACGGACCTCGGGACGGACGTCGTCTGCGACGCCGGAGAGCTCGAGGCGCTCAAGGAACGGCTCGGCCTGCCCGAGGGGAGCGAAGCGGACGCGGAGATCGCCCGCGTCGAGAGCGGTCGCCCCCGCTACGGCGTGGACCTCGACGACTCCGTGATCCCCCAGGAGGCCGGGCTCAACGAGCGCGCCGTGAACTTCGAGAAGGGCTGCTACGTCGGGCAGGAGACGGTCGCGCGGCTCTTCTACCGGGGCAAGCCCAACCGCAGGCTGCTCGGGCTGCGCTCGGAGGCGCCGCTGGCGCCGGGCACCGAGCTCGCGCGTGACGGCAAGGTCGTCGCGGTGGTGCGGTCGTCCGTGGTCTCACCCGATCTGGGCCCGATCGCGCTCGCGTTCGTGCGGCGCGAGGTCGAGGTCGGCGAAGCGCTGGAGGGCGCCACCGTGGTCGAGCTCCCGTTCACCCGCGACACCCAGCCGGCCGGGTCCGGCGCCGGGAGCTCCAGCACCGCGACGTCCATCCGCGCCACGTAGGCGCCCACGAGCCGCACCTCGTCGACCTCGTCGGCCGGGATCCAGCCGCCGAGGTCGCGCGCGGACGGCGCGGCCCGCACCGCCGCCGAGCAGCGCTCCTCCAGGTCGTCCGCCGGCAACGTGAACGAATCGACCACGCGCCCGCCGGACAGCAGGATGGCGTCGCCGCGCTCCTTGTCCTTCGGGTGCTCCGCGACGACGAGCCGCGCCCCCGAGTGGACGGCCCGCAGCACGCCGCCGAGCCGGAACACCAGCGAGTCGAGCCGCTTACGGCGCCGCGCGAGCGACGCCGCCCGCTCGTACTGGCGCGCCGCCGAGGCCGCGCGCATCTGCGCCTCGACGTGCTCGAGCAGCGCCCGGCCGCCGTCGCGCGCGTCGACGAACAGGCGCAGGGCCTCCTCGAGCCGGGAGCGGTACAGGTTGGGATCGAGGTCGCCGAGGCAGGGCGACAGGCAGCGGCCCATCTGCCCGTAGGCGGACGGGTGGTAGCGCCGCGGCAGCGTCCGGCCGCAGTGGCGCAGGCCGAACAGCGAGTTGAGCTGCTCGACCAGTTCCGCCGCCGCGGCGCGGCCGCGGACCGGGCCGATGCAGACCGCGTGGCCGGCGGCGGGCTCGCGCGCGACCTCGAGGATCGGGAACGGGATGTCGAGCCGGCAGCGGATGAAGACCTGGCCGTCGGGCTCGTGGACGCCCTTGACGTTCGCCGGCGGCTTGAGCGCCCGGATCAGCCGGTGCTCGAGCAGCAACGCGCCAAGCTCGGACTCCGTCGGCTCGCAGTCGACCGACTCGGCGCGCGCCGTCCACGCCGCGCCGCCCGTGAAGTGCGAGCGCGCCCGGGTGCGGACGTTGACCGACTTGCCGACGTACAGCGGCCGGCCGTCGCCGTCGCGGAACACGTAGACGCCGGGACCCGTCGTCAGCGCGCGCAGGTCGGGCCGGCGCTCGACGGGCATGCGGACGCGGGGCGGTGTCGCCCGCCGCGGCTTGGGTGGGCGGGTCCGGTTCCCGCGCAGCAGCGCCACGGCCTCCCCCACCGTCCCGGCATTGGCGCACAGGCGCTTGAACAGCGCGCAGAAGACCTGCGCGCACAGCTCCGCGTCCGGCAGCGCGCGGTGCGTCGTCCCCACCTCGATCCCCAGCGCGTCCGCGAGCGCGGCGAGCCCGCGGCGGCGCTGCAGCGGCGCGAGGCGGCGCGCCATCGCCACCGTGCACAGCACCGGCGGGGCCGGCCAGTCCAGGGCGGCGCGCGCGAACGCGCCGCGCAGCACCCGCGCGTCGAACCCCGCGTTGTGCGCGACCAGGACCCGCCCCCGCATCCGCGTGGCCAGCGCCGGCAGGACGGACTCCGGCGGCGGTGCCCGGTCGACCATCGCCTGCGAGATGCCGGTGAAGCGCTGGATGCCCGGCGAGAGCGGCGCGCTGACGCCCACCAGCGACGCCCAGCGGTCGTGCAGCTCGCCGCCGCCGACGAGCACCGCACCCACCTCCGTGAGCTCGCAGCGCTCGCGTGCGAGGCCGTTCGTCTCGGTGTCCACGGCCAGGAACTCGGCGGTCATCAGAGGGGTGTCGAGCATGCGAACGCCTGTTCTTACGGGACGCCCCGGACGGCATGCAAGGGGACATGCGACGCCGGGCCGCCGGAATTGTGGTTAGGGTTCCGCGTCGGAGTGAGGAGAATGTCGTTCGCAATGGGGTTGGTATCGCTCGCGCTCGCGAGCTGCGGGTCGGAGTCCGACTACGCCAACGACCCACGCCCGCCCACGCCCATCAGCGTGTCCGCGGCGATCTCCCCGGACAAGATCACCGTCTCCCCCGCGAAGTTCGGGGCCGGGCCGGTCACGTTCCTGATCGCGAACCTCACCGACGACACCCAGCAGGTCACCGTCGAGACGCGCGATCTGTCCGACACGGCCGGCATCAAGCAGAGCTCGTCGGTCATCAACCCCCAGGGCACGGCCACCCTCAAGGTCGACATCAAGGAAGGCGACTACGTCGTCTCCGTCGAGGAGAACTCGATCCGCGAGGCGCGCCTGACCGTGGGCGCCGAGCGCGAGTCCTCGCAGGATCAGTTGCTACAGCCGTAGAACTCCACACGGGTGGAGGTCCTGACGGAGGTTGACGAGGCGCGGCTGCGCGAGCGGATCGACGCCAAGACGTACTTCTGGCTCGACCTCATCTCCCCGGAGGAAGCCGACCTCGAGCGCGTGAGCGAGCTCCTCGGCCTCCATCCGGCCGCCGTCGAGGACAGCCGCGAGTGGGAGCAGCTCCCGCGCATGGACGACTACGACGACCACGCGCTGCTGATCTTCTTCACGGCCCGCGAGACCGACGACGGCGAGGCGGAGCCCGTCGAGGTCCACCTGTACCTCTCGGGCAGCTGGATCGTCACCGTGCGCCGCTGCCGGACCGCCCTCGACGCCCAGCGCGAGTGGATCGCCGGCCACGAGTGCGACGAGGACCAGGTCCTCTACCACGTGCTCGACGCGCTCGCCGACGGCTGGGACCCGGTCATCGAGCAGCTCGACAAGCGCGTCGACGCCGTCGAGGAGCAGGTGCTCGAACGGCCGCGGCAGGAGCACCTGCGCGGCATCTACCGGCTCAAGCAGGAGGTCGGGGAGCTGCTGCGCCGCGCGCAGCCCCAGCACATCGGCTTCACGCCCGCGATGGAGTCGATCAACGACGTGCCCGGCCTCTCCCGGTCCTCGCGCGCCTGGCTGCGCGACGTCGACGCCCACCTGGACTCCATCACCTCCGACCTGCGCCGCCTCGCCGACGACCTGGGCTCCATGACCGGCACGTTCTTCAACGCCAACGCCAACCGCCTCAACCAGCTCGCCACGAAGATCGCGGTGGGCTCGATGTTCTTCCTCGTCTGGACGCTCGTGACGGGGTTCTTCGGGCAGAACTTCCAGTACCTGACCGACCACATCGACTCCAAGGGCGCGTTCTTCGCCTACGAGCTCGGCGCCCTGTTCCTGCCGACCATCGTGCTCGCGATCGTGCTGTACCGGAGACGGAAAGACTGGCTCTAGCACTAGGCTTCCCGCGCGATGAGCCTAGACACGAGTTCCGTCACCGAGATCGACGTCGAACCCGGCGAGCTGCCGGAGAAGATGGCCGCCTGGGTCATCCGCGAGGAGCGCCAGGGCGAGCCGATCGACGCCTTCCAGCTCGAGGAGATCGAGGTTCCCGAGCCGGGCGCCTTCGAGGTCATCGTCCGCGTCATGGCCGCGGGCGTGAACTACAACAACGTCTGGGCCGCGCTCGGCGAGCCCGTCGGCGTGTGGCGCTACGGCGACCACCCCGAGTACGGCCACCACATCGGCGGCTCGGACGCCTCGGGCGTCGTCTGGAAGGTCGGCGAGGGCGTCAAGCGCTGGAAGGTCGGCGACGAGGTCATCATCCACTGCAACATGGCGTCCTACGAGGACGTCGCGGTCACGGTCGACCCGATGACGGCGCCGTCCCAGCAGATCTGGGGCTACGAGACGACCTGGGGCTCCTTCGCCCAGTTCACCAAGGTCCAGGCCCAGCAGCTCATCCCCAAGCCCAAGAACCTGACCTGGGAGGAGGCCGCGTCCTACGGCCTCGTCTACTTCACCGCTTACCGCATGCTGATCACGCGCTGCAACATCCAGGCGGGCGCGAAGGTGCTCATCTGGGGCGCCGCGGGCGGCCTCGGCGTCTTCGCCAGCCAGCTCTGCAGGGCGGTCGGCGCGCAGGCGGTCGGCGTCGTCTCCACGGCCGAGAAGGGCGAGCTGGTCAAGCAGCTCGGCTGCGTGGACTACATCGACCGCAACGAGTTCAAGGGCATGATGCGCACGGGCGACGAATCCGCCGACGAGGAGAAGGAGCGCTTCAAGGCGATGCGCGCCTTCGACAAGCGCGTCAAGGAGATCCTCGGCGACAAGCCCGACATCGTCTTCGAGCACGTCGGCAAGGCCACCTTCCCGACCTCCGTGTTCACGGTCAAGCCGTTCGGCAAGGTCGTCATCTGCGCCGGGACGACCGGCTATCAGCTCGACTTCGACGTCCGCTACCTGTGGATGCGCCAGAAGGAGATCATCGGCTCGCACTTCGCCAACGCCTACGAGTGCAACAAGGCCAACGACCTCATCGCCCAGGGCCTCATCCGCCCGGTGATCTGGCGCACGATGCCGTGGGAGGGCGTCGGCGAGGCCCACCAGCTCATGCGCGACAACAAGCACTCGGGCAAGATCTCGATCCTGGTCGGCGCCGAGAAGGAGGGCCTGGGCAAGACGGAGGACGGCCCGGGCGCGGTGTACGCCGAGATAGGCTGAGGCCATGGCCGCCGGTTCCGTTCACATCCCCTGGTACGCGACGCTCTTCCGCGCGGACCGCTTCGCGGCGGCGCTCGAGGAGATCGCCCCGCTGGCGCTGCGCTACGGGGCGTCCTCGTACGCCGTCTACCGCTCGCGCGACGACTACTACAAGTTCGTCCACACGGTGAACTTCGACGAGAAGATCCAGTGGGAGCGCTACTGGAACGGGCCGGAGTTCTCGGACTGGCGCGCCCAGTACACGAGCTGGTACCAGGTCCCGGTCCTGTACGTCTGGCACGACATCGTCGCCAGCGGCGTGACCGAGCTGGTCACCGAGTCCTAGCGGACCGCGAAGGAGACCCGCGCGACGGGGACCGTCGGCAGCCCGTAGCCGGGCTCGCGGATGACCGCGAGCCGGCCCCTGCCGCGGCACCAGCCCTGGTTGGGCGGACGGGCGACGACCCGCACGGCCCGCTCCTTGCGGACGCGCCCGAGGGTGGCGACGGTGACGGGCGCGCGGCAACGGGCCAGGTACTGCACGCGGTAGACGCCGGCGGCGGCCGAGCGCGGCGGGAAGAGGGTGAAGCGAACGGCGTCGCCGTTGTACGGGCGCGCGGGCCGCGGTCGCGGCTGCACGGCGGGCGGGCCGGTGAGGTTGCGCGACTCGCAGCCGATCGTCAGGTCGACCCGGTCCCCGCGGACCTGGTCGGCACCTGCGCCGCAGTCGACGATCTCGGCGTTCCCGTCGCGGACCGAGAGCTTGTCGTCCCCTGCCCCCGACGTGACCAGGTCCGCGTCCCGGCCCGGGTTGATGACGTCGCCGAGGCCGGAGCCGAGGACCAGGTCGCGGCCGCGGTTGCCGTGGGCGACGCCGCCGCCGGCGCCGAGATTGAGGACGTCGTTGCCGTTCCCGCCCAACAGGCAGGAGGCGCGCGTGGCCGAACCGGTCAGGCGGTCGTTGCCGGCCAGCCCCCACACGCGCGTGGCCCGCGAGAACGCCCGCAGGTCGTCGTCGCCCGGCGTGCCGACGATGTCGACGAACGCGCTGCCCGCGCAGATCGCCGGCGGCCTGGCGGGCGGAGGCGAGTAGTACTGCGCGCGCGCTGACGGGACGATCGCCAGGACGGCGACCGCGACTGCGAAGAGGCGCTTCATCCCTGCTCGAGCGGAGCCATCGTCAGGCCGGCGTCCTTGAGCTGTTCCCAGTACAGCTCGGCCGGCTCCTGCTGCCCGGACCAGACGATCGCCCGGCCGGACGCGTGGATCTGCTCGGCGATGCCGTAGCCCTTGTCGACGGTGACACCGGGGATGAAGCGGGCGAGGGTCGTGGCAACATGGTCGAAGGTGTTGTGGTCGTCGTTGAGGACGATGACGCGCCACCCCCCTCCCAACCCGGAGCCGGGGCCGGTGATGCGGGGCTTCTCGATTGTGGTCACTTCCCCAACCACCGGTGCAGGCCGAGCCAGATGTGGTGGTGGGGCACCGCCTGGGCGTAGGTCTCCGCCGTGCCGAGGTCGGTGCGCTCTTCGTAGTACGCCGTCTGGGAGGCGACGAACTCCTCCTGGGTGAGGCGTCCGACGCGATCGACCTCCTCGTCGAGCGAGCGGCGGCAGTCCGCGAGGTGGCGCTCGACGTCCTCGAACAGGCCGAAATGGGTGATCGCGAGCGTGTGCGGCGCCCAGGCGGTCACCGTGTCCAGCGAACGCTTCCAGGCGTCCACGTCGATGTCGGGCGGAGGGGTCGGCGCGACGACGAGCGCGGCCGGCGGGATCCGCGCGCCCGCCACGTCCCCGGTGAAGGCGACGCCGTCGTGCAGGTAGGAGACGTGGTGGGACGCGTGGCCGGGCGTGTAGGCGTAGGTCCAGTCCTCGAACGCGTCGCCGCCGTCGTCGAGGATGTGGACGTTGGCCTCGGGCACCGGGACGACCTCGCCCCACAGGCGCTTCATGTCCTCCTCGCCGTACAGGCGGGTGGCGGACCTGACGAGCCGCTCGGGCCGGATGATGTGCGGCGCGCCCACCTCGTGGACGTAGACCGGGACGTCCGGCCAGCGCTTGATCAGGGCGCCCGTGGCGCCGGCGTGGTCGAAGTGGATGTGGGTCAGGAGGATCGCCCGCGGCTCGAAGTCCTCGCCCAGCCCGGCCAGCAACGTCGACACCGTCGACTCGGGGCCGGGGTCGACCAGCACGCCGTCGACCTCGAAGCACGCGATGACGCGCGGGTTGCCGAGGTGCTCCGTGTCGATGACCCGCATCAGCCTGCGAAGATAGTGACCATGAACCCGCGACTGGAGCGGCCGGACCGGCCCTGGATGATGCGTACGTACGCCGGTCACTCGACGGCGAAGAAGTCCAACGAGCTGTACCGCTCCAACCTCGCGAAGGGCCAGACCGGCCTGTCGATCGCGTTCGACCTCCCGACCCAGACCGGCTACGACGCCGACCACGAGCTGGCGCGCGGCGAGGTCGGCAAGGTCGGCGTCCCCGTCGCCCACAAGGGCGACATGGCGGCCCTGCTCGCCGGCATCCCGCTCGACGAGATGAACACGTCGATGACGATCAACGCGACGGCGGCGTGGCTGCTGGCGCTCTACATCGTCGAGGCGGAGGCCAACGGCGTCGCCCGGGACGCTCTCCAGGGCACGACCCAGAACGACATCATCAAGGAGTACCTGTCCCGCGGGACCTACGCGTTCCCCCCTGGCCCCTCGATGCGCCTGATCGCGGACATGATCGCGTTCACGGTCGAGGAGGTCCCCAAGTGGAACCCGATCAACATCTGCTCGTACCACCTGCAGGAGGCCGGGGCGACGCCGGTGCAGGAGATCGCCTTCGCCATGTCCACCGCGATCGCGGTCCTCGACGCGGTGCGTGAGCGGGTCGCCGAGGATCGCATGGGCGCCGTGTTCGGGCGCATCTCGTTCTTCGTCAACGCCGGGGTGCGGTTCGTCGAGGAGCACGCCAAGCTGCGCGCGATGGGCCGGCTGTGGGAGGAGATCGGCCGCGAGCGCTACGGCGTCACCGACGAGAAGCAGCTGCGCTTCCGCTACGGCGTCCAGGTCAACTCGCTGGGCCTGACCGAGGCCCAGCCGGAGAACAACGTCCAGCGGATCGTGCTGGAGGCGCTGGCCGTCACGTTGGGCCGCAACGCCCGCGCTCGCGCGCTCCAGCTGCCGGCCTGGAACGAGGCGCTGGGTCTCCCCCGCCCGTGGGACCAGCAGTGGTCCCTGCGCATCCAGCAGATCCTCGCCTACGAGACCGACCTGCTCGAGTATCCCGACATCTTCGAGGGCTCGCACGTCATGGACGCGCTGGTCGACGAGCTCGCCGACGGCGCCCGCGACGAGATGGCGCGCGTCTCCGAGGAGGGCGGCGCCGTCCAGGGCGTCGACTACATGAAGGCCGCGCTGGTCGAGTCCCACCGCGAGCGCATCGGGCGCATCGAGCGCGGCGAGCAGATCGTCGTCGGCGTCAACAAGTACGT
This sequence comes from uncultured Solirubrobacteraceae bacterium, assembly GCA_963740765.1. Lineage (GTDB taxonomy): Bacteria > Actinomycetota > Thermoleophilia > Solirubrobacterales > Solirubrobacteraceae > DATLGB01. Next base: position 336,828 of record CAVUFN010000015.1, on the reverse strand, counting down.
CGAGACGGCCGACTCACCGCTGGCCGCGGGCGAGGACGGCGGCATCATGACCGTCGACCCGGGCGTCGAGCAGGCGGCGAAGGACGCGCTGGACGAGTGGCGCGCCGGGCGTGACCAGGGCGAGGTGGATTCGGCGTTGGCCGAGCTCGGCCGCGTGGCGCGGTCCGACGAGAACATCATGGAGGCGACGCTCGCCGCCGCCCGCGCCGGCGTCACCACCGGCGAGTGGTCCCAGGCGCTGCGCGACATCTTCGAGGCCTACCGCGGCCCGACCGGCATCGGCGAGGCCGCTGCGGCGCCGCCCACCGACGACATGGCCGAGCTGCGCGACGAGGTCGCCCGCGCCGGCGAGGCGCTGGGCCGCACGATGAAGATCCTCGTGGGCAAGCCCGGCCTCGACGGCCACTCCAACGGCGCCGAGCAGATCGCCGTCCGCGCCCGCGACGTCGGGATGGACGTCGTCTACGACGGCATCCGCCTGACCGGCGAGCAGATCGCCCGGAGCGCCGTCGACGAGGGCGTGCACGTCATCGGCCTCTCGATCCTCTCCGGCTCCCACCGCGAGCTGATCCCGTCGATCATGGACTCCCTGCGCGAGGCCGGCGGCGGGGACATCCCCGTCGTCGTCGGCGGCATCATCCCGCTCGCCGACGTCGAGCCCCTGAAGGAGGCCGGCGTCGCCGCGGTCTACACGCCCAAGGACTTCGACCTCTCACAGATCATGCGCGACATCGTCCACCTCGTGGAGGAGCGCAACAACATCACCGCGGAGGCGTGAGCGACGCCTCCTTCGCCGTCGGCTCCCTCGACTGGGCCGACGGCGTCCTCGATCTGACGGGCCGGGTGACCCGGGAGCGACGCACGCCGCTCGGCGATCGAACCCACCGAAACTCTGAATATGTCCGACTTCGGGTGGGTTCGGCGCCCACTCTGGGTGGCTACGTCAGCCGGGGAGGCGGACGGTCAGTTCGCGGGGAGCGCGGAACTCCCAGCCGGTGAAGGGGACGTCGCCGGCCAGCTCGATCCGCGGGTGCCGGTCGAGCAGTGCGCGCAGCGCGATCCGCTCCAGCGAACGCGCGAACGCGTGGCCCGAGCAGAAGTGGCGACCGAAGCCGAAGGTGGCGACGCGACCCCGGGGGCGGTGGATGTCGAAGCGGTCGGGGTCGGGGAACCGGGTCTCGTCGCGGTTCGCCGAGGCGAGGACGGCGGCGATCGGCGCGTCCGCCTCCAGCGTGACGCCGCCGAGCTCGACGGGGCCGGTGGCCCGGCGTCCCTGCGTCCCGATCGGCGCGATCCAGCGCATGCCCTCCTCGATCGCCGCGGGCAGCAGCGCGTCCGGATCCGCGCGGACAGCGGCCAGCTGGTCCGGGTGAGTGAGCAGCGCGAAGAGCGTGGTGCCGGCGCCGTGGCCCGGCTCCTGCATCCCGCCGAGCAGGATCACCTTGAGCGTCGGCATCAGCTGCTCGGGGGTATGGCCGTCGAGCATGTGGGCGAGCAGGCTGCCCGTGGGCGGGTTCGCGAGCCGCGGCCCGATCTCCGCGTCGATCTCGGCGCACACGGCGTCGCACACAGCCTGGCGCTCCGGGTCGGCCGCGAAGTTGACCGCTCCCTCGGCCAACCCCGCGAACCAGTGGCGCAGAGTCTCCGCTCCCACGTCACCGAGACCCAGCAGCGCGCCGAGGCCGAGCACGGAGACCGGCTCGAGGTAGTCGGCCATCAGCTCCGCCTCGGCCCCTAGCGAGTCGAGCGCCGCCTCCGCCAGTGGCGCGATCAGGTCCTCGATGTAGCCGTCGACCTCGCGCGGTCGCAGCGGCGGATCGACGCCCGCCCGCAGATGCGCGTGGACCTCACCGTCGCACGTCAGGATCGTGGGCGACCCGAACGACCGGTCGATCGGCGATCCGGGCATGTCGGCCGCGAAGGACGCCGGCTCGGAGGCGACGCGCAGCGCCGCCTCCCAGCTCGTCGCCAGCCACATGTTGACGGCGGGCACCCACGCCACGGGCGACTCCTGCCGGAGCCGCGCGTAGATCGGGTACGGGTCGTGCTCGAGCTCGGCGACCGTGACGCCCGCCGCGAACGCGCTCACACCTCCTCGCCGTGCTCCCCGATCCGCGCGTAGACGTCCGGCTTGCTCGACTTCAGCACCGCGCCCACGATCAGCCCGACGATGCCGCCGCCGATGAGGATGGCCGGCAGGATGATCGAGCGATCGTCCCGCGGGGCGTCGGGCGCCCCGGTGATGAGCTGGTTGAAGTTGCCCAGGACGATGAAGAAGACGACGGTGAGCAGGATCCCCGCCAGCCCGGGCGCGTAGCGCGAGGTCCAGGCGGTCTCCTCGTGCGGGCGGCGCGCGAAGTAGCCGACCACCGCGAACGAGGCCAGCGCGAGCAGCAGGATCACCCCGAGCGCGCCGAGGTTGGTGAGCCACGTGAAGAGCTGGAGCACCGGGTCGGAATCCGAGAGGGCGAAGATCGCGATGACCGCGGCCGCGATCAGCGACTGCGCGACGGAGCCGACGAACGGCGCGCCGTTCGGACGGGTGCGGCCGAACGCCGAGGGGAGCACGCCGGCGCGCCCGAGCGCGAAGAAGTAGCGCCCGACCGCGTTGTGGAAGCTCAACGACGCCGCGAAGAGGCTGGTGCAGAACAGCAGCGTGGCGATGTCGGCCACCGTCGTGCTCACCTGGGCGTCGAGCGTGATGAAGAGGACCGTCGTCGGATCCGGGCCACCGCCGGTCGCGAACCCGCCCTTGACCAGGGCGTCCGGGTTGGTGATCACGTCCGGACCGACGCTCGAGAGCAGCATCCACGCCGAGAAGGCGTAGAACACGGAGGTGATGCCGAGGGCGATGTAGGTCGCCCGGGCGACCGTCCGGCGGGGGTCCTTGCACTCCTCGCCGTAGATCGCGGCGGACTCGAAGCCGACGAACGCCGCCATCGTGAAGCTCAGCGCCGCGCCGAGGCCGGCGCCGAACGAGATCGACGGGTTGAAGGCATCGCCGGCCAGCCCCTGCGGGCCGGGGTCCCCGACGACCACCAGGTCGAAGAGCAGGACGACGATGATCTCGGCGGTGAGGAACAGCGCGAGGACCTTCGCGTTGAGGTCGACGCGCAGCCACCCGAGCGTGCCGATCACCGCGATGGCGATGAAGATCCACGTGTACCAGGCGAAGTTGATCCCGGTCTTGTCGGCCATGTAGCCGCTGAAGACGGCGCCGAACAGGCCGAGGATGCCGATCTGCATCGCGTTGTAGGCGATCAGGGCGACGAACGCGGTGCCGACGCCCGCGACTTTGCTGATGCCCTGTGAGACGTAGGCGTAGAACGCTCCGGCGTTGGTGATGTGATGGCTCATCGCCGCGTAGCCCGTCACGAACAGCGCCAGGATCGCGCCCAGGACGAGGAACAGGAGCGGAACGCCGGCGTTGCCGGTGATCAGGTACGTGGACGCGACGCCGCCGGCGATGACGGTCAGCGGCGCCGAGGCAGCGACGATGAAGAAGACGATGTCCGGCACGCCGAGGGCGGTCCGGTGCAGCTTGTCGCTCGCGGCTGGTGCCGCGGCGGACTCTGATGAGGATGCAACGGTCACGAAACGCTCCCTTCGAGCACTTGCAGGGTCTTGAGATCCGAGTAGAAGTCGAGGGCGAAGTCCCCGCCCTCACGGCCGATGCCGGAGATCCCCATCCCGCCGAACGGCGCGGTGAGGTCGCGGACGAGGAAGGTGTTCACCCACACGGTGCCGGCGCGGACGGCGCGGCCGATCCGGTCGGCGCGCCCCAGCGAGCTCGTGTAGACGATGCCGCTGAGCCCGTACTCCGTGCCGTTGGCGAGGGCGATCGCCTCGTCCTCGTCGGCGAACGTCTGGACCGTCAGTACCGGCCCGAAGACCTCGCGCTGGACGATCTCCGCGTCGTTCGCGAGCGGGCGCACGAGCGTCGGCTCGTAGTTCCACGCGTCGGTGCGATGCCCACCGCGCAGGATCTCGTGGCCCTCGGCGCGGGCGCGGTCCACGAAGCCCTCGATGCGGTCGACGTGGTCGGGGTGGATGGACGGCGAGATCGTCGTGGCGTCGTCGCGCGGGTCGCCGACCACGTGGGCGTCGGCGGCGGCGTCGAAGCGCGTCATGAACTCGTCGAGCACCGACGCGTCGACCAGGATGCGCGTGCCCGCCAGGCACACCTGGCCGGCGTCGTCGTACTGGCCGGCCGCCTTCGTGGCGGCAGCATCGAGGTCGGCGTCGGCGCACACGATCAGCGGGCCCTTGCCGCCCAGCTCAGCCGTGAACGGGACGAGGTTCTGCGCGGCCGCAACCCCGATCAGCCGCCCGGTCTCCGGCGAGCCGGTGAAGGACACGCGGCGCAGGCCCGGGTGGGACACGAGGGCGGCACCGGCCTCCTCGCCGATCCCCTGGACGATGTTGAGGACGCCCGGCGGCAGCCCGGCCTCCAGGGCGAGCTCGCCCAGGACTCCGCACGCCAGAGGGGCCCACTCCGGTGGCTTCAACACGACCGTGCACCCCGCGGCCAGTGCGGGCGCGGTCTTCCAGGTCGAGAGCATGAACGGCGCGTTCCACGGCGTGATGACCCCGACGGGGCCGGCCGGCATGCGCTGCACGCGGTTCCAGGTGCCGTTGGAACGCCAGTCGCGCTCCTCGTAGGCGACGGCGAGGTCCGCGTAGGCGCGGTAGTTGCGCGCGCCACGGCCGATCACCCGCGCGCGCAGCGAGCGCAGCAGCATGCCGACGTCGGCGCACTCGAGCTCGGCGAGCCGGTCGTTGTTGGCGTCGATCAGATCGGCGAGGCGGTGCAGGTGCACGGCGCGGCCCGCAGGTCCCAGCGCCGCCCACGCACCGAACGCGTCGGCGGCGGCCTGCACGGCGCGGTCGACGTCCTCCGCCGTCCCGCGCGGGACCTCGGCCAGCACGGAGCCGTCGATCGGCGACAGGTCCGTGAACGTGCTGGTCACAGCTCCCGCACCGTCACGAGGTCGTCGACCGTGTACGCGAAGGTGAAGCGGAAGCCGCGGCCGACCTCGACGGGCGCGAGCAGGTGGTGCTCCTCCCCGGGCGCGGCGAACAGCTCGAGCGTCGCGTCGCCCTCCCAGACGGCGGACCCCGCCCGGTCGCGGCTCACGGCGCGGACCAGCTCGTGGACGTGCGGCTCCTCGTGGCGGCCGGCGGCCAGGCGCGGGAAGTAGCGGACGTTGACCAGCGGCGGGTCGTTGTGCTGGGGGCCGGTCTCCGACTCGTGCTCGAGCGTCACGGTGGCGGCAGCGATCTGGCGCCCACGGCCCGAGCAGGTTGCTCCGAAGCGCGAGCCGGCGCGCACGCCCGGGTCAGCCGCGATGTCGAGGCCGAAGGTGCGCGTCAGCCACACCTCGCCGAGCTTCTTCGGGAACCCCTGGATCCAGCCGCGCGCGAGCGCGAAGTCCTGGTCGACCCAGATGAACGGGCAGGTCGTGACCACCTCGCCGTCGAGCACCCCGTTGATGACCAGGAAGAACTCCTTGTACTGCGAGCGCGCGGGGTCGAGCAGCTCGGCGCCGTCCCCCGACGAGGACTGCCAGTCCACGAAGATCGCCGCGCAGCGGCCCGCGTCCTCGTGGGGCTCGAGGCCCGGCGGCAGCAGCGCCTTGCAGGCCTCGGGGTCGGCCCAGTAGTCGATGACCAGGAAGTCGCCGACGTAGTGCCACGGCGGGGACGGGACGAGCGACGCGGCGCCCGTGGCGGTGCGCGGGATGGTGTAGCCCTTGAGGCTCATAGCGGGACTCCCTGCATCTCGAGGCTGTCGCGCTCCGAGGCGACGGCGTCCGCGTCGAAGCGGAAGTAGGAGCGCGGGGGCAGCGGGCCCCAGGTGTTGGACGAGTAGCGATCGTCGGGGTACACGCGCGGCTCGTGGTCGGGTTCGAGCAGCTCCATGTCGCAGTAGAGCTCCACGAACAGCGGCTCCTCGGTGATGCGCACGTAGGAGGCGATGTTGCCGCCGACGCCGTGGCGCGTCGGGCCCCAGCCGAGCCAGCGGCCGTGGCGGCCGAGGTGGTCCAGCGCCGCGCGCATCTGCCCGATGTCGACGACGTCGAGGGCGATGTGGTGCAGGTGAGGCGCGGGTGGGTGGGCCGGTTGCACGAACGCCAGCTCGTGGTGGTGGTGCGAGAGCCGCAGCCACGCGCCCCCCTCCCCCAGCCGGTCGGAGAGCTTCATCCCCATGTGCTCCGTCCACCAGGCGACCTGGGCCCGGATGTCACCGGTGAGGAAGTTGACGTGCCCGAGCCGGCGCGGGTGGCCGGGCGCCGCCGCCGCCGCCGGGCGCGCGTGGGCGACCCAGCGCGACGCGGGCTCCGCGAACGGCAGCAGATGGACGGCGTTGCCCTCGGGATCGCGCAGCTCGGTCTCCTCGGGCTCGCACCCGCGCGCGAGCCGCCAGGCGACGTGGTCCAGGCCCGGCTCGCCCGGGATCAGCTCGAGGGCCAGCGGTTCGTCGTCGCAGGCCAGGCCGATCCGGCCGTCCTCGCGGAAGCGCTCCGTGAGCCCGAACTGAGCGGTCCAGCGGGCGGCCGCCGCATCGAGGTCGGCGACCCGCAGGCAGACGTGGTCGAGCCCGCTGAGGGCGATCAAGTGCTCACCCGCACCGGCAGGCGCTTGACGCCGTTGAAGAAGTTCGAGCGCAGGCGCTCGACGGGGCCGTCGACCTCGATCGTGGCCACGCGCTTGAGCAGCTCCTCGAACACGATCCGGATCTCCAGCCGCGCCAGGTGCGAGCCCAGGCAGTGGTGGATGCCGCCCGGCCCGAAGGCCATGTGCTTGTTCGGGTAGCGGGCGAGGTCGAGGCGGTGCGGGTCCTCGAACACCGTCTCGTCGCGGTTGCCGGACACGAACCAGGTGACGACCTTCGCGCCGGCGGGGATCGTCGTCCCGGCCAGCTCGGTCTCACGCGTGGTGGTGCGCCGGAAGTGGTGCACCGGCGTCGCCCACCGCAGCATCTCCTCGGCCGCCCGCTTGTAGTCGGCGTCCGGGCCGCGCAGCAGCGCCATCTGGTCCGGGTGCTCGAGCAGACCGAGCAGGCCGTGCGAGATCGTGTGCCGCGTCGTCTCGTTGCCCGCCGTCGCCAGCAGGATGAAGTACACGTCGAACTCGCGCTGGGTCTCGAGGCCCGCCGCCAGCTCACTGATGATGTCCGCGCCGGGCTGAGCGCGCTTGAGGTCGGCGAGCTTGCGGCCGAACTCGATCAGCTCCAGCGCCGCCGGGCTGGAGAACGGCAGCAACCGGTGCGCGTCGTCGGTCGGCTGGGCGTACTCCGGGTCGGCGTTGCCGAGGATGCGGTCGCCCAGGTCGACGACGAGGCGCCGGTCCTCCTGGGGCACGCCGAGGATCTCCGCGAACACCTGCATCGGGATCTCGCTCGCGATCTCCTCCACGAAGTCGAACCCGCCCTTGGGCAGCGCGGCCTCCAGCACCCGGTCGGTGACGGTGCGCACGCCGTCCTCCCACACCTTCACTGCGCTCGGCGTGAAGCGCTTGGAGACGATCTTGCGCAGCTCGTCGTGCCGCGGCGGGTCCATGTCGATCATGGACTTGCGCGCCTCGATCTGGTCCGGCTCGAGGTCCTCCAACGACGTCCCGCCGATCTCGCTCGAGAACGTCTCCGTGTCGCGGTGGACGGTGCGGATGTCGTGGTAGCGGGTGACCGCGTAGAAGCCCGGGCCGTCCGGCTCGGGATTGAAGAACACGGGCGCGTCGGCGCGCAGGCGCTCGAACCACTCGTGGGGGACCGCGTCGCGGAACGCGTCGTGGTCGCTCAGGTCGATGTCGTCGAGGGTGGTGGTGCTCATAGGTGGTGGAGGTACTCCTCGATCTCCCAGTCGGACGTCCACGCGCGGTGGCGCTCGATCTCGAAGCGCTTCATGGCCAGGAACGGGGTGACGATCTCGGGGCCGATCGCGTCGACCAGCGTCGTGTCGGCCTCCAGCGCGTCCAGCGCCGCCTCCAGCGAGGACGGGAGCGGCGGCCCGGGGTCCTCGGCGCGATAGGCGTCGCCGGCGACGGGCGGGGGCGGCTCCAGCTCCTCCCTGATCCCCTGGAGGCCCGCGAGCAGCAGCGCGCCGATGGCCAGGTACGGGTTGGCGGCCCCGTCGCCCGAGCGGACCTCGACGCGCGAGGCGGACCCGCGTTCGGGCGGGATGCGGATGAACGTGGCGCGATTGTCCAGACCCCAGCCGGCGTGGGTCGGCGCGAGGGAGTCGGGGACCAGGCGCCGGTAGGCGTTGATGGTCGGGTTGAGGATCGCCGTGAGCCCGGCCGCGTGGCGCAGGATGCCCGCGACGAACTGGTCCTGCAGCGCGTCGTCGGTCCCGAAGGCGTTCTCGCCGTCGCGCTCCAGCGACAGGTGCAGATGCGTGCCCGAGCCGCCCTGGTCGTTGAACGGCTTGCCCATGAACGTGGCGACGAGCCCGTTCAGCGCGGCGACGTCCTTGACCGCGGCCTTCAGCCGGAACGCGCGGTCGGCCGCGTCGACCGCGTCGGAGTGCATGAGGTTGATCTCGTACTGCGAGTTCATGAACTCGTGGTTCATCGCGAAGGCGCCCATGCCGATCGCGGCCAGCTGCTCGGTGAGCGTGCGCACGACGCCGCCCGGATCGACCTGCGGGCCGACGGTGTAGACCATGCTCAGCCGGTCGACGACGCGCGTGCCGTCGGGGTTGACGAGGAAGAACTCGAGCTCCGGGCCGACGATCGGGCTCAGCCCCAGCTCCTCGAACTGCGCGGAGGCGCGGCGGACGAGGCCGCGCGGGTCGGCGACGGGGTCGCCACCAGGCGCAGGTCTGAGGTCGGCCAGGCAGGCGGCGACGCCAGGCTCCCAGGGCAGGCTCACGAGCGTCCGGAGGTCCGGGAACGCGTGCAGGTCCGGGTAGCCGGCCTCACCGCCCAGGACCGGCGTGTGGCGCAGGTCGGTGCTCATCACGGCCGCGCAGAAGCACAGGCCGCGCTCGGTGATGCGCTCGAGCTCCCCGGCCGGGATGTCCTTGCCCCGCGCGACCCCGTGCAGGTCGCTGTAGAGGATGCGCACGGTCGTGGTCCCCTCAGGCGGCGACGTCATGGGCGCTCCTCTCGGCGTGGCTCAGGAAGCCGTCGAACAGGCGGTAGGCGTTGGTGGCGGCGGGCGTGGCGTTGGCGCGGCCGGGCGGGTCCGACAGGTGCGAGACGTCGGCACCGTCGCGCGTCCCCCAGCCCGTGACGATCTCGATCGTCGACTCGGGGTGGAACTGGGTGCCGAGGTGGCGGCCGTGGCGGAACGCCTGCGGGCCGCTCCCGTTGCGGGCGATCTCCGTCGCCCCGGGCGGGACCGTGAAGCGGTCGCGGTGCCAGGCCAGCCACGGACCGGCCGGAACGGCGCCGGGGTCGTCCGTCTCGATCTCGATCCACCCGAACTCCGGGCACGGCGTCGGCGCCACGGAACCGCCGAGGACCGCCGACAGCACCTGGCCGCCGAAGCACAGCCCCAGCACCGGGATGTCGCGGTCGACGGCCTCGCGGACGCAGTCCAGCGAGCCGCTGACGGGCGGCTCGTCGGGGTTCGCGGCCGGGTTGAAGCGCGAGCCGAGGCAGGCGACGAAGTCGTAGCCCGCGACGCTCGGCCCGGTCTCGGGCGGCACGACGTCGAAGGCGATGCCCCGCTCCGCGCACCAGTCGCCGAGCAGGCCGGGCGGCGCGATCTCGCCGGGCTGGAGGATCAGCGCCTTCACGGCTTCGCGGCGAGGCGCTCGGCCTCGTCCTCCGGGATCGCGAGGGCGACGTGCAGCGTGGCCGCCGACACCTCGGGCTGCTCGCCGGCGCCGGACAGGTCGACGTCCCAGTCGACAACGGTGTTCTCCACGCGCCCGAGACCGTCGATCTCGACCGCGACGACGTCGCCGGGCTCCATCGGGCGCGAGTTGGCGGGCGTCCCGGTGAGGATCACGTCGCCGGGCTCGAGCGTGATCAGGCGGCTGAGGTCGGCGAGCTGGTAGGCGACGCCCCAGATCAGGTCCTCCGCCGTCGTCTCCTGCACGACCTCGCCGTTGAGGAACGTGCGCAGGTGCAGGTCGGCGGGGTCGAAGTCGCGCGCCGGCGTGACCCCCGGGCCGATCGGCAGGAAGCCGTCCTGACCCTTCACGCGCAGCATCGCGCCGCGGTCGGCGTGGCGGAAGTCGTGCAGGCCGACGTCGTTGGCGGGCGCGTACCCGGCCACGTAGGCGAGCGCCTCGTCCTCCGGCACGCCCTTCATCCGATCCCCGATCACGACGGCCAGCTCGCCCTCGTAGTTGAGGTACCGGGTGCCGCGCGGGCGGCGGATCTCGCCGCGGTGCCCGTTGAGGGTCGACGGCGGCTTCATGAAGTAGGACGGCTCGGCGGGCGTGCGCGCCGCGTACTCCTCGAGGCGGCTGCGGTAGGTCAGGTGGACGGCGATGATCTTCGTCGGCTCCACGGGCGCCAGGAAGCGCACCTCGGCGGCGGCGAGCCGCTCGTCGCCGACGAGCACGGTCGCGCCGTCCAGCACTCCCCACGCAGGCTCTCCTCCGCGGTCGACGCGGACTCTCCTCTCCATCCGCCGAATGTATCCATTCGACATTCGTCCGTCAAGGGGGTACGATCGGTGCGTGTCGCTGGAGCCGATCCAGTCCGCATCCGTCGGCTCGCTCGTCTACGAGCGCCTCCGCGCGCTGATCCTGTCCGGGGACGTCCCGCCCGGCTCGCGCCTTGCCCAAGAGGAGCTCGCCGAACGCCTCGGTGTCTCCCGCACCCCGGTCCGCGAAGCGCTGCGCCGCCTGGTCGGGGACGGGCTCGTCGAGTTCCGCGAGCAGCGCGGGTTCCGCGTCGCCGACCTCGCCCTGGACGACGTCGTGCGCCGCCTGGAGGTCCGCCTGATCCTCGAGCCCGGCGGCGCGCGCCTGGCCGCCCAGCGCCGCACGGACGCCGACCTCGAGACGTTGCAGGCGACCATCGACCGCGAGCTCGCCGCCGCCGACGTCACCGCCGTCCACGATGCCTCCCGCGACTTCCACCTCGCGCTCGCCGCCGCCTCCCGCAACCGCGAGCTCGTCCTCACCCTCGAGGGCCTGTGGCTGACCGAGGTCGGCCGCCGCCTGCTCGCCGCCCGCACGATGGAGGACGGCTGGCAGCACACCGACGCCGACGAGCACGCCGCCATCCTCGCTGCCGTCCGCGACCGCGACGCCGACCGCGCCGAGGCCCTCACCTCCGCGCACGTCCGCGACGCGCTGCGCCACTGGCAGGCCGCGCCGTCCTAGCGTTTCCGCGCGTGGGCGACGAGGACCTGGTGGAGCGGCTGCGCGACGGCGACCTGACCGTCGCCCCGGCGGTGCTGAACCTGATGGAGACCCGCACGCGGCGCGACGAGTCGGCGGCGCTGCTGGCGGCGCTCGGCACGGCCGCGCCGGCGCACATCGTGGGCGTCACCGGGCCGCCCGGAGCGGGCAAGTCGACCCTGCTGAGCGCCCTGGCCAAGGAATGGCGCGCGCGTGGGCGGTCGGTGGCGGTGCTCGCCGTGGATCCGTCGTCGAAGCGCTCCGGCGGGTCGCTGCTGGGCGACCGCGCGCGGATCGACCACGACCCGCGCGACCGCGCGGTCTTCATCCGTTCGATGGCGGCCGGCGAGCGGCTCGGCGGGCTGGCCCCGGCGACCCGTGCGGCGGCGCAGGCGCTCGCGCACGCCTTCGACGTCGTGGTCATCGAGACGGTCGGCGTCGGCCAGTCCGAGACGGACATCGCCGATGCGGCAGACACCGTCGCGGTCGTGGTGCAGCCGGGCTCCGGTGACGCGCTGCAGTTCCTCAAGTCGGGCATCATGGAGATCCCCGACGTGCTCGTCGTGACGAAGGCCGACCTCGGGGACACCGCCACGCGGGCCCGGCGCGACCTCCACGCGGCGCTGCGCTCGATCGGCGCGCGCAGCGTGCCGGTCGTCCCCGTGTCCTCCATCCCTCCCCCGTCGGGCGTCGACACGCTGGTCGACGCGCTGGACGCCCACCGGGCCGGGCTCGACCTGGAGGCCCGCCGCACCGCCGCGCGCCGGGCCGGCGCGCTGAGCGACTTCCTGGCCGAACGCGGGGACGCGGGGTTGCGCGCGCTGGGCGGCCGCCGGGCGGCGATGCGCCTGCTCGACGGCCAGGATCGTGGTCTGTCGGCACCCGAACTGGTCAAGGCCCTCGAGGCCGCGGCCGATGCTTGAGCGATGGCGGCCAAGCGCAACCAGATGCTCGGTCGCTGTGCCGCGCTGTTGTTCCTGTGCGGCGCGTTCGCGTCGCTCCCGACCAACCTGATCCTCGCCGCGGAGTCGCTGCCCTGGGCGGTCGACCTGCTGGCGCTCGTGAGCGCCGTGATCACCTGGTTCATCCCCTGGCAGCGGATCCACCGCCGCTGGCTGCACGTGCTGGTCGCGGTGGCGAGCGCCGAGGTCGTGCTCGTGGTCGTCGTCCACGCCGAGCACGCGATGGTCTTCGAGTGGTACTTCGTGCTGACCGCGGTGTACGCGGCGTTCGCCTTCCGGGTCCGCCGCGAGGCGGTCGCGCAGATCGGCATCACCGTCTTCGGCATGGTCTGCGCGGCGGTGTACGCCTCGCCGGTCGAGCCGGACGCGCTGGCGAACGCGATCGTGGGCATCCCGACCGTCTGCGTGGCCGCCGGCGTGGTCGTCTGGTTGCGCGAGAACCTCGAGCACCGCGAGCGCACCGACTCGCTCACCAACCTCTGCAACCGGCGCGCGCTGATGGAGGAGCTCGAGGACATCTTCGACCAGCGCCAGGTGCGGCTGCTCGTCCTCTTCGATCTCGACGGCTTCAAGGCCTACAACGACCGCCTCGGCCATGCTGCCGGCGACACGCTGCTGGCGCGCCTGGGCGGACGGCTCAACGCCGCGGTCCAGGGCAGCGGCGGCGCTTATCGCCTCGGCGGTGACGAGCTGTGCGTCCTGCTTCCCGACGACACGGCGCTGGCGGCCTGTGACGCGGCGCTGCGCGAGGACGGCATCGGCGCGTCCCACGGCGTGGCCTGGCTGCCGCGCGAGGCCGACACCCCGAGCGCCGCCCTGCGCCTCGCCGACGACCGCATGTACGCGGCCAAGCGCGCGGCCCGCGACACCCCCTTCGTGCTCGCTACGGCGCCTCGGTCGGCGCCGGACTCGGCTGCGCGCCGGTCCCGAGCCCGCTGACCCGCCACGTGCCCTCGAGGCGCTCGAGCTGGATGGTGTCCGTGGACGGCGCCTGGCCCTTCGCGGAGGTCTTGATCTCCGCCGCGGCGGTCTTCCCCTTCACGGAGACGGCGCCGACCGTCAACCTGGGCTCCTCCAGCTCACCCAGCGACGTGCGCATGGCCACCTCGCACGGCAGGCCGATCGACTGGGCGCTGCGGAGCAGGTCCGGCGAGAAGATCTCGTCGCACAGCCGCTGGTAGTCGCGCTTCTCGACCGCGGTGGCGAACGAGCGCAGCGTCGTCCGGACCTCCGTCTCGGGGGTCGGTGCGTCTTCACCGCCGCACCCCGTCAGTGCAAGGGTCGCGGCAAGCAGGGGAATCGTGAACCTCATGGCTAGGATCGCCTGTATGGAAGCAGGCCCGGCTCTCGGCGCGTGGCTGCGGTGCTACCGCTGCTGGTCGACCAACCTCGAAGTGCAGGTCCACTACGAGGGGATTCACCGCATCGACCCGAACACGGGCGAGCAGGCGGAGGCCGTCGACGAACTCCAGGAAGCCGTCGTCCAGTGCCTGGACTGCATGCACGACCAGCCTCACCTCGGGTTCCTCGACAAGCGCGTTCAGCCGATCGAAGACCGCTGGGAGCGCATGGTCGCCGGCCAGCCGTGGGTCGCCTCCTGCGAGGTCACGGTCGACGCCGAGGGCGTCGAGTCCTGCTCCGGACCCGACGCCGCCGACCACCTCTCCTTCGCCGCCTTCGGCGACCACGGCACGCGCGAGTTCTTCACCCACGTGCGCTTCCACAAGCACGACGACGACCGCATCGTGATCTTCCTGCTCGTCGAGCTCTACGCCCGCTCGCAGGACGAGGCGCTGGAAACGCTCGCCACCGCCTCCCAGGGCACCCTCGTCGTCTCCTCGCTCGCCGAGGAGTCGCGCCCGCCTGCTGCGACGGGCATCGACCCCCACTGAGCGCTACCGCTCGCGGCGACTGAGGCGCTTCAGGCGTCCCGCGGCGATCGAATTGCCAGGATCCACCGCGAGGGCCCGCTGGAACACGTCCCTGGCCTCGTGGAGGTGTCCCAGGGCCTCGAACGCCCGGCCCAGCCGGTTGAGGGCGACCGCGTCCTCCGGGTCGCGCTCGAGGATCTCCGAGTTGATGGCGACGGCGTCCTCGGGATCGCTGCGCGCATCCGCCTCGGCCCGGAGGGCGTCGAGGTCGGCCGGAAGCGCTTTGCGCATGGCGGCGATCCGATCCTGGATCCCCTGCTTGCGGGCCTCGATCGAGGCCTGGTGCGGCGCCAGGCGCTTGCGGGCCGCGGCCCGGTCGTCGTCGGTGAACAGGTGGGCGTAGGACTTGGAGTCGTCCGCGACCAGCGCCTCGCAGGCGAGGTCGAGCGAATCCGCGTCCGCGAGCTTCTTGTAGCCGTCGCTGGGTGAGCGGTACAGGTACCCGCGCACGTACTCCGCGACGGCCAGGCCCCCGCGGTCCATCGCGCTCTGCAGGCCGCGTTTGTAATAGGCCGGCGTGTACGGCTTGCCGGAGTTGTCCTTGATGTTGCGCGGGCCCATCTGATCGATCTGCCAGTGCAGGTCGCTGACCAGCGCGCCTATTGCGTCCTTCTCATCCATACGTGATGCTCCCCTCGCCTCTGGCGATCGTCTGCCTCCAGTGAAGTGGATGCGGTTGAATCCGCGACATGAAACAGGTCGCGGACGACATCTGGGTGCTGCCGAGCTTCCCGCCGAACTCGATCAACGCGTGGCTGGCCGGCGACGTGCTGGTGGACGCGCAGACGCGGCGGGACGGTAAGAAGATCGTCAAGAGCGTACGCGGCCGGGCCAAGACGCACGTGCTCACCCACGCCCACCCGGATCACCAGGGCGCCTCGCACCACGTCTGCACGGAGCTCGGGATCCCGTACTGGGTGCCGGAGCGCGACGTCGCGGCCGCAGAGAACCCGAAGCTGATCCGCGAGCTGCAACCGTCCCATCCCATTGCCCAGTTCATGGACCGGGCCTTCACGGGACCCGCGCACCCTGTCGACCGGGCGCTCGTGGACGGGGACGTCGTGGGCGACTGGCGCGTGATCGATGCCCCCGGGCACTCCGCGGGGCACATCGTGCTGTGGCGCGAGGCCGACAAGGTGCTGATCGTCGGCGATGTCCTCAACTCCGCCAACTCCCTGCTGCCGATGCAGAAGGGCCTGCGGCTCCCCTACGACTTCTTCACGCCCGACCCAGCCCGCAACCGCGAGTCCGCGCGCAAGCTGGCCGACCTCGGCGAGCCGTCCGTCGTCCTGTTCGGGCACGGCCCGCCGGTGCGTGACGGTCGCGCGTTCAGGCGATTTTGCGTCAGCTTATGACCATCACGCCTTAAGCCACCGGCCTCCACGTCCGATGCATCGGACATGCGACGCGCCCAGGCGGTCCGCCATCTCGTGGGGCTCGTCTTGACGTGCGCCGGCATCCTCGCGAGTCCGGGGGCGGCCGGTGCCCAGGTCCCACCTCTGGTCGGGGACACGCTCAAGACGGTGCAGGATGTCGCCACTGCGGTGACCGACACCGTCGGCAGCCTCGTCCCGGAGGCGCCACCGATGAGCCCTTCGCCCGCCCCGACGCCCGATCCGAGCGCGAACCTCGGTGCGGTTGCGACCAGCGTGCCGGCGCGGAAGGCGGCACCGGAAGGGATCGAGCTGGCGGCGCCCACCCTGCCGCGACCGGCCCGAGCCGTGCGACCGCAGACGACACGCGCGACCCCGCCCGCGCGCCGGCGCCGCATCGCCACCCGACCCTCGGCCACGCCCCGCGCGACGCCCCCAGCACCGGTCCGACGACACACCGGCCCGGCGGCCCCGGCGCGCCCGCCGTCGCCCGCGCCCCTCACCCGGCTGTTCGCCGCCGTCCCGGTCTGGATGAAGGCCCTGTTGATCGCCGTCTCCCTCGCCCTCGCCGTCGCCCTGGCCGGCGTGCTGCACAGCCGCCGCCGCCTCGCGGCCGCGCTGCAGCGGGCCTACCGCGACCCGGTGACCGGCCTGGCGAACCGCGCCGCCGCCGACGACGGGCTGGTCCGTATGGCGGCGCAGGCACGGCGCACCGGGCAACCGCTGAGCGTGGTGATGCTCGACCTGGACCGGTTCAAGACCATCAACGACACGTTCGGCCACCAGTGCGGCGACGCGGTGCTGGCTGCAGCCGGCCGGGCCGTCGCCACGAGCCTGCGCGGCGGCGACTTCGTGGCCCGCTACGGCGGCGAGGAGCTGATCGCGATCCTCCCGGACACCGACCTCCCCCGCGCCGCCCACGTCGCCGAGAAACTACGGGGCGCCCTCAGCGAGACCGACCACGGCATCGACCATCCGGTCACCGCCAGCTTCGGCGTGGCCGCGGCCAGCGGGGCGATCGACGTCGCCGACCTGCTGGCGCGCACCGACGCGGCGCTCTACCGGGCGAAGGAGAACGGCCGCAACCGGGTCGAGTGCGACGAGCCCGGCCACGCGGTCGAGCTCGCCACGGTCTGACGTCAGGCGGTGGTGGCGCCGAGGCGCTGCTCGAGCGCCTCGAACTGGTTCCACAGCCCCTGCGGAAGGTCGTCGCCGAAGGTCTCGAGGTGCTCGCGGACCTGGGGCAGCTCCTCGCGCAGGGCGTCGAGGTCGACGTTGCGGACCTCTTCGAAGGCCTCGGCGGTGATGTCGAGGCCGGAGAGATCGATGCCGTCGGCGGTCGGGATGATGCCCACGGGCGTCTCCTCGCCGTCGGCCTTGCCCTCGACGCGGCGGAAGATCCACTCGAGCACGCGGGAGTTCTCGCCGAAGCCCGGCCATAGGAAGCGGCCCGACTCCGGGTCCTTGCGGAACCAGTTGACGAAGAAGATGCGCGGCAGGTCGGCGCCTTCGCGCTGACCGGTCTTCAGCCAGTGGGCGAAGTAGTCGCCCATGTTGTACCCGCAGAAGGGCAGCATCGCCATCGGGTCGAAGCGCAACTGGCCCACGGCGCCCGTGGCGGCTGCGGTCTTCTCCGAGCCCATGGTGGCGCCGAGGAACGTGCCGTGTTCCCAGTCGAACGCCTCGCGCACGAGCGGCACCACCGTGGAGCGGCGGCCGCCGAAGAGGAACGCGTCGATCGGCACGCCGGCGGGGTCGTCCCAGTTGGGGGCGATGGACGGCGTCTGGTCGGCCGGCACCGTGAAGCGCGCGTTGGGGTGCGCCGCGGTGGTCTCCGAGTCGGGCGTCCAGTCGTTGCCGTGCCAATCGGTCAGGTGCTCGGGCGCCGGGTCGGACATGCCCTCCCACCAGACGTCGCCGTCGTCGGTCTTCGCGACGTTGGTGAAGATCGAGTTCTTCTCGATCGCCTCCATGGCGTTGGGCGTGTTGGAGTAGCCCGTGCCGGGGGCGACGCCGAAGAAGCCGGCCTCGGGGTTGATCGCGTAGAGCCGCCCGTCCTCGCCGAACTTCATCCAGCAGATGTCGTCGCCGATCGTCTCGACGGTCCAGCCCTCGAGGGTCGGGACCATCAGGGCGAAGTTGGTCTTGCCGCACGCCGACGGGAAGGCGCCGGTGACGTACTTGCTCTCGCCCTCGGGCGAGGTGACCTTGAGGATCAGCATGTGCTCGGCCAGCCAGCCCTCGTCGCGCGCCATCACGGACGCGATCCGCAGCGCGAAGCACTTCTTGCCCAGCAGCGCGTTGCCGCCGTAGCCCGAGCCGTAGGACCAGATCTCGCGCGTCTCGGGGAAGTGAACGATGTACTTCTCCTCGTTGCACGGCCAGGAGGAGGACTCCTCACCGTCGGCGAGCGGCACACCGACGGTGTGCAGGCAGGGGATGAAGTCGCCGTCGTCGCCCAGGCAGTCGAGGGCGCCCTTGCCCATGCGGGTCATGATCCGCATGGAGACGGCCACGTAGGCGGAATCGGTGAGCTCGACGCCGATCTCGGCGATCGGAGAGCCGAGCGGCCCCATCGAGAACGGCACGACGTACATCGTGCGGCCCTTCATCGCGCCCTCGAACAGCCCCTTGAGCTTCTCCCGCATCTCGGCTGGATCCGTCCAGTTGTTGGTCGGGCCGGCGGCGTGCTCGTCCTCCGAGCAGATGAAGGTGCGGTCCTCGACGCGAGCGACGTCCCCCGGGTCGCTCAGGGCGAGGTAGGAGTTCGGGCGCTTGGCGTCCGAGAGCTTCTCGAAGGTGCCCGCATCCACGAGGGTCTGGCAGAGCTGGTCGTACTCCTCGGCCGATCCATCGCACCAGTGGACGTCGGCCGCCTGGGTCAAGGCGGCGACCTCATCCACCCACTGCTTGAGCTTGGCGTGGTTCGTCGGCACGTCGGTCACGGGTCGCTGCTCCTCAAGGATTCGCTTCGATGGGGGCCGGGGACTCTATGCGTCCAGCCAAGGCCCCCGGGGCTTGATCAGGTCTACCCCGGAGCCGATCTGGAGTCACAGATGGCCGTCAGCGATCATTCGAGCCCTGCCCTGCTCGACGGCGCCCTGCCGTTGATTGCACTGCTTGCCGTGGCGATGCTCCTCGGGGGGGACGCCGGGCTCCCCGTGCACGCGGTCACGGCGCTGTACCTCGTCTTCGCCGCCGGGATCGCCACGGGCGGCGCGGAACGCCCTGGCGAGCCGTTTTCGGCCTGGCGCCTGTACGCCGGCAGCATGGCGCTGCTGGCGGTCGGCCTCCCCTTCGGCGGCCCCTGGTCCGCCCCCGGCCTGGTCCTGTTCGGCGCCGGCTTCGTCGTCCACCTGGTGGCGAAGGCCTCGCACGGCATCGTCCGCATCGGCCTCTTGTCCGCCTGCGGACGGCGCGCCCACGACGCGCGCGTGGGCCGGAGGCTCGAGGCGGCGGCCCTGGTGCTCGCCGCCGCCGTCCTCTTCGCCCAGCCGGCGCTGTTCGCCGTCGCGGGCTGGCTCGTGACCGCTGCGGCGGTCCCCGAGCGCCCTACGCGTGAGGTGGCTCGCCGGCCCCAGCCTCGCGCCGCGGTACCAGCACAAGTCGCTTGAACTCGGCGACCAGCGTCCCGTCCTGGTTGTAGACCCGGGTGTGGACCTTGACGGTGCCGCGGTCGGGCTTGGACTGCGACTCGCGCTTCTCCAGCACCTCGGACTCCACGAACAGCGTGTCGCCGTGGAAGACGGGCGCGGGATGCTTGAGCTCCTCCGTGGCGAGGTTGGCGATCGCCTTGCCGGAGACGTCGGAGACGCTCATGCCGAGCGCGAGCGAGTAGACGAGCGGCCCGACCACCACGTTGCGGCCCTGCTGGGACGCCTTGGCGTAGACGTCGTTGAGGTGCAGCGGATGGTGGTTCATCGTGATGAGGCAGAAGAGGTGGTCGTCTGACTCGGTGACCGTCTTCGCCGGCCAGTGCTTGTAGACGGCGCCGACCTCGAACTCCTCGAGGTAGCGGCCGTAGGGGTGGCCGCCGGTGCTCTCCCGCTCGGCCTGGTCTGTCGTGAAATCGGTCATAGGCGGCGGCGAGTGTACGGTCAGGGACTCAATGAGAAACCCGCGCGACTTCTTCAAGCCCCTCGCGATCGACGCCCCCGAGCCCGTGCGCGAGATCCCGGTGCTCCCCTCCCGGATGATCCACTTCGTCGACTTCTCCAACGAGAAGATGGCGGCCAAGGCGGTCGACACCTACCCGAAGGTCGACATCATCCTCGGCAACCTCGAGGACGCCGTCCCCGTCGAGCGCAAGGAAGCCGCGCGCGCCGGCCTCGTCGACTTCGCCCGCACCAACGACCTCGGGCTGACCCAGCTGTGGACCCGCGTCAACGCGCTGGAGTCCCCGTGGGTGCTGGATGACCTGACGACCCTGGTCACGGAGATCGGCAACCAGCTCGACGTGGTCATGGTCCCGAAGGTCGAGGGCGCCTGGGACATCCACTACGTCGACCGCCTGCTCGCCCAGCTCGAGGCCAAGGGCAAGGTCGAGCGCCCGATCCTCATCCACGCGCTGCTGGAGACCGCCCAGGGCGTGGCCAACCTCGAGGAGATCGCCTCCGCGTCCCCGCGCATGCAGGGCATGTCCTTCGGCCCGGCCGACCTCGCCGCGTCCCGGCGCATGAAGACGACTCGCGTCGGCGGCGGCCACCCCGGCTACCGCACCCTGGCCGACCCCGTCGGCGAGGGCGAGACGCGCCCGTCGTACCAGCAGGACCCGTGGCACTACTCGATCGCCCGCATGGTCGACGCCTGCACCGCCGTCGGCGCGCTGCCGTTCTACGGCCCGTTCGGCGACATCAAGGACGTCGAGGGCTGCGAGGCGCAGTTCCGCTCGGCCTTCCTGCTCGGCTGCGTCGGCGCCTGGTCCCTGCACCCCGCCCAGATCGACATCGCCAAGAAGGTCTTCTCGCCCGATCCGGACGAGGTCAAGTTCGCCCAGCGCGTCATCGAGGCGATCCCCGACGGCGCCGGCGTGCACATGCTCGACGGCAAGATGCAGGACGACGCCACCTGGAAGCAGTCCAAGGTGATGGTCGACCTCGCCGAGATGCTGGCCGAGAAGGACCCGGAGCTGGCCGAGGCCTATGGGTTGGAGCCTGCGAAGAGCTGAGGTAGCCGACGCGGAGGCGCTGATCGAGACCGTGATCGGCGCCTTCGAGGGCTACCGGGAGTTCGCCCCGGTGACCTGGGAGCCGCCGGACGAGCGGCAGCAGCTCCCGCGCTTCCGGGTCGAGATCGCCCGGCCCGACGCGCTGACGGTGCTGGCGGAGGGACTGGGGCACGTGCACGTCGTGCCGGAGGACGACACGGAGCTGATCCGGCTGCGCCACCTCTTCGTGCGCCCGCCGGCGTGGGGCACCGGCCTCGCCGTCGCGCTGCACGACGAGGCCGTGCGCTTCCTCGCCGGCCGACCTGCCCGCCTGTTCACCCCGGCGGCGCACGGTCGCGCCCGGCGCTTCTACGAGCGAGAGGGCTGGACGCTCTTCCACGAAGGCGAGGACGAGCACTTCGGCATGCCGCTGGCCGAGTACCGCCGCTGAACGTCGACTGAGGAGTCAATAGGCTTCCGCGCCTCTCTATGCGCTTCTTCGAATACGAGTCCCGCGAGATCGTCCGCCGCGCGGGCATCCCCACCACCCAGTTCGGGTTCGCGACGACCGCCGACGAGGCGCGTGCGCACGCCGCCGAGATCGGCGGCTCGACCGTGATCAAGTCCCAGGTCCTCACGGGCGGCCGGATGAAGGCGGGCGGCGTCCAGTTCGCCGACACGCCCGAGGAGGCCGCCGAGCACGCCGAGCACGTGCTGGCGCTCGAGATCAACGGCCACATGCCGCGCGGCGTGATGGTCGACACGAAGGCCGACGTCGCGCAGGAGTACTACGCGGGTGTCGTCTGGGACGGCACCAACAAGCAGCCCGTGATGATCTTCTCCGACGTCGGCGGCATCGACATCGAGCAGGTCGCCGAGGACACGCCGGACCGCGTCGGGCGCCGGCACTTCCAGACCACGCGGCCGTTCAGCCCGTTCATGGCCAAGGAGCTGATCGCGTCCGTCGGCGTCACCGGCTCCGATCTCAACAAGCTGACCCCGATCGTCACCAAGCTCGCGCAGCTGTTCGTCGACTACGACATGACGCTGGCGGAGATCAACCCGCTCGGCAAGCTGACCGACGGGTCGTTCGTCGCGCTGGATGCGCACATGGACATGGAGAACGAGGCCCGTGGGCGCCAGAAGGCGGTGCTCAAGGACCTCGGCGTGGGCGACGAGGAGACCCGTCAGGCGCGCGAGGCGACGGAGTTCGAGCTCGCCGGCGAGGAGGTCGACGCCCAGGATCACCGCGGTGTGGCGGGCAACGTCACCGAGTTCGACGGCGACCTCGGCCTCGTGATCGGTGCGGGCGGCGGCTCGCTGACGCTCTTCGACGCGGTCCGCAACCACGGCGGCAAGCCCGCCAACTACTGCGAGATCGGCGGCAACCCGTCCGTGCGCAAGACGGCCGGGCTGGCCAAGCTCGTGCTCAGCAAGCCGGGCGTGGACAAGATCGCCGTGATGATGTCGATCGTCTCCAACACCCGTGTGGACATCGTCGCGCGCGGGGTCATCAAGGCGTGCCTGGAGCTGGGCCACGACCCGAGCGAGAAGATCGCGATCTTCCGCATCCCGGGCGCGTGGGAGGAGGAGGGCTTCAAGATCCTCGAGGCCTACGGCGTCCCCTACGCGGACCGCTCAATCTCGCTCAACGAGGCCGCCCGCCGGGCCGTGGAAGGGGCGAAGGCCTGATGTCGATCCTGATCAACGCCGAGACGACCTTCATCGTCCAGGGCATCACCGGCCGCGAGGCCGTCAACCTCACCCGCGAGTGCCTGGACTACGGCGCCGGCGCGAAGGTCGTCGGCGGCGTCACGCCGGGCCGGCTGGGCCGCGAGGTCCACGGCGTCCCCGTCTTCGACACGGTCGCCCAGGCCGTCGAGCACCACGGTGGGCCGATCGATGGCTCCGTGGTCACCGTTCCCCCCGCCTTCACCAAGGACGCGGTCCTCGAGGCGCTCGACAACGACGTCAAGCTGATCGTCATCGTCACGGAGCGCATCCCGCGCGCCGACGTGGCCCAGATGGTGGAGCGCGCCAACGAGACCGGCGCCCGGATCATCGGCCCCAACTGCCTCGGCATCATCGTCCCCGACGTCATCAAGATGGGCGGCATCGGCGGCCCGGCGAAGAACGCCGCGCAGGCCTACACCCCCGGCTCCGTCGGCGTCATCTCCCGCTCCGGCGGTATGACGACCGAGATGTCCTCGACGCTGAAGGCCGCCGGCCTCGGCCAGTCGACCGCCGTCTCCATCGGCGGCGACGCGATCATCGGCCAGACGTACGCGGAGCTGATGCCGCTGTTCGAGGCCGACGAGGAGACGCAGGCGATCGTCATCTACACCGAGCCGGGCGGGCGGATGGAGAAGCAGCTCGCCGACTGGGTGACCGAGAACAACTCGCGTCTGCCGATCGTCGCCTTCATGGCGGGCCGGTTCATGGACGAGATGCCCGGGATGAGCTTCGGCCACGCCGGCACCATCGTCGAGGGCAAGGAGGACACCGCGACGGAGAAGATCGCCCGCCTCGCCGAGGCCGGCATCGTCGTCGCGGAGCGCATCGAGGACATCCCCGACCTCGTCAAGGAGCGGATCTAAATGTCGAACGGCGTGTTCATCGAGGTGCAGGTCGACGACAGCGTCGTCTCGGACCCGAAGCTGGCGGCGAAGCTGACCGAGGTGTGCCCGGTCGACATCTTCGCGCAAGCCGAGGATCACACCCTGGCGATCGTCGAGGAGAACCTCGACGAGTGCGTCCTCTGCCGCCTGTGCATCGACGCATCCCCGGCGGGCACCGTCCGGATCGTCAAGAAGTACTCGGGCGAGACGCTCGAGTAAGTCGCCTATTGACAGCCAGTCGGCACGACTAGACTGGGGGTCAACAGGCATGGCAGGTGGGTCGTCGTCCGGCGGGTCACCACCAGGCTCCTCATCCCAGGCAGGAGGCAGTGACGGCGCGCGCGGTCGGCGCGACGCTGCTGCAGCCGGCGACTCCCCACAGGTCCAGTCCCACTCTCTCATGCCCCCTTCCGCTTTCGCCCTCCAGCCGCGCGCCCGCCACCGTGGCCGCCAGCTCACCTCGAGCGTCGCGCTCGTCGACGTCGTCCAGGATCTGGACAACCTCTCCCCCGAGCGCATCGAGCGCGCTCGCAGCGCCGCGCGTGCCGGCACCATCGCCGTCCGCCGCGGCGCGTGGGACGCGGCCGCTGACGCGGCGGAGCGGTCGGCCAAGGGCTTCCTCGTCGTCGATGGCGCCATCCTGCGCCGCGTCGTCGTCGGCCATCGCGAGGGCGCCGAGCTGCTCGGTGCCGGTGACCTGCTTCAGCCCGCGACCGAGTCCGAGGGCGACGTGACCTGGCGCGCCATCGCCGACACCACGCTGGCCGTGCTCGATGCGCGCGCGCTCACCGAGGCCGGTGCCTTCCCCGAGCTGTTCACCGCGCTGCTCACGGCCGCGACGACCCGCACCAACACGGTCGCCCGTCAGCTGGTGATGGCGCAGTGGTCCTCGGCCGACGACCGGCTGCTCGCCACGTTCCGCGTCCTGGCCGAGCGCTGGGGCGTCGTGACGCCGGACGGCGTCGCACTGCCGTCCTTCCTGACCCACTCCGTGCTCGCGCCTCTGGTGGGCGCGCGGCGCCCGAGCGTGACCACCGCGCTCAAGCGCCTCAGCGGATCGGGAGCCGTCCAGCGCGCCGCCGACGGCCGCTGGATCGTGGCCCACTCCGCCGCATAGGCTCCGGCGGGTGCCGGAGCTCCCCGAGGCCGAGCGCGCCCGCCAGCAGATCGAGAAGGCGCTCGGGCGCACGATCGAGGTCGTCGACGACGCCGATGGCTACGTCTGCCGGCCGCACCACGCCGGCGAGCTCGACGACGCTTTCGCCGGCCGCACGCTGACTTCCGCGCACCGGCGCGGCAAGTTCCTGTGGGTCGACACCGACGACGGTGACGGGCCCGTCCTCGGTCTGCACCTGGGCATGGCCGGGCGGATCGCGATCGACGAGCCACCCGCCCCGAGATCCTGGGATCGCTTCGCGATCGACTTCGCGGGTGGTGGGCGGCTCGCGCTGCGCGACAAGCGGCGGCTGGGCCGCGCGGTCCTCAACCCGGACTTCTCGCACGTCGGCCCGGACGCCGGCGAGGTCGGCGCCGCCGAGTTCCGCGAGCGCATCGGAGTCGGGAAGGCGCCGCTGAAAGCCAAACTGCTCGACCAGGGCCACGTCGCGGGCATCGGGAACCTGCTGGCCGACCAGGTCCTGTGGCAGGCCAAGCTCTCCCCGCGTCGTCCTGCGGGCGAGCTGTCGCGGACGGAGCTCGACCGCCTGCATCGCAACCTCCGACGAGCGATCGGGGACGCCATCGATCGCGGTGGCGTCCATACCGGGCGCTTCGTCGCCTACCGGGAGCGCGACGGGCACTGCCCCCGCTGCGGTGCGCGGCTCGAACGGGGCACGGTCGGGGGCCGGACCACCTACTGGTGCCCCCGCGAGCAGACCTAAGGCTCAAGTACAGACTTAGATACGCGCTTCTCGGTCGAAAAGCGGCGTGCGGCCACCATGCGTAGTTCAAGCGCGGGTTTGCCGGTGCCGATTTCTGATTGGAAGTGCTCCTCCGCATCCTGCAAAAGGCCCTGGTTGCCACTGCGACCTACGTAGCGCTGCTCATCCCCGTGGGTGCGCTCGCGCAGGACCCGTCCCCTCCGACCGGGCCCAGCGGCCCGCAGCCGGCGGCCACCGCTTCCCCCACCCCCACTGCGACCGCTACGGCTACGGCCACCGCCTCGCCCAGCGCCGCGCCGACCGGCACCGCGACCGAGAGCCCGGCGGCCACCACGACGCCCGAGCTCACGCCGAGCGCCAGCCCGGCTGCGACCGTGACGGCCAGCGCCACGCCGACCGGGCAGCCGTCCCCCTCCGCCACCCCGACGGCGACAACGGGCGCGACGACCAACGCGAAGGTTCCGGACTTCACCGCCGACCTCAAGGCCGAGGACGAGGACTCCAAGACGATCAAGGGCTGCGACGACGTCCCCGCCCGCCGCAACGGTCACAAACTCTCACCCTCGACCAGAGCTAAAGAGTGCGCCCGGCTCGATCGTGAGCGGGCTGCCCGCGCCCATCAGCAGGCCGAGGACAAGCCCGCCGAGACGATCGCCGCGGACGGCACCCCGACGATCTCCAACCCGGCCCTGTCGGTCGCCATCCCGGGCGCGGCCCCGATCGGCGTTCCCAACTTCTTCATCGACAAGTTCCGCATCCCGCCCTTCCTGCTGCCGATCTACCAGGCCGCCGGCATGGAGTACGGGATCCGCTGGGAGGTCCTGGCCGCGATCAACGAGATCGAGACCGACTACGGCCGCAACCTCAACGTCTCCAGCGCGGGCGCTCTCGGCTGGATGCAGTTCATGCCCGCGACGTGGAAGATGTACGGCGTCGACGCCAACAAGGACGGCGTCAAGGACCCGTTCAACCCGGTCGACGCGATCTTCGCGGCCGCGCGCTACCTCAAGGCCGCCGGCGCCGAGAAGGACCTGCGGCGCGGCATCTTCGCGTACAACCACGCCGATTGGTACGTCGACTCGGTCCTCCTGCGCGCCCGCACCATCGGCGGTCTGCCCGCCGACTTCGTCGGGTCGCTCACGGGCCTGACCCAGGCGCGCTTCCCGGTCGACGCCGAGGCCCGCTACGCCGGCCAGGTCGATCCCAGGCAGGCCCGCCGTGCCAAGCCGGGCACCAACGTCGCCCTCCCGGTCGAGAGCGACGCCGAGCGCCACGACATCGACATCTTCGCCCCGAAGGGCTCCCCTGCCGTCGCCGTCAACGACGGGCGCATCACCGGCTTCGGCGAGAACGCCGAGTCCGGCCGCTGGATCCGCCTGCGCGACGTCTACGGCAACTCCTACACCTACAGCCACCTCGGCTCGGTGGCGAAGACCTACCCGGCCCCGCGCGAGCGCACGGTCACCCGCAAGCAGGTCCGGCGCGAGCTCGACCTGCCTGGCGCGGATCCCGAGCCGCAGGCGCCCGCGTCGAAGACGACCCACCGCCGCACGGCCAAGCCGGGCCACGAGGCCGCCGCCCCGCGCAAGGAGCGCGTCGCCGCGCACCCCGCCGCGGCCGAGCCCGTCCTGATCTCCAAGGACCGCCTCTTCGCCCACCCGAACCGCCCGCAGGCCCGCGCCGCCGGCGGTGAGGTCCAGCTGGCCGCCGAGGCCTACACGCCGGAGGCCGGCGCCGCGCTCAAGCTCAACCCGCGCGACTACGTCCCGCGGCCCATGAAGAAGGGCGCCCGCATCATCAGCGGCACCATCCTGGGCCGGATCGGCAAGGTCTCCCCCGACGTCGCCCCCCACGTCCGCTTCGCGATCACCCCCGCCGGCCGCGGCGCCCCGGAGATCGACCCGAAGCCGATCCTCGACGGCTGGAAGCTGCTCGAGACGACCGCGCTCTACCGCGCCGCCGGCAAGAACCCGCTGGTCGGCCCCGATGCCGAGCAGCCCTCCATCGGCCAGATCCTGCTGATGAGCAAGGCCGCGCTGACCGAGCACGTCCTCGCCAACCCGCGCATCGAGCTCTACGAGTGCGGCCGCGACGACGTCCGCCTCGGCCTGGTCGACCGCCGCGTCCTCGCCACCCTCGAGTTCCTGGCCGCCTCCGGCCTCAAGCCCTCGGTGTCCTCCCTGCGCTGCGGCCACGGCTACATGACCGCCTCCGGCAACGTGTCCGAGCACTCCAGCGGCAACGCCGTCGACATCGCCGCCGTCAACGGCATCCCGATCGCCGGCCACCAGGGCCCCGGCTCGATCACCCAGATGACCGTCGAGCGCCTGCTCACGCTCCAGGGCACGATGAAGCCGCACCAGATCATCTCCCTGATGACCTTCGAGGACGCCGACAACACCTTCGCCATGGCCGACCACGCCGACCACATCCACGTCGGCTTCCACCCGCTCTACGGCACCAGCTCCAACGCCTCCAAGCGCGCCGCGTCCGTCCTCAAGCCGCACCAGTGGATCAAGCTCATCGACCGGCTCGGCGAGATCGACAACCCCGTGGTGGCCGCCCAGCCGTCCCGCTTCGCCCTTCGGGTCGCCCCGTCGGGCGCCTCCGCCGACTGACGCGCCACGGGGATAGCGCAGGTCTCAGCGCTTCCCGAGAGCTGAGACCTGACCAACCCCCGCATAGAGAGCAGAACCGAGGACTCACGTCGCGCGGCGCGGTGAGCCCCGACTTCTCCCCCGGGGCCCACTCCCCGATGCCGCAGTTCAGGAGGGCGCGCCGCTACGACGTGGTGAGGCGGCGGCCCTGGCCGCGGGCGCGCTTGGAGCGGTCGCGCTCCTCCTGCTTCTGCACGACCTGCGCGATCAGCCTGATCATCTCGGGCGGCCCGATGGCACGGGCGTGGCCGGACTCGAAGGCCTCCCGCCACAGGCGCACGCTGGGGTGCTCGGAGATCGTGTTGAAGTCCGCGCGCGGGATGGAGACCCGGACCTTCGCGTCGGAGGCGATGTCCTTGGTCACCTTCGGCGCGCCGTTGCCCGAGAGCTCGACGCGGTAGAGCTGGACGTCGCCGCGCCCGCGCAGCTCGAGCTCGGCGACGAGCTTGAGCTTGGCGAGCGCCGGCACGAGCTTCTGGAAGTCCGTGACCGCCTGCTCGACGAGGTGCTTGGTGTCGGAAGAGGTCAACGATC
The DNA here is from genome assembly GCA_963740765.1 of uncultured Solirubrobacteraceae bacterium. Lineage (GTDB taxonomy): Bacteria > Actinomycetota > Thermoleophilia > Solirubrobacterales > Solirubrobacteraceae > DATLGB01. Next base: position 308,421 of record CAVUFN010000015.1, on the reverse strand, counting down.
TAGAGCTTGTGCCGCTGCAGCAGCTTCTTGCCGATGACCATGCGCTGGATCTCCGAGGTGCCCTCGCCGATCAGCAGCAGCGGGGCGTCGCGGTACAGGCGCTCGATCTCGTACTCCTTGGAGTAGCCGTAGCCGCCGTGGATCCGGAAGGAGTCCTCGACGCACTCCTTGCCGGTCTCCGAGGCGAGCAGCTTGGCCATGCCGGCCTCGAGGTCCGAGCGCTCGCCCGCGTCCTTCATGCGGGCGGCCTTGAGCGTCACGAGACGGGCGGCCTCGATCTTCGTGGCCATGTCGGCGAGCTTGAACTGGATCGCCTGGTGCTCGGCGATCGGCTTGCCGAAGGTCTTGCGCTCCTGGGCGTAGCGCAGGGCCAGCTCGAGGGCGCGCTGGGCGATGCCGACGCCGCGGGCGGCGACGTTGACGCGGCCGACCTCGAGCGCGTCCATCATCTGCGGGAAGCCCTTGTTGAGGCCGGCGTCCTCGCCGCCGAGGACGTTCTCGGGCGGGCACAGGTAGCCGTCGTAGACGAGCTCGGTGGACTCGACGCCCTTGTAGCCCATCTTCTTGATCTGGGGCGGGACGTTGAGGCCCTTCCAGTCGCCGGTGTTCTCGTGCTCGCCCGGCTCCTTCTCCGTGATGAAGCAGGTCATGCCCTGGTGGGGCTTGGCCGACTCACGATCGGTGCGGGCGAGGAGGAAGACGATGCCGGAGCGCAGGCCGTTGGTGACCCACATCTTCTGGCCGTTGATCTCCCAGTTGCCGTCGTCGTTCTTGACGCCGGAGGTCTTGATCGCCTGGACGTCCGAGCCGAGCTCCGGCTCCGAGAGCGAGAAGGCCGCGCGGATCTCGCCCGTCGCCATCCGCGGCAGGAAGCGCTCCTTCTGCTCGTCCGAGCCGAACTTCATCAGCAGGTAGGACCCGATGAAGTGCGTGTTGACGACCCCGGAGATCGAGATCCAGCCGCGCGAGAGCTCCTCGACGATCATCGTGTAGGTCGTCAGATCGAGCCCCATCCCGCCGTACTCCTCGGGGATCGTGACCCCGAACAGGCCCAGCTCCTTCATCTGATCGACGATGGGCGTCGGGAACTCGTCGGCCGCGTCGTAGTGCTCGGCGTGAGGCAGGATCTGCTCGTCGACGAACTGGCGGACCATCTCGATGATCGCCCGCTGCTCGTCCGTTTTGTCGTAGAAGGCGTGGGTCGCGGCCATAGGCTGTTCACTTTACGATGCGCCGAGCCGTTCTCCCCGCATTCGCCGCCTTCGCGTTCCTCGCCCCGGGAGCGCACGCCATCGTCGGCGGCGGCCCAGCCCCTGACGGGCGCTTCCCCTTCACCGCGAAGGTGGACGTCGGCGGCGCCGCCGGGTGCACCGGCAGCCTCGTCGCGCCCACCTGGGTGATCACCGCGGGGCACTGCGCCTCGGCCTCCGGCGCCCTCGGCTTCCCGCTCCCCATGGCCCTGCCGCCGTCGGCCTTCACGGTCACCCTCGGGACCACGCACGCCGACGGACGCGGCGGCGAGACGCACAGCGTCACGTCCGTCCACGTCGACCCGAACTACGCCGCCACCAACGGCACCGGCTCCGACGTCTCCCTGCTGGAGCTGTCCGAGCCCGCCACCACCGCCCCCGTGCGGATCGCCGCGCCGAGCGAGTCGGGGCTGTGGGAGCCCGGCGACGACCTGACCATCGCGGGCTTCGGGGTGACCGAGGAGGACGGCGACGCGCCGGACACCCTCCAGTTCACCGACGTACCGCGCGTCGCCGACCCCGACTGCTCCGCGGCCTACGGCGACACGACCCCGGTGGCCGGCGACGCGTTCGATCCGAAGACGGCCATCTGCGCCGGCCTGCCCCAGGGCGGCAAGGACACCTGCCAGGGCGACTCGGGCGGCCCGATCCTCGCCCCGCTGGGCGCGGGGTTCCGGCTGATCGGGGCCACGAGCTACGGCGAGGGCTGCGCGCGCGAGGGCAAGCCCGGCGTCTACGCGCGGCTCGCCGAGGGCTCCGTCAAGGCCTTCGTCGCCGGGCTCGTCCCCGACGCCTACGCCTCGGAGGGGTCGGGACCCGGCGCGGGGCGAAGCGCCACCTGCGCGGGCCGGCGCGGCCTGACGCTGCGCGTCCGCCGCGTCGGCCGGGGTCGCGCCATCCTGTTCATCGACGGCAAGCGGGTCGCCCGCCGCAAGGGGGCGGGTGGGTCCGTTTTGTTCCGTCTCGCCAAGCGGCTGTCCAGCACCCGGGAGACCAAGGTGCGCGTCGTCGTCAGGCGCAAGGGCCACGCCCGCCGCGTCATCCGGCGCGCCTACGACAGCTGCCAGCCCGTCTAGGCCCATGGCCCCGACCACGCGCTATACGACGGCGCGCGACGGGCGGATGCTTGCGTGGACGACGCTCGGCGACGGGCCGCTGGACCTCATGTACGTCCCCCAGTCCATCTCCGCGATGGAGCATCTGTGGGAGCACCCGCTCGTCGCGGCGTTCTTCGACCGCCTGGCGACCTTCGCGCGCCTGATCATCTTCGACCGCCGCGGCAGCGGCATGTCGGAGCGCTTCGAGCACCCGGCGCCGCTCGAGGACCAGATGGACGACATCCACGCGGTGATGGACGCCGCCGGCTCCGAGCGCGCGGCGATCATGGCCATCTACGAGGGCGGGCCGATGGCGATGCTGTTCGCCGCCACCGCGCCTGAGCGCGTCGGTGCCCTGCTGCTGTACGCGTCGATGGCGCGGATGACGCGGGCGCCGGGGTACGAGTGGGCGCGGACCAGCGAAGCTCGCGAGACCGGCTCGGACGTGCTGCGCGACGACTGGGGCGTCGGTGACCTCCTGTCGGCGCAGTGGGCGCCCAACTACGCCGACGACCGCCGCCTGGGCGCGTGGATGAGCCGCCTCCAGCGACTGGCGATGGACCCGGTCTTCGCCACCAACATGATCTCCGCGAACGGCAACGTCGACGTCCGCAAGGTCCTGCCGTCGATCCAGGCGCCGACGCTCGTGATGCACCGCCGCGACGACGCGGGCTTCGATTACCGCCACTCCCTGTACCTGGCCGAGCACATCCCCAACGCCCGGCTCGTGACCCTGGAGGGCCAGGACTCGCTGCCGTTCCTGGGCGACAGCGAGGCCGTCCTGGGCGAGATCGAGGAGTTCCTGACCGGCGCTCGCGCCGAGCGCGAGCCCGACCGCGTCCTCGCCACCGTCCTCTTCACCGACATCCACCGCTCCACCGAGCGCGCCGCCGAGCTGGGCGACGCGCGCTGGCGCGGCCTGCTCGAGCAGCACGACCGCGCCACGCGGGCTCAGATCGCCCGCCACCGCGGGCGCGCCATCAAATCCGTCGGGGACGGGTGGCTGGCGACCTTCGACGGCCCCGCCCGCGCCATCCGCGCCGCCCGCGGGATCACCGACGAGGTCCGCAGCCTCGGCCTCGACGTGCGCGCCGGCCTGCACACGGGCGAGTGCGAGGTCATGGGCGACGACGTCGGCGGCCTCGCCGTCCACATCGCCGCGCGCGTCATGGCCGGCGCTGCCCCCGGCGAGGTGCGCGTCTCCAACACGGTCAAGGACCTCGTCGTGGGATCGGGGCTGCGCTTCGACGACCGCGGCGCGCACGAGCTCCGCGGCGTGCCCGGCGAGTGGCGCCTCTGGGCGGTCGCATGAACTTCTGGAGTGACGTCGTCACCCGGCGCGAGGGCCGGGCGCTCGTCGAATCGGGGGTGCGGGAGTGGACGTTCGCCGAGGTCGCCGCCGCCGCCGCCGAGCGCGCGGGCGCGCTGCACGCCGCCGGGGTGCGGCGCGGCGACGTCGTCCTCACCCTGATCGGCAACCGCCCGCAGTGGGTCGTCGCGATGGTGGCGTGCTTCCGGCAGGGCTACGTCGTCCTCCCGTGCAACGAGCAGCTGCGCGCGAGGGACCTGCGCGCCCGGCTGGACATCACCGCCCCCAAGGCCGTCGTCGCCGATCCCCGCAACGCCGCCGTCCTGCGCGAGGCGGGCTGGACCGGCCCGACGTTGTGGGAGGAAGCCGGACCCGCCCCGGACCCCGCCCAGCTGGCGCCGGACGACCCCTGCCTGATCACCTTCACCTCCGGTACCGCCGGCGACCCCAAGGCGGTCGTGCACGGGCAGCGCTACCTGCCCGGCCAGCGGCTGCAGGCGGACACGTGGCTGGCCCCCGAGCCGGCTGCACTGGTCTGGTGCACGGCGGCCAGCGGCTGGTCGAAGTCGGCCCGCAACGTCTTCATCGCCCCGTGGCTGCGCGGCGCCGCGGCCCTCCTGCACGACGCGCGCTTCGACCCCACCGAGCGCCTCGACCTGCTCGAGCGCGAGCGCGTCGACGTCCTCTGCATGGCCCCGACGGAGTATCGCGTCATGGCCAAGCGCGTCGACCTGCGCCCGCTGCCCGACCTCAAGGGCCTCGTGGCGGCCGGCGAGGCGCTCAACCCCGAGGTCCTGCGCGCCTGGCACGAGGCCACCGGCGTCTGGATCCGCGATGGATACGGCCAGACGGAGACCGGCCAGCTCACCGGCCACCCGCCGGGTGTGCCGCCCGTGCCCGGCTCAATGGGCCGCCCACTGGATGGAATCGACCTGGTGGTGCAGGATGGTGAGCTCGTGCTGCGGGACCCGGTCACCGACCCCACGTTCTTCGTGGGCTACCTCGATGGAAAGGTGTCAACGGGGGACGAGCGAAGGTCCCCTCTGCCGGTGATCCCGCTTGCGGCAGGCGGAGGGGACCTTCGTTCGTCCTGCGGACCATGGAGAACCGGGGACAGGGTGACGCAGGATGAACGTGGATACCTCTTCTTCGAGGGCAGGACCGACGACGTGATCATCTCCAGCGGCTACCGGATAGGCCCGTTCGAGGTCGAATCAGCTCTCGTCGCCCACGAGGCAGTCGCCGAGGCGGCCGTGGTGGCCAAGCCGGACGACGAGCGCGGATCGGTCGTCCGCGCGGTGGTGGTCCTACGAGACGGGTTCAGCCCCTCCGACGACCTGATCGCCGCTTTGCAGGGCCACGTCAAGCAGGTCACCGCCCCGTACAAGTACCCCCGCGTCGTCGACTTCGCCGACAGCCTGCCCAAGACCACGTCCGGGAAGGTCCGGCGCGCCGCGCTCCGCGGCGAGTAGCGCCATCGCGCGCTCGGCCATCGCGGTGATGGTCAGCGAGGGGTTGACGCCGACGTTGGCGGGCACGGCCGACCCGTCGCAGACGAGCAGGTTCTCGTAGCCGAAGACGCGGTGGCGGCTGTCGACCACGCCGGTCTCGGGAGAGTCTCCGATCGCCGCCCCGCCGAGGATGTGGGCGGTGAAGGGGATGTTCGCGGTCGCCTCCAGGACGGAGGACTGCGCGATGCCGCCCGTGCGCTCGGCCAGCCACTCGGCGAACTGGTTGGCGACCGGGATGAAGGTCGGATTGGGGTTGTCGGGGTTCTGCTCGGTGCGGAGCTTGACCCGGCCGAAGCGGGTCCTTCGCGCCCGCAGCGCCATGGCGTTGTCGAGCGTCTGCATGACGAGGATGACGATGGTGCGCTCCGACCAGCGCCAGCGGTTGAGCTGGAGCTTCGCGAACCGGCCGGGGTGGCGGGCGATCGCGGCGAGCAGCTGCAGCGGCCGGGTGACGCGGTTGCCGTCCCCGACCATCAGCGTGTTGAGCCAGCTCATCGAGCCGCCCGCCTTGCCGTAGACGACCGTCTCGATGTGCGTGTCGGCATCGGGATAGATCGAACCGGTGATGGCGACGCGCCTGGTGATGTCCTCCGCGCCGCGCGGCAGCGTCACGCTCAGGACGGACTCGCTGTTCGTGCGGACCAGCTCCCCGAGGCGGGCGGAGAGCTTCGGCAGGCCGCCGGCCAGGCGGCAGCGCTGCAGGAGCAGGTTGGTCCCCAGCGCCCCGGCGGCGACCACGACCCCGCCGGTCGTGTGGGTGCGGCGGTCCTTGTTCAGCCACGCGCCGGTGCGCTCCGAGACGACCTCGTAGCCGGACTCGCCCCGCCCACGCCGCGGCCGGATGTCGATGACCGTCCGCTCCGGGACGATCTGCACCCCGTTGCGCTCCGCGAACCACAGGTAGTTCTTGACCAGCGTGTTCTTGGCGCCGACCGGACAGCCGACCATGCAACGCCCGCAGTGGGAGCACGGCGTCCGCTCCGGGCCGTCGCCGTCGAAGTACGGGTCCCCCACCCCGTCGCCGAAGTAGACGCCGACGCGCGTCTTGGCGTACGTGTCCTCGACGCCGAGGGTGCGCCCGAACTCGCGCAGGAGGTCGTCGGCGGGATCGTCCGTGTCCACGTCGGTGACGCCGAGCATGCGCTCCGCCGTGTCGTAATGGGGCCGCAGCTCCGCGCCCCAGTCGTCGGACAGCGCGGCCCACTGCGGGTCGTCGTAGAAGCGGCGCGGCGCGCGGTAGAGCGTGTTGGCGTAGCCCAGCGAGCCGCCGCCGACGCCCGCCCCGCTGCCGATGAAGACGTCCTTGAAGACCGTCAGACGCAGGATGCCCCTCATGCCCAGCTTCGGGGCGAAGAAGTACTTGCGCGCGTCCCAGGTGGACGTCGGGAACTCGCTGTCGGCGAAGCTCCGCCCGGACTCCAGCACCGCCACCCGGTGGCCCTGCTCGCTCAGCCGCAGGGCGCTGACGCTGCCTCCGAAGCCTGACCCGATGACCAGCCAGTCGTAGTCGTGCACGGCGAGCACCCTAGCCCAAAGTTGACGCCTGCGTCACGATTACTCTTCACCGCTTTGCGAATGTTTTCCGTCGGATCTCCGTTACAGCATGCAGTGTCAACGTCAACGATCTTCGCCCCGGTCGCCGCACCCAGCACGTACGACAGCACGCTCGAACGGCTCGGCACCGCGATCCGCATCGGTCTCCTGGAGCCCGGCGCCCGCCTGCCGCCCGAGCGTGAGCTCGCGGAGCACTTCGGCATCTCGCGCTCGACCCTGCGTGCCGCACTCGGCACCCTGACCGACTCGGGACACCTCGTCGCCGTACGCGGCCGCGCCGGCGGCACCTTCGTCAGCCAGTCGCCGCCCGCCGCCTCTGAGCATCCGTACCCCCTCGAGCGTTCCCGGGCCTTGCTCGACTGGCGCATCGCGCTGGAGCTGGGCACGGTCCAGCTCGCCGCCGAGCGGGCGACGGACGGACAGCGCGCCGCGCTCGCCAATGCCGCCGCCAATCACACCAACGGCGAGGACTGGATCACCTACCGCCGCTGGGACGCCGCCTTCCACCTGTTGCTCGCCGAGGCCGCCGACAGCGGCCGCGTCGTCGCCGCCATGACCCAGGTGCAAGGTGAGATGTCCGACCTGCTCGCGCAGCTCGAGCCGCACGACTCGACCCGCGAGGAGTCCGCCACCCAGCACCGGGCCGTCGCGGAGGCCATCGCGTCCGGGGACGCTCAGGGCGCCCGCGAGGCGATGCGCTGTCACCTCGAGAGCACCGTCCGCCTGCTCGACCAGCGCCTCAGCGCGCGCTGATCACCGTCGCGCCGTGACGCGGCGTCAGCGGATGACGCTGAGGCTGTATCCGGCGGCGTCGAGCGCGCTGCGGACGCCGTCGGCGTGCTCGCGGCCGCGGGTCTCCAGGACGAGCTCGACGGCCGTCTCGCTCACGTGCAGGTCGACGCCCTCGCGGACGTGGGAGACGTCGACGAGGTTGGCGCCGGTGGTGGCAACCGACTCCAGCAGCCGGGCGAGCCCGCCCGGGCGGTCGGGGATGCGAGTCAGCAGCACGAGGCGGCGGCCGGAGATCGACTCGTGGCGGCGGGCCACGCCGGCGAGCAGGCCCGCGTCGACGTTCCCGCCGGAGAGGACGGCGACGGTCGTGCCCGCGGTCGCGGGTGCCGTGACGCCGGCGAACAGCGCCGCGAGCGGCACGGCGCCGGCGCCCTCGACGACCAGCTTCGCCCGCTCGAGCAGCAGGAACATGGCCTCGGCGATCGCGTCCTCCTCCACCGTGACGAGGTCGTCGAGATACGCGTCCAGCAGCGGCTGGGTCACCTCCCCGGGATGCTTGACGGCGATGCCGTCGGCGATCGTCGGGCGCGCACCGGCGCGGACGCCGACGATCTCGACGCCCGGCAGCTTGGCCTTGATCGCGGTCGCGAGGCCGCCGGCGAGCCCGCCGCCGCCGACGGACACGACGACCTTGGCGAGGTCCGGCACCTGCTCGAGCAGCTCGAGCCCGGTGGTCCCCTGGCCCGCGACGATGTCCGGGTCGTCATAGGGATGGACGAAGGCGCGGCCGCAGTCGCCGGCGTAGGCGATCGCCTCGCTCATGCAGTCGGCGAGCGCGTCGCCGCCGCGGTGGACGGTCCCGCCCTGGGCAACGATCGCCTCCTCCTTGGCGATGGGCGCGTCGACGGGGACGAAGACGTCGCACGGGATGCCGCGCGCCCTGGCGTTGGCCGCCAGCGCCTGGCCGTGGTTGCCGGCGCTCGCGCACACGACGCCTTGCGCGCAGCCGTCCCCGAGCGCAGCGAGCTTCGCGGCGGCCCCGCGGACCTTGAACGATCCGGTCCGCTGGAGGTTCTCGGCCTTCAGGACGACGTCGGCGCCGAGGCGCTCGGAGAACGTCCGGGTGGTGATGATCGGCGTGCGCCGCGCGATCGTCTCAACGGCCGGGCGGGCCGCCTCGATGTCACGCAGGGAGGGCGACGATGGCATCGATCTCCACTCGCGCGTTCTTGGGGAGCGCGCTGACCTCGTAGGCGACGCGTGCGGGCGGGTCGCTCGTGAAGTAGCCGCCGTAGACCTCGTTGACGTCCGCGAAGTCGCCGATGTTGGTCAGCAGGACGGTGAGCTTGACCGCCTGGCTCAGGTCGGTCCCGGCAGCCGCGGCGATCGTGGCGAGGTTGTCCAGGCACTGGCGGGCCTGATCGGCCGCGGTCTCCCCCGTGATCTCGTTCGTCGCGGGGTCGAGCGGGATCTGGCCGGAGATGAACAGCAGGCCGCCGGCCTTGACAGCGTGTGAATACGGGCCGACGGCGTCCGGTGCGCCGGGGGCGGTGATGGTCTCCCTCATCCCCGTCAAGCTATCGGCAGCCGCGCCGACTTTCACCCTGACCCAGGGTGGAGGTCGTCAGAGGATGCTCAGGTAGCGGTCGAGCTCCCACTGGGTGACCTGGACGCGGTAGTCCTCCCACTCGGAGCGCTTGATCTCGACGTAGCGGTTGAAGACGTGCTCGCCGAGCGCGCGCAGGCACAGCTCGGATTCCGAGGTCAGCTCGATCGCCTCGCCGAGCGTCTCCGGGAGCTGCTCGATGCCGAGCCGGCGCCGCTCGTCCGGGGTCAGGTGGTAGAGGTTCTTCTCCATCGGCTCGGGCAGCTCGTAGCCCTTCTCGATGCCCTCGAGGCCGGCGTGCAGCAGCACGGCGAAGGTCAGGTACGGGTTGCAGGCGGGGTCGGGACAGCGCAGCTCCATGCGCGTGGCCGCCTCCTTGCCTGGGTGGTACAGCGGGACGCGGACCAGCGCGGAGCGGTTGCGCCGCGACCACGCGCTGTACGTCGGGGCCTCGTAGCCGGGGACGAGCCGCTTGTAGGAGTTGACCCACTGGGCGAAGATCGCGCACATCTCGCGGGCGTGGCGCAGCTGCCCCGCGATGAACGCCTTGCCGACGTCGGACAGGTAGTACGGGTCGTTGGCGTCGTAGAACGCGTTCTGGCCGTCCTTGAAGAGGGACATGTGCGTGTGCATGCCCGAGCCGTTCTCGCCGAACAGCGGCTTGGGCATGAACGTCGCGTGCCATCCGTACTTGAGCGCGTACTCCTTGACCGTGATGCGGTAGGTCATGCAGTCGTCGGCCATCTTCAGCGCGTCGGCGTAGCGGATGTCGATCTCGTGCTGGGACGGGCCGACCTCGTGATGGGAGTACTCGACGTGGATGCCGAGCTGCTCGAGGGCGAGGACGGTGTCGCGCCGGACGTCGGAGCCGGCGTCGAGCGTGGTCAGGTCGAAGTAACCGCCCTCGTCGAGGACCTCGGTGGACTTCGAGTCGCGGAAGTAGAAGTACTCGAGCTCGGGGCCGACGTAGAAGTGGTCGAAGCCCATCGCCTTCATGCGCTCCTCGGCGCGGCGCAGGACGTGGCGCGGGTCGCCCTCGTACGGGGCGCGCTCGGGCGTCTGGACGTCGGCGAACATGCGGGCGACGTCGTCCCCCTCCCGCCACGGCAGCAGCGCGAAGGTGGTCGGGTCCGGGACCGCGATCATGTCGGACTCCTCGATCGGGTTGAAGCCCGTCACGGAGGAGCCGTCGAAGCCCATGCCGCCTTCGAAGGCGTCGTCGAGCTCGGCGGAGTTGATGCTGAACGACTTGAGCCGCCCCAGGATGTCGGTGAACCAGAGCCGGATGAAGCGGATGCCCTGGTCTTCGACGAAGGCCTTGACCTCGTCGTTGGTGCGCGGCAGGTCGGTCACCGCGCGGAGCCTAACCGCGCGAGCGGCTGCGGCGCTTGTCCTCGCGGACAATCACGCGAGGTACTGGAGCGCCCATCGGCGAAGCTCCGCGAGCGTCGGCGCGAGCTCACGACCCATCCTGGTCAGCTCGTACTCGACCCGGACGGGCGCCTCGGCGTGCACGGTGCGCTCCACGATCCCGCGCGCCTCGAGCTCCTTCATGCGCTCGGAGAGCAGGCGGTCGGAGAGCTGCGGGATGGCCTGGCCGACCTCGGAGAAGCGCATCGGCTTGCGGTTCTCGAGCAGCACGTAGACGATCGCGCCGGACCAGCGCTTGCCGATCAGCTCCACGGCCTCGTGGAGGTGGGGGCACATCTCGCCGGGCGGGGCGAGGGTGGCGACGGCGGTGCGCTTCGGGCCGGGCGGCATGGCTTACCAGGGGTAAGTCTAGCCGCGAACGGCCGTCAGTGGGACGTCAGGATCGCGAGGAGGATCAGCAGGAACCCCATCGCGCAGGTCCATGAGGCGATGCGCTCGGGCCGATGGGCGATGCGCTCGTCGATCGTGCGGGCCGGGCGGCGGGTCACCGTGGTATGGAATCCGCCCGCCCGGCCCGTGATGGTCACGGTGCGGCGTCCCGCGGGCACCGGCTCGAGGTAGCGATCGAAGTCGGCCGCCGTCGGCGCCTCGTCGGCGGCCGAGATCCACTCATCGTGGCGTGACGGGACGCTCGGAGCGTGATCGCCGCGCGTCCGGGCGAAACGGCCGTCCTCGCCGAGGTCGCGGGTGCCGCGAGCCTGACGGCGCCGCGGTGGCGCCGTCGTGAAGAGATCGTCGCCGCCCCAATCGGGCGCGCGGCGTTGCGTCTGCTCCTCGTGGTCGTAGAACCCCTCGATAGCAAGTGCAGAGTGACTCATGGGTCGGACATCTCCTTGGGTCTGGTCAGGCCCTCGACCCCCCGCGTACCCCAGGTGTTCGCCGGGAAACGCCGTGCAAGGCTAGTACCGCAGAACCCGCTCGGGGTTTCGCGCTACTTGCCCTTCTGACCGACGGCCAGGGAGACGAACTCGGCGACGTCCTCGGCGTCCTTGCCCGAGACGAGGTTGCGCGCCATGGCACCGTTGCCGCGCGCGCGACCGTTCTTGATCGCGTCGAGGACGAGGCCCTTCGTCGGCCGCAGGGTGTCCAGGTTCGGACCGACCTGGGCGACCGAGTTGGCGGCGGCCAGCGTGTGGCACAGGCTGCAGAACTGGTGGAACTCCTCGCGGCCGTGCTCCTGCGCGGAGGTCAACTTCGTGATGTCCGCCTGTGGGAAGGACTTGGAGTCGCTGTCGCGGCCGAGGCTCGACGCGATCGGCACGCCCGCACCGAAGCCGAGCAGCACGAACGCGAAGGCGACGTACCAGTACGCGCGACCGCCGCGGGACGTGTTGACCTTGGGCGGCGCGCCGCCACGGCCCGAGCGGATACCGATGACGACGAGGCCGACGGCGACGAAGGCCCAGACCAGGACGAAGACGAGAACGGCCATGCGCGCCGGAACCCTACCCGCTCGCGCGGCGAGGTGGTCCCATCACCGGCTCCGCCCCTGCCCGAAGCTCTGCACGGGCGGGGCGACGGCGGCGAAGTCGCGTGGGCGGGCGGGCCCGTGTCCCCCGGCGGCGGCCGCCGCCGGCGCCCACGGCTCGACGGGCTCGGCGTCGGCCTGCGGGTCCGGGCTGCCGGGGTCCGAGACCAGCAGCGGGATCACGTCACCCGCGGCGCCGATGCGGGTCGTGTCCAGCGGGCGGATGGAGTCCACCACGATGTTGATCGCCCCCGCCGCCTTCGGGTGCTTCTCCAGGCGGCCCTCGGCGAAGACGAGCGGCTCGCCGCGGACCACCAGGCGGTCGCGGTCGTAGGTCGCCGGCGGGACGACGAGGTTGATCGTCCCGTGCTCGTCCTCGAGCAGCATGAAGACGATCCCGTTGGCGGTCGCCGGCCGCTGCCGCGCCACCACCAGGCCGCCGATCCGGATCCGCTCGCCGTGGCGCAGCCGCTCCAGGTCGCCCGCGTGGACGACGTCGGCGGGCAGGTCCTCGCGCACGAGCGCCATCGGGTGCGCGCCCGCCGTCACCCCCGTTGTCGCGTAGTCGGCGACCATCCGCTCCCACGCCTCCAGCGGCTTGAGGTCGGGCGCCTCCGGCAGGTCGAGCGGCAGCGCCAGCTGGTCGCCCTCCTTCGCCCGCTGCGCGGGCGCGGCAATACCGAGCTGCCACAGCGCCTGGCGGCGGCTCTCTCGGTCTCGGCCAGAAGCCTCGCCACCGGCAGCCGACTTCGTCAGCGCCTCCTGCGCGCCGATGATGCTGTCGCACGCGCCCGACCAGGCCAGCACGGACAGCGACGGCCGTCCCGCCCCGGCCCGCGAGGCCAGCTCCCCCAGCGACCCGTACGGGCCGTGCGCCTCGCGCTCGGAGACGACCGCCTTGACCTCGTCCGCCCGCGCGCCGTTGAGGTAGCCCAGCCCGATCCGGATGACCGGGTGCTCCCCCACGGACTCGACGTGGCACAGCACCCGTGACTCGTTGACGTCGGGCGGGCGGATCTCGATCCCCGTGCGCTGGCACTCGTGGATCAGCGTGTCCGACGGGTAGAAGCCCATCGGCTGCTCGTTGAGCAGCGCGCAGGTGAACTCGGGCTTGTAGTGCACACGCAGCCAGGTCGACTGGTAGGCGAGCAGCCCGAAGGCGGCGCCGTGGGCCTTGGGGAAGCCGAAGCCCGAGAAGCCCGCGATCATCGTGAAGACGCGCTCGGCCGTCTCCCGGTCGGCGCCGTGGGTCCTCGCGGCGCCCTGGACGAAGCGCTCGTGGTGGGCCTCGATCGCGGCCGCCGAGCGCTTGCGGCTCATCGCCCGCCGCAGGCCCTCCGCCTCCCCGGGCGTGAAGCCGGCGAACGCCATCGCCACCTCGATCACCTGATCCTGGAAGATGATCGTCCCGAGCGTGTCCTTGAGCACCGGCTCGAGCGACGGGTGCTCGTAGGGGATCTTGAAGTCCGGGTTCGCGCGCAGCTTCTGCTTGCGGTCGATGTACGGGTTGACGGCGCCGCCGACGATCGGCCCCGGCCGCACGATCGCCACCTGGATCGTCAGGTCGTCCAGCGTCTCCGGCCGGGTGCGCAGCAGCGACTGCATCTGGGCGCGGCTCTCGATCTGGAAGACGCCCATCGTGTCCGCCTTCTGGATCGCCGCGTAGGTCGGCTTGTCGTCGTACGGGATGCGGCTGAGGTCGATCCGCTCGTGGCGAACGCGCGCGATCTCCTCCACCGCCCGCTCGACCGCCGACAGCATCCCGAGGCCGAGCAGGTCGATCTTCAGGAAGCCCGCATCCGCGCACGAGTCCTTGTCCCAGTGGCACATCTGCCGTCCCTGCATCGCGGCGGGGACGAGCGGGACGCAGTCGATCAGCGGCCGGGTCGCCACGATCATCCCGCCCGGGTGCTGGGACAGGTGGCGCGGCAGCCCGTACGCCTCGCCCGCCAGGTGGGAGAGCCACCCCCAGCGCCCCGCAGGACTTCGCCCTGCAGGGCGCTCGCCGTCGCCCGTCCCCACCCACCCCTTGTCCGGGTGGGTGGGGACGGGTGGCGCCCAGTCGAAGTTGCGGGCGTCGCCGTCCCGATCGCGCTGGGCGGCGGTGGCGCGCTCGCTCGCGGCGTGGTGGCGGTCCTGCTCGAAGGCGCGCGCGGCGTTCGAGGCACGGGTCGCCGCTTCGCGGGCGGCACGCGCTTCCCGCGAGCGCGTGTCGCCGTAGGCGTCGTGGAAGTGCGCGCCCGACGGGTCGTGGGCGCCGGCGAGCCGCGGCTCCAGCCCCGGGTCCGGGCCGCCCTCGCGCGACGTGGCGACGCCGAGCGCAGCGCGATTGGCCTCCCCCGCCGCCGCGGTCCAGGGCGCCGGGCCGACCGGGGACGGACCGTTGGGGGTGGGTGGGACCGATGACGCGGCTGCCTTCGCCGTGTGCGTGCCCTCGGCCGCCTCGGCGGCGGCGCCCAGCGCGAGGTTGACGTCCTCCTCGACGGCCTGAGCCCACGGCTCGGCCACGCGGGCGACCCGCTCGATCTCCCCCGGCGGCAGGCCGAGTGCCTTGCCGATCTCGCGGATCGCCCCGCGGGAGCGGTAGGTCGGGAACGCCGCGACCAGCGCGGCGCGGTCGCGGCCGTACTTGTCGTGGACGCGCGGGATCAGCTGCTCGCGGATGTCGCGCGGGAAGTCGAGGTCGATGTCCGGCAGCGCGGTCAGCTCCTCGTTGAGGAAGCGGCCGAGGAAGAGCTCGTTCTCGATCGGGTCGATGTGCGAGAGGCCGGTGAGGTAGCAGACGATCGAGGACACGGACGACCCGCGGCCGCGGCCCGGCGGCAGCAGCCCCCGCACTGACCCGCCCCCACCCACCCCGCGCACCTCGGCCGCCACGGCGCGCGCGAGCTCGAGCAGCTCCCAGTGCAGGATGAAGAAGCCCGACAGCCCGAGCGAGCGGATGACCCGCAGCTCCTCGTCGAGGCGGGCCAGCGCCTCGTCCCGGCGGGCGTGACCGGCCGGGTAGCGGTGGTCGAAGCGATCCGCGCACAGGACGGTCAGCTCGTGATCGGCGTCCTCGTTCTCCGCGCCTGGGTAGCGGTAGCCGAGGTCGCTGGTCAGGTCGAAGCGCAGCCGGTCGGCGAGCCGCAGCGTCTCCCGCACCGCGTCCTGGTGGTCGGCGAAGCGCGCCGCCATCGCCTTCGGCGAGGCGAGCACGTGCGCGTGGTTGCCGCGACGCACGGGCTCGCTCGCGTCCAGCGTGGCGTGCTCGCGGATGGACACGAACGCGTCCTGCAGCCGCGCGCGCTCGCGCGAGTGCGCGTGGACGTTGCCCGTTG
This sequence comes from uncultured Solirubrobacteraceae bacterium, assembly GCA_963740765.1. Lineage (GTDB taxonomy): Bacteria > Actinomycetota > Thermoleophilia > Solirubrobacterales > Solirubrobacteraceae > DATLGB01. Next base: position 293,143 of record CAVUFN010000015.1, on the reverse strand, counting down.
CCACGCACGGGATCCCGAGCCGGCGCGCCAGTGCCGACAGCCCGCGGTTGAGCGCCCGGTCATGGCGCTGGAACGGCCGCTGCAGCTCGACGCGCAGGTTGGCGGGCCCGAACGCGCCCAGCAGCCGCCGCAGCGTCGGCTCGTCCCGCACGCCCTGGCGCGCGCAGCCGCTCAGGCACACGAGCCCCTCCGCGCGCGCGAGCACCTCCTCCAGCGGGACGGAGGGCGGGACGATCACGCGGCCGCCGTCGGGCGCCCGCGTGTCCCGGTGCGCGCGGGTGAGCAGCCGGCACAGGTTGCTCCAGCCGCGCGCCGTCTCCACCAGCAGCGTCAGATGACGGGTGGCTAGGGGGTGGGTGGACGGGAACAGATCATCGGTGACGTCCACCTCCGCCCCGTGGATGGCCTGGATCCCCAGCGCGTGGCAGGCCTGCGCGTGCTCCATCGAACCGAAGACGCCGTTGTGGTCGGTCAGCGCCAGCGCGCGATAGCCGAGCTGCGCCGCCGCGCCGGCCAGCTCGTCCGGCAGCGAGGTCCCGTCCAGGAACGAGAACGCGGAGTGGGAGTGGAGCTCGACGTACATCTGTACGAACACATGTTCGCACCCGGCCCGGACGTCAGCTGTTCTGCAGGCGTTCTCGCAGCGCCGGAAGGTCCAACTCAGGCCGCGTCGGGAACTGGGGGTCCAGGTCGCGCAGGGTCTCCAGCACCAGCTGGGAGACCGCCCACATCCGGTACCACTTGCGATCGGCGGGGACGACGAACCACGGGGCGGCGTCCGTGTTGGTGCGCTCGATGGCCTCCTCGTAGGCGGCCTGGAACTCCGGCCAGCGCTCGCGGTCCTCGAGGTCGGACTGCGCGAACTTCCAGCGCTTGTCGGGCCGGTCGATGCGGCGCAGCTGGCGGTCGAGCTGGTAGTCGCGGCTGATGTGCAGGAAGACCTTGACGATCGTGCAGCCGTCGTCGGCGAGCTGGCGCTCGAAGGCGTTGATCTCCTCGAAGCGCGGGCGCCAGACGTCCTCGGGGGCGAGGTTGCGGACGCGGACGGCGACGACGTCCTCGTAGTGGGAGCGGTCGAAGACGCCGACGTGACCCGCCTCCGGCAGCGCCTTGCGGATGCGCCAGAGGAAGTGGTGGTCGAGCTCCTCCTGGGTCGGCGGCCCGAAGCCGGTGATGTCCAGCCACTTCGCGTTCATGCCGCCGAGGCCGCGCTTGATGACGCCGTCCTTGCCCGACGTGTCCATGCCCTGCAGGACCAGCAGGACGCGGCGGCGCGAGTCCTCGACGGTCGCCTCGGCGACGAGCCGCTCCTGGAGGTCGGCCAGCACGTCGCCCGTCTCGTGGCGGTGGTCGCGCGCCGCCTGCTTGCCGCCCTTGGGGGCACCGGGCGTCGCACGCGTGTCGATCGCGCCGAGGTCGACGGGACCGGGCGGGAGGCCGAGCTTCGCGCGGATCGATCCCATCGGCCGGGAGCCTAAGCCTTCTGGGAGAACCAGGCGCCAGCGTCGAGATCGCGATAGATGGTGACGCTGCGCCCATCTGCCGTCACCACCTCCCAATAGCGGCGGCGCAGGGGCGCGTCCGTCCACCAGCGGTCCTCGATCAGCCACGACTCGCGGACGGCGTCGACCGCGCGGCCGTCGATGGCGACGGGCCGGCCGCGTTCACCGGTGCGCACGCGCACGGGCTTCGGGGCGTTGAGGCGCTTCATTCCCAGGGGGTGAGGGCGAGGCGGCGCTCGGGGACGCGCGAGTCGGGGTCGATGGCGAGCACGCGCAGGGCCGCCTCGGGGCCACCGGCGGCGCGGGCCTGGCGGACCGCCTCTTTGAGGCGCTCGGACCGCGCGGCGGCGGGCTCGGTCAGCAGCGCCGCCTGGGCGCCGCCGGGTGGGCCGAAGCCCTCGGCGCGCAGCCGCAGGTCCTCGGCGGGCGCGGGCAGGGTCATGAGCTTGGGGGCGAGGACGAGGCGCATGCGCTTCGCGTCGGCGAGCGGCTCGCGGAAGACCATCCGCTCGCGCCAGGTGCCGCCCTCGACGAGGGTCGCGCTGAGGACGGCGGAGCGCAGCGCGCGGCCGCGGCGCTCGCCGCGGGCGAGCAGGCGGTCGATCAGCAGGCCGAGCCCCTGCTCGAGCTGCGGGCCGGACGCGGCCTCGGGCAGGTCGAGCCGCTCCTCGAGGCGCTCGAGCGGCGTCCGAGTGCGGAGGGGGACGTCCTTGCCGCGGGCGAGGTCGTGGGCACGGAGCCCGGGTGCACCGAAGCGGTCGGCGACGGCGGCGCGCGGGAGCTTGGCCAGCTCGCCGAGGGTGCCGATGCCGAGGCGCTCCAGAGGCTCGGGAAGGACGAGCAGCGCCTCGTCGGTCTCGCAGCCCTCGGCGAGGGTCCTGAGCAGGGCGACGGGGAGCGGGGCGAGGTAGGCGCGGGCCTTCTCCTGGCTGACCGTCTCCGTTTTGCGGGGGCGCGCGCGGGTGGCGGCCGCGAGCGCGACGAACCGGGTCGGGCCCGCGCCGACGCGGGCGGGCCTGCCGGCCGCGCGGCGGGCCTCGGCGATGACGTCGGGGTGGATGTGGCGCAGCGCATGGGCGTCGAAGAAGGCGAGGCCGGGGCGGCCGCTCTCCACCGCCGCGCCGATCGCTTCCAGCGCCCTCAGCAACGCCTCCTGGGCGTCGGCGACGCCGGCGGGGTCGGGCGGGACGAGCCGCAGCTCGGGACAGCGCGCGAGTGCCTCCCCCAGCCGCATCCCGCCGCGGACGCCGAACGCCTCGGCCGCAGCGGAGACCTCCCCCACCACCGGCTCGCGCCCGGCCTCGGGGGCGAGGGCCAGGGGGCCGACGAGCTGCGCGTCCTTGCCGGCGGCGATCGTCAGCGCGAAGCGGGGCAGCTGGAGGCAGACGATCATACGAACGCATGTTCGCACACCGCGCAAGTCCGGAACCCGACCGTGTCGCCTGGCGGCCGGCCACAACGGCGCCCGTGTCGCCGCGCCCGCAAGCTTGACAGGCGAGCAGTTCCGATATATCGTTACTGCATCGCAACTGTCAACGAAAGGATGGCGATATGAGCTGTGCTTCCCACGCACACCCACTCCACGGCCCGCGCGGCCGCCACTTCCTGGCCATGAGCCGGGGCGGCGGGCACCGCGGCGGGCCGCACTTCGGTCGCGGCTGGGGCGGCCCGGGCTTCGGTCCGGGCGACTTCGGCGGCGGCCCCCGGGGACGGCGCCGGATGCGCCGTGGCGACGTCCGCGCCGCCATCCTGGTCCTCCTGGCCGAGCAGCCGTTCAACGGCTACGGCCTGATGCAGGAGATCGAGAACCGCAGCGAGGGCGTCTGGCGCCCGAGCCCCGGCTCGGTCTACCCCGTCCTCGCGCAGCTCGAGGACGAGGGGCTGGTGACCGCCTCCACGGAGGGAACCGGCAAGTCCTTCTCCCTGACCGAGGCGGGCACCGCCCACGTCGAGGAGAACCGCGAGTCGCTCGGCGAGCCGTGGGCCGGGCTGGGCAGCGAGGTCGGCGAGGGCCGGCTCGAGCTGCGCAACCTGCTCGGCCAGCTCGGCGCCGCGCTCATCCAGGTCTCCCAGGTGGGGACCGACGCGCAGATCGCCCAGGCCCGCGAGGTCATGGTCGACGCGCGCAAGGCGCTGTACCGCCTGCTCGCCGACACCGAGGACTGAGGGATCGCGCGGGGCTCCGGCCCCGCGCGTCACCGGGTCCAATCCGGCTCGCCGGCGTGCTTGATCAGGACGCTGGCCTTCCCGCCCGTGTAGGCGGCGAGGACGATGTCGCCCTCGGCGCTCTCCGGGCCGCTCGTGACGCCGAACTGATGCTCGAGGCCGCGCCGCAGCTCGATGGGAGACGTACCGCGGTGTCTTGCATCGACCGCCTACGAGATCAGCCGGCATCGAGCGCGTTGTCGGGGTGGCCGGGCAGGATGTCCGCGCATGCCGGGCAGCACTGCTCGGGCAGGTCGGCGGTGGCCTCGGCCAGGATCGGCAGGAAGGCGGGCACCGCGTCGAGGGGGACGCAAACGGCGACCGGGCTGGGCCCGTCGGGGATGATCAGCACGACCTCGTCCGAGTGCTCGTCGACGTGCATCAGGCTGAAGCGCACGTGACCTCCAGCTCGCCGAGGGGTGGCACGTCGAGCTCGGTTCCGCAGGTCCGGCAGCGCGGCTGCCAGCCATCCGGGTTCGCCACCGCGCGGAGCATCCGAACGATCTCCGGCAGCGCCTCGGCGCGGCTGCCGATCGTGAAGCACCTCCGCGCGTCGTAGCCGACGACGATCAGGTCATGCTCGTCTTCGCCTGCCTCGTGCGGGGAGAAGTGCTGCAAGCCGATCCACATGCGCCCAGCTCATCACCCACGGGCGCCGACCCGGTTCTGCGTGCGTGTATCGGCACATCTCTGTCACTGCCTTGGCGCAGATCGGTCCGCAAACGCCTGCTTGGCGGCCTTCGCGCCGACCCCGGCCGCCTGCCAGAAGCCGTAGGTCCCGGACTCGCGCAGCTCGCGGGCGGCCGCGACCGCGCCGCCCAGCGCGGCGAAGGCGAACGCGCCGCCGACGGAGATGCGAGCGACCCCGGCCTCCGTGAGCTCGGCGACCGTGGGTGCGGACGGCAGCGCGAGCACGTTCACCGGCTGATCGACCGCGGCGACGACGGTGCGGAGGTCGTCGAGACGGGTAAGGCCGGGCGCGTAGAGCACGTCGGCGCCCGCGGCGCCGTACGCCTGCAGCCGCGCGATCGTGTCGGCGAGGTCGTCGTGGCCGTGGAGGTGGTTCTCGCAGCGGGCGGTCAGGACGAGCCGGGCGTCACCTCCGTGAGCGGCCTCGGCAGCCGCCGCGACGCGGGCGGCCGCATGATCGCGATCGTAGATGCCGGAGCCATCGGCCTGGCCGGTCGAGTCCTCGATCGAGGCACCCGCCAGGCCGGCGGCGATCGCGCCGCGGATGGTCTCCACCACTGCGTCCTCGTCGGCGCCGAACCCGTTCTCGAGGTCGGCCGAGACGGGCAGGCCGGTCGCGGCGACGAGGTCGGCAGCGTGTGCGAGCGCCTCGTCGCGGGTGACCTCGCCGTCGAGGCGACCGAGCGTGGCGGCGTGGCCGCTGCTCGTGGTCGCGATGGCGTCGAAGCCCAGCCACTCGAGCAGCCGGGCCGAGCCGGCGTCCCAGGCGTTGACGAGCAGCAGCGGCGTGTCACCGCCGTGGAGCTCCAGCAGGCGGTCGGCCTTCTCTCGCTGTCCCATCCGGGAGTGATACCGCGGCGGCGGCATGAGAGGGGCCCCGTTCGCACGGGGCCCCTCCGCAGCAGGCCTGTAAGCCGGATTCTGTCGAGAGCAGCCATCCATCTGAGCGGCCTACCTGGACCTCGGCGGGCAGCCTGCAAACGGTCCTGCTCGGCCTTGCACCAGGTGGGGTTTGCCTGGCCGCCACGTCACCGTGACGCCGGTGCGCTCTTACCGCACCATTTCACCCTTACCGGCCGGAGCCGGCGGTGTATTTCTGTGGCACTGTCCCGCGGGTTTCCCCGGGTCGGCGTTACCGACCACCTCGCCCTGTGGTGTCCGGACTTTCCTCGAGAGCCGGACGGCTCCCGCGGCTGCTCAGCCTGCCCGGGGGACGGTACTCCGTCGGCCGTCTGCGTGGGTCGCTCGGAACGCTGCGCGCTCAGCCCAGGCGGTCGCCCGGGTCAAGCGCTGGCCGACTGCGGCTGGGTAGGGCGGCGGTTGGTCGCCCCGCGGCAAGGGTGTGTCACGTTTCTTGCCCCTGGAGCAAGAAACGTGACGCACCCGCCTCGAACCCCTCCCTCGATGCCAATCGGACCCGGCCTGACAAAGGCAGACGTTCGAGCGGGACGCGCGGCCTCCCATGCCGCGCGCCCGATCTACTCGAGCGTGGTCCCGCAAGAGGCGCACCGGCCGCCGACGAGACCGTGGCCGGCCGACCAGCGGGCGGTCATCGTCTCCTCGTGGCAGACCGGGCAGGCGCTGAAGCCCGTCGCGAGCGTGGACCAGGCCTGGCCGAGGATGTCGTCCAGCGTGGGCGTCGGCACGACGCGCAGCGCCGGGGCGAGCGGCGGCGCCGGTGCGACAACGGCCGCCGCGGGCTCGCCGACGGTGCCGCGGACCGCGTAGAGGCGGCGCTCCGGCACGGGTGCCGGAGCGACGCCGTCCTCACGCGCGACCGGCGCGGGCTCGTCGTAGCTGAAGTCGAACGCCAGGGCGGTCATCATGCGACCTGCCGGAAGACGCCGACGACGCGGCCGAGGACCTTGACCTCGCGGGAGCGGATCGGCTCCAGCGTCTCGTTCTCGGGTTGCAGACGGACGTGGTCGGCCTCGCGGTAGAAGGTCTTGACCGTCGCCTCCTCCCCCACGAGCGCGACGACGATCTCGCCGTCCGCCGCGGTGTCCTGCGGGCGGACGACGACGTAGTCGTCGGGCAGGATGCCGGCGTTCTTCATCGAGTCGCCGCGGACGCGGAGGACGTACTCGCCCTCGTCGCCGCCCGCGAGCTTCGGCACCTCGACGTACTCCTCGATGTTCTCCTCCGCGAGGATCGGCTGGCCGGCGGCGACGTGGCCGACGACCGGCAGGCCGCCAGTGGCGACCACGGAGCGGACCGCGTCGGCAGCCGTGCCGACCGCGCGGTCGAGCAGCTCGAGCGCGCGCGGCTTCGTCGGATCGCGCCGCAGGACGCCTGCCTTCTCCAGGTTGGACAGGTGCGCGTGCACCGTCGAGGATGAGGCGAGGCCGACCGCCTTGCCGATGTCCCTCACAGTGGGCGGGTATCCGTACTTCGCCGAGTACTTGCGGATGAAGTCGTAGATCTCCTGCTGGCGCTTCGTCAGCTCCTTGCCGATGTCCACGGGGTCAGGCTCCTTGGGCGGGTCGTACGAACATGTGTTCGAAGAAGGTAGTACCCGGGGCGGACGGATGCAAGCGCTACCCTCCCGCGGGCCACGCGGCCGTGGCGGAATTGGTAGACGCGCAGCGTTGAGGGCGCTGTGGGCGAAAGCTCGTGGTGGTTCGAGTCCACTCGGCCGCACTGCGCAAGAAGCCCCGCCCCCGCGCGGGGCTTCGTCGTCTCTGGGCAGCGTCGACCCGCTAGACGGCCAGCGCGAGCTCGGCCGTGCCGCTCTCATGGGCGGCGCCGACCTCGACGAGCACCTCGAGCATCGCGGCCGCGGACGCCGACCGGTACCCGCCGGCCAGCGTCGCTGCCACGATCCGGCGCGCGGGTGCGGCCGGTGACAGCGACCGGATGACGACGTCCTCGCGGATCGAGGTCAGCGCCAGCTCCGGGATCAGCGACACGCCGATGCCCGCGGCCACGAAGCCCTGCATGGCCGCGTAGTCGTCGGAGTTGAAGGCGATCTTCGGCTCGAAGCCGGCCCGCTCGCACGCGCGCAGGAAGATCGAGGCGTCCGGGCACGAGTTGGTCGTGCCGAGCAGCCAGGACTCCTCGCGCAGGTCGGTCAGGCGCAGCTTGGCCTTGGACGCGAGCGGGTGGTTGCGCGGCAGCACCGCATACATGCGGTCGTCGAGCAGATGCGTCGTCTCGAAGGTCCCGTCGACCGTGCACGACTCCCACGGCGTCTCGATCAGCAGCGCGATGTCGACCTCGCCCGCGCGCAACTTCTCCTGCCCTTCGTCGGGCTCGGCGGGGACCATCGACAGCTCGACCTGCGGGTGCAGCGCGCGGAACCGGCCGATCGCCTCCGGAGCGATGGACGAGCCCGCGGACGGGAACGCCGCCAGCCGCAGGCGGCCCGCCGCAAGGCCCTCGAGCGCGCGCAGCTCCGCTTCCGCGTCGGCGAGCCGGGCGAGAATGACGTCGGTGTGACGGACGAGGACCTCGCCCGCCTCGGTGAGGCGCACCCCGCGGGCGCTGCGCTCCACCAGGGTCGTCGCGGTCTCCCGCTCGAGGGCAGCGATCTGCTGCGACACGGCGGACTGCGTGAAGTGCAGCGAGTCCGCTGCGCTGGAGAACGAACCGCGAGCGGCGACCTCGCGCAAGACCTTGAGCCGGCGCACGTCAAGCATCACCTCAGCTTATAGCACCTACCGCAACACTTCATTTGCGCTAAGGGCAAATCTGTCCGACAATGTTCGTACGAACTGATCCTCCCCGATCGCTTCATCACCACCCTCGACCAAGAGAAAGGCCAGCAAAAGCAATGTCAGAGATCACCATCCGCAACAGCCGGCCGGCCGACGCTTCCGAGCTCCGCCGCCTGGCCGCGTTGGACTCGCAGGTCCTCCCCCACGGCGACATCCTCGTCGCCGAGGTCAGTGGCGAGATCGTCGCCGCCCACGGCGACGGTCGCACCCTCGCCGACCCGTTCCGTCGCACCGCCGACGTCGTCTCCCTCCTGGAGATGCGCGCCAGCGGCGCCACGCCGGCCGCCCACCATGGGCGCGGCCGCCTCTTCCCCATCGCCCGCGCGGCGTAAGCACCGCATCGACCGGCACTCTTCCCTCCTCGGGTGCCGGTCGATGTCGCGTGCGTCAGCGTGATCCGAGCAGCCGGCGCGGCAGTTCGCCGTCACCGGAGAAGTGCTGCGCGAGGTACTGCGGGGCCGGGCCCAGCACGAGCTGGCGCCGCCAGATGACGTCGCCGGCCACCGGGTCCTCGCCGTAGGTCGACGCCTCGACGCCCCCCAGATCGGGCTCACCGGCCTGGAGCGCGAAGACCCCACCCGCGCCGTCCCGCGAGAGATCCGCCACCGGATCGTGCGCCGCGTACCGCGGCGCCACGTCGTTGAGGACGCCCAGCGCGGTCCAGTCGTCGACGAGGTACCAATCCTCGTAGCCGTCCATCCACGGCATCTCCGCGCGGGCAAAGGAACCCGAACCGCGAAAGCCGGGCGGGGGCGCCTCGGCGAGCGCCGCGTGCAGCTCCAGCAGCGCTTCCTGGTATGCGAGCCCGTCGTGGCGCGGGCGGTGCCAGAACACGTAGGCGAGCATCGCGTGCCTAGGGTGCCAGACGATGCGGAGCTTCGACTGGAAGGACGGCGAGCGCACGATCCACTTCGGTCGCGGGCGCGCGGTCGACGCCGTCGAGCTGCTCGGCGGCCCCGGCTTCACGCTCCTGTCCACGCAGCGGTCGCGAGACCTGCTGCCCAAGGTGGTCGACGCCGCGGGCGCGGTGCTCGACGTGCCGGCGGGCCGGGTCGACGAGATCGCCGGTGATCTGCTCGGCGAGGCGCGCGGCGGGCGCTTCGCGGCCCTCGGCGGCGGGCGGGTCATCGACGTCGCCAAGGCACTCGCGGCCGCGCGCGGTGGCCAGTCGCAGGCGATCCCGACCACGCTGTCGGGCGCCGAGATGACCTGGGTGCACCGGCACGCGCGGGGGGTCGGCGAGGACACGCCGCGCGCGCGACCGACCGTGGTGATCTGCGATCCCGAGCTCGCCGCGTCGCAACCGGACGACGCGCTCGCCGGCAGCGCGCTCAACGCGCTCGGCCACGCGGTCGAGGCTCCGGCCACGACGCTCGCCAACCCCGTCGCGACCCTGGTCGCGCGCGAAGCCGTCCGGCTGATCGTCGCCGCCTACGCCGCGGACGAGCCCGACCGCGACGACCTCGCGCTCGGGGCGCTGCTGGCCGGCTACTCGATCGACTCCGCCTGGTACGGCCTGCACCACGTGCTCAGCCAGACGCTCGTGCGCCTGACCGGTGTCGCGCACGGCTCGGCCAACGCGATCATGCTCCAGCACTCGCTGGGGGCACTCGTACGGCGCGGCGCCGAGCCCGGCATCAGCGAGGACGAGGTCCGCGCGCTCTGCGCCCGCACCGGCACGACGCGCCTGGGCGAACTGGGCGTCACGAGCGAGCAGCTGGACGCGTGCGCGGACGCCGCGGCCGAGCGGAGGGAGCTGCACCTCACGCCCCCGCCGGCCGACCGTGCGGAGATCCGCGGGCTCTACGACGCCGCCGCCTGATCGACCATCGGTCAGCTGGAGGTAGGGCGGGGTGGTCGGGCGGGTTACGCTGGCCCGCGATGCTTCGCGTGGCGGTCGACGCACTCGAGCTGCTGCCCGTCGAAGGGCTCGTGGCGTTGACGGAGCGGGATGCGGTGGTGGTGGCGATCCGCGCGGGTCGCTGCGGTCGCGCCGAGGGGTCGATCGAGGACCTGGAGCGCTTGGCGAAGACCGCGTGTTTGCGGGCGGGACAGGCGCGCGCCTGGCGTGTCGGGGCGCTGCCTCCGGCGACGGTGGGCGAGGTGGATCGGGGCGGGCCGATCCGCGAGGCGATCGCAACCACATGGGGCACCCGGACCTTCGAGACGCGCGAACCCGCCGGGAACTCCAATGGTTCGACCTCTGGATGGGTCCGGCTCGAAGACGGCCGGGTGTTGGGGCCGAAGGCGGTGGCCGATCTGTTGGCCGCGCTCGCGCCGGTGTTCGGCGTCGAGCTCGCACTCGGGGAGCCACCGCCGCGAACGAGCCGGGCCGTCACGCTCATCGACGACGGTGCCGACTCCCATTCCTTCGATGCCGAGGGCACCGCCAGGCAGCGCGTGACCATCATCGACCGGGGACGCTTCGTCCGAGGGGTGACCGACAGCGCCGCCGGCCAGAGCACCGGCCACGCCACGCGCGCACTGACCCTCGCGCCCCGAGCCGACCACCTGCGCTTCGTCCCGACGACGGACACGGTGGCAGCGCCGGACGTCCCCGCGCTCGGCACGCTGCGCAGCACCGAGGCCAGACAACTGCTCGCCGGCATCGAGGCCGTCGGGTGACCCTGGGCGGCGTCATCCTCGCGGGCGGCCGCTCGAGCCGCATGGGCACCGACAAGGCCCTCATCGACTGGGACGGCGTCCCGCTCGTCCGGCACGTCTACGACGCTGTGAAGGCGGCGACGGGCGGGCCGGTGGTGGTGGTCAAAGCGCCGGGTCAGAGCCTGCCGGTCGAGGCCGTCGAGGATCCCTATCCGCACGGGGGTCCGGTGGTGGGGCTCGCCGCAGGGCTGAAGGTCGTGGGAACGGCCCGAGCCTTCGTCTGCGGCACCGACCAACCGTTCGCCCATGTGGTGATCCCGGATCTCCTGCGCGCGCGCCGCGCGCACGTGGTGGCGTACGAGGGCGAGCCGCTCGGGGCGATCTACCGGACCGACCTGGCGCTGCCCCAAGGAGGCAGTCTGTTCGGAGCGTTGCAGGACCTCGACGTGGAGTGGCTGCCGGGGCCGCGGCCCGAGCTGCGCAGCCTCAACCGCCCGTCAGATCTTGAGTAGCACGAGCGTGTTCAGCACGAACACGACGGCGAAGAAGATCGTCCAGCGGGTCAGGTTGCGCTCCATGAGCGACCCGCCCGACTGACCTCCGGCCACGCCCACGCCGAACGCGCCCGACATCCCGGAGTCCTTGCCCGAATGCAGCAGGATCAGGAGGATCAGACCAGCGCTGATGAAGACCTGGAGGACGGCGAGCACGGAGTACATGCGCGCCTCACTCTAGACGCTCCAACGCGTCCAGGATCTCGATCGCCTCGGCGCGCAACCCCCGGTCCGAAGCCCGCCAGTCGGCCTCGGAGAGCTTGCCGGTGCGGTAGTCGAGCTCGGCGTCGCGGATCTCCCGGTACTTGGCCTCCTTGGCGGCCTCGAGCGCCTCGCGCTCGGATTCCGGGTCCAGCGCCCCAGGCCCGCGCAACGGCGACACCACCAGGGCGATCACGATGGCGAGGACGGCGAAGACGATCAGGGCGCTGATCACGCGCGGCTGAGCTCGGCCGCCACCCGCGCGGCCTGCCGTGCACGGACCGCTCGCGGGCGTGGGCCGGGCCACACCGCAATCAGGCCACCGGTGATCACGATCAGCGCTCCGAGCCAGATCCAGGTGACCAGCGGCGAGGCGAGGAAGCGGAACGTCGCGGCGGGCGGGTTGTCGGTGTAGCGCGCGGTCAGCCCGCGCAGCGACTCGGCCAGCAGCAGGTTGCGCTGGCGGGGGTCGAGCTTCGCCCCCGGTCCGGTGAACACCGCGTCGCCCTTCTCGATCACGGGCCGCAGGTCGGCCAGCGACGGCGAGATGACCGTCCACAGATCGCGGAACAAGCCTGCCCGCAGGCCGACCTCACTGGTGGACTCGCCCTCGAAGAACCGCGACACGGGACCCAGCGACGGGTCGGCGTTGCTGGGGAAGTACGACCGCAGTGTCCGGATCTCCCCCAGCGACTTGCCGTTGCGCGATGCCGTCAGCACCGCGCCGAAGTCGATGCGCTCGAGCCCGCCGTCCTTGGTGGTGACGATCCGGCTCGTCGGCTTGACGTAGGTGACCTGGTAGTCGCCCACACGCGCGGACTGGCCGGGGCTGAGCTGCACGTCGGTTGCCTTCTGGAACGCCGACGAGGCGGCGATCCCGACGAACAGGGTGATGATCCCGAGGTGGACGAGGTAGCCGCCGTAGCGGCGCCGGTTGCGGCGAACGGACGCCACCAGTGCGACCGGGATCGACTCGGACGCCATCGCCCGCCGCACCCGCACGCCGCGGACGTAGTCCTGCACGAGCACGGTGGCGCTGAAGGCCGCGAACACGAACAGCAGGCCGTTCTTCCAGTTCCCGGTGCCCGTCACGAGCAGCATCCCGACGCACACCACACCCGCCAGCGCAGGGACGGTGAGCTGGCGGCGCAGGTTGGCGGCGGTCGCGCGGCGCCACGCCAGCGCGGGCCCGAGCCCGGTCAGCAGCACGAGCAGGATCGCCAGCGGCCCGATCCACGAGTTGAACGTCGGTGGCCCGACCGCGCGCTCGTCGCCCAGCGCCTCCGAGATCAGCGGCCAGAAGGTGAACCAGAAGATGACCACGCACATCGAGACGAGCACGAGGTTGTTGAGCAGGAACATCGCCTCACGCGACAGCAGTGAGTCGAGCCGGCTCTCGGACTGCAGGTCCTTGGCGCGCCACACGACGAGCCCGATCGACCCCGCGATCATGGTCCCGATCAGCACGAGGAAGGGCGTGCCGAGCGTGGACGCCCCGAACGCGTGGATCGACTGGAGGATCCCGCTGCGGACCAGGAACGTCCCCAGGATGGCCAGGACCCCGGTCGTCAGCACGAGCGACACGTTCCAGACCTTCAGCATCCCGCGCTTCTCCTGGATCATCACGGAGTGCAGGAACGCGGTGCCGGTCAGCCACGGCATCAGCGACGCGTTCTCGACGGGGTCCCAGGCCCAGTAGCCGCCCCAGCCCAGTTCCGTGTAGGACCAGCGCGCGCCGAGGATGATCCCGAAGCCGAGCAGTCCCCAAGCGGCCAGCGTGAACGGGCGCGTCGCGCGGATCCAGGCCGCGTCCAGGCGCCGGGTGATGAGCGCGCCCACCGCGAACGCGAACGGGATCGCGAACAGCGTGTAGCCCGAGTAGAGCATCGGCGGGTGGATCATCATGCTCGGATGGCGCAGCAGCGGGTTGAGCCCGTTGCCCTCCGCGGGCGCCGGCGACAGCGCCGAGAACGGCGTCACCGCGAACACGAGCAGCCCGACGAAGAAGAGCGCGAACCCGCACAACACGGCGGTGGCGTACGGCGCGATCTCGCGTAGCCGGTTGCGCGTGAGGAAGAGCACGAGGCTCGACCACGACGCCAGCAGCGTCGCCCACAGCAGCAGCGACCCCTCCTGGGAGGACCAGATCGCCGTGATCCGGTAGAAGAGCGGCGTGGTCGTCGACGAGTGGGTGGCGACGAGCTCCGACGTGAAGTCGGAGCGCAGGAAGGCCGCCTCGATCAGCGCGAAGGCGGCGATCAGGCACGCGGCCAGCCCGTAGACCGCCCGACGGCCGGAGGTGGTCAGCGCATGGTTGCCGCGCCGGGCACCGAGGATCGACGCGCCCGCCCCGTACGCCGCCGTCAGCAGCGCCACCACGAGCAGGAACTTGCCTGCGCTCAGCACGCGACCACTAGGTCTTGGGCGCCTTCTCGGCGAACTTCGACGGGCACTTGGTCACGAGTGTGTCGCGCAGGCCGACGAAGGTGCTCCCCTCGCGGCGGACCTTGACGACGATCTCGCGGCCCTCGCGGAAGGGGTCGGGGACGGCACCCGTGTAGCGGACGGGGACCGAGGCGTTGCCCGTGCGGTCCCGTACACGGAACGTGTGCACGGTGCCGTTGTGCTTCCAGGTCCCGGCGGCGACCTTCCCGGTCAGCTCGAAGGTCTCGCTCGGCGTGGCCGCCGCCCGCAACAGCTGGCTGGGCGTCTTGGACTCCGAGGAGGCGCTGAACGACGTCCAGATCAAGGCGGTGGCCAGGCACACAGCGGCGCTGAGGGCCACGACCAGGCGGATCGTGCGCTTGCGGGACGGATCCATCGCCCACCAGTATCGCAGGGTCGAGACGCGCTCAGGTGACCAGGTTCTGGGCGAATCCGTCCAGGAACTAAGGATCCGGTCAATCTCCGAAACCTTGGTGCCGTTGTGGGGTCGTAACCCCAAGACACGCCGCCCGGAGCAACGACGAACGAGTTCCGGCGGGCGAATCCCTCATGACGACCTCCACCCTCCCCCGCCCCAACGAATCCACTCAGACCGAGTCGGCGCGCCGCGCCGGCGGCCCCGAGGACCGCGCGCTGTACCTCTGCGCGTGCGGGACGGCGTTCACCGCGCCCGTCTCCACCTCGGTCGGCTGCCCGCAGTGCGGCGACAGCCAGGCCTGGTAGTCGGGTAGACAGGAGGGCATGCGTGCCCTCCAGTTCTCCGAGACCGGCGACCCCGACGTCCTGCACGTCGCCGACATCCCCGAGCCGCACGCGGGTGACGGTCAGGTGCGCGTCGTCGTTCGCGCCGTCGCCGTCAACCCGTTCGACTGGAAACTGCGCTCCGGCATGGTCGACGTCGACCTTCCGCGCACGCTCGGCGACGACGTCGCCGGCATCGTCGACGAGATCGGCGCGGGCGTCGAGGACGTCGCCGTCGGCGACGCCGTCTTCGGCCGGGCCGTCAGGGCCGGGGCCGCCGAGTACGCGGTGGTCGAGCACTTCGTTGCCAAGCCCGACGGCCTGTCCCTCGAGCAGGCCGCCGGCTTCGTGATGGGCGCCGAGACGGCGACCCGCTCGCTCGACGAGGTCGGCGTCGGCGAGGGCGACACCGTCGTGATCGCGGGCGCGTCGGGCGGCGTCGGCAGCGCCGCGGTCCAGCTCGCCGTCGCGCGCGGGGCGCGGGTGATCGGGACGTCCAGCGCCCGCAACCACGACTACCTGCGCGAGCTCGGCGCGGAGCCGATCGACCACGACGGCATCAAGGACGTCGAGGGCCCGGTGGACGCGGGCCTCGATCTCGCCGGCAAGGGCGCCGTCGCCGACCTGATCGAGCTGACCGGAGACCCCGACAAGGTCGTCACGATCGCCGACTTCTCCGACCACGGCGCGCGCCTCTCGACCAAGGCGACCGCGTGGCACGGGCTGGGCGTCGTCGCCGGCCTCTACGAGCAGGGTCGCTTCACGCTGCCGGTGGCGCAGACCTTCGCGCTCGAGGACGCCGCCGAAGCCCACCGCCTCAGCGAGGACGGCCACGTGCGCGGCAAGCTCGTCCTCATCCCATGAGCGGGTGTGAAACCCGACCGCCGGACGGTGTGGGTGTCGAGCCTCAACTCGCGCGGAACTCGGCGAGGCCCTGGCGGGCCTGCGAGCGGACCTTCGCCCGCAGCAACGGCGTCCAGCCGAGCAGCAGCCCGGCCGGCCCGAGCGCCTGGCGTGACCAGGCGTGGAACGAGAAGCGATCGACGTGCTCGGTGATGAGCCCGTCGGCGTCGAAGGCGAACGTCGCCCGCACGTCGTTGTGCACCTTGCGGCCGGTGGCGGCGAACGTGTAGTCGGCCAGCCAGTGCGCGCTCGAGTCGTCGTGCTCGGCCAGCGTGACCGTGAGGTCCTGCGCGCGGCCCGTCAGCATCCGCCACATGTCGCCCGCCTCGGCGCCGTTGAGCTCGCCGAACGCCGGGTCTGAGAAGCGCACGCCGGGTGCGTAGCACGCGGCCATGGCGTCGCCGTCCTTGCGGTCGAAGGCGGCGTAGAAGCGCTCGATCGTGGTCCTACCCATGCCTTGAGCTCATCGGCGGCGCTTCACTATGACGACCACGGGGGTTCCGGCGGGGCGCTCGGCGCCGGCGGCGGGCCGGGTGCGCGCCACGTGCCACGCCCCGCGCCGGGGGCGCTTGCGCCGGATGACGTCGCCGACGCCGATCGCGTACTGGCCGAGCGTCGTGCCGGCGCGCTGGATGACGATGTTCGCGTCCGTGTAGGTCTTGGGCGCGTCTCGGAGCGACTGGATCCCGGCGTCGCTCACGGCGAGGTCGATCGTCGTCACCGAGCCCGGGTCGTACGGGACGGCGGCGTGGTCGGCGCGTGCGGATGCCGACGTGGCCAGGAGTGCGATAGACATGGCCAGCGTGCAGATCCGTCTCATCAGAAACGCGACCCTAGACGTTCGCATGAGCGACGTGAAGGTCCTGGTCGACCCGATGTTCGACGCCGCCGGCGCGCGCCCGCCCGTCGCCAACACGGTCCCGGAGCGCCGCAACCCGCTCGTCGATCTGCCCGAGCCCGCGACGACGCTGCTCGAAGACGTCGACGCCGTGCTCGTGACCCACCTGCACGCCGATCACTTCGATGCGGCGGCCGCCGCGGCGATCGGCGACCGGCTGCCCGTGTACTGCCAGCCCGAGGACGCCGAGCGGCTGCGTGAGCAGGGCGTGACGGACCTGACCCCGATCGCCGACGCAACCGAGATCGGCGGCGTGCGCGTCACTCGCGTCGACGCCCAGCACGGCTTCGGCGACGTCGCCGCGGCACTCGGCCCCGTGTCGGGCTACGTCCTCGCCGGCGGCGGGGAGACGCTGTACATCGCCTCGGACACGGTCTGGTTCACCGGCGTCGAGGAGGTGCTGGCGGTACATGCCCCCGATGTCGTCGTCGTCAACGCGGGCGGCGCGGCCTTCGTGGACTCCGAGCGGATCGTCATGGACCTCGACGACGTCCGCGCCGTGCGCGCGTGCGCGCCCGCGACCACCTGCGTGGCCGTGCACCTCGAGGCGATCAACCACTGCCCGCTCACCCGCGCGCAGCTACGGGCGATCGACGGCGTCCTCGCCCCCGAGGACGGGGAGGCGCTGCGCCTGTGAAGATCGACTTCTCCGACCTGCAGTTCAGCCCGACGGCCTGGCTGTTCGAAGGTGCGCGCGCCGGTGCCGGCATCTCGATGTTCATCACGCGCACCCGCCCGGGCGGATCCGTCGAGCTGCACGTCCACCCGTACACGGAGACGTTCCTGCTGCTGGAGGGCCACGGCCGCTGGACGGCCGGGGACGCCGTCGAGGAGCTAGTCGCCGAGCAGATGATCGTGGTGCCGCCGCGGACCCCGCACGGCTTCCGCAACATCGGCGAGGTCCCGCTGCTGGTCGTCTCCGTCCACGAGGCGGACACCCTGACCCAGACGTTCCTGGGCGGAGAACCCGCCTAGTGACAGAACGGTCGCCACGCATCGCCATCGTCGGGACGTTCGACCTGGAGAACTACGGCGACCTGCTCTTCCCGATCCTCGCCGAGCGCGAGCTGCGGCGGCGCTTCGGCGATGTCGACCTGCGGCCGTTCTCCTACCACGCCAAGTCACCGCCGCAGTGGCCGTACGCGGTCGACTCCGTGGTGCGGCTCCCCGAGCTCGTCCAGGACCTCGACGGCCTGCTCATCGGAGGCGGGTTCCTGATCCGCTTCGACAAGGACGTGGCCCCGGGCTACGGGCCGCCGACCGAGCACATCCACCATCCGACCGGCAACTGGCTCACGCCGGGCCTGATGGCGCAGCAGCACGGCGTGCCGGTTGCCCTCAACGCGCCCGGCCTGCACGTCAACGAGATCCCGGCCTGGGCCGTGCCGCTGCTGCGCCAGCTCCTCGTCGGCAGTGGCTACGTGTCCGTGCGCGACGAGCCTTCGGCGGCCGCGCTGGCCGAGGTCGCGCCGGTCGACATCAGCGTCGTGCCCGACACGGCCTTCGGGCTCGAGCGCCTGCTCGCCGAGGAGCCGGGCGCCGCGACCATCCGGCCCGAGGGCCCCTACGTCGTCGTCCAGGCCGCCGTCAGCGAGCAGCCGTTCTGCCAGTGGTGGGCCGATCACGCGGCGGCCCTCGGCGAGTGGCAGCCCGTCCTGCTGCCCGTCAGCCCGGTGCTGGGCGAACGCACGGACCCCCTCAACGCCGTCGTCCCGGACGCGATCGCGGCGCCGTGGTCGGACCCGCTGACCATCGCGCGGCTGGTCGCGGGAGCGGAGGCCGTGATCGGCCACAGCTACCACCTCGCCATCACCGCGCTGTGCGCGGGCGTGCCGGTCTTCACGCCCGCCGACCTCTCGGTGGGCAAGTTCTCGGCGCTCGAGGGGCTGGACGCGGTGTACCCGGCGCCGCAGGGCGACGACGACCCCGCCACGTTCCTCGACCGGCTCGGGCGCACCGAGGTGCAGCCCGAGGTCGAGCGGCGCGTCAACCAGCTGGACGCGCACTGGGACCGCATCGCCGAGGCGCTCCGCGCCGGCGCCGTCACCGTCCCCGCGCTGAACCGGATGTGGCAAGCGCTCCCGACCTGGCTCGAGACCGCCGCACCGCCACCGCCGGTCCCCGCCGCCGACACCAACGGCGAGGTCGCGTGGCTGCACGGGGAGGTCCAGGCCCAGCGCGCCCGCACGCACGAGGTCGAACGCCTGCTGCGGCTCGCCCGCTCCGAGCTGGCGGCACGCGAGCCGAAGCGGCGGACGCCCCGGCTCCCGCCGCGGCTCCGGCGCGGCGTGCTCGAGCTGCGGCCGCTCCGGATCGGGAAGCTCGAGACCGACCCGTACCGGTGGGCGATGATCGACGCCCTGTTCACACCCGCGGCCGCCGCCGAGCTCGCCGAGACCTATCCCCATGACCGCTTCAAGCGCATCGAGTCCCGCGGCGGGGAGAAGGACTACGCCTACCACGGGCGGTCGCTGATCGGCATGGGCGGCACGAGCCCTGAGCATCCCGAGCGGCTCAGCGGTGCGTGGCGCAAGCTTGCCGGGGACCTCCTCGCGCCGGGGTACCGGGAGGCGATGTCGCTGCTGATCGAGCGCGACCTCTCCGACGCGCTGCTCGAGGTCAACGTCATGCACTACGGGCCGGGATCCGAGCTCGGCCCGCACAAGGACCTGCCCGAGAAGCTCGTCACCCACGTCCTGTACTTCAACCGCACATGGGCGGAACAGGACGGCGGCTGCCTGTCCATCCTGCGCAGCCGCGACCCGGCCGACGTCGTCACCCGAATCCTGCCCGTGGTGGGCAATTCCGCCGTTATCGTGCGCTCCGACGACTCCTGGCACGCCGTCGATCCGGTCGTCGCCGACAGCCGCCTGTCGCGGCGCAGCGTCACGGTGACGTTCCACCAGCCCGGGTCGGTGAGCTCGATGTGGGTGCCCGGCGATCAGTCGCCGCTGATCGAGTACCACGGCGGCGATGGCACTGGCTGAGCCCCGCATGGATCGGGTCCCTGTCGCCATCGTCCTCGGCACCCGGCCGGAGGCGATCAAGCTGGCTCCCGTCGTCGGCGCCCTCGAGCGTTCCGACACCCTCCGCCCCGTCCTCATCACCACCGGCCAGCACCACGAGCTGCTCGACCAGATCCTCGAAGTGCTCGAGCTGTCCCCTGATCACGACCTCCGGCTCTTCGCACCCGGCCAACCGCTGACCGACCTGCTGGGGCGGGCGATCATCGGCCTCGGGCGGCTGATCCGCGAGCTGTCACCCGCACTGATGCTCGTGCAGGGCGACACCACCACGGCGCTGGCCGGCGCGCTGGCCGCCTTCCAGGAGGAGGTCCCGGTCGGCCACGTGGAGGCAGGTTTGCGCACCGACGACCTCCTGCGCCCCTTCCCCGAGGAGGCCAACCGGCGGCTCATCACCCGGATCAGCGCTTTGCACTTCGCCCCGACCGAGCTCGCGCGCGAGCGTCTTGCGAGCGAGGGCGTCAGCGACCTGAGCATCTCCGTGCCGGGCAACACGGTGCTCGACACGCTGCGCGTCGTCGGGACCCGCGCCGGCAGCCGCCCCGGGTCGGATCGGCGGCTCGCGCTGGTCACGGTCCACCGCCGGGAGACGTGGGGCGCTCCGCTGCGCCGGATCGCCCGCGCGGTCGGCGAGCTCGCCCGGCTCGAGCCCGACCTCGACGTGATCGTCCCCGCGCACCCGAACCCGCGTGTGCGCATGCCGTTCGCGCAGATCCCGGGGATCGAGGTCGTCGATCCGCTGCCCTACGACCGCTTCGTCGGTCTGCTGGCCTCCGCCGACGTCGTGCTCACCGACAGCGGCGGCATCCAGGAGGAGGCCCCGTCACTGGGCACGCCTGTCGTTCTCCTGCGCGAGCTCACAGAGCGGCCGGAGGCGGTCGCGACCGGGTTCGTGAAGCTGGCCGGCAGCGATCCGGGCCGCATCGTCGCCCACGCGCGCGCGTTCCTGGCGGCCGGGCGCCCGGTGCCCGCCGATCCCAATCCGTTCGGGGACGGCCACGCCGCCGACCGGATCGTCGCCGTCTGCGAACGGCACCTCGGCCGGCTCGAGACGATCGCCTCGTGACCGGCGCCCCGCTGAGCGGTGACGCCGCGCGCGCGCTGCTGGAGCAGACGGCCCGCGACCATGGCCCGTGGACCGCACACGACATCCCGATCGCGGACGGGCTGTCGACGGGCGGCGCGGAGCAGAGCGGGCGGCGCATCGAGCGGGTCCTCGCCGCCATCGAGGACTTCCGCCCCGGACCGTTCGACGGTCTGCGCATCCTCGACCTCGGCGCGCTCGAGGGCCTGTACGGCATCGAGTGCGCGCGACTCGGCGCCGAGGTCGTCGCCGTCGAGGCCCGGGCCGGCAACGTCGCCCGGACCCGGGCCGCGGTGGAGGCGCTCGGGCTGGCGGATCGGGTCGACGTCCGCCACGAAGATGTCCGGGACGTCTCGGTCGCGACCCACGGGCGCTTCGACGTCGTCCTGTGCCTCGGGATCCTCTACCACCTCGACCAGCCGGACGTGTTCCGCTTCATCGAGCGCCTGGGCGAGCTGTGCACCGGGCTGCTGGTGCTCGACACCCACATCGCGCTCACCGACGCCGAGCTCGCCGCGCTCGACGATCCGGAGCGCGGCCGCGCCGGCTACGCCCACCTGCTCTCGGGGCTGCGCACGGTCCACGACGACCGCGGCATCAGCCGCCGCGGCCGCGTCTTCTACGAGCACACACCGGAGGTCTCCGCGGCCGCCCGCCTCGCCTCGCCCTGGGCGTCGGTCCAGCCGCAGTCGTTCTGGCTGGAGCGAGCGGCCCTCGTGGACCTGCTCGCCGACGCCGGCTTCGGGGTCCTCTACACGCCCACCGCGCCCGCGCTCGAAGTCCCGGCCGACCGCATCTGGCTCGTCGGGGTCCGCGGCGATCGTCGGGCCAGCACCGGCGGCGCCGACCGGTACCGGACGGCAGTGGCGGGCGCTCCGGTCGCCGACCCCGCGCCGCCGCCCGCGGTCATTGCGAACGGCGCGGCCCCCGTCGACGTCGTCTGCTTCGGCATCGTGGCCTGGGACTACCGCTGGCAGCGCCCCCAGCAGCTGCTCAGCCGGCTCGCCGCCCGCGGGCACCGCGTCTTCTGCATCCGGCCGACCGCCGCGGAGAACGGAGGCGACACCATCGTCGACACCGTCGCCGAGCGCGTGTGGGAGATCCAGCCGCGCGTCTCCGCGCCCTTCGCGCCCTACGAGGGACCGCCCTCCCCCGGCCAGGTCGAGGAGCTGCAGTCGATGCTGCGCGGCGTCGGCTCCGCGCACGGCATCGGCCACGACGCCGTCGCGATGGTCCAGCTCCCGAGCTGGTCCCCCGCGGCGCTGGCCGCCCGCGCCGAGTTCGGCTGGAACGTGGTCTACGACTGCATGGACGAGTGGGACGGCTTCCCCGGCCTCGACGACGCGGTCGCCGAGAGCGAACGGGACCTGCTGCGCGAGGCGGACGCGGTGACGACGTCGGCGCTCGGGCTCTGGAAGCGCCTGGCGCCCGTCTCCGGCAACGCCGTGCTCGTCCGCAACGGCGGGGATCCCGATCACTACGCCGATCCCGGACCCGACCGGCCGCTGGCGGACCTGCCCCGGCCGATCATCGGCTTCGTCGGGGGCATCGCGCCGTGGGTCGACATCGAGCTCGTCGCCGCGGCCGCGCGCGCCAGGCCGGACTGGACCTTCGTGTTCGTCGGGGACCTCGACACCGACGTCGCCTCCGTCGAGGGCCTCGCGAACGTACGCGTCCTGCCGCGGCGGCCGTACGCGGAGATGCCGGCGTACGTGCGCGAGTTCGACGTGTGCATGATCCCGTTCCGCGTCGACGCGATCACCCGCGCGGTGGACCCCGTGAAGATCTACGAGTACTTCTCGCTGGGCAAGCCGGTGGTCACGCGCCCGCTGCCCGAGCTCACACGCTTCGGGGACCTCCTCTACACCGCGGCCGAGGCCTCGGACTTCGTCCCGGCGGTCGCCGCCGCGCTCGCCGAGACGGACGCGACGCTCCCCGAGCGACGCATCACCGCCGCCGCCGACGGCCACTGGGAGCAGCGTGTCGACACGCTGCTCGCGGCGGTCGCGCGCGGGCGCACGCGCGGGTACGACCGCGTTCGCAGCTGGGCGCTCGGCCGGCGTCTGCACGCGCACGGCCCGGTCGTGGTCGCGGGCGGGGCGGACGACGTGGCCGACGTCGTGCGGCTGCGCCCCGAGCTGCTCGTCCCCGCCGCGGCCGACCCGGCGGCGGCGGGCGCCGTGCTGGCGCTGTCACTGGACCCCGCCGTGCTCGAGCGCGCGCAGGATCTTGCCGGCCGCCACGGCCTGGCCAGCTTCTTCGCGCTCACCGGCGTCCTGGAGTCCGAGGTGCCCGGCGGGCATCGCGACCTGATCGACGCGGTCGCCGCGGCCCTGCACCACCAGGGCCTGGCCATGCTCGAGGTCGAGCGCCTGATGTGGGACGACCCCGCCGACAGCGGTGCGTCCGCGCGCCGGCCCACCGTGCTCGGTCGCGTCGACGGCGGGACCCGCGAGCTGCTCGTCCACGTCGCCCCGGTCGCCGACCCGGCGACCGTCGGCGCGCTCGTGGACCAGATCCGCCACCTGCGTCTCCAGGTCGACGTCCTCACCCATGGCGGTTGACGGCAGCCGCTGCGGGGTGGTGGTGCTGGCCGGAGACCGGGGCGGCCGCGGCGCCGGTCTCGCCGCGGGCTTCGCGCGGCGCGGGCATCCGGTCGTCTTCGTCGCGCCCGGCCTCGCCGCCGGCGGCCGCCCGTGGGAGCAGCGGGGGACCGGCGCGGACGGGGTCCGTTCGGTCGTGCTCGGATCTGCGCAGGCCCGCCACGCCGAGGAGCGCTGGTCGGGGACGGACCTCGAGATCGCGCGGGCCGGGCTGGCCGGCGCCATCGCCGCGCTGGGCCTGCGGTGCCCTGCGCTGATCGTGCAGTCGCCGGGCTGGCGGCACCTCGTGGGGGTCATGCGCGCGCGGACGGAGTACCCGATCGTGTGCGACCTGGCGGCCGCCGATGCCGTGGCCACGGGGCTCGCGGACGTCGCCGACGTCGTCCTGGCGCACTCCGGGCCGGCTGCGAACGGGCTGCGCGCGCGGCGCGCCGACGTGATCGAGGTGCCCGACGGGTGTGATGCGGAGCGGGGCCCGCCCGACACCGGGCCGCGCCTTTCGCCCCCGCTCCGCGGACCGCTGATCGGCTACGCCGGCGACGGTCGCGTCCACGCCGCGCTGCTGTTCGCGCTGGCCGAGCTGCGCCCGGACTGGACCTTCCCGATCGTCGGCCGGCCGGACCCGGAGGACCTCAGCCGGCTCGACGAGCTCGACAACGTCGTCGTGCTCCCCTCCGTCGCCGGCGCCGACCGGCACCGCTACGCGCAGGAGTTCGACGTCGGCCTCGTGCCGCTGGACACCGGCGACCGGTCGTGGGACCGCTACCCGGTCGAGGTCCTCGAGCTGCTCGGCTCGGGCACCCCGGTGGTGGCCACGCCCCACCCCGACCTGTATCCGCTGCAGCCGGTGGGGGTGAGCATCGGCGCGACGGCGCCCGAGCTCGCGGCCGCCGTCGAGCGCGCGCTGGCGGAGCCGCACGACCCGGAGCCGGGGCGCCAGGCGGCCGCGGCGGCCGGGTGGGACGAGCGCGTCGCGCGGTTCGCGCACCGGCTGGAGGCGTCGTTGCCGTCGCTCGACGTGGTCGTGGTCAGCTACGACAACGCCGAAGCGCTCGGCCACTGCCTCCATTCGATCGAGCGCGACCGGTCCCATCCCGCCCGGCTGATCGTGGTCGACAACGCGTCGGGACCGGAGACCGGCGCGCTCGTGGCCGCCGCCGGGGAGCGGGGCGCCGTCGTGGAGCGCCTGCCCCAGAACGTCGGGTTCCCGGCGGCGGTGAATCACGGCCTGGCGTGCGCCGAGGGCCGGTACGTGCTCATCCTCAACGACGACGTGCAGCTGCCCGCCGGCGGGCTGCTTGCCTTCGTCGACACGCTCGCGCGCTCGCGCGCGGTCGGCCTGGCCGGGCCGGTGACCAACCGCATCGCCAACGAGGCGTGCATCGACGTCGGCTACGAGGAGCGCCATCCGGCACCGGACGTGGTTGACCGCGTGCACGCCGAGCGCGCGGCTCGCCACCCCGGGGTGAGCGCCGACATCGGCGTCGCCGCGCTGTTCGCCGCAGCCGCCCGGAAGGCCGACCTCGACGCCATCGGCGGGCTGTCGGAGCGCTTCCAGCTCGGCCAGTTCGACGACGACGACCTCAGCCATCGCATCCGGACCCAGCTCGGGATGCGCGTGGTCTGCTGCGACGATGTCTTCGTGCATCATGCCGGGATGAGCGCGTTCGGCGCGCTCGACCCGCACCTGCTCGACGGTCTCTTCAGCCGGAACCGGCGCGTCTTCGAGACGTCGACCCAGTCGACCTGGCGACCGCACCGGCGCCGGGACGCACCCCGAGAACCCGACCCCGATCCCGAGGAGACGACCATGGACCCGTCCGCGCATGCCGACCCGCGGGTGGCCGAGCTCGAATCCGAGCTGAGCGCCGTCCGCCGTGACTACCAGGACAAGCTCCTCGCCGCGACCCGGGGGGCGCCCAACGGCGCTCACGCGCCCGCCCCCGATGCCGGTCTCTACGAGATGCTGCTCAGCCTCGAGCGCGAACGCAGCGACGCCCGCGCCCACGTGCACGCGGAGTACCTGCGCCGCGTGGAGGCCGAGACGGAGCGCGATCGCCTGGCCGAGGTCAACGCGGACCTCGTCCGCCAGCGCGACGAGGCGGACGCGCGCGCCGCGCTCTTCATCGGCCAGGTGCGGACCCTGGAGGCGTCGCTCGCATGGCGCCTCGGACGGGCACTGCTCGATCCCGTCAAGCGCCTGCCCGGACTGCGGCGGCTCGCCGGGCGGTAGTCAGAGCGTCGCTGGGTCGTGCGTGCAGACGACGGCGGCGACGTCGTCGTGCTGCGCGAGCTCGGTCAGGCGCGCCTGGGTCTCCCCCACCCGGCCCGGCTCGGCCGCGGCCACCTTCGCGAAGACCTTCAGGTAGCGGGTCGGCTCCGCGCCGCGGCGGATCGAGGCGCCGTCGTAGAAGGCGTCGCCGGCGTGCACGAACCAGCCGTCGCCGTCGCGGATCGCGTAGCCGGTGTGACCGCGGCTGTGGCCGGGCAGCCGGAACGCCTTGACCGCGCCGTCGAGCAGGGTCGTGGCGGCGAAGCCGTGGAAGTCGTCGTCCGTGGCCTCGAACGGCGTCCACTCCGGACCGTGCGCCCAGTTCGCGGCGATGTAGCGGGTCCGCTCGCGAAGCGCCGGCTTGAGCGCGGCATCGAGTTCGGTCCGGTGGACGTGCACGCGCGCGCCCGGGAACTCGTCGAGCGCGGACGCGTGGTCGATGTCCAGGTGCGTCATGCAGATGTCGGTGACCGGCCCGAGGCCGAGCCGCTCGAGCTGCCGGGCGATCGTCGTGTCCAGGTCGCGGTCGGCGTTGAGGACCGGCGCGATCGGCCCGAGGCGGGAGCGCGGGTGGCGGCGGGCCGCCGCGCCGATCCCGGTGTCGATCAGCGCGACGCCGCCCGCGGCCTGGAAGGCGATCACGTGGCAGATGAGCCGGCCGCCGTCGTTCATGTGCCGGCCGGCCGGGGGGCGCATGGTGCCGCCGTCGAGGTGGTGCAGCATGCGCCCATCCTGTCACCGCGCGTGACGCGGCAGCCACCACGTCACCGTGAACGCGGCGGCGAGGAACCCGACGGCGACCAGCAGCGCGGTGTCGGCGGCGTCGACGAACGCGGCCGGGCCGTGCGCCCCGCCGACGACGCCGAACAGCACGGTGCCGACGATGGCGATGCCCAGCGACATGCCGAGCTGCTGGACCGACTCGAGCAGCCCGGACGCGCTCCCCAGCTGCTGCGGCTCGACGCCCGCGAGGATGACGTCGAACATCGGGACGAAGATCATCCCCATGCCGAAGCCGGTGACGGCGAGCGGCGCGGCGATGTCCCAGGCGCTCAGACCGGCGCCCTGCGCGCGCAGCACGAGGTCGGTGATCACGAGTCCGCTCGCCATCGTCACCGTGCCGATGTGGATGGTCGTCCGGCCGAGTCGCTCGAGCGTCACCGACGAGGTGATCGACCCGAAGATCGCGGCGACGGGGATGGCGATCGTCGCCACGCCCGAGTCCAGCGGCGAGAAGCCCAGCCCGGCCTGCAGCATCACGTTGAGCACGAGGATCATCCCGCCCATCGCGCCGATGAAGCACAGCACGAGCGCAAGGCCCATCACGTACGCGCGGCGGTGCAGGATGCTCGGGTCGACGAGCGGGGCGCGACCGGTGAGCCGGCGCTGGCGCTGCATGAAGCGGGCGAGCAGGACGGCGCCCGCGGCCATCAGCGCGAAGCACCACCCGGGCCAGTCCAGCTCGCGGCCCTCGATCAGCGGGTAGACGATCGCGGCGGCGCCGAGGCTCGCCATCGCGACGCTGACCAGGTCGACGCGCGTGCCCGGCGACGCCGCCGCGGTCCGCGGCAGGTGCTTGAGGCCGAGCGTGATCGCGGCGATGCCGACCGGCACGTTGACGAGGAAGATCGTCCGCCACCCGAGGCCGAGCACGTCGAGGTCGACGAGCGCGCCGCCGAGCACCGGCCCGAGGACCGCGCTGAGGCCCATGACGGGGCCGAAGACCGCGAACGCCTTCTGCTGGCCTTCGTCGCCGAACAGCTCGCGGATCAGCCCGAAGCCCTGCGGGATCATGATCGCGCCGACGCCGCCCTGGAGCACGCGCGCGGCGATCAGCAGCCCGGACGTCGGCGCCAGCGCGCACAGGACGGAGGCGGCGGTGAACGCCGCCATGCCGGCGAGCAGCACCTTCCAGCGACCGTGGATGTCGCCGAGCCGCGCGCCGGCGAGCAGGCCGACCGCCAGCGCCAGCGTGTAGCCCGCGCTGATCCACTCGATGCTGGCGTAGCTGCCGCCGAGGTCGGCGCGGATCGCGGGCGCGGCGGTCTGCGCGATGGTCGAGTCCAGGAGGTCCATCACGGAGGCGGCGAGCACCACCACGAAGCCGAGCCAGACGGAGGTCGCGGGGAGGGAGGCGGCCGCGGGGCGGGCCGTGGCGGGGGGCGGTTCGAGGCTGATTGACATGCCGCGATCGTCTCGAGGCTTGCGGTCAGCTTCTGTCCTTGTTCGGTTTCATGCGGTCAGCTTCTGTCCGCGATGTGTGAGACGCTGTCGTCCATGCTCCAGACCTCTGGCCGGCTCCTGGCCCTGCTCTCGCTGCTCCAGCAGCGGCGAGAGTGGACGGGCCCGGAGCTCGCGGGCCGCCTCGAGGTCGGCCCCCGCACCATCCGCCGTGACATCGACAAGCTGCGCGAGCTCGGGTACCCGATCGAGGCGGCGCCCGGCGTCGCCGGCGGATACCGGCTCGGCGCCGGCGCCGAGATGCCGCCGCTGTTGCTCGACGACGCGGAGGCGATCGCCGTCGCGGTCGGGCTGCGCAGCTCCGCCTCCGGCTCCATCGCGGGCATCGAGGAGTCGTCGGTGCGCGCGCTGGCCAAGCTCGAGCAGATCCTCCCCCACCGCCTGCGGGTCCGCGTGCGCGCGCTCGGCGACGCGACGTCGACCTTCCGCGTCGAGGGCCCGCAGATCGACGCCGACACGCTCGCCCTGATCGCCGGCGCGTGCCGGGACGGCCTGCGCCTGCGCT
This sequence comes from uncultured Solirubrobacteraceae bacterium, assembly GCA_963740765.1. Lineage (GTDB taxonomy): Bacteria > Actinomycetota > Thermoleophilia > Solirubrobacterales > Solirubrobacteraceae > DATLGB01. The sequence continues at coordinate 264,956 of CAVUFN010000015.1, read as the reverse complement.
TCTCCTACGTCGCCAAGGACGACGCGTCCACGGAGCGCGAGGTCGAGCCCGCCGCCGTCGTGCACTCCGGCTGGCGCTGGTACCTCGTCGCGTGGGACTGCGGGCGCGAGGACTGGCGCACGTTCCGGGTCGACCGCATCAGGGACGACCTCGCCGCCGGCGCGCGGGGCCGGCGCCGCGAGGTGCCGGGCGGCGACCCGGCCGCGTACGTGAAGCGGTCCATCCGCGCGCCGGAGTCCGAGGGTGTCCGCGGCCGGGTGCGCATGTCCGCCCCGGCGTCCCTGCTGCAGCCGCGCGTCCCCGCTCGCTATGCAGCCGTCGAACCCGACGGCCCGGACCACTGCGTGGTCACCACCACCGGTCAGTGGTCGCGCGAGTTCCTCGTCTGGATGGCGATGATGGACGTCGAGATGGCCGTGCTGGAGCCGCCGGAGCTGGCGGCGGAGGCGAAGACGATCGCCCGCCGCCTCACCGCCGTCTGACGCGGATCCCATCGAGGACGGCCCAGCCGGCGAAGAGCAGGCTGCCGACGGCGCCCGTGGCGGTGAGCAGCGCGCCGGCGGCGGCGACGACCGCGACCCCGTTGGAGCCGAGGATGAGGACAGCGGTGGCCGCCCCGAGCGTCGGCCCGACGGGCAGCAGGCCGACGGCCGCGGCGGCGATCAGCAGCGCGACGGCGTCGAAGACCGAGATGTCGACCCCGAGCCCGTGGAGGACGATCAGGTTGCGTGCGACCTGGGCGCCCGTCGCGAAGCACACGAGCGCGATGATCACGTTGCGGCTCTGCAGGCCGCGCAGGACCTCGAGCCCCTGCCAGAAGCCCTCGCGGCGGTGGCGGACGAAGCGCCCCGCGCCAGCGATCGCCGCCGTCGCCCCCGTCACGATCAGGACAGCCGCCCACCACGGCATGCCCAGCGGCGAGATCAGCGTGAACGAGAGGATGGCGGCGAGCGCGATCTCGATGACGACGATCGGCAGCTCGGCGGCGATCAGGACGGACGGTGGCGGACTGTGGTCGGGGGCGGAGCGGCGCAGTGCCGCGATCCGCAGCCCGAGCCCGACGTTGGCGTTGAAGAGGTTGCCGACGTAGCCGACGGCGGCGGCCCGGTACAGGCGCGGGCGGTCGACGCGGCCGCCCGCGGCCTCCACGCACACGTGCCAGGCCTCGCTGCGCGCCAGCAGCCAGATCACCTGCGTCCCGATCGCCAGGGCGAGCGTCGTCGCGGACGCGCTCGAGAACGCCTCCGCGAAGTCGTGGCGCTTGTTCCACAGCCCGACGACCAGCATCCCGGTCACCACGACCGTCCCGATCAACGTCACGAGCGCGGGATGGCGGCGCATCCAGCCACGCGGCTTGGCGATCGGGCCTTCCGGCGGGCGTGCGGCGATCTCGGTCTCCATCGGGGCCGGAGGAACCTACCCAGCACCTGCAAGGATCAGAGCCATGCCCGTCGTGCTTCTCGTCCGTCATGCGCAGGCCTCCTTCGGGTCGGCTGACTACGACGTGCTCTCCGACCACGGCCAGGAGCAGGTGCGGGCCCTGGCGGAGTCCTTCCGCGCCCGCGGGATCGAGCCGGCCCGCGTCGCCTGCGGCACGCTCAAGCGCCAGCGCGACTCGGCCGAGCCGTGGGGCGAGACGGTCACCGTCGACGAGCGCTGGAACGAGTACGACGACGCGAGCGTGCTCGCCCACCACGCCCAGTCGCCCGCGCGCCTGTCGCGGGCCGACGACGCGCCCGAGCTGACGTCGGTCGAGTTCCAGCGGCTGCTCGACATCGCGCTGCACGGCTGGGTCGCCGCGGGCGCTGCGGGTCCCGGCATCCCCTGGCCCGCGTTCCGCAACGGCACGGTCGCGGCCTTCGACGCCCTCGCCGCCGGGCTCGAGCGCGGCGAGACCGCCATGGCGGTCACGTCCGGCGGCGTCATCGCCGCCCTCGCCGTCCACCTGCTCGGCCTCGCCGACGACGCCTTCGTCGCGCTCAACCGCGTGTCCGTGAACACCGGCGTCACGCGCGTCGTGATCGGGCGCCAGGGCAGGTCGCTCGTCACCTTCAACGAGCACACGCACCTCGAGGCGGGCGGCCTCGTCACCTACCGCTGAGCTGCCGCTTCCTGTCGCCGCCTACGCGATCGTGAGCCACCGCCGCGGGTTCTCCACGGTGATGGTCTCGATCGCCGCGTCGTCGAGCCCCTCGTCGCGCAGCCCCGGCAGGAAGACCTCAGCGAGGTAGCCGAACCCGCGGCCGCCGCGGGACCGCAGCTCGGTCATCTGCCCGACGTCCTGCGACAGCAGGACCCGGTCGCCGAATCCGGCCTCGACGAGCTCGAGCACCAGCCGGCGAACCCGGGCCTCGTGCTCGCCGAGCTGGAAGCCGACGTTGTCGATCGAGACGTAGGCTCCGCGCCGCGCGATCTCCAGGCAGTACCCCGTGACGGGCCACGTGTCGCAGTGGCCCATGGACACCCGGGTGAGGTCGACGCCCTCTTCCTCGAAGATGCGCATCTGCTCGCGGCCGGCCGAGTGGTGCAGGGTGTGGGTCGCGAGCGGGAGGCCCGTCGCACGTTGCGCGCGGGCCGCGGCCCGATGCACGCGCTCCTCGAGCGGCGTCACCCAGCCCTGGCTCGCGCCGATCTCGCCGATGAGGCCCGGCTTGACCGTGGTGCCGTCCAACCCGTGCTCGATCTCCCCGATCAGCTGCGCGGCGACGTCGGCGGTCGAGCGCCTGGCCAGGTCGTCCCCCGGTGGGTAGAACGGCTCGGTGTAGTAGCCGCAGCCGAGCACGATCGAGAGCCCGGTGCGGCGTGCCATGGCCGCAAGCGCCTCGGGTCTGCGACCGCTGCCGCCGGGCGTCTGGTCGACGAGGCAGCTGCCGCCGGCCGCGACGAAGGCGCCGAGCTCGTGCGCCATCAGGTCGTCGTCGGCGAGCTGGCCGACGTGCGTGGCGCCGTCGGTCGACCACATGTCGAGATAGACGTGCTCGTGGGGCAGCGTGAAGCCGATCGCGTCCGGCGCGACCGCCCCCGTCACGGTCTGGACCATGCCGGATGCGGTCATGCGGGTGTGCGGGACCGAACGCTCGCGTCCGGCCGCGGATGGGCGGCGAGCAACGCCTTGGTGTACTCGTCCTGGGGGTTGCCGAAGACGCTGGCCGTCTCCCCCATCTCCACGAGCCGCCCCTGGTGCATGATCGCGACGCGGTCGGCGACCTCGGCGATCACGGCGAGCTGGTGGGCGACGAAGAGGATCGCCACGCCGAGCTCGTCGCGCAGGTCGAGGAACAGGTTGAGCAGCTGGGCTTGGACGGACACGTCGAGCGCGCTGACCGCCTCGTCGGCGATCAGCACCTCCGGATCCACGGCCAGCGCTCGCGCCACGGCGACCCGCTGGCGCTGCCCCCCGGACAGCTCGCGCGGGCGGCGCTCGGCGGTCTTCGCGCTGAGGTGCACGCGCTCGAGGGACCGGCGCACGAACGCTTCGCCATCCTCGCTCCCGGGCCGCCCGTGGACGCGGCCGGCCTCCAGGATCGCCGCGCCGACCGACATGCGCGGATTGAGCGAGGCGTACGGATCCTGGAAGATCATCTGCATCCGCCGGCGCAGCCCGCGGAGCTCCTTGCCACCGGCGGCCCGCACGTCGGCGCCGTCGAGCGAGATCGATCCCGCGTCGGGCTCGACGAGCCGGATGATGCAGCGGGCCAGGGTGGTCTTGCCGCTTCCCGAGCCGCCGGCGAGCCCGAGGATCTCGCCGCGGTCGAGCGTCAGCGAGACGCCGTCGACCGCGCACTGCGCGACCGCGTCCTTGCGGGAGATCCGCTCCGCCAGCGTCCGCTGCAGGCCGAACTCCTTCGTGACGCGATCGACGACCAGCAGGGGCTGGGCGGTGCTCATGCGCGCGCTCCGGACTGGACGGCGCCTGCGCTCGCGCCGGCGGCGGCGAACGGCCGCACGGGACACGCGCTCTGCTGGCGCGGCCCTACGGCCTGGAGTTCCATCGACACCGAGGCGCACTCCGGCTTCGCGTGCGTGCAGCGGGGCGCGAACACGCAGCCGTCGATCGCCTCGGTGAGCTCGGGCGGCGTCCCGGGGATGCCCGGCCGGCGCACCGCGCGGCCCGCGGAGGCGAGGTCCGGCACCGACGCCATCAGCGCGCGCGTGTACGGGTGCTCGGCGCGCCGGTACAGCGTGGCCAGCGGCGCCGTCTCCACGACGTGGCCGCCGTACATGACGGCGACGCGGTCGCACACCTGGGCGATGACGCCGAAGTCGTGGGAGACGATCAGCACCGCCATGTCGCGCTCCGCGCGCAGCCGTTGCAGGAGCGTCAGGATCTGGGCCTGCGTGGTCACGTCGAGCGCGGTCGTCGGCTCGTCGGCGAGCAGGAGCCGCGGGCGCGACGCCGTCGCCAGGGCGATCATGACGCGCTGGCGCATCCCGCCGCTGAGCTCGTGCGGGTAGGCGAGCGCCCGGCGTTCGGGGTCGGGGATGTCGACGCCGGCGAGCAGCTCCACGGCGTGCGCCCGGGCCTCCCGCTTGCCCATCCCGAGGTTCGCCCGCAGCGTCTCGACGATCTGGTCCCCGATGCGGAAGAGCGGGTTCAGCGAGCCGAACGGGTCCTGGTAGATCATCCCCGCGTCGTGCGCGCGGAAGGCCCGCAGCTCCTTCGTGCTCATGGTCAGGACGTCGCGCCCGTCGAACTCGATGCTGCCGGCGGCGATGCGTCCCGGCGGCTGGATCAGCCGCATGACCGAGCGGCACGTCAGGCTCTTGCCGGACCCCGACTCGCCGATCAGGCCGAGGATCTCGCCCGGGGCGATCTCCAGCGCGACGCCCTTGACGGCGGCCAGCGGCTCGTCGGGCGAGCCGAACTCGACTCGCAGGCCGTCGACGCGGAGCAGCGGCTTGGCGGCGTCGCTCACGCCGAGCCTCCCGGCCGGCGGCGGCCGTCCGAGAGCCCGTCGCCCACGAGCGCGGCCCCGACGCCGAAGAGCACGACGACGAGCCCCGGCAGGGTCGCCACCCACCACGCGCTGAGCAGCGTGCTCTGCCCCTCGTTGATGATCGAGCCCAGTTCGGCGTTGGGCGGCTGCGCGCCGAGCCCGAGGTACGCGAGGCTGGCCAGCAACAGCAGGTTGACCACCATGTCGATCGTCGAGTAGACCAGCGCCGACCGCATCAGGTTCGGGACCGCGTGGCGGAAGATCGACCGGAACCGGCTGTAGCCCAGGGCGGTGGTGGCCAGCATGAACTGCTGCTCGCGCAGCACCAGCATCTCCGACCGCGCCAGCCGTGCGTACAGCGCCCAGGCCGCGATCGGCACGCCGATCAGCATGCCCTTCACGCCGGGGCCGACGATCGCGATCACCGCGATCACCAGCACCATGAAGGGGAAGGCGATCATCGTGTCGGTGATGCGGGAGATGATGGTGTCGATCCAGCCGCCGAAGTAGCCGGCGATCGCGCCGACGATGACGCCGAGCGGGAGCGGGACGTAGGTGACGAACACGACGATCGCCAGGTCCACTCGCAACGCGTACATGGTGCGGCTGAGGATGTCGCGGCCGTTCGCGTCGGTGCCCATCAGGTGGTCCGGGGACGGAGCGCTGAGGACGTTGCTGAAGTCCAGCTCGTTCTGCCCGTACGGCGCGATCAGCGGGGCCAGGATCGCCACCAGGATCAGGACGGCGAGGATCGACCCGCCGACCTTGACCGACGCCGGCAGCCCCCGCAGACCGCTGACCCGGCGCCGCCGGCCGGCGGTGAGCTCCGGCGGCGCCGGGGACGTGAACGCCTCGATGGTGCTCATCGGCGGTTCAGCCTCACGCGCGGGTCGATGAACGCCTGGATCATGTCGGCGGCGAGCGCGGCCAGCACGACGGCCGTCCCGGAGAGGAGCGCCAGCGCCTGGACCAGCTGGTAGTCGCGCTTCTGCACGCCCTGCAGCAGCAGGGACCCGATGCCCGGGATCTGGAAGACCTGCTCGAGCACGAACGTGCCGCCGATGAGGAACCCGATGTTCACCGACAGGATCGTGATCGTGTTCATGACGGCATTGCGCATCGCGTGCTTGCCGACCACGCGCACCTCGCTCAGGCCGCGGGAGCGCGCCGCGTCGACGTACTCGCTGTTGAGCGCCTCGAGCAGGCTCGATCGCAACGTCCGCACCACCACGGCCGCGAGCCCCAGCCCCAGCGTCAGGGCCGGCAGCGTCATCGTGCGCAGGATGCCGCCGATGCCGCTCTCGTAGCCCGATACCGGGAACAGCTTCAGCTTGAGGCCCAGCAGCAGCACGAGCATCAGCCCGAGCCAGAACGACGCCATCGCGAACGTGAACGTCGTCGCCAGCCGGATGACGTTGTCGAGGATCCCGTTCGGCCGCAGCGCGGCCACGATGGCCAGCGGCACCCCGATGACGAGCGACACCAGGATGCCGTAGCCGATCATGATCGCGCTCGGCGCGATCCGCTCGCCGATGAGATCCGACACCGGGGCGTTGAGCGTGTACGCCGTCCCGAAGTCGCCCCGGATCGCGTGCGAGACGTAGAGCCCGAACTGATCCAGCAACGGGCGATCGAGCCACAGCTCATGGCGTGTCGACGCGACCGCCTCGGGTGTGCCGCGGCCGGCGAGGATGATCGTCACCGGGTCCCCCGGAACGAGGTGGATGATGAAGAACGTGGCGATCGTGAGCCCGATCAGGACCACCACGCTCAGACCCACCCGGTGTGCGATGTACCTCACCATCGGGGGCTTCTAGCTGCCGTCCTTGGCGATCCAGGTGCTCTCGAGGTGGTCGGATCCGAGCGCGTCGATCGCCGTCCCGCACGTCGTCGCGGAGTGCGCGTTGACGAACGGCAGGTTCATGACGTTGATGACCGGCGTCGCGTCCATCAGCGCCTGCTGGATCTCGTGCCACTTCGTCTCGCGCTCACCCTCGTCGAGCGTGGTCGTGAACGCCTTGACCATCGCCTGGATCTTGGCGTCCTTCCAGTTCGTGAAGAACCCCTTGAGCCCGTTGTCGGGATCGGCGAGGAAGCTCGCGTACTCGTCCGGGACGACGATGTCGCTGGTGAAGGACGCGAACGGGAAGGTCATGTCGTACTTCATCGACGACCAGTTGGCGGTGCCCGTCGCGCCGTCGACCTCCTTGAGCTTCACCTTGATGCCGATCTCGCCGAGCTCCTGCTGCATGAGCAGCGCGAGCTGCTTGTAGTAGTCGTAGCCGGACGGGTACTGCAGCGACGTGGAGAAGCCGTCGGGGAAGGCGGACTCCTTCATCGACGCCTTGGCCGCCGCGACGTCGAACGCGTAGGGTTTGACCTGGTCCGGGGGCGCATCGAAGCGCAGCGGCATCAGCACGCTGTTGGGCACTGTGCCGAGGCCACGGAAGATCGACTTGTTCATCAGGTCGCGATCCAGGGCCTGCTGGATGGCCTTGCGGACGTTGACGTCCGCGAGCTCCTTGCGGTCGTGGTTGAGCCACAGCCCGAGGAACAGCGGGACCTTCGCGGCCTGCACGACCACGCTCTTGTCGTTCTGGAGCGCCGTCACCTGCGAGAACGGCACGCCGTCCATGATCTGGGCGCTCCCGCCGCGCACCGCGACGATGCGGCTGTTGGCCTCCGTCGCGAAGTTGAAGCGGACCGTGTCGAGGTACGGCTTGCCGTCCTCCCAGTAGTTCGGGTTCTTGGCCAGGGACAGGTGCGAGCCGCCGGCGAACTCCGTCACGGTGAACGGCCCGGTGCCGACCGGCTTCTTCCAGAACGCGTCCCCGCGCTTCTCGACGAGGTTCTTCGGGACGATGAACGCCGGGAAGATGCTGATGTTGTAGAGGAAGGACGCGACCGGCTCGGTGAGCTTGACCTCGACCGTCTCGTCGTCGACGACCTTGGTGGACCCGTAGCCCACGGCCACGTTGGCCAGGATGGCGTTGATCTTCGGGTCACCGAAGCGGTCGAGGCTGAACTTGACGTCCTCGGCGGTCAGCGGCTGGCCGTTGGAGAACTTGACGCCGGGACGCAGGTGGAACGTGTAGGTCTTGCCGTCCTCGGACACGTCCCAGCTCTCGGCGAGCGCCGGGGCGATGTCGGTGCCGCCTGCGGGGTCGGAGCGGACGAGGCCGTTGTAGATGAGGTTGTCGGCGAAGATGTCGCCGTTGCCGTTGCGCGCGTCCAGCGGGTTGATGGACTGGGTCTCGGCCTGGCGGGCGTACACGAGGTCGCCACCCGACACCGGTGATCCCTTGCACGCCGCCGCCACCGCCCCCTGGGGGTCCGCGTCCAGCGTGGCTTTCTGGGAGCCGCTGCTGCTTCCACCGCAGGCGGTGAGCGCCATGGCGGTCAGCAACCCCGCGGTTGTGGCCAAGACCGATTTACGCATTTCGCTTCCTCGTGGTGGTGGTGACAGTGGCGCCGCCCTGAGGGGCGGCGTGTGGGCTTGTGCGGAGACGGTCGAACTCCTCGGCGACGAGCGCGAGCTGCCGCTGTCGCGGGAGGCGCCGGGGGTCGAGCAGCGCGTGGAGGCTGAAGCCGTCGATCAGTGCGAGCAGGCGCTCGGCGATCCCGTCGGGCTCCTCGTCGGCATCGATCTCCCCGGCCGCCTGGGCCTCGCGCACGAGGTCGTCGAGCAGGTCGATGAGCTGGGGCCCGCGGCGCTGGGAGCGCGGCGCCTGGTCGCCGTCGCGGATCACGCGTCCCCAGTAGTTCATGAAGACCCTGGTCTCGAGCTCGCGCTGGTCGTCGAGCGGTAGGTTGTCGAGGACCAGCTCGTGGAGTGCCTCGATGCCGGACAGGCCCTCGAGCTTGACTGTCCAGCGGGCGCTGATCCGGTCGTACATCAGACGCAGCGCCGAGTCGAGGATCTCGTCCTTGTCGGCGAAGTAGTGCGCGAGCACGCCGGACGACCAGCCGGCCTCCTCGGCGATCACCCGGATCGTCGCGCGGTCGATGCCGTCGCGGGCGATCACCCGCCAGACGGCCTCGAGCAGCTCCTCGCGCCGGGCGTCGTGGTCGACGTCCTTGGGCATCTAGCGGACGGCCTCCACGGCGGCGCCGTTGAGCAGGAAGTCGAGCGCCTCGTCGATGTCGCGCGCGCCCGCGTCCGAGCCCAGCGAGCGGACGTTGAGCGTGCCCGTCGCGCAGCCGAGGCGGGCCGCGTCGTCGATCGCCCAGCCCGCGCAGCGAGCCACGAGCACGCCGGCGCAGAACGCGTCGCCGCAGCCCGTCGTGTCGACGACGGGTGGCGCGGCCAGTCCGGGCAGCGAGCGCTCACCGTCGGCGTCCGCGATCAGACAGCCGTCGGGCCCGCGCTTGACGATGACGCAGCCGGCGCCCAGCGCGCGCAGCCGGCGGGCCGCCCCCGCCGCGTCGTTCGCGCCCGTGAGGGCCATCGCCTCGTCCTCGTTGGGCATGAAGATGTCGACGTGCCGGAGCACGGGACCGACGACGGCCACCGGGTCGTCGCCACGCACGCCGAGGCAGTCGGCGGTCGTGATCGCACCGGCGGCCCGCGCGGCGGCGAGGACACGCCCAGCTGGCTCGCCGTCGATCCCGGGCAGCGCGGTGAGGCCGCCGAGATGCATCGCATCCACGGACGCGCTGACCGCCGCGGGCACGTCGGCCTCCGCGAACGTCGCGTTGGCGCCGGGCACGTGCCAGGCCGGCCGGCTTCCGTCGGGGTGGATCGGCAGCATCGTGCAGGAGGTCTGCGTCCCGTCGCGGCGGACCAGGTGCCGGGGGTCGACCCCCTCGGCCCGCAGCGCGCTGACGAGGAAGTCCCCGGCCAGATCGGTGCCGATCGCCCCGACGGCGACGACGTGCGCGCCGAGCCGCGCGAGGTCGACGGCGGTGCCGCCCGCCGTCCCCGCGGGCGTCATCCGGATCTCGTCGAGCATCAGACTGTGCTGGCCGCGCGGCAGCTCGGAGACGGGTCGTCCGAGCACGTCGACGATGTACGTGCCGACGGACGCGATCGTCGGCCGCGAGTTTCGCAGCCGTGCGCACAGCGCCTCGCGGGCGGTCATCGGGACGCCCCTCCGACCGCGTAGTCGAGGGCCGTGACCTGCACGCGCACCGCCGCGAGGTCGTCGTCGCTCAGCAGCCGCGGGGGCTTGACCGCGACGGCGTGGTAGTAGACGGAGGCCACCCACTCGAGCGTCTGCGCGTGCGCGACGGCCTCCTCGGTATCGCGGCCGACCACGACCGCGCCATGGTTGGCCATCAGCACCGCGGTCCGATCCACGAGTGCCTCCCCGACGGCGGTGGCCAGCTCCGCGCTGCCGAAGGTCTCGTAGCGCGCGACCCGGACCGGGCCCCCGAACGCGGCGATGGCGTAGTGGATCGCCGGCAGTTCGTCGACCAGCGTGCCGACGACGGTCGCGTAGTGCGCATGGGTGTGGACCACCGCGCCGGCGCCGGTGGCCGCGTAGGCGACGCGGTGCAGCTCCGCCTCCGACGAGGGCCGGCTCTCGCTCGCGTGATCGCCGGCCACGGTGAGGTCGTCGAGGGACACGTCGACGAGGTCGATCGGGTCGATGGCCTCGAGCTGCGCGCCGCGCGGGGTGATGAGCATGCGGTGACCGCGACGCAGGCTGAGGTTGCCCGCCGAACCGACGACCATCCCGCTCGTCCCGATGACACGCGCGCCCGCGGCGAGTGCCGCCCGGTCCGCGTCGTCGATCTGGTGGCGCCCGCTCACGCCTCAGTCCTCTCCCAACTCGCGGCGGAGGTCCCCGAAGGCGACGTCGGTGCGCTCGAGCGCGGCGTCGATGACGGACGCGTCGTGCGCGGTGCTGAGGAACCAGTTGTGCACGGGATGCAGGTAGACCCCGTGCCGTGCGCACGCTCCCGACCACGCCTTCGCCTTCGCGAACTGCGGGTCGTCGCCGAAGAGCAGCAGCGGCATCGCCGGCGGGCCGGTGACGGAGACGTCGAACCCGTGGGCCCGTGCCTGGGCTGCGAGCCCTTCCTGGAGCTGGGCACCGGCCGTCCGCATCGTCGTGATGCCGTCCGTCTCCTCGAGGATCCGGATCGTCGCCAGCGCGGCCGCCATGGGCCCGGCCGCCATCCAGAACGAGCCGGTGGTGACGATCCTGCCGGCGCCCTCGCGATACGCGTCGTTGCCCATGAGCACGGCCAGCGCGTAGCCGTTGGCCAGCGACTTGCTCCAGGCGCTGAGGTCCGGGCGGACGCCGAGCCGCTCCCAGCTGCCGCGGACGTCGATCCGCAGACCGCAGCGGACGTCGTCGAGGATCAGCGCCGCGCCGAGCCGGTCGCACGTCTCCCGGACGCCGCGGGCGAACGCCGGGTCGGCCGGGATCTGCTCGTTGAAGACGTCGTGGCGGTGCGGCGTGCAGATGATGGCGGCGACGTCGTCCTCCCCCGCCTCGATGACCGCACCCTCGACGGAGTCCAGGTCGTTGTAGTCGAAGTACACCGTGTTCAGGTGCTCCTCGAGGGTCGTGCCAGGCGCCTCGGGCGGGAGCGCCCAGGCGTGGATGCCGTGGTACGAGTTGCGCGCCATCAGGACCTTGCGGCGGCCGGTGGTCGCTCGGGCCGCCGTCACGGCCATGCCCGTTGCGTCCGTCCCGTTCTTGGAGAACATCGCCCAGTCCGCGTGCGCCACCCGGTCGACGAGCAGCTCCGCCAGCTCCACCATCTCCGGCCCCGGCCCGTTGAGCACGTCGCCGCGCGCCGCGGTCTCGTTGTGAGCGGCGTCGACCTCCGCGTGCGCGTGGCCGAGCAGGATCGGGCCGAACGTGCACATGAGGTCGATGAACTCGCGACCGTCCACGTCCCAGATCCGCGCGCCCTCCCCGCGGGCGAAGAACTGCGGGTAGTCAGCGCTGAACTGCGCCGTGCTGAGGTGCCCGTACATGCCGTTCGGCACGACCTTCGCGGCGCGTTCGCGGTACGTGCGATCCATCGCCCCAGCCGGGCGAAGTGCAACAGAAGCCAAGGACACTCCTCCGTTTGCCGGGATCCAGGAGTGGAGCCCGTCGGCGGGATTTATCTCAGACGTCCGATATAAAGTCAATCCCGGCGGTTCTCGCTCTCATCGGACCAACCGGCGCAGATGGTTAAAATGCTCTCTGAGGGCATCGCCGCGGGGCATTCGTCGTGGTCTGGCGACAGCAGTGCGGATGTGACTTCCCAGCTTCGCCAGAGTCTTGCGATCGACGGGAGTCGCCGTGCCCCAGCCTCGAACACCGCACCGGAGTGTGCTGCACGCCGATCTGAGCAGGAGCGTCCGATGACCTTGGACCACTCGAGGCTCGGTCCTGCGCGAGCGCCGGCCGCGAACGACGCGACGCCGGCCGTGTCCTTCCAGAGCGCGCGGCTGGGACGGTCGGGCGACCTCGTCCTGCTCCGCTGCGACGCTGACCTGCGGGCGGCCCTGAACCCGGCTGACGTGAGGCTCGCCGAACGCGCGACCCTCGCTCGGGGCTTCGCGGTCGAGGACGAGTCGTGGCTTCCCCCCGCCGATGCTCCCGAGCCCGGGCTCGCGATCCTGATCGACGGCACCATCATCCAGGAGGTCAGTCTCGGCGACCGGTCCAGCGCGCAGCTGCTCGGGCCCGGCGCGATCCTCCACGACCTCTCCGACCACAGCAGCCTCGCTGGCCAGATGACGTGGACGAGCGTGGGACCGAGCACGGTCGCGGTGCTGGACGAGCGCTTCACGACGGCGGCCCGGTACTGGCCGGCGCTGTGGACCGTCATCCACCGGCGCCTGGTCGATCAGCTCAAGACCGCCGCGCGCTGGAACGCCGTCACGAGCATGCCCCGCGCCGAGGACCGCGTCCTCGCCGTGTTCTGGCTGATCGCCGACCGGTGGGGCATCCGATGCCCAGACGGGATCTCCATCCGCATGGCGTTGACCCACGACCTGATCGGACGGATGGCGGCGGCGCGCCGCCCCACCACGTCCCTTGCCCTCGCCACCCTTGCCGCGGAAGGACTGCTGACCTGCCGCTCCGGACGCCGGGATTGGCTGCTCGCCCCCGACTCGCAGCGTCTGCTCGGCGCCGACGAGCCGGGCAACCGCGCTGTGCGCCGCCTAGACGTCGCCTGAGCTGGTCCGGACCGCCACGCCGCTGGCCAGCGCACCACGCGCCGCGTCACCGGGCTCGACGAGATGCGCTTCGATCAGCGTGTCGAGCGTGATCTGGATCAGCAGATCCCGATCAAGCTCCGCCAGCACCTCGAGCGCATCACGCACGCGTTCCGGGCCGGTCTGGCCCGCACGCAAGCCGTCGATCAGCGGGTCGAGGCGACCGGTCCTGCGCAGCGCGACGACGAGGTCCAGGGTCTCGCGCTCGTCCAGCGAGAGTTCGTCGTCGGCCACGAGCCCTCGCTACCCGCCTGAGAGGGCCTGAAGCCCACGATGCTCACACGCGCAAGTTTTCGATCGCGATGGCCGTTCAGTGGGTGGATTGCGCTCGCTCCGAGCTCTCTTACTGTTTGCCGTATTCCTGAGCATCGGCGCCACGGCGCCGGCCGACGCGGCGCGCCGCGGGCCCGATCTCGTGGTCGCCAAGCTGGTGGCGGGCAAGCAGGTGCCCGCGGGGGACGGGCTGACCGTTCAGGCCACCGTCCGCAACCGCGGCAAGAAGACCGCCAAGCCCTCGCAGCTCGGCGTCGTGCTGTCGGGCGACCGGCGCTCGGGCAAGGGTGACATCGCGCTCGGCCGGCGCTCGGCGAAGCGGCTGAAGGCGGGGAAGACGGCGCGCGCGACGCTCGCGGCGACGATCCCCGCCGGCACCGGCGCCGGACCGTTCTACGTCGTCGCGTGCGCCGACGCCAAGCGCAAGGTCAAGGAGACCAGCGAGAGCAACAACTGCCGGGCGATCGCCGTGACCGTGCTTGCGGCGGTGTTCGGGCCGCCGACGCCACCCACGCCGGGGAACCCGGTCCCCGGTCCGGGCCCTGGACCGAGTCCGGCCCCCGGCCCGACCGCCACCCCGACGGTCACCGCGGGTCCGACCGTCACCGCCACCCCGACGGTGACCGCCAGCCCGTCGCCGAGCCCGTCCCCCTCCCCCTCGCCCACGCCGTCGCCGCCCCCCGACCTGACGCCCCCGCCCGACCCCGCCGACGTCGCCTCGCCGGTCGGCGCCGGTGAGACCACGACGATCGGCGACAGCACCAAGTTCCTCTACACGGGCGACCACCCGATCCAGAAGAGCGTCGCGCCGGGCACGATCGCGCACACCCGGGCGGCGGTGCTGCGCGGACACGTCGCCGACGCCGCCGGCGCCGCGCTGCCCGGCGTGCTCGTCACCGTGCTCGACCATCCCGAACTGGGCTACACGGTCACGCGCGTGGACGGCGGCTACGACCTGGCCGTCAACGGCGGCGAGGAGCTCAAGCTCGAGCTGGCCAAGCAGGGGTTCACGACCGTGCAGCGCACCGTCGCCGTCCCGTGGCAGGAGTTCGTCGACGTCGAGGAGGTCCGCCTGACGCCCTACGACGCGCAGGTCACCACCATCGACGCGAGCTCCGGGGCAGCGGTCCAGGTGGCCACCGGCGGCACGGTCTCCGACGGCGACGGCGACCGCGCCGCGACGCTGATGTTCGAGCAGGGCACGGACGCGGTGATGGAGCTGCCCGACGGGTCGACGCAGCCGCTCGGCGACCTCGACGTCCGCGCCACGGAGTACACCGTCGGCGCCGACGGCCAGCAGCAGATGCCCGGCGACCTGCCCGACTCCAGCGCCTACACGTACGCCGTCGAGTTCTCCGTCGACGAGGCCGTCGACGCGGGCGCCACCGACGTGCGCTTCACCAAGCCGGTCGTCACCTACGTCGACAACTTCCTGGGCTTCCCCGCGGGCACCGCGGTCCCGGCCGCCTACTACGACAAGGAGAAGGGCGCCTGGATCCCGTCCGAGGACGGCATCGTGATCAAGATCCTGACCGTCGGCCCGACGACCGTCGACGTGGACGGCGACGACCTGCCCGACAGCGGCTCGGAGCTGACCGAGCTCGGCATCGACCAGGCGGAGCTGGACAAGCTCGGCGCGACCTACCCCGCGGGCACCGAGCTGTGGCGCGTGCAGGTCAAGCACTTCACCCCGTGGGACTACAACTGGCCCTACGGCTGCGAGGCCCTGTGCCCGAAGCCGCACCAGGACCCCCCGCCCCCGAAGCCGTGCCCGGAGTGCGAGGGCGCCGGCTCGATCGTCTCGAACTTCTCGCAGACCCTGGGCGAGGAGATCGGCATCGCCGGCTCGCCGTACTCGTTGCGCTACAGCAGCGACCGCATGGACGGCTACAAGGACGCGTACCGCATGGAGGTGCCGCTCACCGGCGGTTCCCCACCCGGGTCGCTGGTCGGCGTCGACGTGTCGATGACCGTCGCGGGCAAGACCTACGAGCAGAGCTTCGCGCCCGCGCCCAACCTGTCCCACACCTTCGTCTGGGACGGCCTCGACGGCTACGGGCGGCGGGTCGACGGAGCGCAGACGGCGAGCGTGAGCATCGGGTACACGTACCCGGCCGTCTACCTCGAGCCCGTCCGCTGGCAGCGCAGCTTCGCGCAGTTCGGCGGCAGCCCGATCACCGGCGACCGGACCCGCCAGACGATCACGGTCTCCCAGGAGTTCCAGCGCCCGCTGGGCACGCTGGGAACGGCCGCGGACGCGATCGGCGGCTGGTCGATCGACGCCCACCACGCGTATGACCCGCAGTCACGGACCCTGTACTACGGCAACGGCACGCGCCGCACGACCGACGCCATCCGCTCGCAGATCCGCACCGTCGCCGGCTTCGACCCCCTGGGCGGCTTCGACACTCCGGCCACCCAGCTCGCCCTGCGCGGAGTGCGCGGCGTCGCCGCGAGTGCCGACGGCGGCTTCCTGATCGCCGAGACGGGCCGCAACCGCGTGCGCAAGGTCACCGCGGACGGGGACATCGACGTGATCGCCGGCGGCGGCGACCCCGCCGACGGCCTCGGCGACGGCGGGCCGGCCACCGCCGCGCGACTCGTGGCACCCAGCGACGCCGTGGAGGCGCCGGACGGCAGCGTCTACATCTCCGACACCGGCAACGACCGCGTCCGCCGCATCGCCCCCGACGGCACGATCTCGACGTACGCCGGCGGCGGCGACCCGGACACGCTCGGCGACGACGGGCCGGCCACGGCCGCCGGCCTGAAGAACCCACGCGGCCTGGCGGTCGCGCCCGACGGCACGGTGTTCGTGGCCGAGGCCGGTCGCGATCGCGTCCGCCGCATCACCCCGGAGGGCTTCGTCAACACCGCCGCGGGCGGCGGCAGCCCGGCCACCGGCATCGGCGACGGCGGCCTGGCCACCGCGGCCTCGCTCGACCTCCCGACGGACGTCGCCATCGACGGAAACGGCACGCTCTACGTCGCCGACGCGCTCCACCATCGCGTGCGCTCCGTCGCGGCGACGGGCGAGATCGACACGGTGGCCGGCAACGGGAGCGCCGGCGCCGGAGGCAACGGCGGCCCCGCCACCGACGCGGCGATCGGGGAGCCGCAGGGTCTGGCCGTCACGCGCGAGGGCATCCTCTACATCGCCGACCGCGCCCACCACAGCGTGCGGCGCGTGACCGTCGGCGGCACCATCATCCGGTACGCCGGCACGGGCGAGTCCGGCGGCGATGGGGACGGCGGCACGCCGCAGCGCGCGCAGCTCTCGTTCCCGCAGGATGTCGCCGTCGCGCCGGACGGCGCGGTGCTGATCGCCGACTCCGCCAACGGCCGGGTGCGCGAAGCCGCCGCTGGGCTGCCCGGCTTCATCGACGCCGACTTCTCGATCCCGGACGAGAACGGCCGCGATCTGTACCAGTTCGACGCGGACGGCCGCCACCTGCGCACCGTCCACCAGGTCACGGGCGCCACGCTGGCCGAGTTCGGCTACGACGGCGCGGGCCGGCTGACCACGATCACCGATGGCGACGGGAACGTCACCACCATCGAGCGGGACGGCGACGGCGTGGCGACCGCGATCGTCGCGCCCGGCGGCCTTCGCACCGAGCTGACCGTGACCGGTGGGCTGCTGCGCGAGGTCGCCAACCCGGCCGCCGAGGCGGTCGGCCTCGACTACGACGCCGGCGGCCTGCTGACCGCGCTGACCGATCCCATGGGCGCCGAGCAGACCTTCGAGTACAACGGTCGCGGTCTCCTGACGCGCGATCAGGACCGCGACGGGGACGCCTTCACGCTCACGCGGCACGAGACCAACGCGGGCGTCGAGGTCACCCGCAGCGCCGAGAACATCGCGCGCGAGACGGTGTACGGGACGGAGACGCTCCCGACCGGCGACCGCCGCTCCACCATCACGCTGCCCAGCGGCGCAGAGACGGAGTCGATCGCCCGCCAGGACGGCTCCACCACGGTGACCGAGGTCGACGGCACGCGGATGGACGCCGTCGCCGGCCCCGATCCGCGCTGGGGCATGAACGTCCCGTACCTCACGCGGCTGACGCGCACGACGCCCAGCGGTCGCAGCAGCGTCACGACGCGCACCCGCGAGGCGTTCGTCCCCGACTCCGCCGACCCGTTCTCGGTGCAGACGATCACGGACACCGCCACCGAGGACGGCGAGTCGCTGACCTCGGAGTTCGACGCGGCCACGCGGACCGTCACCACGACGACCGCCACCGGCCGCGCGGTCGCCCGCACGGTGGACGACCAGGGCAGGCTGACCCGGACCGAGGCAGCCGGCCTGGACCCGGTGACGCTCGAGCGCGACGCGCAGGGCCGCCCGACCCGGCGCGCCCAGGGGGACCTGGAGACGGTCTACGCCTACGACGACGCGGCGCACCCGTTCGCCATCTCGTCCCAGACCGACGCCGCAGGGCGGAGGACGAGCTTCAAGTACGACGCCGCCGAGCGCATCACCAAGGTCACGCTGCCGAGCCTCAAGACCTTCGGGTTCGGCTACGACGACAACGGCGACCGCACGTCGATCACGATGCCCGGCGGCCAGCAGCACCAGTTCGGGTACCGGCCCACCGGCCGGGCCCTCAGCTACACGCCGCCGTCCAACCCCGCCTTCGGCCGGACCTACGACGCCGAGAAGCGCATCGACGAGACGCTGCTGCCCAGCGGCCGCAGCTTCAGCGAGGTGCGCGACGGCGGCGGGCGGTCCACCGGGCTCGCCGGGATGGAGGGCACGCTCACCCTCGGCTACGCCCCCGGCGACCCGACGGAGCGGGTGGCGGAGGAGACGCGCACGCTGCCCGGCGGCCTGAACGACACGACGAGACGCGAGTACGACGGGTCGCTGGTGACCGCGGCCGAGTCCCGCACCGGCGGAACGACGTACGCGCGCCACGAGTACGACTACGGCGATCGCTTCGAGCTGTCGAAGATCGCGATGACCGCGGGAGCGGACTCGCTGACGACCACGATCGCCCGCGACGGCGAGGGCAAGATCGTCAGGGAGGGCGACTTCGACCGCTCCCGCCTCGGCCCGGCCGGGCACCCGTCGCGCTACTCCACCACGGGCTTCGCGCTCGACATCGGCTACGACACGATCGGCCGCACCGATTCGCGCACGATGACCGTCGGCGGGACGGAGCGCTACCGCGTGAAGCTCACCCGCGACGAGGCCAACCGGCTGACCAGCAAGGTGGAGACGATCGGCGGCGTCACCACCACGCGCGACTACGAGTACTCCGACGACGGCGAGCTGACCGAGGTGCGCAACGGCAACGGCGACGTGCTGGAGGAGTACGGCTACGACCTCAACGGCAACCGCAACCGCCGCGCCCTCGACGGGGACCCCGCAGCGGTCTCCACCTACGACGCCCAGGACCGCCTGACCACCTTCGAGGGCGACGCGGTCACCCACGACGCGGACGGCTTCCTGACCGGCCGCGGCGGCGACAGCTTCAGCTACTCCGCGCTCGGCGAACTGCTGGAGGCGACGGTGGACGGGACGACCGTGCGCTACGCCTACGACGGCCTCGGGCGCCGCGTCGCGCGCGTCGTGGGCGCCAGCCGCACGAGCTACTTCTACGGCGATCCCCGCGACCGCTACCGGGTCACCGCGGTCCGAGCGCCCGGCGGCGAGCTGACGACGTTCGACTATGACGAGACCGGCCTGCTGTTCGCGATGCGGCGCGGCGGGACGCGCTACTACGTCGCGACGGACCACCTCGGCACGCCGCGGCGGGTGCTCTCCGCCAACGGCGCCACCGAGCTCAAGCGCGTCGAGTTCGACACGTGGGGCAACGAGACGTCGGACACCGCCCCGGGCTTCGACCTGCCGATCGGCTTCGCCGGCGGCCTCACCGACTCCACCACCGGCCTCGTGCACTTCGGCCTGCGCGACTACGACCCGGCCACCGGGCGCTGGACGAGCCGCGACCCGCAGCTGTTCGGCGGCGGCCAGCTCAACCTCTACGCCTACGTCGGCAACGTCCCGACGGCGCGCCGCGATCCGAGCGGCCAGGACTGGACCTGGCAGGGCGTCGCGGACTCGGTCGTCGACTGGGGCAAGACCGCGCTCGACACCGTCAGCAACCTCGCCGGCGACTCCGACGCCGGCGAGCTGGCCGGCAAGGGCACCGAGATCATCGAGCACGCCGAAACCGCGGTGGAGGTCGTGGAGACGGTGCAGCAGATCGACGACGCGCTCCAGAAGACCTCCGAGCCCGAGCAGGCGGCCGGCATCTTCAAGGCCTGCATCAAGTGGATCGACAAGGTGCTGCCCGTGAACCTGACGCCGACCGAACTGGTCACGGAGACGCTCGACCGCGGGCTCGAGCACGCCCGCGAGCAGCGCGACACCGGCACCATCAACCGAGGCGCCCAGCGCCAGATGTCGGAGATCGAGTGGTGAGCGTGCGCGTCCGGCTCCTGATCGCCACCCTGCTGATCGCCATCGCCGGCGGGCTCGCCGCGCGCGTCGACGCCGCGCCCACCTGCACGATCAGCTTCGACGGCGGCGCGAGCGCGCCGTGGACCACCGCCGCCAACTGGGACCTCAACCGGCTGCCGACCACGACGGACCACGTCTGCATCCCGGCCGGCCAGGGCGCCGTCCTCAGCTCGGGGACCGCCACCGTCCGGACCGTCCAGGCGGCCGGGTCGCTGACCGTCAACGGCGGGACGCTCCAGCTGACCGACACCGCCGAGGACACCACGGCGGCGACGTTCACGCACGGGGGCGGGAACATCGAGTCGGCGAGCCGGATCATCGTCACCGGTACCGGGACCTGGGCGGGCGGCGACTTCAAGGACGGCACCCTGCGCGTCGCGCCGGGGGCGACGATGACCGTGTCGGGCGGCAACCCGTACATGTACTCGGGCACGGAGCTCGAGGTGGCGGGAACGCTGTCGCTCCCGGCGAGCAACGGCATCAACGCCTACCTGACGCCGGCGGCGGTGATCCACGTGCTCGGCACGGGCGTGATCCGCGCGTCCGGGACCGGCACGCCGTACGTCGAACCGCTCGTCGACAACGACGGGCTCGTCGACGCGACGGGCGGCACGTTCGGCCTGCGCGGAGGCGGCGGCGAGTCCAGCGGTGACTTCGGCGGCGGGGCGGGCACCGTGCGGCTGACGGGCGGCACGCAGACGCTCGGCGACGGCGCCGCCCTGCTCGGCGGCGTGACCGTCGTGGGCGGGACGCTCGGGGTGGCCGCGGGCGGGACCGCCACGAGCTCCGGTGCGAATGGCTTCTCGGGCGGCAATGTCGACGGTCCCGGCAAGCTGTCGGTGACCGGCGGGACCTTCACCGTCTCCGGCGGGGACATCCGGGGCGGCACCGTCGCGATCGCGGACGGCGCGACGATGACGGTGTCCGGCGGCAACCCGTACCTCTACTCGGGCGCGAGCATCGAGGTCGCCGGCCTGCTGTCGCTCCCGGCCAGCAACGGCATCCGTGAGTACCTCGCCCCCGCGCCGAAGATCGCGGTGACCGCCACCGGCGTCATCCGCGCGTCCGGGACCGGCACGCCCTTCCTGGACCCCGAGCTCGACAACGACGGCCTGGTCGAAGCGACCGGCGGCACCCTGAGCCTGACCGGCGGCGGCGGCGAGTCGACGGGCGACTTCGGCGGCGGGGCGGGCACCGTGCGGCTGACGGGCGGCACGCAGACGCTCGGCAACGGCGCGGCCCTACTCGGCGGCGTGACCGTGGCGGGCGGCACCCTGGCGGTGACGACGGGCAAGACGGCGACCGCGAGCGGCGCGAACCGCTTCTCCAGCGGCAAGCTCGATGGTCCCGGCAGGCTGTCGGTGACCGGCGGGACCTTCACCGTGTCCGGCGGGGACATCCGGAGCGGCACGATCGCGATCGCCAACGGCGCGACGATGACGGTGTCCGGCGGCAACCCGTACCTCTACTCGGGCGCGAGCATCGAGGTCGCCGGCCTGCTGTCGCTGCCGGCCGGCAACGGCATCTACGCCTATCTGACCCCGAGGTCGAAGATCTCGGTCACCGCCACCGGCGTCATCCGCGCGTCCGGGACCGGCACGCCGTTCCTGGACCCGGAGCTCGACAACGACGGCCTGGTCGAAGCGACCGGCGGCAGCCTGAATCTCTCCGGCGGCGGCGGCGAGTCCAGCGGTGACTTCGGCGGCGGGGCGGGCACCGTGCGGCTGACGGGCGGCACGCAGACGCTCGGCAACGGCGCCGCCCTGCTCGGCGGCGTCACGATCGCGGGCGGCACCCTGGCCGTCGCGACCGGCGCCACGGCAACGACCACCGGCGCCAACGCGATGACCAGCGGCACCCTCCAGGGCGCGGGCACGTTCGCGATCGCCGGGCCCTTTGCCGTCTCGGGCGGCACGATGCGCGACGCCGGCACGACCTCGGTCGGCGCCGCCTCGACGCTGACCGTCAACGGCGGCAACATCACCCTTGCCGCCGGTCGCAGGCTCGAGGTCGCCGGGACGCTCGCCTTCACCAGCGACCACGGGATCTTCACCGGCGCCAGCCCGCCCGCACTGGTGCACGTGCTCGCCGGTGGCGTCGCCCGCAAGACCGCCGGCAGCGGCGCCAGCTCCATCTACCCCCCGCTGCGCAACGACGGGCTGGTCGACTCCACCTCGGGCATGCTCGAACTGCGCCAGGGCGCGGCGGACCCGGACACCGGCGACTTCGGCGGGGACAGCGCGACGGCGCGCGCGTCCTTCGAGGGCGGCACGCACGTCCTCGGCGCGGGCGCGCGACTGCTCGGCCACGCCGAGATCGGCGGCGGCGTGGTCGGCGTCGCGGCCGGCGCCACCGTGCCGGTGTCCGGCGACGGCCGCCTCACGGGCGGCAAGCTGACCGGGCCGGGCACCGTGGACGTGACCGGCGACCTGCTGTGGACGGACGGCGAGATGGAGGGTCCCGGCACCACCCGCGTCGCGAGCGGAGCCACCCTGCGGGTCCAGGACTGCGGCACCTACCTCTCCGACGGCCGGCTGCTCGACGTCGGCGGGACGATGCGCTTCGACCACCACGGCGAGCTGTACGCCTCCGGCGACCCGGAGCCGACGATCGACGTCAGCGGGCGCGTCGAGTTCGACGACACCGACGCCGGGACCTGCGGCGACGAGAGCGGGATCCGCGGCACCTTCCAGATGCCGGTGTCGGGCGAGGTCGAGCGGACCGCCGGCCCCGGGGTCACCACGATCGAGGGCGTGCTCGACAACGACGGCGCGGTGCACGCCGCGGCCGGAACCCTGGCGCTCAGCAGCGACGCGAGCGTCAGCCACTCCGGCACGTTCGGCTCGGCCGGCGACGCGGGCGCGGTCGACTTCGCCTCGGGCGAGTTCGTGCTCGACGCGGGCACGACGGTGGCCGGCAACGCCGGGATCTCCTTCGCGACCGTGACGCTGGACGAGGACGCGACGGTGACCGTCGGGGACGGCAGCACGTTCCGGCAGACCGGTGGCGAGCTGCGCGGCGGCGGCGAGTTGCGCGTCCTCGGCGCCCTCGATTGGACGGACGGCCGGCAGGGCGCCGGCACCACCACGATCGAGCCCGGCGCCACCGCCACGATCGGTGGCGACGAGTTCGCCTTCACGTCCCTCGAGGAGGGCCGGGCGTTCGTGAACCGCGGCGCACTCAACGTCGAGGCGGGTGAGCTGTCGATGTACGACGGCGCCTCGCTGCTCAACGCCGGCACGGCCGTGCTCGCCGACGGCGCGGCGCTGGATGGCTACGGCTTCGGTGGCTACGGCCTCGGCTCGCTCGTGCACAACACCGGCCTGCTGCGCAAGCCCGCCGGGGCGGGGGTGGCGGAGGTGACCTCGCCGCTGGAGAACGACGGCACGGTGGAAGTCGGCGCCGGTCGGCTCAACCTGCGCGGCGAGCTGCTCAACGCCTCCGAGGACGGCGAGCTGACGGGCGGCCGCTGGGTGGCGCGCGGGGCGACGCTCGGCGTCGCCGACGCGCTCACGGTCAACGGCGCCCATCTCTTGCTCGACGGCGACGGCGCACAGATCGCGACCGTCGACTACGCCGGCGAGCCGACCGGCGACGCCCTCGCCGGCCTGAAGCGCAACGCGGGCGCCGGCGAGCTCGAGATCCGCGGCGGTCATGACCTGGCGCTCCCCGGCCCGTTCCGCAACCTCGGCACCGTGCGCATCGGCGCGGGGTCCGTGACGGTGGCGGGCGAGTACCGGCAGACCGGCGGGCTGACGAAGCTCGAGGACGCCGGCGGGCGGCTGACGGCCACCGGCTCCGTCGTGCGCCTCACCGGGGGCCGGCTGGCGGGCCGCGGCAGCGCCGGGCCGACCGTCGCGGTGGACGCCGGCGTGGTCGAGCCCGGGCTCGACGGGACCGGCGCGCTCGCGCTCGACACGCTCACGCTGGGCGCCGGCTCGACGGTGCGCACGCGCCTGTTCCCCGACGCCGGCGGCTTCCGCACCGGCGCCCTCTCCGTCGCCGGGGCTGGCGCTCTGAACGGGACGCTCGCCACCGTCGTCGAGCCTGGCGCGACGGTGGACGCCGGTGATCAGGTCACCGTCGCGACCTTCGGTGCGCGCAGCGGCCAGTTCGCCGCGCTCGACGGTGCCGCCGCCGGGCCCGGGTTGGTCTGGTCGGTCTCCTACACCGCCACCTCGGTGCGCCTGACCGCCATCCCCGCCGGCGGCCGCCCCGCCGCCCCCGCGTCCCCGCCCGCCGTGCCGGACGATGCCGCCGCCCCGGCGCCGACCGCCGACCCAGCGCCCGCGGAGCCGGTCCGCGGCAGCCGGCCGGAGCGGATCGACGACTCGCAGCTCACCACGCTCGGCGAATGGACGCGACGCACGATCGGGGGCCGTGGCTACTCCGTCTCGTCGCAGCCCGGCGCCGTGCTGCTGCGCCGCGCCGTCCGCGCCCGCCGCCTGGCGGTCGCCGTCGCCACCTGCCGCCGCTGCGGCACCCTCGCCGTGCGCTGGGGCGCGCGCCGGACCCGCCGCGTCTCGCTGCAGGGGCCGCGGGGCCGCCGCATCGTCGAGATCGCCCGCCTCCGCCGCCCCCGCTCCGGGACCGTCCGGCTGCGGGTCGCCGGCCGCGGCCGCGTCGCCGTGGACGCGCTGATCGTCCGCTGACGCCCGACGCGCCGCGACCGCCGCCTGACGCTGACCAACGACGGGGCCTACGACCTCATCGTCGCCGTTGCCACCGGCGAGCTCGACGACGTTCCTGCGATCGCCGACGTCCTGGCCGCAAGCACCGGAACACGCTGACTCCGGCCGCTCGGGGTCGGACGAGGGGTACGCAGAGATCGAGACCTAGACGAGGAACCGGAAGTGCCGTCCTCCCCGTCCGGTCGATGCGAAGGCCCTGGCAATGCAGGGACTTCCGGCGAAGCGCGAGACGGGGGTCGAACCCGCGACCTTCGGCTTGGGAATCGCCGAACAGGTGCCCGATTGGCTCTAGTTAGCGGAGCTTGGGTGCCCGAAAGTGGCTCTAGATGGGGGTAAAGTAGCCTCAAGCGGTAGCCATTGCGGTAGCCACGAGGGGTGGTAGCCACGCGGTAGCCACGGTAGAATCGGCCCTCATGACGGCCTCGGATCAGCTGCCCTCAGGCGCCCTTCGGGTGCGGGTCGGACCGACGGGCAACGTCTTCTACGAGGGCAAGTGGCGACTGGGTGGCCGGCAGCGCATCAAGCGCATCGGGCCGGCCTGGCTCGAGCGCGACGGCGACGGCTGGCAGCCGCGCCGCGGCCGACCGCAGCCGGGCACCTACACCGAGAAGACAGCGGTCATCCGGATGGCCGAGCTCATCCGCGAGGACGCCGACGGTCTGGCGGCGGAGGAGGCGCAGCGCAACGCGCCGCCGACCTTCCGCGTGGTCGCCCACGAATGGCTCGACTGGGTCGAGCACGTCCGCGGCGCCCGCGGAGGGACGCTGCGCGACTACCGCTCGAGCCTGGCCGAGCCCGGCACGCCGCACAAGACCGGCCGCGGGAAGTGCGAGGGGCGCATCATGGCCGCGCTGGGCGACAAGCCCATCGACTCGATCACCGTTCGGCAGATCTCAGCGCTGCTGCGCGAGTTCGACAAGACCGGCGTCTCCACGCGCACCGTCAACAAGAAGCGCCAGGTGCTGTCCTCCATCTTCAACTACGCGCGCCGCGAGGACACCTACCAGCTCGCCCGCAACCCGGTCAGCGCCACCGACAAGCGCCGCGAGCCACCCGCCGCCGCCCTCGACTTCTTCGAGCCCGACGAGATCGAGACGCTCGCCCGCACGTTCGCCGACGGCGCCCACCGCGCCCCCGCCTACGGCCGCGGCGGCGGCGTCATGGACCTCGGCGACGACGAGATCGCCGCCCGTTGCGACGAGGACGCCCAGGACGCCGAGATGCTCCGCGTCCTCGCCTACACCGGCGTGCGCGTCGGCGAGGCCGTCGGCCTGAAGTGGTCAGACGTCGACTTCGACCACCACCGCCTCATCGTCCAGCGCTCCGTCTCGGGCGACGTCGAAGGGCCGACCAAGAGCTGGCAGGTCCGCTACGTCCCCCTCGCCGAGCCCGCCCACCAGGCGCTCCGCCGCCTCGCCGCCCGGACCGACTTCACCAGCCGCGATGACTACGTCTTCGTCAACCGCCTCGGCCGCCGCATCGAGCCCTCCGCCTACCGCCGCCGCTTCCACCGAGCCCGCCAGGCCGCCGGCCTCCGCCACATGAAGCTCCACGGCCTGCGCCACGGCGCCGGCAGCCTCATCGCGCGCGAGACCGACGCCGTCTTCGTCCAGCACTTCCTCGGTCACGCCAAGCTCGCCACGACCGAGCGCTACATGCACGCCAAAGCCAGGCACGAGGACATCGAACGAAGTCAATCGCGCATTCGCGAGGCCGCAGGATCGCACCGCGAGCTAAGCCTTCAGATCTTCCCCCGCCCGTCTCAGGCACGCGCCTAGCTCAGGAGGTATATCTTTGTTGTCGGCCCTGAGGTCCGCAGCCGTTTGGTACTGGGCGGAGTGAATGATGAACGCCCGCTTGCCGTCGGCGGCGATGAAGACAGCGATCGGAGCCGCGCCCAGGAACCCCGGCTGCTTGCGAGATCCTTCCGCGAGGGTCGAGATACGAGGAGTTGGGAAGCGGGCTTCTGGCGCAGCAGCCTTCGCGCATCGGCGATGCCGTCCAAGACGCTGATACCGACGAACCCAACTCGCCCGCCGAGATTGGTGCTTACCCCGCTGGAGATCGGAAACTCAGCCTACACGGCGGACACCACGAACCCCGTTTGTTCACCATTACGGGCGCCCGCGCGCTCAGCGTACAAGGTGGATCGTCTGACCTTCGCGCGCCGGATGGCCGCAGGCTGCGCGACTCACCATTTTGCGTCGCTGCGCGGCTCATACCTGATCGCGCCGCGCCGGCTCTTCGCGAATTATTCGGATTTCATCTTCAACCGCCGACATCGGTCTGCCCACGGCGCGGTTCATCCGCTTCGCGAGGGCGTCGTCGGTGATGTACCAATCGCCGTCGTACTCGGCGCCGCCCGACCGAATCCCCTCCGTCCAGACTTCGACGTACTCCCCAAGCGAAGCGAAGAGCGGCGACATATCGCGTGCGTAACCCGTCTCGAAACTGTGGTCATAGACCGGAGCAAAAATCGGATCCCGGCAGTCGATCACCGTTTCCTCTCGCCCTCCACTGAACCCGATCGCAAGCCACGACGACGGCCAGATCTCATCGGCGGTAACCGGCGCCCCCGGTGCCTCCGCGAGGGCCGCTGCCGCCTCCCTTGAGGTCACGGTCAATCTGGCGGCTCCCTCCAGGGTCAGCAGCTCAAAGCCGGGTGCGACCCATCCGACGGGCCATTCCCAGGAGAACCAGAGTTCAGCCTCAGCGGGCAGGCTCAGACCCAGGGGCCGGAGCCGTTCTTCCGTCGCCCCGTCGCTGAGCCGTCGGACAGGTTCGCGCTCCGCGAGGGGTTCTGCCAAAAGCGCGCAGAGTCTCCGTAAGCGCCGCTTGCGTCAGCCCGTGCACAGGTGCAACGTTGGCAACGTCAGATTCGGGGTCACGAAGAACGCTGTTGGGGAGCCTGACCCCGCGGCGTCGTACAGGCCGCACGAGCCGTAAAAACTGTTGAGCTTCGTGCCTTGCGGCCCGTTGTTCATCGTCTGGTTGATGATCTTCAAGAACGGGCGTTGCCACACCGAAGAACGCGGCCCGCCCTCCGTCGTGGACCTGAAAGGAAACTCGTGACACGCCGTATCGTCAGCAGAGGAGCCCTTGCAGCTCATGGCGAATCCGTCGTAGCCGTAGGCCTCGGTCTCGGGGTACCCCGGTACCAGCCTGGCTGTGCCCCGTCTGGGGTGTAGTGAAGGATTGTCCATTCGGGATGTGGCTTGACGTTCGGGATGATGCGACCGCCGAGGGCGGTCATGTCCCAGTTAGTCGCCTCCTGCACATCGGCGCCGGAAGCGAAGATCGGCGTCGTGGCGCACAGGCCGGGATCCTCACCGGCGAGGGCTGTCCGTGCCACGCATTCGCGGGCGATCACGTGCACGGCCTCCGCCACGGACACTGATTGACCGGAGTCGTCGATCTGTTGGTCGAGAGACGACGCGTTGTGGTCGATGAGCACCTGCTCGAGGTCAGGGTACCGAATACCGGTGCCGTCCGTGCTCGGTACGGGACTCACCGGCGTCGGGGGCGGCGAGGGCGGCGTGGCGGTCGGCGTCGGCGTGGCGGATGGGTCCGGCTCGGGACCGTTGACGGTGTCGTAGGCGTTGTGAAATGCCGTCGCGATGGCCACGCTGCTACTCAAGATGACAACCGTGGCAAGAACGCGGGGGCCGTCCGGCGTCCGCAGCAATGCCAGCATCGCAAGGTCCACAGTTGAATAGTCCCCGTTCGTACAGGTCTCGAGCCATTGGTCGCTGACGGACGCGCCGGAGATGTGATCTCCGTAGGCCGCCACATCGATGCAAAACTCCTCGACGCTCGACCAGCGATCCTGGGCGTCGAGGAAATCGACGGACCTATCACCGAGGACCACGGCGCCGTCATTGCTCAAGTCGATCCAGAAGCTCTCTCCGAACGTCTCGCCGGTGCTGTTCTTGACGACGTAAGCCTTATAGCGGCCGTTGTTCACGTAGTCAGCCTGGCAGGTGGTACCGGTGACGCAGTTGGCGATCGAAGAGCCGTTGGCGGCCTTGATCCGGATCCAGTACCCGGCCTGCGTTACCGATCGATCACTGGTCGCGGTCACGGTCCAGCGCTTGTTGCCCTGTGTGTCTGGTGTGGCCTCACTGGCGGCAATGTCGATGCCGTATCGAACCGGCATCGTGTTCACTGCGATCGTCGGACTCTCCCAGACATATCCGGTGCCGTTGCTCCTCGCCACCTTGAGCTTGTAGCGACGGACCTGTGGATCTACGTTCTCGTTCCAACCGATTGAATCGGAGAAGGTGCAGGTCGTACCCGTGGTGCAGTTGGCGAGCACCGCCCCCGAATCAGCCTGGACGATCCTCATCCAGTATCCCGACCCGTCCAGCGATCGCGCGATCGTGCCTGTGAGCTCGACGGATTGGCCCACCGAGACGTTGTGCGACCCGGCAGTGAGGATCGGGTTGAACTGCGTGTGGGTCACATCGACTATGACTGGCTCCGACACGCTTTGCCCAACCTCAACGCGATACTCGCGCGCGACCGGATCGTCGTTCCACGACCACGGCGCCTGAACTTCAGCGACGCACGAAGAGCCGGTCGAGCAGGTCTGGACAATGACGTGCATCCCACCGGTCACTTCATAAATCCGGATCCACTGCGCCGGAGGAAGGCCGGACACGTCTCCCGATGCGGTACCGGTGAGTTGGAAAGAGTCGGGGGGCGCCACCGAAGAGACATTCGCCGTGATCGATCCAGCCGTTGGATCTGCCTCAGCGCGAAGTGGGTTCACGAGCAGGCCGATGGTCATCACGATGGCCGCTAGGGCAAATCGCTGAACATGACGGCGGGTACCTCGATGCACGACGGCTCGCTTTCCGCTCGACGACGCTGGTCCCTTCGGGCGGCGACATCGAACAATGCTCGACTTAGTCCGTACGTGATGGACGATGGCGAACGGCCTACCCACGCGGTCGAGTTCAAACCCGATGTGAAGTCAGACGAGTCGACTAGCCGTCTTGTCACCAACGGTCGCGCGAGCACGACTGGCAAGGTCCGTGCGGTGATCTGAGCCGGTCGCGGCCCGGGCGCTTCCAGCCTCTGCCTCAAAGCAAAAGCTCGACCGGACCAGGGAGCCGCTACAGGCCCTGCCGGTCAGTCGAACCGAACGGATCAGCCTGGCGTGCCCCGAGCGTGAGAAGAGACAGAGCGTGAAGAACGCCGCGACAACCCCCAATGTCGGACTCAGCCCCTGAAGTCCCTGAGTCCCTGAGGGGTCATGACGTACGCGAGGTCGAGCAGCTTTTCGGAGGCCACGATTAGGGCCGTCGCCGTGCGCGCGGAGCGGAAGGGGCGGTCGATGCAAGCGCGCGCGAGGCGATCCGCGACGACGCCTACAAACCGGTCATCGCGGTGGCGAGCGGTGAGCTCGACGACGTTTCGGAGGTTGCCGGCGTTCTCGCAGCGGGCACCGCAACTCGCTAGCGCGGCAGTGTGGCGGCCCAGGAGAGGCGTGCCGAAGTCGAGACACAAGCGAGGAACGCGCGGAGCCGCCGTCCTCGTTGGCAGTCCAAGGAATCGCACCAGATGGCCGGAATGCGCGAGGTGTCGGTGCCCGACACCTCGCGCAGAGCGCTCGGTCTCGCGCAGGCTCGCCCTGACGGGCGGCCTGGCGAGAGGGCGATGGCCCTCGTTTCGTCCCTTCGGGTCTCACCACAACGCCTCTCCGAGGCGCCTCAGCAGCGCTGCTGCTCCTGCCGTTCCGGCCTTCTGGCCCTACGGGACGGGCAGCCCCGTGGTGCCGACCGGCGGCCCGGAGTCACAACAATTCCGCGCTGGTGGCCGCAGATCTCTACAGAGGGACCTTTTGCTGCGACACGCCCGATCCATCACCTCTCCTGCGACTCCGTCCGACACCGGCGCGGGTCGATCGCACCCGGGGACCATGGCTAAGCAGGTCCGCCTCTACCCCCGCGACCTCGAGGTGCTCGAACTGCTCGCCGACCGGGACATCGAGACACTCGACTTCCTGCACGATCGGCTCTGGTCTGACTGCAACCGCAAGAGCGCCTACAACCGGCTTCGGGCGCTCGCCAATGCCGGCTACCTCGAGCACGTCAAACGAGCCGACCCCGCCGCCCCGAAGACCTGGACCGGCGCCCGCCCCTCCAGCGAGCACCTCTTCACGCTCGGTCCGAAGGCGCCGATCGCCCTTCGGATCCGCGGCCGCGAAGCGGTTGCGCTCGGCCGGCGGCACCGCCGCGGCGGCATCCCCGCCGCCCTGATCGACCACCAGCTCGCCACCAACCGCGTCGCCGACGCCCTCGGCGTCCGCCTGATGTCTGAGCACGACGCCGCGATCGGCCTCTACGGCGACTACCGAAAGCACCGTCCGGACGGCGCCTACCGGGCGTTGCCGGACGCGCAGGGCCGCGACCTGGTGCTCGTCGAAGTCGACCTCGGCCACTACTCCCGCGAGCGGATCGAGAAGAAGGCGATGGCCTCAGTCGCCCACGAGCGCGCCCGGGCGATGCTCATCGTGGTGCCGACCCAGGAACGAGCGACCCAGGTCAGGGGCTGGGTCTGGAACCACCTCGGCATCAACCTCTCCGACCGCTTCACCATCTGCACTTTCGAGGAGCTGCGCGACGGAGTCGTGGGCTATCGAGCACCGGCCCGTGCATGACCCCGCCGCCGAACCCGACACCTTCGGGTGGTGGCGCGACGTGATGGGACCGCCCGGATGTCGCTAGCCCAGGAACGGGCGCGAGCCGAGCGCCTCCCGCTCACCAGAGCCGACGTCATGTCAACGGTCGAGGTCGCCGAGCTGCTCGACACGCCGAAATCGACCATTGAGGAGTGGGCACGCCGCGGCGTCATACCCAGCCACAAGCGCGGGCGCCGGCGCTTCTATCTGCGCTGGGAGATCGCGACTGGCTGGTTTCCGACGGAATAGGCGCTTGTACTCTGTACCGATACACGATACGCTGAGGCGATGCTTCGCGGCGGCGACGTTCTCGTGCTGTATGGGCTGATCGAAGGCGACGGGTCACCGACGCTGCGCGCGCTCGGCTCCCGGCTGGGCGTCCAGCATTCCAAGGTGCAGCGGGCCCTCGATCGTCTGTCCGAGGCAGGGGTCTACGACGCGCAACGTCGCGCGGATCGTGCCGCACGCAGCAGAGGAGTTCCTCGTCCACGCGCTCAAGTACCTCCATCCCATCCGGGAAGGAGCCCTTGCTCGGGGAGTCCCGACGGCATGGGGCGCAGCACCTCTACGAAGTGAGATTCGCAGCGACGACGAGCCGCCGGTCTGGCCGAGCCCTCACGGCAAGATCCGCGGGCCGAGCATCAGCCCGATAGATCCCCAGGTCGTCGAGCTCGTCGATGATTGGCCGGAAGTCGCTGAGCTCGCGGCCCTCTGCGACGCGCTCATCCTCGGCGATGCGCGCGTGCGGAAAGCGGCTGAAAAGCACATTCGAGCCAGGCTCCGGAGCGCCGATGAGCGTCGCGCAGCTTGAAGCCGCCGTCGAGGCGCTCGGCGAACTGAACGAGCGCGTCGTCTTCATGGGCGGCGCGAGCGTTGCGCTCTGGCTCACCGACGCTGCCGGCCGACGGCCCCGTGTGACCGACGATGTAGATGTCATCGCCGAAGTCCGCACGCTCGCCGAGTACACGGCCTTCCAAGAAGCGCTTCGCGCTCGGGGGTTCGCCGAGGACATAGACAGCGGCGTGATGGTCCGATGGCAGCATGCCGGGCTTGGCGTTGTACTCGACGCGTTGCCGGCGGCCGAGCGACTCGCCGGCTTCAGCGACCGGTGGCTCAAGGACGCCCTGGCGGCCGCCGTGCCCATCGCCTTGCCGTCCGGAGCCCGCATCCGCGCGATACCCCCGCCGTGGCTGGTCGTGTTGAAGCTGGAGGCCTTCGGTGACCGCGGCGACGACGACTGCATGTCCAGCCGCGACTTCGAGGACATCGTCTTGCTCCTCGACGCCCGCGAGGAACTTCTCGACGAGATGGGCGAGCTTCCGCCTGCAGCGCAGCGATTCGTCCGCGAAGAGCTTCAGCGCATCCGTCGCCTGCCGACGTTCACCTACGGATTCGAGGGCGCCATTGGTGGACCCGACAGCCGACGCCGGATGGACGCGGTGACGCTGCCAAGGCTCGAGCGCCTTCTCGCTTAACCTCGCTCCATTTTTCTGAGCGGTAGCCACGAGCGGTAGCCACGGCGATCAATCGGGCTCAGCGGCTCGACCGCGTGATCCACTCGAACAGCCACATTTGCAGGGACTTCGCCGAGAGCGCGAGACGGGGGTCGAACCCGCGACCTTCGGCTTGGGAAGCCGACGCTCTACCAACTGAGCTACTCGCGCGTGAAGGGAGAACTTAGCGGGCGGTCGTACCCTGCGAGGGGTGCGTTGGGTCGTCGTCGGGATCGCTGCGTTGCTCGTCGGCCTGCTGGCCT
Organism: uncultured Solirubrobacteraceae bacterium; assembly: GCA_963740765.1. Lineage (GTDB taxonomy): Bacteria > Actinomycetota > Thermoleophilia > Solirubrobacterales > Solirubrobacteraceae > DATLGB01. Next base: position 231,972 of record CAVUFN010000015.1, on the reverse strand, counting down.
ACGGGGTCGCTTCCGAGAACTCCAAGACGTCCGTCGACAGCGAGCTCCAGGCGGGCAAGGTGCCGCCGGAGTCCACCGAGCGGCTCGAGGCGCTGGGGGCGACGAAGGCAGGCGCCGTAGCCGACTACCGCGGCAAGGTCGTGCTCGTGAACTTCTGGGCCTCGTGGTGCGATCCGTGCACCGCCGAGCTGCCGCTGCTCCAGAAGGCGCAGACGGCGATCGAGTCCCAGGGCGGGACGGTGCTGGGCATCAACTCGCGCGACAACACGGAGGACGCGCTGAAGTGGGTGCGCGACAAGAAGCTCACGTACCCGAGTCTGCGCGACGGGTCGGGGGACTTCGCGGACGAGTGGGGCGTGCACCAGATGCCCGAGACGTATCTGCTCGGCAAGGACGGCCGGGTCAGGGCGTTCCTCAAGGGCCCACTGACGCAGAAGTGGATCGACGCGAACGTGACACCGCTCGTCAACGCCCGATGACCCGCGCGCTGGCACTGCTCACCCTGTTGCTCACGCTGGCGCCGACGGCGCTGGCCGCGACGCCGCGGACGACGCTGCCCGATGTCGAGGACGAGGTCATGTGCGTCACGTGCGGGACGGCGCTGAACATCAGCCAGGCGCCGAGCGCGGATCGCGAGCGGGAGTTCATCCGGCGCCGGATCAGCGAAGGCCTGACGAAGACGGAGATCAAACAGCGGCTGGTCAAGGAGTACGGGCCGAAGGTGCTGGCCGAGCCGCACCAGAAGACCTCGTGGATCGTCCCCGTGCTGCTGGCGTTGCTGGCCGTTGCGGCGGTGGCGCTGACGGTGCGCCGCTGGCGCCGGGTCGCGGCCTACGACCCGCAGCCCGGCACCCTGGACCCCGACGACGAGTCGCGCCTGGACCGTGACATGCGCGCGTACGACCAGTGATCCTCGCCGCCGCCGACCAGGTCGACACGACGGTGTTCGCCGCGTTCGCGGTCGGCTTCGTGTCCTTCATCTCGCCGTGCGTGCTGCCGCTCGTCCCGGGGTACCTGAGCGCAGTCTCCGGCGTCAGCGTGACCGAGTTCAGCCAGGGCGAGGGCCGCAGCGCGAAGGTGCTCGGCCCGGCCGTCGTGTTCTGCCTGGCGTTCACCGTCGTCTTCGTCGCGCTCGGGATGACGGCGACGGGCATCGGCTCGACGCTCAAGGACCATCGCTCCACGCTCGAGCACGTCAGCGGCGCGCTGATCGTGGCGCTCGGCGTGTTCTTCGTCCTCACCCCCTTCATCCCGCGCCTGAACCGCGAGTGGCGGGTGGACGCCCTCATGAGCCGCGCCGGATCGGGCGGCCCGCTGATCGCAGGCGCGGCGTTCGCCATCGCCTGGACGCCGTGCGTCGGCCCCACGCTCGGCTCGATCCTGACCGCGGCGGCCACACAGTCGACCGTCTCCAAGGGCGGTGTGCTGCTCGCCGCCTACAGCGCCGGTCTCGCCGTCCCGTTCCTGGCCACGGCGATCGCGTTCAACCGCGCGACGACCGCGTTCCGCTGGCTGCGCGACCACTACGTCGCGGTCACGGCGATCAGCGGCGCGATCCTCATCGCCATGGGCCTGCTGCTGCTTACGGGCGAGCTGACCGAGCTCAACATCGAGGCGCGCAAGGCACTCGACGCGATCGGGATCGGCGACCTCTACAACCTCTAGGAGGCGCGAACCGCGCCGTGTGAGTTCCGGTCAGCCGTTAGCGCGCTGTGGAGGTTCCGTTTTACGGAACCTGCGCAGCGCGGTTCGCGCCGACCGGAAGCGACGGAGCCCGGTTGCCGATTCGGGGTCGCTGATCGCGTCAGGCGTCGACCACGAAGGTGCCGACGACCTTGTCGTGCAGCGCCTGGTTGCGCTTGTCCCACAGCGGCCACAGGTAGTCGATGAAGAGCGTCAGCGGGCCGAGGATGCCCTTGACGAGGATCTCGCGCAGGGCCGAGTACCAGAAGCCGATCTCGTTGCCGGTGTCGCGCTTGACGCGGATGCCGACCGCCTGCTTGCCGAAGGTCTGGCCGTTGTTCTGCCCCTTGCGCATCATGGTCAGCGGCGCGTAGAGGTACGCCGACGACGTACGCGACCAGGACGCCGCCGCCGAGGGCGCCGTCGTCCCCGAATCCGCCGTGCCGCGCCGATCAGCGCGACGAGGACGACGCGATGAGGATGATCGTGTCGATCAGGGTCGCGCCGAAGCGGGCGCCCCAGCCGGCGGAGTCACCGGGGACGGGCAGGCCGCTGCCACCGGCGGCGTACTCGGGCGGGGCGGGCGGGGGCCAGTTCGGGTCGCTCATGAGCGACCGCAAGCTACATGGAGTCCGGAGCGTCGATGCCGAGCAGGTCGAGCGACCGCGCCAGGACGCCCTGGGTCGCCCGGCAGAGCCCGAACCGGAACGCCTCGTTGTCGGAGCCGACGACCTTGCACTGCTCGTAGAAGACCGCGAAGTCGCGCGCGAGGTCCAGCGCGTAGGTGGCGATCCGGTGCGGCGCGCGCTTGTCGGCGGCCTCCCCCACCTCGCCGGCGAACGCCACGAGCCGCTTGATCAGCGCCCGCTCGGACGGCTCCAGCCCGACTGCCGGTGCAACTGAGGGGACCGTCCCCTGAGTTGCACGCTCGAGGATGCGGGCGATGCGGGCGTGCGCGTACTGGACGTAGTAGACGGGGTTGTCGGCCGACTGCCGGGTGGCGAGGTCGAGGTCGACCTCGATGGTCGTGTCGTGCGACCGCGCCAGCAGGTACCAGCGGGCGGCGTCGGTGCCGATCTCGTCGACCAGCTCGTCGAGCGTGATGAAGTCGCCCGAGCGCTTGGACATCGACACGGGCTCGCCGGCCCGGACGAGGTTGACGAACTGCATGATCAGCAGGTCGAGCGCGTCGCGATCGCCGCCGAGGCACTCGAAGGCGGCCTTGGTGCGCTGCACGTAGCCGTGGTGGTCGGCGCCCCAGACGTCGACGAGCCGGTCGAAGCCGCGCTCGCGCTTGTTCTGGTGGTACGCGGAGTCGGACGCCATGTAGGTGTACGTGCCGTCGGACTTGATCAGGACCCGGTCCTTGTCGTCGCCGTGCTCGGAGGTGCGCAGCCACAGTGCGCCGTCGGCGCGGTAGGTGTCGTCGCCGAACGCCTCGAGCGCGCGATCGACCGCGTCGGGGTACAGCGACGCCTCGGAGAACCACACGTCGAAGGGCACGACCCGGAACCGGGCCAGCGTCTCCCGCATCCCGGCCAGGATCATCTCGATGCCGGCCCGGCCGAGGTCGTCCAGGTCCATCGACGCCGCCCCCGGGATCTTCTCGGCGAGGTCGATCACGTAGTCGCCGACGTACTCGTCGGGGACCTCGCCGCGGGCCCGGGTGGCGATCGCCGACGCGAAGGAGCGGATCTGCACGCCCGCGTCGTTGACGTAGAACTCGCGCGCGACCTCGTGGCCGTGGAAGGCGAGCAGGCGGCAGATCGCGTCCCCGTATGCGGCGTTGCGCGCGTGGCCGAGGTGGATCGGGCCGGTTGGGTTGGCGGAGACGAACTCGACGTTGATGCGCTCGCGCGCCGGCGCGCCGGCGCCGCCGTACGCGGCGCCCGCGTCCAGCACACCGCCCAGGGCCTCCGCGTACCAGCCGTCGGCCAGGAAGAGGTTCAGGAAGCCGGGGCCGGCGACGTCGACACGCGTGAGTTGGTCCCCGAGCCGGGCGGACACCGCGTCGCCGAGCCGTGCCGCGACGTCGCGCGGCTTCTCGCCGAGCAGCGGCGCCAGCAGCATGGCGGCGTTCGTCGAGTAGTCGCCGAAGTCGGGCTTGGGCGGACGCTCCAGCGACGGCCGGGCACGCGGCGGCGGCGCCGACCCCCGGAGGTCGGCGACGGCGTCCTCCAGAGTGGCGCGCAGCGTGTCGAGCACGTCACCGATGGTACGGCTCGCCGGCGAGGATCTTGTGCGCTCGGTAGAGCTGCTCGAGCAGGACGACGCGGGCGAGCTGGAACGGCAGCGTGAGCGGGCCGAAGGACAGCGCCTCGTCGGCGTCGACGTCCATCCCGGACGGGCCGCCGATGACGAAGGCGAGGTCGCGCCCGGACTGGCGGCGCGCCTCCAGCCACTCCGCCAGCTGCTCCGAGGTGCGAGCCCGGCCGCCCGAGTCGAGCGCGACGACGTGGGCGCGGTCGGGCAGCCGCCGCGCGATCGCGTCCTCGGCGACCTCGATCACCTCGACGCGCGCGTAACGCGAGAGCAGCTTCTCGTAGTGGGCGACGTCGTCGGCGAACGGCGCGCGCAGCCGCCCGACCGCGAGGATCACGATCCGGATGCTGCGTCCTTCGCCATCGCGATCCGCTCCAGCGTCGTCGGATGCGTCCCGTACAGGACCTGGACCCAGCGCGGCGGCTCCGGCTCGGCGACGTTGCGGATGCAGATCCCGCGCTGGAACGCGACCTGCGCACCCGGATCGCCGACCAGGCGCATCGCGAAGCGGTCCGCCCGGCGCTCGACGGAGCGCGACAGCCCGTTGGCGACCATGCCCACCAGCGGCGCGACGGCGCCGGCCGACAGCACCAGGGCTGGCAGGGAGTCCCCCAGCGCGGCGGCACCCTCGGCGATCGCCCACACCGTCGCCGGCGCGGTCACCGCCAGCAGCACCAGGGAGCGCTGCACGTCGCGGTGGCGGACGTGCGCGAGCTCGTGGGCGACCACGAAGTCGACCTCCGCCTCGCTGAAGTCGCGGATCAGCGTGTCGAACAGGACGACCCGCTTGGTCGGCCCGAGCCCGGTGACGTAGGCGTTGGACGCCGTCGTGCGCCTGGACGCGTCCACGACCAGGACGCGGTCGACCGGGACGCCCGCGGCGTCGGCGAGCCGCTGGACGCGCTCTCGCAGCTCCGGCTCGGCGGGGTCGAAGTCGTTGAAGAGCGGGTCGATCAGCGCCGGGCCGGCGAGCAGCGCCAGCACGCCCGTCCCGAGCAGCCCGGCGGCCCCCGGGAGCCACCAGCGCTCGCCGTAGCGGCGCTGGCCGGCGACCACGAGCCAGCCCCCGGCAGCCGACAACGGCGCGGAGATCGCCTGGGTCTTGAGGACGTCGACCGCCCAGCCGCCCCAGCCCTGCGTGACGAGCCCGACGCGCTTGGAGCGCACGCGCGACACCGCGGCCAGCGGCAGCCCGGCCGCCGCCATTCCGGCCCCCATGCCCGCCGCGACGGCGGCCGGATGCCCGGTCGGCGGCCGCCGTGCCAAGGCCCCGAGGATCGCCAGGTCCACCGCGGTGGACGCCAGCGCGATCGCCCGCTGGCCGCGCCTGAAGGACCGAGCGCGCCCCAGGTCCGCCTCGCTGAAGTAGTCTCGCGCCGCAACCGGAGCGGCGGGTGCCGATCCGGTCCGTGGTCTGAGGAGGAGCACGGCGGCCTGCGTGGCGGCCACCGCGGCGGCGGCGGCAAGAGGCAGGCGGCGAGTCCTCGACACGAAACGAGCAAGCTACCGATGCAGATCGCGATCGTCACCGACGTCCACGGCAACCGGCCCGCTTTCGAGGCCGTCATCGCCGCTGCCGAGAAGGCCGGCGCCGACGAGATGTGGTGCCTGGGCGACCTCGTCGGCTACGGCGCCGAGCCGGACGCCTGCGTGGATCTCGCCGAGCGTCACTGCACGCTGTGCCTGTGCGGCAACCATGACCTCGGCGTCATCGGCGGGCTCTCGCTCGAGGACTTCAGCCGCGGGGCGCGGATCGCCGCGGAGTGGACGCAGGAGACGATCTCCGAGGACACGCGGCAGTTCCTGCTCGCCCTCGAGCCCGCCGCCGAGGCGCGCGGCTACGGCCTCTTCCACGCGTCCCCGCGCGACCCGATCTGGGAGTACGTCTTGTCCGGCCTCACGGCGGAGCTGTGCTTCGACGCCTCGGACTTCCGCGTCAACTTCGTCGGCCACTCCCACGTGGCCCTGTCCTTCCACCGGCCGCCGGGCGAGCCGACCGCCGGGTCGACCCGCCGGGAGGGCGACGAGCTGGACCTCGCCGACGGCAACTGGCTGCTCAACCCGGGGGGCGCGGGCCAGCCCCGCGACGGCGATCCGCGGGCCGCCTGGCTGCTGCTGGACACCCAGTCCAACGTCGCTCGCTGGATGCGCGCGGAGTACGACATTTCCGCTGCGCAGAAGGCGATCCGGGACGCCCGCCTGCCCGATTCGCTGGCCGAGCGACTCACCTACGGGCAGTGACTTCTCGGGGCCGTTGGGGTAGCTAGCCTCGACCCCGCCGTGCCTGCTCTTCGCCTTTTAACCACCTTCCTGATCGCCGGTCTCGCGCTGGCCGCCGCCGGCTGCGGCAGCGGCGGCGAAGGCCAGCTCTCCAGCGCCCAGGCCAAGCGGCTGATCGGCTATGTCGACGCGGCCCGGGCCGCCTTCGACGACGGCCAGTGCGCCGCGGCCCGCTCGCAGGCCGGCGAGGGCGCCCGCCGGGCCGCCCGCTTCAAGGGCGAACTCGATGAGGAGCTGCGCCAGAACCTCATCGACGGCTTCAACCACCTCGAGCGGGAGCTCGCCTCCAACTGCGACAAACCAAAGGAGACGGCGACGCCCGAGGAAACCGTCACGGAGACGCCGACCGAGGAGCCGACCGAGACGCCGTCGCCGACGCCCGAGCCGACCGAGAGCCCGACCCCCGAGCCGACCGTCACCGTCGCGCCGACCCCGTCGGCGGTTCCCACCCCCGACACGGGTGGCACCGATCCCGACGAGCAGGGCGCCGTCCTCGAGGACCCCAACACGCGATGACCGAGGCCCTCTTCGCCGGCCGCTACCGCCTCGAGCGCCGCCTCGGCGTCGGCGGCATGTCCACCGTTCAGCTCGCGTTCGATACGCGCCTGGAGCGCTACGTCGCGGTCAAGCTGCTGGCCGAGCACCTGGCCGCCGACGACGGCTTCGTGGCGCGGTTCCGCCGCGAGGCGCTCGCCGCCGCCCGGCTCGTGCACCCCAACGTCGTGCAGGTCTACGACTTCGGCACCGACGAGGGCTCCACACGGCAGTTCATCGCGATGGAGTACGTCGAGGGCCAATCGGGTGCCGAGCTGCTGCGCGAGCAGGGCCGCCTGCCCGCCGAGGAGGTCGTCGAGCTGTGCGCTCAGGCGTGCCGCGGCCTCGACTACGCCCACCGCAGCGGCGTCGTGCACCGCGACATCAAGCCCGGCAACCTGATGCGCAACCCGGAGGGCATCGTCAAGATCGCCGACTTCGGCATCGCCAAGGCCGCCGACGACTCGGACATCACCCGCGTCGGGTCCGTCATCGGGACCGCCGCCTACCTGGCCCCGGAGCAGGCCCGCGGCGAGCCGGCCGGGCCGCCCTCGGACCTGTACGCGCTCGGCGTCGTCGCCTACCAGCTCCTCGCTGGTCGCCTGCCCTATCAGGGGTCGTCGCTGACCGAGCTCGCCCGCCAGCAGGAGACCGGCCCGCCCACCGACGTGACGCAGGTCGTCCCGGACTGCCCGCCGGCGCTCAGCGCCGCGATCATGCGGGCGCTGGTCGCTGATCCCGAGCACCGCTACGGCTCGGCGCCCGAGATGGAGCGCGCCCTCCGCGAGGGGCTGCGCGGGGTCGCACCGGCACCCTCCGAGGACGCCACCGTCGCGCTGGCCGGGACGGACGCGACGCGCGCGCTCCCCTCCCATCCCCGGACGCGCGAGCACCGCCCGCTCGAGCCGATCCGCGAAGACGTCCCCTCGCCGCGCCGTCAGACCGTCGAACCCGTGCCCGAGCGCCGCCCCGCCAGGCCGCGCCGCAACCGCGCGCCCCTGATCCTGATGCTCATCGTCCTCCTCGTGCTCGTGGCCGGGCTGCTCTACCTCAACTCGCAGTCCGGCGGGCCGTCGACGACGACGTTCGACGGCGGCGTCCAGACGACGCTCGACGACCTCCGCAACGCGATCACCGACAACACGAAGTAGGTCAGGGCGCTGCCCCGCCGCGCAGTGCGGCGGCGTGCTCGGCGAGCGTGCCCGTGGTGATCGCCTCGCGCAGGCCGGCCATGAGCCGCTGCAGGTAGGCGAGGTTGTGGATCGTGAGCAGGCGCATGCCGGTCAGTTCGCGTGCCTTGACGAGGTAGTGCAGGTAGCCACGCGTGTAGCCCGGTGCGCAGGCCGGGCACGGGCAGCCGTCCATGATCGGCTCCTGCGAGTCCTTCCAGCGCGCCTTGGCCAGATCGACGCGCCACCGGTTCTCGGGCTCGGGGACGATCGCCATGCCGTGGCGGCCGAGCCGGGTCGGCATGGCGCAGTCGAAGGTGTCGATGCCCAGCTCCGTCCCGCGGATGAGATCGTCGACGTCGCCGATGCCGAGCAGGTGCCGCGGCCGGTCGTCGCCGGCGATCTCGTCGATCGCCCACTCGACCACCTCGTACATCTGCGCCTTCTCCTCCCCCAGCGAGCCGCCGATCGCGATCCCGCCACAGTCGCGGGCCGCGACCGCCTGCGTCGAGGCGCGGCGCAGGTCCTCGATCGGCCCGCCCTGGACGATCCCGTAGACGAGCTGATCGGCCGGCCCGTGTTCGGCGTGCCAGGCCAGGCAGCGGTCCAGCCAGCGGTGGGTGCGCTCCGTCGAGCGTGCCGTGTAGTCCCGGGTGACGTGGAACGGCGTGCACTCGTCGAAGACCAACGCGATGTCCGAGCCGAGCGCGGCCTGGATCTCCATCGAGGTCTCCGGGCCCATGAACTGCTCCGAGCCGTCCAGGTAGGAGCGGAAGGCGACGCCCTCCTCCTCGATGGAGATGATCTTGCCCATCCGGTCCGCCCCCGTGGAGGCGCGGCCCTTGATCTCGTCGGCGACGTTGCCGTGGCCCATCGAGAAGACCTGAAAGCCACCCGAGTCGGTGATGATCGGCGCGTCCCAGCGCATGAACTCGTGGAGACCGCCGAAGGCGCGCACCCGTTCGTGGCCGGGCGAGAGGAACAGGTGGAACGTGTTCCCGAGCACCATGTCGAAGCCGAGGCCGGCGACGTCGGCCGGCTCGAGCCCCCGCACGACGCCCTTGGTGGCGAGCGGGACGAAGGCCGGCGTCCGCACCTGGCCGTGGGCGAGGCGCAGGACGCCGGTGCGCGCCCGACCCGCACGGGCGTGGATGTCAAGGAGCGCCACGCCGCGTGACACTACGCGGCGTGGCGCACGGGGCTAGGCCTCGATCGCCGCCGGCCGATCGCCGATCTCGATCCGGCGCGGCTTGCTCTCCGCGGGCTTCGGGATCATGATCTCGAGGACGCCGTCGGCGAAGGTCGCCGCGATCGCCTCGACGTCGACGCCCTTCGGGAGGGTCAGGGTGCGCGAGAAGCGGCCCGTCGGACGCTCGAGGCGGAAGTAGCCGTCGTGGCCCTCCCGCGGGTCGCGCGCCCGCTCGCCGGACAGGGTCAAGGTCCCGTCGTGGACCTCCAGCGCGACGTCGCCCTGCTTGAGGCCGGGGAGGTCGGCCCGCAGGACGTAGTGGTCGGCGGCCTCGACCAGATCCATGGCCGGCACCCACTGGCGACCGGCCGGCTGATCGAGCGCGGTGTTGAAGAGGCGGTTCAGCTCGGAGTGAAGGGTGGTCTCCCAACGCATAGTGGCTCTCCTTTGGTTCGAAGGTGGGTACTCCGTGCCGCGCAGTATAGAAAATCTCAGTCGGTTGTCAACAGATTTTAGGGAGCCAGAAGCTCCCGGAACCGGGCGGGCTCGTGCAACGAGGGGAGCTCAGTCCGCGGTGGCGGCGAGCATGCGCTCGAAGGTCGCCCCGAGGCGCTCGAGCTCGTCGGCCGAGAGGTGCGAGAGGAAGCCCGCGCGAACGCTCTCGCGGTACACCGGGATGGCGCGCGCGATCAGCTCGGCACCCGCGGGGGACAGCACGGCGAAGCAGCCCCGCGCGTCGTCTGAGCACTGGCAGCGGGTGAGCAGACCCTGGCGCTCCAGCCGGTCGACGAGGCGCGTCATGCCCGAGCGCGACAGCAGCGCGTGCTCGGCCAGGTCGGCCATCCGCAGCCTGCCCTCGTCCGCGCAGCGAAGCGCCTTGAGCACCTCGAAGGAGCTCAGCGACAGGCCGTGTGCGCGCTCGAGCTCCGCGTCCAGCGCGCGCGCCATGGCGGTGTGGACGCGGACGAATCCGCGCCACGCCGCCTGCTCGGCGCTGGTCAGCTCAGCGGGGACTTCCGGGGTGACGGCCATGCGCCAAGGATTGTAGTTGCGGCGGCAAGTGCCGGGCGCAGCTTCTCAGTCGTCGAGGTCGCCCGCGTAGAGCCCGAAGACCGCGCCCGTGGGGTCGGCGACGACCGCCAGCTTGCCCTGGGGGAAGTCGATCGGGCCGGCCATCACCTCGCCGCCGGCGCCCTCGACCTCCGTGACCGCGGCCTGGATGCTCTCCACCGCGAAGTAGGGCAGCCAGTGAGGCGGGACGGTCTCCCCCGCGCTGCGCGGGATGGTGGCCATGCCGCCGTTGAACCGCTCGCCGTTGCGGATCAGGATCCGCTGGTCCTCGCCGCGGGTGGTCTGGGAGCCGGGCTCCTCCGACTCGTCGTCGTCGTCGGAATCGTCATCGTCGTCGTCGTGGTCGTCGTCGGACTGATCCTCGTCCTCGCCCGCACCCGGCGCCGTCGTGGCGTCGTCGGCGTCCACGTGGATCTTGCCGCTGTCGCCCGAGTCCGAGTCCGAGTCCGAGTCGGTGTCTTCGTCGGAATCGTCGTCGTCGGCGTCGTCATCCGCACCGACCTCGGCGACCTCCCACCCGAACAGCTCGCAGTAGAACTCGGCCGCCTCGCCGACGTCGTAGGTCATGAGGTCGTTCCAGGTCAGCGCGCCGTGGGCGTTGACCACGTCGGCTCCGGCCCGGTCGCCCGCCTGCCAGAGGGACACGACGCCGCCCGTCGGGTCCTGGATGACGGACATGCGGCCCGCCTCCATCACGTCGAACGGGGCCGCGTGGACGGTCGCGCCGCCCTCCTCGGCCTTCTCCGTGGCGGCGTCGACGTCGTCGACGGAGATGTAGGAGTTCCAGCGTGACGGGCCGTCCGCCTGCATCAGCGCGGCCGCGACGGCGCCGTCGACGGAGGCCAGTGTGTAGGTGCCGTCATCGCCCATCGGCACGTCCTCGTAGGACCACCCGAACAGCTTGCCGTAGAAGTCCTTGGCCGCGTCCGCGTCCGTGGAGGCCAGCTCGGCCCACGAGAACGTCCCGGCGTCATACGAATCCCTCTTGCCCACAGCGCTCTCCCTAGTCCGCGATCAACGACCGGCCGCTCATGGCCGCCGGCTTGTCCAGGTTCATCAGCGCCAGCACGGTGGGTGCCACGTCGGCGAGAATGCCCGGTCCATCGAGGCGTACCCCTTCACGCGTGACGATGAACGGGACCGGATTCAGCGAGTGCGCGGTGTCGGGCGAGCCGTCCTCCTCGAGCATCTCGTCGCAATTGCCGTGATCGGCGGTGACCACCGCGGTGCCACCCCGCTCGCGCACGGCCTCGAGCACGCGGCCGAGGCATGCGTCGACGGTCTCGACCGCCTTGACCGCCGCCTCGATGACCCCCGTGTGGCCGACCATGTCCGGGTTGGCGAAGTTGATGATGGCGAAGGCCGGCTCGTCGCCGGCCCAGTGCTCGACGAACGCGTCCGTGGCCTCGCGCGCGCTCATCTCCGGCTTCTCGTCGTAGGTCTTGACGTCGCGCGGTGACGGGACGAGCTCGCGGGTCTCGCCGTCGTAGGGCTCCTCCTCGCCGCCGTTGAAGAAGTACGTCACGTGCGGGTACTTCTCCGTCTCGGCGACGTGCAGTTGCTTGAGCCCGGCCGCGCTGACGACCTTCGAGAGGGTGACGCTCGGGCGCTCGGGCGGGAACAGGACCGGGTACGGCCAGCCCTCCACGTACTCGGTCATCGTCACGTAGCGCTCGGGGTCGTGGTCGAGCTTCTCGGTGATCTCGCGCATCCGGTCGGGCCGGAAGTTGAAGGCCAGCACCGCGTCCTCGGGATGGATGCGGTTGTCGTCGTCGCCGATCCGCGTGGGCGCGATGAACTCGTCGGTCTCGTCGCGGTCGTACGCGTCGCGGGCGGCCTGCCCGGCGCTGTCGGCGGTGTGCTCGGCCTCGCCGTCGCGCAGCAGCTTGACCGCCTTCTCGATGCGGTCCCAGCGCTTGTCGCGGTCCATCGCGAAGTAGCGGCCGATGACGGTGCCGATCCGCGCGTCGAGGTCGTCCAGGAACGTGCCCGCCTGCGTCGGGGACACGTCGCGCCCGTCCGTGAAAGCGTGGACGATCACCTCGGGGACGTCGTCCAGGGCCTTCAGCAGGGCCCGGAGGTGCTCCGTGCTCGAGTGCACGCCGCCGTCGGAGACCAGCCCGATCAGGTGGACGCGCTTCGCCCCGGTGATCGCCTCGGGCAGGCGCTCGCCGAGCGTCCCGTCCGTCACGGCCTCGTTGATGCGCATGAGATCCTGCTTGACCACCGCGCCCGCCCCGAGGTTCAGGTGCCCGACCTCCGAGTTGCCCATCTGGCCCGCGGGGAGGCCGACCGCCTCGCCGCACGCGGTCAGCGTCGTCGTGTCGTAGGTCCGCCACAGCTCGTCGAACACGGGCGTGTCGGCGAGCGAGACGGCGTTGCCCGGGCCGGCGTCGGCCAGGCCGAAGCCGTCGAGGATGACCAGCGCGACGGGAACGCCGGCTTCAGGCACAGGCCTCGACGATCGCGGCGAACGATTCCGGATCCAGCGACGCGCCGCCGACCAGGAAGCCGTCGATGTCGGGCTGGGCGATCAGCTCGCCGGCGTTGTCGGGCTTGGCCGAGCCGCCGTAGAGGACGCGGACCGACTCGGCGGCATCCTTGTCGAAGTGGGCGACCAGCGCGCGCACGAACGCGCACGCCTCCTGGGCGATCTCGGGCGTGGCGACCTGGCCCGTCCCGATCGCCCAGATCGGCTCGTAGGCGATGGTGAGGAGCGGCAGCCGCTCGGCACCGACCTTGTCGAGGCCTTCCAGGACCTGGTGGCGCAGCTTGCGCTCCGTGTCCCCGCTGTTGCGCTCGTCCTCCGTCTCCCCCACGCACAGCATCGGGGCGAGGTCCGCCTCCAGGGCGGCGACGACCTTGGCCTGCAGCGCGGCGTCGGTCTCGTTGAAGTACTCGCGGCGCTCGGAGTGGCCGAGCAGGACGCCGTCGAGATCGAGCTCAGCCAGCATCGCGGCGCTGATCTCGCCGGTGAACGCGCCGGACTCGGCCTCGTGCATCGTCTGCGCGTAGACCTGGACCTGCGAGCCGCGGGCCGAGTCGACCATCGCCTGCAGTGCGGTGAACGGCGGCACGATCGCGATGTCCACGCCCTGCGTGCTCGAGACGCGCGGGAGCAGGCCGGAGATGAACGTCTCCGCCTCCTCGACGGTCTTGTTCATCTTCCAGTTGCCGGCGACGAACGGCGTGCGGGTCATGACAGTGCCTCCACTCCAGGGAGGGACTTGCCCTCGATCAGCTCCAACGATGCACCGCCGCCCGTCGAGAGGTGGTCGACCGCGTCGGCGAGGCCGAACTGCGCGATCGCCGCGGCGGAGTCCCCGCCGCCCACGACGGTGGTCGCACCGGTCCTGGCGACGGCCTCGGCGACGGCGCGCGTGCCGTCCGCGAACGGCGCCAGCTCGAAGGCCCCCATCGGCCCGTTCCAGAACACCGTGCCGGCGCCCTCGATGACCTCCGCGTAGGCGCGGGCCGTCTCCGGGCCCACGTCGAGGCCCATCCAGCCCTCCTCGACGTCGACGCCGTCGGTTTCCCGGGTCTCGGTGTCGGCGGAGAACGCTCGGCCGAGCTTGAGGTCGGTCGGCAGCTTGAGCTTGTCGGACTTCAGCGCGCGCTCCGCGGGCTCGATGCCCTCCTCCTCGCACAGCGACGAGCCGACGTCGTGGCCCTGGGCCTTGAAGAACGGGAAGCACATGGCGCCGCCGATCAGGACGGTGTCGGCCGTCTGCAGGAAGGCGTCCAGCACCCCGATCTTGTCCGTGACCTTGGCGCCGCCGACGATCGCCACGAGCGGCCGCTCGGGGTCCTCGAGGATGCCGGTCAGCGTCTCCACCTCGCGCTGCAGCAGGCGGCCGGCCGCGTGCGGGAGCAACTCGGCGACGCCGACCGTGGATGCGTGCGCGCGGTGGGCCGAGCCGAACGCGTCGTTGACGTAGACGTCGCCGAGCGCCGCGTACCGCTTGGCCAGCTCGGGGTCGTTCTTGGTCTCCCCCGGGTCGAAGCGCACGTTCTCCATCAGCGTGATCGCGGCGTCCGGATCGTCGAAGTGGACGCGCTCGCCGAGATGCTCGCTGAGCGCATCCGCGACCGGACGGAGCGACAGCTTGGGGTCCTCCCCCTTCGGACGGCCCAGATGGCTGAGCAGGACGAGCTTCGCGCCCTTGTCGCGGAGCTCGTGCAGGGTCGGCAGCGCGCCGCGGATGCGGGCGTCGTCCGTGATGTTCCCGTCGGCGTCGAGGGGGACGTTGAAGTCCACCCTGACGACGGCGGTCTTGCCCTCGAGGTCCCCGAGGTCGTCGAGCGTCCTCAAATCAGCTTCTGCACGAGGTCGACGCAGCGGTTCGAGTACCCCCACTCGTTGTCGTACCAGGACACGGCCTTGATCATCGTCCCGTCGATGCCCACGGTGAGCAGCGAGTCGAAGATCGACGAGTGCGGGTTGCCGACGATGTCCGTGGAGACGATCGGGTCCTCCGTGTACTCCAGGATGCCCTTCAGGTCGCCCTCGGCCGCGACCTTCATCGCCTCGTTGATCTCCTCCGGCGAGGTCTCGCGGTCGGCCTCGAAGGTGAGATCCACGACGGAACCGGTCGGGACGGGCGCGCGCACCGCGAAGCCCGACAGCTTGCCGTTGAGCTCGGGCAGAACGAGGCCGACGGCCTTGGCGGCGCCGGTCGAGGCCGGGATCAGGTTCAGTGCGGCGGCGCGGGCGCGGCGCAGGTCGGAGTGCGGCATGTCCTGCAGCCGCTGGTCGGCCGTGTAGGCGTGGATCGTCGTCATCAGGCCGTGCTTGATGCCGACCGTGTCGTTGATGACCTTCGCGAACGGCGCGAGGCAGTTCGTCGTGCACGACGCGTTGGAGATGACGTGGTGGCTCTCCTTGTCGTACTGGTCGAAGTTCACGCCCAGGACGACGGTGATGTCCGGCTCGGTGGCCGGCGCGGAGATGACGACCTTCTGGGCGCCGGCGTCGAGGTGCTTGGCGGCGTCGGCGCGCTTGGTGAAGAAGCCCGTCGACTCGATCACGACCTCCGCGCCGAGGTCGCCCCACGGGAGGGCGGCCGGGTCGCGCTCGGACAGGACCCGCAGGACGTCGCCGTCGACCACGAGGTCGTTGCCGTCCACCTCCACGGTGCCCGGGTACGGGCCGAGGATGGAGTCGTACTTGAGGAGATGCGCGAGCGTCTTCGCGTCCGTCAGGTCGTTGACGGCGACGAAGTCGATGTCGGCCTTGGCGGCCTTGGCTGCGCGGAAGAGGTTGCGGCCGATCCGGCCGAAGCCGTTGATGCCGACTTTGACGGCCATGGTGCTCCTGAGTTCGATGGCAACGGGAAGGAGGCCAGGACCCTACCCGCCTTCAGGCCACGATCTCCACGCGAAGGCCGTCCGGGTCGCGTAGGTAGCCCGCGTAGGTGCCGTATTGCGGCCGCGGTCCCGGCGCGCCGTCGTCGGTCCCCCCGGCCTGCAGCCCGGCGGCGTGCGCGGCGTCGACCGCGGCCTTGCCGAACGCGCTGAGCGCGACGTGGCCGTAGGTCGGCTGCGGCCGGTGACGACCGGTCAGCCAGAAGACGGGCGCGACCGTCCCGTAGGCGATCGCGTGCTCCGTGACGTGCAGGCGGCGGGCGCCGAGCGCGAAGAAGACGGCGTCGTAGAAGGCGCCCGATCGCTCGAGGTTCGCGACCTCGAAGCCGACGTGGTGGATCACGTCGCGTCCTCGTAGGCGGCCGACATGCCCTCGGCGACGGCGCCCATCTGCTCGCGCAACGAGCGGACCTCGCCGGCCAGCTCCTTGCCCCGGGCGGCGCCGGTGGTCGCGCCGACGGAGACGATCTGCCCGCGGATCGTGTCGAGCTCGACGAGGATCCGCTCCATCTCGTCGCCGAAACGGCTGAGCTGGGTCTGCATGCGCTCCAGCGTGGTCAGCTGGGTGGCCAGCGCCTCGGTCAGCTCGACCTTGCCGGGGTCGCCTTTGACCTCCGCGAGGCGGCGCTGGACGTTGACCGGCGGCGTGTCGCGGAGAGCGTCAGCCAGCGACTGCGCGCGCCGGGCGGTGTCCTCCAGCGCGAGCACGAAGCCGTCCACCTCTCCGCAGATCTCGGCGCCGGGGAGATCGGGATTGGCGTCGACGGCCTCCCGGATGCGCTCCTGACGCTCCCGCGCCTGGCGGACGAGGCGGCCGATCCCGGGGGTCAGCCGGCGCTCGTCGAGCCGCTGCCCCTTCGGCAGCTCGCCCTTGCGCCCGCCCCGCTCCCTCGCGAGCACCTTCTGCGCCGCGTCCTGGTCGAAGTAGGTGCGCGCGGCGCCGGCCAGGTACAGCAGGACGCCGACCGGCCCGAGCACCGGCAGCACGCCCGCCAGGATCCCGACGACCAGCACGGCCGCCAGCAGCACGACGTTGAACGGGTCGAGCAGCGCGTTCGCGATCAGCGCGCGGTTGTACTCACCACGCGAGTACGGCTTCTCGGCCACGCCGGGAAGCGTATCTTCGCGACATGCTGAGGCCTGCGGACCTGGACGTCCCGATCGTGCTCGCCCCGCTGGCGGGTGGGCCGGCGACCGTGGAACTGGCGAGCGCGGTGAGCGCGGCGGGCGGGCTCGGGTTCCTGGCCGCCGGGTACCTGAGCGCGGACGCGCTCGGGGAGCGGATGGCGGCGATGACGGTGCGGCCGTCCGGGGTCAACGTCTTCGTCCCGTCCCCGAGCGCCGGCGAGGACGTGGGCGCGTACGCGGCGCGGCTGGCCGCGGAGGGGCCGGTCGGCGAGCCGCGGGCCGACGACGACGACTGGGACGCGAAGCTCGCGCTCCTGCAGGCGTCGCCGCCGGACGTCGTGTCGTTCACGTTCGGGCTGCCGGACCTCGCGGTCATCGCCGCGTTGCGCGAGCGCGACATCGCGGTGTGGCTGACGGTGACGACCCCGGACGAGGCCGAGGCGGCGGTGGCAGCGGGCGCGGACGCGGTCGTCGCCCAGGGCGCGGAGGCGGGTGGGCACCGCGGCGGCTTCGACGACGCGGGCGAGGCGATCGGGACGCTCGCGCTCGTGCAGCTGATCGCCGCGCGGGTACGCGTGCCGATCGTCGCCGCGGGGGGCGTCAGCAAGGGCGCCGGGCTCGCGGCGGTCCTGGCGGCGGGCGCGAGCGCGGGTGCGGTCGGCACCGCGTTCCTGCGCGCGACGGAGGCGGGGACGAGCGGCGCCCACCGCGAGGCGCTGGCCACCACGCGCGCGACCGCCCTCACCCGCGCCTTCACCGGCCGCACGGCGCGCGGGATCGTCAACACGTTCATGCGCCGCCACGAAGCCGCGGCGCCGCGCGCCTATCCCGCCGTCCACCACCTCACGGCGCCACTGCGTGCGCAGGCCCGCGCGGCGGGGGACGCGGAGAACATCAACCTGTGGGCGGGCCAGGCGCATGCGCTCGCGCGCGAGGCACCCGCCGCCGAGATCATGGCCGAGCTGATGGACGGCGCCCGCGCGGCCGTCGCCCGCGCCGGGCAACGCCTCAGCTGACGGCCGCTTCCGGCTGATCGTCGCCGTAGAGGATCCTGTCCCCGACCTCCCCGAGCACCGCCGCCGCACGCGCCGTGCTTCATGACCAGCGCAGTTCGCGGCCGCCTAG
Source organism: uncultured Solirubrobacteraceae bacterium (assembly GCA_963740765.1). Taxonomy (GTDB): domain Bacteria; phylum Actinomycetota; class Thermoleophilia; order Solirubrobacterales; family Solirubrobacteraceae; genus DATLGB01. The sequence goes on along the minus strand of CAVUFN010000015.1, from coordinate 214,167 downwards.
AAGAAGGAGCTGATCGACCGGTACACCGACTCGATGTCGTCCGTCGATCCCTCGTAGGCCTTGCCGCCCGTCGCCTCGGCGAGACCGGCGAGCTGCTCCTCGGCCTGGGCCGCGCCGGCCGAGTAGGCGATCGTGTAGAGGCGGACCTGGTTCTCGGAGTCGCCCTGGGAGCCGAGCTCGCGCACGGCGTCCTCGTAGGAGCGGCTCGAGTCCGTGTCCTCGCCGTCCGTGAGCAGGACGACGGCGTTGATGCGATCGGTGGCCTCGAGCTCGCGGACCATCTTGACCCCCTCGACGGCAGCGTCGCGGAATGCGGTCCCGCCGTCGGCGATCAGGTCTCCGACGGCGCCCTCGAGCCGGCCCTCGTCCTCCTTGAAGGGCGCCAGGGGCTGGATCAGGTTGAGCGTGGTGTTGAAGGTGAGCAGCCCGACCGAGTCCTGCTGGCCGACCTGGTCGAAGAAGACCCCGAGACCCTCCTTGGCGCGCTCGAGGCGGTTCTCGTCCTGCATGGAGCCCGAGGTGTCGAGGACGAGCAGGACGTTCGCCGGCTTGCGATCGGCGCGCCAGGCCTCCTTGGCGGCGGCGAGCACCTGGGGCTCGGGGAAGCCGAGGACGCGCTCGGGTTGAGCGGGGTCGGCGCCGTGTTCGGCGTCGATCGGGGCGACGGGCTTCTGCTTGAAGTCGGCGGGGCGGAAGCCGCTCTGGGCCGCGACCGCCGGCGTGATCGCGTCGGCGAGGAACGCCTGGAAGGCCTTCGCGCCCGCGCGCTGCTCGGCGCTCACCCAGGGCGCGTCGAGGGTGATGAAGGGATCGTCGGAGAAGAACGTCCCCTCTTTCGGGTAGAGCGCGACGAGCTTGGGCTGCGATCCGCGGTTCGCGTTGAAGTCGAGCAGCGTGACCTCCTCCATCGCCACCGCCGACGCGTAGCCGAGGCCGCGCTGGCGCAGCTGGTCGGAGATGAAGAGGGTGGTGTCGCCGTAGTGGACGATCGAGCGCTCGATCGACCGGACCTGCTTGCGGACCCTGGTGGACCGGATGTCGGCCTCCGTGAGCCCCTCCTTCTTGCCCGTCGCCGAGTAGTACTCCGCCACGACCGCCGACAGTCCGGAGGTCGAGTAGTCGGGGTTGGTGTGCACGAGCTTGAACGGCCCGTACTCGGGCTTGCCGTACTTGGCCCACCCCGTGCCGTTGGTGGCGAGGTCGAGGACGTCGGAGAAGCCGATCTGCTTCTTCGGCCAGCCCAGCGCGCGCGCCATCGGCTCCCACATCGCGATCACCAGCGGCGTGCGCACGATGCTCGGCGACTCGTCGGGCGCCAGCGGCTTGTCGGCCTCGTAGTTGAGGAGCCGTCCCCACAGCGACGAGGACGGCGACCACGCCACCGGCTTGTAGGTGCCCTTGGCGATCCGGGCCTCGACGTCGCCCGAGGACTGGTTGCTCGCCTCCACGAACACCGGTTTGCCACCGACCTCGACGCCCTTGGCGTTGAAGCGCTTGACCAGTGGGACGAGCAGCTTCTCCTTCTCCGGCGAGTAGGCGAAGGTGACGCGCACGGCGCCCGTGGGGGCCTTCGCGCCCGTCGAGCCCTTCGCGTCCTTGCCGGCGCGGCCGTCTCTCCCATCACCCCCACCGCCGCCGGAGGCGATCAGCGCGACCACAACGGCAATGACGGCGCCGACAGCGATGAGGAGCTGACCGGGCTTCACCGGTCAGAGATTATGGCTGTCAGCGCTTGGCCTTCGCGCGGGTGCGCGCGCCCTTCTTGGCGGCGGCGCTGCGCTTGGCGGCGTTGCGCTTGCGGGTCGCCGCGGCCTTCTTGGCGGCGGCCTTGCGCTTGGCCGGTCCGTTCGTGGCGCGGTCCTCGATGTCGTTGGCGAGGTTGCGCAGTTCGTTGACGACGTTGCGGACCGTGCTCTTCCTCGTGCGGCGCCCGTCACCGATCGTGTCGGCGACGGTCTTGGCGACCTTCTTGCGCAGCCCCTGCGCGTGCAGTCGCTCTGCGAGTTGATCGGTGCGGGACTTGGCCATGCGTGTGCTCCTCCGTCGGGTTGGTCTCTCGGTGGAGGCCGCTACCCAGCGACGGAGGAGCGTGCACGCGCCTGTTCACTACCTCCGGGTGGGGCCCGCTTCCTTGCCGTTGAGCACGCCGAAGATGTCCGTCTGGTCGATGGTGCCCTGGATGTTGGCCGCCTGCGGGCCGGACGCCCACACCGGCACCTCGGCGCCCGTGTGCGCCTGCGAGCCGCCCGTCTTGGTCGGGTCCGAGCCCGTGTCGGCGGTGCCGTAGGCGACGCGGATCGGCGCGCCGTCGGCCGTCTGCAGCGTGGCGTAGGAGGTGCCCGTCGCCGGCTTCGAGTTCGCGTTGATGATCTGCGAGGTGTGCGCGTGGTCGGCGGTCATGATCACCAGCGTGTCCGGATGGCTCTTCTGGAACTGGAGCGCGACGTTGACCGCCGCGTCGAAGCCCAGCAGCTCGCCGATCTGCCCGCAGGCGTCGGCCGCGTGGTCGCGCTTGTCGATCGAGGCGCCCTCGACCTGCAGCGCGAAGCCGTCCGGGTCGCCCTCGAGCAGTTCGAGGGCCTTGGAGGTCATCGCGGCCAGCGAGGGCTCGGTGCCGCGCGTCTGGCGCTGGCAGCGCGTGGTCGGCGAGCCTCCGTTGCGCTGCGGGTCGACGCCGGGACCGCTCAGGAACGCGTCCGTGCGGGCGTAGAGCGGGGCGAACTGCGTGGTCATGGTGCTGGGGTTGAAGAGCCCGATCGCCTTGGTGCCGGGCGTCAGTGCGTCCAGCTCGGCCTTCGTGCCGATGACGTCGTAGCCCTTGCTCTCGGCGTAGTCCGCGACCGTCGGCCCGGCGTCCGTGGTCTGCAGGTAGCGGTCGCGCCCGCCGCCGAGGTAGAGGTCGAAGCCCGCGTCGACCTGCTGCTCGGCGATCGAGCCCAGGCCGCCGGACGCCTTCGTCTCGGTCGTGCAGGTCGTGCGCGTGTCGGCCGGGCCCTGGCAGGCCCGCTGGGAGATGTGCGAGCTCGGCCCGGCCGGCGTCGCGTCGGTGATCTCCGCCGTCGAGACGTTGCCCGTGGCCTTGCCGCGGTCGCGGGCGATCTCCAGGTAGGTCTCGTAGCCGGCGTTGTCGCCCGGGATCTTCGGGTCCGCGGACGGGCCCTGGGAGACGCGGCCGTCGATGGTGCGCTTGCCCGTCGACCAGGCGGTCGCCGTCGGCGCGGAATCACCCGCGTAGTTGGGCGCGTAGTCCGGACCGGGGCCCGGGCTGAGGACGTAGTGCAGCGAGGACCCGCGGAAGGCGAGGCGATCCATGTTCAGCCGGCCGGCCGCGCCCTTGCCGTAGTAGCGGCCGAGCGTGACCTCCGCGTCCCCCATCCCGTCCCCGACGAGGAGGATCACGTTCTTGGGCTTGGAGGGGTTGATCGCCGAGGCGAGCTTCGCCGAGCGGTCCCGGTCCGAAGCCGAGCCCACGGCGAGCGCCGTGCCGGCCACCGCCAGCACGCTCACGACCGCCGTTCCCATCACCTTGTCTCTGATCTTCATGGCCCGCAGCCTGCGGCGCCGGCGGGCTCGTCATGTTGCCCGGCCGTAACCGAGACGTGACGATCCGGTGACGGGGCTACGCCGCGATGGAGCGCGCCGCTGCGGCCGCGCGGATCTCGCCGGGGCGGTCCGTGATCAGGCCGTCGACGCCGAGGGCGACGAGGCGGTGCGCGTCGGCCGGCGCATTGACCGTCCACGCGCGCACCGCGAGGTCGAGCCGCCGCGCCGCGGCGATCAGCTCCGGGCCGACGTGCTGATGGCGGACGGTGATGCCAGCGGCGCCGAGGTTGCGCGCCCGGTTCAGGGTGCGGTCGCCGGGGCGGCGCTCGTGCAACGGCGCCACCGCGAGCCCGCGGCGCGCGAGGCGCCGCAGCGAGGCCTCGTCGAGCGACTGGATGACGACGGCGCGCTCGAGCCCGAGGTCGCGGACAAGGCCGAAGAGGCGCCGCTCCATGATCCTGGTCGGCTCCTTGAGGTCGATCAGGAACCGGCAGCGACGCGCGTAGCGCTCGAGGATCCGGCTCAGCCGCAGCGGGCGGACCGCCTTGGGCAGCGCCTTGATGTCCACCCGGGTGAGGTCTGCGACGGCGCGTGGATCGCGGGCCGTGCGCCACAGCGAGGCGTCGTGGATCGCGGTCAGCCGATGGTCTGCGCTGAGGCGGACGTCGATCTCGAGCGTGTCGGCGCCGTCGGCCAGGGCGCGCTCGTAGGCGAGCCAGGTGTGCTCCGGGGCGGCGGCCGAGGCTCCGCGGTGGGCGATGATCTCCATGGCTGGGAAGTGGGCGCGCCCGCTCCCGAAGTGAGTTGAGGAGGAGGGTCCCACCCCAGGACGAGTCGCGCACCACAGACTGTCGCCTGCGTCGGACGGTCAGATGTGAAGAAGTCGGTGTTCACACGCGCGATCTACCGTCACTGGCGCGATGGCCTACCGCCTCGACCTGACCGCAACGCCCGCCGCCGCCCTGCGCGCGGCCGCGCTCGAGCAGATCCAGGACGCGATCGACCAGCTGCGCGCCGGGGACGATCCCGTCACGGCCGTCCACGAGGCGCGCAAGGACCTCAAGAAGGTCCGCTCGCTGCTGCGCCTCGCCCGCACGGGCATGGAGACCAAGCGCCGCCGGGCGGTCAACGGCGAGCTGCGCGACATCGCCGCGGGCCTGGCCGGCGCCCGGGACGCGGACGTCATGGTGGCCACGGTCGCCGCGCTCTGCGAGCGCTTCGCCGGCCGGCTCCCCGCCCGCACCTTCACGACGGTGCGCCAGCGCTTCGCCCGCATGGCCGCGAGCACGGCGTACGACGCCGGTGTGATCGCCGCGCTGGAGGCGCAGCGCGACGCCGTCGCGGACTGGCCGCTGGGCGACCCCGACCTGGCGGAGGGCGCGACCATCGCCTACGCCCGGGGCCGCGACGAGCGGCGCGCCGCGCGCAAGGACCCGAGCGTCGAGCAGCTGCACGAGTGGCGCAAGCGCGTGAAGGACCTCTGGTACCACGCGCGGCTGCTCGGGGAGGCGTGGCCGGGCGTCTTCACCGCGCTCGCCGACGAGGCCCACGCGCTCAGCGACCTCCTCGGGGATGACCATGACCTTGGCGTCCTCGTCGAGCGCTTCACCGAGCAGGAGTGGCCCGCGTCCGTCGACGGGGAGGCGTTCGTCGCGCTGTGCCAGCGCCGCCGCGCCGAGCTGCAGGCCGATGCGTTCACGCTCGGCGCACGGCTCTACGCGGAGAAGCCGAAGGCGTTCCGGGCCCGGATCGCGCGGTATCTCGCCGCCTGAGCCGCGATGAGCCACCGGCTCGACCTCGCGCGTGGAGGCCCGGCCGGCGGCCGGGACGCCGTCCCGCGCCTGGTGGCGTACCTAGCCTGACCGCGTGTTGGCGCGGTCGACGTCGCGGTGGTGCACCGCGACGACGAGCCGGTCGTCGGCCTCGAGCCGGCGCGCGAGCTCCTCGACGATCGTGACCGAGCGGTGGCGGCCGCCGGTGCAGCCGACCGCGACGGTCAGATGCGCCTTGCCCTCGTAGACGTACTCGGGAAGCAGGAAGTCGATCAGCGGCTGCACGTGCTCGTAGAAGGCGTTGAGGCGCCCGTCGCGGCCGACGTAGTCGACGACGCTCTGGTCGAGCCCGGTCAGCGGGCGCAGCGCCGTCTCGTAGTGCGGGTTGGGCAGGAAGCGGACGTCGAAGAGCAGGTCGGCGTCGCGCGCCGGGCCGTGCTTGAAGCCGAACGACATCAGCGTCACGGCGAGCTTGCCCGGCTGGTCGGGGTCGAGCATCTCAGCCGCCACCTTGCGGCGCAGGCCGCCCGCGCTCAGCCCCGTCGTGTCGATCAGCGTCCCCGCGCGCTCCTGCACCGGCTCGAGCAGCTCCGCCTCACGCCGCACGCCCTCGAGCACGTCGCCGCCGAGCGGGTGGCGCCGGCGCGTCTCCTTGTAGCGCGTGATCAGCGCCTCCTCGTCTGCGCACAGGAACAACACGCGGTGGGTGATCCCGGCGGCGCCGAGCTCGTCGAGGACCTCGGCGAGGCGCTCGAAGTAGGTGCCGCCGCGCAGGTCGCTGACCACGGCGGCGCGCTCGACGCTCGAGCCCGGGTGGGTGAAGAGGTCGGCCAGCGAGCGGATCATCTCCGCGGGCAGGTTGTCCACGCAGAAGTAGCCGGCGTCCTCGAAGACGTTCATCGCGGTCGTCTTGCCGGCCCCGGAGAAGCCGGAGATGATGACCAGGTCTTCAAGCCGGGACACGGGTCACCGTCCCGTCTTGTTCAGGTGGTGGAAGATCTCGCGACCGATCTTGGCCGGAACGCCGGGCACACGCTCCATTTCCTCACGTGGGGCGGACAGCACCGCCTCCGGTGACCCGAAGTGCTTGAGCAGCGCGCGCTTGCGGGTCGGTCCCACGCCGGGCAGGCCGTCGAGGATCGACTCCGTCATCGCGGCGTCGCGGCGGTTGCGGTGGTGGGTGATCGCGAAGCGGTGGGCCTCGTCGCGGACCCGCTGCAGCAGTTGCAGCTCGGGCGTCTCGTGGTCGAGCACGAGTGGGCTCGAGACGCCCGGCATGAAGACCTCCTCGATGCGCTTGGCCAGCGAGATGACGGTCACGCCGCGCTCGCGGAAGTCCTGGAGCGCCTCGACGCCCGCGGCGAGCTGGCCCTTGCCGCCGTCGATGACGATCAGGTTCGGCAGCGCGGCGAACGACGCGTCGCGGTCCTTGTCGTAGGGGGACAGCTCGCGCTGCTTGGCGAACTGGGCCGCGCGCCGGCTCAGCACCTCGCCCATGGCCGCGAAGTCGTCGGAGCGCCCGGCCTCGAGGTCGCGGATGCGGAAGCGCCGGTAGTCGGACTTCTTGGGCGCGCCGCCCTCGAAGACGACCATCGAGGCGACGACGTGGGTCCCCATCAGGTTGGAGATGTCGAAGCACTCGATGCGGACGGGGAGCGAGTCGAGCCGCAGCGCCTCCTGGAGCCCGTCGAGCGCCTCGACGCGCTGCTGGCGCCGGCGCTCGGACTTCAGCTTGTCCTGGTCGAGTGCGAGCTTCGCGTTGCGGGCGGCGAGGTCGAGGATGCGGGCCTTGGAGCCGCGCTCCGCGGCCCGGATCTCGACGCGGCCGCCGCGGCGCTCGGCGAGGATCTCGCTGAGGACGTCGAGCGCCGAGCCGTCCGACACCTCGCGATTGACGACGATCAGCGCGGGGATGGAGAGCGCGCTGGCGTAGTACTGGAGCAGGAACTCCTCCGTCGCGCGGGCGACGTCGTGGCCGGCCTCGTTGACGAGGTAGAAGGACTGGCGGTCGGCGAGGACGCCGTCGCGGACCTGGAAGACCTGCGCGTTGGCCTCCGTTCCGTCGATGGCCACGGCGACCGCATCCATCGAGCCGGTCGTCGCGTCGGAGACGCGCTGGCGCTCGAGGATCTGGCGGATCGACTGAAGGCGGTTGCGCTCGACCGTCGCCTGCTCGAAGTCCTGCTCGCCGGCGTGGAAGTACATGCGCTTCTCGAGGTCGCGCTCGATCTCCTTGTAGCGGCCGCCGAGGAACGCCATGACACCGTCGATCGACTCGCGGTACTCCGCCTGGGAGACGTAGCCGACGCAGGGCGCTCCGCAGCGCTTGATGTAGTAGTCGAGGCAGGGCGAGCCGGAGTGGCGACCCGGTGTCGGCCCCTCGCACGAGCGGTAGTTGAAGACCTTGCCGAGCAGGTCGAGCGTGTGGCGGGTGCGCTTGGCGCTCGAGTACGGGCCGAAGTAGGCGCGGTCACGCCGGTGGCGCTCGCGCGTGAAGTAGACCCGTGGGTAGTCCTCGTCCAGGCTGATCGCGATGTAGGGGTAGGACTTGTCGTCGCGCAGCCGGATGTTGAAGCGCGGCTTGTACTGCTTGATGAAGTTCTGCTCGGTGAGCAGCGCCTCCGACTCCGTCTGGACGACGAGGTACTCGATGTGGTCGACCTCGGACGGGAGGTCGGTGGAGCCGTACGTCGTCGGGTTGGAGAAATGGCTCGCCACCCGCTTCTTGAGCGACTTGGCCTTGCCGACGTAGACCACCTTGCCGCGAGCGTCGCGGAAGAGGTAGACGCCGGGCTGATCGGGGAGCGCGCGACGCTGTTCGAGGAGGTCCGGCAAGGACCTCCACTTTAGGTCTACTTCCTGGCGTCCACGGCCGAGCGGAGCTGCTCCTTGGTCATCGAGGAGCGGCCCTCGATGCCGCGGTCCCTCGCCTCGTTGTAGAGCTGCTCCTTGGTGCGGCCCTTCGGCTTGTCGGTGCCCGACCGCTGGCCGCCGCGCTGGCTCGAGGACTTCGGGTCCTGAGTGGACGACTTCGACGCCGTCTGCGTCTTCCCGGCCCGCGCGCGGTCCTTGTTGACGGTGCGGGCCGCGATCTCCTCGGCGGTGGACTCGGACTTGCCCTGGCCCTTGACGGACTGCTTGATCGCCTCGTACTTGCGGGCGTCCTTGGAGCCCTTCTTGACTCCGGCAGGTGGCATGTCAGGTGATCTACCCCACAGTTCCGAGACCACAACCCCGACGGGGGTCGCCGGGTTGCGGGTCCATATGCGACGACTTCTCGTAGCCCTCCTTGCCCTGCTCGTCCTCGTGCCGTCGGCACAGGCCGGTTCCCGCTACCGCGTGGGGATCTCCGAGCAGAAGGGGTCGATGTTCTCCGATCCGGACTTCTCGGCCCTCAAGATCAAGCAGGTCCGCAAGATCATCCCGTGGGACTGGCAGCGGCTCTCCTACGTCCGTGACGACGTCACGAACTACCTCAACGCCGCGCACGCCCAGAAGGTCAACGTGCTCGTGCACTTCGGCGCCTCGAAGGGCTGCTGGAACGGCAAGCGCTACTCCAGGGCCAAGCACTGCAAGGCACCCAGTCGCCGCAAGTACGCGCGCGCGGTGCGCTCGATCCGCAAGACGTTCCCGTTCGTCAGGACGTTCGGTGCCTGGAACGAGGCCAACCACAAGTCCCAGCCGACCTACAAGTCGCCCAAGCTGGCGGCGCGCTACTTCGAGACGCTGCGCAAGACGTGCCGGAAGTGCACCGTGGTCGCGGCCGACCTGCTCGACTCGAGCAACCTCTTCCGCTACGCGAAGAAGTTCAAGAAGCGCGCCCATCACAAGGTCCGGATCTGGGGCATGCACAACTACTCCGACGTCAACCGCTCGCGGTCGACCCAGACGCGCAAGTTCCTGCGCAAGGTCAAGGGCCAGGTGTGGCTGACCGAGACGGGCGGCATCGTCAACTTCCGGCCGCAGTTCCCGTATTCCACCCGGCGGGCGGCCAAGCGCACGCGGTACATGTTCAAGCTCGCCGACCGCTACTCGCGCAAGCGCAAGCACATGAAGTCCCGCATCACGCGCCTGTACGACTACTCCTGGCAGGGCGAGGAGAAGGGCGCCCGCTTCGACGCCGGCCTCGTCGGCCCGGACGGCACGCCCCGCAAGGGCTACAAGGTCTTCAAGGCCAAGCTCAAGACCCGCTCACGCTGAGTCACCGGACCAGCCGGACGCCGAGGGTGCCGCCGGAGACATCGCCGGCGCCGCCCATCAGGCCCAGGACCTTCGTCACGTAGGCCTGGGTCTCGGCGATCGGCGGGACGCACATGCATGGGGTCACCCGCGCCGGGCCGGCGTTGTACGCCGCCAGCGCGAGCGGGACCGTTCCGAACTGCCGGAGCAGGTCCCGCATCAGGTGGCCCTGCGCGTCGATCGAGGCGGCCGCGTCGTACGGGTTGGCCAGCCCCAGCGACGCGGCCGTGCTCGGCATCATCTGCGCGATCCCCTGCGCGCCCGCACCGCTGACCGCGAACGGGTTGAAGTTGCTCTCCGCGTAGAGCTGGGCGGCGAGCAGGTTCGCCGACACGTTCCAGCGCTGCGCGGCGTTGGCGATGTCATCGGCGTACTGCTCGGGGACGAAGCCCGGCACGGACGGATGGCCGTCGGCGTGGTCGGCGAGCGTGCCGTCACTGCCGGTCTGGGCCGGGTGCGAGGACGTGGCGTTGAGCGCGTAGCCGTAGTGCCAGGGCTCCCAGGCGTACCGCTGGATGAAGCCGAACCGGCGCGCGTGCGCGGCCAGCCAGGCGTACGCGGTATCGGGGCCCAGGTCGAGCTCCGTGCCGTTGCGGTGCAGCGAGGTCCCGGGCGGCGCGACCCACTTCGGGTCGGGGTGGCGGGCGAACAGCACCGCCTGCTCGGCGTCGGAGCGGAACGCGGACGTGATCAGCAGCGCGACGCCGTCCCCGCCGGCCGCCTCCGCCAGGCGGTCGAACGCCTGCGCGACGTCGGGGCGCATCGGCTTGCCCTGCCGGAGCGCGAGCGGGCCGTCGTACTCGCCGCCGCTGCCCGTCGCGGCCGGCGCCGGACCGGCCGACAGCTCCGCCTCTGCGCTCGCGTCGACGTCCGTCCTCGCCTTCGCGTTCCCGCGCTCCACCACGACGGTGCGGGTGACCGCCACCGCGATGCGCGTGGGCGCGAGCCCGTCGGCGTCGGGGAACGACACCTCCCCTTCCCCCGGCCCGTTGCGCCGGACCACGTCGAGCGCGGCGTCGCGGCCGATCTGCAGGTACGCGTCCTTGGTCAGCTGCGTCGGCGGCGGCTCGAAGATTCGCGGGTACGCGTCCAGCATCGCCCGCGCGCCCGCCAGCGCGGCGAGGTCCGCCGTCTTCTGCGCCTGCGACCGGACCCCGATTCCCCGCGCCACCGCCCCGAGCACGAGCGCGCCGAGCAGCAGCCCGAACAGCGCCCCGACGATCAGCACCGCCGCCTGCCCGCGCTCGCCCCGCCTCATGCGTGCACCTCGGACGGGCGGAGATCGAGGCGGGTGAGGCCGAGCGTGGCGCAACGGCGGGCGATGAAGGAGGTGGGTGGCGCGAGGCGCGACGCCGGCGGGCCGAGGACGGCGAGGGAGGCGAGCGCGAGGTCGGTGAGGTCGGCGGACGTGGCGACGTAGAGCGCGTCGGTCTGGGCGAGCAGGGCGTCGTAGCCGTCGCTGCGCGCGGCGAGCGCGATGATGGTGGGCACGCTGCCGGCCGCGGTGATCGCGCGCCACGCCTCGCGTACGCCGGCGTCGGGATCGGCGGGCAGGGCGACGCGCACGAGCGCGCCCGCAGGCTCCGCCGGGAGCTCGCGCGCGGCGAGCCGCCGGGCGAGCGCGCGGGCGGCCGGGAACGCGGGTTGTGGCGCGGGCGGGTCACCGGGCCGGAGCACGAGCGCGGTGCGCGCGCGATGGGCGCTCCGGAGCGCCGCCGCCACGCCACCCGCCACCGCGGGCAGCACCTCGGCCGAGGCGAGCACGCCCGCGATTCCCGCCGGCGGCGGCGCCACGACCGACGTGCGCGCGGGCGCGGCCGCCGGTGCCACGAACAGCGCGCCCGCTCGGCTCAACAGCTCGCTCACCTGTCGTCCTCCGGGCGCGAGCCCTCGCCGTCACCCCCGCGCACGACCGTGCGCGCCATCGGCTCGGCCTGCTCGCCGGCGTCCGCGCGCGCCGTCGCCGCCAGCGCGTCCGCGAGCGGCTCCGCGAACGCGCGCGGCCGAACCGTGACGCGCACGCGGCGGCCGTCGATCACGTACGTCGCCCGCTCCTGCGACGGCCCGAGCGCCCGCACGATCGCCGCCTTCGGGTCAACGGCCTGCAGCAGCGCGACCGCGCCGGCCTCCGCGGCCGCCTCCGCGCGCTCGTGCGCCCGGCCGGCGGCGAGCACCTGCACGACCGCCGCGACGACGGCGACGATCACCGGGAGCAGCGCCACCAGTTCGACCGCAGCCTGGCCGCCTTCGGATCGGGCGCGTCGCGCCGCGGTCCTCCGGGGCACTGAAGGAGAGGGGGCAAACGACAGGACTCGCCGAACGCGGCGCGGCCAGTCCGCACTTCTCCCCCCTCCCGCCCCACCCCGGAATGCGCCCCGACGCATCATCGCTGCCCCGCGAACGAAGCACGGGCGGTCAGAGACCCGAGGTGGAGTCCCGGGAGCACCGTCGGGATGCGCACCCGCACCGCAACGCCGCCACCGGAAGCGTCTTCGACTGAAACACCGCGATCCAGCGACGCCGGCAGTGCCCGCCGGGCGGCCGCCAACTCCGACCCGCCCACCGCCCGCGCGCGTGCGGCAGCGCGGGCAGCCGCGCCCGCCGACCAGTGCACATGCGCGGCAACCACGGCCTGCCAGGCCCCGAGCAACACCACGGCCAGGATCGGCAACAGGACCGCCAGCTCGACCGACGCCTGACCGCGAGAACAACGGATACGGGGCACGCGACCCAGGCTCGCCGAGCCCGAGTCACCGATCTAGACGGACCGGTTACAAAAGCGACGCGAAGGTGCGACGAACGTGCGTCAGTACTCGCGCCAGGTGCGGATCACGACCATGAAGCCGTAGGCCGCGGCGCCGATCAGGGCGAACCACAGGAGGATCAGCGGGCCGTTGTCGTTCCAGAACTTGCTGGTGGCGACGAGCGCGAAGACGAGCGCGGTGGAACTGGCGTAGAGGAGCAGCCGGCGCTGGTCGGGCATGTCGAACAGCAGCGTGCGGTTCTCCATGTACATCCGGAACGCGAAGAAGGCGAGGCCGCCGAAGAAGATCACCGAGATGATGTTCGAGACGGTGTCGCGCGCGGTCAGCCCGCCCGGCGCCTGCGAGACCAGCAGGGCGAGCGCGACGATGATGCCGACGTTGCGAGCGGTCCTCACGGCGCGGATTCTAGGTCGCGGACCATCCGCCCGATGACCTCGTCCACCCGGAAGCCGGCCGACGTCCAGAACCGGCGGGCGCCGGCGTCCTCGAAGGCGACGAGGACGCTGATGCGCGTCGCGCCCTGCGAGACGAGCCACGCCTGAGCCTCGGCGACCAGCACGGACCCGATCCCTCCGCGCCGGTCGCCGGGCTGCACCGCGAGCCGGTAGAGGTTGCCGCGCCAGCCGTCCCACCCGGCCACGACAGCTCCGAGCAGGCCGTCGCGTCCGTCGACCACGAAGATCGCCGACCGCGCGAGCACGACCGCGATCGCCTCGGCGCTATCCACCGTGACCGCGTGCGGCGTCCGGCCCACGGCCCACAGCGAGAGCAGCGCGTCGGTGTCCGCAGCCGTCGCGCGGCGGACGGCCGTCACGCGGCGACAGGCATCGTGACCGGCTCGGCGACCTCCGCCGAGGGCACGGGAGCGGCGTCGGACGGAGCCGGACCGCCGTCGGCGGGCAGCGCTGCGAAGCGGTAGCCGACGCCGAAGTGGGTGTGGATGTAGCGCCAGTCCGGCGAGACGCGCTCCAGCTTGGAGCGGAGCTTGCGGACGAAGACGTCGACGGAGCGGTCGCCGTGCGCCATGGCGTAGCCCCACACGCGCTGGTAGATGTCCTCGCGCTGGAGCACCTGCCCCTCCGCGGACGCGAGCAGCTGCAGCAGCTCGTACTCGCGGCGGGTCAGCTCGACCGACTCGCCGCGGACGAAGGCCTGGAACTGGTCCGGGCGCACCATGAGCTCACCGGCGGTGACGGACTCGCCGGCCGCACCGGCCTCGGCGATGCGGCGCCGGCGGACGCCGGCCTCGATCCGGGCGATCAGCTCCTCCGGGTGGCACGGCTTGGTCATCCAGTCGTCGGCACCCATCCGCAGGCCCCGCACGCGCTGCGCGACCGACGCCCGTGCGGTGACGACGATGATGCCGAGCGAGGGCAGCTCGCGGGCCACCGTCTCCAGGTAGTTCCACGCCTGCGGGCCGAGCACGGCGAGGTCGACGACCAGCGCGTCGAGCTTGATCGCGACGAGCGTGTCGACCGGCAGCGGGCCATCGGTGACCCGGTACTCCCAGCCCATGTCGGCGAGCCGCTTGACCAGGACCCGGTCGAAACCACTGTCGTTGTCGATGACCGCGATGCGCATCTCTGACAAAGGATAAGCCGCAGTCAAGGTGCGGTTACCGTCCGGTCACAGGATGTTCACGGCCGTTCAGCCGCTGTTTGCGGGCCTCGAGGCATCGGAGAACTCCCGGAAAAGACCGGTTTCGACGAAGGCGACCTGCTCGCCGATGTCCACAGCGTTGTCCCCTACCCGCTCCAGCGCGCGGGCCATGAGCATCATGTGCATCGCCCATTCGCGGCGGTCCTCGTCGGTCCCGATCGCCACGGCGCGCTGGAACACGCACCGGTTCAGGCGGTTGATCTCCGCATCCTGGCGCACGAGATCCTGCGCCAGGTCGACGTCGCGCAACGCGAAGGACTGCTTGCACTGCAGTACCTGCGAGCGCGCCAGCGCCCCCATGCGACGGATCATCCCGAGCATCTCGTCGTCCACCGGCGGCTCGTGGCCGGCCAGCGGGACGAGCTTGGCGATGTTGACGCACTGGTCGCCCATCCGCTCGACGTGCTTGATCACGTGCAGCAGGGCCGCGATCGTCCGCAGGTCCCCCGCCACGGGAGCCTGCAGCGCCAGCAGCGACAGGATCGACTGATGGACCTCGAGGAAGCGCCCGTCGACCCGGTCGTCGTCGGCGATCACCATGGAGGCGAGCTCCACGTCCTGGTGCTCGACCGCCTCGATCGCCCGGTCGAGCAGCTCGACCACGATGTCGATCGCGCCCAGCGCCTGCTCCTCGAGCGAGGCGAGATCCTGACGGAAGGCGGGGCGCACGGACTGCAACGCGCTACCCGAACTTGCCCGTGACGTAGTCCTCGGTGCGCTTGTCGGTCGGGTTGGAGAAGATCACGTCCGTCTCGCCCATCTCGACCAGCTCACCCGGGTCGCCGGTCCGCTCGATGTTGAAGAACGCCGTGTAGTCCGACGAGCGTGCCGCCTGCTGCATGTTGTGGGTGACGATCACGATCGTGAAGTCCTTCTTGAGCTCCGCGATCAGGTCCTCGATCGCGAGCGTCGCGATCGGGTCCAGCGCCGAGGCCGGCTCGTCCATGAGCAGGACCTGGGGCTCGACCGCGCACGCGCGGGCGATGCAGAGGCGCTGCTGCTGGCCGCCCGAGAGGCCTGCGCCCGGCTTGCCGAGGCGGTCCTTGACCTCCTCCCACAGATGTGCGCCGCGCAGCGACTTCTCGACGAGCGCATCCATGTCGGCCTTGGGCAGCTTGCGGTTGTTGAGCTTGAGCCCGGCCGCGACGTTGTCGTAGATCGACATCGTCGGGAACGGGTTCGGAGACTGGAAGACCATGCCGATGTGGCGGCGGACGGAGACCGGGTCGACGCCGGGGGCGTAGATGTCCTCGCCCTCGACGGAGACGGTCCCGTCGACCGTCGCGCCCGGCACCAGCTCGTGCATGCGGTTGATGGAACGCAGGAAGGTCGACTTGCCACAGCCCGACGAGCCGATCAGCGCGGTGACGCGATTGCGCCGCAGGGTGACGTTGACGCCCTTGACGGCGTGGAAGTCCCCGTAGTGGAGGTCGAGGTCCGAGACCTCGATGCCGGTGCCCGGCTCGTGCGGCGCGCGCTCGACGCGCGCCACCTCGGGCTGGGGCGCCGACGGGGTCGCGCGAGTGGACAAGGGTGGCTCCTGCTGGTAGATGTCCGTCATCGAATCTCCGTTCCGAACCGGCGGTAGATGAAGCGGCCGGCGAGGTTGAGCACCATCACGAGCGCGATCAGCGTGAGGGCCGCGGCCCACGCTCGATCGAGGAAGGCTTCCTTGGGGATGCCCGGGCTCTTGTACTCGTTGAAGGCGAAGACGGCGAGGTTCTGCATCCGGCCGTCGAACGGGTTGTAGTTCAGGGAGTCGACGACGCCCGTGGTGACCAGCAGCGGCGCCGTCTCCCCCATCACGCGCGAGATCGCGAGCATGACGCCGGACACGATCCCCGCCAGCGCCGTCGGGAGGACGACCTTGACGATGATCCGCCACTTGGGGACGCCGAGCCCGTAGGCCGCCTCGCGCAGCCGGTCGGGCACGATCCGCAGGACCTCCTCGGTCGAGCGCACCACGATCGGCACCATCAGGACCATCAGCGCGACGGAGCCCATGACGCCGAGCCGGACGCCGGGGCCGAAGAAGACCGCGAACAGCGCGAAGACGAACAGTCCGGCGACGATCGACGGGATGCCGGTCATGACGTCGATGAAGAAGGTCAGCACGCGGGCGAGGCGGCCGCGGCCGTACTCGACCAGGTAGATCGCCGTCAGGATCCCGATCGGGACGGCCAGCAGCGTGGCCACGCCGGTGATGATCAGCGTGCCCATGATCGCGTGCATCGCGCCGCCGCCGTCGCCGACGACGTTGCGCATGCTGAAGCTGAAGAAGTCGACGTCGAAGCGCGCGGCGCCGCGGCTGATGACCGTCTCCAGGACGGAGACGAGCGGCAGCAGCGCGAGCAGGAAGAGCTGGGAGACCGCGAACGTGACCATCCGGTCCAGCGCGCGGCGCGTGCCCTCGACGGCGCGCGAGACGGCGTACATCGTGACCGTGGACGCGAGCGCGGCGAAGGCCACGAGGACACCGATCGAGATGTCGGTCCCGGCGGCGAGGCCGAGCGCGATCGCGAGCGGGACGCCGGCCACGGCCCACGGGACCCAGCTCGGCAGGGCGCCGCGGCGCAGGTGCAGGGACGGGGAAGCGGTCGTGGCGCTCATGCGGGCTGCCTCCGGCCGATGACGTACCGCGCGGCCATGTTGACGACGAGGGTGATGGCGAACAGGACGAGGCCGGACGCGATCAGCGCGTTGACCTCGACGCCGCTGGACTCGGGGAAGTTGAGCGCGACGTTGGCGGCGATCGTCGACGGGTTCGCCGAGCTGATCAGGTTGAACGTCACGTCACCCGAGACGGACAGGATGATCGCGACCGCCATCGTCTCCCCCAGCGCGCGGCCGAGGCCGAGCATCGACGCGCTGATCAGCGCCGACCGGCCGAACGGGAGGACGGTCATGCGGATCATCTCCCAGCGCGTCGCGCCGAGGGCCAGGGCGGCTTCGCGCAGCGCTCGCGGCGTCTGAGAGAACACCTCGCGGACGACCGCGGTGATGATCGGGAGGACCATCACCGCCAGCACGATCCCGACCACGAGCATCGTGCGCCCGGTGGTCGAGGCGGGACCGTCGAAGAAGGGGATGAAGCCGAGGTGGTCCGCAAGCCATTCCTGCCCGGCGACGGCCGCCGGCCCGAGCACCGCGATGCCCCAGAGCCCGTAGATCACGGAGGGGATCGCGGCCAGCAGGTCGATCAGGTAGCCGAGCGGCTGGGCGATGCGCCGGGGCGCGTAGAAGGTGATGAAGAGGGCGACGGCCACCGCCATCGGGACCGCGATGAGGATCGCGATCCCGGCGGCGAGCAGCGTCCCGAAGGCGAGCGGCGCGACGAACTTGAGGAGCCCCTCGCCGCCGGGGACGTCCTTCGCGTCGGCCGTGATGGCCGGCAGCGCCTCGACCAGGAGGAACGTGGCGACGCCGGCCAGCAGGACGAGGATGAACGCGCCGGCACCCGTCACGGTCCCGGAGAAGATCCGGTCGCCGCGGCGGACGACGGGTGCCTGGCGCGCCGCCATCAGCTACCGATCGCTTCGACGGCCGGCTGGACCTTGGCGCGGATGGCGTCGGAGATCGGGGCGGAGCCCGCGTTCTTGGCGGCGGCGTCCTGGCCCTCGGGGCTGATGACGTAGCTCAGGTACGCCTTGACCAGCTCGGCGTCCTCGGGCTTGTCGTACGTGGTGCAGGCCATCGCGTAGGAGACGAGGACGATCGGGTACGTGCTCGGGTCGTCCGTCTTGCGGTTGACCGAGTAGGTGACCTGGTGCTTGCCCGGCTCCTGGTTGAGCTCGGAGCTCTCGACGACCTTCGCCGCGGCCTCGGGGGAAGGCTCGACGCCCTCCGACCCGACCTCGACGGCGACCTGGCCGAGCTCGCCGGCCTGGCTGGCGTCGGCGTAGCCGATCGTGTTCTTGCCGTTCTCGACGGCGTCCACCACGCCCGAGGTGCCCTCGGCGGCCTCCTGGCCCTTGACCGGCCACGCGTCCTCCGGCTCGTCCGTCCAGGTGTCCGGAGCCGTCTGGTTCATGTAATCGGTGAAGTTCTTGGTCGTGCCCGAGTCGTCGGAGCGGTGGACGACCGTGATGCGCTCGCCGGGGAGCTCGGCGTCCGGGTTCTCCTTGGCGATCGCGGGGTCGTCCCACGTCTTGATGTCGCCGTGGAAGATCTTCGCGATCAGGTCGGGGGACAGCTGGAGCTTGTCGACGCCGTCGACGTTGTAGATGACGGCGATCGGGGAGATGTAGACGGGGACCTCGACGAAGTTGTCGGGCCCGCCGCAGCGCTTCTGCGCGGCGCTGAGCTCGCCCTCGTCGTCGTTGAAGGCCGAGTCGGTGCCGCCGTAGATCGTGCCGCCGGCGTTGAACTGCTCACGGCCGCCGCCGGACCCGACGGGGTCGTACGAGATCGTGACGCCCTCGTTGGCGGACTGGAAGCCCGCGATCCACGCCTGCTGGGCGGCGTCCTGGGACGAGGCACCCGCGCCGGCGAGCTTGCCGGAGAGCTTGCTGTCACTGCTGGCTGCGGCGGCGTTGTTGCCGCCCGCATCGGACGTGTCGTCTCCACACGCGGTCACCCCGGCCGCGAGTGCGGCCGTGGCGGCGAGTCCGAGCATCTTTCGCATGTTCTTGTTCATGGCAGGCAGCGTCCTAGGCGGACAGGGCTGATCCTGTTACGG
Source organism: uncultured Solirubrobacteraceae bacterium (assembly GCA_963740765.1). Classification (GTDB taxonomy): domain Bacteria; phylum Actinomycetota; class Thermoleophilia; order Solirubrobacterales; family Solirubrobacteraceae; genus DATLGB01. Next base: position 195,511 of record CAVUFN010000015.1, on the reverse strand, counting down.
GGTTGTGCTCGCCCTGTGAAAGAGCTGTGAACTCGGGAGCGAAGCGGTAGCCGAACCCGAAGTGCGTGTGGATGAACGTCCACCCCGGCAGCGCCTCGGCGAGCTTGGCGCGCAGCTTGTGGACGTAGACGTCGACCGACCGGTCGTCGTGGCGCAGTTCCCCGCCCCACGCCGCGGCGTAGAGCGCTTCACGGGTGATGATGCGGCCGGCGCGCTCGGCCAGTGCGGCCAGCACGTCGAGCTCGCGGACGCTCAGGCTCAGCGCCCGTCCGCGCGCGAGCACGAGGTGCTCATCGGGACGGATCTCGAGTTCTCCGGTGACATACACGGACCCTGACCATGCCGGGCCGCCACCGGGTCGCTGTTATCAGCTTGTGAACGCCTCGTAGAGCGCTTCGAGCTCGCGCCGGGCCTCGTCGGCCTTGCGGCCCTGCAGCGTCTCGAGCCGCGCCTCGAGCCGCTCGATCCGCTCTTCGATCGTTCCGAACTCTTGCGACTGAGGGGACTGTCCCCTTTTTCGCATGGGCTTCGACGGGGTGGCTTCGCGCTCGGCGCGCACGCGCATGTACTCGGGCCAGCCGCCGACGTAGGAGTGCAGCGTGCCGTTCTCGACCGCGACGGTGCGGGAGCCGACGGCATCGAGCAGCGCGCGGTCGTGGGAGACGAGCAGGACGGCGCCCTTGAAGTCCTGCAGGGCGGACTCGAGCGCCTCGCGGGACTCGAGGTCGAGGTGGTTGGTCGGCTCGTCGAGGACGAGGACGTTGGCGCCGGAGGCGACCAGGCAGGCCAGGCTGAGGCGCTGGCGCTCGCCGCCGCTGAGGCCGTCGATGGGCTTCTCGGCCGCCTCGCCGCTGAACAGGAAGCGGCCGAGCAGGGCCCGGACCTCGTTGGGCTTGAGGCCGGTGGCGCGGGCGGCGGACTCGATCACGGTGCCGGACGCGCCGACGACCTCGGCGTGCTGGGAGAGCATCCCGACCTGCAGGTTGTGACCCTTGCGCAGCTTGCCGGCGTCGAGCTCCTTCTCGCCGCTGAGGACCTTCAGCAGCGTCGACTTGCCCGCGCCGTTGGCGCCGACGATGGAGACGTGCTCGCCGCGCTCGAGCCAGAACTCGGCGTCGTCGAGGAGCGTGCGGCCAGGGACGCTTACCTTCGCGTCCTCGAGCTCGAAGATCACCCGGCCGGTGCGCTCGGGCTTCTTGAACTGGAAGCCGAGCGCCGCCGAGTCCTTCGGGTCCAGCGACAGCTTGGTCATCTTGCCGAGCTGCTTGGCGCGGGACTGGGCCTGGCGCGCGCGCGTGCCCGCGGAGAAGCGATCGACGAAGCGCTGGAGCTTCTCGATCTCGGCGTTCTGCTTCTCGATCGCGCGACCCAGGGCCAGTTCCCTCTGTGCCTTCTCCTTGCGCCAGGCGTGCCACGTACCGGCGAAGAACCGCGACCGGCCGCCCTCCAGCTCGAGCACCGCGGTCCCGACCGCCTCGAGGAACCAGCGGTCGTGGGCGACGAGCACGACGGCGGCGTCGACGCTCGTCAGGTAGGCCTCCAGCCACTCCAGCGACGTGATGTCGAGGTGGTTGGTGGGCTCGTCGAGCAGCAGCAGGTCGGGGTCGCCGCTCAGCGCCCGGGCCAGGGAGGCGCGGGTCAGCTCGCCGCCGGAGAAGGTGGCGAGGTCACGCTCGAGGTCCGCGTCGGCGAAGCCGAGGCCGTGCAGGGTCGCGTTGACGCCCTCGCGCCAGCCGTAGCCGCCGGCGTGCTCGAGCTGCGCCTGGGCCTTCGCGTACGCGTCGAAGACGGTCATATCGCCCTCGGCCATCCTGTGCTCGAGGTCGCTCAGCTCAGCCTCGAGGGCGAGGAGCTCGGCGCAGCCCGAGAGCACGTAGTCGCGCAGGCTCGTGCCGTCCTCGCGCGGCGGGCGCTGGTCGTGCAGCTTGATGCGCGCCCCCTTCGCGAAGGTCAGCTGACCGCCGTCGATCGAGGTCTCCCCCGCGAGCATCCGCAGCAGGGTCGTCTTGCCGGCTCCGTTGCGGCCGGCCAGGGTCAGCCGCTCGCGGCGCTCCAGCTTGAAGGAGACGCTGCGGAACAGTGGGGTTCCCACCATGTCCTTGGCCAGATCTGACGCCTGCGCGACCGCCACAGCCGATAGGCTACGCAGCCGATGTTCAAGCGCCTCAGCACGATCGTCCTCCTGAACCTGACCACGCTGATGGTCTTCGCCTCCGTGGCCCTTGCGGACTCGGAGAACGACCACGGCGAGGGCTGGTGGGGCGAGACGACGGACCTCGACATCACGATCGCCGGCTTCGTGCTGATCGCCGGCTTCCCGCTGATCATCCTGGTCAACTCGCTGATCCTCTGGCGCCTGGACAAGCGCAAGGATGCGCGCAAGGCCGCGACGAAGGCCCGCGCAGCGCGTGCGGGCACTCGCGGCGGCTGGTAGCTCCTCCTCTCTCGCTGACTCATTTGAGTCGCTGACTCACTCGCTTCTGGCCGCCGCCAGGGCGCTTTGGCAATGAGGGAGGGTGGGTCGGGGCGCCGATGAACTGCGCTCTCTGAGTACCGGTTGGGGCGAACTGCGCCGTTTCGGTACCGGAAAACGGTACTTACGGAGCGCCGTTGCGCGCGACCGGAACCTACGGAGCGCGGTTGGTCAGGCGGCGCGGCGGGCGGACTCGGTGAGGACGTCGGACCAGCCTTCGGCGAGGCGGGTGAGGGAGCGCTCCCAGGTGCGGGTGCGGACGGCGGCGAGGGCGCCCTGGCGCAGGCGGTCGCGGGCGCGGCGGGAGCGGGCGAGGCCGACGAGGGCGTTGGCGATCACCTGCGGGTCCGGCGGGCACTTGACGCCGGTGCGGCCGTCCTGGACGAGCTCCGCGGGGCCGCCCGCGTCGACGACGACGACGGGCAGGCCGGACGCCTGGGCCTCGAGGATGACCTGGCCGAAGGTGTCGGTCTCGGAGCAGAAGCAGAACAGGTCGGCGTCGGCGTAGGCGGCCGCTAGGCGCGGCTCGTCGAGCCAGCCGAGGAAGGTCGCGTGCTCGCCGAGGCGGGCGCGCAGGCGCGCCTCCTCGGCGCCGCCGCCCGCGAGGACGAGGTGGAGGCGGGGGTCCTGCTCGCGGGCGCGCAGGAAGGCGTCGGCGAGCAGCTCCGTTCCCTTCTCGGCGGCGAGCCGGCCGGCGTAGAGGACGTCGACGCGGTCGTGGCGGCCGCGCTGGCGCTCGGCACCGGGCGGGAAGGCGTCGAGGTCGACGCCGCGGTCCCAGCGCCGGAGCGCCGCCGCCGGGATGCCGAGGTTGGCGAGCATCACGTCCGCCGGCGCGGACGGCGACAGGACGCGCGCGCAGCGGCCGTAGAAGGCGGAGAGGACCGCCGTCGTCATCGCGACGGTCGCCCGCTGGTCGCCCGTGCGCAGGCCCGCGTAGGCGGCCAGCTCGGTGTGGTAGCTGCCGACGAGCGGGAGGCCGGTGACCTGGGAGACGACCGCCGCGGCGATGCCGGCGGGCCCGGGCGCGGTGACGTGGATGAGGTCGTAGCGGCGCTCCGCGAGCGCCTCGACCACCGCGGGCAGGCTCGGCACGCCGACCGAGACCCCGCCGAGGTCGACCTCGGCGACGGAGGCCAGGCGGCGGTCGACGTCGGCGTCCGTGCCGATCAGCTCGACGTCGAAGCCCGGAACGCCGCGGCTGCGGATCTGCTCCAGCGTGCGGGCGACGCCGTGGGTGGCGCCGATGCCGTCGGCGACGATCGCGACCCGCGGCCGCTCGCCCTCGCGGCGGGCGGCCAGGCGGCCGATCTCGCGGCCCTGGAAGGCGGCGGCGGGGACGTAGGGGACCGCGGGCAGGCAGGCCTTGAAGACGCGCACCGGCAAGGTGCCGTCGATCGGGGCCTCCGCGGCCTCCCGCAGGGCCCGCTCGTGCACACGGCGGGCGCGGTGGGCCAGGCCGGCGTGGCCGTCGCGCTGCAGCAGCGCGATCGGGTCCTCGTCGACGCCGACCGCGTCCAACCAGGCGGTCACGAGCGCGCGGGCGTCATCCGGCGTCAGGCCGCGCCCGAGCACGTCGTCCGTGGCCGCAACCTGCTGGGCCATCGCCAGCACCGCGGCCACGTCCGGCGCGTCGGCGGTGGCCGCGCGGCCGAGCGTCCGGATCGCGATCGCCAGCGCGGCGTGCGCCCACTTGGACGCCGAGCCCTCGTCGCCGCCGGCCGTGACACGGCCCGCCCGGATGTGCTCCAGGAAGCCGCGCCAGTCGGCCGCCGGCGGCGCTTGAGTCCAGGTTCTCCCGATGTCCACCCCGGCGTGGTCGTCGCTGCCGCCCGTGCCCGTCCCGCCGCGGGTGTCGATGTAGAGCGCCGCCGGCGCGTTGAGCTCGGGAGCGCGGGCACCGTTGCGGACCTCCCAGGCGCCGAACAGCTCCGCCAGGCGGCGCCGGTGCGCGGCCTGCAGCGGCGCTCCGACGTTGAAGAAGGGGTGCGCGAGCGCGGTGGCGATCTTGTGCTCGGCGAGGTAGCCGGCCACATCCTCGACGTCGCCGGCGAGGCGCTGCAGCTCGTCGTGGTCGGCGGGGGTGATCCCCCAGCAGAGGACGTGGACCGCCTGCGGGGAGCGCGCGAAGCGGGCGGTCAGCTCGACGGAGACGAAGGCGTCGTCGTAGCGCTCGGCGAGCTCCGCCGCACCGTCGATGACGTCGTGGTCGGTGATCGTCACGAAGTCCATGCCGCGACGCTTGGCCAGCTCGTAGACCTCCTCGGGCGGGGTGGCGCACTCGGGCAGGCCCAGTGCGCGGGAGACGCCGAGCTTGGCGACCGCGCTGGCGGTGGAGTGGCAATGCAGATCGACCCGGGTGGTCGTCGTGTTCTCGTTCGTATTCATCACCGACAGATTCCCCTGCACCGAGCGACATCGCGTGACCGTTCGGTGAAGTAGGTTCTCGACCGTGCCCAATGTCGCCTACGAGCGGGTCGGGGCCGCCGCGGTCCTCCGAATCACGCGCCCCGAGCGACGCAACGCGATCGACGGCCCGACCTCCGCCGTCCTGCTCGAGCGCTTCCACGCCTTCAGCGACGACGAGGGGGCGCGCGTCCTCGTCCTCACCGGCGACGAGCAGGCGTTCTGCGCCGGTGCCGACCTGAAGGCGATCACGACGCTCGAGCCGAAGGCCCGCGGCGGTCCGCTGGGCTTCACGCGGCTGCAGTCCCCGAAGCCGACGATCGCCGCCGTGTCCGGCTACGCGGTGGCCGGCGGCTTCGAGCTGGCGCTGTGGTGCGACCTGCGGATCGCGAGCGAGACGGCGGTGTTCGGCTGCGCCGAGCGGCGCTGGGGCGTGCCGCTGATCGACGGCGGGACGCAGCGGCTGCCACGGATCATCGGGATGGGCCGCGCGCTCGACCTGATCCTCTCGGGGCGCATGGTCGGCGCCGAGGAGGCGCTGGCGATGGGCCTGGTCACCGAGGTCGCCGCGCCTGGGACGGAGGTCGAGCGCGCGCTCGCGCTCGCCGAGACCCTCGCGGCGTTCCCGCAGGAGACGATGCTGTCCGACCGGCGCGCGGTGCTGGAGGGCTCAGGGCTGCCGCTCAGCGAGGGCCTCGTGCTCGAGGACCGGATCGGGAGCACCGTTCTCGCCGCCGGCATCGAGGGGGCCGGGCGGTTCGCCGACGGGGCGGGACGGGGCGGCGACGGACTGCAGCCCGACAAGGGCTAGGCCGGCGAGCAGCCCCCAGAACGCTGCGCCGATGCCCAGCGCGGTGATGCCCGACGCGCCGACCACGAGCGTGATCGTGGCCGCCTCGCGGTACCGCTCGTCGCTGACCGCTCCGGCCAGGGCCGCGCCCAGCGTGCCGAGCAGCGCAAGCCCGGCGACGGCCTCGATCAGCAGCGCGGGCGCGGCGGCCACGAAGGCGGTGGCGAGGCTCGCGCCCGCAGCCAGCACGACGTAGGCGCCCCCCATCGCGACCGACGCCCGCCAGCGCTCGGCCGCGTCCGGATGCGCATCCGGGCCGGCGTTCAGCGCCGCGGTGATGGCCGCGAGGTTGACCGCGTGGCCGCCGAACGGCGCACCGATCACGCTGCCCACACCGGTGCCGACGAGCAGCGGCCGCAGCCGCGGCCGGAAGCCGAAGCTCGCCAGCACGCCCATCCCCGGGATGTTCTGCGAGGCCATGGTGACGATGAACAGCGGCAGCCCGATGGAGATCAGCGCGCCCGCGGTGAAGACCGGCGCGACGAAGACCGGATGCGGCCACAGCTCCCCGTCGAGATGGATCGGCCGGTCGACCAGCACTGCCACGATCGCGACGACGAGCGCGGCCGGCACCGCCCACAGCTTCGCGAACCGGCTCAGCACCACCCAGGTCACGATCACGGGCGCCGCGAGAGAAGGCAGGTCCACTGCCGCGCGCACGGGCGCCAGGCACAGCTGCAGGACCACCCCTGCGAGCATGGCGCTGGCCAGCGGGACGGGGATGCGAGCGATCAGCCGCCCCAACAGCCCCCACGTCCCCGCCAGCGCGAGCAGGACGCCGCAGACCAGAAATGCCCCCACGGCGGCGGCGAAGCCACCGTCCACCGGTCCCGTGGCGGCCAGCAGCGCCGCACCCGGCGTCGACCAGGCGATGCTGATCGGCATCCGCGTCCGGCGGCTGAGGACGACGCACAGCGGCGCCATCACGATGCACAGCGCCAGCAGCCCCGACGCCGCCTGCGCGGGCGTCGCCCCCACCCCGCGCAACCCGGCCAGCACGACCGTGAAGGAGCTGGCGAAGCCGACCGCGGCCGCGACGATGCCGGCGATGATCGGGCGTTTCAATGTGACATCGTCCAGAGGCCGAAGGCCGGCCGGACGAAAGACTTTTTCACAAGAACGCCGGAAGCGGGTTGACCGCGGCGCCGCGCACGCGGATCTCGAAGTGCAGGTGCGGGCCGGTCGAATAGCCGGTCGAACCGACTCGCCCGATGCGGTCGTGGCCGGTCACGCACTGCCCGCGGCTGACGCTGAACGACGACAGGTGGGCGTACATCGTCACCACGCCGAGCCGGTGGGTGATGATCACGAGGTTCCCGTAGCCGCCCGGGTCGTAGCCCACGTAGCTCACGCAGCCGCGCCCGGCGGCGCCGACCGGGGTGCCGGACGCGGCGGGGAAGTCCAGGCCCGGGTGGAAGCCGTTGCCGCGCGGGCCGAAGCGGTCCCCCACGCCGACGCCGAGCGGCCGGTAGAACTGCAGCGGGGACCGCGGCGGCGCCTTCGCCAGCGCGGCCCGGGTGCCCGGCCCGGCGACGCCGTCGGCCGAGAGCCCGGCGAACGCCTGGAAGCGCCGGAGCGCGTTGGCCGCGCGCGGGCCGAAGCCACCGTCCACGGGCCCGTTCGGGAAGCCGTGGCGGGCCAGCTCGAACTGCAGTCGCGCGACGTCCCAGCCGCGGCTCCCGTAGGACATCGTGCGCCTGCCCCACGCCGGGCGGCCCCGGCGGCCGAGGGCGCGCCGCGTCGCCGGCCCGGCGATGCCGTCCGCCACGAGCCCGTGGCGGCGCTGGAAGCGCTGCACCGCCCCCGCCGTCCCCGGCCCCTTGACGCCGTCGACCGACCCGCTGTAGTCGCCCGTCGCCCGCAGCGCCACCTGCAGCGCCGCCACGACGCCGGACACCCGCGCACCTGCGGAGGCGGGTACGAGCAGCGAAAGGAGGATGGCGAGGGACGCAACGCGGCGCATCGGCTGATCCTTTCGAGGGGCGACGATGCGCCCCTTTCCCGCGCAAGGACCCGTTCAGCGCAGGCGGACAGCCAAGAGGGCCACGTCGTCGCTCACGTGGCCGACCCCGGCGAGGACGTGGTCGCACAGCGCGTCCAGGTCCATGGCGTGCCGGCCCTCGACCAGCCCGGCGAGCCACGCCAGCCCGTCGTCGATCACGGTGCCCGCCCGCTCGACCAGGCCGTCCGTGTACAGGAGCAGGACAGCCCCCGGCTCCAGCATCAGCGTGTGGTCGTTGCGCTCGCCGAGCTCCATGCCCAGCAGCGCGTCCGGCTCGGTGGCGAGGAAGCGGACCGACCCGTCGGCTTCCATCAGCAGCGGCGGCGGGTGCCCGGCATTCGACCAGTGCAGGCGGTTGTCGGGGTCGATGCGGGCCACGACCGCGCTCGCGAGCAGCTCGACCCCGAGGCCGTTCATGGCGCGATCGAGGCCCACGAGCACCCCGCCGGGGGAGGCCGCGCGCGTCCAGGCCACGCCCCGCAGCAGGTTGCGCACCTGCGCCATCGCCGCCGCCGCCGTCCGGTCGTGGCCGGTGACGTCCCCGATGACGACGGTGAGGCGGCCGTCGGCGTCGAGGAAGGCGTCGTACCAGTCGCCCCCGATCTGCGCCTGCTCGGCGGCGGGGACGTAGCGGACGGCGACCTCGCACTGGTCGGTCTGCACCGGCGTCGGCAGCAGGCTGCGCTGCAGGGTCTCCGACATGCTCAGCTCCAGCGCCGCGATGCGCTGCTCGGCCTCCCCCGTGGCGATCCGGTCGAGTGCCTGCGCGAGCGACAGGCCGATCGCGTCCAGGAACGCGCGGTAGCCGGCGTCGGCGGCGACCAGCTCGGCCGCGCGGATCACCAGTCGCGGCCGGCCGCGCCCCAGGGACACCAGCATGCCGTCGGCGGGCCCGGACGTGAGGGTGACCTCTGCGACGTCGTCGACGTTCTCGCGCAGGACGGGCAGCGTGCACTCGAGCACCTCGTCGGTCTGCACGGTGGACACGAGCGCCTCGCGCAGCCGGCTGAGCACCCTCTGGCGGCGGCGCTCGAGCACGACCGGCGTGGTCTCCGACACGATCGCGATGACCCCCTCGATGACGCCGTCGGCGCCGCTGACCGCGGAGTAGGAGAAGGTGAAGTAGGCCTCGTGGAGCCGTCCGTCGCGCACGAGTGGCACGGGGGCGTCCTCGATCCACGTCGCGCCGCGCCCGGACATGGCCTTGTCGAGCAGCGGCTCGATGAAGTCCCACGCCTCCGGGAAGGCCTCGTGCGCCGTGGCACCGAGCGAGGCGGGGTGCTTGCCGGCCACGATCGGGATGAACGCCTCGTTGTAGACGAGCGTGTAGTCCGGTCCCCACAGCAGCGTGGCGGGGAACAGCGTCTGCGCCACGAGGTCCACGGCACCCCGCAGCGCCGGCGACCACGTGGCCCGGTCACCCAACTCAGTTCGGGACCAATCCACCGCCTCGAGCATGGCGGCGTTAAACCTAGATCAGGTTGCGTGTTCGCTGTGCCCTGCCATCAGCTCGCGCTGGACCGAGCGGCGCTCGCCGGCCGGCGCCTCGCGGCGTTCCCACGTCCCGTCGGCGCGCAGGTCCCAGGCGTGAGTGTTGTCGGCCAGGCAGCGCTCGAGCGTGTCGAGGACGTCGTCGCGCAGGCTGCGGTCCGTGATCGGCGCGACGAGCTCGACGCGCGTGTCGAGGTTGCGCGGCATCAGGTCGGCGGAGCCGATCCAGGCCGACCACTCGTCCCCGCGCTGGAACGCGTAGATGCGCGAGTGCTCGAGGAAGCGGTCCACGACGGACACCACGCGGATGTTCTCGCTGACCCCCTCGACGCCCGGCTTCAGGCAGCAGATGCCGCGCACGTTGAGGTCGATGCGGACGCCCTCCTGCGAGGCCTCGTACAGGGCGCGGATGCAGGCGCCGTCGACGAGCGAGTTCATCTTCATCGCGATCCGCGCCTCCTGGCCGTCGCGATGCGCCTGCACCGTCTGCTCGATCTGCTCGAGGATGCCCTCGCGCAGGAAGGCGGGTGCCACGAGCACCGTGCGGTAGGAGCGCTGACGGGCGAAGCCGGTGAGCCCGTTGAACATGTCGGCGACGTCGGCGCCGATGTCGGGGTCGCACGTGAACAGGCCGAAGTCGGTGTAGAGCCTGGCGGTCTTGGCGTGGTAGTTGCCCGTCCCGACGTGGACGTAGTGGCGGACGCCGTCGCCCTCGCGGCGGACGATCAGCACGCACTTCGCGTGCGTCTTGAGCGCAGGGAGCCCATAGACGACGTGCACGCCGGCCTCTTCGAGCTTGCGCGCCCAGCGCACGTTGGCCTGCTCGTCGAAGCGCGCCTTGAGCTCCACCATGCAGACCGCCTGCTTGCCGCGCTCGGAGGCGCGGATCAGGGTCGGCACGAGCGGCGTGTCGTCCGACGTGCGGTAGACGGTCAGCTTGATCGCCAGGACCTGGTCGTCCTCCGCGGCCTGCTCGATCAGGCGCTGCACGGAGGTGGTGAAGGAGTCGTAGGGGTGGTGGACGAGGATGTCGCCGCGGCGCATCGCGGCCATCACGTCGGGCTCGGCGTCCTCCTCCGGCGTCAGGCGCGGCTGGGTGACGGACTGCCAGACGGGATCGCGCAGCTCGCTCAACCCCGACACGCCGTACAGGCCCCACAGGTCGCTGAGCGCCATCAGCCCGTCGACCTCGAAGACGTCCTCCTTCTCGACGCCGAGCGCCTCGACCAGCTGCGCGCGGATCTCGTCGCTCATCCCGGCCTGGATCTCGAGCCGGACGACCTCGCCGAAGCGCCGCCGGCGCAGCTCGATCTCGACGGCCTGGAGCAGGTCGTCGGCCTCGTCACCGACGGTGAAGTCCGCGTCGCGCGTGACCCGGAACAGCGCCCACTCGAGGATCTCCATCCCCTCGAAGAGCTCGTCGAGGTTGGCGGCGATGACGTCCTCGACCGGGACGAACTCGTAGCCGCCGTTGACGGGCATGAAGCGCGGCAGCATCTCCGTCGGCACCTTCACGCGCGCGAGCAGCTCCTGGCCCGTGACGGGGTCGCGCACGCGCACGGCCAGGGACAGGCTCAGGTTGGAGATGTACGGGAACGGGCGGCCCAGCCCGACCGCCAGCGGGGTGAGCACGGGGAAGATCTGGCGCAGGAAGCGCTCCTCGAGATCCCTGCGGTCGTCCCCGTCGACGTCCTCGAGCCGGACGATGTGCAATCCCGCCCCGGCCAGCTCGGGGATGACGGTCGCCCCCAGGCAGCGCGACACGCGCTCGGACTGCTGGGCGACGACCTCGCGGATGCGCTCGATCGTCGACGCCGCATTGAGCCCGTCCTTGCCGGGCGAGTCGATGCCCGCGTCGACCATGTCGTGCAGGCCCGCCACCCGGACCATGAAGAACTCGTCGAGGTTGGTGGACCAGATCGCACAGAACTTCAGGCGCTCGAGCAGCGGCGTCTCCGGGTCCTCGGCAAGCTGCAGCACGCGATCGTCGAAGTCCAGCCAGGAGAGCTCCCGGTTGAAGTACAGCTCGGGTGACGTGCTGACGAAGTCCGTCACGGGCGAGAAGCTACCCGGAAGATGTGAACAGCTCCAAGCAGACGCCCTCGCGCAGGCCGCCGTCGCCGACCCGCAGCGGGCAGCCGAGGCGGTCGGCCACGATGTCGAGCAGGATCAGGCCGGCGGGCAGCAGCCGGATCCGCTCGGGATCGAGGCCGTGGCGCAGGGCGACCGCGTCGCTGGGCGCGGTCGTGAGCAGGGCGAGCGCGCCGGCGACGGCACCGGCGTCGATGGCTCCCGGCAGCAGCCGCGCCATCGAGGTGGCGCTCCCGCCGACGGCGAGGCCGATGGCGGCCCGGGGCGGCTGGGACCCGGCGAGGATCAGCCCGGCGTCGGCGCGCAGGGCCGCCAACTCGTCCGCGGTCGGGGGATCGGAGCGCAGGTGCGCGTCCGCCAGCAGCGCGGAGCCGACCGGGATCGACGCCGACCAGGCGACCCCGCCCGGCACGTCGCCGACGGCGATCTCCGTCGACCCGCCGCCGACGTCCACCACGGCCACGTTCCCGGCCACCGCCTGGTTCTGCGTCGCGCCCGCGAAGGCGAGGCGGGCCTCGTCCAGCCCGTCGAGGACGTCGACCTCGACGCCGGCCCGCGCCCGCACGGCCGCCCGCAGCGCCTCGGCGTTGTCGGCAGCCCGGATCGCGGCGGTGGCGACCACCCGCAACCGCTCCGCCCCGAGCTGACGGGCGACCGTCACCTGCAGCGCGACGATGTCGGCGAGGGACGCCAGCGCGTCCTGCGGCAGGACGCCCGAGCGCAGCAGGATGCGGCCCAGGCGGGTGAAGGCCTTCTCCGTCGCGACCTCGCGCAGGCCGTCGGCGTCGACGTCCGCGACGAGGACGCGGGTGGTGTTGGAGCCGATGTCGACGCAGGCGCAGCGCATACCCTGACCGGGGACTATGCCTGCCGCCATCGAGGTCAGTGGGCTGCGCAAGGCCTACGGGGAGCACGAAGCCCTGCGCGGCGTCGAGTTCAGCGTCGCCCGGGGCGAGGTCTTCGGCCTGCTCGGACCCAACGGCGCGGGCAAGACGACGACCGTCGAGATCCTCGAGGGCTACCGCGACCGGACCGCCGGCGAGGTCCGGGTGCTGGGCCACGATCCCGCCGATCGCACGCCCGGATTGCGCGAGCGGATCGGCATCGTGTTGCAGGACGCCGGGCTCTACCGGCACCTGACCGTGCGCGAGTCCGTCTCCCACTGGGCCGGGCTCTATCCCGCCCCCCGCGACGTCGATGAGACGATCGCCATCGTCGGCCTCGAAGCGCAGGCCGACCAGCGCACCCGCACCCTCTCCGGCGGCCAGCAGCGGCGCCTGGACTTCGCGCTCGCCCTGATCGGCGACCCGGAGCTGATCTTCCTCGACGAGCCCACCACCGGCTTCGACCCCGAGGCCCGCCGCACCGCCTGGGACACCGTCCGCTCGCTGCGCGATCTCGGCAAGACCGTGCTGCTGACCACGCACTACCTCGACGAGGCGCAGGCGCTCGCCGACCGCGTCGCCATCGTCAAGGAGGGGCTGATCGTCGCCGAGGGGCCGCCCGGCGAGCTCGATCCCGGGGCGGCCCAGCGCTACCGCGTCACCTGGACCGTCGAGGGCAAGCTCGTCGTGCACGAGACGGACGACCCGACGCGCCTGCTGCACGAGGCGACCGCCACGGCGCTCGGGCGCGGCGAGACCCTGCAGGACCTGTCCGTCACGCGCCCGTCGCTCGAAGACGTCTACCTGGAACTCACGGGGGGGCCCGCGTGAGCGACCACGCGCTCCCCCACCCGCAGGCCGTCGCGCAGGGCACCTCGGCACCGCGCTGGGGCGGCATGGCCTGGCGGCAGTACCGCCTCGAGCGCCGGATGTTCTGGCGCAACCCGAGCGCAGCGTTCTTCAACTTCCTGCTGCCGCTGCTGTTCCTGGCGATGTTCGGCGCGATCTTCGCGGGCACCCAGGCCGACCTCGACGTGATCGTTCCCGGGATCGCGGGCATGAGCGTCATGTCCACGACGTTCACGGCGCTGGCCATGAACCTGACGAGCCTGCGCGAGACCGGCGTGCTCAAGCGCGTGCGCGGGACGCCCCTGCCCACCTCGGCCTACCTGACCGCGCTCGCCGGCCACGCCGCCACCAACACCGCCCTGCAGGTGACGCTCGTCACCGTCGCGGGCAAGCTCGTCTTCGGGACGGGCTGGCCCCGGGACCTGCCGTCCCTGGTCGTGTTCGTGGTGCTCGGCGCCTGCACCTTCGCCGCGCTCGGCGTGGCCCTCAGCCACGTGATCCCCAACGTCGAGTCCGCGCCCGCCTACGTGAACGCGATCTTCCTCCCGGTGATCATCATCTCGGGCGTCGTCTACGACGAGGCGGACGCGCCGCGCTTCGTGCACGAGATCGCCGGCGCGCTTCCGCTCAAGCACCTGATCGACGGGCTCTCGGGGGCGATGGTCAAGGGCACCGGGCTCGGTGACCACGCCACCGCCCTGATCATGCTCGCCGTCTGGGGCGCGGCCGGCGCAGCACTCGCCGTGCGCGGGTTCTCCTGGGACGCCAAGCGCGCGTGACGGCAATCCAGAGCTACCTGCGCGCGGTCATCGAGGAGGACCACCAGGTCCTCGCCACGGGCACGTTCGACGTCTTCATCCTGCCGCGATCGGACCACCCGTACGTCAACTACGCCATCCCGCGGCCGGCGGCCGAGCCCAGCGAGGAGGCGGTCGGCGAGCTGATCGCGATCATGGAGGGCGCGGGCCGCGTCCCGCGCCTGGAGTACCTGCCCGCCGAGGCGCCGGCCGTCGAGGAGGCGCTCTGCGCCGCAGGCTTCGTCGTCGAGCTGCGAACCCCGGTGATGTGCTGCACCCCGGACGAGCTCCGCGAAATCGACCTCCCGGACAAGGTGACCCTCGACCAGCTCGGCCCCGATGCCACCCGTGAGGAGCTCGAGGGCCTCGTGCGCGCGCAGTCGGAGGCGTTCGGCGAGTCCTTCGAGCCCGCCGACATCGAACGCCTGGTCCCGCTGCTCGGGCGACGCGTCACCGTGATCGCCTACGCGGACGGCGAGGTCGCCGGCGGCGGCCAATGCCAGCCCGCGATCGCGCACGTGACAGAGCTGGCCGGCATCAGCGTGCGCGAGCCGTTCCGGCGCCGCGGCATCGCCACCGCGATCACGGCCGAGCTCGCCCGGCTCGCCTTCGCCGCCGGGGTCGAGGTCGCCTTCATGACGCCGGGGGACGACGGCGCGCAGGCCGCCTACGAGCGCGCCGGCTTCACCACCACCGACGAGATGCTGCACCTCATCAAGCGATAGGGCCAAGCACTGCGGCCTGACCGGCCGGCGCGCGTGCGTGCGTCAAGGTAGCCAGACCGCGGGCGGCGCCCCGGTCACGGCGGCGGCCACGCCGTGCAGCGGCGAGGCCTCCCAATCGGGGCGCGTCATGCCGAAGGCGACGACGTCATGGGTGCCGGAGGCGTGCGTGTTGTAGGCGCGCAGGACGCCCTCGCGGCGGAAGCCGAGCCGCTCCAGCGACGCCTGCGAGCGGCCGTTGCGGGTGTTCGCCCAGGCGGTCAGGCGGTGGAAGCCGAGTTCGGCGAAGGCCAGGTGGGCGATCAGCGCCTTCGACTCGGCGTTGACGCCGGAGCCCCAGAAGCGCCGCCCGAACCAGGTCCCGACGGTCGCGCGCCGGTCGCGCGGCACGTACTCGGAGAGGCCGGTGACCCCGACGGGCCCGTGCTCGGCGTGGACGGCGAGGAAGTCCAGCAGCGTCCCCGCCTCGCGCTTGTCCGCCAGCGACGCGATGTAGGCGAGCGGCTGCTCCCGGTCCTCGTACGGGCCCCACGAGAACCACTGCGTCGCCTCCGCGTCGGCCAGCGCGAAGAGGGCGTCGGCGTCCGTCTCGGTGGCATAGCGCAGCGTCAGCGTCGGCCCGGCGATCTCCACGCGACGCCACGCTATCGCCGCATGGGACAATGACGGCGGTGTTCGCGTGCCTCTTTGACGTACACGGCAGCCTGCTCGCGCTCGAGGCGGTCCTCCAGGACGCCCGCCGAGCGGGCGCGACCGCCCCTGTCCGCGGCGCCGACCACCGGGTGCCCGCCGGACGGATCGAGAGGGCGGCGTTCGCGTGAGCACCATCGACGAGCCGCTGCGCTACCGCTCCCTCGTCGACCGCCTCGGCGCGATCGTCTGGGAGGCGACGCCCGGCCGCCGTCCCGGCGAGGCCACGTTCACCTTCGTGAGCGAGCACACGGAGACGCTGCTCGGCTACCCGCCCGCGCGCTGGACGGCCGACAACCACTTCTGGTTCGACATGATCCATCCCGACGACCGGGACCGCGTCAACGCCGCGATCGTCGGGGTCGTCCGGACCGGTCGCGGGGACTTCGAGTACCGCGCCCGCACCGCCACCGGCGGCGAGGTGTGGCTGCGCAACATCGTCCAGGTCGACGAGAGCGTCCCCGACCTGCGGCTGACCGGCATCCTCGTCGACGTCACCGGCCGCAAGGCCTCGGACGCCCGCCTGCTGCGCCTCCAGGACTTCACCGACGCGCTGGCGGGGGTGACGACGGCACCCGAGGCCGCCCAGGTCATCGCGGTCAAGGGGCGCGCCGCGGTCGAGGCCCTGGCCGCGGGCGTCTTCCTGCGCGACGGCGACGAGCTCGAGATCGTCGGGTACGACGGGCATCCGGAGGAGATGCTCGAGCCCAACTGCCGGATCCCTCTCGCTCATGACGTCCCGGCCGCCGAGTGCGTTCGCACCGGCGAGGCGATCGTGCTCGGTGTCAAGGAGCTCCCGGTGCGCTACCCGGGCGTGACGAACTGGCGCAAGCTCGCCGGGACCGGGCCGTTCGTCGCGCTGCCGCTGCGCCACGGAGACCGGGTGCTCGGCTCGATCGCACTGCGCCTCGCCGAAGGTCAGGACGTCGGCCCGGCGGACCGCATCGTCCTCGACGTGCTCGAGCGCGCCAGCGTGTCGGCGCTGCTGCGCGCGGAGCAGACGACCGCCGAGCGCGACTCGCAGGCCCTCCTCGACGCGATCATCACGACGGCGCCGGAGGCGTTCGCGCTCTTCGACACCGAGCTGCGCTACGTCCGCGTCAACGACGCGCTCGCCGCCACGCACGGCGTGCCGGCCGCCGACCACTTCGGGCGGACGCTCGAGGAGGTGTTCCCGGGCACCGCGCACGCGGCACCGCTGCGCCGGGTGCTCGAGACGGGCGAGCCGATCGTCGACGTCGAGGTCAGCGGCTCGGTCACCAAGGGTTCGACCGAGGTACGGACCTGGCTGGTCTCGTACTACCCCGTCCCCAACGCCGCCGGAAGGACGGGGTGGCTGGGCAAGTTCATGGTCGACATCACCGCGCGCAAGCGGGCCGAGCAGCGCACCCAGCTGTTCGCCGAGCTCGGGGCGCGCCTGGATGCGCCGGGCACGCCCGAGACGCGCATGGGCGTGCTCGTGGACACGCTGGTGCCCGACCACTGCACGACCGTGTCGGTGCGCCTGCGCACGCGCGACGGGACCCTCGAGCACGTCGCCTCGCGCGGGACCGAGGAGCCGCAGCTGAGCGTCCCCCTGTTGGCCCGCGGGCGCGACCTCGGCCTCGTGGAACTGACGCTCGCCGATCCGGGCGCCCCCGCCGAGGATCGCGCCTTCGGCACCGAGGTGGCGCGCCGCGCCGCCCTCGCGGTGGACAGTGCGCGGCTGTTCGAGGGCGAGCGCCGCGCCCGCGAGCGGACGGCCTCGCAGTACGCGGTCGCCGCCGCGCTCGCCGACGCGCTGACGCCGTCCGAGGTGGCCTCCGCCACGCTCGAGCAGATCATCGAGGCCGTCCGCGCCGATCACGGCACGATGTGGCTGCTCAACGAGGCGGAGGGCGTGATCCGCTGCATCGGCTGGCAGGGCTTCGCCGACGAGGAGATGCAGGCGTACGTGACCGCCGGCGTCGACGAGCGCCGCCCCGTCGCCGACGCCCTGCGCGCCCGGCGGCTCATCCATCTGCCCGATCCGGAGGCGATGGACGCGGCCTACCCCCAGATGGCGCCCGGCTTCCACGACCGCGGGCTGCGCTCGATCGTGGTGTTCCCCCTGGTCACCGCGGGCCGGGTCATCGGCGGGCTGCTGCTCTCGGCCAACCGCCCGCACGCCTTCAGCGACGAGGATCTCGCGCTCGGGGCCGCGCTCGGATCCCAGGCCGCCCAGGCGCTCGAACGCGCCCGCCTGTTCGACGCCGAGCGCCGCGTCTCGGTCACCCTGCAGCGCTCGCTGCTGCCCGCGTCCCTGCCGGACGTCGCGGGCGTCGAGCTCGACCTGCGCTACCTGCCGGCCGCGGGCCTGGAGGCGGGCGGGGACTTCTACGACGCGGTGCCGCTGGCGGACGGCTCGCTGATCATCGCGGTCGGCGACGTCGTCGGCCGCGGCGCCACCGCCGCCGCCGCGATGGGGCAGTTGCGCAGCGCGCTGCGCGCATTCGCGCTGACCGGGGACGATCCCGGCGCGCTGCTCACGCGCCTGTCGGGCTTCGCCGACACGCTCGCGGAGGCGATGGCGGCAACGGCGGTCGTGGCCAAGCTCGACCCGGCGGCCGGGCGCCTCGTCTACGCCTGCGCAGGCCACCCGTGGCCGGTCTACGTGACCGCGGACGGGACGGCCGAGCTGCTCAAGGGCGGCCGCGGCGTCCCGCTCGGCTGCCTGCCCGAGCCGCAGTACCGCGAGGCCGTCATCGACCTCGAGCCCGGCGCGACGCTGCTGCTCTACACCGACGGGCTGACCGAACGGCGGGGCGAGGACATGGACGCGGCACTCGAGCGGCTGCGGGTGGCGGTCGGCGCCCACGCCCTCGATCCCCTCCCCGAGCTGCTCGACCACGCGGTCCGGGAGTCGGGCGCCGTCGAGCCGTCCGACGACGTCGCGCTCGTGGTCATGCGCTTCACCGGCGTCACCGGCGCCCAGCGGCTCAGCTTCCCGGCCGAGCTCGAGCAGGTGCCGGTGGCGCGGCACGCGGTCCGCGACTGGCTGACCCGGCTCGGCGTCGACGTGGACATGGCTGCCGATGTGCTGCTCGCCACGGGCGAGGCGGTGGCGAACGCCGTCGAGCACTCCGGGGCCGGACGCATCGACGTCGAGCTCGGCTGCCCGGTGCCGGGGACGCTGCGGATCGTCGTCCGCGACGACGGCCACTGGAAGGCGCCGGTGGTCAGCCCCCACCGCGGGCGCGGCTTCGGCCTGATGCGGACGCTGATGGACGAGTGCACCGTCCAGCGCGGCGACGACGGAACCGTCGTCCGCCTCGCCCACCGCGTCGTGCTCGACCCGGCCGCGGTGCACGTCCCCGCTCCCGGCCCGGTGGGCTGCACGGTGACCATCGACGCGAGCGGCAGCGCCGTGCTGTCCGGCGAGATCGACCTCTCCAACGCCCAGGCGGTCGCCCGCGAGCTGGCCGTCGCCGACCTCCACACGGTCGATCTCACCGCGGTCACGCACCTCGACTCCAGCGGCGCGCGCATGCTCTTCGAGCTGCCGACCCGCCCGCGCTTCGTCGCCCCGCCCGGCTCCGCTCCCCGCCGGACGCTCGACCTCTCCTCCCTCACCGGGGTGATGAACCTCAGTGATGGGCCTGCGTGACCGGGCAGCGCTCGGGATGACCGCAGACGTCGGCGTCGCACAGGCGGCAGGTGCGGCGCGGGGGCTCGCCGTGTTCCGTGAGGCCGGCGAGCAGGCGCTCCGTCAAGGCCGTCAGCGCGGCTCGATCGTGCGTGTCGAGTGGCCGTAGGACCTCCTCGAGGCCGGCGAACCGCTCCCTTCGCAATTGCACGGCACGTTCGGCCCCCTTCGGGGTCACGTAGAGCGAGCGAGAGCGGGCGTCCCGGCCGGGACGGCGCTCGACCAGTTGCTCGCCTTCGAGGCGGTCGGTCAATCTCACCGCTCCGGAGTGGGTCAGTGCCAGCACCCGCGCCAGGCCATCGACGGTTGTCCCCGCCAGCCAGCCGCTGAGCGCCACGAGAGCGGTGTCACTGGCCGCGGTCGGCAGCCGCGACGTCACCGCCAGCGCCAGCGCTCCCAGCAGGTTCTCGTCACGTTGACCCGACATGTGAGGCGATCATAGATCGCCGAGCGGCTCAGCCGCCGTCTTCGGTCTCCTGGACGGCGATCAGGGCGGCGCCGACGACGCCGGCCTCAGGACCGCGGCGGGCGAGCCGGATCGTCGTGGCGGTGCCGACGCCGCGCAGGACGTAGCGCTCGGCGACCTCGCGGGCCGGGCCGAGCAGGAGGTCGCCCGCCGCGCTGACGCCGCCGCCGATGACGACCTCGTCGGGGTCGAAGATGTTGATCGCGTTGGCGATGCCGATACCGAGGCGCTCGCCGATGGTGCGGAGCGCGGCGATCGCGCCCTCGTCGCCGTCCTGCGCGGCCTTCACGGCCGCCTTGCCGTCCTCGAAACCGCGGTCGCGGGCCAGCGCGTCGAGCGCGCCGCCCTTGGCGACGCTCTCCAGCGACCCGGGCTGGGGGAAGCGCTCGCTCGCGGCCGGGACGCCGTCGCCGGACAGGTCGAGGCCGATGAGCTGGTGCCCCATCTCGGCCGCCGCCCCCGTCGAGCCGCGGTACAGGCGGCCGCCGATGACCAGCCCGCCGCCCACGCCCGTCCCCACCGTGTACATGACGAGGTTCTGGGTGGTCAGCTCCTCGCCCTGGTAGGCCTCGGACAGCGCGGCGCAGGAGGCGTCGTTCTCGAGGTAGACCGGCAGCCCGACGCGCTCGGTGAGCAGGTCGCGTAGCGGCACGTCGGCCAGTGGGATGTTGACCGAGTAGCGGATCCGCCCCGACGCGAAGTCGATGACGCTGGGGACGCCGATGCCGACCGCGCGGGTGTCGTCGGCGCGCACCTCCTCGATCGCGGCGACGAGCTGATCGACCAGGGCGTCCGTGGACCCCGTCTCCGTCTTGACGAGATGGGACTCGCCCGGCTCACCGCGTTCCAGCAGTGCCGCGGCCACCTTCGTGCCGCCCACGTCGACGCCGACGAAGGTCCCTTCGATCACCGGCTAGGAAGAGTGCGCCTGCGGGCAACCGGCCCACAGAAATCGAAACGGCCCCATCGGGGGGACCGTACTAGCTAACCGGCGGCTTCGGCTTCGGAGGAGCCGCGCGTGCGCGGATCGCGCTTGCGGGCGTAGAGCTCGCGGTCGGCGGCGGCCAGCAGCTCCTCGGGGTCCGGCCCGGTCGCCTCGGCGATGCCCCAGGTGGCGGACACCTCGTGAGGGAACGTGTCGTCGCGGATCTGACGCTGTATACGGCGGGCGACCAGCTCCCCGGCGTCGGCGCGCGTCTCCGGGAGCAGGACCGCGAACTCGTCCCCGCCGAGGCGGAAGGCGGCGTCGGCGCCACGGATCTCGCCGAGCCGGCGGCCGACGGTGGTCAGTACGCGGTCCCCCGCGGCGTGCCCGTGCGTGTCGTTGACCGCCTTGAAGCCGTCGAGGTCGACGACGATCAGGGTCAGCGTGCGGGAGTAGCGGATGTGGCGGGCGAGCTCGCGCTGCAGCGTCTCGTCGAGCGCGCGCCGGTTGCCGAGCCCGGTCAGCGGGTCCATGCGGCTCGTGCGCTCGGCCCGGGCGAGGCGGCGCGCCTGCAGGATCTGATGGGTGGCAAAGCGGGCGATGACCCTGACGCAGTGCTCGTCGTCGGCGGAGAAGGCGTCCTTGCCGCCCAGCACGGTGACGACGCCGACGACCTCGTCGTCGCCGTTGGCCAGCGGCGCTGCGACGACCGCCTTGGCGGCGCCGCGTCCCTCGCCGGCGGTGCCGGTGTCGGTGCCGGTCGTGGGCTCCTCCCAGCTCACCAGCCTGCGCTGCATGACGGCGCGGGCGCTCGAGCTCATGTCGGGCAGCCGCACGCCGACCTGGACGGCGGCGTGGTCCGCCGCGCCCTGCGTGACGATCCCCGCCTCGTCGACGAGCTCGACGAGGGCGCCGGTGGCGCCCGTCAGCTCGCGGGCGTGGTTGGCCAGGGCGACGATGACGTCACCCGCGTCGAGCCCCGCGGCAGCGATGGTCTCCTGCGCGTGGATGAGCGCGGTGAGTTGGCGGGGATCGGCGGACACTTGGTTATTAAACGTGCGCGGTCCCCGAAAACCAGTGGGGTTGTGACCCGATTATCGGGCGTAGCCCGGACGGGAGCGCTGGGTCAGCCTAGGTTTGCTGCTGCGGCCCGATCCGCGATCACCAACAAACGTCCAGAGCGCGGACGGATGCGCGCTGCGGGCGCGCTGAGATCCGGGTCGTCGCCGAACGCGCGCGCCATCGCGTCCGCCTTGTCCGCCCCGGCCACGAGGAAGACGACATCGCGCGCGGCGGCGAAGGCGGGGTAGGTCATGGTCACGCGCGGGACGCGCGGATCCAGGCCCGGCTCGGGGACCGCGACGACGAGATGGTGATCCTCGTCGAGCGCCGGTTTGCCGGGGAACAGGGACGCGGTGTGGCCGTCGGGACCGAGCCCCATCAGCGCGAGGTCGAGCCGCCCGCCCCCTGCCTTGAACCGGCGCCCGTAGTCGGCGGCGGCGGCCTCGAGGTCGAGGTCCGTGCGCACCAGCTCCGGCTCGAGGCCGAGGCTCGCCCGCACCATGCCGGCGTTGGAGTCGTCGTCGTCGATCGGCACGAAGCGCTCGTCGCCCAGCCAGAACGTGACACCGCTGAAGTCCGCGCCAGCGGCGAGCGCGTACGCCTGCTTGGGCGTCGAGCCGCCCGACAGCGCGACGTGCCCGCGCGCCGCCACCAGCAGATCCGCCGCGCGCCGCGCGACCGCGTCCTTGTCCTCCACGATCTCGATGTCCATCAGCTCATCATCGTCCGGGCCGCGGTCAGGGCCGGTTTGTAGGTCCGGTCGCGCAACAGCGCCTGGCGCACGCCCTCGCCGAGGATGCCGCCCTCGCCGCGCGACGCGCCCATGACCGTGAACTCCTTGCGGCCGCCCTTGCGGGAGATCCGCACCTCGCGCAGCCCGCCCGTGGAGCGATCGAGCGACACGGAGGCGCCCGAGGCGCTCTCGAGCGTCACTCCGGACAGGCCGGGCGCGCTCATCTCGCCGACCGGCTCGAGCGTGATCTTGACGTCGCCACGGCGGGCCGCCGCGCGGCCGGTGACGGTGCCGCCGTGCGAGGACAGCCGGGCGGGCTTCCAGCTCAGCCGGGACGCGAGCCAGCCTGCGAACAGCGCGGCCGGGGCCACGGAGTCCTCGCGGTGGCGCACGGTGACGCTGCTGACGTTGCGCAGCTCCTCGCGGAACTCGGGCGGGTCGAAGGCGGCGGCGACGCGCTCGCGCCACGGCGTCGAGCGCAGCCACGCGAGGTCGACCACGTAGAGGTCCTCCTGCAGCTCCGCGACCCGGTCCAGGGCCGGGCCGACCTCGTCGCTGAGCGTGTCGACGAGCACGATCTGCGCCATCTCGCGCAGGGCGTCCTCGGCGAGGGAGTGGCCGTGCGGGGCCCACACCAGCGTGGCGAGGTCCGGCACCACCAGCGGGGCGACGATGTTCGCGAGGCCGGAGAGCGCCTTCTCCCCCACGTCGACCTCGACGCGCTCGCGGGCGACGGACAGCACCCCGTTCTCCTCCGTGGCCATGGAGGCCCAGGCGTCCAGCGTCGTCCGCTTGCGCTCCACCGCCACGAGGATGGTGCGCGACGGGTGGAAGCGGCCGACCTGTTTGAGGCGGTTCTGGATCTCCCCCCGGTACTCGTGATCGCAGATGACCACGAGGTTGAGCACCCGCGCGGGCTGCACCGACCTGCGCTGCTGGTGGCGCTCCGCCAGCAGGGAGCGCAGCGCCGCCTCGATCTTGCTCGGCGAGGTGTCGCGCGCCGACCAGACCTCGTCGTCCGTCTGCGAGGCCATCAGAGGCGGCGCCACTTCCGGTCGCCGCCGAGCAGCCGGTTGGCCTCCGCCGGCCCTTGCGAGCCGGCTTCGTAGGTCGCCATCCGCGGCTCCTTGTCCGCCCACGACCGCAGGATCGGGTCGATGATCGACCACTGCGCGTCGACCTCGTCGTTGCGGGTGAAGAGCGTCGCCTCGCCGCGCATCGCGTCCACGATCAGCCGCTCGTACGCCTCGGGGGACTGCGACATGAACGACGTCCCGTAGTGGAACTCCATCGTCACCGGGCGGATGCGCATCGTCGCGCCCGGGATCTTGGCGCCGAGCTTGAGCGACACACCCTCGTCGGGCTGCAGCGTGATGATCAGCTGGTTGGGAACGACGCCCTCGGACCCCTGCTCGGAGAACGCCATGTGCGGGACCGGCTTGAGCTGGACGGCGATCTCGGTCAGCTTGCGGGCCAGGCGCTTGCCCGTGCGCAGGCAGATCGGGACGCCCGACCAGCGCCAGTTGTCGACCTTCAGGCACAGCGCCGCGTAGGTCTCCGTGTTGGACGAGTTGGGGACGCCCTCCTCGTCGAGGTAGCCGACCACGTCCTGGCCGGCCTCGCTGCCCGCGAGGTAGCGAGCCCGCACCGTGTTGTCGGCCACCGCCGCAGGCGTCATCGGCGAGATCGCCTGCAGGACCTTGACCTTCTCGTCGCGCACCTTGTCGGCGTCGAAGGACACCGGCGGCTCCATGCACAGCAGGGTCAGCAGCTGCATCATGTGGTTCTGGACCAGGTCGCGCAGCGCGCCGGCCCCGTCGTAGTAGCCCGCCCGTGATCCGATCCCGATGTCCTCGGCGGCGGTGATCTGGACGCTGTCGATGTAGTTGCGGTTCCAGAGCGGCTCGAACATGTAGTTCGCGAACCGGAACGCCATCATGTTCTGGACCGTCTCCTTGCCCAGGTAGTGGTCGATCCGGTAGACCTGATGCTCGAGGAAGGCGTCGGAGACGGTGGCCTGGAGCGCGCGCGCGGATTTGAGATCCGTGCCGAACGGCTTCTCGATCACGCAGCGAACGTCGACGTCAGGGTGGCGATTGAGCCCGGCCGCCTTGAGGTTGGTCGGGATGATCCCGAAGTACTCGGGCGCGACGGACAGGTAGTAGCAACGGTTGAGCGGGTGCCCGGCCTCCTCGTCGACCGCGTCGAGCAGGTCGGCGAGCTTGGCGTAGCCCTCCGCATCATCGAAGCTCAGCGCCAGGTAGCGCATGCGGCCGATGAGCGCGTCGAGGACGTCGTCGTCGGCATCGCGCCGGGAGAACTCCTTGATCGACTCCCGCGCGACCTCGCGGTACTCGTCGTCGGTCGACTCGCTGCGCGACACGCCGATCAGGGCGAAGCGCTCGGGCAGCTGTCCCTCGTGGGCGAGGTTGTAGAGCGCGGGCAGCAGCTTGCGCTTGGCGAGGTCTCCCGAGGCGCCGAAGATGACCAGCGCCGTGTGCGGGACGGGGACGCGCTCGAGCCCCTCGATCAGTGGGTTGGCCTCGTCGCCCGGGCTCGGGGAGGATCGCCGCGGGTCGACCGCGCTCACTCGTCGCCGCCGAGGCTCGTCCGCTCGACGTCGTGACCGCCGAACTGGTTGCGCAGCGCGGCCAGCACCTTGGCGGTGTACTCGCCCTCGCCACGGCTGTAGAAGCGGGCGGCCAGGGCGGCCGACAGCACCGGCATCGGCGTCTCGAGGTCGATCGCGTCGACGAGCGTCCAGCGTCCCTCCCCGGAGTCGGAGACCCAGCCCTTGAGGTGCTCGAGGTCGTTGCCCTCTTCCTTGAAGGCGGCCTCGGCGAGCTCGAGCAGCCACGAGCGCACGACGCTGCCCTGCATCCACACGTGGGCGACCTCCTTGAGCTCGATCGGGAACTCCGACTTGTGCAGGAGCTCGAAGCCCTCGGCGTAGGCCTGCATCATCCCGTACTCGATGCCGTTGTGGACCATCTTGACGAAGTGGCCGGCGCCGGGCGGGCCGAAGTGCTGCCAGCCGTCCGGCGGCGCGAGCACGTCGAGGATCGGAGACAGGATCTTGATCCCGTCGTCGGTCCCGCCGACCATCATGCAGTAGCCGACCTCGAGGCCCCAGACGCCGCCGCTCGTGCCGACGTCGACGTAGTTGATGCCCTTCTCGAGCAGTTGCTCGGCGCGGTCCTGGTCCTCGTGCCAGTTGGAGTTGCCGCCGTCGATGACGAGGTCGCCCTCGTCGAGCAGCTCGCCGAGCTTGAGCACGGTCTCCGTGGTCGGGTCGCCCGAGGGCACCATCACCCAGACGGCGCGCGGCTGCTCGAGCTGGGACACGAGGTCCTCCAGCGAGGAGGCACCGGCGGCGCCGTGCTCCTCGGCCGCCTTGACCGCGTCCTCGTTGAAGTCGAAGGCCACCACGTCATGGTCCGAGTCCCGCTTGATGCGGTGAACCATGTTCCCGCCCATCTTGCCGAGGCCGACGAAGCCGATCTGCACGCTGTCCCATCCCTTGTCTCGAAGCCTTGCGCGGAACCTACCGCGCGCGGACCGGGCCGAACCCTCCCGTTCGAAATACGATCACGCGGACCGGCCGCGCCCTCAACTCCGAGCTGCGCGAGGACTGACGATCGCGTGGATCTCCTCGAGCTTGGCCTGCATGGCCGGGACCTCGTCGAGGAGGACGAGCTTCGCGTCGAGCTCGGTGAGCAGCTCGCGCACCTGACCGAGGACGTCGGTCGCCTCCTTGAGCGTGCTCGTGGCCTCGCCGAGCGTCACGTCGACCCGACCGAGGATCGGGTCGACGCTGCCGAGGGTGCGGTCGACGCGCTTGAGCACGTCGCTCACGGGATTGCCTGGTAGTCGCGGCATGCCGCGATCGTACGTGGCGTGCGGTGCTGACTACGCCTTCGGGGCCTTCGCGGCCTTCGCAGCCTTGATGTCGACCTTGCGGACGGTTGCGGTCGGGGTGAACCCGGTGCGGTCGCACTTCTTGCCGAGGCGGGTGATCCGGCCATGGACCTTGACGCGGTCGCCGGCGGCGGGGGTCGTGCCCTTGCGCGGGTGGAGGCGCACGCGGGCGTTCTCGAGGGTGTAGGTCTGCTCGCCCGTGGCCGCCTTGTGGTTGGCCTTGACGACGTCGACGACCAGGTCGCCGCTGTAGCGGTCGTCGCCGCGGCGCTCGGTGTCGGCACCGGCGGTCTGCGTGAGCTCGCTGCTCACGTAGGTGCCGCGCGCGTGGAAGCCGGTGGTCTTGGCCGTGCAGTCCGCCTTGGCAGGCTTGGGCCGATGGGGCTTGTCACCGGCTGCGGCCGTGGCCGGAGCGGCGAGCGCCGCGAGGGCCAGCAGGGTGGTGGTCGTACGCATGGTGATTCCTTCCTTGGGTGCAAGAACAACCGGGCGCCACGCGCGAAGACTGCGGGAGCGCCTTGCCGTGACGCCCGGCCGGTAGGTCAACGCCCTACGGCGTCCAAGGTTGGGAACTACTTGCGGGCCTTGTCCGGCCTGGGCGTCTTCGTTGCCGTGGGCGTCGCGCTGGGCGCGGGGGTCTGCTCCGGCTTCGGCGTCTTGACCGGTTTGGCCGTCTTCGCGGGCTTCGGCGTCCTGGCCGGCTTCGCGGTCTTGACCGGCCTGGGCGTCCTGGCAGGCTCGGGGGTCTGCGCCGGCGCACCCGGTGTGGCCGGCGGCGTGACCGGCGCAACCGGGGCGGTCACCGAGGGACCCGCCGGACGGCCGCGGCCGCGGCCGCGGCCGGACCGGACCCGCGCCCGGCGGCCCGGTGTGGCGGTGGCCGCGCCGCGACTGGTCCGGCTCGCGGCGAAGCTCGTCGCCGGGGTGGCCGTGGGCGCAGTGGCGGACGGGGCGGGCGTCGGGGTGGCCGCGGGACCCGTGCGTTGCTCGCTCGGCTGCGGGCGGTCGTGATGGCGCGTCACCTCGGTGACGCCGG
This sequence comes from uncultured Solirubrobacteraceae bacterium, assembly GCA_963740765.1. Classification (GTDB taxonomy): domain Bacteria; phylum Actinomycetota; class Thermoleophilia; order Solirubrobacterales; family Solirubrobacteraceae; genus DATLGB01. The sequence continues at coordinate 168,452 of CAVUFN010000015.1, read as the reverse complement.
CGCCCGCCGTCACCGCCACGGTGAGCCCGATGGCCGCCTTGCCGGCCAGTGACACGCTGCCGCCGCCGAACAGCGACGCGAGCAGCCCGGCCGAGGCGACGGCGGGCAGCGGCGGCGCGAGCACGCGCAGGTCGGCCGCGCGCGTGCCGATCGCGTCACGCAGCGCGCGGCAGTCGTCGCAGCCACGCAGGTGAGCGCGGACCGAGCGGGCGCGCAGGCGGCGGCCGTCCTGCGCGGAGATGACCGCGCGAACGTCAGGGCAGATCATCGCGCGGCCCTTCTCGGCTTCCTGAAGGCTCACGCGAGCCTCGAGGATCGCCTGCTTGGCCTGCGGCGCCGAGACGCCCAGCGCCGCGGCGATCTCGGCGTGCGACAGACCGCTCAGCTCGCGCATGACCAGCGCCGCGCGCTGGCGCTCCGGCAGGGCGCGCAGGTCCGTGACCAGCTGCCGCAGCCGCGCGCGCCGCTCGACGGTCACCTCCAGGTCCGGTGCGATCGCGTCGTCGTGCAGCTCCGCGGCAGGCCGCCGGCGTCGCAGGGCCGAGATCGCCTCGTTGTGGGTGATGCGGAACAGCCACGGCTTGACCGGCGCATCCGGCGCGCGCTTCTGCAGCGCCGCCAGGGCGTTGGCCATCACCGACTGCAGGACGTCCCGCGCGTCGTCGGGATCGCGCACGATCGTCAGGCAATAGCGGTACAAGGCGCCCTGGTGACGGTCGTAGATCGCCGCGAAGGCGCGCTCGTCGCCCGACGCCACGAGCCGAGCGAGTTGCTCGTCGGATCGGACGCGCATCATGCGGACACCATTGCATCAGACGCGCACCGGGCCGTCGAGGGTCACCGACGGACCACCGAGGAGAGCGCGGCGCGGGTCCCATCGGCGAGGGGTGCAGCCCCGGCTTGCCCCCGAGCAGCACCATCCCGGCCACCGCAGGGTGACGCCCGCGTCACGGGGCTCAGCGCGGCCGGATCTCGCGGTCGCGCTCGACGACCGTCTCGCGCTTCGGGCGGATGCTGAGGAAGAAGAAGGCGAGCAGCAACCCGATCCCTCCGACCACCATCAGGATGGACCCGGCGGTGTTGATGTTGAAGCCATCCGTCTGAGCGTCGACGGCGAAGCGGAGGATCGCCCCGACGGCGATGAGGAAGAGTGCGGTTCCGATCTGCATGTTCCGACGACGCGAGAGCGGTGGCGAAGTCGGGATCTAGTTCAGGAATCTCGGCCGCACTCCGATGGAACTCTGGTGGCGGCTGCCTCGATCCTCTCTCGACGCTGGCGTCTTTCCACGCCGCTCGCCATCTCACTCATCCTCTGGCTGACGGTGTCGGCCGGCGCCGCGATCGCCCTCGCAAGCGCCCAGCGAGCCGGGAAACGCGACATCGACGTCCGCTTCGGGCGTCGCGCCGACGTCGCCAGCCGGTTCGTCGCCACGTACGCCGCGGACATCCTCGAGCGCGAGCGGGCACAGGGCCGGCGGTTCATGCGCACCCGGACCGTCACCACGCGCGACTTCCGTCGCCTCACGGGTGCCAACGGCCTCACCAGCGCGCTGCTCCTCGACGCAGACGGGCGCATCATGCGCACCTACCCCGACAAGCAGGGCCTCCTCGGGACGAAGCCCGAGATCCTGTACGACCACCTCAGCAGCGCGCTGGCCGGCCGGTCGACGGTCTCGGACGTCGTCCCGTCCGTGGTCACGAGCGCGCCGATCGTCGGGTTCGCCGCCGCGTTCGACACGCCCTACGGGCGCCGGGTCTTCAGCGGCGCGCAGTCGATCGGCTTCTCCGCGGCCGGCACCTACCTGCGCAACTCCGTCACCACCGCCGACAGCCGCCTGTACCTCCTGGACGGCAAGGGCGTGGTGATCGCGAGCAACGGCGCGGCGCCGGACGGGGTGCACCTGCTGACCGAGCTCGAGCCGCATTTGGCCAGCAGCCTCGGCAGGGCGCAGGACGGCACCTTCAGGCGCGATGGACGCGAGCAGCGCTACGTCAGCGCCACCATCGCCGGCACCCCGTGGCGGATCGCCGTGGCCGTCCCCAGCGCTGTGCTCTACCGGTCGACCTCCGGGGCGGTCGTGTGGTTGCCGTGGCTGGGGCTCATCGGCTTCACGATCGCGTCGCTGGTCACCATCGTCCTGGTCGCCCGGGTCGTGGAGGCGCGGCGCCGGCTCGTCGCGCTCAACGCCCGCCTGCAGGAGACCGTCCGGATCGACGCGCTGACCGGGCTGCTCAACCGGCGCGGACTCGACGAGCAGCTCATCCGAGCCGCCAGCGCCGCTCATCGCCACGACACGCCGCTGACGGTGATGCTGCTGGACGTCGACCACTTCAAGCGGCTCAACGACACCTACGGTCACCAGACCGGGGACGCGGTGCTCGTCCAGCTCGCGGAGGTCATCTGCGACGTGATGCGCGTCGAGGACGTCGTCGGGCGGTGGGGCGGCGAGGAGTTCCTGCTCATGGCCCCCGGGGCGCCGGCGGACGCGGCCATGGTCCTGGGCGAGCGGCTGCGGGCGCGGATCGCCGAGCACGTGTTCACCGGCCTGGACGGCCAGGAGCTGCGGGTGACGGTGTCGATCGGGGTCCAGACGAGCGTCATCGGTGCCCCCGAGGCACGCGTCGCCGCCGCCGACAAGGCGCTCTACGAAGCCAAGGCTGCCGGCCGTGACCGCGTGCTCGCGGCTAAGTCCCGAGTGCTTGCGTGATCGCGTCGATCGACCCGGCGAGGTCGCCGGCGTCGAGGCGGATGCGCACGGCCGGGAGTCCGTGGTCGCGGATCGTCTGCAGGTCGCCGTCGGCCTGTGCGGCGATCAGCGTCCGGAAGTCGTAGTCCTCGCCGGGGATATCGGCGTCCGCGTCGCTGTCGTGGACGAGCTGCAGGAAGCGCCCGGTCGCCGGGCCGCCCTTGTGGTATTGACCCGTGGAGTGCAGGAAGCGCGGCCCGTAGCCCCAGGTGGTCGCCACGCCGTAGGTCTCGATGATCCGCGCGCGCAGGCGTGAGATGGCCTCGTCGATCGCCGGGTCGTAGGGCAGGTAGCCCATGATCGCGACGTAGTTCGGCGGTTCGAGGCCGTCGGTCAACGTCGACAGATCCCCGTCCTCGGGCGGGTCGTACTCGCCCCACCCACCCAGGACCTGGTTCGTGTTGTCCTTGGCCTCCTGGACGTTGGGCTGATCGAACGGGTTGATCCCGAGCGCCCAGCCGAGCACGGCGACGGCCAGCTCGAAGTCGAAGAACAGGGCGCTCAGGCTCGTGGCGTGGACCGTGAAGAGCGGCGCGTCGCCGACGTCGGGAGCGTCGCCGCCACTGCTGATGTGGCAGTAGACCCGGTCGGGGCCAGGCGCGCCCACGAGCGGTTCGTCGGCGATCGGCAGGACGCCCTTGCCCTGCTTGCCCGTCGACTCCGCGATCAGCTGCTCCACCCACAGCCCGAAGGATTCGTAGGGCGGGTCGCAGACGAAGGCGAGCTTGTCGCGGCCGGCGTTGGCCAGCGCCCCGAGCGCGCAGCCGAGCCACAGGCCGGACTCGTCCTCGGAGGCCTGCTGGGCGGCCACGGCGGCGCTCAGCTCGGCGCGCACGTCGACGCCCGCGAGCGCGGCCGGGACGATGCCGAAGTAGCTCAGCGCCGAGTAGCGGCCACCGATGTCGGGGTCGTTGACGAAGGTGCGGCGGAAGCCGTGCTCCGTCGCGACGTCACCCATATGCGTGCCCGGGTCGGTGATGGCGATGAAGTGCGCGCCGTCGGGCTGCAGCGCCCAGAAGTGCTTGAATAGGCTGTTGGGCTCGATCGTCCCGCCGGACTTGCTCGACACCACGAACAAGGTCCGGCTGACGTCGATCGCCTCCTCGACCGCGTTGACCTGGAGCGGTTCGGTGGAGTCGAGCACGTGCAGGGTGAGACCGGGGGCGTCCGGGTTGGTGAGCCGGTAGACCTCGGGCGCGAGGCTGGAGCCGCCCATGCCCAGCAGAACGACGTCGGTGATGCCGGCGTCGCGGACCTGCGCGACGAAGGCGTCGATCTCGTCGAGCGACGCCTGCGTGGCCTCGGCGACGCGCAGCCAGCCGAGCCGGTTGGCGATCTCCGGCGTCCCCTCCGGGGCCCACAGCGTCACGTCGTGCGTTCGGATGCGGTCGTAGACGCCGATCGAGCGGGCCTCCTCGACCGCGCTGGCGACAAGGCCTTCCTGCGCCTCGGTGAGCTGGAAGTCGACCTGCATCAGCCCATGACCCGCTTGGCGGCCTCGACGAGCTTGTCGGTGGTGATGCCGAAGTGCTCGTAGACCTCGGGGGCGGGTCCGGAGGCGCCGTAGTCCGACATCCCGATCACCTCGCCGCCGTCGCCCACCCAGCGGTACCAGCTGAACGGGCTCGCCGCCTCGATCGCCACACGGGCCTTGACCGCCGGCGGGAGGACGCTGTCGCGGTACTCGGCGTCCTGCTCGGCGAAGGTGTCCATGCACGGCATGGACACGACGCGCGCGCCGTCGAGCTGCTCGGCGGCCTCCAGCGCGAGCGAGACCTCCGTGCCCGTGGCGATCAGGATCACCTTCGGGTGGCTGTCGGCGTCCTTGAGGACGTAGGCGCCGCGCTCGATGGCGTCGTCGGGGATCGCGTCCGGGTCGAGTGTCGGCGCGCCCTGACGGGACAGGCTGAACGCGGTCGGCCGGTCGGTCGTGCGCAGGGCGAAGCGCCACGCGAGCTGCGTCTCGTTGAAATCGGCGGGCCGTACGACGTTGAGCTTCGGCGTCGCGCGCAGGTGGGTGAGGTGCTCGATGGGCTGGTGCGTCGGCCCGTCCTCCCCCAGTCCGATCGAGTCGTGGGTGAAGACGAAGATGCTCGGGCACTCCATGATCGCCGCCATGCGGATGGCGCCCTTCATGTAGTCGGAGAACGTGAGGAAGGTCGCTCCGTAGGCGCGGAAGCCGGACAGCGTGAGGCCGTTGACGATCGCGCCCATGCCGTGCTCGCGGATGCCGAAGTGCAGGTTGCGCCCGCCGTAGTTGGCGGCCTCGACGCTGTCGGCGCCGTCGATGATCGTGTTGGTGGAGCCGGCCAGGTCGGCCGAGCCGCCGACCAGCTCGGGGACGCCCTTCGCCACCCACTGGATCGCGGCCTCGGATGCCTTGCGGGTGGCCATGCCCTCCTCATCGGCGGGCTTGAGCTCCATCCCGTCGTCCCAGCCGTCGGGCAGCTCCTTGGCGCGAGCGCGCTCGAGCGACTTCAGGGCGTCGTCGTCCCTGTAGGCCGCGTCCCATTCCGTGTGCGCCTCGGCGCGCTCGGCGACGGCCTCCTTGTAGTGGTCGTAGACCCCGTCCGGCACGAAGAACGGCTCCTGGGAGGGCCAGCCGTAGAACTCCTTGGCGCCCTTGATCTCGTCCTCGCCGAGCGGCGAGCCGTGGGCCTTGCCCGTGTCCTGGAGGGTGGGCGCGCCGTAGCCGATGTGGGTGCGGGCGATGATCAGCGTCGGCTTGTCCGTCGTCTTGGCGGCGAGGAACGTCTCCGTGAGCTTGGCGACCTCGATGTCCTCGCCGAGGTGCACGACCTCCCAGCCGTACGCCTCGTAGCGCCTGCCGACGTCCTCGGAGAACGACTTCGCCGTGTCGCCCTCGATGGAGATGTGGTTGTCGTCGTAGAAGGCGATCAGCTTCCTCAGGTTCAGGTGGCCGGCCAGCGAGGCCGCCTCGGCCTGGATGCCCTCCTGCATGTCGCCGTCGGATGCGATCACGTAGGTGTGGTGGTCGACGATGTCGCCGTAGCGGGCGTTGAGCATGCGCTCCGCGAGCGCCATCCCGACCGCCGTGGAGATGCCCTGGCCGAGCGGCCCCGTCGTCGTCTCGACGCCCTTCGTGTGCCCCGCCTCGGGGTGGCCCGGCGTCTTGGACTCGAGCTGGCGGAACGCCTTCAGGTCGTCCATCGACAGGTCGTAGCCCGTCAGGTGGAGGATGCTGTAGAGCAGCATCGAGGCGTGGCCGGCGCTGAGCACGAAGCGGTCGCGGTTGATCCAGTCCGGGTCCTTGGGGTCGTGGTTCATCACCTGCGTGAACAGGCTGTACGCGACCGGCGCCAGCGCCATCGGCGTCCCGGGATGCCCCGAGTTCGCCTGCTCGACGGCGTCCATCGACAGGGTGCGGATCGTGTCTACGGAGAGCTTCTCGAGGTCGGCTTCGGGCATGCCCGGCAACCTACCCTGTGTTGATATGGCCAAGCACGCGGACACCACGCCACGGGAGATCTCCAAGACCGACGAGGAGTGGCGCGCCGAGCTCACCCCCGAGCAGTTCCACATCCTGCGCGAGGCCGGCACGGAACGCGCCTTCACCGGCCCCTATGTCGACGAGAAGGGCGACGGCATCTACCGCTGCGCCGCCTGCGGAGCCGAGCTCTTCGACGCCCAGACCAAGTTCGACTCCGGCTCGGGCTGGCCCTCGTTCACCGAGCCCGCCGTCGCCGCCGCCGTCGAGCTGCGCCCGGACAACTCCCTCTTCATGCGCCGCACCGAGGTCGTCTGCAAGCGCTGCGGCGGCCACCTCGGCCACGTCTTCGACGACGGCCCGCGCGACGCCGGCGGGCAGCGCTTCTGCATCAACGGCTGCGCGCTGGAGTTCGAGCAGCGCTAGAACCGCTCGCTCGAGCGGGCTTCAGGAGAACAGGACGAGGCCGACAACAGCGGCCGCGGCGACGAGTGCCGGCTCCTTGACCTTGACCTTCGTCTGGAGCAGGACAGCAAGAGCGATCAGCGCGAGGACGATGGCAGTGGCGTCGGTGAGGATGCCCCGGCCGATCACGATGGCCGCCCCCGCGATGGCTCCGGCGGCTGCTGCCGTAGCTGCCTTGATGAAGCCCTGGAGGCGCCGGTTCTCCTCATGCTTCCGTATGAGCGGGCCAGGCAGCACGACAAGCAGGAGCGCCGGGAGGAATACGCACGCTGTCGCGATCAGGGCACCCACGATGCCGTAGGCGAGGTACCCGGCGAAGGTGGCCATGATGACCACCGGGCCCGGGCTGATGAGGCCCATGGCGACGGCGTCCAGGAACTGCTGCTCCGTGAGCCAACCGCGCTCCTCGACCAGACCGTGCTGGAGGAACGGAACGATGGCCAGGCCGGACCCGAAGGTGAACGCTCCTGCCTTGAAGAAGAACCATCCCAGCGAACCGGCGGATACCCCGGAGCCGGTCCAGGCGAGGCCCTTCACGGCGGCCAGGATTCCGAGTGGTGACATGCCGGCGAGCCCGTTGCCTGCGCGCTTGGGCAGACCGCCGCCGTAGTGGAGAGCTCCGAATGCCCCTGCGAGGAGGAACAGCCAGGCGATCTCGGCGCCTGCGATGGCGGTCACCGCGCACAGCATCCCTGCGATGACCCACAGCACGGGATCGGTCTTGTTGGTGGCACGGGCCAGTTTGTACGCCGCGATGGCGATGATGGCCAGCACAACGGGGCCTACGCCAAGGAACACGTCATGCACCCACGGCAGTCCCTGGTACTTGGCGTAGAACACGGCGATGACGGTCACCATCAGGAACGGGGGAAGCACGAACGGGGCGGCCACCGCCACCGCCCCACGCGCTCCGGCGTGCAGGTAGCCGAACCACATGGCCAGCTGCGCTGCCAGTGGCCCCGGCATCATCTGCGCCACTGCCATCCCCTGCTGGAAGTCCGCCTCGGTGAACCACTGGCGCTCTCCGACCAGGTCGCGGTGCATGTAGCCCACGAGTGCGATGGGTCCACCGAAGCCGCTGGAGCCGAGCTTGAGGAAATAGCGGACCAGTCCAGCCAGGGTGCGCTCGGGGCGCGCGTCGATCGTCGGAGCGTCCACGGGGTCGGGCAACCTAGCCCGGGAGGCCGGCCTCGATCTCGCGGAGGGCGGTGTCGAGCGTGACCGTGGGGCTCCAGCCCCAGGCGCGGGCGCGGTCGGCGAGGATCGCGCCCGTCCAGCCCGGCCCGTCGGCCCAGACCGGCTCGACGCCGAGCGCGCCGGTGACCGTCTCGTAGTAGTCGCGCTGCGTCGCCGGGCCAGCGGCGACGTTGACCGGTGTGCAGCCGCCCGCCACCGGACCGGTGCCGGGGTCGTCGGACGGAGCGATCCGCCCTGCGGCGACGTCGGCGATCAGCGCGGCCAGGTCGTCGACATGGACCCAGGCGAACGTCGCACGGGGCACCGCGCGACGTGCGGCCTCGTCTTCGCGCATGCCCTGGGGCCGCAGGGTGTTCCAGACGGAGGTCTCGCCCGGTCCGAGGATCGCGGGCGGGCGCACCAGCACCCGCGTGATCCCGTCCACCGCCGCCAGGGCCGCGTCCGCGTCCCGCTTGGTCACGGGGTAGTCGCCGGCGTCGTCGCCCACCAGGCCGAAGCTCTCGCCGACGTCGCCGGCCCCCGGCGAGCGGTCGTAGACGGCCGCCGTCGAGACGTGCACAAGCGTGGTCACCCCGGCGTCGCGGGCGGCGGTCGCGAAGATCCGCGTGGCGTCGACGCCGATCCGCTGCTGGGTCTCGCGGTCGCTTCCCATCGGGTGCACGGTGGTCACCACCGCATCGGCACCGCGGACGACATCGGCGGCGAAGGCCGGGTCGCCGAAGTCTCCGACCCACTCCTCCACCCCGTCCGGAGCCGTGCCCGGCCGGCGCACGACGGCCCGCACCGACGCCGCGCGCCCGGCCAGTTTCGAGCACACCCGCGCCCCGACGAACCCGTTGGCTCCGGTCACAACCACGATGGGAGCCGCGTCGTTCGTCATACCCCCGATTTTGGCACGTCTGGCGCACGGTCCACGAACGCTGACCGCCGACGCAGCCCTACGCGGTCTCGTGCCGCGCCACGCGCGCCCGGCGGTCGGCCACCGCCTCCGTGCGCGTCGTCAGGTCGCGTCGCGTCTCCGCACGAAAGGAGTCGATCCGACCGTCGAGTGGCTCAGCAAGCGTGTCCTGACCGGTCTCCGGCGCCGCGTAGCGTGGTCTGGGTGGGACCGGGTCAGCGGGCATGGCGGACGGCGCTCGGGCTCGCGCTCGGGCCGGCGGTGGCGCTCGGGCTCGCGCGCTTCGCGTACGGGCTGCTGCTGCCCGGGATGCGCGACGACCTCGGGTGGTCGTACTCCCAGGCGGGGACGATCAACACCGCGAACGCGCTCGGGTACCTCGCGGGCGCGCTGATCGCGACGCGGGTCAGCCGCCGGATCGGGACGCAGCGGGCGTTCACGGGCAGCCTGGCGCTGACCGCGCTGGCGCTGCTGGCCAGCGCCGCGTCCGGTGCGTTCGGCGTCCTGCTCGTGCTGCGGGTCGTGGCAGGCGTGGCCGGGGCGGTGACGTTCATCGTCGGCGCGTCGCTGGCGGCGCGGGTCGGGGGTGCGCGCGTGCTGAGCCTCTACGTCGCCGGCGGCGGCTTCGGGGTCGCCGTGTCGGGCGCCTTCGTCCCGGCGCTGCTGGACGGGGGCGGGGACGCGTGGCGGTGGGGCTGGATCGCGCTCGGCGCCCTGGCGCTGCTGGCCACGGTCGCCGCGATGCCGGCGGCGCGCAGCGTCCCGGAGCCCGACGGTGACGCGGGATCGCAAGCCGCGCCGTGGCGGCCGCGGCCGATCGCGCCCGCGCTCGTCGCGTACACGCTGTTCGGCGCGGGCTACATCGCCTACGTGACCTTCATCGTCGCGTTCCTGCGCGACGAGGGCGCGGGCACGGGGCTGATCAGCGCCTTCTGGGTCGTCCTCGGCCTGGCGGCGGTCGCGTCCGTGTTCGCGTGGGGTCCGCTCCTCGGACGCCTGCGGCGCGGGAATGGCCTGGCGGTGACGATGGCGATCGTCTCGGTGGGCGCGCTGCTGCCGCTGGTCTCGAGCGCCCGGCCGGTCGTGTTCGCCTCGGCGGTCGTCTTCGGCGGCGCGTTCCTCGCCGTCCCGACCGCGGCGACCGTGTTCGCCCGGCACGTCCACGCGCCGCACCACTGGACCGTCGCGATCGCGGGGCTGACCATCGCCTTCGCCTTCGGCCAGACGGCAGGCCCGGCGCTGGCCGGCGTCTTGTCCGACGGGCCGAGCGGCATCCGGGCCGGATTGACCTTCTCCGTCGCCGTGCTGATGGTCGGCGCGCTGACCGCGCTCGCCCAATCACCTGTCGAGATGCCCCCCGAGGCTATGGAGAGAGCGCCCGCGCGCCGATAGAAGAGGCATGGCGGGTGATCTTCTGTGCGCACATTTCCAGCCGATCGTCGACTTGGCGAGCGAGGACGTGGTCGCCTACGAGGCGCTCGCGCGCGACCCGGACGGCCGCTTCCCCGCTGAAGCGTTCGCGCAGGCGCGGGCGAGCGGGCACCTCGGCGACCTCGACCGGGCGTGTCAGCGGGCCGCCTTCCGGGACGCCGCGGGGCTGAAGCGACCGGCGACGCTGTTCGTCAATGTCGAGCCCGAGAGCTTCGAGGGACCCGGCGACCTCGACGACCCGGACGTGTCCGTGATCGTCGAGGTCACCGAACGCGGCCTCGCCACGCGCCCCGCCGAACTGCTGCTGGCGGTCGAGCGGGTGCGCGAGCGTGGCTGGGGCGTCGCCATCGACGACGTCGGCGCCGACTGGCGGTCGCTGGCGCTGATGCCGTTCCTGCGCCCCGACGTGGTCAAGCTCGACCGCGCCGTGCTCGCCGAGGGATCGTCGATCGAGGCGGCGCGCGTGGTGCGCGGCGCCAAAGCGCACGTCAGCCGCCACGGCGGGCTGCTCCTGGCCGAGGGCATCGAGGACGCCGGACACGAGCACCGCGCGCGGGCGTTCGGCGCGACGCTCGGGCAGGGCTGGCGCTACGGACGCCCGGCACCCCTGACCGATGACACCGGCGCCACCGGGCCGGCCGTGAACATCGTGCAGCGGCAACAGCCCATCAGCGACCTGACCCCGTTCCAGGCGCTGCAGCGCTCCGGGATCCCGGTCGGCGTCGCGACCAAGCGCGAGCTGCTGCCGATCTCGATGGACCTGGAGGAGGAGGCGTGCGTGACGCGCGACCCCGCCGTCGTGCTCGCCACCTTCCAGGACGCGAACCGCTTCACGGCCCGCGTCCACGAGCGCTACACCCGGCTGGCCGCCGGCGCCGCCTTCGTCGGCGCCTTCGGCGTGGGCCTGCCGCCGGAGCCCGCCCCCGGCGTGCGCGGCGCCAACCTCGAGGACGCGGAGGCCCTGCGTGACGAGTGGTGCGTGATCGTCGTCGGCCCGCACTCGGCGCTGGCGCTGATCGCTCGCGACCTCGGCGACCGCGGCGCGGACGGCGATCGCCGTTTCGAGTACGCGCTCACCGACGACCGCGACCTGGTCATGCAGGCCGCCCGCTCGCTGATGCTCCGGGTGGTCGCCGAGCCGGTCACGCGACCGGCGATCGTGCTCAGCGCGCCCTGAGCCGCAGCCAGGCGAGGGCGAGCGAGGACACCGTCTGGCCGTCGGTGATGCGGCCGGCGCCGACCCAGTCGAGTGCCTCCGCCAGCGGCAGCCGGGTCACGGCGGTGATGCCCTCCGCCGCCTGCGCGTCGTCGCCGGCGTGGGTGAGGCCGGTGGCGAGGTAGACGTGCTGGCGCTCGTCGCAGATGCCGTTCATCGCCTCGAGCTTGCCGAGCAGCTCCCAATCGGCGGCGATGTAGCCGGTCTCCTCCTGGAGCTCGCGCCGCGCCGCCTCCAGCGGATCCTGGCCCTCCGAGTTCCCCGCCGGGATCTCCAGCGAGAGGGAGCCGGTCGTGTAGCGCTCGAGCGTGACGAGCAGGACCTCGCCGGCGTCGGTGAGCGCGACGATGAACACCGACGGCGCCTTCGTCTCCACCACGCCATAGATGCCCTCCTCGCCGTCCGGGCGCACGACCGCGTCCTCGCGCACGCGGATCCAGTGGTTCTCGTAGACGATGCGTGACGCGAGGGTCCGCCAGTTGGTCAGGTCAGCGATGGGGACCGGTGTAGCGGGTGACCCGCATTTAGGCGGCGTGCGTAGCTTCCGTTCGATGCTGGAGGCCTCCGGCCTGGTCAAGACGGTCGGCGCGGGCCGGGCCGCGCGGACGCTGCTCGACGGCGCGTCGGTCGCCGTGCGCGCCGGGGAGCTCGTCGCCGTGCTCGGGCGCTCGGGCACGGGGAAGTCGACGCTGTTGCACGTGCTCGGCGGGCTCGACTCCGCCACCGCCGGGCGCATCGAGATCGCGGGCGAGCGCGTCGACGGTGCCTCCCCGCGGCGGCTCGCGGCGCTGCGGGCGCGCCGGGTCGGGTTCGTGTTCCAGTTCTTCCACCTGCTGCCCGAGCTGAGCGGCGAGGCCAACGTCCGGCTTCCCGGGCGCGTGCGGGGGGCGCATCCGGACGCGGACGCGCGGGCCGCCGCGCTGATCGACCGGCTCGGGCTGACCCCGGTCGCCGGGCTGGGGCCTGCGCAGCTGTCGGGCGGGGAGCAGCAGCGCTTCGCCATCGCGCGGGCGCTCGTCAACGACCCCGCCGTGGTCCTTGCCGACGAGCCGACGGGGAACCTCGACGACGACTCGGGCGCCGAGGTCCTGCGCCTGTTGCGCGAGACCGCCGACGAGGGCCGCGCCGTCCTGATGGTCACCCACGACCACGCTGCCACCGACCGCGCCGACCGGGTCCTCCACCTCCGCGACGGGCTGCTGGTCTGAGTGAGACGCTGGCTCGCGGCTGCGGGGGTGCTGGCCGCGGCGCTCGTGGCCGGCGCGTCGGTGTCCGTCGGCTTCGCGCTCTCGACCGGTTTCGACCGGGCCGCCGAGCGCGCCGACCTCCCCGACGTGATCGCGCGCTTCGGCCGGCAGTCGCGCGACCGGCTCGACGAGCGCGTCCGCGGCCTCCCGAACCTCGAGGCGCGGTCGTACCGCTTCGAGGTCGACAAGGTCCCGCTCTCCTTCCGCGGCCGGCGCGCGCGCAACGGGCGCCTGGAGCTGATGCTCGGCGGGCGGCGCGGCTACGACGTCGTGGAGGGACGGGACGTTCGGGGCGAGCGCGAGGTCGTCGTCGAGCGCGGCGTCGCCTCCGAGCTGCGCGTCGGGGTCGGCGACCGCCTGAACGTGGGCCGCGCCGGCCCGCTGCCGGTCGTGGGGATCGCCACCGCGCCGGACAACGTCGCCTACCCCCTGGCCCGGACCGCCCGCGTCTTCGTCCTCACCCCGGACCTGCGCGAGGCCAACCAGGCGCTGCTGTGGGTCCACGACGCAGACCGCACCGACATCACGCTGGCGTCGGCCCGCACGGCGGCCTTCGGGCTCGGCGACCTGCGCTTCATCACCCGCGAGGGCGTCCGGGTGACGATCGGCCAGGCCGCCGGCGTGGTCATCGCGCTGCTCGTCGCCTTCGCCCTGGTGGCGCTGGTCGCGTCGGGGACGATGCTCGCCGCGGGTGCCCACGCCGAGGTCCAGCGCGCGCTGCCCTCGCTCGGCGTGCGCCGCGCCGTCGGGTTCACGACGGGTCGGGTGGTCGCCGGCCACGCGCGGGCGGCCCTGCGGGTGGCGGCGCCCGCGGGCCTGGCCGGCGTCGTCCTGGGCGCGCTGGCGGTGGGCGGGCCGGCGCGCTCGCTGCTCGAGGCGCTCAACGAGGCGCCGCCGGGCGCCGCCCTGGTCCCGCCCCTGCTCGCGACCTGGGCCGTGGTGTGCGCCGTCGTCGTCGCGGCCGCCGCGTGGCCGGCTTGGCGCGCCGCCCGGCGCCCGATCGCGCCGCTGCTGCGCGGCGGCGAGCTCGCCGCTCGCGCGCCGCGCGCGACCTCGAGCCTCCCCGGTCTCGGGACCATGGGAGCGCGGTTCGCGGTCGCGGCGCGGGCGCGTTGGGCCGGCTCCGTGCTCACCATCGGGGTCTGCGCCGGGATCGTGCTGCTGATGCTCGGCCTGGCGTCGCTGCTCGTCCGGCTCCGCGACGACCCGGCCGTGCTCGGCAAGCGCTACCAGCTCACCGTCAACGCTCGCACCAGCCTCCTCCCCACCCTGCGCGCGATCCCCGGCGTCGCCGCCGCCACCCAGCGGTACGAGGTGCAGGCGGCCGACGCGTTCCGGCTCGGCGAGCCGGTCAAGCTCGTCGCCTACCGGGGCGACCACACCCGCTTCGACGGGCCTCCGCTCGCGGCGGGACGACGGATCCGGTCGCGCGGCGAGGCGGAGGTCGGGCAGGGCCTGGCGGACGCGCTCGGGCTGCGCGTCGGCTCGCCGCTGGCGACGCTCGATCCCTCCGGCCGTGAGCTGCGGCTGAAGGTGGTGGGCATCGTCCGCGCACTCGATTCGAGCGGCCGCATCGCGTGGGTCAGCGAGGCCACGTTGCCACCCGGGGACGGCCAGAGCGTGCTCCGGCTCGAGCCGGGCGCGGATCGCGCCGCCGTCGTGCGCCGGTTGCGGGCGCTGGACCTGCCGCCGGCGCAGGTGGCCGCGGCGACCTCACGCAACGCCGCGTTCCTCGCGACGCTCGCCTCCGTGCTGCGCGCCGTGGCGCTGCTGGTCGGGCTCGTGTGCCTCTATGCCCTCGTCCAGGGCCTGGCGATGACGGCCCGCGAGCGGCGCGGCGCGCTCGCGGTCCTGCGCGCGTGCGGCGGCGCGCGCGCCGACGTGGCCGCGGTCCTGGCGGGCGCAGCGGCGGCCGTCGCTGTGCCGGCGGTCGTCGCCGCCGTCGTGCTCGAGCGGATGGTGTTCGGCCCTGTCGTCGTCGCGCTGGCCGCCGACTACGCCGTCCTCCCCCTGCGTCCCGGCGTCCTCCAGATCGTCGGCGTCGCGATCGGCCTCGCCGCCCTGGCGGCGCTCGCCGCGGTCCTCGTCGCCCGCCGGCTCGCGGCTGAGCCGATCGTCGCCGGCCTGCGCGAGGACGCCGCATGAGACGCGCCGTTGCACTCGCGGTGCTCGCCCTCGCCGGCTGCGGCGAGCCCGCCGAGCGGCCCGCGACGCCGAAGGCCAGCACGGTCGACCGCACGCTGAAGGACCCCGACGGCGACGGCGCGCTGAACAACACGCCCGGTGAGCCGCTCGTCGACCGCGGGCCCAAGCAGGACCCCGGCAAGGTCCTCGTCACCTTCGCCCAGCTGACCGACCTGCACGTGCGCGACGAGGAGTCGCCGTCGCGCGTCCCGTTCCTCGACCGCTACGGCGAGCCGTTCCAGCCGACGTTCCGGCCCCAGGAGGCGCTCAGCACGCAGGTGGCCGCGGCGGCGGTCCGGGCCGTCAACCGGGCCGAGCCGGAGGTCGTCTTCGTCACGGGCGACATCACCGACAACGCCCAGCGCAACGAGCTGCAGTGGGCGCTGACGCTGCTCGACGGCGGCCGCCTCACACCGGACAGCGGCGCGCCCGGCTACCGCGGCGTGCAGGCGGCAAGCAATCCCGACCCCTTCTACTACCGCCCGGACGTCGACCCGCCGCGCCACCCCGGCCTGCTCGCGCAGGCGCAGCGGGCCGTCACCTCACCCGGCCTCGGCGTCCCCTGGTGGGGCGTGCCCGGCAACCACGACGTCCTCCTCCAGGGCGAACTGCCGCCCGACGACCGCACGGACGCCATCGCGACCGGCGACCGGCTCGTCACCTCGCTCGACCCGCGCGCCCGCCTCCCGGAGGCCGCGACGACCGAGGCGGCGGTGGACGCGCTGCTCGGCGCGTCCGAGGGCGGCCGCGCGATCACCGTCCCGCCCGATCCCGACCGCCGCCACCTCGACCCGACCGGGCTCGTCACCGAGCTCGCCCACGGCCGCCCCACCCGGACGCCGGACCGCGACGACCACGTGGTCGACGTCGGGGCGGACGCGCGCTTCGTGCTGCTCGACCTGACCTCGCGCGACGGCGGGCAGGCGCCGGTCACCGATCCCGCGCAGCTGGCCTGGCTCGACGCCCAGCTCGACACCGGGCGCCACGCGGTCCTCGTCACCCACCAGCGCGCGCCCGTCCCCGTCCTGGACGTGCTCGACCGCCACCCGAGCGTCGCCCTCGCCATCCACGGCGACAGCCACCGCAACCGGATCGAGCGTCACGGCGGCTTCTGGGTCGTCGGCACCAGCTCGCTCGCCGACGCGCCGATGCAGAGCCGCGTGATCCGCCTGCGCGAGCACGCGATCGAGACCTGGATGGTCGACCAGGACGGCCGCGGCCTGGCCGGCGCCGCCCGCGAGCTCGGCTTCCTCGACGCGCAGGGAGGCCGGCCCGAGGGCTACGCAGGCTCGCGCGCCGACCGCAATGCGCGGCTGTTCATCGGGTAGCACCCCCCTATGACCACCATCGCCCACACGCACCTGGAGGTCGAGCGCCGAGGCCCGGCGGCGCACGTCGTCCTCAACCGGCCCGAGCAGCGCAACCCCCTCTCCGCCGAGCTGATGACGGAGCTCACGCAGACGCTCCGCGCGCTCGCGGAAGATCCCGGCGACGTGCGCGCCATCGTCATCCGCGGCGCCGGTCCCGCCTTCTCGGCCGGCCACGACCTCAAGCAGCTGACCGACCGCACGCTGGAGGATGAGCGCGCGGTGTTCGCCGTCTGCGCGGAGATGATGCAGGCCGTCCAGCAGGTGCCGCAGCCGGTGATCGCGCAGGTCCACGGCGTCGCCGCCGCCGCCGGCTGCCAGCTCGTCGCCACCTGCGACCTCGCGATCGCCGCGGACACCGCCCGCTTCTTCACGCCCGGCGTCCGCATCGGGTTGTTCTGCTCGACGCCGATGGTCGCGCTCAGCCGGGCCATCGGCCGCAAGCGCGCCCTGGAGATGCTCCTGACCGGCGCGCCGGTCGACGCCCCCACCGCCGCCGACTGGGGGCTCATCAACCGCGCCGTCCCGGAGGACGCGCTCGACGACGCCGTCGCGGAGCTCGTCGAGCAGGTCAGCGCCGGCAGCCCGCTCACCATGCGCATCGGCAAGCAGGCGTTCTACGAGCAGATCGACCTCGACCAGGCCGCCGCCTACGAGCGCATGAGCGAGACGATGGCGACCAACGCCATGACGTGCGACGCCCAGGAGGGCATCTCCGCCTTCCTGGCCAAGCGCACCCCGGCCTGGACCGGGACCTAGCTAGACGGCGACGGGCTGCACGTCGCCGGCCTGCGCGGCGTCCCGGTGGTCCTTGGAGTCGCGCGTCCGGATCAGCACCTGGGACAGGATCGCGCCCACGACGGCGAAGCCGGCGCCGACCAGGAACGCGTCCTGGAAGCCCTCGGTCAGCCGCACCGGGAGCGGGCCGCCGGCGCCGCCCGTCGTGCTGTTGGCGATCGCGACGAGGATCGCCAGGCCGAGCGCGCCGCCGACCTGCTGCGACGTGTTGATGAGCCCGGACGCGAGGCCCGCCTCCTCCGGCTGCACGCCCGCCACGGAGGCGATCGTGACCGGCACGAAGGAGAAGCCGAGGCCGAGGCCGGCCAGCACGGACGGGAACACGACGTCGCCGACGTACGTGCCACCCGGGGAGACCTGCGAGAACCACACCAGACCGGCGGCGACGAGCAGCAGGCCGGCGCCCAGCACCGGCTTGAAGCCGATCCTGGTCACCAGCGCCGACGCCACGCCGGCCGCCCCGATGATCGCCACCGACAGCGGGATGTAGGCCAGGCCGGCCTTGAGCGGCGAGTAGCCCAGCACCTGCTGGAGGTACAGGGTGATGAAGTAGAACATCGAGAACAGCGACATCGCCACGAACACCGCGGTGATGTTGGCGCCGGTCAGCGTGCGGTTGCCGAAGATCGAGAACGGGACGAGCGGGTTGCGGATCCGCCGCTCCATGACCACGAAGCCGGCGATCAGCGCCAGCGCGAGCGCGATCAGGCCGAGCGTCCGGACCGAGCCCCAGCCCTGGTTGGGCGCGTCGACGAGCGCGTAGACGAGCACGCTCAGGCCGGCCGTGATCGTGACCGCGCCGGCGACGTCGAGGCGCTCGACCTCGTCGCGGCTCTCGGCCAGGACGCGGTAGGCGCCGAGGGCGACGAGCAGCGTCACCGGCGTGTTGACGAACAGCACCCACTCCCAGCCGAGCGAATCGGTGAGCACGCCGCCGAGCAGCGTCCCGACCGCGCCGCCCGAGCCGGCGACGGCGCCCCAGACACCGAGCGCGCGGTTGCGCTCGGAGCCCTCCGCGAACGTGTTGGTGAGGATGGACAGCGCCGCCGGCGACAGCAGCGCACCGCCGAGGCCCTGGATGGCGCGGGCGGCGAGGATCTGGAACTCGTTCTGGGCGAGGCCGCCGAAGAACGATGCGACGCCGAACAGAATCAGGCCGATGATGAACAGCCGGCGACGACCGATGAGGTCCGCGAGCCGGCCGCCGAGCAGCAGGAAGCCACCGAAGACGAGCGTGTAGGCGTTGATCACCCACGACAGGTTCTCGTTGCTCATGTTGAGGTCCCTGCCGATCGACGGCAGGGCGACGTTGACGATGGAGGCGTCGAGCACGACGACGAACTGCGCCGCCGCGAGCAGGAGCAGCGCGAGCCCCTTCCTCTCGGTTCTATCCGGATTCATCGTTCCGTTTATAGCGGACCCGCCGTTCCGTTTCTAGTCTAGGCTCTGTGACATGAGCACGCTGGACGAGCGCCCGCTCCGCGCCGACGCCCGCCGCAACCGCGCCGCCATCGTGCGCGCTGCCCGGATCGTGTTCGCCAAGGACGGGCTCGACGCCCAGATGGACGACGTCGCACGCCGCGCCAAGGTCGGGGTCGGGACGCTCTACCGCCACTTCCCGACCAAGGACGCGCTCGTCGTCGCGCTCATCGAGGACAAGTTCGTGCGCATGGCCGAGGTCGCACGGGAGGCGCTCGAGATCGAGGACCCGTGGGACGCACTGACCACGTTCATGCACCGCGGCGCCGAGATGCACGCCCTGGATCGCACGCTCGGCCAGGCCGTCGGCGACCGGCCGGACCGCATCACCGCCGCGGCCATGGCCGCCGGCGTCCCGATCCTGATCGACGAGCTCGTCCGCCGCGGG
Organism: uncultured Solirubrobacteraceae bacterium; assembly: GCA_963740765.1. GTDB lineage: Bacteria > Actinomycetota > Thermoleophilia > Solirubrobacterales > Solirubrobacteraceae > DATLGB01. The sequence goes on along the minus strand of CAVUFN010000015.1, from coordinate 149,587 downwards.
CAGGCCGCCGGCGTCGTGCGAGCCGACGCACGCTGGGAGGACATCCCGATGGTCTTCTGCGCGCTGGGCAACGTGGCCGGGCCCCCGCGCGCCTCCTGGCAGCGCATGCTCGCCGTCGTGCTGGACGGCCTGCGGGCCGACGGCGCCGGCCCGCTGCCCGAGTAGGCTCAAAACATGGCTGTCATGGAGGAACTTGACGACGTCGCGTGGGACCTGACGGACCTCGCCGAGGACCCCGCGGCGGTCGAGGCCCTGCTGGCCGACGCGCACGCTCGGGCAGGCACGTTCGCCGAGTCCTACCGCGACAAGCTGGCGTCGCTCGACGCCGCCGGACTGGCCGGTGCGATGCGCGAGCTCGAGACCATCGAGGAGGCCGTCGGCCGGGCGTACTCCTTCGCGGCGCTGGCCTTCGCCACCGACACGGTCGACCCCGCCCGCGGCGCGCTGCTGCAGAAGGTCCAGGAACTCGCGACGGCGATCCAGACCCAGCTCGTCTTCTGGGACCTCGAGTGGGCGGCGCTGCCCGACGAGCGCGCCGAGGCGCTGCTCGCGTCCGACGCGCTCGACTTCGCCCGCCACCACCTGCGCTCCGCCCGCCGCTACCGCCCGCACCTGCTCACCGAGCCCGAGGAGAAGCTCATGAGCGAGAAGGCGGTGACCGGGCGCAGCGCCTGGGACCGCCTCTTCGAGGAGCAGACGTCCGCCATCCGCGTCGACCTGCCCGACGAGGACGAGCCCGTCGCGCTCGAGGTCGCCCTGAGCCGCCTGTCCTCTCCCGATCGCAACGTCCGCCGCGTCGCCGCCGAGGCGGTCACCGACGGCCTGCGCCCCGGCCTGCGGACGCGCGCCTACGTCTTCAACACCCTGCTCGCCGACAAGGCGATGGACGACCGCCTGCGCTCGTACGGCACGTGGATCAGCTCTCGCAATCTCTCCAACGAGGCGTCCGACGAGTCCGTCCAGGCGCTGGTCGAGGCCGTCCAGGGCCGCTACGAGATCGCGCGCCGCTGGTATCGCCTGAAGGCGCAGCTGCTCGGCCTCGACCGCCTCAAGGACTACGACCGCATGGCCGCTGTCTCCGACGCGGAGGAGACCGTCCCCTGGAAGGACGCCAAGGTCCTGGTCCAGGACAGCTTCACCTCGTTCTCCGACGAGCTCGGCGCGCTGGTCGGCCGCTTCTTCGACGAGTCCTGGGTCGACGCGCCCGTCCGCCCCGGCAAGCGCGGCGGCGCCTTCTGCGCCTACACCGTCCCGTCCGCTCACCCGTACGTGATGCTCAACTACACGTCCAAGCGCCGCGACGTCCTCACGCTGGCCCACGAGCTCGGCCACGGCGTGCACGCCGCCTTGGGGGCGTCCCAGGGCGTGTTCCACATGAGCACGCCGTTGACGCTGGCCGAGACCGCGTCCGTGTTCGCCGAGGAGGTCGTCGGCGGCCGGCTGCTCGAGCGCGCCGAGACCCCCGAGTCCCGCCTCGACCTGCTGGCGACGTCGATCGAGGACTCGATCGCGACCGTCTTCCGCCAGGTCGCCATGAACCGCTTCGAGCACTCGGTTCACACCGCCCGGCGCGAGGAGGGCGAGCTCGGCGTCGACCGCTTCAACGAGCTGTGGGGCACCGCCCAGGAGGACCTGCTCGGCGACGCCGTCGAGGTCACCGAGGGCTACCGGATCTGGTGGTCCTACGTCCCCCACTTCATCTCGACCCCCGGCTACGTCTACGCCTACGCCTACGGCCAGCTGCTGGCGTTGTCGGTCTACGCCCGCTACCGGGAGATCGGCGACGCGTTCGTCCCGTCGTACCTGGAGCTGTTGCGGGCCGGCGGGTCACGGTCGCCCGAGGAGCTCGGCCAGATCGTCGGGGTCGACCTCACCGACCCGGGGTTCTGGGAGAAGGGCCTCGATCTGGTCGAGGCGCAGCTCGAGCAGGCCGAAGAGGCTGCTCGAGCCACCGGACGCGTCTAGCGCGTCACCGCCCCGTCCTTCGAACTGCGGCAAGTGAGGGAGTGGGTTCGGGCCGCGGCCGCCGAAGCGCGCTGCATCGGTTCCGTAGAACGGAACCTATGGAGCAGAGCTCGCAGCGACCGGAACCCTCGCAGCGGAGAACGCCCCTCCCACTCCCTCAGTGCCCAGAACCCGGGCCGCCGTGGCGCGCCCGATCCGTTAACGGCGGAGGGCCCGCACATGGCGGGCCCTCCGGGAATCGCGTGTGACGCTGTGACCTAGGCCGCGGCGCGCAGGGCCTCGAGGCCCGGCAGCTGCGACAGCTTGGCGAGTGCGCGCTGCTCGGCAGCGCGGGCCTCGCGGACCGGGACGCCGAGGCGCCGGGCGGTCTGCTCGATCGAGTGCTCGCCTTCGTCACCCGTGCCGAAGCGCAGGTGGATGACGGCGGACTCGTCGGCCGGCAGGGCGTCCAGGGCCTCGCGCACCGTCCGCTGGGACATGGTGCGCTCGACCTCGTCGGCCGTGCTCTCGCCGTCGATCGGGATGAGGGCGCCGAGCGGCGTGTCGCCGTCCTCGCCGACGCCGGCGTCCAGGGACGCGAGCGTGCGAGCGTGCGAACGCAGCAGGTCGACCTCTTCCACGGTCAGCCCGGTCTCCTCGGCCAGCTGGTCGAGCGTCGGCTCTTCGCCGAGCTTGACCGCCAGCTCACGCTCGGCGCGCTCGACCTTGCGGGCGCGCTGGGCGACGTGGGCGGGCAGGCGGATCGTGCGCCCGGTGTTGTCAAGGCCGCGCTGCAGCGCCTGACGGATCCAGATGGTGGCGTACGTCGAGAAACGGAAGCCCTTGCGCCAGTCGAACTTCTCGGCCGCACGAATGAGGCCGAGCATGCCCTCCTGGACGAGGTCGTTCATGGACAGGCCCTGGCCCTGGTACTTCCGGGCCACGGACACGACCAGCCGCAGGTTGCAGTTGATCAGCCGTTCCTTCGCCGCAAGGTCACCGCGCTCGATCCGCTGAGCGAGCTCGATCTCCTCGTGGGGCTCGAGCAGGCGGAAGCGGCCCGCTTCGCGCAGGAGCTGCTCCAGCGGCTCGAGGAGGATCTCGTCAGGCTCTAGGAGCGGAGTCGGTGGGGTGATGCGGTCCAATACAGTTCCTTTGGGATTGATGGGGAGAGTTCTGATGGGGAGCGAAAATCCAACTTCGCAAGTAGGATTTTACCCAGATTTCGTTGTTTCAGCAACCACCGGTCAGACGGGGAGACGTCCGGCGGCCGTGAATAGTCCCGGTCCAGGCTAAAACCGCCCTAAGACCGCGCCTGGCAGGGCTCATGGCCCCACCGGGTCGTACACCGTATCGAAGATCTGGGTTACGCGCCACCACCAGATTCGCGGCCGTGCGGCGCATCGAAGTCCTCCAGCGGGCGCAGTGCGACGAGTCCGCTCGGGTTGATCTGCGGGTGCGTGCAGAAGTAGTGGCGCCGGATCTCGTCGAAGCGCACCGTCTCCGCCGACGCCCGGCCACTGGTACAGATCTCGCAGGTACGGCCACAGGTTCGGGTAGTCGACGACCCGCTTGAGCGAGCACTTGAAGTGGATCGCGTAGACGGCGTCGAAGCGGACGAGCGTCGTGAACAGGCGCCAGTCCGTCTCCACGGGCTCCGTCGCCGAACAGGAAGCGGCGCGAACCCAGGCGCGCGTCCATCTCGTCGAGCGCGGCGAAGATCCCGCGCACCTCGCGCTCGTACACGTCCTGCCGGGTGGTGAAGCCGGCCTTGTAGACGGCGTTGTTGACGTCGTCGTAGAGCCGCGCGTTGAGCGCGTCGATGCCTTCGATCAGCGCGTCGGGAGCGAGCTCGACGGGTGCTCGGCCAGCGGCGCGAACACCGTCGACAGCATCCGCAGGATGTCGGCGGACTCGTTGTTGACGATCCGCCCCTCCTGCTTGTCCCACAGCACCGGGACGCTGTAGCGCCCGTCGAAGTCGTCGTCGTAGGCCTCGGACGAGGAAGTCGAAGTCGTTGATCGGGTCGTCGTACTCGCCGCCGCGTGAAGCGCCAGCCCGCGTCGTCGCGGATCGGGTCGACGACCGACATCGAGATCGCGTCCTCGAGGCCCATGAGCTTGCGCGCGATGATCGTCCGGTGCGCCCACGGACACGCCCACGAGACGTAGAGGTGGTACCGGCCCGCCTCGAGCGCATCCCCAGCCGCCCAGCCCCGGAACGTGGAGGCCTGACGCTCGAAGGTGCCGCTGCTCGCGGCCGAGGCTGAACGTGGTCATGCCACTGCCCTACCCGCTCCGACCTCCTCCCCACGCGAATTGAGCAGGCTCGGACGCGCCAGGCCGTCAGCGCCGTGATGCGCAGCCGCAGCCCGAAGACGTCGGCGACCACCGCCGACGCCCGCCGGATCGAGCGCGCGCATGGCGCCGTCGGCGACCTTCAGGGCGAGGCCGCGACCGTCGGCGAGCCCGACCGCCGAGCACGCCCTCGGCGCCGATCTTGGCCACCAGGCCGTCCTGGCAGCGCATCAGCTCCGTGTCGAGCGCGCCGTCGAAGGCCACGAGCTCCGGGTGGTCGCGCATGGCGCTCGCCACCCGGTCGCCGCCTGGTCCCAGGCCCGCCGGACGCGAGCCTGCCGAACGCCCGCGCCAGCGCGCCCAGCGGGATCTGGAAGGCGAGCATCCCGCAGCCGTCGCCGCCGTAGGGGACGCTCGACGGCGGGCGGTCGACCGCCGCGGCCACCGCGGCGTGCATCGCCCTTCTGGATCGGGTGGCCCGGCTCGAGGTAGGAGCGCGTCGGCCAGCCGCGGTGCACGCAGCGCGCCAGCGCGAGCGCGTGCTTGCCGCTGCAGTTGTGGACGATCTTGGACGGCTGCTCGCCGCGGGCGCGGCGGCGGCGATCGGCCTCCGGGTCGCGCGGGTCCAGCGGCCCGCACCCGAGGTGGTGCTCGGCCAGCCCGCAGGCGTGCAGCACCTCCTCGACGACCGCGATGTGCTGTCCCGTGCCGCCGTGGGACGCGCAGGCCAGCGCGAGGTGGCGGTCCTCGAGCCCGTAGGCCTCGAGGACCTCGTCGCGCACGGCGGGCAGCGCCTGCAGCGGCTTGACCGCCGACCGCGGGAAGACGGCGAGCTCGGCGGCCTCCTCCTCGGACTCGGCGAGCACCTCGCCGTCGGGACCCGTCGCGCACCACACCAGCGCGTGCTCGGACTCCGTGAGCCCGCCGCGGGTGAAGAGCACGCGGCGGATCACAGAGCTGCCGCGAACGCCTTCAGGAGCTCGTGGCGAGGCGCGCTCGCCGAGCTCGAGCGACTCGAGCCGGTAGGACTCGTTGGGCGCGTGGATGTCGTCGTCGGCGAGCGCGAAGCCCGACACGATGGTGGTGATGCCCTTGGCGGCGAGGTCGGCGACGATCGGGATGGAGCCGCCGCTGCGCTGGAAGACGGGCGTCATCCCCGTGCCGCGCTCGATCGCCTCGAAGGCGAGCCGCATCGGCTCGGAGTCGACCGGGAAGAGCGCGGGCTCGGCGAGCTGGAAGGCGATCTCGACGTCGGCCCCGTCCGGCGCGGCGTCGCGCAGCAGGCGCTCGAGCACCGGGGCGATCTCCGCGGAGGACTGGCCCGGGCGCCAGGCGGACGGAGACGGTGGCGCGGGCGTGGGCCGGCACGATCGTGCGCGGCTCCCCGACGACGATCTCGTTGATCTCGACGGACGTGTCGGCGCCGTTGCGCTCGTAGTAGCGCGCGCCCGCGTCCGGGGAGACCGGCCGGCCGCCGACCTCGGCGATCAGCTCGTCCCCGGGCGTCAGCCGCGCCCAGGACTCGCGCTCGGCGTCGGCGACGGGGGCGACGCCCGCGCGCAGCTCCTCGCGCGGCACGCCGTCCGGCCCGGGCACGACCTGGGCGAGCATCGCCGTGCAGGACGTGGGCGGCGTTGAGGACGCTGCCGCCGTACATGCCCGAGTGCAGGTCGCGGCGGCCGACGGTGCACGCCGATCTCGGCCATGACCATCCCGCGCAGGCCGACGGTGATGGCGGGCGTCTGCGCGTCGGCCATGTCGGAGTCGAAGACGATGGCGACGTCGGCGCCCTTCTCGTCCTCGCGCGAGCCAGGCGGCGACGGCCTGGCGCCCCGGCCTCCTCCTCGCCCTCGACGACGACGCGCACGTTGACCGCGAGCTCGCCGGCGCGGGCCTGCGCGCAGGCGGCGTGCAGCAGCGGCAGGAAGTTGCCCTTGTCGTCGGAGGCGCCGCGGGCGTAGAGGCGGCCGTCGCGGACCTCGGGCTCGAACGGGTCCGAGCGCCCAGGCCGCGGCGTCGCCGACGGACTGCACGTCGTAGTGGCCGTAGATGAGGACGGTGGGCGCGTCCGGCGCGGTCGGCCTTGAGCTCCCCGTAGGCGATCGGGTTGCCCTCCGGGCGGATGAGGATCTGCGCCTCGCCGCCGGCGGCGTCGACGCGCTCGCACACCCAGGCCGCGGCCGCGCGGAGGTCCTCCTCCGTCCCGCCGCCCGTCGAGATGGACGGGATGCGCAGCCACTCCATGAGGTCGTCGAGCAGCGAGTCGGTCAAGGCGAGTCAGCGTACTCCGGGGCGGGTAGCGGCCCCGACATGGCTGATGAACTGAACGGGAAGAAGATCGCGGTCCTCGCCGCGGACGGCGTCGAGCAGGTCGAGCTCGTGGAGCCGCGCAAGGCGATCGAGCACGCCGGCGGGTCGTCCGAGCTGCTCTCGATCGACAAGGACGACATCCAGGCGATGGAGGGCGACATCACGCCGAAGGGCACCTTCCCCGTCGACCGGCTCGTCGGCGACGCGAGCGTCGACGACTACGACGGGCTGCTCCTGCCGGGCGGGACCGTCAACCCCGACAACCTGCGCGTCGACGAGGACGCGGTCGCCTTCGTCAAGGCGTTCGTGGAGTCCGGCAAGCCCGTCGCCGCGATCTGCCACGGGCCGTGGACGCTGGTGGAGGCCGGCGTCGTCGAGGGACGGACGCTGACGTCCTATCCCTCCATCCGCACCGACATCCGCAACGCGGGCGGGAACGTCGTCGACGAGGAGGTCGCCGTCGACGGCAACCTGATCACGAGCCGCGACCCCGACGACCTCGAGGCGTTCTGCGCGGCGTTCGTGAAGGCGCTTACTTGAAGCGGTAGGTGATGCGGCCGCGGCTGAGGTCGTACGGGGAGACCTCGACGCGCACGCGGTCGCCCGGCAGCACGCGGATGCGGAAGCGGCGCATCTTGCCGGCCAGGTGCCCGAGCACCTCGTGGCCGTTGTCCAGCTTGACGCGGAACATGAGTGACGGCAGGGCCTCGACGACCTCGCCCTCGAACTCGACCTTCTCTTCTACTGGAATGAAATGCCTCCGGAAATGGGTTGACTACCGCCCATTCTAGGCTCGCGGCGTGCGTTTGGCCACCGAAGCCTGGATCGCGGCCTGGCGGGCGCGGCGCAAGATCGGCAAGCCGACAAGGAGCAGTGGGAGGCGGACCGCCAGCAGTGGATCCGCGACCACGCGCCGGGGCGCTCGTTCGCCGACGTCGGCGGCGTCCTCTTCCTCAACGGCGGCCGCGCCTTCACCGCCGAGGAGTCCGGCGCCACGCAGGTGACGATGATCGACGCCTCCGACGAGGTCGGCGCCTTCCCGGAGGAGCGCGAACGGCGCGGATCGACCATCCGCTACGTCCAGGGCGACGTCCACGACCCCGTCGTCCTCGAGCGCGCCGGCGTGCACGACGTCGTCTGGTGCACGGGCGTCCTCTACCACTCGCCCGACCCCGTCCAGCTGCTCAACCACCTGCGCGAGATCACCCGCGAGTACCTCTACCTGGGCACCCACTCGATCCCCGAGCTGCCCGGCGTCCCGAACGGCTGCGTCTTCTACCCGTACCTCTCCGACGAGGAGCGCGCGCCCTTCACCCGCCCGCACTGGGGCGACCTCAGCGGCGCCTGGGGCGTCGGGACGCCGTTCGTGGAGACGCCCATGCTCGGTCACGGCAACTTCTGGTGGGGCATGGCGCCGTCCGCGATCCGCTCCATGCTGCGCGCGGCCCGCTTCGAGGTCGTCGCCGAGCCCCGCACCCACTCGTCCCCCTGGTACACGGACATCGTCGCCCGCCCGGTGGACCGCGACCCGCTGCTGCCGCCCGTCAGCTACTACCGAGAGCGAGGCGAGGCGCGCGCGCCGGGCGCGAGATCCCGCCGCTGGAGGGCTACTGGGAGTGGCAGCGCCGAGGGAGCGCCTGAGCGAGACCAGCGCGTGGGCGCCGGCGGGGGCCGGCAGCCAGATCGCGATGGCGCGGTAGGCGAGCACGGCGGCGAGCGGCCAGCTCCGGGGCGACGCCGAAGGCGACGAAGACGCCGATCATGCCGCTGGAGGCGGCGCCGGGCAGCGGCATCGTGTTGGCGACCTGGCCGAGGAAGTAGCCCAGCACGAGCGACGGAGATCGGCGCGGCGGCGCGCCGACGGCGTGGAAGGTGGCCCACAGCACGGCGCAGTCGAACGCCCACCAGGCCGGCGCGCCGAGCAGGCGCTCGGACGCCGGACGAGCGCAGCCACGCGGCGCGGACCGCGAGCGGACGGCGGCCGGACGAGCCTCGGGGACGAACGGCGCCGGCGGCCATCGCGGCGGCGGCGGCGAGCGCGGCGGGCCAGAGCGCCGGCGGCCAGGCGCGCGGCCGCCGAGCAGCGCGGCGAGGAAGACGGCGTAGAGGACGACGAGGAAGGTGAGGAGGTCGTGGCGCGCGTGCGCCCGCGGCGCTTGAGCACCCACAGGGTCAGCGCGGCGCCGCCGGCACCCGCCGTCGGCAGCAGGCGGGTGGCGGCGGCGCCGGCGAGGGTGGTGCGGTAGCTGTCGCCCAGCCGAAGCGCCGCGTCGACGTGCGCGGGTCAGCGCGATGTAGCCCGCGAAGGACAGCGCCTCGAACGCCGGCGGCCGCGAGCGCCCAGGCGCGGGTCGGCGGTCACGACGCGCTCGAGCGCGTCCAGGAGCGCCCGGCCGGGACCGCCGACGACGAGCGGCGATGGCCACGACGGCGGCGAGCGACCAGCGCGGGACACGCGCAGGCGCCGGGCGAGCTCGGCCAAGGGAGGGCGTTTCGAGGGTCGACCGCCATGCCGAGACTCTCCGGTGCCGCGAGCGACGTCGCACATCGCCCGCTGGCACGATCCCGGGTCCTCCTAAGGGATGATTGGCTGACACGCGAGTCGGGAAGCCTGGTCGGATGCCAGCTGTGCTTGGAGACGACGACCTCGACCGTGCCGCGGAGGCCCTCGCCTGGCGGCTGCCCGACCCGCTCGCCCCGCTCGCGCGGCTGGCCTACAACTACCGCTGGGCCTGGATGCCCGGCGGCTCGGAGCTGTTTCGCTCCGTCGACGCGCGCCGCTGGCGGATGGTCGCCGGCAACCCCGTGCGGCTGCTGCAGGAGGCGTCGACGCGAGGCGCTGGACGCGCGCGGCCAACGACGACGCGCTGATCGGCTTCGCCGCCGTCGCTCGAGGAGCGCGTCGCGCCAGGACCTCGACGCGCGACGCCGCCGGCCCCGGTCGACCGCCGAGCACCCCGTCGCCTTCTTCTGCGCCGAGTACGCCGTCCACCAGTCGCTGCCGATCTACTCCGGCGGCCTCGGCGCCCTGGCCGGCGACATCCTCAAGGAGGCCTCCGACCGCGCGCTGCCGCTGGTCGGCGTCGGCCTCATGTACCGGCGCGGCTACTTCCGCCAGCGCATCGACCACTCGGGCTGGCAGCAGGAGTACTGGGTCCTCACCGACCCCGAGCGCCTGCCCGCCGCGCTGGTCACCGGCGACGACGGCGAGCCGCTGAAGATCTCCGTCCCGACTGCGCGGACGACGAGGTCACCGCGCAGATCTGGCGCGTCCACGTCGGCCGCGTCCCGCTGTTCTGCTCGACACGGAGCGTGCCCGAGAACGACGGCGTCAGCGCGCTGGATCACCTCGCGCCTCTACGACGGCGACCCGGACACGCGCCTGGCGCAGTACGCGCTGCTCGGGCTCGGCGGCGTCGCCGCGCTGGAGGCCGCTCGGCATCGAGCCCGGCGTCGTCCACCTCAACGAGGGCCACGCCGCGTTCGCCGCGCTCGCCGCGCGCGCAAGCACGCACGGCGGGCGACTTCGAGGCGCTGGACGCCGCGCGCGAGACGATCTTCACCACCCACACGCCGGTCCCGGCCGGCAACGACACCTATCCCGCCGACCAGGTCCGCGCACACGCTCGGCGCGACTTCCTCGGCGACGTCGGCTTCGACGGCGACGAGGTCATCCGCCGCGGCCGCACCCATCCCGACGACGAGCACGAGCCGTTCGGCGTCACCCAGTTCGCGCTGCGCACGAGCCGCGCCGCCAACGGCGTCTCCGCCCGCCACGGCGAGGTCGCGCGCGGATGTGGCAGGCTGTGGCCCGACCGCGGTCGACGACGTCCCGATCACGCACGTCACCAACGGCGTGCACGTGCCCGTCGCTGGGTCGGCGAGCCGATGCGCCAGCTGCTCGACCGCCACCTCGGCGACGGCTGGGCCACGCGCGCCGACGAGCCCGCGACCTGGGCCGGCCTGGACAACGCCTCCGACGAGGAGCTGTGGGCGCGTGCGCAACGAGCAGCGCGCGCGGCTCGTCGACTTCGTCCGCGAGCGCATCGTCCATCGACCGCCTCGCCCGCGGCGACGCGCGCCACATCGTCAAGGCCGCCGAGACGCGCGTTCGACCCCGACGTGCTGACGATCGGCTTCGCGCGCCGCGTGGCGACCTACAAGCGCCTGAACCTGCTGTTCCGCGACCCCGAGCGCGCGATCGGCCTGCGTCACCGGCGACCGGCCCGTGCAGCTGCTGATCTCCGGCAAGGCGCACCCGAAGGACGACGAGGGCAAGCGCCTCGTGCAGGAGCTCTTCGGCCTCAAGGACCGCGGCGGCGTCGGCCGAGCGCGTCGTCTTCCTCGAGGACTACGACCTCGGCACCGCGGCCCGCCTCGTGCGCGGCTGCGACGTGTGGGTCAACGTCCCGCGCCCGCCGCTGGAGGCCTCCGGCACGTCGCGGCATGAAGTCCGTCCTCAACGGCGGCCTGCAGCTGTCCGTGCTCGACGGCTGGTGGGACGAGGGCTACGACGGCGAGCAACGGCTGGGCGCTCAACGGCGACGTGATGGACGACCACGGCCACCAGGACCACGTGCACGCCGAGGAGCTCTACCGGCTGCTCGAGCGAGGAGGTCGTCCCGGCCTTCTACGAGCGCGACGAGTCGGACATGCCGCGCGCCTGGATCGCAGCGCGTGCGCGCGTCGCATGAAGACCAACGGCCCGCGAGTTCTCGGCCAGCCGCATGGTGCGCGACTACGAGGACCAGCTCTACTCCGACGAGCGCGGTGAGCGAGCCCGCCGCCTGAGCGACGTCCAGCTGCGTGTCGGGCAGCAGGACGAAGGAGACCGCGAGGCGCACGAGCAGCTCGGCGGGCGCCGGGTCGGCGCCCATGCGGCGCAGGCGGTCGGCGAGGAAGCCGACACACAGGCCGAACAGCGGGCCGACCGAGAACGCCTGGAGGACGATGTCGGGCTCGACGCGGGCGAGCCGCGCCAGCAGCGGGTGCTCGCGGGTGAGGCGGATCGCGGTGGCGAAGCCGGCGGCGACCTGCTCGGCCACCGGCGCGTCGACGGGCGAGGCGGCCTCCAGCTCGGCCAGGCAGCGGCGCGCCTCGCGGCCGGCCAGCGCGTCCACGAGCGCCTCGCGGGTGCCGAAGCGGCGGTAGACCGTCATCCGCCCCACGCCGGCGCGGCGGGCGACGTCGTCCATCGTCAGGTGCTTGATGCCGGAGGCGGCGGCGAGGGCGAGCGCGGCGTCGAGGATGTGGTCGGAGCCGGCCGGGACCTCGGCGACCAGTGCGCGCTCGAGCAGGCTCATGCGGCTGCCAGCGCGAAGCCCTGCCTGGCCAGCGCGCCGCGCCGGTGGTGCAGGTAGGTCGGGCCGAACTCGCGGGCTGCGCGCGGGAGCAGCGGGGACGCGGCGCGCTGCGCCGCGGCCAGCGCCTCGAAGCGCAGGCGGTCGGCCTGCGACCACGGCAGCCCGAGCCGCCGCGCGCACGACGGGCCCGAGCAGCCCGACGCGTGAGCACGTCCGTCGCCCTCGCCGCCGGCCAGCGGGCGACCCGCCACGTCCCCTCCCCCAGATACGGGACGGGCGGCGCCTTCGGCGTGGCCAGCGTCTGCAGGACGGTGCGGCACCGACTCCGTCGGCTCGAGGGTCTCCCGCTCCATCGTCCGGACGTAGTCGGCGAACTCGACGTAGGTCTCGGGCAGGTCGCGCGGGCGCACGCCGATGTGCTCGCCGATCACCCGCCAGTCCGCGTAGACGACGTCCCTCTCGCGCGGCGTCGGCGGCCGGCCGAAGCGCTGGTGGCACTTCAGCATGGAGTGGACGAGCGTGGCGTGGACCCAGGCGAAGGCGCCCGGCTCGAGCGAGTGGTAGCGCGTGCCGTCCGGCATCACGCCCTTGATGCGCTTGTGCATCTCCCGGGTGCGGCGCGCCCATCTCCGCCGCCGCCGCGTCCCCGCCGAAGACGGAGACGTTGACGTAGTCGAGCGTGCGGATCAGCCGCCCGTACGGGTCCTGCTGGAAGTTCGAGTGCTCGGCGACCCCGGCGCTGACCACCGGATGGGCGACCTGCAGCAGCAGCGCGTAGCCCGCGCCGTTCATCGCGCACGCGTCGCCGGCGATCCGCAGCGTCGTCTCGGAAGGAGGCCATGTGGTACGGAAGATACCCGATCTGTACCATGACGACCATGTCGGGCTACTTCGGACCGGATTCGGTCACATGGCGGGTCCACAGCGACCCGATCGCCTCCCTCGTCGGCGGCCTGCGCTCGCTGATCATCCAGGCCCTCGACCCGCGCACGATGGCGGGCGTCGCGCAGCACTCCGACTACCGGCGGCGGCCGCTCAAGCGCCTGCAGCGCACGGCGGAGTACGTGGCCACGACCACCTTCGGGACGACGGAGCAGGCGGAGCGCGCGGCGGCGATCGTCAACCACATCCACCGCAAGGTCGTCGGCATCGACCCCGTCACCGGCCGGCCCTACAGCGCAGCCGATCCGGAGAGCGCCGTCTGGGTCCACACGGTCGAGATCCACTCCTTCCTCGTCGCCCACGAGCACTACCACGGCCGCCTCGAGGCGCGTGACCGCGACCGCTACTTCGCCGAGAACGCTCCCGTGGCGGAGCTGCTCGGCGTGCCGGCGACCGACGTCCCCGCGGACGTCGAGGCCGTGCGCGCGTTCTTCGCCGCCCGCCGCCCCGGACTGTGCGTCTCCGACGGCGCGCGCGAGGCGATCGACCTTCGTCACGCAGCCGCCGTTGCGGAAGGAGCTCGCCGCCCACTGGCCCGCACTGCGCGTGCTCGGCCGCGCGGCGGAGGCGCTCGTCCCCGTCGACCTGCGCCATCTCATCGGCCTCTCGCCCACCCGGGCCGGGGACGTCCTCGCCCACGCCCAGGTGCGGGCGCTGGCGCAGGGCATGCACCTGCCGGGCGCGGACCAGATCCTGGCCCGGACGCTGGGCGAGCGCACCCGTGCGGTCACCGTGGAGGCGCTCGCCGCGGCCTGAGCGCGAACCCTGTGTTCGATGAACCGGAACCTGGGTAGAGGTCGCTGAGAACGACTGTCAACTCCGGGGAGGGAGTCATGGGAGAGTCCTCACGTTCGGCCGTCGGCCGGGCGATGCACAAGGTCTTCGGACCGATCAACCGCAAGCGCCAGTGGTGGCAGCTGCCCACCACGAGCCTGAAGGCGCTCAACCTGCTGTCGTTGCGGCTCGACCTGCGCGACCTCAACCTCTTCGACAACGAGGGCGACCCGATCCAGACGGAGCGCAAGGAGGACCCGCCCCCCGAGGCCCTGCGCGCCCGCCGTCCCGACGGCCGCTGGAACGACCTCGCCGATCCCGAGATGGGCTCCGTCGAGAGCTCGTTCACGCGCAACATCGACCCGAAGCGCATCAAGCCGGAGACGCCGCCGCGACTGCACACCCCGAGCGCCCGCAAGGTCTCGCTCGAGCTGATGACCCGCCGCGAGTTCCAGCCCGCGACGACGCTCAACGTCCTCGCCGCCGCCTGGATCCAGTTCGAGAACCACAACTGGTTCTTCCATGGCCGCGGCCGCGCCGACGAGATCATGGAGGTGCCGCTCGAGGACGACGATCCATGGTTCGAGCGCCCGATGCACGTCCGCCGCACCGTCCCGCGCGACGGCACCGTCGGCCACGACGGCGGCCCCGCCGACTACGGCAACACGGAGACCCACTGGTGGGACGGGTCGCAGATCTACGGCGCCAGCGCGGAGAAGCAGAAGCAGCTGCGGACCTTCACCGACGGCAAGCTGAAGATCGCCGAGAACGGGCGGCTGCTGTCCGACCCCGACGAGCCGAACCTCGACCTCACCGGCTTCAACGAGAACTTCTGGTTCGGCCTCTCCTGCCTGCACTCGCTCTTCACCCGGGAGCACAACGCCATCTGCGACGTCCTCAAGCGCGAGAACCCGCGCTGGGACGATCAGCGCCTCTTCGACACCGCCTGGCTGATCAACGCCGCGCTGATGGCCAAGATCCACACCGTCGAGTGGACGCCGGGCATCGTCAACACGCCGGCGCTGTGGCTGGCGATGAACACGAACTGGTCGGGCCTGCTCGGCCAGCACGTCAAGGACCGCTTCGGTCGCCTCGGCGACTCGGAGCTCTTCAGCGGGATCATGGGCTCGCCGCAGGAGCACCACGGCGCGCGCTTCCAGCTCACGGAGGAGTTCGTCTCCGTCTATCGGATGCATCCGCTGATCCGCGACGACTGGAACTTCTTCTCGCACGAGACGGGCGACAAGCTGGGGACGGCGGTGCTCGACGACCTCCACAGCCGCAAGCTGCGCCCGTTCATGGACGGCTACTCGCTGTCGGACCTCTTCTACTCGATGGGCGTCGAGCACCCCGGCAAGATCACCCTGCACAACTACCCGAAGGCGCTGCAGAACCACGAGCGCATCGACGGGGAGCGGATGGACCTGGCGACGCTCGACGTGCTGCGCGACCGCGAGCGCGGGCTGCCGCGGTACAACGACTTCCGTGAGGAGATGCGGATGCCGCGGATCCGGTCCTTCGAGGAGCTCACCGACAACCCGCAGTGGGCGGAGGAGATCCGGCGCACCTACAACAACGACATCGACCTGGTCGACCTGCAGGTGGGCATGTACGCGGAGCCGACGCCACCCGGCTTCGGCTTCTCGGACACCGCCTTCCGCGTCTTCATCCTGATGGCGTCCCGGCGGCTCAAGAGCGATCGCTTCTTCACCACCGACTTCACGCCCGAGGTGTACACGCAGACGGGCATCGACTGGGTGACGAAGACCAAGCTCAAGGACGTCATCCTGCGCCACCACCCGGAGCTCGAGCCGGCCCTGCGCGGCCTGCCCAACGCCTTCCTGCCCTGGAACAAGGTCGACGCCACTTCGGAGGACGGCGTGGTGGCCAGGGCGGAGGAGCGCACCCAGGGCCTCCGCCGCGCGCTCGAGGCGATCAACGCATGAGCGGCCTGCCCTCCGCCTCTCCCGTCGCCGCGGCCAAGGTGATCGCCGGCGGCCTCGCCCCCGCGCTGGTGCGCGGGCTCTTCTCCCCCCGCCCGCGCGCGATGAAGCTGCTCACGAAGGTCGACGCCGACGCCCGTACCGTGCGCCTGCTCTCGGGCCTCAAGCGCCAATACGGCGGCGAGGGCGTCCGGCTGCTCGGCGGCCGCATGGTCCTGTTGTGGGGCCAGGACGCCCTGCGCGAGGTGCTCGACCACTCCGCGGACACGTACGCGTCCGACGCGGGCGCGAAGGCGAAGGGGATGGCGCACTTCCAGCCGGATGCGCTGACCCTGTCGCGCGGCGAGGCGTGGGAGGACCGGCGGCGCTTCACGGAGGCGGTGCTCGACTCCCCCGACGCTGAGCGGATCCGCGCGATCGTCGGCGACGAGGTCGGTCGCCTGGAGGTCCGCGGCGAGCTGGACTGGACGGCGTGGGAGCGGCTGTTCGACCGCATCACCCTGCGCGTGCTCTTCGGCGACCGCCACCGTGACGACACGGAGCTCACGGAGACGCTCGAGACCCTGATGGGCGAGGCCAACCGCATCGCCGGCCTGTCGACCGGCGACGACTACTACGAGCTCTACGGGAAGCTCGAGCGCACGCTGATCGATCCAGAGCCGGGGTCGTTCGTGGCCCGCATCGCCGGCGCGCCGCAGACCACGACCACCCGCGTCGTCCAGCAGCTGCCGCACTGGATGTTCGCCATGCGCGACACGCTCGGCGCCAACGCCTTCCGCGCCCTGGCCCTCGCGGTGGCCACCGGGGAGCGCGATCTCGAAGGCGTGCTGCAGGAGGCGATGCGGCTGTGGCCGACGACGCCCCTGCTGGCGCGCGAGACGACCCGCGACACCGAGCTCGCGGGCGAGACCCTCGAAGCAGGGACCCAGGTGATGATCTCCAACGTCTTCAACCACCGCGACCCGGACGGCGTCCCTGACGCCGACCGCTGTGTGCCGGCACGCTGGCAGGACGGCGCGCGGGACGACTACCGCCTCAACGCGCTGTCCCACGGCACCCAGGACTGCCCCGGCGGCCACCTCGTCTCCCTGATCGGGACGGCCGCGCTGGAGGCCGCGCTCGACCGCTGGGACCTCGAGCTGCGCGCGCCCGCGCTGCCTCGCGACGGGGCCATGCCGTTCTCGCTGGACTTCCACGCGATCCGGTTCGCGGCATGACGGACACGATCGCCGAGCGCGGCGCCCTCGAGCCCCGCCTGCAACGGCTGTCGTCGCGCATCGTCACCGGCGACGGCGAGCGGGAGACGATGGAGATCCTCAACCCCGCCACGGGGCAGGTCCAGGCGACCGTCCCCCGCTGCACGGAGGCGGACGTCGAGGCCGCCGTCCGACGCGCCCGCGGGGCGCAGGAGCGGTGGCGGTCGACGAGCTTCGCGCAGCGACGCGCGATCCTGTTGCGCTTCCACGACCTCGTGCTCGCCCAGCAGTCCGACCTGCTCGACATCGTCCAGCTCGAGTCGGGGAAGGCCCGCCGGCACGCCTTCGAGGAGATCCTCGACGTGGCCATCGTCTCGCGCTACTACGCCAACACGGCCGAGCGTCACCTGCGCACGCAGCGCCGGCGCGGCGCCCTGCCGGTGCTGACCGCGACCTGGGAGCACCACCATCCCGTCGGGGTCGTCGGCGTCATCGCGCCCTGGAACTACCCGCTGACGCTGAGCATCTCCGACGCCATCCCCGCCCTGGCGGCCGGCAACGCCGTCGTGCTGAAGGTCGACTCGCAGACGCCGTTCGCCGCGCTCGCCGGCCAGGAGCTGCTCGAGCGGGCGGGCCTGGATCCCGAGCTGCTGCAGATCGTCACCGGCGCGGGCTCCGACCTCGGCCCCGCGCTCATCGACCGCGTCGACTACGTGATGTTCACGGGGTCCACGGCCGTGGGGCGGCAGGTCGCGTCGCAGGCCGCCGAGCGGCTGATCCCCAGCTCGATGGAGCTCGGCGGCAAGAACGCGATGCTCGTCCTGCACGACGCCGACCTCGACCGTGCCGTCGACGGCGCGGAGCGGGCGATGTTCTCCAACGGCGGGCAGCTGTGCATCTCCGCCGAGCGCCTGCTGGTCGACGAGCGCATCGCCGACGCGTTCATCGCGAAGCTCGTCGAGCGGGTGCGCGGCATGCAGCTCGGCGCCGAGCTCAGCTACGCGTCCGACATGGGCTCGCTGATCTCCCAGAAGCAGTTCGACACGGTCTGCGAGCACGTCGAGGACGCCGTCACCAAGGGCGCGAAGGTGCTCACGGGCGGGCCGCCCGCGCCCGGACCTCGGCCCGTTCTTCTACGAGCCGACGCTCCTCGACGACGTCCGCGACGGGATGACGCTGTTCGCGGAGGAGACGTTCGGCCCGGTGGTGGCGGTCTCGCGCTTCAAGACGGAGGACGAGGCGGTCGCGACCGCGAACGCCGGCCGCTACGGCCTCAACTTCAGCGTCTGGACACGCGACACCCGCCGCGGCCGGTCGTTGGCCACGCGCCTGCAGGCGGGGACCGTGAACGTCAACGAGGGCTACATCGCCACCTGGGGGTCCGTCGACGCGCCGATGGGCGGGATGAAGGACTCGGGGCTCGGCCGCCGCCACGGCGCGGACGGCATCCGCAAGTACACGGAGTCCCAGACCGTCTCCGTGCAGCGGCTGATGCCGATCGCCCCGCCGCGCCACGTGAGCGCCGGCGTCTTCGCGGTGGCGATGACCGCCGGGCTGCGCCTGCTGCGCCGCACCCCCGGCATCCGCTGATTGTGGAGGTGGGGTGAAGGCCGTCGGTTGGTGGTTGTGACCCGCCGCGCCAGGGCGTAGGTTTCCGTTCGGGCGAGGGAGGAAGCTTGGTCAGAAGCACCGTCAGCCGTGGCGCTGACACGTTCAGGACGTCGATGTCGGACATCGGCGACATGGGGATACTCACCGGCAGGACGATCGTCTCGGCGGTCCGTCCCCCGTACACGTACGGCAACGAGTTCGTCTACCAGTTCCTGTTCGTCCTGCGGGTCTGCTGGTTCCCGATGATCCTCGCGTAGCGTCGCGTTCTCCTACGGCCCGTCCGGCGTGCAGGCGGCCGGCTTCCTCAACCTGTTCGGCGCGCTCGATCGCCTCGGCGGCCTGTTCGTGCTGGCCGTGGTGCGCGAGTTCGCGCCGCTCGTCTGCGCGATCGTCATGGCCGGCGTCGCCGGCACCGCGATCACCGCCGACCTCGGCGCGCGCAAGATCCGCGAGGAGCTCGACGCGCTGCAGGTGCTCGGCATCGACCCGATCAAGAACCTCGTCGTCCCGCGCTTCCTCGCGCTGATGATGGCCACGGCGCTGTTCGACATCTACGCCGTGATCTTCGGGACCTTCGGCGGCGTGCTGGTGACGCTCACCAACAAGGCGCCGCTCGGCCCGTTCTTCGCCACCTACTTCTCCAACGCGACGACCACCGAGCTGTGGGGCTCGCTGCTCAAGACGCTGCTGTTCGGCGCGATCATCGCGATCGTCTGCTGTTACAAGGGCCTGACCGCCAAGGGCGGCTCGGAGGGCGTCGGCCGCGCGGTCAACCAGGCCGTCGTCATCGCCTTCATCGGCATCGGCGCCTTCAACTACGTCTTCACCCAGACGCTGCTGGCCACCCACCCCGAGCTGTCGCGCGGTCCGATGATCCGCGCTACGTCGCGCGGGCCGCTCGAGGCGTTCGGCGAGATGCTCGCCTTCGCGATCGCCGTCTACAAGGGCGATCTTCGGCGGCCGCGTCCTGAAGTTCTTCGGCGAGACGCTGCGCCAGGCGGGCATCCTCGTCGTCGGCTCCGTGCTGCATCGTGATGATGCTGGTGTTCATCCTCGGCCTGCAGTGCGGCATCGAGGGCGCCTACGCGGCGCGCACGATCGGCGCGCCGTCGGTCGCCGGCGCGTTCACCGCGCTGTGCGACCTGCGCGAGGTCACCCCCTACGCGTTCGGCTACATGATGGCCGCCAAGGTCGGCACGGGCTTCGTCGCCGAGCTCGGCTCCATGCGCATCTCCGACGAGATCGACGCGCTCGAGGTCCTCGGCCTGGACTCGCTGGTCTACCTGTGCGCGACCCGCCTGCTCGGCATGTGGCTGGTGCTGCCCTTCGTCTACATCGCCGCGATCGTCGTTCGGCTTCGTCGGCTCCTACATCGCCGTCGTGCGGCAGATCGGCGAGGTCTCCCCCGGCGGCTACTTCCAGATCTTCTGGCAGTTCCAGAACCCGGTCGACCTCCTCTACAGCGCGGTCAAGGGCATGTCGATGGCGACGTTCATCGTCATCGTCGGCTGTTACTACGGCTACAACGCGGGCGGCGGCCCGGTCGGGGTCGGCAAGGCGACCGCGCAGTCGATGGTGGTCAACATCATCGGCATCCACGCCATCGGGATGCTCGGGCACGCAGCTGTTCTGGGGCGGCAACCCGCGAGCCCCGATCGGCGGATGACCTCGCCGGCTCGTCGCTCTCGCGCGCCCTCGTCGTCGCGGCGGTCGTCGCCGTCGTCGTGATCGCTCGGCGGCGGCGTCGAGCTACACGATCAACGCCCGCTTCGTGGACGCCGGCCAGCTCGTCAAGGGCGGCCTCGTCGAGGTCGGCGGCCGCACCGTCGGCAAGA
This sequence comes from uncultured Solirubrobacteraceae bacterium, assembly GCA_963740765.1. Taxonomy (GTDB): domain Bacteria; phylum Actinomycetota; class Thermoleophilia; order Solirubrobacterales; family Solirubrobacteraceae; genus DATLGB01. The sequence continues at coordinate 129,432 of CAVUFN010000015.1, read as the reverse complement.
TCCAGAAGATCCAGCTCTCCGACGACGGCCTAGGCCGACCTCAAGCTCGACCATCACCGACGACGACATCACGCCGCTGCGCCGCGGGCACCACCGCGCGCATCCGCACCGTCGGCCTGTCGGGCGTCGCCAACCGCTTCGTCGAGCTGACGCCCGGGCCGTCCGACGGGCGCGAAGATCCCCGACGGCGGCACGCTGTCGACCGCGGAGACCCGCCCGATCGTCGACCTCGACGTCCTCTTCGACGCCTTCGACCCCAAGACCCGCGAGCGGCTGCAGCGCATCATCCGCAACGGCGCGAAGGTCTTCGAGGGCCGGACGCAGGCCGCCAACGAGGGCCTGTCCTACCTGAACCCGGCGCTGTTCCAGAGCGCGCCAGCTCGCCGACGAGCTCGTCTACGACCGGGCCGCCCTCGAGAAGCTGATCACCACCGGCGCGACGACTGCCACCGCGCTCGCCTCGCGGTCCGAGGACATCAGCCAGGGCATCACCTCGACCGCCACCACGCTGCGCGCCGTCGCCTCGCGAGCGCGACGCGCTCGCGGACGCGCTCGAGCGCGCCCCCGCCCTGCTCAACCGGCCCGACGGCGTCCTCGGCGGCCTGCGCAAGACGATCGTCGACCGCCCGGCCGGCGCTGCGCGACGCCCGCCGCGCGGCCCCCAGGCTCGTGCGAGGTCCTGCGCCAGCTGGTGCCCGACCGCACGCCAGACGACGCCCGTGCTGCGCCAGACGCGCCGCGCTGCTGCCCGACCTGCGCCGCGGCCTCGACGGGCTTCCCGAGCTGCCGAGCGCCGCGGTCCCCGCGCTGCGCTCAGACCGTCCTGACGCTGTCGGCGCTGCTGCCGATCGCGACGGCCTGCGCCCCTACACGCCCGAGATCGTCCAGGGCGTCGTCGACGGCCTCGGCGACCGCGCGGCCGGCTACTACGACGCCAACGGCGGCTTCGCGCGCATCGGCGTCCAGTCGCTCGACGCCAGCGGCCTGGCGCGGCGCGCTCAACACCGGCGGCGGCGCTCGGCGGCTTCGTCACCGACCGCACCTTCCGCTGCCCGGGCGGCGCCACCGACCCGGCCGACGACGGCTCCAACCCGTACATCGAGAACAAGACACACGTGCGACCCGGAGGACGGGTTCGGGGTGCTGCCGTGAGGCGCGTCCTGACCCTCGTCGCGCTCACCCTCGTGGGCGTCATCGCCGCCGTCGCGGTCGTCGGCTCGCGGGCCGAGAGCGCCGGCACCTACCGCGTCGACGCGATCTTCGACACCGCCAAGGGCATCATCCCCGGGCCAGGTCGTCAAGGTCGCCGGCGCGCGCGTCGGCCTGGTCAAGGACGTCAAGCTCACCAAGGACTACAAGGCGCGGATCGTCATGTCGATCCCGCGCGCGCTTCGAGTTCCGCGACGACGCCAGCTGCAACATCCAGCCCGAGGGCCTGATCTCGGAGAACTTCGTCCAGTGCGACCCGGGCTCGCCCGACAAGGGCGAGCTCGAGCGGCGAGCCGGCCGCCCACCGTGCCCGGTCGACCGCACCTCGGTCCCGGTCTCCATCACCGACCTCTTCCGCGATCTTCCAGCGCCGACGTCCGCCAGCGCTTCACCGTGGCGATCATGGCGCTCGGCGGCGGCCTCGCCGCCCGCGGCGCGGACCTCAACGACATCATCCTGCGCTCCAACCCGACGCTGCGTCGCGGTGCGCAAGCTCACGAGCGACCTCGCCGCGCAGAAGGCGCAGCTGTCCGTCGGCGGTGCGCGGACACCGACACGCTGGTCGCCGAGCTCGCCAAGCGCAAGGGCACGCGTCACGGACTTCATCGAGCAGGCCGACCGCGTCTCCGCCCAGACCGCCGACCACCGCGGCGAGCTCGCCGAGACCATCCGCCGCCTCCCGCCGCTGCTGGACGCCACCGACCGCGCGATCGGCAACCTCGACCGCCTGTTCGCCGAACGGCCAGCCGCTGCTGGGCGAGCTGCGCGCCGCCGCGCCCGGCCTCGACCGCGCGCTCGACGAGGACATCGGGCCGTTCTCCGCGCGCCGCCGCGCCCGTCGCTCGGCGCCTCGGCGACACCGCGACCATCGGCCGCCGCACGCTCAAGAGCGCCGACGCCGCTCGTCCGCCTGCTGCGCACGCTTCACCACGCGTGCGCCGGCCCGGTCGGGCGCAACCTCGCCGACACTGCTGGTCAACCTGCGCGACCGCGGCGGCGTCGAGTACCTCGCCGCTTCGTCTACTTCAGCGCCGCGGCCACCGTCGCGCTACGACGCGACCTCGCACATCCTCCCCGCGCACGCCGTCGACGGCGGCGCCTGCACCCTGTTCGCGACGACGCCGGTGGCGGGCTGCAACGCCTTCTTCCGCGACAACCCGGCCACGGCCGCTCGCAAGGCCGCCGCACCAAGCGCGACCGCGCCGCCGGACCGCACGCCCGGCGCCGACCACGCCCGCCGCCCCGGCCACCGACGCCCGTCCGGCGCCGCGACCCCGGCGCCCACGGTGGCGGTCCCGCCCATCATCAAGCCGCTGCAGGACCTCACCCAGCAGGTGCCCGCAGGGCGAACGTCGAGCCCCGTCCAGGACCTCACCGACTTCCTCCTGGGCCCCTGATGCTCGCGCACCGGCAACCCGGCCCAGAGCGGCACCCCGCTCACCAACCCCGTCCTGGTCGGGACGACGATCGTCGTCGCGCTGCTCGTCGGCGTCTTCCTCTCCTACAACGCCAACAAGGGCCTGCCGTTCGTCAAGACGTTCCCGCTCAACGCGAACGTCCCCGACGCCGCAGAGCTCGTCGTCGGGCTCCGAGGTGCGCATCGGCGGCTTCCGCGTCGGCCAGGTCAACGAGATCATCGCCGAGCCCGCCCGACGGCGACAAGCCGCCCTACGCGCGCGCTGGAGATGAAGCTCGACGGCGACATCAAGAGCGTCCCCGACGACACGCTGGTCCGCGTCCGCCCGCGCTCGCTGCTGGGCGCGAAGTTCGTGGAGCTCGAGCCGGGCGACTCCGACCGCGACGTCAAGCCCAACGCGACGCTCCCGCTCGCGCAACGCCCGGACCGCGGCCGAGCTCGACGAGACCTTCAACACCTTCGACAAGCCGACCGCGCGAGGGCCTGCAGGGCACGATCCGCAACTTCGGCGACGCCGTCGCCGGCCGCGGCCCCGACATCAACGACTCGATCGGCGCGATCAGCGAGCTGCTGCTCGCCGCTGCAGCGCGTCGCCACCACGCTCGCCGATCCGACGAGACCGACCTCGACGGGTTCATCGACGGCGCCGTCGCAGCTTCTCGGGCGCGCTCGGCGCCCGTCGCCGGCGAGCTCGGCGACCTCTTCGACAACGGGCGCGATCACGCTGCAGGCCATCGACGCCGCCGGCGACGGCGTTCGGCGAGGGCTTCGCCGAGCTGCCGCCCACCGAGCAGATCGGCGCTCAAGGCGCTCACCGACGTCACCCCGGTGCTGCGCGACCTCGCCGACATCACCGGCGGCCTGCGCGGCCGGCACGCGCGAGCTGCCGCGCACGACCCGCGAGCTCTCGGCCGCCCTGCAGTCGGGCACGACGGCCCTGCGTGCGCACGCGCGAGCTCACCGACCCGCTGAGCACGCGTCGCTGCGCGTCGCCGGCACCGTGGCGCCGCGACCCGGCCACGCCGTCGGCGCGCGTGCGCCGCCTCACCGACAGCGCTGCGCCTGCTCGACCCGACCGTGAGCGGCCTGCGCGCCGCCCAGGTCGGCTGCAACCTGCTCGGCGTCAACCTGCGCAACCAGTCCGAGGCCGTGTCGCGCGGCGACGAGCAGGGCACGTGGCTGAGCTTCCTCCCGCTCATCGGCGCTCGAGCAGGGCTTCCGGGCGACGACCCCGTCCCCGAACCTGCACTTCAACCCGTACCCGCGCATGAACGAGACGGAGTGCGAGGCCGGCAACGAGCCGTTCGCGCCCGGCAGTCGTCATCGGCAACCCGCCCTCGCACCGAGCCGGCCGGCCCGCTGGACGAGACGCCGCCCGCCGCAGAACGCGACGCGCCTCGCCCGCGCCGCCGGCCTGCTCGACACGATCCCGGGAGCGACGCGATGAGCGCCGCCGCGGCCCGCAACCGCCTGATGCTGGCGTTCGTCGCGCATCGCGCTCGATCGTCGCGTCGGCGTCGTACTTCGTCTTCACGAAGCGCATCCCGTTCGTGCACGGCTACCAGCGTGAGCGCGAACTTCGCAGTCCTCCAACCAGCTCGTCGTCGGCTTCTCCCCCGTGCGCATCGCGGGCGTGACCGTCGGCAAGGTCACCGGCGTCGAGAAGGGCCCGGACGGCCTCACCCAGGTCGAGATGGAGCTCAAGGACACCGCGCTGCCGCTGCACAAGGACGCGCGCGTGCGGATCCGCCCGCGGCTGTTCCTCGAGGGCGGCTTCTTCGTGGAGCTCAGCCCGGGCAGCCCGAGCGCGCCCGTGCTCGCCGACGGGTCCGTCCTGCCGCGCAGACCAGACGGCCGTGCCCGGTGCAGCTGCATCAGATCCTGACCTCGTTCGACCAGGGCACGCTCGGCGAGCTGCGGTCGATCATCAAGGAGTTCGACACGGGCCTCGACAACGGCGGCGCGGAGGGCCTCGGCCGGGCCGTCGTCGCCTTCGGGCCGGTCCTGCGCGACACCGCGCAGATCGCGGAGGCCGGCCGCGGCAGCACGCCCCACGACGTCTCGGAGGGCATCGCGTCCACCAGCAAGATCACCGCGGCGCTGGCCGCGCGCGAGAACGAGCTGCGCGGCCTGGTCACCAACCTCAACCGCACGACGACGGCGCTGGCGTCGCGCGACGCGCAGGTCGCGGCGTCGCATCCGCGAGATCGACGGCGCTGATCCGCGAGACGCCGCGCGCGCTCGACAGCCTCGACGCCGTCCAGCCCGTCGTTCCGCGAGCTTCATCTCCGAGCTGCGCCCGTCGCTGCGGATCTCGCCGCCGATCCTCGACGACACCGCGCAGACGCTCGCCCAGCTGCGCGGCCTGACCTCCGCCGCGCGAGCTGCCCGGCGCCGCTCGACCGCGCTCGACCCCGACCGTCGCGCGGCCTGCCGGCGCTCGAGACCCGCCTCAACACGCTGTTCCGGCCTGGTCACGCCGGTGATGTGACTGCCTGCGCACCCACGCCGTCCCGGTGCTGACCGCCGAAGCTGCGCCGACGGCGCGCTGTCGACCGACCTGCAGGTCTGGCAGGAGCTCGCCCAGGCCGGCGTCGGCCGTCGTCGGCTTCGCGCAGAACTTCGACGGCAACGGCTTCAGCTCGCGCTACCTCAACGGCGTCGGGCGAGAACGTCGCTCTCCACCGGGCTCGGTCCCCGGCCTCGGCCAGCTCGTCGGGACGTCGCAGCGAGCCGATCGCCGGATCGCGCCCGACCTACCTCGGCCCGGGCCGCGTCCCGCCGCACCGGCCCGACGCGCCCGTGCGCCGACCAGGCGCTGCCCGACCTCACCCAGCGCACGAACGCGGGCGTGCCCACCGAGACCGCGGCTCGCCGTGCGCCACGTCGCGCGCCGACAGCCGACGGCCGCTCGACGGCGACCGGACGGCGCGACAGCGATCGCGAGCTCAGGCAGGGCACCCGAAGCGGGGACGAGGCGATGAAGCGCGCCATCCGCGACCTACGGGCGCTTCGTCGCCGCGATCGCCTTCCTGGTGATCCTCGCGTTCATCTCCGGCACCTACATCCTCATCAACCAGCGGCTGCGCCTGCCCACGCAGGACCGCTACACGATCTACGCGGACGTGCACGTCCACCAGCGGGCTCGCCGCCGGCCTCGGCCAGGCGGTCAACGTCGCCGGCGTCCGCGTCGGCCAGATCTCGGGCTCCAAGCTCGTCAACGGCCGCGGGCGCATCGCGATGGAGATCGACCCGGAGAAGCTCCCGCACGTCTACGAGAACGCGAAGGCGGAGCTGATCGCCGACACGCCGCTCAAGGACCTGCGTCATGGAGCTCGGCCCGGGCCGTCCGCCGGCCAAGCCGATGAAGGACGGCGGCGTGATCACCGTCGCCAACACCAGCCCGCCGGTCGACTCCGACGAGCTGACCAACGCGCTCGACGCCGACACGCGCGACTACTTCGACCTGTTCGTCTCCGGCTTCGCGCAGGGCACCGACGGGCCGCGGGCAGGACCTCAACCGCCTCTTCCGCGCCCTCGGCCCGACCGCGCGAGCAGACCCAGCGAGATCACCGGCGCGCTCGCCGCGCGGCGCGACGAGCTCAAGCGGCTCGTCACCAACCTCGCCGTGCTGACCAAGGCGGCCGCCACGAAGGACGAGGAGATCGGCGAGCGTCGTGCAGACCGCCAACGCCACGCTGGAGGCCGTCGCCAGCCAGGAGGGCAACCTGCGCGGCAGCCTCGGACCGGCTGCCCGGCACGCTGTCGAGCATCCGCTCGAGCCTCGACGACGCCCGCGGTCTTCTCCGACGAGCTCGGCCCGACGCTCGACGCGCCTGCTGCCGGCCGTCCGCAAGCTGCCGGGCGCGCTGCGCGACACCGCGCCGCTGGTGCGCAACGCACCGCCCGGTCCTGCGCGACCAAGCTCCGGCCGCTGGTCCGCGAGCTGCAGCCGCTCGCGCGCGACCTCGGCCCGACCACCGCAGGCGCTGACCGCCAGACGCCCGACCTCTCGCGCGCCTTCCAGGTCCTCAACTACGCCGTCAACGCGCTCGCCTTCAACCCGCGAGGGCAGCGACGAGGGCTACCTGTACTGGCTCGCCTGGTTCGCGCACAACGCCGCGTCGATGCGGCTCCATCGCAGGACGCCCAGGGCGCCGTCACCCGCGGCCTCGCCCTCTTCTCCTGCGACTCGCTCGCCGTCCGGACAGCCTGCTCAGCGCGCTGCTGCCGACCATCCTGGCCACCCTCCCGGTCTGCCCGCTGAGCTGACCCATGGGCCTCAAGGCACCCAAGCTCAGCCTGATCCTCGTCGCCGCCGTCGTTCGCGCTGTCGTGCTTCGGCTTCACGCTGTTCGTGTGGAAGTCGTTCGGCGGCCCGACGCCGTTCGAGGCGCACGGCTACCGCTTCCACGTCGTCTTCGGGACGGAGGCGTCGCAGATGACCCCCAACGCCGACGTCCGCATCGCCGGCGTCAGCGTCGGCAAGGTCATCTCCGTCAAGCGCGCCCGCCGCGGCGCCGACGTGCTGCGTCGAGATGGACGCGGACTACGCGCCCGTCCCGAAGGACACGCGGGCGATCGTGCGCTTCAAGTCGCTGCTCGGCGAGGCGTTCGTGGCGCTGACGCCCGGGCTCGCAGGACGCCGCCGAGCCTGCCGGAGAACGGGACGCTCGACCGCGCGCAACCTCGGCAACGTCCAGCAGGTCGACGAGGTGCTGGGCGCCTTCGACGCGCCGACCCGCCTCGCCTTCACCCAGTTCCTGCGCGACACGGCGAAGGTGCTCGACGAGCGCTCGGCCGACGTCAACGCCGCGCTCGGCAACCTCGCGCCCGACCTCCGAGGCCGCCGCCGACCTGCTCGACCTCGCTCGACAAGCAGAAGGGCTCGCTGCAGACGCTCATCCGCGACAGCGGCGCCGCGCTGCGCGCGATCGGCGTCGCGCCAGGACGACCTGCGGTCGCTGATCCGCGCCGGCAACCAGGTCTTCGACGCCACCGCCGCGCGCAGAACGAGAGCCTCACGGAGACCGTGAAGGCGTTCCCGCCCTTCCTGCGCGAGACCCGCGCGGCGCTGCGCGACATCGACGTCGTCGCGCTCGAGGCGCGGCCGACCCTGCGCGCGCTGCGGCCCGCCGATCCCGCTGCTGCGGCCCGCCCTGCGTCGCCGGCGCCCGCCTCGCGCCCGAGCTGCGCCGCACCTTCGACGCCCTGGGCCCGACCATCACCTCCGCCGCGCCGCGGGCCTGCCGAGCCTCACCCGCATCCTCCAGACGGCCCACCCGGTCGTTCAAGACGATCAACGTCGCCGGCCGCGAGCTGATCCCGGTCGCCGACTACCTCGGCCGGTACCGCCAGGACATGTCGGCGCCGCCGCCCGCATCGCGGCGGCCGTCAACTTCCCGGTCACGACGTCCGACGGGACGACCCAGCGGATCCTGCGCACGCTGCTGATCATCAACGACGAGACGCCCGCCAACGCCTCGACGCGCAACCCCACCAACCGGCACAACGCCTATCCGCTGCCCGGCGCGCTGCTCGACGTGCGCACGCACCTCAAGGCGCTGGACTGCCGCAACGTCGACAACCCGGCAGACCATCCCGCCGGTCGGGCAGCCGTCGCCGCCGTGCGAGGTCGCACCGAAGTTCGACTTCCGCGGTGAGCTGCGCTCCTACCCGCACGTGAAGCTCCTCCCGCGGTAACGCCGACCAGCGTTACGCCAAGTGGCGTTATAGCGTTCTGTATATTGGGGGTGTGGCCCCCGTCATCAACCCGTTCCGCTTCGGCGCGCTCGCGCTGGACGAGGCGTTCACCGACCGCGAGGCAGAGGTGGCCGAGCTGCTCGCCGACGCGCACAACGGCCAGGACGTCGTCGTGCTCGCGCCGCGCCGGTACGGCAAGACGTCGCTGATCTGGAAGGTCGCCCAGCAGCTGATCGCCGAGCAAGGTGCTGGTCGCCCAGATCGACCTGATGACGACGCCGTCGCGGGCGGCGCTGGCCGCCAAGCTCGCCAAGACGATCCACGACGACCTCGCCACGCCGCTGTTCCGCGCCAAGGAGCGGCTGCGGGTGTTCTCGCGGCCTGCGGGTGGCGCCCACCGTGACCGTCGATCCCGAGGACGGCTCGCTCTCGTTCTCCTTCTCGGCCTCCGTGCGCGCGCGAGGACCTCGACGAGACGCTCGAGCGGCTGCTGGAGCTGCCGGGCCGCCTCGCCGCCGAGCGCGACCGCGCCGGTCGTCCTGGTGCTCGACGAGTTCCAGGAGGTCGTGGACATCGACCCCGGCCTGCCGAAGCTGATGCGCGCGGTCTTCCAGCAGCAGCCCGAGGTCGCGCACCTCTACCTCGGCAGCCGCCGGCACATGATCCGGCGGCTGTTCAGCGACGCCAACGAGCCGTTCTGGCGCAGCGCGAAGCAGGTGGAGCTCGGACGTCATCTCCCCCGCGCACTTCCGCGGCCACATCGCCGCGCGCTTCGCCGCCACGGGCAAGCGGATCGCCGACGACGGGCTCGACGCGGTCCTCGGCATCACCCGCGGGCCACCCGTACGGGACGCAGGAGCTCTGCTACTTCACCTGGCAGGAGACGCCGGCTCGCGGCGTGGCGACGGCGGACGCGCGTCGCCGAGGCGCTCGACGGCGTGCTGCGCTCCGAGCACGCGCACTTCACGCCTGGCCTGGTCGCGCGCCTCGGGCAAGCAGCGCGCGGTGCTGCAGGCCCTCGCCCGCGAGCCGGGCCACGTCCTCGGCGGCGAGTACCGCGCCCGCCACGGGCTGCCGGCCCCGTCCACGATCCAGAAGGCGCTCGACGCGCTCGAGCGCGACGAGCTCGTCGTCCGCCGCCGCGGCCACGTGTCCATCAGCGAGCCCTTCCTCGCCGAGTGGATCCTGCGCCAGTAGGCGGAGAGGCCGCGCCGCGCAACATGCACCAGCCCCCGCTGCGGCCGGGTTCTGCCTTCAGGCGTGTGCGCAAACGGGAGCCTGACTCGGCAGCCCATGGTCTGATCGACATCCGACGGGTGTCACAGGCACCACGCTCCGTGGGGTTGCGTGGCGAGTGCTGCCTCTGCCTCAGAGCAACAGCGTGAGCGCCGGCAGGCGAACCCACCGAAAGTTTCCTATATGGCAACTTCGGGTGGGTTCGGCGCTCGGCCGGTCCGCTTCCGCCCGCCAGAAGCGGACCGCGTGAGCGCTTAGCGGTGTCCTGACCCCGCTGAGTGCACATACCACTTACTTCTGCTCTGCCTGGCAGCGGCAGCGGGCATGCGCCCCGCGGCTACTCGCAGAAGCGGATGTACGGGACGCCGAACTCGGTGACCCTGTCCGTGTCGGCGTCGAGGGCCATCTGCATGCGGCCACCGCCGTCCTTGGGGATGCGCACGAGCGTGATGCCGAACGTCTCCTGCACGGACTCGTCGAACTTCGCCTTCGGGAACGCCGCCTTGACCTTGGCGCGGCCGTCCCCGATGGCGACGCCACGGGCGGTCGCGTTCTTGGTGACGACGATGCTCTTGATGCGGCGCGGGCTCTTGCGGCTCAGCTCGACGGCGCCCTTCAGCGGCGCGCGCAGCACGGCGGCGCGGGTGCCGGGGCCCTCGAGCTCGCAGCCCACCCGGGCGCGGCCGACGAGGCCCTTGTCCTGCGCGGCGGCGTGGAGCATGCCGAGCTTGACGCCGCCGACGCGCGTCGGCGTCACCTTCGCGGGCGTGGCGGACGCGGTGGCGAGCGCGATGGCGGCGATGGTGGCGATCATGCGTCGAACCCTACGCGACGATCCGGCCCCTGGTGGGTCTCGGCCAGCGCGGTGATCGCCTCGACCGTGCGGCGCAGTTCGTCGATCGCCGGGCCGGCGAACTCGCCCATGCGCTCCCGCTCGCGCTCGAAGGCCTTCACCAGCTCGCGGTAGTAGACGCGGGTGGCGAGGCCCTGGCCCTGCTTGAAGCGCGCCCACACCTCGTCGCCGTGGGTGCGGTAGTCGATGAGGATCGAGCGCGCGTTGTGGAGCTTGTCGGCCAGGGAGACGCGCAGGGCCGCCGGGCGTCTTGGTGACCATCCCCTCGATGTAGGAGCGCTTGCGCTCGTACCAGGGGCCCTTCTCCTCCCCCTCGTCGACGCTGTCGCTGTTGGCCAGCACCATCGCGGCGACGTCGGCGCCGAAGGCGGCCTCGATCTCCGCCAGCGCCGCGCGAGCCGCCGCCGTCCTCGACCACGTCGTGGAGGAGGCCGGCGATCGCCTCGTCCTCCGTCGCCGTGCATCTCGAGCACGAGCGAGGCCACCGCGAGCAGGTGCGCGGTGTACGGGACGGGCGTCCCCTTGCGCAGCTGCCGGGCGTGGTGGCGGGTCGCGTAGTGCAGCGCCTGGTCGAAGCGCTCCGTGAGCAGCGGCGTCTCGGTGAACGACTCGGCCATCCCGTGCGACGATACGGCGCGATGGCCTACGACGAGCACCTCGCCGACCGCATCCGCAAGGTGCTGGCGGACGAGTGGGACATCACCGAGAAGAAGATGTTCGGCGGGCTGGGGTTCCTGATCCGCGGTCACATGGCGGTGGCGGCGTCGCGCTCGGGCGGCCTGCTCGCCCGTACGGGTCGCGACGAGTGGGAGGCCAAGCTCGCGCTCCCGGGCGTCTCCCCCATGGCCGGCGACCGGATGAAGGGCTGGGTGATCGTGGCGGCCGAGCGCGTCGCCGAGGACGAGGACCTCGCGCGCTGGGTCGACGCGGCGCTCGACCAGGTCGCCGGGCTCCCGCCGAAGTGACCCACGAAGAGCGCGTCGCCGCGGTCTGCGACCAGATGCGGGCGGCGACCGGCCGGGTCCACGTCCACAAGGGCGGTGTCCACCACTTCGTGCCGCGCCCGGGGGACGGACGCTTCTCCGGCGCCGCGGTCGACGTGTCGGCGCTGCGCGAGATCCTCGAGGTCGACGCTGGAGGCGCGGACGTGCACGGCCGAGCCGGGCGCGACCTTCGCGGACGTCGTGCGCGCGCACCCTGCGCGCACGGGCTGCTCCCGAAGGTGGTGCCCGAGCTCGAGGGCATCACGCTCGGCGGCGCGGTCGCGGGCTGCTCCGTGGAGTCGATGTCCTACCGCTACGGCGGCTTCCACGACACCTGCACGGAGTACGAGGTCGTCGACGGGACGGGCGAGCGGCGCGTGCTCGGCCCGGGCGACGAGCTGTTCCACATGGTCCACGGCTCCTACGGGACGCTCGGCGATCCTCACCCGGATCACCTTCGCGCTCGTCGACGGCGCAGCCGTTCGTGGCGATGACCTACCACCACCACCGCGACCTTCGCCGCCTTCGAGGCCGACCTGCGCGAGCGCTGCGCCGACGGGCGACTTCGACTTCGTCGACGGCATCGTCCACGCGCCCGACCACCTCGTGCTCTGCCTCGGGCGCTTCACCGACGGAGGCCGGGCCGACGTCGCGACTACGGCGGCGACGCGAGCATCTTCTACAAGAGCACCGCACGGCTGCGAGCACGACCGGCTGACGACCTTCGACTACTGCTTCCGCTACGACGCGGAGTGCCACTGGCTCTCGCGCACGGCCCCGCCGCTGGAGTGGCAGCCGGTGCGGCGGCTGCTCGGCCGCTGGTTCCTCGGCTCGGACGAACCTGATCCGCTGGAGCGCGCGCCTCGGGCCGCTGCTCGGCCGGCTGCGCAAGCGTCCCGACGTCGTCGTCGACGTCTTCATCCCCGTGCGCCGCTTCGCCGACTTCTGGGGTTGGTACGCGCGAGACGTTCGACTTCTGGCCGCTGTGGATCGTCCCCTACCGCGTCGACGAGCCGTACCCGTGGATCGAGCCGGAGCACGGCGCCGGCCTGGCGCGGCGAGCTGATGATCGACTGCGCGGTCTACGGCAAGCGCAACACCGGCCGCGACTCGACCTGTCGGCGGCGCTCGAGGCCAAGACCTACGAGCTGGGCGGCATCAAGACGCTCATCTCGCGCAACCACCACACGCCCGAGCGCTTCTGGGAGATCTACGACCGTCCGGCGTGGGAGGCCGCGAAGGCCGACCTCGATCCCGCCGGCCGGTTCCCAGACCTCTACGCGAAGTTCCACTAGGCCTTCTTGGCCCGGGACGGCGCGACGCGCGGCGGCTCGTCGGGCTGCTTGGGGTAGACGGGCGGCCACGGCGCGTCGAGCAGGCCGCGCTCGCGGTCGCGCGCGGTGCATCGCCAGCAGCGGCTCGAGCGACTGCGGCGCGTCGTTGATCGCCGCCCACGGGTCGCCGTCGCGCTCGAGCGACCGGTGACGCGCCAGCGTCAGCTCGTCGGGGTGGATCGTCGTCGAGCTCGTCCCAGCGCGATCGGCGTCGAGACCTGCGCCTCCGGCGCGCGCCCGCACCGACCAGGCGCCGAAGACGGTCTTGTGCGGCGCGTTCTGGTTGTAGTCGACGAAGACGCGCTCGCCGCGCTCCTCCTTCCACCACGCGGCCGTGATCACGTCCGGGCGGCGGCCGCTCGAGCTCGCGCGCCGCCGCCACGGCGGCGAAGCGCACCTCGTAGGAGTCCCAGCGCGGCTCGAGGCGGACGTAGACGTGCAGCCCGCGGTTGCCGGTCGTCTTCGGGTAGGCGACGATCCCGAGCTCGTCGAGCAGCGCCTTCGAGCTCGTGGGCGGCGATCGCGCACGTCGGCGAAGTCGGTGCCCGGCTGACGGGTCGAGGTCCAGGCGCAGCTCGTCGGCAGTGCTCGGGGTCGGCGGCCAGCATCGGCCACACGTGGAAGCCCAGGCAGGCCAGGTTGACCGCCCACGCGACGTGCGCGACGTCGGCGATCACCAGCGCGCGCGACGGCGTCCCGTTGACCGTCTGCACCGTCGTCGTCTCCAGCCACTCCGGCGCGTTCTCCGGGATCCGCTTCTGGAAGAAGTTCGGGCCGCCGACGCCGCGCGGGAAGCGCTGCAGCAGCACCGGCCGGCCGCCCATCGTGCGCATCAGCGGCGCCTCGACCGCCGCGTAGTACTCGATCAGCTCGAGCTTGGTGCCGCGTCGGTCGAAGAGCACCTTGTCCGGGCTCGTGATCCGCACCTCGCGCCCGGCCAGCTCCAGGATCGTCTCCTCGCTCACGCGCCTCCGGGATAGTCGCGGCACGGTTCGCCGCGCAGGCCGGGACACGGCGGCAGCGGGGTCGGGACGTCGCCGGCCACCGTCGGCAGCACGAGCTGCGAGGGCCTGGTCGGCGAGCGGGCGATGGTGACCTGCGCGGTCCCGTCCGGCTTCGTCTCCCCGAACGACCAGACGGGCTGGTCGCCGTTCGGCGCCGAGATCGTCACCCGCAGGCGCGAGCCGGCCCGGTACGCGTGGCCCTGGTAGTAGAGCGGGATGGTGACGGCCGTGAAGCCGTTGGCGCGCAGCGGGCTGATGTCGCGCTTGCGCAGGCTGAGCACGGGCGCCAGCGGGGTGCTCTTCTCGGCGTCGAGCGCGCGCAGGTCGCCCCGTAGCCAGCCGCCCTGGACGAAGGTCTCCTTGCCGTCGGGCCGGACCTCGGTGATCGTCGCCTGGAGGTCGGTCCGCGGCGCGGACGAGCGCACCCACGCCTTCACGTAGCCGCTGCCGAGCACCGTGACGTCCTCCGTCAGCGGCTCCGTGACGTAGGACGCGGCGCTGCCGGCGGGCGGCTGCACCCAGGCGTAGGGCGGCGTCGCCGTCCACAGGCCGTTCGGGCCGGACGCGGTGTTGCCGGTGAAGTTCGTGGCGGCGCGGGCGTCGGCGTCCCAGGTGAAGAAGTCCTCACCGGGCGTGCGCCGGGCTTCGCGCCGTCGAGCAGGCCGCTTGTCGCGCAGGAACCAGCGGCGGCCGGTGGTGCCGGGCGCGGGCCAGCGGGCGAAGGTCCGCTCGAAGCCGGGCAGCGGGTAGCCGGGCTTGCCGCCGGCGCCGTTGTCGAACAGCACGCGCACCGACGGGCAGCGCCTCGAACGCCTTCTGCGCGGCGCCGTAGTCGCTGGCGTCCTGGATCGGGTCGGCCGGGAAGCGGGGACGTCCGGGATGCCCAGTGCCGTCCCGTAGACGATCGGCGCGAGGTCCTTGTAGGAGCGCCGCGGTCTTGCGCCGGCGCCTCCTTGGCCACGTAGAGCTTGAGGAAGTCGAACCAGCGGTTGAAGGTCGCAGGGTCCAGCGAGTCCGTGTGCACGCCGTTGGTGAACGTGAACCACTTGCGGTCCGTCCCCGAGAACGCGCCGGCCAGGGTCGGGCAGTGGCCGCCCGTCTGCTCGTCGGTGAACTGGCAGGCCATGAACACCGGCACGTCGATCTTCTTGACGAAGGTGAGCGGCGACAGCGGGTCGGCGACCTTCGGCCGGTAGGTGCTGTTGGCGCGGTTCTTGGCGATCAGGTCGACCGCCTCGCGTGCAGGACCTGGTTGGCCTTGCACGTCTCGTCGCCGCCCTGGATGCGCTCGTAGGCCCAGTCCTGGCCGGTCTCCGCCGTGGCCGGCCGCGCGTCGTCGACGCGGTCCTCCGCCCAGCTGAGCGCGAAGCCCGTGTTGAGGATGCCGCCGGGGTAGAGCGTCGTCTGGGTCTGGTCGATCACGCTCAGCGGCGAGATCGCCGCCAGGCTCGGCGGGCGCGTCTGGGCGACGAACAGCTGGCTGATGCCGCCGTAGGAGATGCCCATCATCCCGACCTTGCCGTTCGTGACCCAGGGCTGGCGGGCGACCGTCTCGATGACGTCGTAGCCGTCCAGGCTCTGCAGGCGGTCGAAGTAGTCGAAGGCGCCGCCGGAGCAGCCGGTGCCGCGCATGTTGACGTCGACGACGGTGAAGCCGAGGAGGTTCGCGAGGGCGGCGATGCCGCTCTGCGGGCTGCTCGGCCGGGCGTAGCCGTAGCCGGCGTACTCGATCAGCGTCGGGTGCGGCCCGTCGCCGGCGGCCGGGCGGACGGAGTAGGCGAGCTTCGTGCCGTCGCGCATCCGCATGTAGCCGTAGCCCGAGGCGGGGAGCTTCTGGCGGTAGCTCCTCGTGCTCGGGGGTGTCGACTTCCCGCTGAGGACCTTCACCGTCTTCGCCGTGCCCGCGGCGCCCAGCCGGTGGCGGCCGGCCTTGACGCCGCGGTAGACGACGCCGCCCAGCTTGGTGGCCCGCTGCCGGCCGACGCCGACCAGGACCGTCTTCTCCCCAGGCTTGAGCCCGGTCGCGTACACCGACCGGACGCTCCCGTGCGCGTCGAAGGCCGAAGCCGGGGCGGCGGCCGCTCCGACTGTCGCGACCGCACACACCAGGACCCAGGCTCTTCTCATACGGGAGAAGCTACCCCGCGAAGTCCCGGCATGGTTCCCCGCGCAGCCCCGGGCACGGGGGCAGCGGTGTCGGGACCTCGACGCCGGGCACGACCGGGAGCACCAGCTTCGAGCCGCGGCGGCGCACGGTGACCGTCGTCGGCTTCCGCGGCGACGTCTTGAACGCCCAGATCGGCTGGTCGCCGTCCGGCGCGGTGAGCAGTACGCGGATGCGCGAGCCCTTGCGGTAGGCGTGGCCCTGGTAGTAGAGCGGGATCGTCACCGTCGTGTAGCCGCCCGCGCTGCAGCGGCGCGACGTCGCGCTTGCGCAGGCTGAGGACGGGCTCGAGCGGCGTGCTCTTGGCGGCGTCGAGCTTGCGCTCGTTGGCCCGCAGCCAGCCGCCCTGCACGAACGTCTCCTTGCCGTCGGGCCGGACCTCGCGTGATCGTGGCCTGGAGGTCGACGTTGCGGCGTCGGCGACTTGACCCAGGCGCGCACGTAGCCGGCGCCGATCACCGTCTGTCGTCCTCCAGCGGCGCGGTCACGTAGGAGGCGGCGCTGCCCTCCGGCGGCTGACTGCCACTGGTACGGCGGCGTGGCGGTCCACAGGCCGTCCTCGCCCGCGGCGGTGTCGCCCGTGAAGTTCGTCGCCGTGCGCGCCTTCGGGTCCCAGGTGAACGGTGTCCTGGCTGCCGGCTTGCGTCGCCGAGCGCGCCGCCGGCCGAGGTACCACGAGCGGCCGTCGTGCCGGGGACCGGGAAGCGCGTCGAACGACTGCTCGAAGCCGGGCAGCGGCATGCCGGGGCTCGAGCCGCCGGCGCCGTTGTCGAACAGGATCGCGGACCGGCGGCTGGGCTCTCGAAGGCGGCGCGCGCGCCGGCGTAGGTCGGCTGCTGCTGGATCGGGTCGGGCGGGAAGCGTCACGCCGGAGATCCCCATCGCCTCCTCGTAGATCGACCGGCGCGGCGGCCCGGATAGACCGCCGCGTTGGCGATCGGCGCCTGCCCGGCGACGTAGAGCTGCAGGAAGTCGTACCAGCGGTTGAACGTCTCCGGCGCCGAGCGAGTCGACGTGGGTGCCGTTGGTGAAGGTGAACCACTTGCGCGTCGGTGCCGGTCATGCTGCGCGGCGAGCGTCGGGCAGTGGCCGCCCGTCTGCTCGTCCGTCCACTGGCAGGCCATGAACACGGGCACGTCGATCTTGTCGACGAAGGTGAGCGGCGACAGCGGGTCGGCGACCTTGGGCACGTAGTGGTCGTTCTCGCGGACCTTGCGCAGCAGGTCGACCGCGTTGGCGTGCAGCGTCTGGTTGCCGTTGCAGATCGCGTCGCCCTCCTTGATGCGCTTGGACGCCCACTCCTGTCCCGCGTCCTCGGCCGGCGGGCATGGCGTCGTGGACGCGCTCCTTGGCCCAGTTGAGCGCGAAGCCCGTGTTGAGGATGCCGCCCGGGTACAGCGTCGTCTGCGTCTGGTCGAGCACGCGACAGCGGCGAGATGGCGGCCAGGCTCGGCGGGCGCGTCTGCGCCGTGAAGAGCTGGCTGATGCCGCCGTAGGAGATGCCCATCATCCCGACGCTGGTGGTTGGCGCACCCACGGCTGGCGGGCGATCGTCTCGATGACGTCGTAGCCGTCGAGGCTCTGCAGCGGCTCGAAGAAGTCGAAGGCGCCGCCGCTAGCAGCCCGTGCCGCGCATGTTGACGTTGACGACCGTGAAGCCCATGAGGTTGGCGAGGATCGCGATGCCGCTCTGCGGACCGTCCGGGTCCGCGTAGCCGTAGCCGGCGTACTCGATCAGGGTCGGCTTGGGCGTCGAGTCGGGCAGCGTCGGGACCTTGATCGGGGCGACGCTCGTGACGTTCGACGGCGGTCGTACGAACAGCGAGAGCTTCGTCCCGTCGCGGGTGGTCAGGTAGCCGTAGCCGCTGGCCGGGATCTCCTGGTCGTAGACCTTCGGCGTCCGGCGGGGCCGACTGTGCGGAGAGGACCGTGACCGGGGCGGACGCGGTCGGCGCCGGCGGACAGCGTGTAGCCGGCGCCTGGCTTGACACGCGCGGAAGAGGACGCCGCCCAGCGACGTCGCCTTCTGCTTGAGGACCGTCTTGCCGGCCGGCGTCGGCGAGCGTGATCTCCGTGCCGGGCCTGATCCCGGTCGCGTAGACCTGCCGGACGCTCCCGTGGGCGTCGAGTTCGGCGGCGCTCGCCGGGGCGGCGAGGACGAGCATGGCGATGACGACGGACCCGAGTCGGCGCATCGGCCGAAGTATGCGCGATGCAGCGAGTTCAGGCGGCGGTTGCCGGCTCGATCGCCACCGCCCGGTGGGCCATGAACCAGGCCGGGCCGGGCGCGGCGCAGGTGAGACCGGAGGCGTCGACGCGGCCACGCTCGACGGTGACGTCGTAGGGCCCGTCCGGCGTCGCGAGGCAGACGCGCACCCGCGTGCTGCTGAGCGTCGTCGCCGAGACGAGCACGAGGTCGCCGGCGCGGGCCACGCCGAGGCGCTCGTGGGCGAAGGCCAGGGCGGCCTGGGCGGCGGGCGGGAGGCCGATGCGCCCGCGCAGGTAGCCCGGCCAGCACCTCGCCGGCGTCCGTCGCGGCCACGAGCGCCTCCGCGTCCGTCCGGCGGCGAAGCGCCCGTACATCAGGCCGAGCGGCAGCACGAGCACGGTCGGCGCGAAGCGGCAGCCGCCGAGGTGGCTCGCCTGCCAGACGCGACCGGGCCGCTGCGCGGCCAGCCGCGTGACCAGCGGGCGCCCGCGCGAGGCGCAGCAGGGGTCGTGACGGCCGTGGGTGCAGACCAGGTAGAGCGGCTCCGGGTCGGGCTCCCCCGTGCTGCCGTCGAGCGGGATGCTCGAGCAGCTCGGCGTCCGCGTCGAACGACGGCCGAAGCGGACCGTGCCGCGTCGCGCGTGTCGACGGCCGTCCACCGCCGGCGGTGCGGCTCGGCGTCGCGGCCCAGACGGCGGATGGCCTGCACGCGCACGCCCTCCTCGCGGCCGCGTGCCTCCACGCGCGAGCGCGGTCTGCGGGTCGAAGCGCGAGGTGCGCAGGCCCTCCGGCCCCCACGGGAACGGCTGCTCGACGAGCAGCAGCCGCGCCGCCGGGAAGGCCGTGCCGAGCATCTCGTCGCCGCGCAGGTCGGCGCTGGACGGCGCAGCGGTCCGGCGCGCGGCGGGAAGCGCGTCACGCCGGCACGACGAGGCCCTCGCGCAGCAGGCGGCGGGTCAGCGTCAGCTGGTCGGGCGCGTCGAGGCCCGGGAGGTCGCCGGGCGTGAAGACCTCGCCCGTCCAGGATGCGTCCCGATCGCCTCCGCGGTGGCGGCGGGGAGCTCGATGCGTGCGGTCGAGCAACATCAGCCTCAGCCGCTCGTCGCCGGGCACGAGGCGGACCCGCAGCGGCGCCGCGCATGCGCAGCGGCGTGTCGTCCGCAAGCGCCTCGGCGGCGGCGAGCTGCGCCAGCGGGCCGACCGGCCTCGGGCGCGTGCGCTGCATGAGGTTCGTGCCCGACGCGCTCGGCGATGCGCTCCGCCGGCACGTCCTCCAGCGCGGCCTGCAGGGCGGCCACGGTCTCGGCGAGGTGCGGCGCAAGGACGTCGGGGTCGCCGAGGTCGACGCCCATGGGCAGCGACGCGCGCAGCGCGCGGGTCGTCCTGCACGGCGTCCAGCAGGCAGCCGCACGAGGTCGTAGCGCGTGAGCGGGTGGACGCCGATCGTCAGGTGGATCGACGTCTCCCCCAGCGCCTGGGCGGAGTGCACCGTCCCGCGCGGCAGGTACAGCGCGTCGCCCGGCTCGAGGACCGTGTCGATCAGCGGCGGGCTCGCGCGACCCGGTCGTCGATCTCGGCGCTTGAAGCGGTCGAAGGACTGGTTGCCGAGCGGGTCCGTCGACGACCGGCGCGTGCACGGTCCAGTGCTTGCGCCCGGACGACCTGCAGGACGAAGACGTCGTGGACGTCGTGGTGGGGCGCGAAGCCCTGGTTCTCCGGCGGCGTGATGTACGCGTTGATCTGCACGGGGTGGCCGAGCTCCTCGGCCAGCCGCGCAGCCGAAGTCGACCAGCGGCGGCCACGTGCGGTGCAGGCCCTGCAGCACCAGCGTCGAGCCGTCGGCGAGCGCGCGCCAGCACCTTGTCGTCGGCCGCCTGGTCGGCGATCGCCGGCGCCGGCACCGCCACCGCGGGTGAACGACGCGGCCGGCCGGACCGCGCCGTCCTTGGCCATGCGCAGGAACGGCGTCCGCAGCCCGCGCTCGGAGACCAGCTCGTCGACCGCGGCGACGCTGAGCAGGTCGGCGAAGTCCGACGGCAGGTCGGCCGCGCGCGACAACAGCGGCGCGCGGCCCCAGTGCTCCTCGGCGAAGGCCTGCGCGGAGCAGGCGACACAGCGCGCGAGCGCATGCGCTCGTGCTGTCACGTCGAGCGCCACGCGCTCGTGTGCTCCTAGGCGCCGCCGTCGGCCGGGACCCTCGGGGCCCGGCTCCGCGCCGCCGTCCGCGCCGCCGTCGCCGGTGCCCGGCGCCGCCGTCCGCGGGACCCTCGGGGCCCGGCTCCGCGCCGCCGTCCGCGCCGCCGTCGCCGGTGCCCGCGCCGCCGTCCGCAGGACCCTCGGGGCCCGGCTCCGCGCCGCCGTCGGCGCCGCCGTCGCCGGTGCCCGTGGTGATGTCGTCGTCGTCCAGCATGAAATGCCTCCGGGGGTCGCTGATGGTGTCGCTGAGAACCTCGCCTGCGAGGCTATCTCGCAAACCTCTTCGACAGCCGGTAGCGCGCCAGAGCCTGGCGCCGCGGAGACACGGTGTAGAGGTCGCGGCCGCGGATCGCGAGCGCGTACACGCCGTCGAGGGCGGGCGCGCGCAGGCGTTCGCGCACGCGCAAGCGGTCCCCGCTCAGCCGGACGACCGCGTCCGCGCGGGCCGCGGCGACGTAGACGGACGCGCCGCGCGTGGCCACGCCGGCGGCGCCCGCGAGCGCCCGGCCGCCCCGCGCGGCGAGGACCCGCAGATCGCGGCTCAGCGCGACGACGCTGCCGGACTGGGACGCGACGATCAGGCGCCGGCCCTGCCACCCGAGGCCGCTCGCGCCGGTGAGGCGCCCCCTGGTCGCCCGCCGGCAGCCGTTGGCGCCGCTGTCGGCGACGCAGCTCCGGTAGCGCAGGGACCCGTTCGCCCGGCGCGTGAGGCGCACCACCGCCCCGCTGCGGAAGGCCGCCACGTAGACGTCGCGGCCGCGGACCGTCACCGCGTCAGCGCCCTCCAGCACGTTCGCGGGAGTGCCGGCGCAGCCGAAGGCACCGACGTCGGCGACGCAGTCGGCCAGGCGCAGCCGGCCGTCCGTGCGGAAGTGCGAGACGGCCGCGCCGTCGAAGGAGGTCACGTAGACGTCGCGACCGGCGACCGCGACCGCACTCGCACCGGCGAGCGCGTCCCGCGCCGGGTCCGCGCAGCCGTACGCGCCCGCGTCCGCCACGCACGCGCGGGACACCAACCCGGGCGAGAACCGCGTCAGCGAGCGCCCCAGGCCGGACGCCGCGAACACGCTCCCACCGCCGGCGGCGAGCCCACCTGCCCCGGCCAGCGCGTAGGCCGGCGCGGCCCCGCAACCGGCGCAGGCGGACGGCGCGAGGTCACGGCGAAACGACAGGATCTGCCCCGCGCCGTAGGCGGCGACGTAGACCCGGCCGGCCGTCACCGCGAGCGCCGAGGCTCCGGTGAGGGCGCCGGCCGGCAGCGCCCGACATCCCCGCGTCTCCCCCACGCAGCCCCGGTAGGCCGGCGCCGCCGCCCGTGCGGCCGGCGCGAGGGCGGCGGCGACCAGCGCCGCCGCCCACACCCCGCGGGCGATGCTCAGATCTGGTGGGCGATCGGTCGGACCTTGCGGCGGGTCATCTGCCGGATGACGCGCCACGCCCACTGCGGCCGCATCTCGAGGTCGCCCTTGGTCCAGATCTGCTCCAGCTTCGAGTCGCGGCCCTCCTTGCGGGCGAAGCGCGCCGCGCCACGGATGGTCATCCGGACGTAGCGGCCGACGCGGCGGTAGGACACGCGCTCGGCGACCGCCCTGGGCAGCTTGGCCCGGCGCACCGCGGTGCGCAGGACGCGCGCCTGCCCGGCCTTCACGAGCACCGTCGCGTCCGCGTGCGGGTCGTGGGAGACGATCGCCGGCCGCGCCTTGACGCGGTGCCGGCGCAGCTGCTTCGCCGTCAGTGGCCGCCCCTTCGGCGCGAGCACGCCGCTGCGCGAGGCCGACCGCTTCGGCAGCACGTACTCGGGGCCCGTCGTCGGGTAGAGGACGCCGTTCATCACCAGGCGCTGGGGACCGGCCGTCCAGCCGCGGAAGAACACGTTGGAGCCGATGATCGTGGCGTGGCCCGCCCCGAACGCCTGGTCGATCGCGTACGGGCGGCCGGGCAGCTGGCCGGGGCCGACGGCGTTGCACTGGTAGCCGAAGGCCTTGATCGCCGTCGGGAACGATGCGGCGGCCTTCGCCGTCCCGAGCGAACCGGTGTCGAAGACCGGGTTGCCGCTCGAGTCGCGGTAGATGTAGCCGCCCTCGTCGAAGCCCCACGCCACCGGGTTGGTGGTGTCGAAGCTCGCGTTGAACGCGGTGCCCGGTGTGGTCAGGGAGCCCGCGGCGACGGGATCGGCGTTGTCGGCGCAGTGGGCGTTGAACGTCGCCGTGTTCGTCGGCGTTGTGTTCACGCTGGTGATGCCGGCGTTACGGGCGCTGGTGAGACCGTTCGCGTTGTAGGAGACGTAGTTGCCGCCTCCGTTGACGAACGCCTGGAGCGCGGTCGCCCCCGGTCCGGCAGCGATTGCCGCGTTCGGGTTGACGATCGCCGTGTAGTTGCCCGAGACCAGCTCGCCCGCCGCCAGCTGCGTCGACGTCATCGGCGTCAGCCGCGACACCGGCACGTTGAGCTCCCGCGCCAGCGCGAACACCATCTCGCAGTAGTTCGTGGACGTGCAGTGGTTGGCCGGTGCCGTGCTGAAGACCGGGTTCGGCGGCGTCGTGGTCCCACCCGTGTAGAGCGCGATCTTCGGCGCCTTCAGCTTGTAGCGCGACACGGGGTAGCTCGGCAGCGAGACCACACGGGTCTGCGCCGCCGTCGCGAGCGACTGGAGGTTCAGCGAGCCGAGCGTGGACGCGTCGACGAGCGCGGTGCCCGTCGGGAAGTGCGCGCCGTCCGCGTCGAAGGCCTCCGTCCCGCGGTACACCGTCGCGCCGCCGTCGAGCAGCTGCGTGACGAGCCCGAGCGCCTTGCTCGAGTCGGTCGGGAACGCGAGCACCGGCCCGGCGCCGGGGGTGGAGACACCGCCCAGCTGGGTGGGCCCGGTCAGCTCCGTGAGCTGCGTGCCCGCCGGGAGCGGCGACTGCAGCTGACCGCCGCCGCCGAGGTCGTAGAGCTCGGGGTAGGACCAATTGACGACGTCGTAGAAGTACGGGTACGGGATGAAGGGGTCTTCCTCCATCGCCGAGTGCAGCCAGTGCTTCATGGTCTGAGCGGCGGGGATGTAGAAGGAGCCCGCGGGCAGCGTCTGGGCCTTCGTGCCTGTCTCCCCGAAGTCGTGCGAGCCCGTCAGCTGCACGGGTGCGTCGAGCTTGTAGACCTTCACGTCGCGTCCGCGCAGGAGGGCGATCACGCGGGCGACGTCACCCGTGTGCTGGCCGGCCTTGAGGTAGTAGCCGCAGATGTCGTACGCGGGCTGCTGGCTGATCTCGCCGCTGGGCGGCGTGTGCAGCGGGCTGACGAGCTTGTTCTCCTGCAGCTTGCAGGCGGCGCCCTGGTCTGCGGCTTCCTGCCACTGCGACACCCAGCCGCGGGTCAGCTCCTCCTTCTCCTTGGCGATGACGTTGACCGTCTCGTCCATGGCCAGGTAGTGGTCGTAGACCTGCTTGCCGTAGACCTCGTTCGAGCCCTTCTCGTAGGTCATGCCGGCCGCGCCCATGAACAGCGACGGGCCCGCGTCGCCGTACTCGTTGGCGAAGAGGTCGTAGGCGTTGTAGTTGCGGTACTGCAGACCCTGGTCGTTGAAGCGCTGCTGGAGCGCCGTGCCGATCGTGTCCTGGATCGTCGCGAGCGCGAAGTCCGAGATCTCGTGCAGGACCGGGTCCTCGTTGGGCGGGAAGAAGTAGCCGCTCGTCTGCTGATGGGCGTCGATGAAGAACAGGCTCGGGTACTGGTTGAGCGAGTCGAGCTGCGACGTGTTGACGTCCTGCGTCTGGAACGCGAGGTCGCGGTTGGGGTCGAAGGAGAACGCCGTCGTGCGGGTGTTGTTGTCGCGCCCGTCCGGGTTGCGGGCCGGGTCGATGACGATGTTGAGCTTCTCCAGGCGCCGCAGGTTGGCGCAGTCGGTGCGCGAGGCGAGCTCGTACAGGAGCCGCATCGTCGCCTCGCCGCCGGCGGGCTCGTTGCCGTGCGGGGTCTCCGTGACGCTGCCGAAGGCCGGCGGGGCGTCACCGGAGTCGATCCGCGCGAGCGCGTCTGCCTTGGTGATGGTCCCGGCGCGCACGCCGCGCCAGAACGCGGCGTCGTCCTCGAGGCTCGCGATGTGGTCCGGCGTCCCGACGATGGCGAGCTTGAAGTCGCGGCCGCCGAAGGTGTCACCGACGTCCTTGATGATCACGCGGACGCGGGGGTTGCCGGCCGTCGCGTCGGCGATGGCCTGCTGGTAGGCGTAGAGGTCCGCCGACGGATGGCGGTTGTTCGTTCCCGTCTGGAAGCCGCCGAGCGTGTTGGTCGACTGTCCGTTGTTGGTGGTGAAGGTCCCGTTCGCCGCGGCCACCTGGCCGAAGGTCGGGATCGCCGGATCGTTCTGGATCGTCGGCGTGCACCCCGCGGGGTCCGAGATGGCGCTGGCGGACGGTGCCGCCACGCCCAGGGCGAGGACGGCCGCTGCCGCGGAGACCAGGGAGCGCATCACTTGAACCTCCGCTTGTTGCGGGTCGGGAGCAGGACTTGGTTGCCGCCGAAGCTCAGCGACACCGCGAACCGGTGCCTTCGTGTCTTGGGGATCTTGAACCTCAGGGCGTAGGAGCAGCTGGGACGCAGCGGCACCTGGTTGAGCGGGAACAGCGTGTTGCCGTTCTTGGTGATCGACAGCGTCACGGTGCCGGTCGAGCAGCCCTGCGCCTTGGTGACGCGCTTGCTGAAGCTCAGCCTGCCGCTGATGGTGCGGATGATGCGGCGCTTGCTCTTGCCCCGCTTGATGTGGATGCTCGCCGTGCTGCGGAAGCGGGACACGGTGGTGGCGGCGCTGGCCGAGGCGGTCTGCCCGGCCGAGTCCGTGACCGTGGCGAGCACCGTCTGCTTGCCCGTCTCGGCGCCGGTCGCCGCGATGAAGCAGGTGAACGGTGCCGCGGTGTCGGTGCACACGGTGCGGTTGCCGAGCTGGAAGTCGACCTTCGCCGCCGTCAGCGTCGGGTCCACGGTCACCGCGGCGGTCGCCGTCACCCCGGCTTTGCCGATCGTCTTGCCCACGCCGGTCAGGCTGATCTTCGGGGCGACGACGCCGGGCCGGCGGTGGGCGACGGGCTCGCGGTGGCGCTCGGCTGCGGGCTGGCCGTGGTCGTCGGGGTCGCGGTCGCGGTCTCGGTGGGGGTCGGCTCCACGGGCTGGCAGTTGTTCGGGCCGGTGACGCTGATGGTCTTGGAAGCACTCGCGGTCTGCCCGATCGAGTCCTGCGCGACGGCGATCACCGTGCGCGTGGTGCAGGCGGCGTCGGCGGGGATCGTGAACGTCGCGCTGGTCGCCGGCGGCACCGCGGTGCCGACGGGCGTCGAGCCGTCGTAGAAGGTGACCTTGGCGATGCCGAAGTCGTCGCCGGCGGTGGCGGTCAGCGTCACCGTGTCGCCACGCTCGTAGGTGGGCTTGTCCGTCCCCAGGCTCACCGTGGGACCGGCGTCGGAGATCGGGAGCGGCGCGTACGCGACCGGCAGCTGACCCGTGTTCGGGTCGGCCTGGTTGCCGTTGCGGAAGGGGCAGAAGTCCACGGCGTCGGAGCCGGGGATCGGGAGCCCGGCGGAGTTCTGGCAGGTGGCGTCGACGGTGGCCGTCCCGTTGACGGCGCTCTCCTGGTAGGGCGGGTTCGTCGTCGGCGAGACGGCCGGGCCGTTGTTGGCGGTGGCGTTCGTGCGCAGCCCCCAGAAGTCGTTCTCGGCCGAGGCCGGCACCGCGGTGTTGGGCGTGGTGCCGTCCAGCGTCGTGTTGAGGACGCCGTACGCGTTGTCGTTGAGGTTCGAGCGGGTGACGCTCGACGCGCCCGCGCCGACGAGGCGCACGCCCGCGGCCAGCGGCAGGTTGGCGTTGTTCGTGGCGGAGTTGAACGCCGGCGCGCCCGTGCCGTGGACCAGGTTGGCGGTGATCGTGTTGTCGACGATCTGCGCGGTCGACCCGGCCGTGACGCGGACGCCGTCCTGCCCGAAGGTCGGGCCGACGGTGGTCGGGCTGATCGTCGAGCAGTTGCCGGGCAGCTGCAGCGCGGGGGTCGCGCCACCGCCGCCGAGGACGTAGGGCGGCGGGGTCGGCGTGTTGAACGCCGAGCACTGGGTGCGGCCGACGATCTGGTTACCGGTGAGGGTCGCTGCGTTGGTGATCGGCGTCGCTCCGGCCATGGCCTGCGTGAGCGGCGGCGTGTCCGTGGTCGCCGAGTCGATCAGGACGCCGACGCGGTTGTACCGGGAGATGCGCGACTGCACGACGTTCAGGGCAGGCCGCGGGAACGTCCCGGCGCCCGTCCCGGTGGTGGTCGTCTGCACGACGCCGATGCCGGGGAAGCCGAACCGGTATCCGCCCTCGAGCGTGTCGGCCGTGTTGGACTCGGAGGTCACGATGTTCGTCACCCGCGACCGCGACAGCGTGCCGCCCGCGTCTCGGTAGACGACACCCGCCTCGACGAAGACGCCGTTGCCGTCGATGGTCACCCCGGAGATGTCCACCGTCGTGGGGATGGCGCGCGTGCCCGCGATGGACACGATGTCGCCCACGCCGTTGCGGAGCTCGAGCGCCGTCTCGGCGATGCGGCCGCCCGTCGGCGTGGAGCGCTTCGGCTGGATGGCCACGAGGTCGGCGCCCGCGCCGCGGAGGGAGATGCTCTTGCTGGCGATCGTCAGCGCGTTCGAGCCCTGCCCGCCGTTGCCCTCCACGTAGGTGCCGGGGCAGATCGCCACCGTGTCGCCGTTGTAGGCCGCGTCGACGGCCGCCTGGATCGAGGCGTACTGCGCCCCGGGGCACTGCGCCTTGTCGTCGTCGACCGTCAGCGTCGCGGCCCGGGCAGCCGGCGCCCCGATCAGGGCAGCCGCAATCAGGAACAACGGGGCGAGCGACCTGCGACAGGGCACGGCGGGACCTCCGTAGACGGGACGAAGCGGCGGCCGGTGCTTAGGCGTCGCTTAGGGACACCCACTCAATCACAGGTGTCCACCGGGCCGGTTGGCCCGATGGACAAACGGTCCGCGTCCGGACCGCACAGTGGAGACGGTGGGAATTGAACCCACGTCCGCAACCGCGTCTGAATGGCTTCTACGCGCGTAGTCAGGCCTCTATGTCTCACTTCCGCGTCGCCTTGCCTGACCGGGTCTTCGGAAGCCAGCCCCCTGAGATGTCCCCGGATCGGCGAGGGCGGACCTCACCGGGTGAGCCTGCTGATTGACCCCGGACATCCCCACCGCAGGCTGTGGGGGCCGAGGACTCACGGGCTAGATCTAACTAGGCCGCGAGCTGGAAGTCGTGAGACTCCGCACTTGTGTGTTCCCGGATCATTTAACGAGGCCAACCGGGGTCCTCGGCACGCAACCACCCAAACGGAACCGGCCACGTCGAAGCCTGTCGTCCCCTGGGTGTTCCTACGCATGTCATTCTAGACACATGTGCCGGAACATCCGACAACTCCACAACTTCGATCCCCCGGCGACCTCCGACGAGGTCCAGGCCGCGGCCCTGCAGTACGTGCGCAAGATCAGCGGGACGACCAAGCCCTCGCAGGCCAACCAGGCGGCGTTCGACCGCGCGGTGCACGAGATCGCGCACATCAGCCAGCACCTGCTCGACGACCTGGTGACCAACGCGCCGCCCAAGGACCGCGAGATCGAGGCCGCCAAGGCCCGGGCCCGGGCGCAGAAGCGCTACGCCGCGTAACGGGGAGCAACATCAGGTAGACACCACTGCGTGAAGACTTTCGACGTGGTGGTGATCGGCGGAGGCCCCGCCGGCGAGGTGGCGGCCGGCCGGCTCGGCGGTGACGGGTTCGAGGTCGCGCTCGTCGAGCGCGAGCTGGTCGGCGGCGAGTGCTCCTACTGGGCGTGCATGCCCTCCAAGGCGCTGCTGCGCCCGGCGGAGGCGCTGGCCGAGGTCGGCCGCGTGGTCGGCGCGCGCGAGGCGGTCACCGGCTCGCTCGACGTGACCGCCACGCTCAAGCGCCGCGACGAGATCATCCACGACCTCGACGACTCCTCGCAGCTGCCGTGGCTGGAGGACAACGGCGTCACGCTCATCCGCGGCGAGGCGAAGGTCACCGGCGAGCGCACCGTCGAGGTCGGCGTCGAGACTCTGGAGGCGCGCAAGGCCGTCATCGTCGCCACCGGGTCCCGCGCGACCATGCCGCCCATCGAGGGCCTGGCGCGAGTCCGACCCGTGGGACAACCGCGAGATCACGCACGGCCAAGCGCGTCCCGGAGTCGCTGGTCATCGTCGGCGCGCGGCGTCGTCGGCGTCGAGATGGCCCAGGCCTACGCGACGCTCGGCGTCGAAGGTCACGCTGATCGAGCCTGGCGACCGCATCCTCGCCCGCGAGGAGCCGTTCGCGGCCGAGCAGGTGGCGGACTCCCTGCGCGAGCGGGGCGTCGACATCCGCCTCGACAGTGGCGTCGAACGCGTCAAGCGCGAGGCGGGCGAGGTCGGTCGTCACGCTGAAGGGCGGCGACATCGTCACCGCCGAGCAGATCGTCGTCACCGCCGGGCCGCACGCCCGAACACGGAGGTCGTGGAGCCGCTCGGCTACGAGCCCGGCAAGCCGATCGAGGTCGACGAGCACATGGTCTCGACCGAGCACGACTGGCTCTACGCGCTCGGCGACGTCAACGGCCGCGTCCTGCTCACCCACATGGGCAAGTACCAGGCCGCGATCGCCGCCGAGCACATCGCCGGCCGCGACTACGTGATGACCGACGCCGCGAACGACGCGCTGTCCCCGCGGGTGATCTTCACCGACCCGCAGGTCGCCGCCGTCGGCCACACGGAGCAGACCGCGAAGGACGCGGGCCTCGACGTCCGCATCGTCGAGGTGGAGACGTCGGGCAACGCCGGCGGCTCCTTCTACGGCCGCGGCGCGCCCGGCACCGCGCGCATGATCGTCGACCTCGACAAGCAAGGTC
Source organism: uncultured Solirubrobacteraceae bacterium (assembly GCA_963740765.1). GTDB lineage: Bacteria > Actinomycetota > Thermoleophilia > Solirubrobacterales > Solirubrobacteraceae > DATLGB01. The sequence continues at coordinate 100,224 of CAVUFN010000015.1, read as the reverse complement.
GATCGTCGGCGCGACGATCACCGGCGCCGAGGTCGCGGACTTCATCCACGCGTTCACGATCGCGATCGTCTCCGAGATCCACATGGACCAGCTGTGGCACGCGGTCCCGTGCTTCCCGACCCGCAGCGAGATCTGGCTGCGGCTGCTCGAGTCCTACCGGAAGTAGCCTGTTCGCCGACTTGGACGACCACGCCCTGGTCCAGCGCCTGCGGGCGGGCGACGAAGCCGCGTTCGTCGAGATCGTCGACCGCTACGACCGTCAGCTGCGCCGGCTCGCGCGCACGTTCGTCCGCACGGACGCGCTCGCGGACGACGTGGTCCAGGAGACCTGGCTCGCGGTCTTCCGCGGCATCGACTCCTTCCAGGAGCGCTCGTCCTTGAAGACGTGGATCTTCCGCATCCTGGTCAACCGCGCCCGGACCCGCGCCGTGCGCGAGGCGCGGCAGGTGCCGTTCTCGTCGCTCAGCGCCGGCGAGGACCAGGAGGGCCCGACCGTGGACCCGTCCGCGTTCGACGCCGACGGGGCATGGACCTCGCCGCCGGCGCAGCTCGAGATCGAGCCGGAGACCCAGCTGCTCGCCCAGGAGCTGCGCGGCCGGCTGGCCGAGGTGGTCGACACGCTGCCCGAGCAGCAGCGCACGGTCATCCTCCTGCGCGACGTCGCCGGCCTCGACGGCCCGGAGGTCGCGGAGGCGCTCGGCGTCAGCGAGGGCAACCAGCGCGTGATCCTGCACCGCGCCCGCGCGAAGGTGCGCGACGGCCTGGCGGAGTACGTGGCGTGACCTGCCGCGAGCTGGCCGAGCTGGTCGCGACGGAGGGCCTCGACGCCCTCGGCCCGGAGGAGCGCCGGCACCTCGACGCCTGCCACGGCTGCACGGTCTACGTCGAGTCCATCCAGGTGACGGTGCGGACGCTGAGCGAGCTGCCGTCCGAGCCCGCCGAGCCCGTGGTCCGCGAGCGCCTGCTGGCCGTGTTCCGCGAGCTCGCGCGCCCGCTGACCACCGACGTCGTCATCGTCGGCGCGGGTGCCGCCGGGCTGATGTGCGCCATGACCGCGGCGGCGCGCGGCCGCGAGGTCCTGCTGATCGACCACGCCAACAAGGCGGGCAAGAAGATCCTGATGTCCGGCGGCGGCCGGTGCAACTTCACGAACATGTACGCCGAGCCGGCCAACTTCTTCTCGCAGAACCCGCACTTCTGCAAGTCGGCACTGGCCCGGTACTCGCCCTGGGACTTCGTCGCGCTGGTCGAGCCCACGGCGTCCCGTATCACGAGAAGAAGCTCGGCCAGCTGTTCTGCGACAACAAGTCGAAGGACATCCGCGACCTGCTCGTGGCCGAGTGCGAGCGGGCGGGGGTCGACCTGCACCTCAGCACCTCCGTGCGATCCGTCGAGCGGACGGAGGCTGGCTACGCGCTGGACACGGATCTCGGACCCGTCGCGTGCACGTCGCTGGTCGTCGCCACGGGCGGGCTGTCGATCCCGACCATGGGCGCCACCGGCTTCGGCTACGACCTCGCCCGCCAGTTCGGCCACACCGTCCTCCCCACCCGCGCCGGCCTGGTCCCGTTCATCATCACCGACGGGCTGAAGGACCTGTGCACGGAGCTCAGCGGGACCTCCGTCGCCTGCGTCGCCCGCTGCAACGGCCAGAGCTTCCGCGAGAACCTCCTCTTCACCCACCGCGGGCTCAGCGGCCCGGCCATCCTGCAGATCTCGTCCTTCTGGGAGCTCGGGGACGCGGTGGAGATCGACCTGCTGCCCGACCACGACGCGCTCGCCTGGCTGCAGGAACGGCAGGCCGCCCGGCCCGACAGCGAGCTGCAGACCGTGCTGAGCGAGGTCTTCACGAAGAAGCTGGCGGCGCTCATCGCCGAGCACTGGTTCACCGCGAAGCCGATGAAGCAACACACGCCCGCTGAGCTGCGCGAGATCGCCGACCGGCTCGCCGCGTGGCAGGTCGTGCCGGCGGGGACGGAGGGCTACCGCACCGCGGAGGTCACCCTCGGCGGCGTGGACACCCGGGAGCTGTCGTCGCAGACCATGGAGTCGCGCCGCAGCCCGGGCCTCTACTTCATCGGTGAGGTCCTGGACGTCACCGGCCACCTCGGCGGCTTCAACTTCCAGTGGGCCTGGGCCTCGGGCTACGCCGCCGCGCAGTACGTCTGAGTCACGTCCGGCGGTAGCGGATGTGGGTCGCCAGCGGCGAGTGCAGCACCTCGACGGGCTCGAAGGGGAAGCTCTCGATGCCGTCGAAGATCCGCTCGCCGGACCCGAGCAGGACCGGGGCGACGTCGAGGCTGAGCTCGTCGACCACGCCGGCCTGGAGCGCCTGCCGGACCGTGGAGGCGCCGCCGGAGATGTCGACGCCGCCGTCGCCCGCCGCCTCCCGCGCCTGCGCGTAGGCCGCGTCGAAGCCGTCCGTGACGAAGTGGAAGGTCGTCCCGCCCTCCATCTCGATCGGATCGTGCGCGTAGTGGGTCAGCACGAACACGGGCGCGTGGTACGGCGGCTCGGGGCCCCACCAGCCGCGCCACTCCTCCCCCGCTCGTCCCACTCGCCGCGGATCGGCCCGAACATGTTGCGCCCCATGACGTGGGCGCCGCGCGGGCGCATGAGCCACCGGTCGGCGGCGGTCCGGTCGGCGTCGGTGGCGCGTGGGTCGCCGATGTGCCAGAGGTGCAGGTCGCGCCCGCCCTTCCCGAGCGGCGTGTCGAGGCTCTGGTCCGGGCCGGCGACGAAGCCGTCGATGGAGATCGACATGTGGCAGGTGGTGTCGGCCATCACGCGGCGACCGGGTCGGCGAGGAAGGCGACGAGCCCGTCGAGCAGCAGGCCGGTGCCGTGCTCGCGCTCCGCCGGGTCCTCGAGGTCGTCGAAGAAGGCGCCGTGCTCCGTGAAGACGAGGCGCGTGCCGTCGCCGTCCGGCTGCACTTCGACCGTCGTCAGCGAAACGGACAGCGGCCGCCCGTCCAGGCGCAGGTCGTAGGCGAAGACGATCCGCTCGTCCTCCACGATGTCGTGGAAGCGCGCGTGGAACTCGTGCAGCTCCCCGCCCGGGTCGCGCCCGATGCTCACCTCCGTGCCGCCGACGCGGAAGTCGAGCTCCCAGCGGAGGTCGCTCCAGCCCGCCGGCGGGCCGAACCAGCGGCGCTTGAGGGCCGGGTCCGCGAAGGCCCGGTAAGCCTGCGCGGGCGTCTGCGGCAGGCGGCGCTCGATCGTGAAGTCGTGCTGGCGGATGCTCATCGGGGGTCTCCTGATTCGGTGGGGAAGACGTCGTCGAGGACGTCGGCAAGGCGGTCCAGGTGCCGTTCCCAGACCTCGCGGTGCTCGGCGATCCAGTGCTCGAGTGTGCGCATCGGCTTCGGCTCGAGCCGGCAGGTCCGGACACGGCCGACCTTCTCCGAGCGCACGAGGCCGCTGCGCTGCAGCACGTCGAGGTGCTGCAGCACGGACGGCATGGACATGTCCAGCGGCGCGGCGAGCTCGCTCACCGAGGCCTCGCCGCGGGACAGGCGGACGACCATCGCCCGCCGGCTCTCGTCGGCGAGCGCGTGGAAGGCGCGGTCGAGCTGGGCTGCTTCGGCCGTCGGCATACGCCGGACCGTAGCAGACACTTAGGCAGATGCCTAAGTGTTAGGCGGGAACGAGCGTGACGGTGGGCGCGCCGACCGCGCTGTAGCCGCCGTCGACCTTGAGCACCTGGCCGGTGATGGCCGTGGCGAGGTCCGAGAGCAGGAAGGCGACGGCGCCCGCGACCGGCCCGGCGTCCCGCGTGTCCCAGCCCAGCGGGGCCTGCTCGCTCCAGCGGTCCGCGAGCGCGCCGAAGCCGGGGATGCCGCGCGCGGCGACGGTCTCCAGCGGACCGGCGGAGACGAGGTTCACGCGCACGCCGCTCGGCCCGAGGTCGCGGGCCAGGTAGCGCGCGGTCGCCTCCAGCGCGGCCTTGGCCACGCCCATCCAGTCGTAGACGGGCCAGGCGACGCTGGCGTCGAAGTCCAGCCCGACGATCGACCCGCCGTCGGGCATCAGCGGCGCGACGGCGTTGGCGAGGTCGCGCAGGGAGACGGCGGAGACGTGGAACGCGGTCTGGGCGGACGTCCATCGGCGCGGTCAGGAAGTTGCCGCCGAGCGCGTCGGCCGGGCGCGAAGGCGATGGCGTGCAGCGCGCCGTCCACGCCGCCCCAGCGGGTCTCCAACGCGTCGGTGAGCGCGGGGAAGTGGTCAGGGTCCGTGACGTCGAGCTCCAGCACCTCGACGGGCGCGGGCAGGCCGCGGGCGGCCCGCTCCGTCAGCCGGCGGGCGCGGCCGAAGGAGGTCAGGATCACCTCGGCCCCCTGGTCGCTGCGCGAGCTCGGCGACGTGGAAGGCGATGGAGTCGCGCGTCAGCGCGCCGGTGACCAGGATGCGCTTGCCGGCGAGGATCACAGCGGCACGCAGCATCGGGTTCGAACGGCTCCGCCGGAGCGCCGGCGACCACGACGTCCAGCACCGCGACGACGCGCGACGAGCTTCGTCGTTCGGCGATGATGCGCAGCGTGACGGCCGCGATGCCCGTCGCCGCGGCGACTCGCCGCGTCCCATCTCGACGTGGATCGTGTCCCCCAGCCTCACCGGGCGCTTGAAGACGACGTCGCGCACGCGGCGCAGCGCGATCACGCGCTCCGGGTCGAACGGCGACCAGCCCGGCGGCGAGGCCGAGCACGAGCAGCCCGTGGGCGATGCGCTCGCCGAACGGGCGACTGCGCCGCCCACTCGGCGTCGATGTGCTGCGGGTGGAAGTCCCCGGTCAGCCCCGCGAAGGCGACGACGTCGGCCTCGTGACCGTGCGGCCGCGGTCGTGAAGCGTGCCGGCTCGGTCCTCGAAGGGCGAGAAGAGGTCTCCTCATAGCGCCATGCGGCAATCCCGCCGAGCGGCGTGCAGGCCCCAGGCCAGCCGCGCGCGGGTGTCCGCGGGCTCGATGATCTCGTCGACGTGGCCGTCGCGCGGCGGCGACGCGCGCGCCGCAGGTGCTGCCTCCGCGTAGTCCGCGGCGAGGCGCGTCGTGCGTCGTGCGCGGGCTCGGCGGCGGTGGATGATGCCCGACCGCCTGCCTGGCGCCCATGACGCCGAGCTCGGCGCCCGGCCACGCGAAGCCAGGTGCGCGCCGAGCGCCCGCGAGTTCATGGTGATGTATGCGCCGCCGAACGCCTTGCGCAGGACGACCGTCAGCTTCGGGCACCTCGCCCTCGGCGAACGCGTGCAGCAGCGTCGGCGCCGTGGCGGATGACGCCGGCCCGCTCCTGGCCCGATGCCCGGCAGGAACCCGGGCGTGTCGACGAACACCAGCAGCGGCAGGCTGAACGTGTTGCACGTGCGCACGAAGCGCGCGCCCTTCTGCGCGGAGTCGGCGTCGAGCACGCCGCCGATCCAGCGCGGCTGGTTGGCGATCACGCCGACGGCGCGGCCCTCGAGGCGGCGCGAAGCCGCGTGACGAGGTTGCGCGCCCAGCGCGGCTGGATCTCGAGCAGCTCGCCGCCGTCGACGACGCGGGCGAGCACGTCGCGGACGTCGTAGACCTTGCGCGGGTCGGCGGGACGACGTCGCCCGGGTCGAGCCGGGCGCGGCCGGCGCGGGCAGCCGCGGCGGGTCCTCGCCGAGTGCTGCGGGCAGTAGCACAGCAGGTCGCGCGCACGTGCGCGGCGCGGCCTCGGTCGTCCTCGACGACGAGGTGGCAGACGCCGTTGCGCTCGTGGACGCGCGGGCCCGCCGAGCGTCGGCGGCGTCGACGTCCTCGCCCATCACCTCGCGCACGACGCCGGGGCCGGTGAGGAACATCGCGCGCTCCCGGGTCATCACCACGAAGTCGGTCAGCGCCGGCGAGTAGGAGCCGCCGCCGGCGCTCGTCCCGGCGATGACGGAGATCTGCGGGACGCGGCCCGGAGAGGCGGACGTGCTCGGCGAAGATCCGGCCGTAGCCGGCGAGCGCGGCGACGCCCTCCTGCATGCGCGCGCCGGCGACTGGCGACGAAGCCGACGACGGGCGCGCGGCGCCTGGCCGGCGAGCTCGCAGCACGCGGACGATCGTGTCGGCGTGCGCCTCGCCGAGCGAGCCGCCGGCGAACGACGTGTCCTGCGCGTAGGCGAACACGGGCCGGCCGTTGACGCGGCCGGCGGCGCCGACCACGCCGTCGCCGGCGCGGGCGCGGTCGCCCATGCCGCCACGAGCGTGACCTCGGAGCGGATCACGTGCAGCGACCCGGGATCGCAGAGCGCCTCGAGGCGCTCGCAGCGGGTCCGAGCGGTCGACCGGCTCGTTGACGACGACGGCGGTCATGCGGCGGCCTCCGAGGCACAGCACGGCGTTGTGGCCGCCGAACCCGAACGAGTTCGAGAGCGCGACGGCGCGTGCCGTTGCGGTCAGCGGCCGCGGGCCGTCCGGGACGTAGTCGAGGTCGAGGCCCTCGTCGCGCTCCTCCCAGCCGACGGTCGGCGGCGCGACGCGGTCGCGCAGCGCGAGCATGGTGGCGACGGCCTCGACCGCGCCGGCGGCGCCGAGCAGGTGGCCGATCGACCGACTTGGTGCGAGGAGACGGGGACCTTGTGCGCGTGCTCGCCGAGCGCCGTCTTGATCGCGCTCGTCTCCGCGGCGTCGTTGAGCGGCGTCGAGGTGCCGTGGGCGTTGACGTAGTCGACGTCGTCGGGCTCGAGGCCCGGCGTCGCGCAGGGCGAGCCGCGATCGCCCGGGCGGCGCCCGTCGCCGTCGGCCTGCGGGCGCGGTGAGGTGGAAGGCGTCGGAGGTGGCGCCGTAGCCGAGCATCTCGCCGAGGATCGTCGGCGCCGCGGGCCTCGGCGCGCGTCGGCCGTCCTCGAGCACCAGGATGCCGGCGCCCTCGCCCATGACGAAGCCGTCGCGGCGCGCGTCGAACGGGCGGCGAGATGCCGGCGTTGCGACAGCGCGTCCATCGCGCCGAAGGCGGCGTGGGCGAGCGGCGTGTGCGCGGCCTCGGCGCCGCCGGTGACGACCGCGTCGCAGTCGCCGCGCGCGATCGCGCGGGCGGCGGCGCCGATGGCGTGCGCGCCGGCCGCGCAGGCCGACACGGTCGCCGAAGACCTGGCCGCCGCAGGCCGTGGCGCATGGCGACCGCGGCCGGCGCGGCGTTGGCCATCATCAGCGGGATCGCCGAGCGGCGAGACCGCTCGGCGCCGTGCTCGCGCAGGACGGTCGTAGCCGTCCAGCAGCGTGCCGATGCCGCCGATCCCGGTGCCGATGATGCAGCCGACGCGGTCGCGGGTCGTAGGGCGGTCGCCGTCGTCCCAGCCGGCCTGCTCGAGCGCCTCGTCGCGCGGCGACGAGCGCGAGCTGGGTGAAGCGGTCGCGTGCGGCGCACGAGCTTGCGCGGCGAGGTGGTCGTTCGGGTCGAAGTCGTCGCAGCGCGCCGAGGCCGTCGTCGATGCCCGCGTCGCCGGCGCACCAGCGCTCGTGCAGGGTGCGCGCGCCGACGCCGAGCGGCGTGACCGCCCCGACGCCGGTGATGACGACGCGCGTGTTCACTCACGCGGCGCACGCGATCAGCGTCGACGGCGTCGCCGACGGTCTTGAGTGCTTGGGCATGTCCTCGCCCTTGATCTCGACGCCGTACTCCTCCTGCGACGATCTGGCCGAGCTCGACGAGGTCCAGCGAGTCGACGTCGAGCGCCTCGAAGGTCGCGTCGGGCGTGATGTCGTCGGGCTCGGCGCCGAACTCCTCGAGGGCGGCGAAGACGCGGGCCTGGATCTGGTCCTTGGTGACGGTTGTCGGGCATGGGTGGGCTCCTTGGTGGGTCAGGCGGACAGTCCGCCGTCGACGGTCAGGGTGGTTCCGGTGACGTAGGCGGCGTCGGCGGAGGCGAGGAAGCGCGACGCAGGCGGCGACCTCCTCGGGGGTGCCGGCGCGGCGGGCGGGGATCGTGCTCGAGCATCGTCGCGCCGTCGAGGCCCGCGGTCATGTCCGTGGCGATGAAGCCCGGGGCGACGGCGTTGACGGTGACGCCGCGGCGGGCGACCTCGGCGGCGACGGTCTTGGTCAAGCCGATCAGGCCGGCCTTCGCGGCGGCGTAGTTGGCCTGGCCGGGGTTGGCGCGCTGGCCGACGACGGAGGCGACGTTGACGATGCGGCCGAAGCGGGCGCGCAGCATCGGCCGCAGCGCGCGGCGGGTGAGGCGGAAGGCGCCGGTGAGGTTGGTGGCGACGACGCGTGTCCCACTCGTCGTCGGACGAGCGACGGGCGAGAGGTTGTCGGCGGTGACGCCGGCGTTGTTGACGAGCACGAGGACGGGCACGCCGAACGCCTCCTCGGCGGCGGCGAAGAGCGTGTCCGGCGGCGCCGGGTCGGCGACGTCGGCCTGCACGGCGACGCGCGGTCGGCCGTTCGTGCGACGACTGCTCGGCCGCGTCCGCGCCCGAGCGGTAGTCGACGGCGACGGGCCAGCCGTCCCGGCCAGCGCGTGGGCGGTGGCGGCGCCGATGCCGCGCGAGCCGCCGGTCACGAGGGCGCAGCCCGTCCGCTCATGCGTCGACCGCCAGTCGAGCACGGCGCCGCCCCACACGAAGCCCGGCGCCGAACGCGGCACAGCAGGATGCGCGTCGCCGCGGCTAGGCGGCCCTCGTCGCGGGCGTGCGCGAGGGCGACGGCAGCGACGCCGCGGACGCGTTGCCGAGCGCTGCGATGCAGTCGACGACGCGCTCGGGGTCGAGCCCGAGCCGCGCGCCGACCGCCTTGACGATGCGGGCGTTGGCCTGGTGGTAGACGAAGAGGTCGATGTCGTCGAGCGTCGCCCGGCGGCCGCGAGCGCCTCGTGCGTGGCCTCGCATCATGCGCGTCGACGGCGTGCTTGAAGACGTCGGCGCCGGCCATGCGGACGTGCAGGTCCGTCCGCGCGGTCGGCGTAGAGCAGGTCGCGCTGGTGCTCGCGGCTGCAGGACGATCGGGCCGAGCTCGCCGCGGCCGGCGGTGCGCGCAGCAGCGCGGCGCCGGCGCCGTCGGCGAAGATGGCGGCCGGTCCGCGGTCGTCGGGGTCGACGCAGCTGCGACAGGTGCTCGGCGCCGATGACGAGGACGGAGTCGCGCGCGGCCGGACTCGATCTGGGCGGCGGCCGAGCTGCGAGGCCGGTGAGGAAGCCGGTGCAGGCGGCGTTGATGTCGAAGCCCGCGCCCGCGCCGACGCGCGCGGCCACCTCCGTGGCCGACGGACGGCAGGACATCGTCGGACGAGCACGTGGCCACGATCACCAGGTCGGGCCGCACGCTCTGCAAGGCCCGCTCGGCGGCCAGCGTCGCGAGGTCGGCGAGCCGCTCTCCCGGCGCGAGCAGCGGCGCTCGCGGATCCCGGTGCGCGAGACGATCCAGTCCTCGTCCATGCCCAGTCGCGCCGCGATCGGCGCGTTGAGGACGACCTGGTCCGGGACGGCGATGCCGAGGCCGGCGACGGTGCCGAGCGGTCTGCGCCGGGCACGGCGATGGGCGACCCGGGTCTCGGATCGTGCGCTTCGCCACGGCGATCCGCTTGACACGCCAGCACACGACCGGGACCGGCGTCCTCGAAGTGCTCGACGCCGGCGGCCTGGAGGGCCAGCACCGTTTCGCGCCAGCGCACGGGCGCAGTGGGCGCCTCGGCCAGCCGGCGGCGGATGTCATCGATCGGTGCGGCGGTCACGCACGAGTAGACCGGCAGGCGCGGGGTGCCGATCTCCGTCGCCTCGAGCGCCGCGGTCCACTCGGGCACCGCCGGCGCCATCAACGGCGAGTGGAAGGCGCCGCTCACGTTGAGCTCGAGCACGCGCACCCCGGCGTCGCGCAAGGCGACCTTCGCTGCTTCGATCGCGCGCGTCGCACCGGAGAGCACGCGCTGGCCGGGGGCGTTGTCGTTGGCGACGACGACGTTGTGGTCGGCAGCAATGGCGGCGACGACGTCGTCGTCCCCGCCGAGCGCGGCGAGCATCGACCTCCTCTCCGCAGGCGCTCATCAGCCGCCCGCGCAGGGCGGCGAGGCGGACGGCGTCCGGCTCGGTGATCGCCCCGGCGGCGGCGAGCGCGGTCAGCTCGCCGAGGGAGTGCCCGGCGACGACGTCGCCCGTCGCAGCTCACCCCACGCCGCGAGGCCCGCGACGAGGATCGCCGGCTGGGCGAAGCGCGTGTCCTCGTCGGCGCGGGCGAAGCACTCGTCGCCGGCCAGCTCGACGAGGTCGGGGCGCAGCGCGACGGCGCGATCGCGCATCTCGGGCGTCTGGCTGCCCTGGCCGGGGAAGAGGATGGCGGTCCGCATCACTGCGGACCTTCACCCCTCCCCTCCGCATCGGCGACGCGCTCCTGGGCCACGACCCCCCGGTCGGGGGGTGGGTCACGACCTGTCGGGGGGTGCTGCCCTCAGCGCTCCGAAATGCCGACCGTGCCGAGCACGGCGCGCGGGTCGAAGTAGGCGGTGGAGCGGGTCGCCTTGTCCCCGTCCGTGACGACGACGGTCACGCCCTCGTAGCGGACCTCCTCCCCGCCGGACAGCGTCCCCGTCGAGACCCACTCGAGCGCGAAGCCGTCGTCGGAGGTGTGCGTGGTGCGGAACTCCGACTCGATGGTGTCGAAGGTGTCGCGGTAGCCCGCCCAGAACTCGCGGGCGCCGTCCGGCCCCTCGAAGGTGCGCGTGGTGGCGGTGTTGCCGCTGACCGCGCCGTCGGCGTAGAGGGCGGCGAGCGGCTCCGCGTCACGCTCGCGCTCGAGCGTCCGTAGGGCGCTGATGAAGTCGTCGGGAGTCATGAGAACGGGCCTGCCCCGGGTAGAGGTGCGTCATGCCCCGCGTCTACGCCGCCGACTCCCCCGGAACGCCAGAGGAGGCCTGGTCCCTGATGGCTCGACCCTCCCGCTGGGCCGAGTGGGCGCCGCATGTCCGGGGCGCGTGGAACCTCGGGGCGCCGGAGGTGGAGACGGGCAAAGTCGGCGCTGCGAAGCTCATGGGCCTCGTCCCCGTCCCCGCGAAGATCACCGCCAAGCAGGCCGGCCGCTGTGGACGTGGCACGTCGGGCCGATGGTGCTCGTCCACGAGGTGCATCCGTCGCCTGTCGGCTGCCGGGTGGTGACGACGCTGATCGCGCCCGGTCCGCTCGAGGCGGCACTCGCCGCGACCTACGGCCCGGTCATCCAGGTGATGATGCGCCGGCTGGCGGCGAAGGCAGCGCGCGCCTGAGGCCGTCCGCGTCGTCGACGAGCACGTCGGCGCCCGCGGTCGTGAGCTCCTCGCGGCCAGCCGAACCCCCAGGTCACGCCGATCGCACGCAGGCCGAGCGTGCGGGCGGCCTCCATGTCGAACTTCCGGTCGCCGACCATGGCGGCGGCGTCCGGCAGCGCGTCCAGCGCCTCCGTGACCATGGCGAGCTTGTCCGCCGGGCCGCCCGGCTCGGGGCCGGCGACGAGGCGAACAGCGGCGCGCAGGCCGATCGCCTCGAGCACCGGCAGGCGTAGCGGCGCGGCTTGGAGGTGGCGACGCCGAGGCAGCTGGTCGCTCGCCAGGCGCGGACGGCCTCGGGCACGCCGGGGTAGCTGCGCGTGTCGTGCATCGCCGTCGCGTAGCGCGCCCGGTACTCGCGCACGGCGCGGGTCGACGAGCGCGTCGTCCGGCGCGACGCCCGAGCAGCTCGCCGAAGCCGATCTCCGTCGGCGGGCCGATGATCGGCACGACCTCCTCGTCGGTCGCGGCGGCAGCCCGAGCGCGACCAGCGCCGCGTTGATGCAGTCGATGATCGGGCGGCGGCTGTCGGCCAGCACGCCGTCGAGGTCGAAGAGGATCGTCATCCAGACAGGTGAGGAGCCCGAGCCGCTGCGCGCGCTGCACGGCCTCCGCGCGGTTGCGGACCTTGAGCTTGCGGTACAGCTTGCTCGTGTGCTCCTTGACGGTGTGGGGCGAGAGGAACAGCGTCTTGGCGATCTCCGGGTTGGTGGCGCCCGGGGCGATCAGGTCGAGCACCTCCTGCTCGCGCGCCGGTGAGCAGGCCGGCGGCGGCCTCGTCCTGCGGCTCGAAGACCGTCATGCCGAGGCCGACCATCCGCACGGCGCGGGCCACGTCCCCTGCGTCCCAGTCCTTGGAGACGAAGCCGCGACGCGCCCGCGGCGCGCGCCGCCGCGGCCGAGATGCGCCCGGCGCCCGAGATGAGCAGCACGCTCGTGGCCGGGGACGCCGCGCGCAGCCGCGTGCACACCTCCGCGCCGGACTCCGCGCCCAGGAAGAGGTCGACGAGCGCGACGTGCGGCGTGTAGCGCCGGGCGTGCTCGACGGCCTCGTCGCCCGTGCGCGCCGACAGGAAGCGCTCCACCCACGGCTGCTCGCCCAGCATCAGCCGGAAGCCCCAGTGGACGACGTCGTGGTCGTCGACGACGAGGACCCGCAGCTTGCGGTCGTCGTCTCATCGCGGCACCGTCAGCCGCACGCGCCAGCGGTCCGCCGTCCAGCGGGCCGAAGTCGACGAGCCCGCCGGCCTCCAGCGCCTCGAAGGCGGCCAGGCGCAGGCCCATGCCGGCCGGCCGCGCGGCGCGGCTCGTCGGACACGCCGTCGTTGACGACCTCGAGCACGAACGCGCCGTCGCGGTCGCGCAGGCGCACGTCGATGCCGGTCGGGGTGGCGTGCTTGAGCGGCGTTGCGGACGGCCTCGCGCAGGACGGACCGGGCGACGGGCGCGAGCTCGTCCTGGCTCGGCCTCGACCGCGACAGCGCGAGGTCGAGCCGCGGTGCGCGCCGCGCAGGCGCGTGACCTCGTCGCGCAGGTCGGTCGCGGTTGCGCGGCTGCGGTCGCGAGCGGGCAGCAGCGCGGTGCGCAGCTCGGCGAGCGCGGCCTGGATCTCCTCGCCGGCCGCGCTCGCGGTGCGCGGCCTCGAGGTCTCCCTCCCCCGCAAGCGCGAGCGAGACGCCGAACAGCCGCTGGACGACGCCTCGTGCAGGTCGCGGGCGAGGTCGATGCGCTCGCTGAGGCGGCGGGCCAGCTCGTGCTCGTGGGTGGCGTGCCGGGCGGCGGCGGCCAGCCCGGCGATCTTCCCGAGCGACCACAGGGTGTGGCGCTGGGCGTTGGTGAGCGGGCCGAGCTCGGCGACCCGGTCGGCGACGATGACGCCGATCGCCGCGACCACCGGCGGCCATCGGGATGCAGACCGATCGGCCCCCGTCGAGCAGGTGGTGGAACTCGGCGGGCAGCTGGCGCTCCATGTGCCCGATCTCGACGACGGCGTCCTCGCGCAGCGCGTCGCGCGGCGAGCGCGACCTGCTCCGGCGTGGGCGCGCGCCGGCGAACAGGCCCAGGTCGATGCCGTGCGCGCCGACCGCGCGGATCAGCCGGCGCTCGCCGTCGTAGGCGAAGATCACCGCGCGGCGCATGTCGGCGAGCAGGCAGGTGGCGTCGGCGAGCCGGGAGTAGAAGGCGTCCGTGGCCCCGGCCTCCGCGTCCGACAGCAGCTCGGCGAAGAGGTCGATCGCCTCGACCGGCATCATCGGCGTCGATGGTGGTGTCGTGCGGCATGGCGGTCAGACCATTCATACACGCCGGTTAACGAAAGTGACGCGAAGCGGGACCGTTCGAGGTCCCGCACGCCGGCGCAAGCGCCAGGCGGTTGGGCGGCGGGCCTTGCACCTCGGTGGCCTCGCTCTTTCGGTCCTACTTCGCGTCTGGAAGGGAACCTACGCTTCTTCTGCTGCGGCGCAAGAGGCCTCTTCACGATGATCCCGCTCCTTCCGTGAAAACCCTCTTCGACTCCGTGGCGCCGGGCACCATCGGCCTCGAGGAGGAGGTCCTCCTGCTCGATCCGGAGACGCTCGAGCCCGCGCCCGTCGCGCCGCGGTTCCCGGCCTTCAAGTCCGAGCTGCCGGCGTCCCAGCTGGAGCTGGTGACGGAGCCGTGCGCCACCGTCGACGCCGCCATGGCGGAGCTCGAGGCCGCCCGCCGCGCGCTGGCCGCGGCCTGCGCGGGCGTCGCCGTCCCCGCCGCCGCCGCGCTGCATCCGACCGCGCCCGCGCCCATGGACTTCACACCGGGCCAGCGGTACGAGTACACCCAACGGATCCACCCCGGGGCCGCGGGGCTGCAGCTCATCGGGGCGCTGCAGGTCCACGTCGCCGTGGGCGGGGCCGACCGCACGCTGGCCGTGCACAACGCGCTGCGCGAGTGGCTGCCCGACCTGGGCGCGCTGGCGGCGGCGTCCCCGTTCGTGCTCGGGCGCGACACGGGCCTCGCCTCGGCGCGGCCACTCGTGTCGGGGCTGATGCCGCGCCAGGGCATCCCGCCCGCGATGTCCTCCTGGGACGCGTTCGCCGCCGAGCTCGAGTGGGGCGAGCGCGCCGGCATCGGCACGAGCAACGGCCGCTGGTGGTGGGAGCTGCGCCCCCACCTGACCCACGGGACGCTCGAGGTCCGGGTGCCCGACGTCCAACCGTCGCTCGCGGCCACGCGCATCGTCGTCGAGGCGTGCGTGGCGGTCGTCCGAACGCTGATCGCGCGCTACGACGCCGGGGAGCCGCTGTCCGCCTTCCCGTCGTGGCGGATCGCGGAGAACCGCTGGACCGCGCTGCGCGGCGGACTCGACGCGACGCTCGCGGACCTGGAGACGGGCGAGGCCGTCCCCGTGCGGGAGCGGCTCGCCTCCGTCGGCGTGGAGGTGCCGGAGCGCACCGCCGCCGACGCGCTGCGCGACGTGGGCGTTGATGGCGCGGCGGCATGGCTCGCCTCGCAGTTCCTTTAGCGCGTCCTGCGACAATGAAGGGGTGGAATCCTCCGCCCAGTGGCTCCCTCCCCGTGCTCCCGAGCCCCCGCAGATCGCGCCGGAGCCCGAGCCCGCGTGGAAGCGCGTCCTCGGCCCGCTCGCCGTCGTCGGCGTCGCCGCAGCCAAGTTCGGCAAGGTCGCCTTCATCGCGCTCAAGGGCGCGAAGTTCGCCACCACCTCGCTCTCCATGCTCGTCTCCGTCGGCGGCCTACGCGCTGATCTTCGGGTTGCCGTTCGCGATCGGCTTCGTCGCGCTCCTCTTCGTCCACGAGATGGGCCACTACATCCAGCTGCGCCGCGAGGGCGTCACCCCGGGCCGGATGATCTTCATCCCGCTGCTGGGCGCCGTCGTCTCCGCCCGCTCCTTCGGCGGGTCCGCCCTCGCGGAGGCCCGCGTGGGCCTGGCCGGCCCGATCCTTGGCTCGCTCGGCGCGCTCGTCGTGGCCATCGCCGCCGTCGCCTTCGACTCGGACATGCTCCAGGCCCTCGCCTTCACCGGCTTCCTGCTGAACCTGTTCAACCTGCTGCCCGTCGTCCCTCTCGACGGCGGCCGCGCCATGGCCGCCATGGCGCCGTGGATGTGGTTCATCGGCCTCGGCGGCGTCGTCCTGCTCGTCTTCCTCGTGCCGAACCCGATCCTCATCCTCATCGCCATCTTCGGCTCCCTGGAGGTCTACCGCCGCTGGCAGGACCGCAAGAAGGGGATGGACGGCAACGTGGACTACTACTCCGTCCCCACCAGGTACCGGTGGCTCGTGGCGGGCGTCTACGTCGGCCTCATCATCGCGCTCGCGGTGGGCATGGACCTCACCCACCTCGTGCGCGACTTCAACGACGTCTAGCGGCTACTTGACGGTCAGGGTCTTCGCGGCCGTGACCGGTGCGCCGGTGGTGGGCGTGAGGGTGATGACGAGCTTCGTCTTGCCCTTCTTCGCCTTCCTGGCCTTGCCGAGCCTGATCGAGAGTGGCCCGGCGGCGGTGGCCTTTCCGCTGCCCTTGGCGATGGTCTTGCCCTTCATCGTGAGCTTGACGGCGACGGTGCCCGGGGCGGTCGCGGCGACGCGGACCTTGAGGCCCTTGCGCAGCGCCTTCCGGGTCGTCTTCGCGGCTCCCGTGTAGGTGACCTTCGCCTTCGTGGTGGTCGGGGTGACGGCGGGCGTCGCAGTCGCGGTGACGGTCGGGGTGGCCGTCGGCTTGACGTCGACCGGGGCCGTCCAGCGCTTCGCGGGCGGGTTGGCCGGGCCCCAGTCGGGCTCGGTGCCGGTGGCGGAGAGGATGGCGGGGGTGCCGCCGGTCTCGCAGAGGTTGTTCTCCAGCTTCGTGAAGCGGACGAAGTCGATGCCGTCCTTGGTCTCGAACGCGACGGTGGAGCCGTCCGGCGACCACGTCGGGTCACCGAACTTCGCGTCCGTGCCGGTCGTCTGGCACGCGAGGTCGGGCCGGGCGGGCGGCGTCTCCGTCCGGATGTCGCCCTTGACTGCGAAGAAGCCGATCAGCATGTCGTCGCCGTAGAAGAAGGTCGTGGCGAGGCGCTTGCCGTCGCGACTGACCTCGCCGTCGCCCTGGTCGGCGTCGGGGGTCAGCCAGGGCTTGAAGTTGTAGTCGCCGGCGTCGAGGTCGTCGATGGAGACCTGGGAGCCGGCGCCGCCGAAGACCAGCGTGCGCGAGTTGGTGACCCACTCGGGGTCGGACACGCCGAACTGGTTGCCCCACTTGGAGACGGGCGTCGCCTCGGTGACGTTGGCCTCCGTGTAGAAGGTCGAGCGCTGGATGGTCCCGCAGGTCGAGGCGACCGGGCACGAGTTGGCGACGTAGGCGTAGGCGATCTTCGTCCCGTCGGGCGAGAAGGACAGGTCGACCGGCCGCGGCGCGAAGGTCCCGCCGTCGCCCGACTTGGCGCTCGGTGTGGTGATCGTCCGCAGCGGCCGGCCGTCGTTGGTCATCACGGTGATCGGGCCCGTGCCCTGGACGGCGGCGATGGTGCCGTCGTCGGCCTGGGTCGGCGAGTGCCACTGGCCGCCGTCGGTGAGCTGGACCTTCTTGGCGCCGTCCGGGCTCGCCGACCACACGTTGCCGCCGTCGATGTAGACGATGGAGTCGGCGTGGGCGGCGGCGGGGAGGGCGAGGCAGGCGCCGGCGGCGAGGGCCAGCAGGCGGCGGGTGCGCGGGTTCATGGCCGTCATGCTGAGGGCTCCGGCGTGGGACCGCGTCAGCCGAAAGGACCGTTCGCATCCTCCTCGCGGAGGATCAGGACCGCGCTAGACGCGGCTCTTCCGTGCCCCGATCGCGAAGCCGATCCGGTTGACCACCATGTGCGCGGCGACCACCGCGGCGAAGACGCCCGCCGCCTGCGCCGGACGCATCCTCCACACCGGTCGCAGGTACAGGCACGCGGCGGGAACCCAGTCCGCCTGATCGATGATCGAGATCGCGAGGCCGAGCGCGCCGCGGGCCTGCTGACCGGGAGCGATGCCGAGGCGCCGCTTGACGAAGCTGTTGGGGAGCTCGCCCGTCCACACCGCGAGTCCGAGCAGTGCGCCCACCACGGCGGGGTCGGCGTCGGCGACCTCGGGCGGCAGCCGCTCCCGGTAGGCCGGGACGCGGAAGAGCGCGACCGTCGCCAGCATCGCGCCGGTCTGCATGACGGCGGCGCCGCGCCACGTCTTGTTGGCGCCGAAGTGCCGGGCGCTGATCGGGCGGGTCGAGCCCAGGTCGAGGATCAGCACCGGCGCGTGGAGCAGCGCCGAACCCAGGACCGGGACGAAGACCCAGCCGGCCCGGCCGTCGCTCACCGCTCGGCCAGCGCCCGATCCATGTCGCGGCGCATGTCGCGCTCCTTGATCGTCTGCCGCTTGTCGTTGGCGTCCTTGCCGCGGGCGAGCGCGATCTCGAGCTTGGCCCGGCCGTCGGAGAAGTAGATGCGGGTCGGGACGAGCGTGAACCCCTTGGCGGCGACCTTGGTCGACAGGCGCTCGATCTCGGCGCGGTGGGCGAGCAGCTTGCGCGGGCGCTCCGGCTCGTGGTTGTCGCGGTAGGCGTTCTCGTAGGGCGGGATGTGGACGTTGTGCAGCCACAGCTCGCCGCGGTCGAGCGACACGTAGCCGTCCTTGATCTGCGCCTTGCCGCCGCGCAGCGCCTTGACCTCCGTGCCCGTCAGGACCATGCCCGTCTCGAGCTTGTCGGACAGGTGGTAGCGATAGGCGGCCGACCGGTTGGTCGCGACGTCGCCCGGAGCGGTCTTGCGCTTGCCGCCCTTCTTGGCCATGCCCTCTAGTGGGCTCCCACGAGGTCGACGACGAAGACGAGCGTCTCGTCCGGACCGATGACCCCGCCGGCGCCCTGGCTGCCGTAGGCGAGGTGCGGCGGGATGGTGAGGCGACGGCGACCGCCGACCTTCATGCCCTGCACGCCCTGGTCCCAGCCGGGGATGACCTGGCCGGCGCCGAGGTGGAAGTCGAACGTCGAGCCGCGGTCCCAGGAGGCGTCGAACTGGTCGCCGGTGGACCAGGACACGCCGACGTAGTGGACGTGCACGTGCTGGCCGGCGGCGGCCTCGGGGCCGTCGCCGACGGTGAGGTCCTCGACCTGCAGCTCGGCGGGGGCGTCGCCCGCGGGGATCTCGACGGAAGGCTTGTCTGGCATCAGGTCCTCAACTCTACGGGCGCCAGGGTGACGCGCCCGCGGGCCGTGTCGATCTCCGTGACCTGCACGACGCACTCGTCACCGATGCGGATGCCGCGTTCCGAGCGCGGCCCGATCAGCGCCGTCTCCTGCTCGTTGAGGTCGAACCAGCCGCCCAGCTTGCGGACGGGCAGCATGCCCTCGAAGCCGTCCCCGAAGGCGATGAACGCACCGGCCCCGATGACGCCGACGACCTCGCCGGGGAACTCCTGCTGCCAGCCGCCGCCGCCCTGGAACAGCGCCCGCTCGAGGACGAAGGCGCGGGCGATGTCGTCGGCCTTGCGCTCGATGGACATGGCGTCGCGCTCGCGGCCCGAGCACCACTCCCCCAGCTCGCCCAGCCGGCCGCGGTCGGGCATCTCCTCGCCCGCCCCGATCGCCGCCAGCAGCGCGCGGTGGACCACGAGGTCCGGGTACCGGCGGATCGGCGAGGTGAAGTGGCAGTAGCGCGCGGAGCGCAGCCCGGCGTGGCCGCGGTTCTCCGGCGTGTAGTAGGCCTGCTTGAGGGCACGCAGCACCAGGAAGGAGAGACCCTGCTTCGCCTCAGCGGGGCCACGGCGCGCGAGATGTCGCCGACCGCCTCCATCGCCTGGGTGGAGGAGAGGACGTCGCTGACGGCGGGCACGGGGACGTCGAGCGACTCGATCTGCTCGATCGAGTCGCGCCACCCGGGCGCCGTCCGGGCGCTCGTGGACGCGGTAGAGCGCGGGCAGGTTGCGGTCCTCGAGCAGCGCGGCGACCGCCTCGTTGGCGGCGATCATCAGGTGCTCGATGAGGCGGTGCGACTCCGTCTGCTCGTCCGGCTCGACGGCGGTGACGTGGCCCTTGGCGTCGAAGGCGAAGGCCGGCTCGGACGACGAGATCTCCAGCGCCCCTTGCGCGGCACGGCGGGCCTCGAGCGCCGCGGCGACGGCCCGGGCGTCCGCCAGCCCCGGCGGGCCGGGCTCGCCCGCCGCGAAGAACGCGTCCACCTCCGGGTAGGTGAGGCGATGGTCGGAGCGGATGACGGAGCGGTAGAAGGCCGAGCGCGTCAGCTTCGGCCCGTCGAAGTCCAGCTCGACGGTGACCGCCGAGCCGGTCCTCGTGCGGGCGCAGCGAGCAGAGGTCGTTGGAGAGCGCCTCGGGGAGCATCGGCTCGACGGCGCCGGGGACGTAGACGCTGGTCGCGCGCCGGTGCGCCTCGCGGTCCACCGCCGAGCCGGGGCGCACGTAGGCGCTCGACGTCGGCGATGTGGACCCACACGCGCGAGCCCTCCGCGGAGATGGCGTCGTCGAAGTCGCGCGCCGTGGGCGGGTCGATCGTGAAGGTGGGCAGGTCGCGCAGGTCGCGCCGCTCCACCTCGGCGGGCTTCGCGTCGCGCGCCGCGCGGTCGGCGTCCACGGGGAACCGGCGCCGCAGGCCGCGGTCGAGCATCAGCGCCTCGATGACGTCGCGGGCGACGTCCGGGCGCCCGATGCGCCGCACGATCTTCCCCTTCGCCCCCACCAGGATCGAGGTCGCCGACGCGGGCGCGCGAGTCCTTGTTCACGGTGACGCGCTTCGCGCGCGATTCAAAGAAGGGACGGGCGCTCAGCAACCGGCCGCGCTTCTCCAGCACGCCGATGGTCAGCGTGGAATCAGAGCTTGCCGGCGACGACCTGGAGGCCACGCTGGAGCACCTCGTCGCGCTTCGTGTCCGGATCGTCCTTGACCGGGACATCGGGGGTCAGGCCGCGCTTGCCGTCCTTCGGCCCCAGGTTGCGGCCCTTGGGGGTGAAGTACTCGCCGACGGTGATGTCGAGCGCGCCCCCGTTGGGCAGCGTCTCGATCTCCTGGAAGACGCCCTTGCCGAACGTCTTCTCGCCGACGACCGTGGCGCGGTCGACGTCCTGCAGCGCCCCCGTGACGATCTCGGAGGCCGATGCGGTCCCACCGTCGACCAGCACGGCGACGGGGATGTCCTTGTCGATCGCGTCGCCCGCCGCGTCGAAGCGCCGCTCCTTGCGGTTGCGGCCCTTGGTGGAGACGATCAGGCCGTCCGGGATGAACACGGAGGCGGTGAGGACGCCCTCCTCGAGCAGCCCGCCGCCGTTGTGGCGCAGGTCGAAGACGATCCCCTTGGCGCCCGACTTGAGCAGGCTGCGGACGTTGGAGCAGGACGGCGCCGTGCGCGCCCGCCGTGAACTGCGACAGCGAGACGTAGCCGATCTTCGTCGCGCCCTGCGTCTCCATCCGCTTCTCGGAGACGGGGACGACCACCTTGGCGCGCTCGAGCTTCTCCATCGCGCTCCTTGCCGTCCCGCAGGATCGTGAGCTTGACGCTGGTGCCCGCCCGGCCCTTGATCTGGGTCGTGGCGTCGTCGCTGGGCGTGCCCTTCAGCGACTTGCCGTTGACGGCGACGATCTTGTCGCCCGCGCTTCAGACCCGCCTCCTTGGCCGGGCCGCCGTCGAAGACCGCGAGGATCTCCAGGCCGCGCGGGATCTGCTTGACGTTCATCCCGACGCCCTCGAAGTTGCCCTGCGTCGAGGCCTCGAAGTCGTTGTACTGCTGCGGGTCGATGTACCGGCTGAACGGGTCCTTCAGCGACGCGACGGCCGCCGCCGAGCGCCTTGTCGGAGACCTTCTGGCGGTCGACCTTGCGGTAGAAGTCGGCCTGGATGCGGTCGAGGACGTCCTCGTAGACCTGCGGCGTCGTCGTCGCTGCGGAACGACGCTCGGGCAGCCACGTCGCGTGGCCCCCGACGTACAGGCCCGTGACGAAGACCACCGGCACCAGGAGCGCCAGCAGCAGGGGGACCAGTACTTGCCGCCGCATCCATTCCCAGGCTAGGTGGGGACCGGCGGCGCATATCCTGACTTGGCATGGGCGACCCCCGAGGCTTCCTGAAGATCCATCGTGTGGCGATGCCGGAGCGCGACCCGCGTGAGCGCGTGGCCGACCACAAGGAGATCTTCGGCGTCCTCCCCGACCAGGAGCTCAAGGAGCAGGGCGGTCGCTGCATGGACTGCGGCGTCCCCTTCTGCCACGACGGCTGCCCCCTCGGCAACCTGATCCCCGACTGGAACGACCTCGTCTATCGCGGCCGCTGGCGCGAGGCGATCGACCAGCTGCACGCCACCAACAACTTCCCCGAGTTCACCGGCCTGATCTGCCCGGCGCCGTGCGAGTCCGCCTGCGTGCTGGCCATCAACGACGACCCGGTGATGATCAAGCAGGTCGAGTACGCGATCGTCCACCACGCCTGGGAGCAGGGCTGGGTCGTCCCCGTCGTCCCCGAGGAGCGCTCGGGCCGCCGCGTCGCCGTCATCGGCAGCGGCCCGGCCGGCCTCGCCGCCGCCCAGCAGCTCAACCACGCCGGCCACACGGTCGTCGTCTTCGAGAAGGACGAGGCCACGGGCGGCCTGCTGCGCTTCGGGGTCCCGGACGCCAAGCTCGAGAAGTGGATGATCGACCGCCGCGTGAAGGTGCTCGAGGAGGAGGGCGTCGAGGTCCGCTGCGGCGTCGACGTCGGCAATGACCTCACCGTCGAGGACCTGCGCGAGGAGTTCGACGCCGTCGTGCTCGCCACGGGCGCCCGCGAGCCCGCGCGCCGCCGGCATCGAGGGCGAGGACCTCGCACGGCGTCCACGACGCGATGTCCTACCTCTACCAGCGCAACCGCGCGGTCGCGCAGGAGGAGGGCCGGGCCTTCGTGGAGACGCCGGAGGACCGCGTCATCACCGCGAAGGGCAAGCACGTCGTCGTCATCGGCGGCGGCGACACGGGCATGGACTGCGTCTCCAGCGCCAACCGCGAGGGCGCAGCGAGCGTGATGATGTACGACGTCTACCCCGCCCTTCCCGCGGCCGGCCGCTACCCGGACGCCCCGTGGCCCGAGCACCCGCGCCGCACGTCGTCGACCTACGCGCTGGACGAGCCCGGCCCCGAGCGCCGCTTCGGCACGCGCGTCGTGCGCCTCGTCGGCCAGGACGGCCACGTCGTCGCCGTCGAGGGCGACGAGGTCACCGGCACCTCCTCCCGCGACCTGCGCGCCGTGCCCGGGACGGAGTTCACCGGCCAGGCCGACCTCGTCCTCATCGCGATCGGCTTCACCCAGCCCGTCCACGAGGGGCTGCTGGACGACCTCGGCGTCGACCTCGACGCGCGCGGCAACGTCAAGGCGCCGACCTTCGCCTCGTCCGTCGACGGCGTCTTCGCCTGCGGGGACGTCCGCGTCGGCGCCTCCCTGGTGGTCACGGCGATCGCCGAGGGCCGCCGCTGCGCCCGCATGGTCGAGCGCTTCCTGGCCGAGCAGCCCGCGCTGGCCTAGCGCGTGCGGATCCGCCCGGCGACCGACGCGGAGTGGACGGCGCCCGCCGCAGGCCCGGGGGCCGGCGGCGGGTCGAACTGCGGCATTGAAGGAGGAGGGTCCGGCGCGACTTTCCTCCACCACGCATCGGCGGGGCCGGTGAGGTAGGGCAAAGTCGCGCCGTCCGCGACTTTCCACCGCCTCGCGGCCGCCCCGCCGTCGTGGTGGGGCAAGCTCGCGCCTTGCGTCCGCCGCCCCCGCCCATTCCGCGCCTTCAATGCCCAGGCGCGCCGCCGGGGTCGCCACCCGGGGCAGCTCCTCGGCGAGGAGCGGGTCGACCGCGCCCAGCACGGCGCCCGGCTCACCGAGCCGACCTACGTCAAGCCGCTCTGACGCCGGTCGCGACGAGCACCGCGCCGCCCAGCGCCTGCCCGTCGTGGACCGCCTCGGCCTTCGCCACCGCGCGGTCGTGGATGGCGGTGCGCACCTCCGGCTCCATGCCCGCCAGGGCCATGGCCAGCGGGCCGGCCACGGCCACCGTCCGCTCCCACCACTCCTCGAGGTCGGTGACGCGGAACGGGCACTCGATGCGCGTGCACCTCGACGTCGGCGAGACCCCCGTCGGTCAGCGCTGCGGCGAGGCGCGTCGGGGTCGCTGAGGGCGAACGGCCCGGCCACCTGCGGGGGCGGGAAGGGGACGCCGAACTGCTCGCCGACCGCGTCGAGGGTGCAGCCCGAGCCAGGGGTTGGCGGCACGGTCGGCCCACGTCATGGCCGCGTAGCGCCCGCCCGCGCGCAACACACGCGCAGCCTCGCGAACGGCCGTCTCCGGCGGCTCGGCGAACATCAGCCCGTGGCGGGAGACGACGGCGTCGAAGCTGCCGTCCGGCGGCGTCGATCGCGCACTGGTCGCAGACGAGGGTCGCCGCCCGGCCGGCACGGTCGGCGGCCACGGCGACCATGGCGCTCGCGGAGTCCGAGAACGTCACCTCCGCGCCGCGGGCGGCCGCGGCCAGACCGACGCCGCCCGGCCCGCAGGCGACCTCGAGGACGACGGTGCCGGACTCGACGCCGGCGGCGTCGAGCAGGGCTTCCGTCGGCGCGGCCAGGTGCCGGTCGATGAACTCCGCGTGCGCGCGCCAGCCCGGGGCGACGGCCTCCCACATCTCGGTCATGTCGCTGACCCTAATCGCGGGCGGCGATGAGCGCCTCGAGGAAGTCCTCGGGGTGCTGGTCCGGCGCGCCGGCGACCTTCGTGCGCAGCCGGTCGGCGAGCTCCTCGGCGAGGGTGGCGCGGGCGCCCGGGTTGAGCGTCGCCCGGCGCGCCAGGAACGACCGCACGATCGCCAGGTCCTCCTGGCTGACGCCCGACGTGTCCCACCCGTAGCTCTTCTCCGCGGCGACGGCCGGCTCCGCGAGAAAGGGGTCGACCCCTTCTTCGCGTCGCGGACGACGAGCGTGCCGGCGGCGAGGTCGCCCAGGCGCTGGTTGTGGCGGGTGACGAAGATGGCGATCATCGCGATGCCGTAGACGCCGGGCAGGATGTCGATCAGCCGCAGGACGTTGCGGATGGCAGAGGTGACGAAGCCGACGGGCGCGCCGGTGTCGCGCACGACGCGGAGGCCCGCGGCGCGCTTGCCGGGGGTGCGGCCGGCCGAGCGGACCTCGAAGAGCACGTCGTAGCCGAACAGGAGCAGGAAGAGCGCCGACGGAGATGACCAGGGCGAGGATCCCGCCGTCGAAGAGGGCGACGGCGATGACCAGGGCGACGACGCCGACGACGGCCAGGATCAGGAGATCGAGCATCGTCGCGAGGAAGCGGGAGCCGATCCCCGCCAGTTGGAGGTCGACGTCCACGCCCTCGGGCGTCGTGATCGTCAGGAAGTCGCCATGCTGCACG
Source organism: uncultured Solirubrobacteraceae bacterium (assembly GCA_963740765.1). Lineage (GTDB taxonomy): Bacteria > Actinomycetota > Thermoleophilia > Solirubrobacterales > Solirubrobacteraceae > DATLGB01. The sequence goes on along the minus strand of CAVUFN010000015.1, from coordinate 75,620 downwards.
AGACGTGAAACGTACGCGCTTCATCGCCGCGCGGGAGGCGGAGTGGGAGGAGCTCTCCACGCTGCTGGACCGCAGGAAGCTCGACGCCGGCGCGACGCTGCGGCTCGGCGCGCTGTACCGCGCCGCCAGTGCCGACCTCGGAGTCGCACGGCGCGACTTCCCGGGCGACGCGGTGACGGCGCGACTGGACGACCTGGTCGCCCGTGGTCGTCAGGCCGTCTACGGGCACGAGACGCGCCGCGGGTCCGTGTGGGCGTTCCTCAGCCGTGGCTACTGGCAGCGCCTGCGCGAGCGGCCCGGCCTGCTCGCCACGGCCGCGGTCCTGCTGCTCGTCCCCACCGTGCTCGCCTGGATCTGGGGACTGCACGACCCGGGCGCCGCGCTCGGAGTCGTGCCCGGCGGCTTCCGCAACCGCGGGGGCGACCCCGTGGCCGGTTCGCTCTCGGTCAGCGACGAGGCGGGCTTCGCCGGCGAGATCTTCACCAACAACATCCGCGTCACCTTCGCGGCGGTCGCGGCGGGCATCACGCTCGGCATCGGCAGCGCCGCACTGGCGATCTACAACGGGCTGATGCTCGGCGCGCTCGGCGGGATCTCGCAGCACGACGAGGTCGGGACGCGTTTCGTGTCGCTGGTCATCGGCCACGGCGTGCTCGAGCTGTCCTGCATCATCGTGGCGACGATGGCGGGGCTGCGGATCGGCCTGGCCATCATCGATCCCGGCCGCCGCACCCGGCTCGACGCGCTCCGCCGCGAGGCCCGGCCGGCGATGGAGATCGTCCTCGGGACGATGCCGTGGCTGGTGATCGCCGGGCTCGTCGAGGGGTTCTTCACGGGATCGGCGCCGTCGTTGTGGCCGGCCGTGATCCTCGGGGTGACGCTCGGGGCGGCGTTCTGGGCGCTCTTCGCGCTCAGAGGCGGGCCCGCGCCTTCGCCCGCAGGTACGCGCCCACGCACGCGGCCGGCAGCCGCCCGGGCGGTGCCTGCACCGTCTGTGCCCCCGCCCGCGTGAGCAGGGACGCGGCGCGGTCGCGCGCGGCGAGGACGTCGGCGGCCACGGCGGCCGCGTGGGCGTCGGGACCCTCTGCGCGCTCGGCGAGGTCCGGGTCCTCCGCGGAGGCGACGACCATCGCGTGGCGGCGCGCGAGCACGGGGACAGCATCGGCGAGCGGCCGAGCGGCCGTCTCCTCCACGAGGTCGGTGAAGACCATGATCAGCGCGCGCTTGCCGCCGGCGACGGTCTGGAACGCGCGCTCGTAGTCGGGCTCCTCGCGGCTGGGCTCGAGGTCGAAGATGGCCTCGGCGACGGCCCGGCCGCCGCCCCGGCGCGCGGGGAGATGGCGGCGGACGCTGCCGTCGAAGGCGACCACGCCGCAGCGGTCGCCGAGTACGTCCGCCACCGCGGCGACGGCGACCGCGGCGTCGACGGCGAGGTCGACGCGCGTCGCCTCCCCCAGTGGCGCGGCCATGAGCCGGCCCGCGTCGATGAGCAGCAGGACCTCGCGCTCCTGCTCGACGCGGTAGGTGTTGCTCATCGGACGCCCTGCGCGCTGCGTCGCTGCCCAGTTGATGGCGCGCGAGTCGTCGCCGGGGACGTAGTCGCGGATGGCCTCGAAGTCGGTGCCGAGGCCGAGGGGGCCGCGCGGCCGGTGCCCGGGTTCGCGCAGCCGGCCCTGGCGCACGGCGAGGGCGAGGCGGCGCGCGCCCGGGAGGTCGGGGTAGACGCGGACCTCCGTCGGTTCGCCGATCGCGTGGTCGTGGCGGCCGAGACCGAGTGGGCCCGTCCGACGGATCGCCAGTGGCGGGACCTGATGACGTCCGCGACGGCGTGCCAGGACGCAGTCACCGACGAGGGTCAGGTCGGGCGGGAGTGGCTGACGCCAGGCGCCGTCAGAGACCTCAGGTGCGAACGGCACCGGTCGCCCGCGGGCGAGGGTTCTCGGGAGCGTGCGGCGGACCTTCGGCGCCTCCCTCACTGCCAGTGCGTCGACCACCCCGGCGGCGATCAGGGCGACGGCGATCAGGCCGCCGAGCACCGGTCCGATGACGATGGTCGCCAGCGCCACCCCGGCCAGCAGGAACGCCAGCCGCGGCGCGGGGCTCATCGCGGGACGGGGACCTCGGCGAGGGCGGTGCGGACGGCGTCGACGGGACGGAAGCGGTCGAGCTCGGCTTCCGGGGTGAGGACGAGACGGTGCGCGAGGACGGACGGCGCCATGCGGGTCACGTCGTCGGGCGTCACGTAGTCGCGGCCCGACAGCCGCGCGGCGGCCTTGGCGGCGCCGAGCAGGTGGGTGGCTGCGCGCGGCGAGGCGCCGAGGGTGACCGACGGCAGCGAGCGGGTGCGGCGGACGACGGCGACGATGTAGCGGGCGACCTCGTCGGTGACGCGGGTCGCGTCGACGCCGGCGCGGGCGTCGCGCAGCGCCTGCGCGCTGGTCACCGGCTGCACGTCCTCCACCCGCCCCGGACCGACGCCCGAGCGCGACAGCCCCAGCATGGCCAGCTCGTCCCCCTCGCTCGGGTACCCGACGTCGACCTTCACGAGGAAGCGGTCCAGCTGCGCCTCCGGCAGCGGGTAGGTCCCCTCGTACTCGATCGGGTTCTGGGTGGCGACGACGATGAACGGGTCGGGCAGCGCGCGCGGGCGGCCGTCGACGGAGACCTGGCGCTCCTGCATCGCCTCGAGCAGCGCGGCCTGGGTCTTGGGCGGCGTGCGGTTGATCTCGTCGGCCAGCAGCACGTTGGTGAAGACCGGGCCCTCGTTGAAGGCGAGCTCGCCGCCGCGCAGCGTCATCGTCCCCGTGAGGTCCGACGGCAGCATGTCCGGCGTGAACTGCACGCGGCGGAAGTCGACGCCGAGCGCGCGCGCCACCGCGCCCGCCATCAGCGTCTTCGCCACGCCGGGCGGGCCCTCGAGCAGGACGTGCCCGCCGAGCGCCGCCGCGGCCAGCAGCGCCGCGACGGCCTCCGGCTGCCCGACGACCACCTTGCCGACCTCCGCCGCCACTGCCCTCGTGAAGCTCCTCCATCAGCGCATCATCGCCGATCGGCCCGCTCGAGCAGCGCGGCCATCGCGTCGACGTACTCGACCCGCCGCGGGGCCAGCGGGCGGGCGTCGGCCTCGACGGGCCCGAAGCGCTTGCCCGCGGGACAGCCCGTAGGCCAGCGCCGCGACGAGCAGCAGCGCCAGAGCACCCTTGGCGCCGTCGGGCAGCGCCGCGAGGCCGCGCTGCGTGCCGTAGCCGTGCGCGGACTCGGCGAAGATCAGCGCGCCCTGCCCGCCCCCGGCGAGGTCGAGCGCGAAGGCCGCGTTGTCGGCCTTGGCCAGCCGCGCGTTCTGCAGCGGCGACGAGTCGGCGAGCAGGGTGACGCTTCCCCGCTGGAGGAAGAGCCCGCCCGGCCGCCAGGAGCCGCGGCCGGCGCCGACGATCCGGCGGTCCCCCGCGGTGGCCGTCTTCGGGCCCGACGAGACCCAGCGCAGGTCCTGGTCGAACGTGTCCAGCCAGCGCAGCGGCCGGCGCCCGCCGACGACCACGTGGCCGGTGCCCGCCGCGTAGTCGCGCAGCGCACGGGCGTCGGCGCCCGACAACGACGGGACGTCGAGCGCCACCACCGTCCCGCCCGCCGGCAGCTTCGCCCGGCGCAGACGCTCGCGCAGCGCCACCACCGGATGCCGTTGCGCTTGGCCAGCTCCGCCCACGCCGCGAAGCCCTTCGGCGTCGTGGCCAGCGAGGACGACGGCTTGCCGGACGGCCCCGGCGCGAGCAGGTCGACGACGAAGAAGAGGGCGTTCACGCCGACCACGGCGGCGACGATCCACAGCACGTTCCGGCGGCTCATCGCAGCACCTCGCGCCAGCCGTCCCGCGCGGACGCGGCGTCCTCCGGCACGGCCGGGCGGCCGCCGTAGGCGATCTCGTCGTGGTCGGCGCCGACCCGGTCGAAGGCGGGGTCGTGCAGGGTCGCGGCGATGGCGCCGGTGGTCTCCGACTCGGCCGAGCTCGAGCCGCGCGACGCCGGCGCGGAAGCGCAGGCGCACAGCGCGCTCGAAGTCGCCGGCGCGCTCGGCCGCGTCCGCCTCGCGCTCGAGGTCGCGCGGGTCCTCGATCTCCAGCGCCTCCGCCCGCGCCTCGGCCGCCGCCGCGGCCCGCCGCCCGATCATCGACCGCGCGACGAACACCGACGCCACCGCCACCGCGATGGCCAGCAGCAGCCACACGACCCAGCCGCCGCCGGGCAGCGCGCGGTCGGCGTCGTCGAAGAGCCCGCCGAACCAGTCCCCGACATCGTCGATGCGGTCGCCGATCCAGTCCAGCGGCCCCTTGAAGGGCCGCGGCACCGCCGTGTCGTGGAAGCGGCTGCCCGAGAGGATCTCGCGCGCCTGCTCGCGTGCGCCCGCGGCGTCAGCCACCCGGCGGTGGTGGCGGCTGCGGCGGGAGGAAGCCCGTGTCCGACGCCGCCCAGCCGGCGTCGGAGGCGGGCAGCCCGGCGATCGCCCGTCTGCCGGGCGTGCTCGACGCCCATCCCCCGCGCCAGCAGCGCGAGGTCGAAGCCCTCCTTGCGCACCCGCAGGTCGAAGTAGATGTAGGCGACCAGCGCCGACGCGAACGGCAGCGACACCGCCAGCGCGAGGATGTTGACGGCCGTGAGGATCGCGGCGTTGAGCAGCTCGCTCTCCGAGTTGACGAGCACCACGCCGCCGATCAGCCCGCCGAGCATCCCCTGCAGCACGCCGACGATCAGGTAGCCGACGATCAGCGCCCCGAAGACGCGCCACCAGTGCCCCTGGATGAGCTGCCGCGAGCGCCGCATCGCACCGACCCCGCGGCCTCCTCGAACAGCAGCGCCGGCGTCGCCAGGCAGAAGAGCACGCCGAGCCAGGCCGCCCCGACCAGGCACATCAGGACGCCGACGACGATGGCCAGCGCGTAGAGGATCGTCACCCACACCAGCGGCAGCAGGCGCTTGGCCGCGTAACGCAGCGAGTCGCCCGGGCTCGCCGGCGAGCCGACGACGTCGCCCCCGACCATGCGCAGGCAGGCCGCGGCGGTCAGCGTCTGGGCGAGCAGCGAGAGCAGCGTCGTCACGCCCGTCCCGGCCAGGAACAACCCCAGGTTGTCCTCGTCGACGGTCGTGGAGTTCGCGAAGTCGAAGGCCGCGTCGTTGCTCGAGGCCGAGACCAGCGTGTTCAGCACCGACACGGGCACGACGACGACCAGCGTGCAGAGCACGAGCGGGCCGAAGTTCCGGCGCACGGCGCTGAACGCCGCGTCCAACAGCTCCCCGACGCTCAGCGGCCTCACCGGCCGCATCTTGTCAGACGCGCAGGAAGCGGCGCAGGGAGAGACCGGAGCCGAGCGCGGACACGCCGACGCTGGCCGTCGAGCAGCACGACGACGAGGACGCCGAAGTTGATCGTCTGCGGCGCCGCGATGAGCGCGAAGTCGCTCGCCAGCGGATCGACCAGCGCGACCTTGATCACGCCCAGCAACCCGATCGCCATCACCCCGCCGACGGCGCCGAGGAGGATGCCCTCGAGCACGAACGGCCAGCGGATGAACCAGTCGGTGGCGCCGACGAGCTTCATGACCTCGACCTCGCGGCGGCGCGAGTAGAGCGACAGCCGGATCGTGTTGCCGATCAGCAGCATGGAGGCGATCGCCAGCAGGGACGCCAGGCCGGCCATCGCGTACTTGACGACGCGGGTGGCGGTGAGGATCTTGTTGGTGTCGTCCTCGCGGTTGCGGACCTCGTCGATGGACTTGTCGACGGGGACGCGCGCCCCGCCGGACGGCGCCAGCGGCGACAGCGCGTTGCGCACGGCGGTGATGTTGTCCGGCGAGTCCGGGGTGATGCGGAAGGTGTCCGGCAGCGGGTTGGAGCCCAGGAGCTTGTAGGCCTCCGGGTTGCGCTTCTTCTGCTCGGCGTAGGCCTGCTGCTTGGAGACGAACTGCACGCTCTTGACGTGCTCGCGTGCCCTGCAGCAGCGTGCGGACGCGGTCGATGTCGGCCGGCTTGGCGTCCGTCTGCAGGTACACGTCGGCGATGACGCGGCCGCGCACCTCGTTGGCGGCGCCGGTGGTCGCCTGGACCATCGGGATGAAGACGCCGAGGACGAGCACCGTCACCAGCACGGTGGCCACGGCGGCGAACGACGGGACGGCGTTGCGCTTCATCGACTGCAGCGCCTCCTTGAGGAAGAAGCCGATCTTCATCGCGGAAGGTCCATCTCGGTCGTGTAGCCGGAGTTGCGCTCGTCGCGGATGACCTTGCCCTTGGCGAGCTCGATCACGCGGCGGCGCATGCGGTCGACCATCTGGTGGTCGTGCGTGACGACGACGACGGTCGTGCCCGTGCGGTTGATCCGGTAGAGCAGCTGCATGATCCCGACGGACGTCTCGGGGTCGAGGTTGCCGGTCGGCTCGTCCGCCAGCAGCAGCGACGGGTGGTTGACGAACGCGCGCGCCACGGAGACGCGCTGCTGCTCGCCGCCCGACAGCTGGTCGGGGTAGGAGTGCAGCTTCAGCGACAGTCCGGTCAGGCGCAGGATGTCCGGCACCTTGTCGCGCACGTCGCGGCGCGAGCCGCCCGTCACCTGCAGCGCGTAGGCGACGTTCTCGGCCACGGTGCGGTTGGGGAGCAGCTTGAAGTCCTGGTGGACCATCCCGATGTTGCGCCGGTAGTACGGGACGCGGCTGCGCGGGATCTCGCCCAGGTCCTTGCCGGCGACGCGTGATGTGGCCCGTGGTCGGCTCGACCTCCTTGATGAGGAGGCGCATGAGCGTCGACTTGCCCGAGCCGGACGCGCCGACGATGAAGACGAACTCGCCCGGGTGGATGGCGAACGTCGCGCCGTTGAGGCCGAGGTCGCCGCTCGGGTAGCGCTTGACGACGTCCTCGAAGTCGATGATCGCCCCGGCGGCCTCGGCGCGCTGCGGCGCGGTGCGCGGCGTGCGGACCGCGACGGGCTGGGATCGAGTCCCGCCGCGCACGGCGTGTGCGGATGTGTCGCTCGGTGGCGGCCATTGCGATCGAAGGTACGACGGCGACCCCCTCCGGCCTGCGATTTCCCTTGCGTGCAATACGGTTTGCAGAATGAGGAGAGGAGCACTGGCGCTCGCGGTGCTGTTCTGCGCCTGCACGCCGGCGTACGCGACGACGACCCTCGACCGCCGCGTCGTCCCCGGCACACCCGGGGCCTCGGGCTTCACCCCGCTCGTCGACGGACCCGGCGAGCCGACGGTCACGGACGACGACCTCGCCGCGCCCCAGGCCGGCCGCGAGGGGCGGCGGCGCTCGCTGGTCTACTTCGCCCAGCTCAGCGACTTCCAGCTCGCCGACGAGGAGGACCCGCTGCGCGTCGAGGTCCTCGACCAGGCCAACAGCGTCTTCAGCGCCGCGTGGCGCCCGCAGGAGGCGCTGATGCCGTTCATGGTCGACGCCTCCATCCGCCAGGTCAACGCCAACCTCCGCTCCCCCGTCCGGGCCGGCCAAGGGCAAGCGGGCCAAGCTGGCACTGACGATCCTCACCGGCGACAACGCCGACAACCAGGCCGGCGTGGAGGCCGAGTGGGTCGCCCGGCTGCTCGACGGCGGCGAGCTCGACCCCAACACCGGCGAGGTCACCGACGCGTCGATGCGGGGCCAGGGCTGCGCCGGCGCCGACCGCGCCGCGCTCGCCGCGGAGGCGCCGAAGTACACGGGCGTCCAGGACTACGACGACTACGTCGAGTCGGGCACCTTCTACGACCCGGACCTCCCCACGGGGCAGTGGGCCGCCTTCCCCGCGCTACCCGGGCCTGCTGGACCGCGCCCAGCAGCCGTTCACCGCGGCCGGGCTGAAGGTCCCGTCCTTCGTCGCGCTCGGCAACCACGACGGGCTCGTGCAGGGCAACCAGGCCGCGATCAGCTCGCTCAGCGCGGTCTCGACCGGCTGCGTCAAGCCGATCGCCCCCGCCCTCAGCGGCAACCTCCTCAACGGCGCTGACCGACAGCATCCTCACCACGGACCCGAGCAAGACCCTGGTCGTCCCGCCGGACCCCGACCGCGCGCCCGTCACCAAGCCGCAGTACCGCGCCCTCTTCGGGCAACGGCCACGGCTTCCAGCACATCGACGCCGCCGAGGCCGCGGCCTCCCGCGGCGCCGCCTCCTACTACTCCTTCGCGCCGGGCGGGGCGAATCGGATCAGCTTCGTCGCGCTCGACACGATCGCCAACGCCGGCATCACCGGCCCGGGCAGCGAGGGCAACGTCGACGACCCGCAGTTCCGGTGGCTCACCAAGACGCTCGACGCCGCCGAGCAGGCCGACGAGCTCGTCGTCCTCTTCTCCCACCACGCGCCCGTGAGCCTGTCCACGGACATCGGGGACGAGGTCGCCGGCAGCTGCGACGACCCCGACCACCCCACCAACGCCGGCTGCGACCTCGACCCGCGCACCTCCACCCCGATGCACCTGCAGGACGACCTCGTGCAACTCGTGCTCGCCCACCCGCACGTCGTCGGCTGGGTCGCCGGCCACTCGCACGTCAACGACGTCCAGCTCTACAAGGAGGGCGATCACGGGCTTCTACGTCGTCCGCACCTCCGCCGAGGCCGACTACCCCCACCAGGACCGGCTGCTCGAGCTGATGGACAACCGCGACGGGACGCTGTCGCTGTTCGGGACGCTGCTCGACAACGCGGCGCCGGCCGCCGCGCCCGCGCCGGGCACGGACGCCGCCGCCTTCACCCCGGACCAGCTCGCCTCCGTCGCCCGCACCCTCGGCTACAACGACCCGCAGGCCAACCGCGACGCCGTCGGCGCACCCGGAGGACCGCAACGTCGAGCTCGTCCTCCCCGACCCGCGCGCGAACAAAGGGACGTCCCCGCAGTCGCCGGCTGCGCGCGTCCGTGCGGCCGCGGCGCGTGATCGCCGGGCGGCGGACGACGCTCCGCATCCGCGTGCGCTCGGCGCAGGAAGCCGGTGCGCCGGGCCCGCGTCCGGCTGGCGACCAAGGTCACCCGGACCAACCGCCGCGGCCGCGCGCGCATCCGCGTCACGCTGCGCAAGCCGGGCCGGCGGGCGGTCAAGGTCCGCCTGCGGGAACCGGCGCGCCGTCGCTCGGTTCCGGGTCGTACATTCGACAGGTGCCTCCCAACGACCTCGAGATCCACCGCCTCGCCCTCCCCGGAACGCGCGCCACGACCGTCCTCGTCGCCTTCGAGGCCGGCGCCCGCACGGAGCGCCCCGAGGAGAACGGGATGGCGCACTTCCTCGAGCACCTCGTCTTCAAGGGCGGCGAGATCTACGACGACTACCGCAAGGTCAACGAGACCGCGGAGCGCATGGGCGCGGCGCTGAACGCGTACACGTCGCACGACATCGTCGCGTTCCACATCACCTGCCGGGCCGAGGTCGTCGGCGAGGCGATCGACCTGCTGACGGACTTCGTCGGCCGGCCGAAGATCGACGCGGAGGAGCTCGACCGCGAGCGCGGCGTCGTCATCCAGGAGATCGCCCGGGCGCAGGACACGCCGTCCGTCGTCGCCGAGCACCTGATCGACCGCGCGGCGTTCGGCGACCATCCGCTCGGCCGTCCGGTGCTCGGGCCGGAGGAGCACCTGCGCACGTTCACGCGCGAGGCGATCGTCGCCTTCCGCGAGCGCCAGTGGGCGGGCTCGCGCGGTGGCGCGTTCCTGGCCGGCAACCTCGATCACCTCCCCGCCGACGACGTCCTCGCCGACGCCTTCGGCCGCTTCCCCGCCATCACGCCCAACGGCGGCTACGAGGCGGCGACGCCGCTCGCCCCGACGACGCTCGTCGAGGAGCGCGACTCCAACCAGTCGCACCTGCGCATGAGCTACCGGCCGTCCATCGACGTCACCTCGACGGCCGACCGCGCCGCGCTGACCGTCTTCGGGACGCTGCTCGGCGGCTCGATGGGCTCACGGCTGTTCGACGAGATCCGCGAGCAGCGCGGCCTCGCCTACTCCGTCTACTCCGTCGCCCACGCCTACGCGGACGTCGGGATCCTGCAGCTGTCGGCCGGCCTCGAGTCGGGCAAGTGCATCGAGGCCTACACCCGCATGCGCGAGATCGTCGACGAGCTGCGCGCCGACGGCCCGACGGAGGACGAGGTCGAGCGTGCGCGCTCCTACGCCGCCGGCCGCATGGTCCTCGCCTTCGAGAACACCAACGCCGTCGCGCGCCACGCCGCCTCCCAGAAGGTCCTCTTCGGACGCGATCTGGACCCGGACGCGTCCATCGCCGCGCTCGACGCCGTGACCATGGACGACGTCCGTCGCGTCGGCGCCGGCATCAGCGAGGAGCTGTCCGTCGCCTGCGTCGGTCCGCACACCGTGCAAGAGTTCGCATGAGTGTCCGCCGCCACCGCCGCTGAGCAGCTCGACCGCGCCGAGCTCGACGCCTACATCCGCCGCCTCGCGGAGCGCTTCCCGCTGCACCGCGCGTTCCTCGGCGGCGCCCGGGTCGCCGACGCCCAGGGTGCCGCTCCGCAGCGCGAGCGCGGGCCCGAGTACGTCCTCGTCCTGGTCAGCGAGCACTTCGACGGCATCCCCTGGCTCGAGCGCGTCTACCAGGCCACGTCGCTGTGGGACGCCTACACGATGGGCGGCCGCGCGGAGGTCCACTGCTACACCCAGGCCGAGTACGCGCGGAAGGTCCGCGCCCTGCCGGTGGTCAGGCAAACAGCACGTTTCGGCCTGACCCTCGCCTGATCGTCCAGACTCCGGCGATTCGGTTCATGACATGGGGTCATGACCCGATGAATCCCTCGTGTCCGCCACACGTCCCCTCCTCGCGCTGCTCCTTTGCCTGACGCTCCTCGCCCCCGCCGCGGCCGAGGCCAAGTCCCATCCGCCCAAGCAGTCCCACGCGGTCAAGTCGCACAAGAAGCACAAGGCCAAGAAGCACCGCAAGCACGTGAAGAAGCGCAAGCTCCGCGCCGCGGGCGACCGTGACCGGGACGGGCTGACCAACGGCTTCGAGCGCCGCGCCCGCACGAACCCGCGCAAGGCCGACTCCGACCGCGACGGCGTCCTCGACCCGCGGGAGGACAGCGACGCCGACGGCATGCCCAACGCCGGCGAGCAGATGACCCGCATGAACCCGCGCAAGCGCGACACCGACGTCGACGGCATCCTCGACGGCGACGAGAACGCCGGCGTGGTCACCGCGGTCACCGACTCCAGCCTCACCATCGCCCTGGCGAAGGGCGGCGAGCTCGTCGCGGCCTTCGGCGACGACACGGACGTCCTGTGCGGCGGCGCCGGCGCTGCGGGCGGCGGCGGCGGCCAGGGTGCCGATGACGTCGAGATCAACGACGACGACGCGGCCGACGCCGACGACGACTTCTGGCCCGTCGACGACGACGACAGCAGCGACGCGCCGTCCGGCTTCGCCGGCGACGACGACAGCGCGCCGGCGTCCCCGTTCGGCCCGGAGGACGACGAGGACGATGACTTCGGCCTGCGCGGCCGCAGCGTCCGGCTGGCCGACGGCGGCTGCCGCCCGCAGGTGGGCGACATCGTCTACCAGGCCGACGTCGACCCGGACAGCCTCGTGCTGCTCGCGTTGGACCTGCTGGGCCTCTGACCGCTAGAGCGCGACCATCCGCTCGATGGGGATCCGGGCGCGCTCGGCGAGCGCGTCCGGGACCTTCACGACCGGGGAGAGGTCACGCAGCGCGTCCCGCAGCTTGGGCAGCGTGATCATCTTCATGTACTGGCAGACCGCCGCGCGGTTGGCGGGCAGGAAGTTCACGTCCGGCGCGGCCATCTGCAGCGGGTGCAGCATCCCGGTCTCCGTCGCCACGATGGCGGTCGAGCCAGGCTTCGCGGAGCGCGCGTAGTCGAGCATCCCGCCCGTGGAGAGCATGAAGACGCCGTCGGGGTCGACGTCGCCGGCCGCGACGTACTCCATGACGGAGGTCGAGCAGCCGCACTCGGGGTGGATGAGGAAGTCGGCGGTCGGGTTCTCCTCGCGCATCGTCGTTGATGTCGCGCGGGCGGATGCCGGCGTGGACGTGGCACTCGCCGTCCCACACGTGCATCTTCTTGCCCGTCTGCTTCTCGACGAAGGCGCCGAGGAACATGTCCGGGCCGAAGAGGATCTCCGTGTCCGGCCCGTGCTCGCGGTAGATGTGCTCGACGACGCGGACGGCGTTGCCCGACGTGCAGCAGTAGTCCGTCTCCGCCTTGACCTCGGCGGTGGTGTTGACGTACATGACGACGATCGCGCCGGGGTGCTTGGCCTTCCAGGCCCGCAGCTGGTCGGCGGTGATCGAGTCGGCCAGCGAGCAGCCGGCGCCGAGGTCGGGCAGCAGGACCGTCTTCTCCGGGGAGAGGATGGACGCCGTCTCGGCCATGAAGTGGACGCCGCAGAACGCGATCACGTCCTGGCGACGCGGCCGCCGCCTGCTGGGACAGGCCCAGCGAGTCGCCGACGTAGTCGGCCACCGACTGGATCTCGGGCAGCTCGTAGTTGTGGGCGAGGATCACGGCGCCGCGCTCGCGGGCGAGGGCACGGACCTCGTCCTGCAGGGCGATGGTGTTCTCGATCTCGAGGACGGGATTCATGGCGCGACCTCCAGGAGGAGCGATAGGTCGAGGGCGGGCGCGGAGTGCGTCAGCCATCCCAGCGACACGAAGTCTAGCCCCTTTATGGTCGCGTAGACCACAACTGTGTCCGGGCTGATGCCGCCGCTGGCCTCCGTCTGCGCGCGGCCGCCGATGTGGGCCACGGCGTCGGCGATCTGGCCCGGCGTCATGTTGTCCAGCAGCAGCCGGTCGGCCCCGGCCTCGAGCGCCTGGTCGATCTCGATGCCGTCGCGCACCTCGACCTCGATCGGGAGGTCCGGACGAGCAGCGCGCGCCGAGGCGACCGCGGCGCCGATCGCCGCCGCCCAGCGCCGCGTGGTTCTCCTTGATGAGGATCGCGTCGAAGAGCCCGACCCGGTGGTTGGTCCCACCGCCGTGCACGACTGCCGCCTTCTCCAGCGCGCGCAGGCCCGGCGTGGTCTTGCGCGTGTCGAGGATGGTCGCCTCGCCACCGGCCTCGCGCACGGCACGGACCACCGACGCAGTGACGGTGGCCACGCCGCTCAGCCGCTGCAGGAAGTTCAGGGCCGTCCGCTCGGCGGTCAGCAGCGCCCGTGCGGAGCCCTCGACGCGCAGCGCGATCGCTCCCGGCTCGCGCCACTCCCCCTCCGGACCACGTTCGATCGCGCAGTCGGGGTCGAGCGCGCGGAAGACCGCTTCGGCGACGTCGAGGCCGGAGACGACGCCGGCCGCCTTCTGGACGATGGTCGCCACGCCACGGGCCTCGGCCGGCACGGTCGCCTCCGTCGTGACGTCGCCGACACCGACGTCCTCCGCCAGAGCGGCTTGCACCAGAGCGTCAAGATCCATGGCCGTCAGACGCTAGACGAGGTGACCCGCGCTACGCCCCAGCCGCCTCCAGGCCTGCGCCACCGGCTTCCGGCTGAGGCGAGAGCAGAAGCGCGGTCGGGGCTAGCCCCGCCAGCCCTCCTCGATGCGGGCGGCGATGTCGATGTCGCGCGCCGCCCGGATGTGCTCCTTGTCGATCTCCTTGGCGACGTACTTGGCCACGAAGCGGGCGATCTCGCGGTCGATGCCCGCCACCCGCTGGAGCATCGACGAGCGCAGCGCACCCGTGGAGAGGTTGACCTCGACGTCGCGCCAGGTCGGTGGTGCGATGTCGATGACGACGCGCAGCGGCTCCTCGGCGCGGGCGTGAAGGTCGAGCCCGACGACCAGGCCGACGTCGAAGTCGTGGTGGTCGGGGCCAAGCTGGATGCGCAGCTCGAGCGACACCGGGATCGCGAGCCGGTAGCGGACCTCGTCGCCCTCGACGGGAGTGGCCGTCCCCGCCCCGGTCGTGCCGCGCGCCTTGACCTGCGCGATGCCGCCCGGCCCGGCCGCGATCGGGCCGAAGGCGATCGGATCGCCGGCGAGCCGCTCCAGCGACGCCTCGATGCGCTCCGCCGTGACCGCGTAGAAGAAGAACCGCTCGCCGAACTCGGCGTAGGACAGCGTCATTCGCAGACGACGTACATGGAGTCCAGGTCCGGATCGGCGGCGCCGTGCAGGCGGGCGCCGGCGGACACGAGCTCGCGCAGGTACTCGATCGCCTCGCGGGTGACGCGCTCCCCCGGCAGCAGCGCGGGGATGCCCGGCGGATAGCCGGCGATGGACTCGGAGGACACGCGGCCCTCGGCGTCGGCGATGGCCACGACCTCCGTGCGGCCCAGGAAGGCGTCGCGCGGCGTCATCGCCACCTCGTTGTGCAGCGCCCGCTGGGAGCGGGCGAGCGCCTGCGCCTCCCCCGGCCGGGAGATGCGCCCGATGGTCTCCGCGAAGTCGTAGGCGAAGCGCTCGAGGTCGTCGACGGGCTGGGCGATGCCGAGGACGAGGACGACGGTGGCGTGGGTGGCGAGCTCGAGCTGGGCGTCGTAGCTCTCGCGCACGGCGGCGTAGACCTCGTAGCCGGTGCGGCCGGTGCCCCGCACGTCGATGACGACGCGCAGCGGGTCCCAGGCGGCGACGCCCGCGCGGCCGACCATGTCCTCCCCCACGACCGCGCAGCCGGGCACGACGTCGATCGCGCTCGCGCAGCGTGGCGGCGGCCGCCAATGTCCGCGAGCAGCAGCGCCTGGCCGTGAACGGCGAGCTGGCGGCGGGCGGCGTCGAGCGAGCCCATCAGCAGCGGCGCTCGGCGACGTCGTCTTGACGAGGCGCACGGCGCGGCCGACGGCCTCCGGGTCCACCCGTCCGCCGGCGGCGACGTGGAGCATCGCCGACTGCGTGAGGGAGCCGACGATCTTGTGCGTGGAGGTCAGCGCCGCGTCCGCGCCCAGGCGCAGCGCCGACTCGGGGACCGCCTCGTGGAAGCCGAAGTGCGGGCCCCAGGACTGGTCGACCACCAGCGGGACGCCGCGGGCGTGGGCGACCTCCGCGAGGCCGGCCACGTCGGCGGCGAGGCCGTAGTAGGTGGGGCTGACGACGAACGCCGCCTGCGCCCCGGGACAGGCGTCGAGCGCCTCCGCCAGGCCCTCGGGCGTGACGCCGTGGGCCATGCCGAGCTCGTCGTCGTAGGCGGGCGCGACGAAGGACGGGCGCGCCGCCGCTGAGCACGAGCCCGTCGATCACCGACCCGTGCGAGTTGCGCTGGACGACCACCGGGGCGCCCGAGCGGCGCCAGCGCCAGGCACAGCGCGTGGTTGCCCTGGGTGGCGCCGTTGGTGAGGAACCAGGTCCGCTCCGCGCCGTGGGCCTCCGCGGCGAGCCGCTCGGCCTCCTCGTAGGGCGTCGGCCGCGCGCCGAGGTCGATGCCCTCGATGTCCTGCGGGACGTCGAGCTGCAGCGCCATCAGCCCGATCGCGTTCATCAGCCCGGGGTCGGCGCCGCGGCCGCCCTTGTGGCCGGGGACGTGGAAGCGCGTGGAGCCGCGGAACCCGTAGGCGACCAGCGCGTCCAGGTAGGGCGCGTTGGGCTGCTCCGAGGCGCTCACGAAGCGGCCTTGAGCAGGTACGCGCGCACGAAGCCGTCGAGGTCGCCGTCGAGAACGCGGGTGGTGTCGCCCATCTCGTGGTCCGTGCGGTGGTCCTTGACCATCGTGTACGGGTTGAGCACGTAGGAGCGGATCTGCGAGCCCCAGCCGACGTCCATCGCCTCGCCCTTCTCCTTGGCGATCTCCTCGCGGCGCATGCGCTCCTCGCGCTCGACGAGCTTGGACTGCAGCATCTTCATCGCGGTCAGCTTGTTGGACGTCTGCGAGCGCTCGTTCTGGCACTGCACGACGATGCCCGACGGGCGGTGGGTGATGCGCACGGCCGAGTCGGTCTTGTTGACGTGCTGGCCGCCCGCGCCCGAGGCGCGGTACGTGTCGATCTGCAGGTCGTCGTCGTTGATCTCGACCTCGCCGAGCTCTTCGAGGACGGGCGAGACCTCGACGGAGGCGAACGCGGTCTGGCGCCGCGACTGCGCGTCGAACGGGGAGATGCGCACCAGGCGGTGGACGCCCTTCTCGGCGCCGTAGAGGCCGTAGGCGTTCTCGCCCTCCACGCGGAAGGTCGCCGACTTGATGCCGGCCTCCTCCCCCGCGCTGGCCTCCAGCAGCTCGGCCTTGAAGCCGCGCCGCTCGGCCCAGCGCATCTCCATGCGCAGCACCATCTCGGCCCAGTCCTGCGCGTCCGTCCCGCCCGCGCCGGAGTTGACGGTGACCAGCGCGTCACCCGCGTCGTAGCGACCGGAGAACAGCCGCGCGAGCTCGAGCTCCTCCAGGCGCGACTCGGCGGAGGCGAGCATCTCCTCGATGTCCTCGTCCTCCTCGGCGATCTCGAGCAGCTCGACGTCCTCCTCCAGCGAGGTGAACGTGGTCAGGCGGCGGTTGGTGCGCGCGTACTCGGCGTTGACCTTCGCCGCGGCGTCCGGGTCGTCCCAGAAGCCCGGCTCGCCCATCTGCGCCTCCAGGGCGCTGACGCGGTCCTTCAGCCCTGCTGGGTCAAAGGTAGTCCGCGAGGAGCGTGAGCTGCTCGCGGATCGCCGCAAGGCGCTGCGGCGTCGGCTGGGACGAGGCGGGGGTGCTCACGCGTCGGACATTACTCGGCTCGCACGTGCAGGCGATAGCGACCCGCGTGTTGCATCCGGAAGACGACGCGGTGCCGTCCCGCCCGCAGGTGACGGCGAGCCACGACCCTGCCGCGGCGGGTCAGCCGGGCCACCGCGGCCTTCGGTGTCTTGACGGTGCAGGTGACCTTGACCTTCTTGGCCCGCTTGGTCTTGTCCACGTCGCAGTCGACGTCCTGCTTGGGGCCCTTGGGACCGCGCGCGCCGGTTGCGCCCGTGGTGCCGGGGGCGCCGGCGGCACCGGGGGTGCCGGCCGCTCCACCCGGGCCTCCCGGACCCGCAGGCCCGGTCGGCAGGTCGCCGCCGGTCCCCGACAACGCGATGGTGCCCGCGGCACCCGGAGCGTCGTCCTCGAGCTGCAGCGTGGCGCTCTTGGCCCCCGGTGACTGCGGCGCGAAGCGGATCGACACCCCGCAATCGGTGAACGCGAGGATGCTGCGGCCGGTGCAGTCGTCCTGGCTGATGAGGAAGTCGTCCCGGTTCGGGCCCGTGACGCGCACGTGCGCGACGCGCAGCGCGGCGTCGCCGTTGCTGTGCACCGCGAGCGGTCGCGCCGAGGACAGCGTGCCGGTGGCCTGCCCGCCGAAGTCGAGCGGACCGCCCCGGATCTCCCGGCCGGAACTGCCGCGATTCAGGAGCAGCCTGGTCTGGCTGTGCGCCATCCCGAGCGCGGCGTCCGGCTTGGCGTCGCCGTTGAGGTCGCCGAGCGCGACGCTGGACGCGTAGTCGTTGAGCTGGGTCGGTGCCGGCCCACCGTTGAGGTACCCCTGGCCGTCACCCAGGAGCACCGACATCCCGTAGTTGCCGGCGGCGAACGCGGCGACGACGTCCGGCACGGCGTCACCGTCGACGTCGGCGACCGCGAACGAGCTGATCGGGGCATCGGCGTGGCCGGGGTTGCGCACCGTGAAGGCGCCGTGGCCGTCGCCGACGATGCCGTAGACGTTCGTCGTGAACGCCTCGGAGACGACGAGATCCGCGTGGCCGTTGCCGTCGAGGTCCGCCGTGGCGAGGTTGAAGGCGCTGGGAACGGGGATCGTCGTCGCTCCGAGGAAGATGAACGGACCGTTGAGGTAGACCCGCACGGTGCTGGCGGTGCGCTGGGTGACGGCGACATCCAGCTTGCCGTCCTCGTTGAAGTCGGCCACACCCAGCCCGTCCGCCTTTTCGCCGAGGGGGACGGGGGAGTTCGCTACGGCGGTGTAGCCGACGTTGGTTCCGTCGTTGCGCAGCACGTAGAGCTTGTTGGCGTACCCCGTCGCGAGGATGTCGAGCTTGCTGTCACCGGTCACGTTGGCGAGCACGATGTGCGTGGCGGAGTCGCCGCCCGGGAGGGCGATCGCGCGCGGCGCCTTGTTCGAAGACTGGATCTCGAAGTTTCCGCCACCGGTCCCGTAGAAGACCTTGATGCCGGTGTACTCGTCGGCCACGAGATCGACGTTGCCGTCCCCGTCGAGATCCCCGGCGGCCAGTGCCGGGTGCGAGCCATCGGTGACCGTGAGCGGGGTGCGGTCCGCCATGGAGAACCCGCCGTGGCCGTTGTTGAGCCAGACGAAGACGCGGGTGCCGTCGCCCGCCGACGCGAAGTCGAGCGCGCCGTCCCCGTTGAAGTCGGCGAGCACCGTGGCCAGGCTCGCGTTCGGATCGTCCGCCTGGTACGACATCCCGGGGCCCGGGCCGAAGCTCACGAACGCGTCCGCGGACGGAGCCGCCAGCAGGAGGATGGCCAGCGTCAGGAGCATGCGTTTCATAGCCGTACCAATGTGAGGGTGGTGGACAGGGAGGGCTGGCCGGGGGCCGTCGCCTTCAGGGGGACTTGGAGGAGGCCGTGCGCGGGCCTCGCGGGGAGGCGGACGGTGATCGTCCTCGCCCGCGGGCCGACGCGATGGGTGCGCCCGCCCGCGTGCAACTCGGCGGCGGTCGTGGCGGCGACCTCGATCTTGACCGTGCGCGCCTTCGCCTTCACGCGATCGGGCGCCGCCAGCGCCGTCAGGCGCAGCAGGACCGGCGCGACGGTGACGGTGCGGGAAGCGGTGCCGCGGCGACCGCCGCGGTCGCGGGCGACCAGTCGCAGCTTCGCCTTCCCGGGCGGCAGGGTGACGCGCAGGTCGCGGCCACGACCGAGCCGCCGCTTGCCCGCGAACCAGGTCAGGTCCCGCAGGCTGCGGCCTGCGTCGTCGGTCGCCGCTCCGGTGAGGCGCGTGCGGACGCCGGCGGTGGCCCGGGTTCCTGCGACCGGGCTGACGATGCTCACCGTGGGGGGTGTGCCGGCGGCGCGGAACGGCGACGAGACCGCCTGTGCGGCGGAGAAGCCATCGTTGACCCGGACGCGCACACGGGCCCTGCGCCCGGCGGAGAGCAGGCCGGCGGGCGCAGTCACCGTCCCCGAGCTCGGGCCCTCGTAGAGCGTCCGCCAGCCCGAGGTCCCGTTGGCCGAGAACTGGACGGTGGCGCTCAGGACGTCACCATCGGGGTCACTCGCCTTCCACGAGACGGTGAGCCGCTTGCGCACGCGGGTCCCCTTGCGCGGCGAGAGCACCTTCACCGTCGGCGGCGTGCTCTTTGCGCGCTCGGCGAGCACCGCGCCGCCCGAGGTGACCGCGATCTTCTCGGCCCCGGCGGGAAGCGGGGCGATGAAGGTCGCGCCGCCACCTTCGCTCGACGGCCGGATCGTCGCTCCGACGTCGCCGGCCGGGCCGCCGGCGGCGTCGGTGCCCTGGATGCGCAGCGGCGAGCCGGCGACCGACCCCACGGGGACGTTGTCGGGGTTGGCGGGGACGACGTCGGTGATGACCGCTTCCCCGTTGAGGACGAAGCCCGTGACGAAGCCTGACGGCCCGTCGGCGCGAAGAGACCGCGTGCTGCGCGCGTTGGTGGTGGGCGAGCTCGCGCTGAGGGAGACGAGCTTGCGCTGGAAGCGCCACCAGTTGAAGGCCGACAGCCCGGCGATCTCCTCCCGGGCGCAGTAGGACATGAAGTCGAAGAGCCGGAGGCCGGCGCTGTCGTACTCGCGGGCGCCGGTCGTGCGATCGAAGCGCAGACCCTGCAGGCGCCCGTGCTGGTCGGCCGGCCACGGCTCGCCGACCTGACCGTCGCTGTTGCCGCCGCACGGGTTGTCGGCCTTGGCCGTCGCGAAGTCGGCGTGCGGTGCGCCGAGGGCATGACCGAGCTCGTGCGCCGCCGACGTCAGCGGGCGGCCGAGGCTGCCGTCGTCCAGGTGCAGGATCGGCTGTGTGCCGACGGTCGTGCTCGGCGACAGCACCGTGCCGTCGGCGACCCCCGGCTCGTTGCCCCGACCCGGCGCGAGCGCATAGCGATGGACGCCCATGAGGATGTCGTATCCCGAGGCGTTGTCGACGGACGCGCGTCGGAAGGCCTCGAGCCGGGCGAACACGTACTCGGATCGGCACGTCCGCACGCGGTCGTTGCGGGCCTTCTCGGTCTCCCCGGCCGGCGCGCGGCCGCAGCCCTTCGTCGCCGTCAACGCGTCCGTGTCGACGACGACGTCGCCCGTGTAGTCGGTGTCGAGCATGCGGTCGCCACCGGGGAGCAGCCGGCGGGCCCCGGCCAGCACGGTGTCCGGGTCCGCCAGGGTGATCGCGTTGGCGCGGCCCGGGTACTGATCGGGCTTGAGGACCTGGACCGCGCGCACGTCGACCCGGTAGATGCGGTGCTCGATGTGGACGTCGCGAAGCTCGAAGCTGTCGTCGGCGGCGCACGCGTCCGCGAACACGAGGCACTGCACCACCGGCAGCCCGGTCGGCGCGGGCCGCGCCTTCGCCTTGAGGGTGAAGACCTGGCGGTTGGTCTCGGCCTCGTGCAGCCACTCCGGCGGGATCTGGATGACCACGCCCTGCGCCTCGTCCTCGCGGTCGGACGCGGTCACCCACGGCGTCAGCGCCGTCCGCGGCTCGATCAACCCCGTCACCGAACCGCGGAAGGACGTCGACGCGCCGAGGGCGCTCCCGGTCAGCTCGACGTCGACGAGGCCGAGCTTCGCCCCGGGCGCCCCGCTGACGTACACGACCGCATACGCGGGTTTGTCGGGGTCGATGTCGACGCCCGTGTAGTTCACGCGCTGCGCGTCGCCGGTCGGGAACGCGCACAGCGGCAGCGCGGTCCAGTTCGTCGGCGTGCCACCGCCGCAGTTGTCCGGGAACCCGCCGACACCGGGCAGGTACTGCTGTGCCGAGGCGGTCGGCTGCACGGACTGCAGCACGTCGATGCCGCGGATGAACAGGTTGCCGGTCAGCTTCTCCTCCACCGGCTGGATCGCGGTGGTGAAGGTGCCGTAGAGCACCTGCTTGATGCTGTCGGCCGTGACCCGGACGCCGGTCCGCGCCAGCGCGGTGACGTGGCAGGAGTACTGGAGCCCTGAGCCCGACGGACCCACGTCGAAGGTCTGGCCCTTGGCGATCTCCACGCCGTTGCGCATCCAGGCGTAGGTGAACCCCGGGGCGGTGGCGAGCCCGGTCCAGGTCCCCGGCGAGCAGCCGTAGCGCGTCGTCGTCCCGTTGATCTTCGCCGCCTTGGTGACCGTGGGGAGCGCCGTGTTCGTGACCGGCACGGGCGCGGTGATGGGCGGCGGGATCGGGGCCGGCGCCGGGGTCGGCGTGGGAGTCGGCGTCGGGGTGGGCGCGGGCGGTGGGTCAGCAGCGGGCGGCGAGGACGCCGTCGTGTCGGAGATGCGGCTGACCTGCGCGGCCGTCAGCGCCTGGTCGTAGATCCGCAGCTCGTCCAGCTGCATGGTGATGCTGTAGTCGCTCGGGTTGCAGGCCGGCTGCCCCGGCAGGGTGTGTCGCGCGGCCTGCAGACGCCGGTCGGTTCCGCTCCCGGCGTAGGAGATCGTGGCGGCCGCCTGGGTGTCCGAGGACTGCTCGCTGCCGTCGACGTAGAACCGGGACGTGGTGCCGTCGAAGGTGCCGACCAGCGCGTGCCACTTCCCGTCCCAGACGTCGAGCGTGGTGCCGATCCTGTGGCCGGCGACCTGGAAGTACGGCTTGCTCTGCGTCTGGTTGGTCCCGAAGCCGTAGCTGATGTCGCCGCAGCCTCCGCGCAGCTTCCCGACGATCAGCCGGTTGGCGCCCGCGGTGGTCGGCTTGCGCACCCACACCGCCAGCGTCAGCGTCGACGCCGGCTCGAGCTTCGGGCTCGTGGCGACGTCGAAGCCCTCGCGCAGGTCGGCCGCGTCGAAGCCCTGGCCCCACCGGCCGTCGGAGACGTAGTCGCCGGTCGGATCGGAGCCGTTGAGGCCGTTGCTCGAGCTGTCGGCGACGGAGCCGTCGAGGTGGAACTGGGCGACGAGCGCGCCGTGTGCGGTGGCCGGCGCCACCAGCAGGACGGCCATGACGACCAGGAGCCTCACTTGCGGCGCTTCTTCTTGATGCGGTGACGCTTCTCGTTGCGGAAGGTCGAGTAGCTGCGATCCCCGCGCAGCCGGACGGTGGCGGTGGCCCCCGGGGCGCCGCTGGGCGCAAGCGAAGTGATCGCCACCGTCGCCCCCTCGCGCTTCGCGAGGCCGCCGAAGGTCGCCGACCGCGCCTTCGCCGAGCGTCGCAGGGTGAAGCGGCTGCCGTCGCCGCGGGTGACCGTGACCAGGTAGGCCCGGGTGTAGGACGCCCGGCCCCAGGTCACGGTCGCCTTCGACCCACGGCGTCGGATGCGCGGTCGCGGCGCGCGGCCCGCGCGCGGCGACGGGGCGGAGAAGCGGGCCACGACGAGGCTGTCGCGCGGCAGCGTGTCCTGGCTGACCTGCGCCACGATCCGCCGCTTGACGCCGCCGCCTTCCGAGGTGAGGAAGCGCACCTTCCCGCGACCCCCGCCCTTCACCGTCCGGATCCGGCGCATACCGCGGTCGGACTGCTCGACGAACTGCACGACCTGGCCCTCGAGCCTGCGTACCGAGTAGCGCAGCACCTTCGCCGAGCCCTTCCCGGAGACGCGTGCCGTCACCTTCGGGACGGGCAGGACGTCAGCCGTCCGGAACTGGGCGATGGCGGGCGAGCCGGCCTCGGGGGTCACGGTCCACTTCCCGGCCTGGCCGCGGACGAACAGGACGGTGCGCGACCGGGCCGGGTCGAGCAGGCCGGCGACCGTCTCCGTGTGGGCGAAGTCCTCCGTGAGCTTCGTCGCGTCGATCACGGTGCCGTCCGGCGCCCGCAGCGTCACCCGAGGTGACCCGCCGGTGCCGATCAGCTCGAGCGGCACGATCGCCGGCGCGGGCTTGGCGACCGTGAAGGAGCGGCCGCTCGCACCGGCCTGTCGCACGTCCCGGCCGAACGGGCTCCAGCCCGACAGGTTGCAGCCGGTGAACAGGTCGACGTTGGCGAGCAGCTCCGCATAGGTGAACGGGGGCCGTCCACCCGAGAAGCGCACACCGGCGCCGCCCGCGATGGTCACGGAGTCGGTGACCGGCGTCTCCGGGAAGACCTCCACGCGGCCGCAGCCCGCGAGGCCGAGGTTCCCGATCAGGGCCTTGACCGTGCCGGAGAACACGTGCCGGACACCGCCGCTGCCGTGCAGGTCGACCTGCCAGCGCGGCAGCTGCAGCTTGCCGGCGAAGCCCGCGTCGAAGTACAGCGGGCCGAGGTCGGCCTTGACCTGCGCGGAGATGTCCACGAGCCCCGTGCTGTCCGCGTAGAAGTGCGCGTTGCCGAGCGGGATGCAGACCAGGCCCACGGTGCCCGTGGCGTCCACGAAGAAGGGGCTCGGCGCGAAGTGGACCTTGAAGTCGGCGTCGATGCCGGCCGTCGGGCAGCCGCCGCCCGCGCTCGGTCCGGCGCTGATGCTCGCCCCGCCGCGGATCTCGTCGGGGTTCAGCGACAGGCCGCCGCGCAGGCGCGTGAGGAACAGGCCGGGGCCGACGCTGATGCCGGTTCCCGCGCCCGATCGGTAGTCGACGTCGAGGGCCTGGAACTCCCCGCGGGAGCCGAGCCGGAACTCGTTGATGCCGAAGCCCTGATTGACCGGCGGGAACAGCAGCGCGCCCTTGATCGACAGGCCCGAGTCCTTGTAGTCGATGTCGAGGCCCTTGAGGAGCACACCGCCCAGGTAGGCCGACGGCGCGCGCAGGTTGATGCCCTTGAGGGTCAGCTTGCCCGCGCGGGTCGCGTTCACGGAGACGCTCGTGCGGATCGGCTTGGATCCTGGCTTGGTGAGCAGCCCCGGCAGCTCGGCGTAGGCGTCGATGGTGGCGGTGCCGTCGGCGTTGAGCTTGACCTTCGCGTCACCGGCGAGCCCGAACGGTCCCAGGTTGAGCTTGGACTTCAGCGAGTTGGCGATCTGGTCGAAGTTCGCCCCGCGCAGGATCTCCTTGGCCTGCGACTCGGCCTGGCCCTGGAGCTTGTCGCGGAAGTCGGAGACGAGCTTGCCCGGGTCCCCGATCGGGATGCCGCTGAGCGAGGTGGCGAGGTTCGTGCTCGACAGCGTCATCTTCTTGACGCCGTCGACCGCCGCGCCGGCGTCGCTGGGGACGAGGATGGTCTTCGCGTCCCCGATGGGATCCAGGGAGACGCCGTTGAGCTTGGACCCGCCCTGGACGACGTAGATCTGGTCCATCGCGTGCTGGGCCTCCGAGAGCGCGAAGCTCTTGACCTCGCCGAGCTTCTTCTCCCACGCCTTGTTGATCGTCTGCGGGCCCGAGACCGTGTCGATCTGCGCGAGCGCGGTGATCGGCGCCAGCGCGTCGTTGAGGGCCGCCTGCCGCGGCACCGGGAGGCCGCCCACGCGGGTGTCCCCCGGGATGCGCACCGTGCGGCGGCGCAGGTCCGCTGCGCTGTTGAGCGCCTGGTCCTCGAGCAGCTTCTGGACGTTGGTCGGCAGGCCCGCGAACTCCGCCTCCGGCACGCGGCGCGCCGAGATCGGGCACAGGTTGCCGGTCATGTGGGCACGGCCCACCGTCAGCTCCTTCACGCACGGCTGAACGGGCGACGGCGGCGGCTCCATCGACGTCCGGCAGGCGAACGGCTGGCCGTTGCGCAGCGCGCCCTTCTGCCCGGCGCTCGTCGGGAAGTGGGCCAGGGCGAGGTCGGTGATCGAGTAGACGCCCGTGGCCTCCGAGTCGGCGTTGACGATGACCGCGCGGGCGGTGTAGATCCCGCGCGAGTACAGGGAGCGCAGGATGGGCGCGTCCGGGTCGCAGGTGGCGTCGGTGCGGCCATCCGCGTCGAAGTCCCACAGGGTCTGCAGCGGGCGCGTGCGGGCGATGGCGTTCTGCTCGTCCACGGTGGCCTGCGCGACGGTGGCGGGCACGAGCGGCGGCACCCGCAGCGCGAGCCGCGGGCACGCGGCCGGCCCCGGGCCGGTGGAGACGCCCTCGATCTGGCAGGCACCACGCACCTTCAACCAGTAGGAGCCGCTCGGGACGTGGACGATCTCCTGCGGGCGCCTGAGGAGGAGCGCGCAGGTGTACCGCTCCCCGGCGTAGAAGCCCTGCAGCTTGTTGGCCGTCCAATCCGCCCACTTGGCCTCCGGGTAGGGCTCGTTGGCGTACTTGCCCGCCTGGCAGTCCTGGGCGGTCGTCAGCGCGACGAACTGGCGGCGCTTGACGATCAGGTCGCGCGTGACGTCGAGGAACTCCTTGGAGACGGCGAGCAGGCTGACCGGGTCGACGCGGTTGAAGCCGCCCGCCTTGTAGATGCGGCCCGGCTCGCCCGTTGCCGGGAGCGGGACGAGCACCGTGGCGGAGGCCGCGCCGTCGCTGCGCCCGGCGGGGTTGGTCGAGAAGACCACGCAGTTGACGTCCGTGCCCAGGTCGCCGACGGTGACGTCGTAGGTCGCCTTCGTGGCACCGGCGATGGTGGCGCCATTGCGCTGCCACTCGAAGTCGTACTGGCCGTAGTCGTCCTGGAAGCCGCCCGGCGTGCAGGTCAGCCGCAGGTCGGTCGGCCGGGCCCCGACGACCGCGAGGGTGGCCGTCGGCTTCGGGTCGATGTCGAACGGCCGCCCATCGACGCCGAGGACGGCGGCGGTCCGCGCGGGCGGCGCGACGCCCACGTCGTTGCTCGCCGTCACCTCGCAGAACAGCCGCCCCCGGCCCGCCGGGAGGTTCTTGTCGGTCGCGCCGGCCAGCGGGGTGCCGTCCCGGAACCACTGCACCGCGAGGTCGGGTCCGTTGGTCCATTCGCCGAGGTCGCAGGTGAGCGTGTTGCCCCGGACCGGGATGCCGGTCAGGGCCGGTGCCCGGAGCAGCTCGGGCGGTCCGGAGTCCACCCGCACGGACCGGCTCGGGTTGACGGACGTGCCCTCGACGTTGGTCGCCGTCTCCTTGCAGCGCAGGCGCGATCCGAGATCGGCGGCCTGCACCGTGTAGGTCGCACCCGCCACGGCGCCCGCGATGGGCTTCCAGGCGGCGTCCTCGGCGGAGGCCGTCTCCCGGGGCGCGCGCTCCCAG
Organism: uncultured Solirubrobacteraceae bacterium; assembly: GCA_963740765.1. Classification (GTDB taxonomy): domain Bacteria; phylum Actinomycetota; class Thermoleophilia; order Solirubrobacterales; family Solirubrobacteraceae; genus DATLGB01. The sequence goes on along the minus strand of CAVUFN010000015.1, from coordinate 49,576 downwards.
ACGACCGGCACCGGCTGCTGCGGCGCGCCGCCCCCGCTGCCGTAGGACCCCGGCGAGCACGTGAGGTCCGCGCCGGGCTTGGGGGTGCCCGTGAGCCCGGGCGGCTTCGTGGGATCGGGCGGGCCCTCTCCGGCGGCGCGGCCGAGGTAGCGGGAGATGAAGGAGACCGCGTTGTCGGCCGTCGTCCGTAGGTCGCCGCCGATGAGGATCTTGCCGCCGGGGCTGCGCACGAGCGCGAAGGACTCGGGTCCTGCCGTCTGGGTCTTGATCTGGTCGATGGCCACCCCGGCGGAGTTCGGCCCGCCCGTGCCGAACGTCGAGTCGGCCTTGAGGACGCCACCGCTGTAGAACAGGCGCTGCAGGAAGACGTTGGATCCCGTGCCACCGGTGTAGGAGCCCCCGGCGATCAGCTTGCCGTCGGGCTGGAAGGTGACGGACCGGTAGACCGTGGCGAGGTCGCTGGTGCCGGTGAAGGTCGGGGTGGCCGCCGCCGGGGCGTAGAAGACGAAGCCGCGCGGAGGCGAGCCCGTGCGTCCGGCCACGGCCACGTCGTCGCCGGGGCCGACCGCCAGACCGGTGAGGGTGGTGTTCTGCCCGGCGTTGCCGGCGGTGAACGCCCGGATGCCCTCGGCGCCGTTCCAGGTCGCGTCGGGCGCACCGTCGGCACCGACGCGTAGGACGAACCCGAAGTCGTCCCCGTTGGCGCTCTCGCGGTTGTACCGCCCGCCGATGTACACCCGGCCCTGGGAGTCGCGCTCGGCGAGCAGCTCGGTGAACTGGGTGTACGGCGTCGGGCCGGGGTACGGGATCGCCGCCGGCGCGTAGCTCGCGATCTGGGTGCCGGCACTGTCGAAGCGCAGGGTGCGGATCTCGCGGCTGGTCGTGGTCGGCGACTTCAGCAACACCACCGTCGCGGTGCCGTCCGGGGCGATCAGGACCCGCTGGAAGAGGCCTTCCGAGGCCGGGATGGTGACCAGGCCGTCGATGCCGTAGGTGGCGTCGCGCGTCCCGGACTCCGTGTAGCGGATGAGCACGGAGGTCGTGGCGAGGCCGAAGCCGCCGTTGGTGCGGAAGCCCGCGTACAGGCGTCCCGAACCGTCGAGCGCGAGCGAGGGGTAGGTGAGCGCCCCGCCCGCCGCCGTCGTCTCCGTGACGATGCCGTCACCACCGCCGAAGCCGGGGTCGGGCGTGCCGTCGCCCTGTAGCCGGACGAGGTCCACGCGGGGGTCGTTGTAGCCGTAGCGGTCGCGGGCGAACGTCGTCCGGTTGGTGGCGCCGACGACGATGGCGCGGACGGTCGCCTGCCCGGGGTTGGGGTAGTCGTCCGCGGTCACGATCGGCTGCCCGCCGTTGAACTCGGGGTCGCGGTCGCCGGTGGCCGCGCGCGCGGACGGCGCCACGAGGAGCAGCAGGAGGAGCAGGGCGAGGAGGCCGAGCCGTCGCATGCACGCAACCCTCGTCCGTCGGGGCACCTGGCGATAGGTGCCCTAGGGATGAAGCGACCTATCCCGGCCTGGGGACGACGTCCACGCGCAGCAGCAGTTCCTGGCCGCGTCCGCCGGCGCCGTCGCCCCGCCGCCGGTCGGCGTTGAGCGGGCCGAGGAAGCGGACGACCTCCGCCCCGCCCGTGCTCCGCAGGCCCGCCCCACCCCCCGGGCCGACCTCGAGTCCGAACCACGTGCCCGCCGGCGCGGACAGGTCCGCCCTGACGTAGCGCGCGCGACCGGGGTCGTCGATGGTCACGAACGAGGAGCTGTTGTAGAGGTAGAAGCGGCGCCCTCCCGGCGGATGACGGCCAGGCGCACCCGGCCGGTGACGCCACGGACCGCCCAGCCGCGGACCAGGCTGCGCTCGGAGACCCGAAGCCGCCGGCCGGGCAGCGCGGTCGGCAGGATCGTGCACCCCGGCGAGCCGCCGCTCGGCGTGTCCCCCACGCAGTCCCGCGTGCGGAACGGCCCGCTGCCGAGCGCACTGCCGATGGCCGTCGCGCCCTTCGTCACCGCGGGCGCGGCCCCGGGCGGCCCGTCCCCGCGCAGCAGCACGGCGGCGACCACCGCGACGGCCGCGGCGAGCGCGAGCAGGGGCAGCGCACGCCGGCGATGACGCGACTCGGGCGGCCCCATGGCGGCCAGCGCGGCGAGGTCCGCTCCGTGGCTCGCCCCCGCGGGCGCCCGGCCGAAGCCGGTCACCAGCGCGTGGCCATCCGCGTCGACGAGGACGTCACGCTCCGTCAGGTCCCCGTGCAGCACGTCCGCGAGCGTCGCGGTGGCCTCGGCGAGAGCGCGGCGCCGCGCCGCGGCGCCGCGCACCTGCGCGAGCGTGCGCGCCCCGGGGACGAACCGCGTGGCGAGGTAGGTCGCGCCGTCGTGCTCGACGACGGCGAAGAGCGCGACCACGCCGGCCCGGTGCGGCCAGGCGCCGGCGTCGAAGGGCGTGCCGGGCGGCAGGCGACGCAACGCCACCCGGCGCGAGAGGTCGACCTGGGTGGCCTCCCAGAGGTCGTCGCCGAGGCGGCGCTCGACGCGGAAGCCCGCCGGCTCAGCCGATGAAGACGAAGCGCCTGCCATTCGCCACGAGATAGTGACGAACCAGGCGCTGGCTGCCCAGCCGGGTGAAGGCGACGTCCATGGCGACCTGCTCGGGGACGGTGTCGTCCGGATACAGCGTGATGCGGGCGTCCACGTCGATCGGAGGATGCAGGTCCTCGATGTCGAGCCGCACGGTGCGGCGGCCGTCGCGGATGACGTCGATCACACCGCGACCTCCGACGTCCGCCAGGCGGACCACCACGGGCACGCCGTCGCGGAAGCGCCCCTTCGCACGGGCGAGCGTCTTCCCGTCCGCCGCGTCCGCTGCGGCGGCGCCCCGCAGCTGGTGCGGCGCGCGCGGGCGCCCACCCGGGACGTAGTCGACGCGGAGGAGCAGCTCCCCCTCCGGCCCTCGCTTCACGGGGTTCGTGAGGCCGGCGAGCTGCGGCTCGAAGCGGCCGATCTCCCCGCCCGCGCCCGGCCGTATCCCCGCCCCCGATCCCCCGATCGTCACGAGGGCGAGGCGGTCCCCGCGATCGACCGCGAGGTCGGTCGCGAACGCGTGCGGGCCGCCGTCGGCGATGAACTCGTTGCGGGAGCGGCTGATCTGGAAGTACCCGTCGCGGTCGCGGATGATCGACAGCGCGAACTCGCCCTTGGCCGAGCGCACGGCCCAGCGCCGGACGACGCCGTTGCGCGGCACCACCAGGGTCGTGTCGCCCGGGAGGCGGTCCTGGAACAGGGTGCAGGACCCGTCGCTCTCCTGCGGCGGACCGCCGTGGCAGTCCATCGTGCGACCAGGGCGCGAGAGATCGCTGCCGAGTCGCACGCTCCCGGCCGGGGCGGGCCCGAGCCGCGAGGCCTTCGCGGCGATGGCGCGGGGCTCGTCGTCCGAGCCGAGCAGCGCGACGACGGCCGCGCCGGTGGCCAAGCCGGCAAGCCCGGCGGCGACGAGACCGCGGCGGCCGCGCCCGCTCCCGGCCGGTTCGACGACGGTGGTCGGGAGCGTCACCTGCCCTGCCGTCGTCCCGTCGTCGGGCTCGGCGAAGCCGCGGGGGGCCGGCGGCCCGAGGGCGATGCCCGCGAGAGCGACGCGCGCGCCGGCGACGAGGTCGGCGGCACGGCGAGGACGCGCGGCCGGGTCCTTGGCGAGCCCCGTGATCAGCACCTCGTCGAGCGCACGGGGGATGCCCTCGCGCCGGCCGCCGACCCGCGGGGGCGGCTCGTTGGTGTGGGCGTAGAGGACGGCCGCGTGGCTCGGGCGCGGGAACACGGTCGTGCCCGTCAGGCACTCGAACAGCACGGCGGCGAGCGCGTAGCGGTCGGCGGCGGGGCCGGGGGTCCCGCCCGAGACGACCTCCGGCGCCGCGTAGGCGATGGTGCCCATGAAGTGGCCGGTGGCCGTCGCCCCGCCCCCGTCACCGCGGCGGGTGAGGCCGAAGTCGGCGAGGTAGGCCTGGTCGCCCTCCACGAGCACGTTGCGAGGCTTGACGTCACGGTGCACGAGGCCTGCGGCGTGGGCGGCATCGAGCGCGCTCGCGACCTGCTCCATCAGGTCGAGCGTGCGCTCGGAGGTGAGGACGCCGTCGTCGATCAGGCCCGCGAGCGTCGTCCCTTGCACCAGCCGCATGGCCAGGTAGGGCCCGTGGGCGGACGTCCCCGATTCGTAGACCGTCACCACGTGCGGGTGGTCGAGCGCCGCCTGCATGCGGCCCTCGTGCCGGAAGCGCTCGAGGAACTCGGGATCGGCGAGGTCGGGCGAGACCAGCTTGAGGGCGACGACGCGGCCGACGGACTCCTGCGTGGCCTCGTAGACCACGGCCATGCCGCCGCGGCCGAGCAGGCGGCCGATCCGGTACGGACCGATCATGGTCCCCTCCGGAAGGCTCACAGGTCCCGCGCCGAGACGAGGCCGAGCTCGAGCGCCCGCCGCGCCAGCTCCGCCCGCTTGCGGTTCTGGGGGAGGTCGTCCACGCCGAGCTTGGTGAAGAGGGCGCGCACGTGGCTCTTCACGCCCGCCAGCGACAGGAACAGCCCGTCGGCGATCTCCTGGTTGGTGGCCGGCGTGGACACGAGCCCGGGTTCGAGCAGCGGGCGGCACAGGGCGACGAGCACCCGGCGCTCGGCCTCCGTGAGGCGCGCCTCGGGCATCGCGCGGGCGACCATCGTGCTCTCGTCGCCGACGACCGACGGGAAGCGGAAGAGGATGGAGGTCGTGCCGACGCGGAGCATGTCGCGGTCCTCGAGGCGGCGGTGCCGCATGCACCCGCTCCCCGTTGACGTAGGTCCCGTTGCGCGACATGCCGTCGTCGACCACGGTCCACCCCGCCCCGCCGGCGACGACCTGGGCGTGCGCGCGGGACACCTCCGCGTCGCCGTCCAGGATGACGTCGTTGTCCGCGGTCCGGCCGATGCGCAGGCTCTCGACCGCCGCCAACGAGACGATCCGCATGTCCCCGTGGACGTCGCGGTGGGCCAGGAACGGCTCGCCCTCACGCTCCGCGGCGAGCAGCGCGGCGTGTTCAGAGGGAGACAGCGAATGCGCCGGGAAGCCCACACGAGGAAGTAAACGCCATTGCGCCACTGCCGGTCCAGCCTGAACGGTGGGCCGGGTGCCCGCCACCCACCCAAGGGATGAACCGCGCCAGCCCTACTTCCGGTGCCGCCGGTGCTTCTTGCGCTTGTGCTTGGCCTTCACGGGCTTCACCCGCGCCGTCCCCGTGCTCGTCCGGCCCGTGCCGCGTGTAGGCGACGACCGCGATCCGGACACCGCCCTTGCGTCCCACGGCCGGGACCCGCACGGACCGTGCCGCGCCCTTGGGCTCCAGCAGCAGCCGGCGCCCGTCGGCGTAGGTGACACGCACGTCGTAGCGCACCGCTGTCGGCACCTTCGACCAGGTCACGGAAGCGGCGCTCCCGGAGCGCCTCAGGTGCACGCGGGCGCGCTTGAGCTTCGGGTTGCCCGCGACGTAGCGCGCGACCTTGAGGTGCTCGCGAGGCAGGCCGTCCTGGTAGACCTGCGCCTCGATCGCCCGCTTGGCCGAGCGCGCCTCGGCGAGCCGGTAGCGGACCGTCCCGCGGCCGCCGCCGGTCACGCTCTTGAGGATGTGCTGCGCGCTCCTCGACGTCTCGGCGAAGACGACCTCCTGACCCGGGATCCTGGCCACCTCGTAGTGCAGGACGCGGCTGGCGCCCCTGCCGGTGACCTTCGCCGTGACCTTCGGCTTGTCGAGGATGTCGGCGCGCTGGATGCGCAGGATCGCCGGGGAGCCGTTCGCGACCTCGGCCTTCCACGTTCCCGCCTTGGCGTAGGGCAGGATCACGACGGTGCGGTCCTCCTGGTCGATGCGCGTCCCGAACGCGTCCTCGATCGTCTTGCCGCCGTCGGCCTCCGAGAAGTCGTAGCGCTTGCCGTCCGGCCCGGTGAGGATGACGCTTCGGGGACGCCCCCGCGCCCTCGATGGACAGCGACTGGGCGCCCTTGGCCATCGTGAAGGTCTGCGGCGCGGTGGAGGCGCGGCCGGTCCGGACGGCGTGCAGCGGCGCGTACCTCCCCAGGTCGCATCCGGTGAAGGCGCGCAGGTTGGCCAGCAGCACGGCGTAGTTGAGCGGCGGGACGCCACCCGGGAACTTGATCGCGGCCCCGCCGGCCAGGGTGAAGTCCGGCAGGATCGGCGGCTCGATCGTGATCGACCCGCACGCCGCGATGCCGCGGTTGGACAGGACGCCCTTGAGGCCGATCTTCTTGATCGGGAAGAAGTCGAACTTCGCGTCGCCCCGGGCGTCCATCTGCCAGACGTTGTTCGGGCTGGTCACGAACTCGCCGTTGACGTTCGCGTTGAGGCTGATCAGCGGGATGTCGAGGTGCCAGTCGCCGTGGGCCTTGATCCAGCCGGTGTCGTCGGCGTAGAAGTCCAGGTTGGCCAGCGGGATGCAGGCGATCACGACCGTCCCGTGGACCTGCATGAACAGCGGCACCGGGTTCCAGTGGAAGGTGACGCCCCCGTCGATGCCGACCGTCGGGCAGCCGCCGCCCGCCGACGGCAGGCCCGCCGCGACCGCGGCCTGCCCCTTGATCTCGTAGGGCTTGGCGCTGAACCCGCCGCCGATCTTGGTCAGGAAGACGCCCGGCGCGACCTGGATGCCCTGCCCGATGCCGGCCAGGTAGGCGACGTTGATGCCGAGGAACTCGCCGTCGGACCCGAGCCGGAAGTGGCTGATCTCGATGCCCTGGTTGCCCGCACAGCGGGAAGGTGATCTTGCCGCTGACGTCGAGGCCCTTGTCGTTGTACTGGAGGTCGAGGTCGGAGAGCTGGATCCCGACCAGGTACGCCTTGGGGACCTTCAGGTGGAGGCCCTGGAGCTTGATCCTGCCGGTGAGATCACCGAGCAGATCCACGCCGATGGAGATCGGGTCGCCTGCCTTGGCGTCCGGCGCGGACGGCGGCGCGACGGCGTTCGTGAGCCCGGGCAGCTTGGCGACGGCGTGCAGCGTCGCGGTGCCGTCGTTGTTCATCTCGACCTTCGCGCTCGAGCCGGTCAGCTTGAACGGGCCGAGGTCGAGCTTGTCCCCCAATCGGGACAGGTCGATCTTGTCCGAGAGGTACTGCGTGGCCTTGTTGGCCTGGTCGGTCACCTCGTGCTCGACGCGCTTCTTGCCCTCGTTGATCGGGATCTCGGCCGCCTGCCGGGCCGCGTCCACGGGGGACTTCATGAACTCGTGCGCCTTCTGCGAGAGGATCGTCATCTCGTGCACGCCCGGGATCGCCTGCCCGGCGTCGGACGGGACGATCAACGTCGGGACTTTCGTGTTCGCCGGATCGATCTGGACGCCGTTGACCGACAGCTGGCCCGCCGCGGTGTAGATCTGGTCCAGCGCGAACTGCGCGTTGAGGGGCTTGAAGCCCGGCACCTTCTTGTCGACCTCGCCGCCCTTGCCGAAGACCTTGTCGAGCTTCTGCTCGACCTGGGATCCGCCGTTCGCGGCCGCACCCTGGGCCGCGGGCAGGCCCGCGATCGACGCCGCCGTGTTGATCGCCGTCGCCGCGACGCTGAGGTCGCCCGCCGATGGGAGCGCCCGCGCCATCAACGACGCCCTTCGTTCCCCTTCCGAGTAGCCGGGCTGCGCCTTCTCGCGCTCGCGCTCCTGGGCGTTGATGACGTCGGCCGCGGACCTGATCACCGTCTGGAGCTCGTCCGGGAGCCCCTTGAGGGCGTCGTCGGTGATCGACCGGACGTTCATCGGGCAGAGGTTGCCCTTGATGGCGACGCGGCCGACGTAGCCCACCGACGTGCACGGCGCCAGTTGCGGGTCGGCGGGCGGGGTGATCGAGTTGCGGCACCACAGCGGCTGCAGCGGCGCTCGCTTCGCCCCCTTGCGCACGACGCCCCCTTCGGTCACCGCCTTCTTGTCGGGGAAGTCGTACTCCGTCGTCAGGTTGTAGAAGAGGCCCGTCTGCGCGCTGGACTTGGTGACGATGACCGCGTGCGGGTTGTAGCGGCCGATGTCGAAGTTGCCGCGCACCGCCGGTGACTCGCCCGGGCAGGCGATGTCCGTCCGGCCGTCGTTGTCGACGTCCCACAGCACCTCGTCGGGCGTCACCGCCGCCAGCTCGTCGGACTCCGCGGCCGGCAGCGCGTCGGCGGTGGCCGGGTTGACCGGCGCGACGGTGAGCCCGAGCGGGTTGCAGGAGTACAGGAGGCCGAAGCCGATCGGTCCCCCAGCGGGGCAGAAGAAGTAGCCGATGCTCGTGTAGAGCAGGAACGGGGGGTTGGCGAGGTGGTTGACCACCCAGCACTGCTGCTGGGGGAACAGGGCCGGCGCCTGGGGCGGGACGAAGATCCCGGGGGTCGAGAACGCCGGCGGCGGCTGGGGCTGGAACTCCTGCTTGCGCGCGCTCGGCGTGTCGCAGGACTGCTTGAGCGCGGCGAGCTGCTGGTCCTGGAGCCGCTTGAACAGCGCCGCCGCCTTGTCGCGGTACTCGTCGCTGGTCGCCATCATCGTGATGGGGTCGTTGCGGTTGTCGCGGTAGACCTTGTCGAGCTTGCCCGCCGACGAGCCGCTCGGCAGCGGGACGAACACGTTCGGGCTGTCGACGTAGCCGCTCGTGCCGACCGGGTTGGTGGCCGCCACCGCACAGGACACGTTGCGCCCGAGCCCCGGCGCGTCGAGCGTGTAGTCCGGGCCGGTCTGGCCGCTGATCTCGACCCCGTTGCGCTTCCAGACGAAGCGGTCCTCGTAGCCGGCCCCCTTGGTCGACGTAGTCGTCGATCCAGGTGCCATGGGTGCAGTGCAGCGCGCTCGCCAGCGGGTTCTGCGTGTTGAGCCCGGTGACGGTCGGCGGGCTGGTGGCGAACGGGACGTCGTCGACCGCGCGCACCGGGTCGGAGGCGATCGCCCCGGCCGAGCCGAGGTCGTTGGTCGCCACGACCGTGCACCCGATGTCGCGGTCGCCGTCGCCGTCGGCGTCGAGCACCTCGGCCGAGCCCACCTGGCGCCGCTGCTTGAGGCGGTAGGTCGTCGCCGTCTCGCCGTCGATCGGCACCTGGTTGCGCGTCCACTGGTAGCTGAAGCTCGGCCCGTGCTGCCACCCCGTCCCGGGCGTGCACGTGAGCACGTTCTTGCGCACCGGGTTCCCGGAGACGGACGGCTTGCCGCCGCCGGTCGGGATGTCGCTGTCCACGCGCAGGAAGCGCGACACCGCCTCGCCCTGGCCGTCCTGGTTGAGCGCGGTCTCGCGGCAGCGGAGGTTGTAGGTGTCGTCGGCCGGCCGGATCGTGTACGTCTTGCCCGACGCCCCGTCGATGGGCAGCCACGCCTGGTCGCCGTCGGAGGTGACGTTGCGCGGCGCGCGCTCCCAGACGTAGATGAAGGCGGTGGGGTTCCTGGTCCCACGTGCCCGGGCACGCAGGTGAGCTGCTCGGCCGGCGTGGCGCCGACGCGCGGGGTGCCGGTGAGCGTCGGACGCGTCAGGTTCTTCGGGCCCAGGGGGATCGGCAGCGTCGGCGGGTTGCTGGGCGACCGTCGGCGAGATACTCGATCTCCTCGTCGCTGAGCACGCGGCGGTAGAAGCGCACCTCGTCGAGCGTCCCGCGCCACTGCGCGGCGTCCATCGCAGTGGGTCGCCCAGATCCGCAGGCCGCCGTGCTGCCGATGTGGTAGGTGCGGGTCGATGGACTGACTACCCGCCCGCTTGCCGTCGACCACAGCGCATGGTCGTCCCGTCCGAAGGTCACCGTCACGGCGTGCCAGTTGTTGTCCCAGATGTTCCCCGAGCTTCGGATCGAGTAGATCTTCATGGACGGGCTCGGCATCGCGAAGCGCAGGCCGGGCTGGCCGTTGTCGGACCCCGAGGCCAGATCGGCCGCTGTGCGATCCGCAGAGACCGCCGAAGCTGACGATTGGTGCCGGCTCGTTGGCCGGCGCCTTGACCCAGGCCACCAGTGAGAAGTCCTTCCCTCGAGCAGCGACGACCGCCGCGCGCCGGACCCCGACGGTGTGGGGTCTCGCCGACCGGGCTGGTGAAGGCGGCGCCGCAACGCCCGGGGTCGGTGGGGCCGCGGTGTCGACGCGGCCGTCCAGGTGGTTGCCGGAGGTGTCGGCGACTTGCCCGGTCCGCCGTCGAGGTGCCACTTCAGCGACAGTCCCGGCTCGGGCTCGGCGGGCGGGTTGGGCGTCGGCTGCCGCCGCCGGCACGGTGGGCGGCGTTCGCCGACAGCCGGTCGCCCAGGGCGGCGATCTGCGCCGTGTCGAGGACGTGGTCGAACAGCTGCACCTCGTCGAGTGACCCCGGAACTGATGCCGCCAGCTAACACTGGGCGGTGTCGGCGGCGTAGCGGCCGACGCCTAGCGCGGCCGACTGGGTATAGTGCGAGTAGTCGATCTCCTCGGCGCCGCCGGGCGGCGCGGGTGTCACGACGGTCTGCCCCGCGAGGCTGCCGTCGCGGTAGATGGCGGCGACCCCGTCGCGGTAGGTGGCGGCGAGGTGGTGCCACTCCCGTCGAAGGAGTCCGCGACCGGGACGGGCGGGGTCGTCAGCAGCTTGGGGGTGGTCCCGACGGGTCGAACAGCGAGACGTAGAAGTTCGGATGCCCGTTCCCGTCGGTGCGGATGCCCCAGGACTGGTTCGCCGCAGCCGAACGCCCCCTTGCCGATCAGCACCTGTTCGTATTGACGTTGCCGTCGATCCGCAGCCACAGGCGACACCGTCAGCTGCTGGGGCTCGAGCTCGGGATCCCCGTTGCGACCAGGAAGCCCCCGTGGTCCGGGAGCCCGAGCGCGCGCCCGAAGCGACCCTGGCGATCTGTCGACGCCGGCGGCGCTCCGACGCGTTGCAGGCCGCGGCCCGACGAATCGGTGACCGTCGTGCCCGTGTCCAGGTGGTAGCGGGCGACCAGGCCCGAGACTGCGGCGGCCGGCGGGTTGGGTAGGTCGCGCGGGCGCACGTTGCCCGGCGACGCGGCGAGATAGGCGATCTCGGTCGCGGTCAGCGCACGGCCGTAGACGCGGACTCGTCGATGTCCCCGGTGTACGGAGCCGTCGCCGTTGGGTCAGTCCGCCGCCGGCGACCCAGCGAGTAGGTCCGGTGTCGATAGACGACTTCGCTCGCGGGCGCGACGGCGCCGGCGCCGATCTCGGTGCCGTCGACATACAGGCGCAGGTCGCCCGCCCGTCCCGCAGCGCCGGCGAGCTGGTGCCACGCGCCGTCCCACACCTGCGGCGGAGCCCGCCGCCGGCGACAGTCTGCGGAGTGCTCGCCCCCGTCCGCGTGCTGAACGTCACGTTCCGTTCGCCGCGATGTGCAGGCCGTAGGTGCGCCGGCCGCCCTCGGCGCACAGGGCTGCTGCATCGGCGGCGGCGGCGATCCACGGTCGCCCCCGGCCGTCGGGTTCCCGGCGTTGCGCACCAGGCCAGCACCGTCAGCTCGGCTCTCGGTCGGGCTGGCCCACCCGCTCGGAGGTCACCTCGTGAGGCTCCTCCGCTGAAGTGGCCCGTGGAGACTGACGGCCGCGGCCGGTGCTGCCGCGCCCCGAGCTGTCCGGGGTCCCGGCGCCGACGTTCCCGTCGAGATGCAGCGCGCTCGAGCGCGACGGGTCGTCGGCGCGCGCGGAGGTGGCCAGAGAACCGCGAACAGAGCAGGACGAGCGTGCTCGAGCCGGCGCACGCCGCCGACCCTCCCGAAACCGGGGCGTTCTACGAAACCCTGGACTTTTCTGGTTTCATACCCCGAGAAGTGTCACGGGCCTGACCCCGCGATCCTCGAACGCGACCGCAGAGCTGGCGCGTGCTCGCGAGACGCGGCCGACGCGGCGCGCGATGGCAAGGGTCGTTCGTCCTGATCGAGGGCCCGCGGGCGTCGGCAAGAGCGCCCTGCTGGCCGTCGGTCCCGTCCGGACGGCATGCACGTGGCGCGCGCCGTCGCGGGCGAATGGGAGCGCGACTTCGCCTTCGGCGCGATGCGGCAGCTGCTCACCGGCGCTGCCCGCCGCGCTGTTCACCGGGGCGGCGGCGCTGGCGGCGGCGATCGTCGCCCAGCCGCCGCCGGAGCGCTCGAGCCCGGGTTCGCGCTGCTGGACGCCGTCTACTGGCTCGTCGCGGCGACTGGCGGCGCAGACACCCGTGCTGCTGACCGTGGACGACCTGCACTGGGTCGACGACGGCTCGCTGCAGGCGCTCGGCTACCTGGCCGCCGCGCCGGCGACCTCCCGCTGATGCTGGTGGGCACGGTGCGTCCGCACGAGCCCGGGCGCGTCCGCGAACGCCTCGACGAGCTGCGCGCGCTCGCCACCGTGCTCTCCGCCGGCGCCGCTGAGCGCCGCGGCGGTGGCGACGCTCGTGCGCGCCGAGCGGCGGGGACGCCGACGACGAGCAGTGCGCCGCCTTCCACGAGGCGAGCGCCGGCAACCCGCTCTACGTGCGCGAGCTGCTGCGCGCGGGGTCGACCGGCGACGCGGGCGCCGCCGCGCTGCCGCAGCTGGGCGATCGCGTCGTGCGCCGGGTGGCGCGCGTCGCCCCCGACGCCCCCGCGCTCGCGGAAGCCGTCGCCGTGCTCGGGGACGGGCAGCCGCTCGCGCTGGCCGCCGGCTGGCCGGGCTCGACCTCCCGACGGCGCAGCGCGTCGCCCACGAGCTGACCCGCATCGAGGTCCTCGCCGCCGACGATCCGCCGGCCTTCACCCACCCGGTCATCCGGCACTCGCTCTACGCGTCCCTCCCGGCGGCCGGCGCGCGGCGATGCACGCACGTGCGGCCGCGGCGCTGGAGGCCGCCGGGGCGCCCATCGACACGGTCGCCGGCCACCTCGCCGCGCTCCCGCCGGCCGGCTCGGCGAGCGGTCGCCGACCGCCTCCTCATCGCGGGGCGCGACGCGCTCGGCCGCGGAGCGCCGACCACCGCGATCAACCGGCTGCGGCGGGCGCTCGCCGAAGACGCCGGCCCGCGCGCGGAGCTGCTGTTCGAGCTCGGCCGGGCGGAGAGCTTCGCCCGCGACCCGGCCGCCTTCACCCACTTCGAGCAGGCCCTCGCCGCCGCCGACGGCCCGCTGCGCCTGCGCACGCGCGTGATGCTCTCCGAGCTCTACGCCTACGCGGGGATGTGGGAGCAGTCGGCGGCGGTCATCGACGGCGGCGCGGACGAGCCCGACCCGGAGCTCGAGCTCCTGGCGGTGAAGGCGGCGCTCGAGGCCAACGACCCGGACCGCGTCGACCGCTTCACGGACGCCTGGGACGAGCTGGAGCGGGCCACGCGGACGCCCACCACCGGCGGGGCCGCGCTCCGGGGCCTGCTGGCCAGCGAGGCGGTGTCGCGCGGGCGTGCGGGCGAGGCCGCCACCCAGATCGACGCCGCGCTCTCCGCCGAGCTCGTGCCGGGCATCGGCGGCACCGGTCATTGGCCGGCCACGCAGCTGCTCATGGCGCTGATCCACAGCGACGACCTCGAGCGGGCGGACGCCTTCGGCCGCACCATGGCCGAGGCGGGCAGGCGGCGCGGGTCCAGCACGCTGCTGCTGCTCGGCCTGCTCGTCCCGGCCTGGACGGCCTGCCGCCGCGGCGACCTCGCGGAGGCGGAGGCCCGCACGGAGTCGATCCTCGACATCGTCACGGAGGCGGGCCTGGCGATGTGGATCACCAGCGCCGCCTGGATGCTCGAGGATGTCCTGGCCGAGCGCGACGGGCTGGCCGCGTTCCGCAGCGCCGTGCTCGACCTGGAGCTGCCGCCGGAGTTCGACCGGACCTCGAGCGGCGCCCTCCTGCGGGCGGCCCGCGCCCACATGGCGCTGGCCGGCGGGGAGGACGGACGCGCGCTCGCGGAGCTAAGGGAGGCCGAGCCCGTGTTCCGGGCGCTCGGGGTGGGCCCCGCGCGCATCGCGTGGAGGACGCGGCTGGCCATGGCCGCCGACGATCCGCGGCCGGCCGCGGAGGAGCTCTCGCTCGCGCGCTCGGCCGGCTATCCGCGGCCGATCGGCGTCGCGCTGCGCACGCTCGGCGTCCTGCTGGAGAACACGGGCATGCTGCGCGAGTCGCTCGCCGTCCTGGAGGCGGCGCCCTCGCCGCTCGAGCGCGGCTACACCCTCATCGAGCTCGGCGCGCTGCTGCGGCGCGAGGGCGACCTCGCCGGGGCGCGGGACGTCCTCACCCAGGCCGCGGAGGTGGCGCAGCGGTGCGGCGCGCAGCGGTTGCTCGCACGCGCGCGGCGGGAGCTCCAGGTCGCCGGCGCCCGGCCGCGGCGCGAGGCCTACAGCGGGCTCGACGCGCTGACCCCGCGGGAGCTGCACGTCGCCCGGCTCGCGGCGTCCGGCCTCACCAACGTGGCGATCGCGCAACAGCTGTTCGTCTCCGTCAAGACGGTGGAGACGCACCTCACGAGCATCTACGCGAAGCTCGGGCTCACCGGGCACGGCGCCCGCGGCCAGCTGGCGCGGGCGCTCGGTGAGGTCCTGCGGGACTAGCCCTGGAGGCTGAAGCGGTGCGCGGCGCGGCGGGCGCCGGGGCGGGCCGTGGCCGGGCGGCGCATCTGGTGCGCGCGGGTGCGCAGGAGCTCGACGGTGGAGGCCGTCGGGACGAAGGGGTCGGCAGCGATGCGGCCGTCGGCCATGGCGACGGCGGCGACGGGCCGGCCGTCGTCCTCGGCGAGGAGGACGTCACCGGTGAGGGGGCGCTGGGAGTCGAGGGCGGCGAGCTGGTCGACCGCCCACATGTCCCGCTCGGAGGCCGGGCGGATGGTGAGGTGAGAAGCAGTCATGGATCCAGTGTGGCGCATCGGACGCGGTAGTCCCATTCGGCTTTCTACCGTGAACCAGTAAGCTCAGCTACCGATGCTCGACCTCCGTCGCCTGCGGCTGCTGCGCGAGCTGCGCGACCGCGGCACCATCGCCGCGGTGGCCGACGCGCTCAGCTACACGCCGTCCGCCGTCTCCCAGCAGCTGGCCGCGCTGGAGCGTGAGGCCGGCGTGAAGCTCACGGAGCGCGTGGGCCGCGGGGTGCGGCTGACGGAGGCCGGCCAGGGTCTCGCCGCGCACACCGACGCGGTCTTGGCGCTGCTCGAGGGCGCAGAGGCGGAGCTGGAGGCCGCCGCGTCCGGCGCGGTGCACGGCCGCGTCCGCGTGTCCGCGTTCCAGACGGCGGCGCGGTCGCTGGTGGCGCCCGTCCTGCGGCCGCTGGTCGAGGCCCACCCGGATCTGCGGGTGGAGCTGGTCGAGATGGAGGCCGAGGACGCGCTCGTGCCGCTGCAGGCCGGCGACCTCGACATCGCCATCGCCGAGGAGTACGAGCGCACGCCGCGCGTCCGTCATCCCACACTGCAGCGGCTCCCCGTCGGCACCGACCGGATCGTGCTCGGCCTCCCGCGCGAGCACCCCCTCGCCGCCGGTAGCGCGCCGGTGCGCCTGGCACGACTGGCCGGCGAGGCGTGGTGCGCCACCCGGGAGGGCACTGCGTTCAACGACCTGCTGGTCTCGGCGTGCCGCGCCGCGGGCTTCGAGCCGGACGTCCGCCACCACGCCAACGACGTCGGGCTGCTGGCGGAGCTGGTCGCCGACGGCCACGGCGTCGCCCTGCTGCCGTCCCTCGGGCGGCCCGAGCTGTACCCGGGGCTCGTCGTCCGCCGCGTCGCGGGCGCGAGCATCGACCGCAGCATCTTCGCGTCCGTGCGCCGTGGCGCGGCGGCGCGACCGTCCATCGCCGTCACCCTCACCGCGCTGCAGCAGCGCGCCGCCACGATCGGGCTCTGACGACAACCCGGTGTACTGTCGGCCCGTGGTCGCCCCGCGGACACTGCTTGAACGCGATGACGGCCTCGCTCATCTGCAGGCGGTCATCGAGCGCGCACACGCGGGACACGGCGGGCTGACGCTGATCGAGGGACCGGCCGGGGTGGGCAAGACCGCGCTGCTGGACGCCGCCACGCAGCAGGGCACCGTCCTCCGTGCCCGCGGCGGTGAGTACGAGCGCGACTTCGCCTTCGGCGCCATCCGGCAGCTGCTCGCCGGGACGCCCGCTCCGGCGGCGGGGCCGGCGGCAGCGGCCGGCCGGGTGCTCGCGCCCGACGGCGAGCCGGTCGAGCCCGGGCCCGGCGTCCTGGACGCGATCTTCTGGCTCATCGCGGGCATGGACCAGGTGGTCCTCGCCGTCGACGACCTGCACTGGGCAGACCAGGCCTCGCTCCGGGCGCTCGACTACCTCGGGCGGCGGATCGCCGACCTGCCAGTGGCGGTGATCGGCACCCTGCGCCCGGCGGAGCCCGGCGCCCCCGCCGCGCTGCTCGACGCCATCCGCCAGCAGGCGGAGGTGATCCGCCCGGGTGTGCTCGGTGCGGCGTCCGTGGCGACGCTCGTGCGCGAACGCCATCCGGGCGCCGACGACGACGCCTGCGCGGCCTTCCACCGCGCGAGCGGCGGCAACCCGCTCTACCTGCGCGAGCTGCTGCAGACCGTCGACACCCAGGATCCTGAGGCCATCGAGGCCGCGGCGGTCCCGGCCCTCGGCGAACGGGTCATCCGGCGGATCGGCCGGCTCGCACCCGACGCGCCCGCGCTCGCCGCGGCGGTGGCGGTGCTCGGGGACGGCCAGCCGCTCGCGCGCGCCGCCGAGGTGGCGGAGATCGCTCCGGAGCGGAGCGCGCTCCTCGCCCTCGAGCTCACCCGCGCCGGGGTCTTCGCCACCGACGTCCCACCGGCGTTCGTCCATCCCGTCCTGCGGCGGTCCGTCTACAGCGAGCTCTCCGGCGCGCGGCGGGCGTCGATGCACGCGTACGCCGCGGAGCTGCTCGAGACCTCCGGCGGCTCGATCGACGAGGTCGCCCGTCACCTGGTCCTGCTCCCGCCCGCCGGGAACGCGACGGTCGCGCAGCGGCTGCTGGCGGCCGGCGAGGACGCGCTGGCGCGGGGGGACAGCGAGACCGCGGACCGCCGCATCACCCGGGCGATCGACGAAGGGGCGACCACGCCCTCCCGCGGCGAGCTGCTGTACGCACACGGCCGGGCGCTGGCCGCGGCGACCGATCCGCGGGCCCTGGCGGCGCTGCAGGAGGCGCTGCCGCTGGTCGGCGGGGAGCAGCGGCAGGAGATCGCGGCGATGCTGGTCGAGTTCCTCGCCTTCGCCGGCCAGTGGGACGCCGCGCTGTCGCTCTTCGACACGGTGGGACCACCGCAGCCCGGCCCCGCCGCCGACGGCATGCAGGCGATCCGGGCGGTCGCCACCGCGAACGACCCGCAGCACGTCGAGGAGTTCCGCGCCCGCAGACCCGAGTACGAACGGGTGGCCACGCACCAGAGCTGGGCGGCCCACGCGATGGCCGCCGTCCTCGCCGGCGACGCCATCAACCAGGGGGCGCCGGCGGAGACGGTGATGGCGTACGTCGAGCGCGCATCCGCCGACGGCGTGCTGCTGGCGAACCGCAGCGGCGGCTGGGCGGCCTTCCACGTCCCCTGGGCCCTCATGGACCTCGACGCGCACGACGAGGCCGGGGCGTTTGCCCGCCGGCTGCTCGCGACGGGTGAGCGCACGGGCTCGATGCTGGCCGTCCTGGCCGCACGGGGCAATCAGGCCTGGATCGCAGCGCGCCGCGGCGACCTCGACGACGCGGCCGACCGCCTCGAGCAGGTGGTCGAGCTCGCCGACAAGACCGGCTACGCGATGGGGCTGACCACCCTGATGCACATGTTCGCCGACCTCGTCGCGGAGCGGCCGGAGCTGCGCGCGCTCACCGCCCCGATCCTCGCGGTGGAGCTCCCGCCCGTCTTCGCCGCGACCAGCAGCGGCGCCATGCTGGACGAGTCCCGGGCCCGCATCGCGCTCGCGGAGGGCGACCTCGAGCGCGCGCGCGAGTCTGCGGTGGCGGTCGAGCGGATCTACCGTCCGCTGGGGATCGGCCCCCGCCGGTCGACTTGGCGGTCGCTGCTGGCGCTCACGATCGCACCGGACGATCCCGGGCGGGCGGCGCGGCTCGTCGAGGAGGAGATCACCTTGTCGCGCGCGCAGGAAGCCGCACGCCCGCTCGGCATCGCCCTCCGGGCCGCCGGCGTACTGCACGAGGACGAGGACGCGCTGCGCGAGTCGGTGGCGGTGCTGGAGACCGTCGTGGCCCCGCTCGAGGCGGCCCGCAGCCGCTACGTGCTCGGCGGGCTGCTGCGCCGCCGCGGGGATTTGACCCGCGCGCGCGACCTCCTGGCCGACGCGGCCGAGGCCGCCGCGCGGTCCGGCGCGCTGCGGCTGCTGGCGCAGGCGACGGAGGAGCTGCGCCTGGCCGGCGGGCGCCCCCGCCGGGTGCGGCGCAGCGGGACGAACGCCCTCACCCCGCGCGAGCGCCGGGTGGCCGGGCTCGCGGCAGAGGGCCGGTCGAACCCGGAGATCGCGCAGGAGCTCTACCTCTCACTCAAGACGGTCGAGACCCACCTGTCGGCCGCGTATCGCAAGCTCGGCGTCTCCGGGCGGGGGGCGCGCGAGGCGCTCGCCGGCGCGCTGCGCGCGTAGGCGTCAGCGGCAGACGATCTTGCGCTTGCGCTTCTTGCAGTGCGCGAGCCGCTTGATCGCCGACTTCCGGCGCGCGGCCGCCTTGAAGCGCCGCTGGATCGTGCCGCCCTCGCGCAGGTCGGCGGCGCCGCGGACGCTGACCCGTCCCGAGGAGGTCTTCGCAAGGCGAATCGTCACGGCCGCTTCTTGGTCCGGAGGACCTTCTGGCCGCCGCCCTTGACGGTCGCGACCACCTCGTAGCTCGTGGCGCCACTGACGGGCAGCCATTTGACGTGCAGGCCGCGCGCCGTTCGCTTGGTGCGCAGGATGCCCGGCTTCGCCATCCGCTGCGACGGCGGGGTGAAGGTCGCGACCTTCTTGATCTCGGCCGGGATGCCGGCGAGCTCGAACTGCGCCGTGATCGTGTGCTTGCCGCGGCCCGGGGCGGGCTTGAAGTCGAGCTTCCCGGCACCGCCGGCCGTGACGCGGCCGATGCTCCTGGCCGCGCCGCCGGGGGCCGTGTCGAGGAACGTGACGACCTGGTTGTCCCGGGGCGCGACGTCGTAGGCCAGGGTGCGCACGTCGCCAGTGCCGGAGACCGATCCGGCGACCTTGGCGTCGGGCGGGTCCTCGGCCATGGACATGCCCGTGACCGGCACCGAGCCGAGGACCGGCTCGACCTTGTACCGCCCCGAGGCCGGCTCCTGGACGCCGACGACCGTGAAGGCGTTCTCGCCCTTCGCGTAGCGCAGGATGCGGACCTTCTTGTCGTCGCTGGCCGTCAATCCCGACTCCGGCGTCGTCTGGGTCACCGTCCCGTCGGGTGCCGTGACCTTGACCATCGGCGCGTCGCCCATGCCGTCGATCTGCAGGGCCTGCCCGGGCTCGATCATCATCGGCGCGTCGGCGCGCGTGCGCACCACCGCCTTGTAGATCGACCACTTGCATCCGTCGAGAGGCCAGATCTTCGGCTTGCGGGTCTTCCAGACGTAGCCCCCGCCGACGCTCAGGCCCAGGGCCGAGACGCACGCGCCGACCCCGCCGCTGTTGCCCGCGCCCCGTCCGACGTGCGCGACCGCCCCGGCGCAGACCTCGATCTTGAGGTCGACGCACCCTTCCACGTCGCCGTGCAGGTTGAAGTAGCCCTTGGTCGCCTCCAGCTCGCCGGAGACGCCGCCCCGGAGGTAGACGATCTCGGCGATGTTGACGTCGAAGCCGCCGCCGAACGCGACGTAGCCCGGGTACTCGTAGAGGAAGTACCCGTTGCCGAGCTTGGTGTCGCCCACGATCGGCAGCACCAGGCTGATCCCGGCGCTGACCCCGAGTACGAAGTGCGTGTAGGTGTAGTCGTACAGCTGCGCGCCGAAGTCGTTGCCGACCTCGTCGCGGTTGAGCCGGTACGGCTCCGCCGCCGACGGGAACGCCATGACCATCCTCCCGTCGAGGCCGACGAAGTCGAGCGCCCTGATCGCCGCCCCACCCGTGAAGCGCGTGGGGTTCAGGCCGAAGCCGAAGCTGATCGAGCGCAGGTCGATGCCGGGGAACAGCGGGATGCCCGGACCGAACCCGAGCGTCGCCCCGGCGTAGTTGAACCTGCCCCCGATGAAGCTCACGTGCCCGTCCGGCGGGATCATGTCCAGGCACAGGTCGCCCGGGAGGCACGCCTTGCCCTGGCCGTACCACTCGTCCGTCGCCCGGGTGTAGCTGACCTTGAAGGCCTCGATCCCGATGCCGCTCAGGCTGACGTCGATCGGGCCGATCGTGATGTCGTCGAGGATGTACGCATCCGGGGTCGCCCGCATGGTGAAGGAGGCCTGGGCCGAGTCGCCCCCGACCTGCAGGATCGAGGGGAGCTTGAGCGCGCCGCTGATCACGGCTTGTCCGTCGTCGAGGCGGACGGTGAAGTCCCCGATGTCGAAGCCGCCGATCTTCGGCAGGTTCGGCAGCTTCGGGACCGCGCCGAGGTCCACCGGCTTGTCGAGATCCTGCGCGGCGAGCTGGAAGTTCGTCTTCTTGATCAGGTCGCCGCCGACGCGGAAGCCTGCGCTCGAGCTGGAGAGCGACTGCGCCTGCGGCAGGAACATGATCTTCGCCCCGGGCGACGGCTCGAGGGTGAACCCGTTGGGCAGGTCGAGCTTGTCGGCCGTCACGAAGCCGTCGGAGAGCGCCACGGCGGCCGCCGTCAGCTTCGGGTCGGACGAGATCCTGAGCCGGGAGCGCAGCGCATCCAGCGCGCCCAGTTGTGAGCTCGGGATCTGGGCCAGGCCAGGGACCGCCTTCAGACAGCCCGTGAGCGTCGTCTTGGCCGTGATGACCGTGGTGGGGGCGTTGCAGTCCGTGAACGCGCCCGTGAGGTTCCCGGCCGAGCCGACGGCGCGGGTCGCGTCCCCGTCGGAGAGCTTGGCCTTGATCGTCCGGACGGCCTCCGGGTCCAGTCCCTTGACGAGGCTCTCGTACGGCGACCCGCTGATGGCCGCGCTCGCCGACGACCGACCGGCGCGCCGGGTCTTGTCGCGCGGCAGGCTGTAGGACTCGCTGTACGGCGTGGACGACGCCCCCGGCCCGATCGCCCGCACGGAGACGGTGAACTTCTCCTGGTCGGTCCGGAACCGGTACGAGCGCTGGAGCTGGTTGCCGTACGTCCTGCCCACGGCCGTGCCGTTGCCCCAGCGCAGTTCCTTGACGGGTCCGGCGGTCACGGCGGTCACGACGACCGGCGCGTTGCGCTGCAGCGGCATCTCCACCTTGAGGTCGGTCACGGCGGCCACGCCTGGCGGCGGGGTCGGGACGGGAGACGGCGTCGGGCTGGGCGGCGGTGGGGGCGGCGGCGGGGTCGTGCCGGCCGGCGACGGCTGCGTCCCGTACGTCGCCTGGGCGGCGACGTGGGCCTCGTTGCCCGGGTCCAGGATCCGGGCCTCCCAGGCGACCACGGCGTTGCCCTTGTCGTCGACCGCGATGCGAGGCTTGTCCGAGTCGACGGCCGGGTCCGATATCGGTTCCCCGAGCAGGTCCGGCCTCGCCACGAAGGGACCGCCGGCGGGCCGGTACCCGGCCCGGATCTCGCTCCGGCCGTTGTAGGTCTGGCCCCACACGGTGACGACGTCGCCGGCCGCGTCGACCGCGACGTCCGTCCAGTGAGCACTTGAGCCGTGGGTGACCGCGTCATCCGTGCGGCCCTGGGGACTCTCGTCGTCACCGAACCACTCTCCCGGCTTCTTGACCATGACGCTCGGCCCGTCCCCGCCGTTGACGTAGCTCAGTGCGACGAGCCCGTCCGCGTTGCCGGCCAGCTGCACCTCGGCCCCCGTCGGGTTGTCGCGGTCCGGGTTGTAGTTGGTCCGGAGGTACTCGGCCTCGGCACGCGTGCCGCTGCTGCGCCAGGTGCCCTGCGCCGTGCGGGTGACCGCGAAGACGTTGCCGGGATCGACGTTGAAGGCGATCACGAACTCGCCGTTGCCGCCGTAGACGACGTGCGGCCGGAAGCCCTTCCTGGAGTTGGGCACCTGGACCTCGGCGCCGAACGTGTCGCTGCCGGCCGGCTTGTAGGCCGCGTAGATGAAGTCGGCGTCGTTCACACCGCCGGCGCCGAGGTTGGGGTTCCAGCGCCACACCAGCAGCGCCGCGCCGTCGGGGGCGAAGGCCACGTCCTGCTGGGTGCGTCTGTCCTGCGCGACGGGAAGGAGAGTGGTGACCGGGGCCGGCCCGCCGAACGTCACGGCGTCCGTCGTGGCGGTGCGGAACAGGCCGCGGTCGTACGGAGGGTCCGCGGGCCGCCCCTCGAAGAAGACCGAGATCCGCCCGTCCGGCTCGAATCTGGGCACGGGATGGCCCAGGCCGGTGGTCTGCCCGGACTGGGCCAGGGACTGCGGGAGCCCGAAGCTACCGCCGCCGGGACGGATCGCCGCCCGCGGCCTGGGGCCGCTGCTCTCGTAGGTGACGACGGCCCGGCCGTCCGGCGCGACCGCGGGCGTCGGGTCGCTGCCCCGCTCCTCCAGCGTCTTGGCCGCCTCCAGGTAGCCGCCCGGCGTGCGCAAGGAGGCCTGCGGGAACGTGTTGTTCGAGGGCGGCCGGATGATCCACGACGCGGCGGCATCGCCGTTCGGGCCCATGGCGACACGGACGTTGGCGACGTTGACGCCCGCCGCGGTGAGCGGCGGCTGCGGCGGTTGCCAGGTGATCTGGGCGCCCGCCTCCGTAGGCGTCAGCGCCGCCGCCACGGCAAGGAGGAGAACGACCATCGCCCGGTGCACCGGGCGACCCTCTCAAAAAGCGCGCGTCAGCGGAACCCTGAGATTTGCGGGCCTGCACCCCGAGTTTTGCCGACCGCGCGTCAGCTGCCGTGGCACTTCTTGAACTTCTTGCCGCTCCCGCACCAGCACGGGTCGTTGCGGCCGAGCTGCTCGTTCTCGTCGAGGACGCGCTGCTGGACCGGCGCGAGCGACCGCGCCGTCCTCGTCGGCGACCACGCCCTCCTCGCCGGCGTAGCTCGCCGTGCTCGACGGTGCCGCCGGAGTACTCGAGCTGGCCGACGCCGCCGCCGGCGTTGGCCGCCTGCGCGGGGTCGCAGGTTGGGGTCCTCCACCTCGACCTCGACGTTGTAGACCATGCGCGCGAACGTCGACCAGATCGCGTTCATCATGTCCTCGAAGAGGGTGAACGCCTCGTTCTTGTAGGCGACGATCGGCTCGATCTGGGCGAAGCCGCGGAGGTGGATGCCCTCGCGCAGGTAGTCCATGTCGTAGAGGTGCTCGCGCCAGCGCTCGTCGATGATCTGCAGCAGCAGGAAGCGCTCGAGCGCGCGCATCAGCTCCTCGCCGAGCTCCGTCTCGCGCTCGTCGTAGAGCTTGTGGGCGTCCTCGACGAGGAGGTGCTTGAGCTCCTCGCGGTCGGTCGAGGCGGGGTCGAGGTCGTCCGGCCCGAAGTCGACCTGGAAGATCTGGTCGAGCTGCGTCCACAGCTCGTGGAGGTCCCAGTCCTCGAAGTAGTCGGTGGTCGTGTACTCGTCGACCAGGCGGCCGATGACCTTGGCGATCTCCTCGCGTGAGACCTGGCCCATGTCGCGGCCCTCGAGGACGTCGTCGCGGTAGCGGTAGACGACCTCGCGCTGCTGGTTCATCACGTCGTCGTACTCGAGCGTGTGCTTGCGCTGGAGGAAGTGCTGCTCCTCGACCTTGCGCTGGGCGTTCTCGATCTGCTTGGAGAGGATGGAGGCCTCGATCGGCTCCTCGTTGCCCTCGTCGTCGACGACCTTGAAGCGGTCGAGGATGCGGTAGATGCGGTCGCCCGCGAACAGGCGGACGAGGTCGTCCTCGGCGGAGAGGAAGAAGCGCGACTCGCCGGGGTCGCCCTGGCGGCCGGCGCGGCCGCGCAGCTGGTTGTCGATGCGGCGCGACTCGTGGCGCTCCGTGCCGATGATGCACAGGCCGCCGGCGTCGTAGACCTTCTGGCGGTCCTCCTCGATGCGCGCCTCGACGGACGGGCAGCGCCTGCGGCGTAGTGCTCGTCGTAGTCGGGGTCGCCGGGCTTGAGGCCGAGCTTGGCCAGCTCGAGCTGGGTCGAGGTGCTCGGGGTTGCCGCCGAGCTTGATGTCGACGCCGCGGCCGGCCATGTTGGTGGCGATCGTGACGGCGCCGGGGCGGCCGGCCTCGGCCACCGTCTCGCCCTCGCGCTCGGCGAACTCGGGCTTGGCGTTGAGGACGGCGTGCGGGATGCCGCGCCGCGCGAGGCGCTCGGCCGAGCAGCTCGGAGACCTCGACGGAGATCGTGCCGACGAGGACGGGCTGGCCCTTCTCGTGGCGGGCGGCGATCTCGCGCTCCACCGCCGACCACTTGCCCTCCTTGGTCTTGTAGATCTGGTCGTTGCGGTCGTCGCGGACCATCGGCCGGTTGGTCGGGATGGCCACGACCGCCAGCTTGTAGATCTTCATGAACTCGTTGGCCTCGGTGAGGGCCGTGCCGGTCATGCCCGCGAGCTTGTCGTACATGCGGAAGTAGTTCTGCAGCGTGATCGTGGCGAGCGTCTGGTTCTCCTCCTGGATCGCCACGCCCTCCTTGGCCTCGACCGCCTGGTGCAGGCCCTCCGACCAGCGCCGGCCGTCGAGGATGCGGCCGGTGAACTCGTCGATGATCTTGACCTCGCCGTCGATCACCGCGTAGTCGACGTCGCGCTTGTAGAGGCTCTCGGCCTTCAGCGCGTTGAGGAGGTGGTTGACCAGGTGGCCGTTCTCGGCGCGGTAGAGGTGGTCGATGCGCAGGAAGCGCTCGGCCTTCGCGACGCCCTGCTCGGTGACGGAGACGGTCTTGTGCTTCTCCTCGAACTCGAAGTCGAAGTCCGCGACGAACTCCTTCTTCGTCTTCGGGTCCATCCCCTCGGGCGTCTTGCCCGGGATCATCTGGCGGGCGAGCTTGGCGAACTGGACGTAGTAGTCGGCGGCCTGCTCGGGCGCGCCGGAGATGATCAGCGGGGTGCGGGCCTCGTCGATGAGGATGTTGTCGACCTCGTCGACGATCGCCGAAGGCGTGGGTGGCGACCGCCTTGCCGTCCTCCGTGATGCGCTGGCCGTGCTGGACCTTCTCCTCCAGGCTGCCCGCCATGTTGTCGCGCAGGTAGTCGAAGCCGAACTCCGAGTTGGTGCCGTAGGTGATGTCGGCGGCGTAGGCGGCGACCTTGACGTCGGGCTCCATCTGGTTCTGCAGGACGCCGACGGTCAGCCCGAGGAAGTCGTAGATCGGGCTCATCCACTCCGCGTCGCGGCGGGCCAGGTAGTCGTTGACCGTGATGACGTGGACGCCGCGGCCGGCGATCGCGTTGAGGACGACGGCCAGCGTGCCGGTGAGCGTCTTGCCCTCGCCCGTCTTCATCTCGGCGATGGCGCCCGAGTGCAGGACCATGCCGCCGATCAGCTGCACGTCGAAGTGGCGCATGCCCATCGTGCGCCGGCCGGCCTCGCGCGTGATGGCGAAGCACTCCGGCAGCAGGTCGTCGAGCGACTCGCCGCCCTGCGCGCGCTCGCGCAGCTCGGCGAACCGCGCCTTGAGCTCGTCGTCGTCGAGCAGCTCCAGCTCGGGCTCGAAGCGGTTGATGGCCTCGACGCGCTTGGCGTACTGCTTGAACTGGCGGGCCTCGCCCAGTCCGCAGGGCCTTGTCGAGGATCTTCGGCATGACCCTTCAGGGTAATCGGACCGCGCGGCGCCCGGAACGGGCTCCGGACGCCGCCGTTATGCGAGCCCTTAGATCGCCCCGGCGGCGGGCTGGTCGAGGCCGGGCGCGACCGGCGGCACGAACAGGTCGCCGGCCCGCGGGCCGCGGCGCTTGTCCGCGCACCCGCTTGACCTGGCGCGCGATGTCGTCGGACACCAGGTTGATCGCGTGCGACATGTCTCGCGAGCGCTCCCTCGCTCGCAACGTCACGCCCTTCAAGTGGATCGTCACCTCGGCGAACTCGCAGATCGGGTTCGCCGGGTTGCGCTCGCGGCTGAGCTCGACCTCGCACCACGCGCTGCCGTTCACCTGCTTCGCGACCTTGGCGAAGCGGCGCTCCACCTGCTCGCGAAGCTCGTCGGTGACGACCACGTGACGGCCTTTGACGTCGATCTGCACGGGACCTCCTATGGGGGAACTCGGTCCTCAGGAAGTGTTCCACATGTGGCATTACGCGCAAGTAAGTCCTGCCGGGTGGTCAGAGGTAACCGCGGGTCAACGGATCGACCGCGGCGAGATGTGTCACGTGTCGGCACAGGCCGACGTCACAGCGTCGCCGTCCGGATGCCGTAGTCGTCAACACCGCGCTCACGGCACGCGCATGTCACCGCCGCACCTCCCGGCCCGCGTCGACGAGCGCCCGCGCGCACGCCGCCAGCGTCGCGCCCGTCGTGTGCACGTCGTCGACCAGCAGCACGGCCCGCGGCGACCGGCCCGGACGCGCGACACCCCGATCCGCCCCGGCGCGCGCCGCTCGGACCGCCGGGCGCCGAGCTGCCGCGCCGCCCTCCCAGAGCGGGCGAGGCAGTCGGCGACCGGCAGGCGGAGGCGGCGGGCGACGCCGGCGGCCAGCAGTGCCGCCGGGTCGAAGCCGCGGCGCCGCGCGCGGACGGCCACGGCGGGCGCGGGCACGACGGCGACCGCATCCGCCGAGCGCCCACGGCGGGGCGTTGGCGGCCATCTGCGCGGCGAGCAGCTCGGCGACCTGCGAGCGCGCCGCGGAACTTCAGCGCGCGCACGAGGGCGAGCGCCGTGCCCGCGTAGGCGACGGGCGCCCAGGCGGTGGCGAACGCGCGCGCCGGCCGCCGGGCAGGCGCGGCCGCCGTGCCAGGGCTGCGCGCAGCGGCGGCAGACGCGGTCGCCGAGCCACGGCAGCGCGCGCAGGCAGGCCGGGCACAGCGCCACCGCGCCGGCGGCCAGCGGCGCGCGGCAGTGCGCGCAGCGGGCGGCGCCAGCAGCGCCAGCGACCTCGTCGATCGCACGGCCATGGGAACGAGCCTGGCGTCCAAGCCGTCACCGAACAAGACGCGGGTGCGCGACACTCAGTGCCGAAGCTGTGACAAGTCCGCGCACCGTCCCCGTCGACACCTCCTGGACCATCGCCCCCGCGGTGTTCGTCTCCGTGCTCGTCTACGCGGGCGTCTTCGGCGTCCGCTGGCGGCGGGTCCGCGACAAGCACGGCGCGCGCGGCGCCGGCGTCGGGCGGCTGGCGCTGTGGCTCGTCGGGCTCGACGCTCGTCGTCGTCGCTCTCATCTCGCCCGTCGACCGCATCGGCGAGCAGCTCGCCTCGGGGCACATGGTCCAGCACCTGCTGCTCGCCGACCTCGTCCCCATCGCGCTCATCCTCGGGCTGACGAAGATCATCCTGCGCCCCGTCACCCGCGAGGTGCAGGCGCTGGAGAAGCGCGCGGGCTTCATCGGCAGCCCCGCCTTCGGCGTCATCGCCTACGTCGGGACGATGTGGGTCTGGCACGTCCCGGTGATGTACGACGCCGCGCTCGACCACGCCGGCGTCCACGTCCTCGAGCACCTCAGCTTCGCCTTCAGCGGGTCCCTGTACTGGTGGCACCTGATCTCGCCCATCCGCTCGCGCCTGCGGCTCGGCGGCATGGCGCCCGTCGCCTACATGGTCTCGACCAAGCTGCTGGTCGGCGCCCTCGGCGTCTTCCTCGCCTTCTACCCCAAGCTGCTCTACAGCCCCTACGACGTCGACGGGACGCGCTGGGGGATGAGCCCGCTCGACGACCAGCACGTCGCCGGGCTCATCATGGGGCTCGAGCAGTCGCTGGTGATGGGCGTCGGCCTCGCCTACCTGTTCGCCCGCATGCTCTCCGAGGCGGACGCGCAGGACCGAGCGCGAGGAGCGCCTACGAGGACCTCGCCGTCCGCGATCGACCGTGCCCCGACCGGCCCCGTCGACGCGGGCGCGTCCCGCGGACGACGACGTCGCGCGCCGAAGCGTGACGTCCCCCTCGACCGTCAGGCGCTCCGCCTCGACCAGCGACGGCGGGCCCGTCCGGGAAGCGCCGGTCGAAGTCGGCCACGAGCTTGAACTCGTCGCTGAGCTCGACCAGCGGCGCCGCGTCGCGACGCGCGTCGAGCACGACGCGCGAGTCGTCCGTGAGCACGTAGGCGTCCGAGCGCAGGACGAGGAGGTCGGACGTGGCCTTCACCGGCAGGAAGCGCGTGCGCGGGACGCGCAGCGCGACGCGCTCCGTCGAAGACGCCGATGGCCGCGCCCATCGCCGACTCGAGCTGGATGACCGGCGTGGAGGACTTGTCGCTCGGGTCGACCGTCTTGCGGTTGACGATCAGCGGCAGCCCGAGCACCGGCCCCGAGCTCCTTCAGCTGCGCGCGCCAGCGCCTGCAGGTCGATCCACAGGTTGTTCGCGTTGAAGAACCGGTGGCGCGACGTGTCCTGGAAGGCGTCCATGTCCTCGTCGGCGACCTGCGCCGTCTCGCGCAGGACGAGGCCGTCGCCGTGGCGGGCGATGTGGCCGCCCTTCTTGTCGGCCTCCGTGCGGTCGATGACCTCGGAGGCGAACGGCGCGCCGGTCGCCGCGAACCAGGCGAGGATGCGCGGGTCCATGCACGGCGCCGAGGTTGTCGACGTTGGAGACGAAGGCGTAGCGGTAGCCCTCGTCGAGCAGCCGCTCGAGCATCCCGGACGACTGCAGCGACGGGTACAGGTCGCCGTGACCGGGCGGGCACCACTCGAGGTCGGGGTTCGCCGGCCACTCCACCGGCCCGAGCCCGTCCGCCTCGATCTTGGGCTCCTTGGACTGCACGAAGTCCAGGGGGACGTCGACCTCGAGGTCGTAGTCCTCCAGCGCGTCGAGCGACGGCTTGCGGGTGGCGAAGGAGTTCATGAGCACGAGCGGCAGCCGCGCCCCGTGCTGCTCGCGCAGGGCCAGGACCTGCCGGGCGATGACGTCGAGGAAGGTCTTGCCCTCCTTGACCTCGAGCAGCGACTTCGGTCCCGTCATCCCCATCGAGGTCCCGAGGCCGCCGTTGAGCTTGATGACGACGGTCTGGTCCAGCGGCCCGGTCTCGTCGGGCAGGTCGTCGTACTCGGCGACGTCGTCGAGGGGCTCGATCTCGGACTCCGGCAGCAGCCCGGTCTCCCCCGCCTCGAGCTGCTCGTAGTAGTGGCGGAACACCGCGATCGCCTCCTCCGCGATGCCCTCCCGCTCCATCTTCTCCACGCACGCATCCAGGCCGCTCATGGGCTCGACACTACCGCTCTGTGAGATGTCACAAACTTGTCACAATGTCTGGCGCAAGCCGGGTAGCTTGAAGGTATGAACTTCAAGCTGATCACCCGTTTCACCGGCCTTCTCGGCGCCAGTCGCGCGCACGACGAGGTCCACTTCCACGCCGGCCCCGACGCCCTCCCCGCCGTCTGCTTCGACGCGGCACTGCGACGTGCCCCGCCTCGACGTCTAGCCCCAGGCGGACAGGTAGGCCCGCTGGTCCTCCGTGAGCGCGTCGATGCCGACGCCCGAGCGAGGCCAGCTTGAGCCGCGCGATCTCGCGATCGATGTCGAGCGGCACCGGATGCACGCCCGGCGGCAGGTCGTCGCGGACGAGGTACTCGCAGGCGAGCGCCTGGTTGGCGAAGGACAGGTCCATGATCTCGGCCGGGTGCCCCTCCCCCGCGGCGAGGTTCACGACGCGCCCGCCGGCCAGCGAGGTTCAGGTCGGCCGTGCCGGGTGACGAGCGGGAGGACCTTGCGTCGCCCGGGCCGAGGTCGGCGAGCGAGATCTCCACGTCGAAGTGGCCGGCGTTGGCGAGCACCGCGCCGTGCTTCATGCGCTCGAAGTGCTCGCCGCGCGAGGACGTCCGTGCAGCCGGTGACGGTGACGAAGACGTCGCCGCGCGCGGCCGCCTCGAGCGCGGGCATGACCTCGAAGCCCTCCATGCGGGCCTCCAGCGCGCGCATCGGGTCGACCTCGCAGACGATCACCTGCGCGCCGGCGCCGCGGGCGCGGTCGGCGATGCCGCGGCCGGTCTCGCCGTAGCCGAGGACGACGATCGTCTTGCCGGCGATGAGGATGTTCGTCGCGCGCAGGATGCCGTCGAGCGCGGACTGGCCCGTGCCGTAGTGGTCGTTGAAGAGCCGCTCGGTGCGGGCCTCGTTGACGGCGATCACCGGGCACTCGAGGTCGAGCCGGCGGATGCGGACGAGGCCGGTGGTGGTCTCCTCCGTGCCGCCGCGCAGGCTCGCCGGCGCGGCCGGTCGCGTGCAGCAGGCCGATGAGGTCCGCGCCGTCGTCGAGGGTGACCTGCGGCAGCGGTTCGAGCGCGCCCTCGTAGTCGGGCGCGAGTCGCCGCGGCGGGCGTCGAGGCCCAGCGGCGGCGGCGACGTCGTCCTGCGTGGACATGGGGTTGGCCGCGCACAGCGCGACCTCCGCCCCGCCGGCCTCGAGCGCGCGCACCAGGCACGCGGTCTCCGCCGTCACGTGGAGGCAGGCGGCGACGCGCACGCCGTCGAGCGGGCGCGTCGTCCGCGAAGCGCTCCCGGATCGAGCGGAGGACGGGCATCTGCCCGTCCGCCCACTCGATCCGTGCTTCTCCGGCGGCCGCAGCCGCCATGGTCCTAGTAGCGGTAGTGATCGGTCTTGTACGGGCCCTCGACCGGGACGCCGATGTAGGCGGCCTGCTCGGGGCGCAGCTCGGTGAGCTTGGCGCCGAGCGCGTCGAGGTGCAGCCGGGCGACCTTCTCGTCGAGGTGCTTCGGCAGGACGTAGACCTGCTTCTCGTACTCGTCGTTCTTCGTGAACAGCTCGATCTGGGCGATCGTCTGGTTCGTGAAGGAGTTCGACATCACGAAGGACGGGTGGCCCGTCGCGTTGCCGAGGTTCAGCAGGCGGCCCTCGGAGAGGACGATGATGCGGTTGCCGCTCGGGAAGACCCACTGGTCGACCTGCGGCTTGATGTTGATCTTCTCGACGCCGTCGAGCTTCGCCGAGGCCGGCGATGTCGATCTCGTTGTCGAAGTGGCCGATGTTGCCGACGATGGCGCCGTGCTTCATGCGCGCCATGTGCTCGGCGGTGATGATGTCCTTGTTGCCCGTCGTCGTGATGAACACGTCGGCGGTCTCGACGACGTCCTCGAGCGTCTTGACGTCGTAGCCCTCCATGCACGCCTGCAGCGCGCAGATCGGGTCGATCTCGGTGACGACGACGCGCGAGCCCTGGGCCTTCAGCGAGGCCGCGGAGCCCTTGCCGACGTCGCCGTAGCCGCAGACGACGGCGACCTTGCCGGCGAGCATGACGTCCGTCGCGCGGAAGATGCCGTCGACCAGCGAGTGGCGGCAGCCGTAGAGGTTGTCGAACTTGGACTTGGTGACCGAGTCGTTGACGTTGATCGCCGGGAACAGGAGGTCGCCGGTCTGCTGCATCTCGTAGAGACGCATGACGCCGGTGGTGGTCTCCTCCGTGACGCCCATGATGCCGTCGGCGATCTTCGTGTAGCGCTGCGGGTCCTCCGTGAGCGAGCGCTGGAGCAGGCCCAGGAAGACCTGGAACTCCTCCGACTCGGCGTCGGCGGGGTTCGGCACGGCGCCGGCCGCCTCGAACTCCTTGCCCTTGTGGACGAGCATGGTGACGTCGCCGCCGTCGTCGAGGATCATGTTCGGACCCTCACCGCCGGGCCACAGGACGGCCTGCTCCGATGCACCACCAGTACTCCTCGAGCGTCTCGCCCTTCCAGGCGAAGACGGGGACGCCGGCCTCGGCGATGGCCGCCGCGGCGTGGTCCTGCGTCGAGAAGATGTTGCACGAGCACCAGCGGACCTCGGCGCCGAGAGCAACCAGCGTCTCGATCAGGACCGCGGTCTGGATGGTCATGTGCAGCGAGCCGGTGATGCGCGCGCCCTTGAGCGGCTGCGCCTCGGCGTACTCGGCGCGGGTCTGCATCAGGCCCGGCATCTCGTGCTCGGCGAGCTCGATCTCCTTGCGCCCGTAGGCGGCGAGGGAGAGGTCGGCGACCTTGAAGTCCTCGGTGGTGACAGCGTTCATGCGGGCTCCAGTTCTCGGCGTAGCAGCCGTTCGTGCTTGTTCTGCTCGTAGCGCAGCCAGTCGGCCGCTTCGACGTCCTCGGGACGCTCGGCCTCGGCATCCAGCCACTCGTCGGTGGCCGCACGCAGACCGTCGTCATGACGGATCCGCGCGGCGAAGGCCACATCTGAGAGGCTGACGTCGTGGCGGTCGAGCAGCTCCTTCAACGTCCTGAGTCGCTGCAGCTCCGCGGCGCCGTAGACGCGGTACCCCGCGCCGGTGCGCTGCGGTGCGATGAGGCCCACACGCTCGATGTAGCGGAGCATCCGGGACGACCAGCCGGTCGTCTCGGCCGCCTGGTTGATCGTCAGAGCCTCGATGTGGTCAGGGTAGCGAACCTTGACACGGTTGTGTCAAGGTTGGGCGCATGAGCGGTGCGGCCGTCATCGTCGGGGCGCTGGAGGACGCCGGCGTCACCGTCGTGTTCGGCCTGCCCGGCGTCCACAACCTCGCGCTGTGGGAGGCCCTGCGCGAGTCGTCCATCCGGCTGGTCGGCGTCCGCCACGAGCAGGCCGCCGCGTACGCCGCCGACGGCTGGTTCCGCGCGACGGGGCGCGTCGGCGTGGCCCTGACCACGACCGGCCCGGGCGCCGCCAACACGCTGGGCGCGGTCGGCGAGGCGTACGCGAGCCGCTCCGGGATCCTCGTCATCGCCACCACCGTCGCACACCGTCCACCGGCGACCGCCCGGTCCTGCACGGCGGCGTCGACCAGGCCGCGATGTTCGCCCCGGTGGTCGGCGCGTCCTTCGGGCGAGGAGCGGCGACGGCGATCGCGGCCGCGCGCCGTCGCGCCCGTCTACCTCGAGATCCCCACGGACCATGCGCTGCCCGTCCGGTCAGCGTCGAGCACTCGCGCCCGACCGGACGACCGCACGGTCGGCTGACGAGCCGGCGGCACCTGATCTGGGTGGAGGACAACTGGCGCCGCGAGGCGGTCGTCGAGCACGCCGAGCGCTTCGACGCGCCGGTGATCGAGGCCTACTCCGGGCCGCGGGGTCATGCCGCTCGACCATCCGCTGCGGGTCGGCTTCCCGCCGCACATGCCGTCCGTCGGCGCGCTGTGGGACCAGGCGGAGGTGGTGCTCGCCGTTCGGGGCGCGCTTCGACGGGATGATGACCCAGAACTTCGCCAGCCGCAGCCGCCGCGCTCATCGCGTCATCGAGTCGACGCGGCCGACTACCGGCGGGCGACCGCGCGGCGCCTCGAGGGCGAGGGCGCGCCCTGGGCCGACCTCCGGCAGGTCAAGGCGGACGCCTGCCGCGCCCTCGACGCCCGCGCGCTGCGCTTCCTCGACGCCCTCTCCGTACGCGCTCCCCGACGACGCCAACGTCGTCTGCGACATGTGCATCCCCGGCTACTGGGTCGGCGGCTTCCACCCGTTCCCCGAACCGCGCCGGCTCGCCTACCCCGTCGGCTGGGGGACGCTCGGCTTCGCCTTCCCGGCCGCCATCGGGACGGCGCTGGCGGGCACCGGCCCGACCGTCGCCCTGTGCGGCGACGGCGGCTTCCTGTTCGCGGCGGGCGAGCTCGCGACCGTCGCCCAGGAGCAGATCCCGCTCACCACCGTGATCGTCGACGACGGCGGCTACGGGATGCTGCGCTTCGACCAGGACCAGGCCGGCGAGCCGCGCTTCGGCGTCGACCTGCGGACGCCCGACTTCGCCGCGCTGGCCGCGTCCTTCGGCGTCCGCGCCGAGACCGTGGAGGGCCTCGACGACGCCTTCGGCGAGGCGCTCGCTGCGCACGTCGCCGACCCGGCACCCTCCGTGCTCGTGGCGAAGGCGGAGGCGCTCGTGCCCCCGCCGACCACCTCGCCGCAGTGGTACCGCGCTAAGCGGTAGGCGCGTTCGGGTCCGGCTTCGGCTCCGTGGTGGTGTCGACCGGCTCCGCGCTGGGGGCGGGCGTGCCGGCGACGGGGGCGGCCTTGGCGGCGGCCTTCGGATCCTTCTCCTTGTGCCCGCCGACCTTGTCCTTGAGGTCCTCGATCTTCTCCTTGCCCTCCTCGGACTTCACGTACTTCTGCGCCTTGTCGAGCGCCTTCTTGCCCTGGGGGGACTTGGCGAACTTCATCGCCTTGCCGATCAAACCGCTCATAGCCGGAACTCCCTGTCTGCCGTGGATTCGGTGATGTTGTCCATCTGCGCCTTCTGCAGCTTCCCCGCGTAGTCCCAGTTCATGGACTGCCAGCGGGTGAACTGGTCCAGTACCCAGATGCCCGACTGCCGCGAGCCGTTGCCCGACTTGCCGTTGCCGCCGAAGGGCAGGTGCGCCTCCGCGCCCTGACGTCGAGTTGTTCACGGAGATCATCCCCGCGGTGATGCGCTCGCGGAAGCGGAAGGCGTTCAGCGCGTCGGTCGTGTAGATCGAGCTCGACAGGCCGTACCCGTGGTCGTTGGCCAGGTGCATCGCCTCGTCGAAGTCCGAGAACGTGGCGACGCCGATGATCGGGCCGAAGGTCTCCGTCCGGTAGATCTCGTCGTCGATCGTGACGCCGTCGACGATCACCGGGTGGTAGAAGAGCCCGGCCTCGGCGTCACCCGCGAAGTTCGGCCACGGCGCGTCGCTCGATGACGCGGCCGCGGTGGTCCGAGCCGAGCACCGTGTGGTGGTCCTCGATCAGGCCGAGCCACTGCTCGAAGCGCTCGGCGAAGCGCTCGTGGATCATCGGCCCGTAGAGGACGTCCTGCGTCGGGTCGCCGATGGTCGACGCGCGCAGGCGCTCGTCGAGCTTGGCCACGAACTCGTCGTGGATCGACTCGTGGACGATCGCCGTGCCGAGCGACGTGCAGCGCTGGCCGGCCGTGCCGAAGCCGCCGAACAGCGCGCCCTCGACGGCGAGGTCGACGTCCGCGTCGTCCATGACCACCATCGGGTTCTTGCCGCCGAGCTCCAGGCACGGCGACTGCATGTGGCGGCCGCAGAGGGCGCCGATCTCGGCGCCGACGGCGCTCGAGCCGGTGAAGCCGACCTTGTCGACGAGCCGCTCGTCCAGGGACTGCTCGAGGCCGGCGAAGGTCTGCTCGCCGTCGGCCTGCACGAGGTTGAGGACGCCGCCGGGGACGCCGCCCGCGTGGAAGAGCTTGGCCATGGCGTCCGCGCAGGCGGCGGCGTACTCGGCGGGCTTCCAGACGACGGCGTTGCCGCACAGGATGGCGGGGACGAGGTACCAGGCCGGCACGGCGACCGGGAAGTTGCCCGCGGTGATGATCGCGGCGACGCCGACGGGCACGCGGAAGGTGAAGAGCTGCTTGTCCTTCATCTCCGACGGGACGGTCTGGCCGTAGAGGCGGCGGCCCTCGCCGACGAAGAAGTCGCAGGTGTCGATGATCTCCTGGACCTCGCCGAGCGCCTCCGGATAGGGCTTGCCGATCTCGGCGGTGACGATCTTCGCCAGCGCCTCCTTGTTGGCCTCGACGAGGCGGCCGACCTCGGCGATCACGCGCCCGCGCGCGGGGGCGGGGACGGTCTTCCACTCGGCCTGCGCAGCACGCGCAGCACGCGCGGCGTCGACGAAGGTCGAGGCGTCCCCGAGGGCGATCTCGGCGACGAGATCTTCCGTGCGCGCCGGATTGGTCGAACGTTGCTTACCGCCCGGCGCATCCTGGGTATTCCGTCCGTCGATGATGGAGGAGAGCGGCATGGGCGACACCCTATGACCCGCCGGATCATGGTGCTCGGCCTCGCGCTGATCGCCGGGCTCGTCGTCTTCACGACCCGGGGCGAGCGCCGCGCGGAGGCCGGCGACGAGCTGCCCTCACTCGCGAAGATCGCCCACCGCGTGGAGCGCCTCCGCGGCCTCGAGTTCACCGACGGGCTCCCGAAGGTGCGCAAGGTCACCGCGAAGCAGCTGCAGAAGGAGTCGAGCGCGGAGATCGACCGCCTCGGTGCCGACCAGCGCCGTCGCGCGCGCTCGGAGCAGGACCTCCTCAAGCTGCTCGGCTTCGAGAGCCGCCGCGCGACGCCCGCCGACCTCGGCGAGACCAGCGGCATCCTCGGCGTCTACGACCCGCCGTCGAAGACGCTGACCATCGTCACCGACGTCCAGGGCAACCGGGTGCAGAAGGAGCTCACCTACGCGCACGAGCTCACCCACGCGCTCGAGGACCAGCACTTCGGCCTGCCCTCCATCACCAAGGGCGGCGACGACGCCTCCATCGCGCGCCGCGCGCTCGTCGAGGGGTCCGCCCACTACACGGAGGCCGCGTACGCGCGCCGGTACCTCGGCAAGGGCCCGGGCGCCCGCGCCCTCGCCTCCCGCGTGCCCGCCTCCACCGTGCGCGGCGAGATCAACTACTTCCTCAACAACGACCGCTTCGCCTACCTCGACGGCTCGCGGTACATCGCCCGGCTCGTGCGCGAGGGCGGCCAGCAGGCCCGCGACGCCGCGTTCCGGCAGCCGCCGAAGGCCACCGCCGACGTCCTCCACCCCACGCCTGACAGTGATGCGCGAGCGCCCGTCCCGCTGCGCGTCGCCCGCGCCGCCAAGGGCTTCCGCCGCGTCGAGCAGGGCCAGATGGGCGAGTTCGACACCAGCCAGCTGCTGGTCTTCGGCGCGCTCGCGCAGGACACCTCCCGCCGCGACGCCGCCGCCGGTGCCGCGGGCCTGAAGGCCGGCCACTACGAGCTCTGGCGCGCGGGCTCGAAGGACATCCGCGGCTGCTCGCGCCCGTGCGTGGAGCGCGACCTGCTCGCCGTCCGCTGGCGCTTCGCCACCCCGGACGAGGCCCAGCAGTTCGCCGACCAGCTGCCCGCCTACCTCGAGGACTTCCAGGACCTGAAGGCCACGGACGGCGGCTGGAAGGGCGACGTCGCCGGCGCGGCCGTCCGCCGCTCCGGCATCCACGTCACGCTCGCCATCGCCCCGGCCCTCGCCCTGGCGAAGCTCGTGACGGCGCGTGCGTAAGGGGTAAGAGGCACCGTCTTACCGATGTGCGAGGGGTGCCTCAGCCGCACCATGGAGGAATGACCAACCTCCTCCACCCCGCCCTCGCCCAGTCCCGCCAGCTCGACATCGCCCGCGCCACGGCGCGCCGCCGGCCGCGGTTCTCCATCGTCGTCCCGCGGCGCCGGCGCGCGGTTGCTTCATGGTCCAACATGTCCACATGGCAACCAGGGTCTCGAGCGCACGCTTCGTAGGTCGCGCCGGGGAGCTCGCGGAGCTGCGGGCGGCGCTCGACGAGGCCGTCGACGGTCGCCCGACCCTTGCGTTCGTCGCCGGTGAGTCCGGTGTGGGCAAGACGCGCCTGCTCTGCGAGCTCGAGCGCCGCGCCCGCGCGGACGGCGTGCGCGTGCTCAGCGGGGAGTGCGTCGACCTCGGCGAGTCCGAGCTCGCCTACGCGCCCATCGTCGCGGCGCTGCGCCCGCTCGCCCGCTCGTCGGACCCTGTGCTCGAGACCCTCCCCGCTCCCGCCCGCGCCGCGCTGGAGGCCATGCTCCCCGGCCTCGCGCGCACCGCCGTCCCCCGTGGCTTCTCCGAGGAGGCCACGGGCGCGCGCGCGCAGCTCTTCGAGGCGCTGCTCGCGCTCATCGACGGGCTGGCCGCCGACGCCGGCCTGCTGCTCACCATCGAGGACCTGCACTGGGCCGACCGGTCCACGCGCGCGTTCCTGACCTACCTGAGCGCGTCGCTGGTCTCCGAGCGCGTGCTGATCGTCCTCAGCTACCGCCCGGACGAGCTGCACCGCCGGCATCCGCTGCGGCCGGTCCTCGCCGAGCTCGAGCGCTCGGGCGGCGCCCGCCGCGTCGACCTGCGGCCGTTCACGCGGACGGAGCTCGCCGAGCAGCTCGCCGACATCCTCGGCACCGCGCCCGATCAGGACCTCGTCGAGCGCCTGTGGTCGCGCTCGGAGGGCAACGCCCTGTACGCCGAGGAGCTGCTCGCCGCGGGCATCGACGGCCGCGGCTCCCTTCCGCCCACGCTGCGCGAGGCGTTGATGCTCCGGGTGGAGAAGCTCGCGGCGCCCACGCAGGCGGTGCTGCGCACCATCGCCGTCGCCGGCCGCACGGAGCACGCGCTGCTCGCCGAGGCGACGGGCCTCACGGCTGACGTCCTGCGCGACGCGCTGCGCGACGGCGTCTCCTCCCAGATCGTCCGCGTGCTCCCGGACGGCGCCTACGGCCTGCGTCACGCGCTGCTGGCCGAGGTGATCGTCGACGACCTGCTCCCCGGCGAGCGCTCGGAGATCCACCTCGCGCTGGCCCGCGCGCTCGAGTCGCATTCCGCGCCGGGGGCCCACAACGCCTCCGCCATCGCCCACCACTACGCCGCCGCCGGCGACCAGCCGCGCGCGCTCGTGGCCGCCGTCCGCGCCGGCGAGGCCGCGGAGACCGTGCGCGCCTACGGCGAGGCCGCGGCGCTCTACGAGCGGGCGCTCGAGCTGTGGGAGCGCGTCCCGGACGCGGAGGCGCTGACGGGCGGCGACCACGTCGACCTGCTGCGCTCCGCGGCCTGGTGCGCCTACACGGAGGGGGACGCCGACCGCGCGGAGGCGCTGCTGCGGGCCGCGGTCTCCGAGGTCGACGCCGAGCGGGACCCCGAGCGCATGGCCGACATCCTCGAGCGCCTCGCCCGCCAGGAGTGGCGGCTCGGCCGCCCCGACGCCGCCAAGGAGACCCAGGAGCGCGCGCTGGCGCTGCTGCCGGAGGAGCCGACCTACGCGCGGGCGATGCTGCTCTCCAGCCAGGCCAAGCACCTGATGCTCGAGTCGCGCCTCAGCGAGTCGGCCGAGAAGGCGCGGGAGGCGCTCGCGGTCGCCCGGGCCTGCGGCGCCGCGATGCCGGAGATCCGCGCGCTCGACGCGCTCGGCGTGTCGCTGGCCTGGATGGGCGACCCGGAGGGCGTCGACTCCCTGCGCCAGGCGATCCGGCTCGCCCTCGACCAGGACATGCTGGTCACCGCGAACACGCTCTACACGAACCTCGCGGACGTGTCGCTGTGGCGCGGCAGCGGCCAGGACGCGCGGGAGGCGGTCGACGAGGGGCTGTCGCTCGCCGCGCAGGCCGGGCACTTCAGCCGCTGGCTGTCGCTGATGAAGGCCGAGATCTGCTTCCAGCTCGGCGACTGGGAGGGCGCGGCCGCGCTGCTGCCCGAGCACGGGCGCCGGCTCAAGCACAACCTCCTCGTCAACGAGTCGCACCGGCGCATCGAGCTCGCCCTCGGCCACGGGGACCACGCCCGCGCGGCCGACCTGCTCGACACGGCCTCCCCCATCGTCGCCACCTCGCGCGAGCCGCAGTTCATCGGCCCGCACGCCGCGATGAAGGCGGAGCTCGCGCGCCGCTGCGGGGACCTCGCCGAGGCCCGGGCCGCCGTCGAGGACGGCCTCGACCGCATCGAGTTCTGCTCGGAGGACAGCGCGCGCATCTCGCTCGTGTCCCTCGCCGGGCTGACGGTGGAGGCCGACGCCGCCATCCGCGCCCGCGACCTCGGCGACGCGGAGGCCGAGCGCACCGCGATCTCACTTGCCGAGATGCTCCTCCTGCGCCTGGAGGCCACGGCGGGCGAGCACCGCCCGGTGGAGAACGCCAACCTCGTCGCCGGCCGCGCGCTGGCCGCCCGGGCCGCGGGTGGCGAGGCGCCCGCGCTGTGGACGGACGCCGTGGAGGCGTGGACGCAGGCCGAGCGCCCGTACGCCGCCGCGGAGGCACGCTGGCGGGAGGCGGAGGCGCGGCTGGCCACGGGCGACCGCGAGGGTGCCGCCACCGCTGCCGCCGCCGCCCTGGAGGCCGCCCGCGCCCTCGGCGCCACCTGGCTGGCGTCGGAGGTCGAGGGCTTCGTGGCGCGTGCCAGGCTGCGCTCGGAGGAGACCGGACCGAGGCGGGTGGGGGCGGATTCCGAGGATCCCTTCGGCCTCACGCCGCGGGAGCGCCAGGTCCTCGAGCTGCTCGCGGCCGGGGCCACCAACCGCGAGATCGGCGCGTCCCTCTACATGGCCGAGAAGACGGCGTCCGTCCACGTCTCCCGGATCCTGGCCAAGCTCGACGTCCGGACCCGCACCGAGGCGGCGGCGGTCGCCCACCGCCTCGGGCTCACGTAGGTCCTCAGCAGACCTTGAACGTCCCCTTCACCGTCACGGAGAACTTCCGCTTGCCCTTGCGGTAGGCGATCTTCACCCGCACCTTGTGGGTGCCGGACTTGAAGCCGGACGCCTTCCGCTTGAGCGTGTAGGGCGAGCGCTTGTCCTTGACCGCCTTGCGCTTGTCGATCTTGAACGAGACGAAGCGGACCTTGCCCTTCTTGGGCTTCTTCACCTTCACCTTCAGACGGACGTTGCGGCCGGAGGGCACGCACGACCCGGGGGCGGCGAGCTGGAAGGTGAAGCCGTTGGGCCTCGCGCTGCCGACGACCGTGTCGGCGGCCGGGTCCGATGTCGAGGGCGTCGGCGTCGGCCGCGGCGTGACGGTCGCGGTGGCGGTCGGGACCGGGCGTCGCCGTCACCGTCGGGACACGGTGGCGACCGGGTTGTTGGGGTCCGCCGGGTCGGGCGTGGTGAACGGGTCGTTGGTCTTGACCACCTTGACCACCGGCCCGGCCTCGGCCCAGACCGCCACGCCGATGCCGTCCGGCGCGATGGCGAGCTCGGCGTCCACCGGCTCCACCGACCGCAGCAGGTCCTTCGGGGCGGCCCAGGTCGCGCCCCCGTCCGCCGACGTCGTGTACCGCACGTAGCTGGTGGCGTCGCAGCAGGCCGACCGCGTCCAGATGGCGTGCAGCTTCCCGGTGCCGTCCTCCTGCAGGTCGTTGTCGATGATGTCCGCGCAGCAGCGGGCCTGCGTCTCCGTCGCGATCGGCTTCGCGGGATCGAACCCGGACCCCGTGAACTTCTGGACCTGCAGCTCCTGCGCGTCGTCGCCGCCCAGGAGGACCTTGCGCTGCGTCATCAGGAACATCCCGGCCGACCCGCCGGCCAGGCGCGGGCGGCCCGTGAGCGGGCCGCCGAGCGTCATCGACGTCCAGTTGGCGGTCGCGTTGAAGTCCGGCCCGGAGCTCGAGGTCCAGCCCCAGGTGCTGTTCGTGCTGTTCTTGCCGGCCACCACCGCCTGAGTGCCATTGACCACGAGATCGGGCACCCGCGGGAAGCTGCTGTTCAGGCCGGCGCGCATCATCGGCGGCCCACTCGAAGTGAGCTGGGCGAAGATGCCGTCGCCGTCGAACAGGCCGGTGCCCACGGAGAGCAACGCGCCTCCCGGTGAGAAGACCGTCTGCACGGTCGCCATGCCGAAGCGGTTCATCGGTGCGCCGGTGGTGTCCGAGATGGTGGTCTCCGTCGGGAACGACGTGCCGCCGTTGGTCGACTTGAGCATGTAGCTGGACGGGCTGGGCGGCTGGGCGCAGCAGGAAACGCCGTAGATGATCCGGACGTCGCCGGCCGCGGGGCCGAGCAGCACCACGGGCCGCCGGGCGACGTCCGGGTTGTTGGTCGGGTTGAGCGTGAGGCTCGTCGCGCAGCTGCTCGCGTCGCGCGGCAGCGTGCAGAACCCGATCTTGTCCTCGGCGCCCTCGTCGACCATGTAGGCGATGTAGGCCGTGCCGTCGGCCCCCACCGCCACCCCCGGCTTCTGCCCCGTGCCGACGTTGCTCGGGTTGGCCGCGTGGGAGGCGGCCGGCAGAAGAAGCAACAGCGCGGCGGCGGCCGCGCAAAGGGTCAGGCGCATGACCAAAAGCTACAGCGCGGCCTTGAGCTCCACAAGCGAGGGGATGTCCACCGGATCGGTGCCGTCGTTGAGCGCGAGGTGCAAGGAGAAGAGGTCGCCGAGCAGCACGAGCGAGAGCAGGCGCTCCGCCCGGGTCCGGCCGCGTGCGGTGACGCGGTGCGCGCCGCCGATGATGTCCGCGGTGAGGTCGAAGCGCAGCCGGACGCGCGGGTGCGTGTCCGCCGGGTCCTCGAGGAAGAGCGGGACGATCGACCCGCGCTCGCGCCAGCCCTCGATCTCGTTGTGGTCGGCCTCGGGCAGCTCGGACCAGAACGCCGCGCGGTTGGCGTTCTCGTTGACCTGGCACTTCCAGCGGTAGGCGGCGGCGACGCTCAGGCCGGCGCCGACGGCCACGGGGATGTGGCCGGCGACCGCCTCGGCCAGCGCGCGCGCCTCGTCCTCGAGGGACGCCGTCTCGTCGCGCAGGAACGCGGCGGCCTCCGTGAGCTCGTCGCGCAGCGAGGGGGCGACGCCCGCGACGGCGGCGACCTCCGCGGCGACGGCGGTGGCGTAGCCGACCGCGGCACGGGGCTGATGGCCCTCCGGCAGGGTGATCAGCGGGACGGCCTCGGCGGCGGCCTTCTCCGCGAGCTCGCCGCCCGTGGAGACGGCGATGCGGCGCGTGTGCGCGGCGGCGTCCCAGCAGGCCAGCGTCTCCTCCGTGCCGCCGCTGTAGGAGCTCAGCAGCACCGTCCAGTCCTCGCCGACCCAGCCGGGCAGCGTGTAGTCGCGCACGCTGATGATGGGGGCGGTGGCGCGGTCGCCGATGATGCCGGTGGCCAGCAGGGCGCCGACGCCCGAGCCGCCCATGCCGCAGATCGCCAGCCCGGCCGACGCCTGCGCGGGGACGTCGGCCTCGGCGACGCGGGCCAGGGCGTCCTCGAGGTGGTCCGGGAGGTCGAGGATCTCCTGGCGCTGGTTCGTCGAGTCGACGCTCATCAGCTGAGGATGGTCCCGGGCTCGGCCACCGTGCCGTCGGCGATGTCCGCGCCGGGGATGACGACGCAGTCGCGCAGCACGCAGTCGCGGCCGATGCGGGCGCCGTCGAGCACGACGGCGCGCGACGACGGTCGACCCCTCCCCGATGGTCACACCCGGGCCGATCACCGCGGGGCCCTCGACGGTCCCGTTCGCGGTGGCGCCCGACGATGCCGCCCGGCGCCTCGACGCGCGTCTTGACGCGGCCCTCGAGGATGTCGAAGGTGCCCTGGAGGTAGCGGTCGGGGGTCCCGATGTCGAGCCAGTAGCGGTCGGAGACGCGTGCGTGGAGGCCGTTGCCGACCAGGCGCGGGAACACCTCACGCTCGATGGAGGCCTTCGTGTCGGGCTGCAGCAGCTCGAGCACGGACGCGCTCGAGCACGTACGCGCCCGCCGAGATCGTGTTGACCCCGACGTCGCCCTCCGGCTTCTCGATGAACTCCAGCACCGTCGAGTCCTCCGCCGTGCGGACGAGGCCGTAGTTGCTCGGATCCGGCACGGGGACGAGGGCGAGCGTGCCCGTCGCACCCGTCTCGACGTGCTGCGCGATCTGCGCCGTGAGGTCGATGTCGGTGAGCACGTCGCCGTTGAGCATCAGGAAGCGCTCGTCGAGCAGGTCCTCGCAGAACTTCAGCGCGCCGCCGGTGCCCAGCGGCCGTGGCTCCTCGCGGTAGGTCAGCTTGACGCCGTAGGCGGAGCCGTCGCCGAGCACCGTGCGGACCTTGTCGGCCTTGAAGCCGCAGGAGAGGATCACGTCGTCGACGCCGTGCGCCGCCAGCCACTCGAGCATGAAGGCCAGGAACGGCCGGTCGACCAGCGTCACCACCGGCTTGGGGATCTCGGACGTCAGCGGCCGCAGGCGGGTCCCCTCCCCGCCCACCAGGATCAGCGCCTGCACGTCAGACCCCGGCGGGGCTCGGGCGGCCGATGCCCTCGTAGATCAGGCCGGCGCCGCGGACGGCCTCCGGCGAGAGGAAGTTGCGCCCGTCGACGATCAGCGAGCCCCGCATGGACGCCGGCGATCGCGGCGAGGTCGAGGTCGGCGAACTCCGGCCACTCCGTGACGAGGACGATCGCGTCGGCGCCCGCGCACGCCGCCGCGGCGGACTCCGCGAACTCGACGCCGGAGATCAGCTTGCGGGCCTCTTCCTCGGCGATCGGGTCGTAGACGGAGATGATCGCCCCGTCGGCGAGCAGCCGGGCGCTGAGGACCAGCGAAGACGCCTCGCGCATGTCGTCGGTGTTGGGCTTGAAGGCCAGGCCGAGCAGCGCGATCTTCTTGCCCACCAGCGGCCCGAGGTGCTTCTGGAGCTTGCCGACGACCTT
The DNA here is from genome assembly GCA_963740765.1 of uncultured Solirubrobacteraceae bacterium. GTDB lineage: Bacteria > Actinomycetota > Thermoleophilia > Solirubrobacterales > Solirubrobacteraceae > DATLGB01. The sequence goes on along the minus strand of CAVUFN010000015.1, from coordinate 5,554 downwards.
GCGCTTCTGCAGCTCGTTGACCTCGATGACCGAGTTGAGCAGCTGGAAGTGGTAGCCCGTGTTGCCGGCCAGCTGCTTGAGCGCGGCGACGTCCTTGGGGAAGCAGGAGCCGCCGAAGCCGATGCCGGCCTGCAGGAACTTCGGGCCGATGCGCTGGTCGAGGCCCATGCCCTTGGCCACCTCGACGACGTCGGCACCCGTCTCGTCGCAGACGTTGGCGATCTCGTTGATGAAGGAGATCTTCGTGGCCAGGAACGCGTTGGAGGCCAGCTTGATCATCTCCGCCGAGCGGATGTCCGTGCGCACGAGCTGCGCACTCCAGCGGCGCGTAGAGGTCCACGACGGCCTGGCCGGCCCAGTCGCCCTCGTCGCCGACGACGACGCGGTCGGGGTCCAGGAAGTCGGCGACCGCCGAGCCCTCCTTGAGGAACTCGGGGCAGGAGACGTAGCGGAAGCCCTCCTTGCCCGTCTCGCGGAAGCGGCGCTGGATGTTCGCGCCCGTCCCGCACGGCACGGTGGACTTCATGACCAGCGCGTGCGTGTCGGACGCCGGCATCGCGTCGACGACGCTGAAGACGGCGGACAGGTCCGCGTCGCCCGAGTAGGTCGGCGGCGTGCCGACGGCCACGAACAGCAGCCGGGCCTGCGACAGCGCGTCGGCGATGTCGGTGGAGAAGTGCAGCCGGTCCTGGTTCTTCGTCGACCAGCTCGGCCAGCCCGGGCTCGTAGATCGGGATCTCGCCGCCCTTGAGGCGCGCGATCTTGTCCGCGTCGATGTCGATGCAGTAGACGTCGTAGCCCAGCTCGGCGAAACCGGCCGCTGTGACCAGTCCGACGTAGCCGGTTCCGATGACCCCGATGGGCTCGCGTTCAGCAGGCATGAAGCGGGACAGACTAGGCGCCGAGGCGCGTGAGCGAACGGGCGATGGCCACGATCCGCGAGTACGACAGGTCCCGCGTGAGCGTGTTGGACACCCAGTAGACCGCCTTCTTGGTCTGCCAGGACACGAGGCGGACCTTCTTGCCGTCGTAGTAGACGTTGAGCTTGCGGCCGTCGCGGACGAGCGTGTCGTGCGGGCCGTCGAGGATCGGCGGGCCGGCCTTGGGATCGTTGGGCCGCCAGGTCATGCCCTGCACGCCGTAGTACTTGGGCAGGACGCTGCCGCCCATGACCAGGACGAGGCGGTAGGCCTGGTAGTAGCGGTGGTTGGCCTTGATGCGGTAGACGCGCTCGGCGTCGTTGGCGTACTGGGACCCCGCCATGCCGAGCTTGGGGTAGTAGAAGGGGAAGCGCAGGCGGCGGTTGATGGCGATGGCGAAGTTCTCGCCCGCCGACTCGATGTTCTGCAGCCCGGACGGGATGCTCGAGGAGGACGACTTCTTCTTCGACTTCTTGGACTTCTTCTTGGACGACTTCTTCGCGGGCGCCTTCTTCGCGGTGTCGTCCGTCACCGTCTTCGGGTTGAGGAACTGGTCGAGCGTCTCGTCGATCGCGCTGTCCGAGGCGACCAGGTAGTCGCCGTCGTCCTGGATCTTCCCCGCCCCGAAGGTGACCTGCTGGACCGGCTTGTCCGCCACGCCGAGCCCGAGCTTGAGCAGCGAGATGATCGACGACTTGTCGCGCAGCTGGCGGTCCGTGCGGGTGTACTCGCCCGCGATGTGGGCCAGCACCTTGCTCTTGGAGAACGAGAGCTTCTTGCGCACGCTGCGGCCGCGCAGCATCTGGCGGATGAAGTCCTGCTGGCGGGCGCCGCGGATGAGGTCGTTGTCCGTGTGGCGGTAGCGCACGTAGGCGAGGGCGTCCTCGCCGCAGAGCTTCTGGTAGCCCGGCGTCGATGTCGATGACGGCGTAGCCGCCGATGCCGCCCCGGTCGTTGAAGTAGTGCCGGTCGACGTCGACGAACGTGCACTGCAGGTAGTCGACGAGCCTGCGGAAGCCCGAGAAGTTGACCTGGACGACGTGGTTGATCTTGAAGGACCGGCCCGTGCGCTCGAACAGCGCCACGAACGGTCTTGAGCGTCAGTGCCGTGCCGCCGTTGGCGAAGGCGGCGTTGATCTTGTCCGGGATCTCGTAGCCCGGGATGGTCACCTTGAGGTCGCGCGGGATCGACATCATCGTGATGGCGTCCTTCTTGGCGTTCAGGCGGGCGAGGATGATCGTGTCCGACCGCTGGCCCGACGCCTTGTCGTCGCCCAGGCGGCCGTCCGTGCCCAGCAGCATGATCGTCTGCGGCTTGCCGGCCTCGGCGGGCGGGAGCGTCGGGCAGGTCGATCGACGTTGCTGCCGCCGGCCTTCTCGAACTCGTCGACGAGCGAGTCCAGCTGCAGCAGCCCGACCTTCGCCACGGCCGCGCCCGTGAGGAGCATCACGACCGCGAACGCCGCCAGCGCGCGCCAGAAGATCCGCCGGCCGGGCCGGGGGACGTCCTCGTACTCGGGCGTCACGGTCGCCATCTAGGCGAGTCCCCCGTCCACGGCCCGCAGGCCGGGCTCGGCGCCGATCGTCGGGCACGGCGCGCATGAAGCCCACCAGCGCCTCGCGGTACCGCGCGAGCGACGGGATGGAGACCCACTCCTCCGGGCCGTGATGGCCGCCACCCGTGGGGCCGAACTCGACCGCGGGCACCCCCGCCTCGAGGAACGAGATGGCGTCGGAGGCGCCGTCGCGGCCGACGCCCGTCGCGCCCTCCTGCCCCGCTCGGCGGGTGGCGCTGCACAGCGTGGTGACGAACGGGTTCGAGCGCGACACGTACGCCGGCGGGCGGATGAAGGTGCGGACGACCTCCACGTGCGGGATCGCGCGGATCTGCTCGAGGATCGCGCCCGGCTCCTGCCCCGGCAGGTAGCGGATGTCGACCGCCATCTCCGCGTGGTCGGGCACCTTGTTGACGGCGTCGCCGGCGTTGAGGCGCCCCAGGTTGATCGACGGCCGGTCGAACATGTCCGTCGACTCGCCGGCGAAGGGCATGGTCTCGATGCGGCGGAAGACGTCGATGGCCCGCAGGACGGCGTTCTCCCCCAGCCACGGCGTGGAGCCGTGGGCGGCACGGCCGGAGACGGCGAGGCGGACCATCAGCACGCCCTTGGCCTGGACGCCGACGTTGAGGTTGGTCGGCTCGCCCGTGATGGCGAAGTCCCCGCGCAGGCCCTGCCGGACGAGCTCGTCCGTCGCGTGGCGGTCGAAGTCCTCCGACTCCTCGTCGGGCGCGCAGACGAAGTGCACGCTGGGCGCCCGCGAGGTCGCGCAGGTCGCGCAGCGCGCACATGATCGCGGCCAGGCCGCCCTTCATGTCGTAGGCACCGCGCCCCAGCAGGCGCTCGCCCTCCACGCGCGGCTGGAACTGCTCCGGCTTGCCCGGCACGACGTCGATGTGGCCATGGAGGATGACCGTGGGGCCGCTCGTCCCCGACGGTGGCCTGCAGGACGGGCAGCCCGTGGTACTCCGAGGTGTCCAGGGTGATCCCGTTGGACTCCATCCAGCCCTTGACGAACCCCGCCGCAGCGCGGATCCCCTCCGGCTGGGAGGTGTCGTAGGTGATGAGGCGCTCGGCCAGGTCCCGCTCGTCCATGGCAGCGGTCAAGGCTAACGGCGGCCCAGGATGACCAGGCTGCGAGCGATGGCGAGCATCTGCGTGCGGCTCAGGTCGTGGGTGAGCGTGTTGTGGACGTAGTAGACGGCGTGCGCCGTCTTCCAGACCACCATCGCGGTCTTGGTGCCGTCGGCGTAGACGGAGAAGTGGCGCCGGTCGACGACGACGTCCTTGTGGGGCCCGGACAGGATCGGGGCGTTGCGCCAGGCCATGCCCTGGACGCCGTAGTAGGCGCCCACCTTGTCTTCGCCCGTGAGCTTGATGGAGAGGCGGTAGGCCGGCTTCCCGTGCAGCTTGTAGACCCGCGGCTCCGGCTCGGAGTAGGACGAGCCGGCGGCGCCGAGCGTCGGGAAGTACAGCCGGAACCCGATGTCCCGCTTGGCCCCTCGGACGGCGGTCTCCCCCGCCGCACGGAAGTCGATCAGCCCCGTCTGCTTCGGTTTGCGCACCTTCTTCTTCGGCGGCGCCGGTGCGGGCGGGTGGAGGAACCGGTCGACGGTGTCGGCGATCGCCTCGGGTGACGCATTGACGTAGGAGCCGCCGTTCTCGAGCGAGTAGGTGATCCGGTCGCCGCCGAAGGGGATCTGCTGCACCGGCTCCGAGGCCACGCTGAGGCCGAGCTTGAGCAGCGAGAGCAGCTGCTTGGCCGACCGGGCGAGCCCCTTGTCGGTGCGGGCGTACTTGCTCGCGAGCCGGACGACCTGCTTGCGCTTGGAGAACGTCAGCCGCGAGCGCACCTCCGGCTGGCGCAGCATCTGGCGGACGAAGTCCTGCTGCCGCGCCCCGCGCACGAGATCGGAGTCCGTGTGGCGATAGCGGACGTAGTCGAGGGCGTCCGTCCCGCAGATCTTCTGGTAGCCCTCCGGGATGTCGATGGTCGCGTAGCCGAGCGGCCCGCCGACGTCGTTGAAGTAGTGGCGGTCGACGTCGACGTAGACGCAGCCGAGGTAGTCGACCATCTCCCGGAAGCCGGTGAAGTTGACCTCCACGACGTGGTTGATCTTGAAGGGGTGCCCGGGCGTCGAGAGCAGCTCCTTGACCGTCTTCAGGGTCAGCGCGGTGCCGCCCAGCGTGTAGGCCTCGTTGATCTTCGCCAGGCCGCGACCGGGGATGTTGACCTTCAGGTCGCGCGGGATCGACGTCATCGTGATCGCGCGGTTCTTCGGGTTCAGCCGCGCCAGCAGGATCGTGTCGGAGCGCTGCCCGCCACCGGCGTCGGCGCCCTTGCGGCCGTCCGTGCCCAGGGCCATGATCGTCTGCGGCTTCCCGGCCGCCTCCTCGTCGACCCCGTCACCGGGGTTCCCGGGCAGCTGGATGATGTCCTCGGGACCGAACTGGCCCTGGATGTCGTTGATCTGGAGCAGCCCGGCGCCCGAGACGGCGCCGGCGGTCAGCAGGACGATCGCCACGGCCGCCGCGAGCGCGCGGCGGCCGATGTGATCAGGCTCAGCTATCTCCTCGGAGGATCTTGAGGAAGGCCTCGGCGCGGCGCTTGTCGCGCTCGGCGACGTGGCGCTGGTGCGAGCCCTCTTCAGCATCGTCGATCTCCTTCTCCGCGCGCGAGAGCTTGTCCTCCCACTCGGAGGCGTCGAGATCCTCGGGCTTGCCGGCCTCGTCGACCAGGATCAGCACGCGCGAGTCGCGCTGGACCTGGAGGTAGCCCTCGCCCTGGGCGAGGGTGATGTAGTCGCTCTCGGACGAGTACAGCCGCAGCTCGGCGGGGTCGAGCATCGCCAGCATCGGCTGGTGGTTGGCCAGGATGCCGATCGACCCCACCGCGGTCCGCGTGGAGATCTGCACGATCTCCTCGTTGAAGACCTCGCCGTCCGGCGTGAGGACCTCCACGGGGAACTTGGTCTTCTCGGCCAAGGCCTAGCCCTCGTCGCCGTCGTCGTCGGAGTCGGAGTCGGACTTCGCGTCGTCGGACTTGTCCTCGTCCTTCTTGCCGCCGCCCGACTCGAT
>CAVUFN010000014.1:0-24479 GCA_963740765.1 uncultured Solirubrobacteraceae bacterium | reverse complement strand
CCAGGCTGCCGGCCATGTTGTCGCGCAGGTAGTCGAAGCCGAACTCCGAGTTGGTGCCGTAGGTGATGTCGGCGGCGTAGGCGGCGACCTTGGTCTCGTAGTCCATCTGGTTCTGCAAGATGCCGACTCTGAGCCCGAGGTAGTGGTAGATCGGGCTCATCCACTCCGCGTCGCGGCGGGCCAGGTAGTCGTTGACCGTGACGATGTGGACGCCCCGGCCGGCGATCGCGTTGAGGACGACGGCGAGCGTGCCGGTGAGCGTCTTGCCCTCGCCCGTCTTCATCTCCGCGATGGCACCCGAGTGCAGGACCATGCCGCCGATCAGCTGGACGTCGAAGTGGCGCATGCCCATCGTGCGCCGGCCGGCCTCGCGCGTGATGGCGAAGCACTCCGGCAGTAGGTCGTCGAGCGATTCGCCGGCCCCGGCCCGCTCGCGCAGCTCGCCGAACCGCGCCTTGAGCTCGTCGTCGTCGAGCAGCTCCAACTCGGGCTCGAAGCGGTTGATGGCCTCGACTCGCTTGGCGTACTGCTTGAACTGACGGGCTTCGCCCATCCGCAGGGCCTTGTCGAGGAGCTTCGGCATGACCCTTCAGGGTATCGGCCCACCCACCCCGCGCGGCCCACCGGGCCCGGGATGGGTGGGCTCTTATCCGGCCCTTAGATGGCCCCGGCGGCGGGCTGGTCGAACCCGTCCGCCATCGGCGGCACGAACGTGTCGCCGGCCCGCGGGCCGCGCCGCTTGTCCTTGACCCGCTTGACCTGCCGGGCGATGTCGTCCGTCACCAGGTTGATGGCGTGCGGCATGTCCCGCGCCGCCTCCTTCGCCCGCAGCGTGACGCCCTTGATGTGGATCGTCACCTCGGCGATCTCGCGCATCGGGTTGGCCGGGTTGGACTCCCGGCTCAGCTCGACCTCGCACCACGCACTGCTGCTCACCTGCTTCTCGACCTTGGCCAACCTCCGCCGCACCTGTTCCCGAAGCTCGTCGGTTACGGCGACATGGCGACCCTTGACGTCGATCTGCACGGGGACCTCCTGTGGGGGAACTATCGGTCCCCAGGGAGTGTTTCACATGGCTCCTACGGAGCAACTAAGTCATCCGTCCGCTCGCCCAGTCCACGGTGCGCCCGCGGCGCGCGACGCATAGGGCGCGCTTCGGCGGTCGGGTTCTTCGGCTGGGTAGGGCGGCGGGGGTTGGGGGGAAAACCGAGGGTTCAGCGCGTCTCGCTGGGTGAGCCCCTTCGTTTCCCCGTATAGGGCGAATTTCGCAGGTCTCACTTCACGAGCGACGGTGAGCCCTGTCTTTTCGCCCCTCCCTACCCCTCCTTCATTGCCGCAGTTCGGACCCCGTCGCGCGCCCCCGCCGACGCTCGCGCTGAGCGGGCAGGGTGCTCACAGCGTCCGCGCGTACGTGATCGCGTGCACCGACACCGCACCCGCCTCCCGCAGCGCCCGGGCGCAGGCGGCCAGCGTGGCGCCCGTCGTATGCACGTCGTCGACCAGCACCACCGTCGGCGGCACGGGCCCGACCGCCCGCACCCCGATCCGGCCCGGCGCGCGGCGCTCGGACCGCCGGGCGCCGAGCTGCCGCACCGCCCTCCCAGAGCGGGCCAGGCAGTCGGCGACCGGCAGGTGAAGGCGCTCCGCCAGGCCGGCGGCCAGCCGGGCGGCCGGATCGAACCCGCGGCGGCGCGCGCGTGCGGCGACCGGCGGCGCGGGCACGACCGCCACGGCCCCGCCCAGCGCCCACGGCGGGGCGTTGGCCGCCATCTGCGCGGCCAGCAACTCGGACACCGCGAGGGCGCCGCGGAACTTCAGCGCGCGCACGAGCGTGACCGCCGTCCCCGTGTAGGCCACGGGCGACCACGCGGTCGCGAACGGCGCGCCCGCCGCCGGGCAGGCACGCCCGCCGTGCTGGGGAAGCCCGCAGCGCGTGCAGACGGTGGCGCTGAGCCACGGCAGCGCGCGCAGGCATGCCGCGCACAGCGCGACCCCGCCCGCCGTCGCCGGCACGCGGCAGTGCGCGCAGACGGGTGGCGCGACGAGGGCGACGAGCTCGGCGGCGAGGGACATCGAGCGAGCCTCCCGGGCTCCGGCGCGAGGAACAAGACGCGATGCGCGACACTCCGTGCCGAAGCTGTGACAAGTTCGCGCGCGGTACCCGTCGACACTGCCTGGACCATCGCCCCCGCGGTGTTCGTCTCGGTGATCGTCTACGCGTTCGTCTTCGGCGCCCGCTGGCGGACGGTGCGAGGGAAGCACGGCGCGCGCGGCGCGCCGATCGGGCGGCTGGTGCTGTTCATGGCCGGGCTCGTGCTCGTCCTCTTCGCACTGGTCTCACCGATCGACCGCATCAGCGAGCAGCTGGCGTCGGCGCACATGGTCCAGCACCTGATCCTCGCCGACCTCGTCCCGATCGCGCTGATCCTGGGGCTGACGAAGATCATCCTGCGCCCCCTCACGCGCGAGATCCAGGCACTCGAGCGACGCGCGGGCTTCATCGGCTCACCCGTGTTCGGGGTCGTCGCCTACGTCGGGATGATGTGGTTCTGGCACGTGCCGGTCATGTACGACGCCGCGCTCGACCACGCCGGCGTGCACGTCCTCGAGCACCTCACCTTCGCGGCCTCGGGATCCCTGTACTGGTGGCACCTGATCTCGCCGATCCGCTCGCGCCTGCGCCTCGGGGGCATGGCGCCCGTCGCCTACATGGTCTCCACGAAGCTGCTCGTGGGCGCGCTGGGCGTCTTCCTCGCGTTCTACCCCAAGCTCCTGTACTCGCCCTACGACGTCGACGGGACGCGCTGGGGCCTCAGCCCGCTCGACGATCAGCACGTGGCCGGGCTGATCATGGGGCTCGAGCAGAGCCTCGTGATGGGCGTGGGGCTCGCGTACCTGTTCGCCCGCATGCTCAGCGAGGCGGACGCGGCCGACCAGCGCGAGGAGCGGTTAGAGGACCTCGCCGGCGGCGACCGTGGCCGGACCCTCGACCCGGGCGCTGCCCCGGACGACGACGTCGGCGCCGAAGGTGACGTCCCCGTCGACCTCAAGCCGGTCCGCCTCGACCAGTGACGGCGGCCCGTCCGGGAAGCGCCGGTCGAAGTCGGCGACCAGCTTGAACTCGTCGCTGAGCGAGACGATCGGCGCGGCGTCGCGGGACGGTGCGAGCGCGACTGCCGACGTGTCCGTGAGCACGTAGGCATCCGAGCGCAGCACCAGCAGGTCGGACGTCGTCTTGACGGGCAGGAAGCGGTGGCGTGGCACGTGCAGCGCGACCGCACCGTCGAAGACGCCGATCGCGGCGCCCATCGCCGTCTCGAGCTGGATGACCGGGGTCGAGGCCTTGTCGCCCGGGTCGACCGTCTTGCGGTTGACGATCATCGGCAGCCCGAGCACCGGTCCCGATTCCTCCAGCAACGCGGCCAGCGCCTGCAGGTCGATCCAGAGGTTGTTCGCGTTGAAGAACTTGTGGCGGGAGGTGTCCTGGAAGGCGGTCTCGTCCGCGTCGGCCACCTGCGCGGACTCGCGCAGCACGAGCCCGTCGCCCAGGCGCGCGAGGTGCCCGCCCTTTTTGTCGGCCTCCGTGCGGTCGATCGCCTCCGACGCGAACGGCGCGCCCGTCCCCGCGAACCAGGCGAGGATCCTCGGGTCCATGACCGCGCCGAGGTTGTCGACGTTGGAGACGAAGGCGTAGCGGTACCCCTCGTCGAGCAGGCGCTCGAGCATCCCCGAGGACTGCAGCGACGTGTACAGGTCACCGTGGCCGGGCGGGCACCACTCCAGGTCGGGGTTGGCCGGCCACGAGACCGGGCCGAGCCCGTCCGCCTCGATCTTGGGTTCCTTGGACTGCGTGAAATCGAGCGGGACGTCGACCTCGAGGTCGTACGCCGAGAGCGCGTCCAGCGACGGCGAGCGGGTCGCGAACGAGTTCATCAGCACGAGCGGCAGCCGAGCGCCGGTGCGCTCGCGCAGCGCCAGGACCTGCCGCGCGATGACGTCGAGGAAGGTCAGGCCCTCCTTGACCTCCAGCAGCGACTTCGGGCCGGTCATCCCCATCGACGTCCCCAGCCCGCCGTTGAGCTTGATCACGACCGCCTGGTCGAGCGGGCCGTCGTCACCGGGGAGCTCGTCGTAGGACGGCAGCGCCTCCAAAGGCTCGATGTCCGACTCGGCGAGCAGGCCTGTCTCCCCCGCCTCGAGCTGCTCGTAGTAGTGGCGGAACACGGCGATCGCCTCCGCGGCGATTCCCTCCCGCTCCATCTTCTCGATGCACGCCTGCAGACCACTCATGCGCCGCGAGGCTACGAGGATGCGCGTCGTTCGTCCGAGTGGTCCGACCTGGCGCCGTGTTCGGCCCCGCCCGCCTCGAGGAGGCCCTCGCCCTGCTCAAGGGGCGATGCGCGCCCGTGCGGGCGGCGGTGGCCGACGCCATGGCGGTGCTCGTCATGTGTCCCGCCTAGGGTTGCCGTCATGGCCCGCAAGCCGCCACCCCCAGTCCCGCCCGCGGGATCCTTCGGCCTGAAGATGATGAACGTGCTGACGAAGCTCAACGTCGTCGCGTACCGCGCGTCGGGCGGCCGGCTCGGCGGCAAGATGCAGCAGGCGCCGGTCTGCATCCTGCACACGGTCGGGCGCAAGTCCGGCAAGGCCCGCACGACGCCGCTGCTCTACCTGCCCGACGGGGACAAGGTGATCCTGGTCGCCTCCGCAGGCGGCCGCGAGACCTCCCCGGCCTGGTGGCTGAACCTGCGCGCGATGGACACCGCCGAGATCGAGATCAAGGGCAAGCGCACGCCGATGTCGCCGCGGCTGGCGAGCGCCGAGGAGCGCGCCGAGTACTGGCCCAGGCTCAACGAGCTCTATGAGCACTACGACGACTACCAGGCGCGGACGAGCCGCGAGATCCCGGTGATCGTCATGACGCCGGCGTGAGCGACGCGTAGAGCGCGGCGGTCTCGCGGGCGATCGCGCGCCAGTCGAAGCGCTCGACGGCGCGGCGCCGGCCGGCTGCCCCCATCGCCCGCGCCCGCGCGGGATCGGCGACCAGCTCGTTGACGCGCGCCGCGAAGGCCGCCTCGTAGCCCTCGCCGAGCTCGACCAGGTACCCCGTCTCCCCGTCCGCGACGACCTCCACGATCCCGCCCACGGCCGAGGCGACCACGGCCGTCTCGCACGCCATCGCCTCCAGGTTGACGATGCCGAGGGGCTCGTAGACGGACGGGCACGCGAACACGGCGGCGTGCGAGAGCAGCTGGATCACATCGGGCTTGGGCAGCATCGCCTCGATCCAGACCAACCGATCGAGGTCGGCCGCCAGCGCCTGCGTCTCCGCGGCGATCTCCGGCGTGTCGGGCGCCCCCGCGCAGACGACGAGCTGGACGGACGGGTCGAACGTCCGCGCCGCCCGCAGCAGTCCCGGCAGCCCCTTCTGGCGCGTGACGCGGCCCACGAACAGGACGAAGGGCGGCTCGACGCCGTGGCGCGCGAGCACGTCCGTCGCCCCCACCGGCGCGTACTCGCCCGCGTCGATCCCGTTGTAGATCACGTGCACGCGCGCCGGATCGACGGCCGGATAGCAGTCCAGGACGTCGTCCCGCATCCCGTGGGAGACCGCGATGACGGCGTCCGCCGCCTCGACCGCGGTCCGCTCGCACCAGCTCGACAGCGCGTATCCGCCGCCGAGCTGCTCGGCCTTCCACGGCCGCAGCGGCTCCAACGAGTGGGCGGTCATCACGTGCGGGATGCCGTGGCGCAGCTTGGCGAGGTGGCCGCCGAGGTTCGCGTACCAGGTGTGGGAGTGGACGACGTCGGCGTCACCGAGCGCCGAGGCCATCGCGACGTCGATCTCGATCGCGCTCAGCGCCGGGTCGTCGACCGTCGCCGCGTAGCGCGCGAAGGGGTGGACGTCGACGTCGACGACGCGCGCCAGCTCGCGCGCGAGGTACTCGACGTGGACGCCCGCCCCGCCGTAGACGTCCGGCGGGTACTCGCGCGTCAGGAGGCCGACACGCATGCGCCCTTGGGGACGACCACGATGCCGCCCTCGCTGATCGGGAAGCCGTGGTGATGCTCGGCGTCCACCACGGCGCCCGGCTCGACGACGACGTTCTTGTCGAGGATCGCCCGGCGCACGACGGCGTTGCGGCCGACCTCGACGCCCTCGAACAGCACGGACGACTCGACGGACGCATACGAGTGCACGCGCACGGCCGGGGACAGCACGGACGTGCGCACCGTCCCGCCGCTGATGACGACGCCGGCGCAGACCATCGAGTCCAGCGCCTGCCCGCGGCGGCCGTCCTCGTCGAAGACGAACTTCGCGGGCGGCAGCGGCTCGGGCAGCGTCAGGATCGGCCACTTGCGGTTGTAGAGGTTGAAGATCGGCGACACGGAGATCAGGTCCATGTGCGCGTCGTAGAACGCGTCGAGCGTGCCGACGTCACGCCAGTAGCCGGCGTCGCGCTCGGTCGCGCCGGGGACGACGTTCGTGGAGAAGTCGTAGACGTGCGCGGCGCGTTCGGCGACCAGCGCAGGGACGATGTCGCCGCCCATGTCGTGGCCCGACTCGCGCGCCTTGGCGTCCTGGGTCACGACGTCGAGGAGCACCTTGGCGTCGAAGACGTAGTTGCCCATCGAGGCGTAGACGGTGTCGGGCGCGTCCGCGAGCCCGACGGCGTCCGTCGGCTTCTCGCGGAAGGCCGTGATGCAGGTCCCGTCGGCCTCGATCACCCCGAACTGGTCGGCCTGGTCGAGCGGCGCCCGCAGGGCCGCCACCGTCACCCCGGCGCCGGTCTCGATGTGCTGGTCGACCATCTGCGCCGGGTCCATCCGGTAGATGTGGTCGGCGCCGAACACCGCCACGATGTCCGGCCGCTCGTCGTGGAGCAGGTTGAGGTTCTGGTAGATGGCGTCGGCCGAGCCCTGGAACCACTGCGGGCCGCGCCGCATCTGCGCCGGGACGGGCGCCACGTAACTGCCCAGGAGCGTCGACAGCCTCCACGTCTGCGCGATGTGGCGGTCCAGCGAGTGCGACTTGTACTGCGTGAGGACGACGATGCGCCGGTAGCCGGCGTTGACCAGGTTCGACAGCGCGAAGTCGATCAGCCGGTAGTTGCCGCCGAACGGGACCGCCGGCTTGGCCCGGTCCGCCGTCAGCGGCGCGAGCCGGCGTCCCTCGCCTCCGGCCAGCACGATCGCGAAGACGTTCGGGCTCACGCCCGTGAACCTACCCCCACGCGGAGAGGTACGCCTGCTGGTTCGCCGTGAGGACGTCGATCTCGACGCCCAGCGAGGCGAGCTTGAGGCGCGCGATCTCGCGGTCGATGTCCAGCGGGACCGGGTGGACGCCCGGCGCCAGTGACGCCGTGAGCAGGTGCTCGCAGGCCAGCGCCTGGTTGGCGAAGGAGAGGTCCATGATCTCGGCGGGATGCCCCTCGCCGGCGGCGAGGTTGACCACGCGCCCGCCCGTGAGCAGGTTGAGCCGGCCGTCGTACTGCTGGACGAGCGGGAGCACCTGGACCGGCTCGCCAGGCAGGTCGTCGAGCTTGATCTCGACGTCGAAGTGGCCGGCGTTGGCGAGCACCGCGCCGGGCTTCATGCGCTCGAAGTGCTCGGCGGTGAGCACGTCGCGCGAGCCGGTGACCGTGACGAACACGTCGCCACGGGCGGCGGCCTCGCGCGCGGGCATCACCTCGAAGCCCTCCATGCGCGCCTCGAGGGCGTGCATCGGGTCGACCTCGCAGACGATCACCTGCGCGCCGGCGCCGCGGGCGCGATCGGCGATGCCACGGCCGGTCTCGCCGTAGCCGATGACGACGATCGTCTTGCCGGCGATCAGCAGGTTGGTCGCGCGCAGGATGCCGTCCATGGCGGACTGGCCGGTGCCGTAATGGTCGTTGAAGAGGCGCTCCGTGCGGGCCTCGTTGACGGCGATCACCGGGCACTGGAGGTCGAGCCGGCGCACGCGGATCAGGCCCGTCGTCGTCTCCTCGGTGCCACCGCGCAGCGCGCCCGCGCGCCCGCTCTCGTGCAGGAGGGAGACGAGGTCGGCGCCGTCGTCGAGCGTGAGGTGCGGGAGCGGGTCCAGCGCGCTCTCGTAGTCGGGCGCCGTCCCGCGCCGCGTCGCCAGGCCCAGGGCGGCGGCGACGTCGTCCTGCGTGGACATGGGGTTGGCGGCGCACAGCTCGACGCTCGCGCCACCCGCCTCCAGCGCCCGCACGAGGCAGGCGGTCTCCGCCGTCACGTGCAGGCAGGCCGCGACGCGCACGCCGTCGAGCGGGCGCGTCGCCGTGAAGCGCTCGCGGATCGAGCGGAGGACGGGCATCTGCCCGTCCGCCCACTCGATGCGAGCCTCTCCCGCGTTGGCGGCCGGAGCCGCCATCGTCCTAGTAGCGGTAGTGATCGCTCTTGTACGGGCCCTCGACGGGGACGCCGATGTACGACGCCTGCTCCGGGCGCAGCGTCGTCAGCTTGGCGCCGAGCGCGTCGAGGTGCAGGCGCGCGACCTTCTCGTCGAGGTGCTTCGGGAGCACGTAGACCTGCTTCTCGTACTCGTCGTTCTTCGTGAACAGCTCGATCTGGGCGATCGTCTGGTTGGTGAACGAGTTCGACATCACGAAGGACGGGTGGCCCGTCGCGTTGCCGAGGTTCAGCAGCCGGCCCTCGGAGAGGACGATGATCGCGTTGCCGCTGGCGAAGCGCCACTGGTCGACCTGCGGCTTGATGTTGATCTTCTCGACGCCGTCGAGCTTCGCCAGGCCGGCGATGTCGATCTCGTTGTCGAAGTGTCCGATGTTGCCGACGATCGCGCCGTGCTTCATGCGGCTCATGTGATCGGCGGTGATGATGTCCTTGTTGCCGGTCGTCGTGATGAACACGTCGGCGGTCTCGACGACGTCCTCGAGCGTCTTGACGTCGTAGCCCTCCATGCACGCCTGCAGCGCGCAGATCGGGTCGATCTCGGTGACGACGACGCGCGAGCCCTGGGCCTTCAGCGAGGCCGCGGAGCCCTTGCCGACGTCGCCGTACCCGCAGACGACGGCGACCTTGCCGGCGAGCATGACGTCCGTCGCGCGGAAGATGCCGTCGACCAGCGAGTGGCGGCAGCCGTAGAGGTTGTCGAACTTCGACTTGGTGACCGAGTCGTTGACGTTGATGGCGGGGAAGAGCAGGTCGCCGCGCTGCTGCATCTCGTAGAGACGCATGACGCCGGTGGTGGTCTCCTCGGTCACGCCGATGATGCCGTCGGCGATCCTCGTGTAGCGCTGGTCGTCCTCGGTGAGGGACTTCTGCAGCAGCGTGAGGAAGACCTGGAACTCCTCGGACTCGGCGTCGGCGGGGTCCGGCACGGCGCCGGCGGCCTCGAACTCCTTGCCCTTGTGGACGAGCATGGTCACGTCGCCGCCGTCGTCGAGGATCATGTTCGGACCCTCGCCGCCCGGCCAGTTGACGGCCTGCTCGCTGCACCACCAGTACTCCTCGAGCGTCTCGCCCTTCCAGGCGAAGACGGGGACGCCGGCCTCGGCGATGGCCGCCGCGGCGTGGTCCTGCGTCGAGAAGATGTTGCAGGAGCACCAGCGGACCTCGGCGCCGAGAGCCACCAGCGTCTCGATCAGGACCGCGGTCTGGATGGTCATGTGCAGCGAGCCGGTGATGCGCGCGCCCTTGAGCGGCTGGGCGTCGGCGAACTCGGCGCGGGTCTGCATCAGGCCGGGCATCTCGTGCTCGGCGAGCTCGATCTCCTTGCGGCCATACGCGGCCAGCGAGAGGTCGGCGACCTTGAAGTCTTCGGTGGTGACGGCGTTCATGCGGGTGTCGGCTCCATGTCTCGGGTGGCGGCCGTCAAAAGCCGCTCGTGCTTGTCCTGCTCCCACCGCAGCCAGTCCGCAGCGGAGACGTCGTCCGGACGCTCCGCCTCGGCCTCGAGCCACGTTTCCGTCGCCCCGCGCAAGGCCCCGTCGGCGCGCACGCGCGCCGCGAAGGCCATGTCGGAGAGACCGATGTCGTGGCGGTCGAGCAGCTCCTTGAGCGTCCGCAGACGCTGCAGCTCGGCCGGGCCGTACACGCGGTAGCCACTCTCGGTGCGGCGGGGCTCGATGAGCCCGACGCGCTCGATGTAGCGCAGCATGCGCGACGACCATCCGGTCGTCTCGGCAGCCTGGTTGATGGTGAGGGCGTCCGTACTGATGCCAACGAGGATAGCGAACCTTGACAAGGTTGTGTCAAGGTTGGCCACGGGTGTAAGTTCCGCAGCGTGAACGGAGCCGAGCTGATCGTGGCGGCACTGGAGGAGGCGGGCGTCTCGATCGTGTTCGGGCTGCCCGGCGTGCACAATCTCGCCCTGTGGGAGGCGCTGCGGGAATCCTCGCTCCGGCTGGTCGGGGTCCGGCACGAGCAGGCGGCGGCGTACGCGGCGGACGGGTACGCGCGGGCCACGGGACGGGTGGGCGTGGCCCTGACCACCACTGGCCCCGGGGCCGCGAACACGCTCGGAGCCGTCGGCGAGGCCTTCGCCTCGCGGTCCGGGATCCTCGTCATCGCCACCGAGATCCCCTCCTCGCTGAAGCGGGAGGGCGTGGTCCGCGGCGTCCTCCACGAGACGCCCGACCAGGCGGCGATGTTCGCGCCCGTCGTCGCTGCGTCCTTCTTCGGCGTCGAGGGAGTGGGTCCGGCGGTGGCCGCGGCTTCGGAGTTGAGCCGCCCCGTCTACCTCGAGGTGCCGACGGACCAACTCCGCTCCGAGGGTTCCGGTGGCGGCGAATCGCGCTCCGACGGTTCCGTAAGACGGAACTCTCAGAGCGCGGTTGGTGGCGACCGGAACGCCGGCAGCGCGGTTCGGCCGCTGCTGTGGGTCGGTGGCGGGGCCAAGGGGCTGCGGGATGAGGTGGTGGCGCTGGCGGAGCGGTTGGGCGCGCCGGTGATCGAGACCTACCAGGGGCGCGGGGTGATGCCGCTCGGGCACCCGCTGCGCGTCGGCTTCCCGCCGCACGTCCCCGCCGTCGGCGCCCTGTGGGACAAGGCCGACCTCGTCGTCGCCGTCGGCTCCGACCTCGACGGCATGAACACCCAGAATTGGGCCCAACCACAACCGCCCAGTCTCATCACCGTCAACACCGACCCGACGGACGCATCGAAGAACTACCCCGCCGATGCCTCATTCCTTCAATGCCACGAAGTTCCTGGCGACTCCGAGCCCTGGGCAGATCTGAAGCAGGTGAGAGCCGAGGCCTGCCGCCACCTGGACCCGAGGGGACTCCGCTTCCTCGACGCGCTCGAGTACGCGATCCCGCCGGAGACCAACGTCGTCTGCGACATGTGCATCCCCGGGTACTGGATCGGCGGCTTCCACCCCTTCCCGGAACCGCGCAAGCTCGCCTACCCCGTCGGTTGGGGGACGCTGGGGTTCGGCTTCCCCGCCGCGATCGGGACCGCGCTCGCGGACACCGGGCCGACGGTGGCCATCTGCGGCGACGGCGGCTTCCTGTTCGCGTGCGGCGAGCTCGCCACGATCGCGCAGGAGGAGATCCCGCTGACCACGGTGATCGTCGACGACGGCGGCTACGGGATGCTGCGCTTCGACCAGGACCAGGCCGGCGAGCCGCGCTTCGGCGTCGACCTGCACCGGCCCGACTTCGAGCAGCTCGCCGCGTCCTTCGGCCTGATCGCCGACACCGTGGACGGGCTCGAGGACGCCTTCGGCGAGGCGCTCGCCCGGCACGTCGCCGATGCCACCCCCTCGGTACTGGTCGTCAAGGCGGAGGCCCTGGTGCCGCCGCCGACGACCTCGCCGCAGTGGTACCGCCGCAAGCGCTGATCGTCCGAAAGGAGGACGACAGCCGCGGCGCCCGGCGGGACGATTGCGCTCATGGACTACGACCTTCTGCT
This sequence comes from uncultured Solirubrobacteraceae bacterium, assembly GCA_963740765.1. Taxonomy (GTDB): domain Bacteria; phylum Actinomycetota; class Thermoleophilia; order Solirubrobacterales; family Solirubrobacteraceae; genus DATLGB01. The sequence continues at coordinate 12,596 of CAVUFN010000014.1, read as the reverse complement.
CTTCGCGCACATCTCCGCGGCGATCATCTGGATCGGCTCGGGGTTCCTTCTCCAGGTCCTGGCGACGATGGCCGATCGCGCCAAGGACGATGCGACCTTCGCGGGACTGCTGCGGATGAACGGCGTCCTCGGCCTGAAGCTCTTCGTCCCCGCCTCCCTGGCGACCTTCGTGCTCGGTGTCCTGCTCGTCGCCGACGGTCCCTGGAGCGCGGACCAGCTGTGGATCGTGATCGGGCTGGCCGGCTTCGCGACCACGTTCCTGACCGGCATCCTGCTGCTCAAGCCGCGCGGTGACCGCCTCGCCGCCATGATCGAGCGCGACGGCGGCGCGCTCGGGCCAGAGGCGCTGCACGGTGCCCGCGAGCTCCTCACCGTGGCCCGCTTGGACTACGTCGTGCTCGTGGTGGTCGTCTTCGACATGGCCGTCAAGCCGACGGGCGACGACGTCTGGGCGCTGATCGCGATGGCGGCCGCGGTCATCGCCGGGGCCGCCGTCGTCCTCGGTCAGGTGCGTCAGCTCAACGCGACTACGGCGTAGGCGCGTCGGGATCCGGCTTGGGCTCGCGGGCCGCGGGCTCGGGGGCGGGCGCGGTTTTCGCGGCCGGCTTGGCCTTCGGCTGGTCCTTGCCGGCGACCTTTCCCTTCAGGCCCTCGATGCGCTCCTTGCCCTCCGGCGACTTGACGTAGGCCTGCGCCTTGGCGATCGCCTGCTTGCCCTGCTTGGTCTTGGCGAACCTCATCGCCTTGCCGATCAAACCGCTCATAGCCGGAACTCCCTGTCTGCGTCGATTACGTCGATGTCCATCTGCGCCTTCTGCAGCTTGCCCGCGTAGTCCCAGTTCATGGACTGCCAACGCGTGAACTGGTCGAGGACCCACACGCCCGACTGGCGCGAGCCGTTGCCCGACTTGCCGTTGCCACCGAAGGGCAGGTGCGCCTCGGCGCCCGACGTCGAGTTGTTGACGGAGACCATGCCGGCGGTGATGCGCTCGCGGAAGCGGAACGCATTCAGCGCGTTGGTCGTGTAGATCGAGCTCGAGAGGCCGTAGCCGTGCCGGTTGGCCAGATCCATCGCCTCGTCGAAGTCCGAGAACGTGGCGACGCCGATGATCGGGCCGAACGTCTCCGTCCGGTAGATCGCGTCGTCGATCGTGACCCCGTCGACGATCACCGGGTGGTAGAAGATCCCGCCGTCCGGATCGCCCACGAAGTGCTCCCACGGCGCGTCGGAGGTGATCTGCCCGCGGTGGTCGGAGCCGAGCACCGTGTGGTGGTCCTCGATCAGTCCGAGCCAGTCCTCGAAACGCTCGGCGAAGCGCTCGTGGATCATCGGCCCGTAGAGGACGTCCTGGGTCGGGTCGCCGATCGCCGACGCGCGCAGTCGCTCGTCGAGCTTGGCGACGAAGGCGTCGTGGACGGACTCGTGGACGATCGCGGTGCCGAGCGACGTGCAGCGCTGGCCGGCCGTCCCGAAGCCGCCGAACAGGGCGCCCTCGACGGCGAGGTCGATGTCGGCGTCGTCCATGACGACCATCGGGTTCTTGCCGCCGAGCTCCAGGCACGGCGACTGCAGGTTGCGCCCGCAGAGCGCGCCGATCTCCTGGCCGACCGCGCTCGAGCCGGTGAAGCCCACCTTGTCGACGAGCCCCTCGTCCAGCGCCTGTTCGAGGCCGGCGAAGGTGTCCTCGCCCGCGGCCTGGACGATGTTGAGGACGCCGCCGGGGACGCCGCCGGCGTGGAAGATGCGCGCCATCGCGTCCCCGCACGCGGCGCTGTACTCCGCCGGCTTCCAGACGACGGCGTTGCCGCACAGGATCGCGGGGACGAGGTACCAGGCGGGGACGGCCACGGGGAAGTTGCCGGCGGTGATGATCGCGGCGACGCCGACCGGGACGCGGAAGGTGAAGAGCTGCTTGTCCTTCATCTCCGACGGGACGGTCTGGCCGTAGAGGCGGCGGCCCTCGCCGACGAAGAAGTCGCAGGTGTCGATGACCTCCTGGACCTCGCCGAGCGCCTCGGCGTACGGCTTGCCGATCTCAGCCGTGACGATCTGCGCGAGGGCCTCCTTGTTGGCCTCGACGAGGCGGCCGACCTCGGCGATCACACGCCCGCGCGCGGGTGCGGGAACCTGCTTCCACTCGGCTTGGGCGGCGCGGGCGGCGCGCGCGGCGTCGACGAAGGTGCCGGCATCCCCGAGTGCCACTGACGCAACTTCCTGACTCAATTGCGCCGGATTGGTCGAAACGAGGGTGCCGCCCGGCGCATCCTGAGTGGACCGGCCGCCGATGATGGAGGAGACGGACATCCGGGACACACTATGAGGCGGGCGCGACTCGCCGTCGCCGCCGGCCGCCTCCGCCCGGCCCGTGACCGTCGCGCATGAGGGGTAAGGGGTGAGTGGCACCAAACGCCCGATGTGCGGGGGGTGTCTCAGGAGGAGAGTGCTGCTCATGACCAACCTCCTGCATCCGGCCCTCGCCCAGTCCCGCCAGCTCGACATCGTCCGCGCCACCGAGCGCCGCCGGCCCCGCTTCTCGATGACCCGCGGATTCCGCCGCAGGCGCGCCGGGGCTGCATGGTCCAACATGTCCGCATGGCAACCCGGGTCTCGAGTGCACGCTTCGTAGGGCGCGCGGCCGAGCTCGCCGAGCTGCGGGACGCCCTCGAGGCGGCGCGCGGCGGCCGCCCGGCGCTCGCGTTCGTGGCCGGCGAGTCCGGAGTCGGCAAGACGCGGCTGCTGTGCGAGCTCGAGAGGCGCGCGCGTGCCGACGGCGTCCGCGTGCTCAGTGGCGAATGTGTCGACCTCGGCGAGTCCGAGCTCCCCTACGCCCCCATCGTCGCCGCGCTTCGGCCCCTCGCCCGCTCCGGCGACCCGATCATCGACTCCCTCCCCGACGCCGCCCGCGCTGCGCTCGAGGCCACCCTCCCCGGCCTCGGGCGCAGCGCCGCGCCGCGTGGTGCCGCCGAGGAGGCGGCGGGCGCGCGCGCCGCGCTGTTCGAGGCGCTGTTGACCCTGATCGAGCGCCTCGCCGCCGACAGCGGCCTGCTGCTGTCGATCGAGGACCTCCACTGGGCCGACCGTTCCACGCGCGCGTTCCTCACGTACCTCGCCGCGTCGCTGGTCTCCGAGCGCGTCCTCGTCGTCCTCAGCTACCGGCCCGACGAGCTGCACCGCCGCCATCCCCTCCGACCGGTCCTCGCCGAGCTCGAGCGCAGCGAGGGCGCCCGGCGGATCGACCTGCGCCCCTTCACCCGCACCGAGCTCGCCGAGCAGCTCGCGGACATCCTCGGGACGGCGCCCGAGCACGACCTCGTCGAGCGGCTGTGGACGCGCTCGGAGGGCAACGCCCTCTACGCCGAGGAGCTGCTGGCGGCGGGGATCGACGGGCGGGGGTCGTTGCCGCCGACCCTGCGGGAGGCGCTGATGCTGCGCGTCGAGCGGCTCGCCCCCACGACCCAGGCGGTGCTGCGGACCCTCGCCGTCTCGGGGACGACCGAGCACGCGCTGCTGGCCGAGGCCAGCGGGCTGGGGCCCGACGTCCTGCGAGACGCGCTCCGCGACGGCGTCGCCGCACAGATCGTCACCGTGGCCCCCGACGGCCGCTACCGCCTGCGCCACGCGCTGGTCGGTGAGGTGATCGCCGACGACCTGCTCCCCGGCGAGCGCGCCGAGCTGCACCTCGCGCTCGCCCGTTCGCTGGAGTCCCACGCCGCCCCCGGCGCCCACAACGCGTCCGCGATCGCCCACCACTACGCCGCCGCCGGCGACCAGCCGCGCGCGCTCGCCGCCGCCGTCCGCGCGGGCGACGCCGCCGAGGGCGTGCGCGCCTACGGCGAGGCCGCGGCGCACTTCGAGCGGGCGCTGGAGCTGTGGGACCGGGTGCCGGATGCCGCCGAGCGAGCCGGCACGGGCTACGTCGAGCTGCTCCGCGCCGCGGCCTGGTGCCGGCACATCGAGGGCGACAGCGACCGCGCGGAGGCGCTCCTGCGCGCGGCGGCGAAGGAGGTCGACGAGACCGAGGAGCCCGCCGTCATGGCCGCGATCCTCGAGCGGCTGGCCTGGGAGGAACGTCGCCAGGGCCGCCCCGGGGACGCCTGGGCGAACCAGCAGCGCGCCCTCGAGCTGATCGGCGATGCCCCGTCCCCCGAGCGCGCGCAGATCCTCAGCTCGATCGCCAAGCACCTGATGCTCGAATCGCGCTTGCGCGACGCCGCCGAACGCGCCCGCGAGGCGCTCGAGGTGGCCCGCGAGGTCGGCGCCGAGGACCCGGAGATCCGCGCGCTCGACGCGCTCGGTGTGTCGCTGGCCTGGATGGGCGACCCCGCCGGGATCGGCTACCTGCGCGAGGCGATCGCCCTCGTGCGCGGGCGCGACATGGTCCTGACGGCCAACACGCTCTACACGAACCTCGCCGACGTGCTGCTGTGGCGCGGCCGCGCCGCCGAGGCGCGCGCTGCCGCGGAGGAGGGCGTCAGCCTCGCCGAGAGCGCCGGCCACTTCAGCCGCTGGATGTCGCTGATGAAGGCCGAGATCGCCTTCGCACTCGGCGACTGGGAGGAGGCCGCGGCGCTGCTGCCCGAGCACGGCCGCCGCCTCAAGCACAACCTGCTCGTCAACGAGAACCACCGGCGCGTCGAACTCGCCCTCGGCCACGGCGAGCACGACCGCGCCGCCGCGCTGCTCGACGCTGCCGAGGCCTACGCCTCCACGTCGCGCGAGCCGCAGTTCATCGGGCCGCAAGCCGCCATGCGCGCCGAGCTGCACCGCCGCGCCGGGGACCTGGACGCCGCCCGCGACGCCGTCGAGGATGGGCTCGACCGCATCGAGTTCTGCTCGGAGGACTCCGCGCGCATCTCGATGGTCTCCCTCGTCGGACTCGCCGTCGAGGCCGACGCCGCCATCCGGGCGCGCGACCTCGGCGAGGACGATGCGCTCCCGCTCCGCCTCGCCGAGATGCTGCTCGCGCGGCTGGAGGCGACCGCCGGCGAGGGCCGGCCGATCGAGAACGCCAACCTGTCCACGGGCCGGGCGCTGTTCGCCCGCGCCACCGGCGCCGACGACCCTGCGCTGTGGGAGGCCGCGGCGGACACCTGGTGCGACGCCGAGCGTCCCTATCCCGCCGCCGAGGCGCGCTGGCGCCAGTCCGAGGCGCTGCTCGCGACCGGCGACCGCGACGGGGCCGCCGCGACCGCCGCCGCCGCACTCGAGACCGCGCGCGAGCTCGGCGCGACCTGGCTCGCCTCCGAGGTCGAGGGCTTCCTCACCCGCGCCCGGCTGGCCACGACGGAGAGCGCCGGCCCCGCCGACGACCAGGACCCCTTCGGCCTCACCCCGCGCGAGCGCCAGGTTCTCGAGCTGCTCGCCTCGGGGGCGACCAACCGCGAGATCGGCGCCGCGCTCTACATGGCGGAGAAGACCGCCTCCGTCCACGTCTCGCGCATCCTCGCCAAGCTCGACGTGCGCTCGCGGACCGAGGCGGCGGCGGTCGCCCACCGCCTCGGTCTCACGTAGCGCTCAGCAGGGGACGGGGGCGCCCACTCAGGCGAGGATGGTGCCGGGCACGGCGACGGTCCCGTCCGGGACCGCGGCGCCGGGGCTCACGATGCAGTCGCGCAGCACGCAATCGGCGCCGACGCGCGCGCCGTCGAGGACGACCGCGCGCTCGACGACCGACCCGGCGCCGACGGTCGCGCCGAGCCCGATGACGGCCGGGGCGCGCACCTCGCCGTCGACGGGGCCGCCGATCACGCCGCCCGGCGCGTCGACGCGCGTGTCGATGCGCCCGGAGAGGATGTCGAAGGTCGCCTGGAGGTAGCGCTCGGGCGTCCCGATGTCGACCCAGTAGCCCTCCGTGACGTGGCCGTGCAGGCCGGCTCCGACCATGCGGGGGAACACGTCGCGTTCGATCGACGCAGGCTGCCCGGGCGCGAGCAGGCCCATCACGGCGGCCCGCTCGAGCACGTAGGCGCCGGCGGAGACGGTGTTGACGCCAACGTCCTCCTGGGGCTTCTCGATGAACTCGAGCACGGTCGCGTCGGGTGCCGTGCGGACGAGGCCGTAGGCGCTCGGGTCCTCGACGCGCATCAGCGCCAGCGTCCCGGTGGCCCCCGTCGCCTCGTGCTGGGCGATCTGGGCGGAGAGGTCCATGTCGGTGAGGACGTCGCCGTTGAGCATCAGGAAGCGCTCGTCCAGCAGGTCCTCGCAGAACTTCAGCGCCCCGCCCGTGCCCAGCGGCTCGGGCTCCTCGCGGTAGCGCACGCGGACGCCGTAGGCCGACCCGTCACCCAGCACCGCGCGCACGGAGCCGGCACGGAAGCCGCACGAGAGGACGACGTCGTCGACCCCGTGCCCGGCGAGCCACTCGAGCATGTAGGCCAGGAAGGGCCGGTCCACCAGCGTGACGACCGGCTTGGGGATCGTGCTGGTCAGCGGACGCAGGCGGGTGCCCTGGCCGCCCACCAGGATGAGTGCCTGCACGCTCTAGGCCGGGCTCGGGCGGCCGATGCCCTCGTAGCTGAGGCCGGCGGCGCGGACGGCGCCGGGATCGAGGAAGTTGCGGCCGTCGACGACCAGTGTGCCGTCCATCCCCTCGGCCAGCGCGGCGAGGTCCAGCTCGCCGAACTCGGGCCACTCGGTGACGAGCACGACGGCGTCGGCCCCCGCGCACGCCTCCTGGGCCGACGAGGCGAACGTCACGCCGGTGATGTGCTTGCGCGCCTCGGCCTCGGCGACGGGGTCGTAGGCCGTGATGTGCGCGCCGTCGGCGAGCAGCCGCGCGCTGAGCACGAGCGAGGAGGCCTCGCGCATGTCGTCGGTGTTGGGCTTGAAGGCGAGGCCCAGCAGCGCGATGCGCTTCCCCGTCAGCGGTCCGAGGTGCTTCTGGAGCTTGCCGATCACGCGGCGCTTCTGCAGCTCGTTGACCTCGATCACGGAGTTCAGCAGCTGGAACGCGTAGCCCGTGTTGCCGGCCAGCTGCTTGAGCGCCTGCACGTCCTTCGGGAAGCACGAGCCGCCGAAGCCGATGCCGGCCTGCAGGAACTTCGGGCCGATGCGCGCGTCGAGCCCCATCCCCTTGGCGACCTCGACCACGTCGGCGCCGGTCTCGTCGCAGACGTTGGCGATCTCGTTGATGAAGGAGATCTTGGTGGCCAGGAAGGCGTTGGAGGCGAGCTTGATCATCTCGGCCGACTTGATGTCGGTGCGCACCAGCGGTGCGTCCAGCGGCGCGTAGAGGTCCACGACGGCCTGGCCGGCCCAGTCGCCCTCGTCACCCACGACCACGCGGTCCGGGTTGAGGAAGTCCTGCACGGCCGACCCCTCCTTGAGGAACTCGGGGCACGACACGTACCGGAAGCCGTCCTTGCCCGTCTCGCGGAAGCGCCGCTGGATGTTCGCGCCCGTCCCGCACGGGACGGTCGACTTCATCACCAGCGCGTGCTCCTCGGAGGCCGGCATCGAGTCCACCACCGCGAAGACGGCCGACAGATCGGCGTCCCCGCTGTAGGTCGGCGGCGTCCCGACCGCGACGAACAGCAGCCGCGCGTGCTGCAGCGCGTCCCTGATGTCCGTCGAGAAATGCATCCGCTCGCGGTTCTTCGCGACCAGCGCCTCGAGCCCCGGCTCATAGATCGGGATCTCGCCGCGCTCGAGGCCGGCGATCTTCTCCGCGTCGATGTCGATGCAGTAGACGTCGGAGCCGAGCTCTGCGAATCCGGCCGCCGTGACCAGGCCGACGTACCCCGTTCCGATGACACCAATGGGCTCAGGCATGAAGCGGGGAAGGCTAGTGGCGGAGCGACACTTCGCCGCCCCGCCATCCGTCTAGGCGACCGCGTAGGACCGGAATCAGGGTCGGCGGGGCGGCTAGGCGCCGATGCGCGTGAGCGAGCGCGCGATGGCGACCATGCGCGAGTACGAGATGTCGCGGGTCAGGGTGTTGGAGACCCAGTAGACGGCCTTCCTGGTCTGCCAGGACACCAACCGGACCTTCCTGCCGTCGTAGTAGACGCTGAGCTTGCGGCCGTCCCGGACGAGCGTGTCGTGCGGGCCGTCCAGGATCGGCGGGCCGGCCTTCTTGTCGTTCGGCTTCCACGTCATGCCCTGGACGCCGTAGTACTTGGGCAGCGCGCTCCCGCCCATCGCGAGGACGAGGCGGTAGGCCTGGTAGTAGCGATGGTTGGCCGGGATGCGGTAGACGCGCTCGGCGTCGTTGGCGTACGCAGACCCCGACGCAGCGAGCTTCGGGTAGTAGAACGGGAAGCGCAGGCTGCGGTTGACCGCGATCGCGAAGTTCTCGCCCGCGGACTCGATGTCGATGAGGCCGGACGGGATGCTCGGGGACGACGACTTCTTGGACTTCTTCTTCTTCGCTTTGCTCGACGGCTTGGACGAGGACTTGGAGGGCGCTTGCTTCGCGGTTTCGTCCGTGATCGTCTTGGGGTGCAGGAACTGGTCGAGGGTCTCGTCGATCGCCGTGTCGGAGGCCACCAGGTAGTCCCCGTCATCCTCGATCTTGCCCGCCCCGAAGGTGACCTGCTGGACCGGCTTGTCCGCCACGCCGAGACCGAGCTTGAGCAGCGACAGCAACTCTCCCTTGTCGAGCAGCGACTTGTCCGTGCGCGTGAACTCGCCGGCCAGGTGGGCGAGCACCTTGCGCTTGGAGAAGCTCAGCTTCTTGCGCACGCTGCGGCCGCGCAGCATCTGGCGCAGGAAGTCCTGCTGGCGCGCGCCGCGCACGAGGTCGTTGTCCGTGTGCCGGTAGCGGACGTAGGACAGGGCGTCCTCGCCGCACAGCTTCTGGTAGCCGGCGTCGATGTCGATGACGGCGTAGCCGCCGATGCCGCCGCGGTCGTTGAAGTAGTGACGGTCGACGTCGACGAAGGTGCACTGCAGGTAATCCACGAGCCGCCGGAAGCCGGAGAAGTCGACCTGGACGACGTGATTGATCTTGAACGGCTCGCCCGGCCGCGCCAGCAGGCCCTTGACGGTCTTGAGGGTCAGCCGGGTGCCACCGATCGCGTACGCGGCGTTGATCTTGTCCGTCCCGTACGAACCCGGCAGCGTCACCTTGAGGTCGCGCGGGATCGACATCAGGGTGATGGCGGACTGCTGCGCGTCGAGGTGGGCGAGGATGATCGTGTCCGACCGCTGGCCGGCGGCCTCGTCGTCGCCGAGCCGGCCGTCCGTGCCGAGCAGCATGATCGTCTGCGGCTTGCCGGCCTCGGCGGGCGTCACCTCGGGCAGGTCGATGCCGGCCCCGCCGCTCGCCTTGCGGAACTCGTCCACCAGCGAGTCGAGCTGGAGCAGGCCGATCTTGGAGACGGCCGCCGCGGTCATCACCATCACGATCGCGAACGCCGCGAAGCCGCGCCAGAGGATCCGCCGGCCGGGCCGCGGGACCTCCTCGAATTCCGGCGAGACCGCGCTCACGCGAGTCCCCCCTCGACGGCGCGCAGGCCGGGATCGCCGCTGCCGATCGCGGGCACGTCGCGCATGAAGCCGACCAGCGCCTCGCGGTAGCGGGCCAGCGACGGGATCGAGACCCACTCGTCCGGGCCGTGGTGGCCGCCGCCCGTCGGACCGAACTCGACCGCCGGGACGCCCGCCTCCAGGAACGAGATCGCATCCGACGCGCCGTCGCGGCCGACGCCCGTAGCGCCCTCCTGGCCGGCCCGGCGCGTCGCGCCGCACAGCGCGATCACGTACGCGTGCGAGCGGGACACGTAGGCCGGCGGCCGGATGAACGTGCGCAGGACCTCGACGTGCGGGATGGCGCGGATCTGCTCGAGGATCGCGCCCGGGTCCTGGCCGGGCAGGTAGCGGACGTCGACGGCCATCTCGGCGTGGTCGGGGACCTTGTTGACCGCGTCGCCGGCGTTGAGGCGGCCGAGGTTGATCGACGGCCGGTCGAACATCTCCGTCGACTCGGCCGCGAAGGGCAGCGTCTCGATGCGCCGGAAGACGTCGATGGCGCGCAGCGCCGCGTTCTCCCCCAGCCACGGCGTGGAGCCGTGGGCAGCGCGGCCGTGGACGGCGATGCGCATCATCAAGACGCCCTTGGCCTGGACGCCGACGTTGAGGTTGGTCGGTTCGCCCGTGATCGCGAACTCCCCGCGCAGCCCGTCGGCGACCAGCTGGTCGGTGGCGTGCTGGTCGAAGTCCTCCGACTCCTCGTCGGGCGCGCAGACGAAGTGCACCCGGGCGCCCTCGAGGTCGCGCAGGTCGCGCAGCGCGCACATGATCGAGGCGAGGCCGCCCTTCATGTCGTAGGCACCGCGGCCGATCAGCCGCTCTCCCTCCACGCGCGGCGAGAACTGGTCCTCCTTGCCCGGCACGACGTCGATGTGCCCGTGCAGGATGACGGTGGGTCCGGTGGTCCCGACGACGGCCGACAGGACGGGCAGGCCGTGGAACTCGCGGGCCTCGAGCTCGATGCCCGCGGAGTCCATCCAGCCCTTGACGAACCCCGCCGCGGCGCGGATCCCCTCCGGGGTGGAGGTGTCGTACGTGATGAGTCGCTCGGCCAGGTCCCGCTCGTCCATGGGCAGCGAACCAGGCTAACGGCGCCTCAGGCGGACACGTCCTGGCTCAGAGCGCCGCTGACCGAGCTTGACGGCTGGGGTGCCGTCAACGACGGCGGAGGATGACCAGGCTGCGCGCGATCGCGAGCATCTGGGACCGCGTGAGGTCGTGGGTCAGGGTGTTGTGGACGTAGTAGACGGCGTGTGCGGTCTTCCAGGCGACCATGGCGGTCTTCGATCCGTCGAGGTACACGGAGAAGGTTCGCCGGTCCACGACGACGTCCTTGTGCGGGGCGGCGAGGATCGGGGCGTTCTTCCAGCCCATGCCCTGGATGCCGTAGTAGGCGCCGACCTTGTCGGAGCCGGTCACCTCCAGCGACAGGCGGTAGGCCGGCTTGCCGTGGAGCTTGTAGACGCGCGGCTGGGGCTCCGAGTAGGACGCGCTCGAGAGCCCCTGGGACGGGAAGTACAGGCGCATGCCGATGTCACGCTTCGCCTGGCCCACAACCGTTTCCCCAGCGGCTCGCGTGTCGACCAGTCCTGTTGACTTGGGCTTGCCGACGCGCTTCTTGGGCGGATCGGGCGCGGGCGGGTGCAGGAAGCGCTCGACCGTCGCCGCCACCGCGTCGGGAGCGACTTCGACGTAGCTGGCTCCCGTCTCTCCCATCGAGTAGCTGACGTCGTCGCCGCCGAACGGGACCTGCTGGACCGGCAGGCTGGACACGCCGAGGCCCAGCTTGAGCAGGCGCAGCAGCTGCTTGGTCGAGCGCAGGCTCCGATCCATGCGCGTGTACCTCCCGGCCAGCCCGACGAGCTGCTTGCGCTTGGCGAACGTCAGCCGGGACCGGACCTGCGGCTGGCGCAGCAGCTGGCGGATGAAGTCCTGTTGCCGGGCGCCGCGGATCAGGTCGGAGTCCGCGTGGCGATAGCGCACGTAGTCGAGCGCGTCGGTGCCGCAGAGCCTCTGATACCCCTCGGGGATGTCGATCGTCGCGTAGCCCAGCGGCCCGCCGACGTCGTTGAAGTAGTGGCGGTCGACGTCGACGTAGGTGCAGCCGAGGTAGTCGACGAGCTCGCGAAAGCCCGTGAAGTTGACCTCGACGACGTGGTTGACCTTGAACGGCCGGCCGGGCGTGGAGAGCAGCGCCTTGACCGTCCGCAGCGTCAGGGCGGCGCCGCCGAGCGTGTAGGCCTCGTTGATCTTCGCCAGCCCGCGCCCGGGGATGTCGACCTTCAGGTCGCGCGGGATCGACGTCATCGTGATCGCGCGGTTCTGCGGGTCCAGGTGGATCAGCAGGATCGTGTCCGAGCGCTGGCCGCCGCCGGCGTCGGCGCCCTTGCGGCCGTCGGTGCCCAGGGCCATGATCGTCTGCGGCTTCCCGGGTTCGGGCTCCGCGACCCCGCAGCCGTCCTCGCTCGCCCCGTCCGGGCAGAGCGGGATGGGCGGCGGGAGCAGCGGGATGAGATCCCGGATCTGCAGCAGCCCGGCGGCTGAGACCGCGCCCGCCGTCAGGAGGACGATGACGACGGCCGCCGCGAGCGCGCGGCGGCCGAGATGCTCGCGCTCAGCTATCTCCTCGGAGGATCTTGAGGAAGGCTTCGGCGCGGCGCTTGTCGCGCTCGGCGACGAGGCGCTGGTGCGAACCCTCCTCCGCATCGTCGATCTCCTTCTCGGCCCGCTTGAGCTTGTCCTCCCACTCCGACGAATCGAGGTCCTCGGGCTTGCCCGCCTCGTCGACGAGGATCAGGACCCGCGAATCACGCTGGACCTGGAGGTAGCCCTCGCCCTGCGCAAGCGTCGTGTAGTCGTTCTCGGACGTGTAGAGCCGCAGCTCCGTGGGGTCGAGCATGGCCAGCATCGGCTGGTGGTTGGCCAGGATGCCGATCGACCCCACGGCCGTCCGCGTGGAGATCTGGACGATCTCCTCGTTGAAGACCTCGCCCTCGGGCGTCAGGACCTCGACCGGGAACCTGGTCTTCTCCGCCAAGGATCAGTCCTCGCCGTTCTCGTCGCCGGAGTCGTCGTCCGAGTCGTCGGACTTCGAGTCCTCGTCCTTCTTGCCGGAGCCCACGAC
>CAVUFN010000013.1:0-22152 GCA_963740765.1 uncultured Solirubrobacteraceae bacterium | reverse complement strand
TGAGGCGACGGCGCGTTGGTACGACGATAATCGAGATGCACGTGAACGAACGCTCCGTCAGATCCAAGCCTTCACGGGATAAGCGCATGCCCGTGAGCGCGGCTCTCGTCGCGCTCGCGTTGCTCATCGGCGCTCCGGCTGCGGTAGCGGAGCCCGTCACGGTGGAACCGTGGGGGACGGTCGCGGTCTCGACAACACCGGACGCCCAGCGGGCGGAGACCGAGGGTGGCGGCGGATTCCGCATAACCGCCGGCGACCTCGACCCGACGGCCACGTACAGAGTGAGCATCGCCGGACGTAACGCCGACGGACGCTGGTCGTTGCGAACCCGAACCGCGAGCCGGTATGTCTACGCGCCGTCGCCAAACCCTTTCGCGGTCTTCCGGATCACCGGCGTTGATGAGGTCGAGGCGCTCGTCTACAGCGATTCGCCCGGCGCATACGAGCTGCGCGAAGCCAGGGTCGAGCGCTGCACCCCGCAGCTCTGCCCCGATGCGGACGCCCTCCGCACGCAGGTCTTCGACGAGGTACCCAACCTCCAGGCGGCGCTCGATGAGAACCGCACGTGGAAAGCCGCTCAGCTGCTCTTGCGATGGGCCGCGCCCAGGATCCCCTTCGCGAGCGGAACGCCGGGACCCACTTATACCCATTCGTCCGACGTGGCGTCGATCTACTACGACCTCTTCTCGCCGGGTGCCGGCGGCGTGTTTTGCGGTGGCACCGCAGACTTCTTCGTGAAGCTCCTCGACCTGTTCGGCATCGAGGCCTTCCCGATCGACTTCGGGGATGCCCCGAACGGACTCACTCACGTGACCGTGGTGGTGCCGCTGGCCACCGGGGAAGGGTCTGAGTACCGCCTTCTCGACCCGACCTTCAACATGTGGCTGACCGCGACGGACGACGGACGACCGTTGACGGTCACTGAGGCACTCGAGGCCTGGCGCGCCGGGCGGTTGGACGAGGTCGCGGTCGACGAGGGCCCCCTGGATGACCGCCTGGTGCTCGATGACGACAAGCACGCGGCGACGTTGACGGCGTACCGCTGTGGCGACCACCCGGGCGCGTTCTCCTCGTGCTCGCTCGATGAGTACAGCGCCATCTGGGACCCGGTAATGGTCGCGGCGGGCTATGACCGCGGGCTCGGGGGACTGCTCGAGTTGCTCGGCACGGGCGAGATCTACAGCGGCGGCTCACCAACGTTCAATTCTGAGCTGGAGGCCTTCGCGGCCGGCGGCAGCCCCACTCCGACGCCCAGCCCTCCGGTCGACCCCGACCCCGACCCCGACCCCGACCCCGACCCCGAGGCGACCGTCCCTCCGGAGGCAAAGACCCCGGCGCCAGCTGTCGCCTCGGGACCCCCGGCATCAACCCCCACTCCGACCTCGACCCCAGTGCCGGTTCGGGCCTTCTCGAAGCCGACCCTCACCGTTGTCTCTGCCCGCCGGAGGGGGGCGCGATCCGTGCGCCTTCGGGTGCGTTCGCCGGGCGGGAAACTGCAGGTAGCCGCGCGCCGAGGCTCGCGCTGGACGCGGGTGCTGAGTCGTCGCGTCGGCAGCAAGGCCACCGTCACCGTCCGGCTCCCGCGCACGAAGGCGCGCCGGATCGAGCTCAGGCTGAAGGTCGGCTCGGCGGTCGTTCGCATCACCGTGCACGGCACCTCCTCGACGTAGACTCCGGCCGTGCCTCAAGCCACGCACTGGGACAAGCAGGTCCATGCCGAGACTCGTGCCCAGTGGAGCCAAGACCCCGCGGGCGCGCTGCACGCCGGCGACACCGACCTCGGAACTCCCGAGTCCTTTCGCAACATCGAGCGGGAGCGCTACCGCGAGCAGCCGTGGATGCACCGGACGTTCCGCTTCGAGCGCTACGCCGGTCAGCGGATCCTCGAGATCGGCGTCGGCCTGGGCACCGACCATCTGCAGTTCGTGCGCGCCGGAGCAAGGACAACGGGCATCGACCTGACCCCTCGCTCCATCGAGCTCACCTCGAAACGGATCGAGCAGGAGGGCCGCCAGAGCGACCTTCGCGTCATGGATGCCGAGGCCCTCGAGTTCGAGGACAACAGCTTCGACGCGGTGTATTCCTTCGGGGTGCTGCACCACGTCCCCTCCACGGAGCGGGCCTTTCGGGAGGTACGGCGTGTGCTCCGTCCCGGCGGCGTGTTCCTGGGCGGCCTCTACAGCCGGGAGTCCTTCATCCACGCTCGGCTCGTCCTCGGCTGGACGCTCTCGGGCGCGTTCCTGCGCCGGCCGTACGACGCGCTCCTGTCCGGCGTTGAGCACTCGACGGGCCAGGCGCGCCCGCTCGTGCGCCTCTTCGGCCGCGAAGAGCTGCGCGAACTCCTGCGCGACTCGGGGTTCTCGAGCGTCTCCATCAATCGCCGTCATGTCGGCCTCGGCCCCCTCACGGAACGCGTCCCAGACGCGCTCGAGTGGCACTTCGGGCGGCTGGGCGGCTGGTACCTCGTCCATCACGCTGCGTGACTCACGCGCGCCTGCCGGCGCCAGGCTCATGCGCGTCCTGATCATCGGACACGCCTCTGCCGCTGAGTCCGCCGCAGCAGCAGCCCGCGAGGCTTGGCCGACCGCCGAGCTGGACGCGCTCTCCTACGGCCGCGGCGCGGGCATGGCACCGCCGGCTGCGGGCATCCGCTCCGTCGGACTTCCCGGCCGCTCGCCCCGCGCCGCCGCCCGCTGGCTGGCTGAACTGCGCCGCGCGCGCTACGACGTCACCCTGGTGGCCCAGCCGAACCTGCCCACGAGTCGGGCTCGAGGAGCGCTGCTCGGGGCTGCGCTCGCCGTCGGTCCCCGCCGGGTGATCGCGCTCGACCTCGAGCGGTCGGGCATGGTGGGCGTGAGGACCGTCACGGCCGCCGTCGACTCGCTGCGCTTCTGCGTGCTGGTCGCCGGCGCGTGGCCGGTGGCGGCGACCGCCGCGCTTGTCTGCCGCCGCGCCGCGCGCGCCGCGCCCGCCGAGCCGATCCCCGCGTCCGGTCCGGTCGTCTACCTCCGCACCGACCTCGACCTCGATCTCGCGCCCCTGACCGCCGGAGGCTCGCTGGCCCACACCGCGGGCATCATCGGAGCGCTTGAGCGCCGGTCTCATCCCGTCGAGGTGTGGTCGACCGGCGAGATGTCCGGGGTTCCGGCCGCAGGCCACCTGCCCGTCGTTCGCCGGGCCAACGTTCCCTGGGAGCTGTCCGAGCTGGCCTCGGGGCTGCGGCAGGCTCTCTCCCCCCGCCCCGCCCGCCCGCGGTCGCGTTCGTCTACCAGCGCTACAGCCTCAACAACCTGGCGGGCGTCGCGCTGGCCCGTCGTTGGCGCGTCCCGCTGGTGTTGGAGGCCAATGCCTCCGAGGTGACCTGGCGCGAGCAGTGGTCGAGCCTGGTCTTCCCCGGCCTGGCCCGGGCAACGGAGCGGCTGGTGCTTCGCGCGTCTGCGCGGGTCGCCGTCGTGAGCGAGAACGCCGCCGCCGACCTGCGTCCCCAGATACCAGACGACGGACGGCTCCGGGTGGTGCCCAACGGGGTCGAGGTCCAGAGCTTCGCGGGAGCGGCACCGCACGCGCTGCCGTTCCCGTCGGATGCCTTCGTCGTCGCGTTCAGCGGCCTGTTCTACCCCTGGCACGGGGCGCGATACCTGGCGGAGGCCTTCAGGCTGCTCGTCGCCGAGCGGCCTTCCAGCCGGTTGCTGCTGGTCGGTGACGGGGAGGACATCGTGTCCGTTCGCTCCATCCTGAAGACCGAACTGGCCGAAGGGACGGCGACGATCACTGGCCTCGTCCCCCGCGAGGAGGTCCCCGGCTACCTCGCCGCCGCCCAAGTGCTGGTCTCACCCCACGCCCCGGGACCAGGCTTCATCGGCAGCCCGATCAAGCTGTGGGAGTACATGGCCGCGGGCCGATCGATCGTGGCGACGGATGTTGCACAGCTGGGCGACGTGCTGCGCCACGGCGAGACGGCCCTGCTCGTACCGCCGGCCGATCCGGCGGCGCTGGCGGAAGCGCTGGCCGAGCTGCACGACGATCCGGATCTGCGGGCCGCGCTCGCCCGCGCGGCAGGCGATGAGGCCGCGAGGCTGCATTCGTGGGACGCGCGGCTCGAGGCGACGCTGCGGTGAACGCCGCGCGGCTGCGGCGGCTGGCGTCCAAGCCACCGGGCTACCTCGCGCGGCGGGCGGCCGCCGAGGTCCGCCAGGAGCTTCTGCGCGTCGAGCTGGGGCGAGCCGCCGCCGGCCGCGGCCGTCTCACGGCCGACCGGCTGCTGCCCGGCTCGATCGGCCAGGTCCGCGAAAGCACCGCGGCCCAGGCGCGGGGGCTCGTCGCAGTCCCCGAGGCCGTCGCGCATACGCGGGCCGATTCGAAGCTACGGAGCCGTCTCAGCACCCGAGCGGCGGCGGCCGCCGCGCGTGAGATGGAGCTGTTCGGCGACGCCCTCACACGGGTGGGACCAGAGCCTGACTTCAACTTCGACGCGCGCTCCGGTCAGGGCTGGCCGCTCGGCCACCATCGCCGCATCGACTACCGCAACCTCGGGCGCCCGTCCGACGTGAAGGTTGCCTGGGAGCTGTCCCGCCTGCGCCACCTCGTCGCGCTCGCCCAGCAGGAGGCCGTCGCACCCGATCTCCATGCCCGCGCCGTCCTGGAGGCCGACCTGACCCGGTGGCTCGCCACGAACCCGATGGGCTGGTCGGTCAACTGGTCCTCGGCGATGGAGGTCGCGCTGCGAGCGGTCAACTTGATCTGCGTCGACGCGATCCTCGTGGGCACCGGCCGGCCGCTCGCCGCGCGTGACGCCCTCGTCCGGGCGCTCTACCAGCACGGCTGGTTCCTGCACCGCCATCTCGAGATCTCGGACGTCAACGGCAATCACTTCCTCGCTGACGCGGTCGGCCTGGTCTGGCTCGCCCGCTACTTCAACGGGGTGGGCGAGGCGGCACGCTGGCGGACCACCGGGCTTGCGATGGTCGAGGCGGCCGCTCGCGAGCAGATCCTCGCCGACGGGCTCGACCACGAGGGCTCGCTGCCGTATCACGTGCTGGTCCTCGAGATGTTTCTGTGCGCCCGCCACGCAGCGGGTGACGCGCTCGGCGGCATCGACCGTCGGTTGCGCGCCATGAGCGCCGCGCTGCACGCCTGCTGCGGGCCGGCCGGGCGGGTCCCGAACCTCGGCGACGACGACGGCGGTCGCGTGCTCGCGTTTGGCCCGACGCCCTCGCGCGACGCCCGGCGCGTGCTCGCGTTCGCGGGCGCGCTGCTCGGGGACCGCGCCTCCACGGACGAGCCGGAAGACGCGCTGTGGCTGCTCGGGCGCCTTCCGGCCGAGCCGGCCTCGAAGGACCCCCGGCCCGCCCACTTCACGGCGGGCGGCCTGGTCGTCCTCGGCGGCCGCGACGACCACATCGCCGTCAGCGCCGGTCCGGTCGGCTTCCGCGGTCGCGGCGGCCACGGCCACGTCGACGCGATGTCGTTCGAGGCCACGCTCGGCGGAACGATCGCCGTCCGCGATTCGGGGACCGCGAGCTACACCGGCGACCCCGCACTGCGCAACCGGCTTCGCGACGCTCCCGCGCACTCCGTGGTCGTCCTCGACGGCCTGCGCTACGCCGCCATCGGTGACGAGACCGCGCTGTGGGCGGTGGCGGGCGACGCGCCACCCGAGGTCACGCTGCTCGAGGGCGACGGCACGAGGCAGCGCCTGGGGCTGCGCCAGTCGCTGCCCAGCCTGGCTGGGGTCGCAACCCACGAGCGCGCGATCATCTGGTCCCTCGGCGAGCTGCGCATCGAGGATCGTGTCTTGGCCCCCGCCGGCACCCGGGCCGAGGCGTTCCTGCACGTCCCGGAAGCCCGAGCCGTCACCGGCGGCGCGATCGGGCCGCGACACCGCTACGACCTGTCACCGCCCGTCGGCGCCCACGTGACGGTGGAGCCGCACCCATGGTCCGAGGCCTACGCGACCGTGGTTACCGGCGACCGGATCCGCGTGGCGTTCACGATCGGCGACGAGGAGGCCTTGTGGTCCTGGCACGTGCGCGTGCTCTGAGCCTCCGGCGCGGCGAGCTGGCTGGGGACGCGGTGCTGGCGTCCGGCAGCTCCGTGCTCGCAACGGGGATCGCCGCGATCACGTCCATCGTGATCGCCCGCGAGCTCGGTCCGACCGACCGTGGCGTCTGGGCGGTCCTGGTCTCCCTGGCGGCGATCGTGTCCACCGTGATCCCGCTCGGCCTGCCCTTCGCGCTGGGATACGGGTTGGCACAGGAGACGCGGGAGGACCGCCCGGCCCTGGCGCGCGCCGGGTTCGTGGCGGCGGTCATCGCCGCGATCGGCGCTGGCCTGGTGGCGTTCCTAATCGCCTTCGTCGCGGAGCCGGGCGGCGTGAGTCCGGGACTGGCGCTCCTCGCCGGCGCCATCGCGGCGGTGCTCGTCGTCCACCACGTCGGCCAGCAGGCGACGTTGACCGCAACGACCCTGCGGACCTACGTCGCCGTCCAGCTGACGCCCGTGGTGGCGATGTTCGCCGCGATCATCGCGATCGCGATAGCGGGCCGGTTGACCGTCACGATCACCGCGATCGCCTCCGGCGCCAGCACCCTGCTGGCCGCAACCGTCGCCGTCGCGGCGCTGAGCCGCGCGGGCCTCCTCGGACGGCCGCCGACGGTGACCGCGGCGGCCCATCGGCTCCGCCCCTACGTGGGCTTCGCCGTCCTGACCTTCGGCACGCTGTCGCTGACCCAGATCGTCCATCGCATCGACCTTCTGATCGTCGACGGCTATCTCGGCGCACGGGAAACCGGGTTGTACGCGGTGGCCGTGCAGCTGAGCGACGTCCTGCTCGTCGTCCCGGCGGCCCTCGGGGCGGTGGTCTTCCGCCGCGGCGCCACCGGAGCGGAACGCCACTTCGACGACGCGCTGTTGGCGCTTCGGTACGTGGGTGCCCTCTCGCTGGCCGTCGCCGTCGCGGTCGGCCTCGCCGCCCCGTCGTTGGTCGACGTGCTCTTCGGTGACGGGTACGCCAGCGCGGTCGCGCCGCTGCGCTGGCTGCTGCCCGGAGTCGTCCTGCTCGGTCTGCAGAGCGTCGCGTCCAACTACGTTGCCTCCCGCGGACGGCCGCGCGCCGTCCTGCTCGCCTGGCTGGCCGCGGCCGTCTTCTCCGTGCTGGCCGACCTCGTGGTCATCCCCGCCCACGGCATCGAGGGCGCAGCCGTCGTGTCGTCGCTGTCGTACATGCTGGTGCTCGGACTCCATGTTCCCGTCCTGCGTGCGCTCCGCCCGTGAGCCGGCCGCTGCTGATCTGCTTCGCCGGTGACGCCTGGGACGGCAACCCGCACTCCCGGCATCACCTCATGCGCCGGTTCGCGGGACGCTGGGAGGTGCTGTTCGTGGAGGGCATCCCGATGCGTTCCGTGGCGGGTGGGGACGCCTTCGAGCTGCGTCGTATCGCTACCAAGGTGAGGCAGCCGGTCGGGCTGCGCACGGTCGCCCCCCACCTGCACGTGCTGCGGCCGCCGCCGATCCCGCCCATCGGTCGCGTCGGCCGCCGCGCGCAGCTGCTCGGGGTCCGGGCGGCCATCGCCTACGCCCGGCAGCGGCTGCGGCTCTCCGGCGCCGCCATCACCTGGTTCAGCCTGCCGACGATGGCGCCGCTGCGCGGACGCCTCGGCGATTCGGGCTCGCTTCTGTACTACCAGGACCGGTACAGCGCGTTCAGCCACGTCGACGGGCCGTGGCTGCAGGCCTGCCTCGCCGACCTGGCCCGGTCCTGCGACGCGGTCGTGGCGTCCGCGGACGAACTCGGAGCCGACCTGCGCACGCTGGGAGCCGATCCCGTCGTCGTCCCGCACGGCGTCGACACGGAGCGCTTCGCCGGAGACCCACCGGTGCCGGACGACCTCGCCGACTGCGAGCGACCGCTCGTCGGCTACGTGGGCATCGTCGACGACTATCTCGATCTGGACTCGTTCGTCGCGACCGCCGACCGGCTCGAGGGCGGGACGCTCGTCGTTGTCGGCGCGGCGAACACCGACGTCGGCCGGCTCGCTGCGCATCCACGCATCCGGCTGCTCGGACGGCGGCCGTACGACGCGATCCCCGGCTACCTCTCGGCCTTCGATTGCTGCCTCATCCCGTTCGCGATCTCCGAGCTGACGGTCGCGGTGAACCCGATCAAGCTCCGCGAGTACCTGGCCGCGGGCCGGCCGGTCGTCTCCACGCCGCTGCCCGAGGTCCAGCCCTACGCGGACGTGGTGACGATCGCCGATCCGGGCGCGGCGTTCGGGGACGCCGTGACACGGACCCTGGCGATCCACGACACCCAGGCGCTTCGCGACAAGCGGCGCGCGCGGGTCCAGGGCGACTCCTGGGACGCTGCGGCGGAGCGCATCGCGCCCCTGTTGTCATCCCTCCTGTAGCGAGAGGCCGAGGAAGAGCGCGACCGTCATCGCCCAGATGACGATGTCGCCGGAGAACAGGCCCGACGTCGACGACGCGGCCAGCGCGGCGTGGACGGCATAGACCCCGACGGCGAGCGCCGCGGCCGCCCGCACTTCGAACGGCCCCGCTCGGCGTACCTGGGTCACCGCCCAGCGGACCGCGCCGACCGTGAGCGCGGTCAGAGCGGCGAAGCCGACCAGTCCCATCTCCACGCCGGCCTGCACGATCGAGCTGTGCGCCGGGAAGTAGCCGTTGGCGTTGGTGTAACGGCCGAACCCGAGGCCGGTGACGGGGTGGTCGGCCATCGCGGCGAGCCCGTCCCCGATCGACCGCAGCCGCTCGGCCACGGTGCCGTCCGACGACGTCGAGAACAACAGGGACACGTAGTCGAACGCGTTGGCCACCATGAGTGCGACGGCGGCGCCGAGGACCCCCAGCAGCGCCAGCCGCAGGCGCGGGGCGAGCGGGACGGCAAGCAGGACCGCAGCCACGATCGACACGTCCGTGGCCAGCGCGAAGCGCGCGTAGGTCAGCACGGTGGTCCCCAGCGCGACCGCTCCAACGACGAGCAGCGCCACTCGCGCGCGGCCCGTGCGCCCCGCGCCCCAGAACAGGGCCAAGGTCAGCGGCATCAGCAGCCAACCCGCGGTGTGGTCGGGGTTGCCCAGGGTCAGGTAGTGGAAATCGCCCGGCACGTTCTCGTACTTGGCGGCCTGCAACGTGCCGGGCGTAGGGAGCCCGCGGTCGGCCAGGAAGGTCAGGTCGGCGCGGACCAAGAGCACCGTCGTGGCCGCCAGGAACCCGCCGAGCGTCCAGCCCGGGCTCAGCCGTGAGTGGCTGACCACCAGACCCAGCAGCACGGGCACCGTGACGGCACCGAAGGCGGTCAGCGCGCCGGCCCTCGGGGTCGCCGTGCCTGCTACGGACAGCAGCGACGCGGCGACCAGCAGCACCGCTCCGAGAGCGAGGTCGCGCGGCACCCGGCGCGCAGGAGCAGGGAACAGGAGCATCCCGATCACCGCGGCCACGGCCACGGCCGTGACCGGCAGGGCGATGACGACCCATGGCCGCGTGCTCGCGTCGAGGACGTCGGCGGCGTGGTTGAACGGATCGAACCCGCAGACCACCACCCCCGCGCCGATCGCCAGCGACAGGGCCCGCCGCGCCGGCTCGGAGCGGAGGATGCCCGCCGCTCCGAAGCGGGCCTGGTGCTGAGGTGCGAAGGTACCCGTCATCCGTGCGCCGCTCGTCCGCGCCCATCCTAGGAACGCTGCTGGCGATCATCCTCTCCGGTTGCGGCCAGAAGCCCGAGGTCGACGCCCGCGCGCTGACCGCTGATCTGACCGGCCGCCTGTCGATCCCGTTCGACCGCGAGCCGCCGCCCCCGGGCAGCCCCGGACTGGCCAACCTGCGCGCGACGTACAGCGGTGCTGCGAGCGGTCAGCGACTGACCGTGCTCGACTTCTACGCGGCCACGTCCACGCAGCAGGTCATCGGGGCGGGCACGGCGCCCGCACGCCCCCAGCTGGTCCTCCGCAGACGCAACCTCATCGTGCTCTACGAGCGCACAGCGGCCACCGCCCCCGACCGCAGCGCCGTCGTCAGGGCTGCGCTGGCGGCTGCTCCACTGAACCGGGATTGAGCGCCATCGCGCGGTAGCGGCGAGCGGCCGCGAGCCCCGCGCGGACGTCGTCCGCGCTGGCAGCTCTTGCCGGCCCACCCGCCGCCTGGATCTGCGTGTATGCGGCAAGCCCGTTGTCCATCCAGCTGTCGTACTGCACGCGCCAGCGACCACCGATGCGCAGCAGGTCGAAGCGGTCGCGCTGGGGCGCCGCGTTGCGGCGACGCTCGACGAGCTCGATCGAGACGGCGCTGCCCGTCACCTGCACGCGGCTGATCTCGGGCGCCACGGCGAGCATCCCTGGACGTTCGAAGCGCAGCGAGCCCAGGATCGCCTCCCGGCCGACGACATCGACGATCTCCGGCGGGTAGAAGTCGGTGAGGCCGGCGTACATCCCCCACTGGTTGCGGAAGAGGATCTCGAAGACCGTCCGCGCGGCGGTGTCCTGGCCGTAGCGATCGAGGTCCGCGAGGGTCAGTGGCACCGGGTCCACCGACAGGGTGCCGTCGGCGCGCACGCTCGGAGGACGGACGACGTGCTGGCTGCCATCGCGCAGGCTCCCAAGCGCGATCTGCACCACGGCGACCGCGATCAGCGCCCCAACGAGCACCCGAGTGCGGGTCCACGAGCGGGGCACCATCGAGGTCAGCCTATTCCCGGCTCGGGGCGCACGAACTAGCCTCGGCGCCCCGATGAGGCAACTGCTGCAGAACGTCTCCACCGGCGAGATCGAGATCGAAGAGGTGCCTGCTCCGACCGCGAACTCGGTCTCCCTGCTGATCGGCACCCGCTTCTCCGTGATCAGCGCCGGGACCGAGCGCGCGGTTCTCGACATTGGGCGCGCCTCGCTCGTCGGCAAGGCCCGCGCGCGACCGGATCTCGTCGGCAAGGTGATCGAATCGGCTCGCGAAGAAGGACTCGCGATGACGTACGCCAAGGTGCGCGGCCGGCTCGGGGAGCCCAACGCGCTCGGCTACTCGCTCAGCGGCGTCGTGCTCGAAAGCTGCGACGGAGCCCCCGCGGCGCCAGGCGAGCGCGTCGCCTGCGCGGGCGTCGGTCTCGCTTCGCACGCCGAGGTCGTGGCGGTGCCGCGCACCCTGTGCGCGCGTATCCCCGACGGGGTCAGCGACGAGGACGCCGCCTACTCCACGATCGCCTCCATCGCCCTGCACGGCGTGCGTCTGGCCGAGGTCGGGCTGGGCGACGTCGTGGCGGTCATCGGCCTGGGGCTCGTGGGGCAGATCACGCTGGAGCTGCTGGGCGCGGCGGGATGCGTGGCCATTGGCGTCGACCCCGTCGAGTCCCGGGTCAAGCTGGCCCGCGACGCCGGCTTCTTCGCCACCACCGATCCCGGCGACCTCGAGGCGGAGGCTGCCCGCCTGACGGAGGGTCGCGGCGCCGACGGCGTGCTCGTCACGGCCGCGGCGAGCACGTCGGCGCCGCTGGCGACCGGGATGGCCGTCGCGCGCGAGCGCGCCGTCGTCTGCATCGTCGGCGACGTGAAGATCGAGTCCGCCCGCGGGCCGATGTTCGCCAAGGAGCTGCGCGTCGTCGTTTCGCGTTCCTACGGGCCGGGTCGCTACGACCCGACCTACGAGCAGCAGGGCATCGACTATCCGGCCGGCTACGTCCGCTGGACCGAGAACCGCAACCTCGAAGAGGTGCTGAGGCTGATGGGCACGGGCCAGCTGCGCCCCTCGCGGCTGACCACCCATACCTACGACCTCGCCGACGGCGCCGATGCGTACGGGTTGCTCAGCTCGACCGAGCCGTCGCTGGGCATCCTCCTCCGCTACCCGGACACCACCGACGCCGGTCCCCGCACGGTTCGCATCGACAGCCGGCGCCGCCGCCCCCTCGCAGCCCTCGGCCGCCGCCGACTGCGCGTCGGCGTCGTCGGCGCCGGCGTTTTCGCCCGCTCGGTGCTGATGCCCGCCGTCGCCAAGCACGCCGACATCATCGCCGTCGCCACCGCAACGGGCGTGTCGGCGCGCGCCAGCGCCCAGCGCTTCGGCGCCCAGCTCGCCTCGACGGATCCCGAGGCCGTCCTCGACAATTCCGACGTCGACGCCGTGGTAATCGCGACCCGTCACGACACGCACGCCCTGTACGCGGCGCAGGCGCTGGCCGCAGGCAAGCATGTGTTCGTGGAGAAGCCGCTGGCACTCGACGAGCAGGAGCTCGTGAGCGTGGAGGCCGCGGCGGCGGGCGCCGACCGCATCCTCATGGTCGGTTTCAACCGGCGCTTCGCGCCCCTCGCGGTGCAGTTGCGCGAGGCGCTGTCGGGCCGCGGGCCGCTCGTGGTCACCTACCGGGTCAACGCCGGCCGCCTGCCGCACTCGCACTGGACGCACGACCCGGTGCAGGGCGGCGGGCGCATCGTCGGCGAGGTCTGCCACTTCGTCGACCTCTGCGCCTTCTTGTGTGGAGGTCCGCCGGCCACGGCGTCTGCCGTCGCCGTCGGCGGCGGCTCCGAGCCGCGGGAAGACAACGTCCTGGCCGCCCTGACCTTCGCCGACGGCTCGGTCGCTCAGGTCGTCTACACCGCCCTCGGCGACCCCAGCCTTCCCAAGGAACGTGTCGAGGTGCTGGGCGAGGCCGGGGCGGGGGTGCTGGACGACTTCCGCGAGCTGACGCTGCATCGCGGCGGGGAGAGCGTGAGCACCAGCGGCAAGCGTGACAAGGGCCACGCGGCCGAGATGGCCGCGTTCCTCGATGGGTGCCGAACCGGTCATCAGCCCTGGCCGGTGGCGGACATGGCTTCCGTGATGCGTTCGACGTTCGCCATCCGCGACGGCGTCCGCGTCCCCATCGGCACCTGACGTGTGCGGGATCGTCGGCGTCTACGATCGCTCGGGGACGCCCGTCGACCCCGAGCGCGTGGCGCGCATGCGCGACACGATGGTCCATCGCGGTCCCGACGACAAAGGTCTGTGGTTCGCGCCCGACCGGCGCGTGGTGCTCGGGCACCGGCGACTCGCGATCGTGGACCTCAGCCCCGCCGGCCGAGCGCCGATGGCCAACGAGGACGGGTCCGTGCAGGTCACCTTCAACGGCGAGATCTACAACCACGCCGAGCTGCGCAGGGACCTCGAGGCGCTTGGTCACCGCTTCCGCTCGGATCACTGCGACACCGAAGTCCTCGTCCACCTGTGGGAGGAGCACGGCCCGGCGATGGTCAGCCACCTCATCGGGATGTTCGCCTTTGCGATCTGGGACGCCGGGCGCGAGCAGCTCTTCGTCGCACGCGACCGGCTCGGGATCAAGCCCCTGTACTGGGTCGATGACGGGAGGCGCTTCGGCTTCGCATCGGAGATCAAGGCCCTGCTCGACCTGCTGCCCAGGCGCGAGATCGACGAGGTCGCGCTCACGCACTACCTGACCTTCGTGGCCGTTCCGCCGCCGCGGACGCTGTTCGCGGGCGTCAGCAAGCTCGCTCCCGGGACGACGATGCTCGTCACGGCGGACGGCGGGCCCCAGCCGACGCGCAGCTACTGGGACCCGCTCGAGCACCGGACGCAGTTCGACGGTGAGGTCGAGGACTGGGCCGCCGAGATCCGCTTCCGCCTCGAACGTTCGATCGACCGGCGCATGATGAGCGACGTGCCTGTCGGCGTCTTCCTGTCGGGCGGGGTGGACTCGTCGACGAACGTCGCGCTGATGAGCCAGCTCGTCGACCACCCGATCAACACGTTCTCCATCGGCTTCCACGGCCAGGAGGAGTTCAACGAGTTCGACTGGGCGCGCATGGTCGCCGACCGCTACGGGACCAACCACCACGAGACCAAGATTGGCCACGACGACCTGTGGCGGTTCATGCCGGACCTCGTCCACCACCAGGACGAACCGATCGCCGATCCTGTCTGCGTCCCGCTGTACTTCGTCGCCAAGCTGGCCAAGGACAACGGCGTCACCGTCGTGCACGTCGGCGAAGGCGCGGACGAGCTGTTCTCGGGCTACGCCACGTACGTTCAAGCGCACGACATGCTGACCCGCCAGTGGCCGCGGCTCCGCGGCCTCCCCCGGCCGGTGCGCTCCGGGCTCGCAGCCGCGGCTCGCGCCGCGCTGCCGTTCGCCCCGTCCCGTGAGATCCACGTCGAGGCGCTTTCGCGCGCGGCGCAGCGCGACGGCCGTCTGTGGTGGGGCGGCGCCGTCGCGTTCTACGAACAGGGCCTGCGACGGGTCACCACCGACGACTTCCGCAAGCGGATGAACGGCAGCGCCCCGGCGGACATTGTGGCGGGCATCGATCGCGACGCCCGCCGCTTCGGGGCGCGCGACGAGCTCGACCGGCTCATCTATCAGGACCTGAGACTGCGGCTGCCCGAGCTGCTGCTGATGCGGGTGGACAAGCTCACCATGGCCAACGCCATCGAGGCGCGCGTTCCGTTCCTCGACCACGAGCTGGTCGAGCTGGCGATGGCCGTTCCCGCCTCGGAGAAGATCCGCGACGGGATCGGCAAGCACGTCGTCAAGCGGGCCGTGTCCGACCTGCTACCCGACGACCTCGTCTGGCGGCCCAAGCAGGGTTTCGGCACCCCGGTCTCACAGTGGTTCCGCGGCGAGTTGGGCGACCAGCTCGAGCAGGCGCTCGACCGCAGCGCCATCAACGAGCTCGGGGTCCTGGAGCGCGACGGCGTGCGCCAACTGCTCGACCTGCACCGCGGGGGACGCGCCGAGAAGAGCTTCCAGCTCTGGAACATCCTGAACCTGTCGGCTTGGTTCGATCACTGGATCGCCGGCCAGGACCCCGTCGGGGCCTGAGCGCTCAGATCGGCGGCGTAGGCGCGCCCGGCCGCAGCAGGTCCCAGCCCGTCACCGGCCCGCGCTGCTCGAGCGCCAGTGTCGGCACGCTCGTCCCGATGAAGGGTGAGAAGCGGGCGGACCGGCTCGCGGCCGCCGGGGACACCAGCTCCGGCTCCGCGCTCGGCCCGAGCGGCAGGTGGCTCACGGCGTCGCCGCCGCCCTCGACGCGGTCGCGCACCGCCAGACCGTGTTGCGGGTGAAAGGCGAACGTGCGGTGGTGGACTGCCGGCCGGTAGCCCGCGTGCCAGGCCTCCAGGACGAGCCAGCCGTCGGGTCGACGCTCGAGCGGGCGGCGGTGCACCTGGGGAAGCCTGGTTGCTCGAAATGCTCCCCAGAACCGGCACTGGTCGCGCCCGTCGACCGTCACCGTCGCATGCGCGCCCGTCCCCCGGTAGGCGTCGCGTTCGGAGCCGGCGTAGGTGAAGGCACCGGGGTCCGCCACCACCCAGCGGCCGTCCATCCACACGCTGAAGGCGAGCGCGTGGGCGTGGAGATGGGCGGGCAGGTGCGGGGGACCGAGCGGCCCAGTGTTGAGGACGACGTGGACCCCGTCGCCGCGCAGAACCACGTGGGCCTCGAGCTCTGTGACGGCATCGGCGAGCGGCGCCACCGGAGGCCCCTCCCAGGCATCCCCGATCAGCGGCAATGATCCGTCGGGAGCCGCCAGCGCCGCCAGCCAGGCCCGCATCGGCTCGAGGTGGTCGCGCCACGGGACCGACCGGCCAGCAGCGTCCAGCACGCTCGCCGCCGTCTCGAGGTCGGCCAGCACCTCACGGTGGTAGCTCGTGCTGCGCTCCTCGTGACCCCCGTCCGCCCCCACCTGAAGAGGGATCTCGCGAGCGAGGAGGCGCTCTCCCTGCGCCGCCGCCCGGGCGTCAACGAGGCAGTGACCGGCCACGACGAGGGCGGTGGCGTTCCGCAGTACGTGGTTGCCGCCGACGTCGTGCTCGACCCGGTGGCGCAGAAGCACCAGCTGCCGGCGCATGGATGCCTGCATCCGGGCCGCCGTCGCCGCGTCGAAGGCGCCGGCGCTGAGCGCCGCCGACCAGGCGATCAGCCGTCCGGACAGCGGGAAGGGATGCCAACCCGGCCCCCCGGGACGACCGCAATGGTTCAGCCAGCCGTGCACCAGCGCCGGCCACCCCGGCGCGGCGGGATCCTCAGCCAGCCCCGCGAACGCGTGCAGGTGGAATAGGAAGAGCAGCCCGTCACCAGGATCGGTCCACAGCGCCGGCGCGTCGAGGTCGCGTCGGACGCCGATCGCGTGGAAGCTCGATCCGGGCGGCGGGGCCGGCCCGCCCTGCGGCGCGGGGTCCTTCCCCGCGTCCAGCGCGAGCGGACGCCACGCGGCGGGCGCCACGCGCCCGGCCGCGAGCACGCGCGCAGGCAGCGGTCGACGCAGACGCCCAAGCACCTGACTGCGCCGCACGACGCGGAGCGCGTCCAGAACCTCCCCAGGCGTGGGCACGAAACCGCTAGTTTACGCGCGCTCGCGGTTTCCCCGGCGAGCCCCGTTCATGCCCATGCGTCATCTCATCACCGGCGGGGCCGGATTCATCGGTTCACACCTCGCCGACCAGCTCGTCGCGGGTGGCCACCCGGTGACCATCTTCGACGACCTGTCGACGGGCAGCCTCGCCAACGTAGAGCACCTGCTGGACCTGCCCGACGTCCGCTTCGTCGAAGGATCGACCGGTGACGCGACCGCGATCGACGCGCTCGTCGCCGACCACGATCGGGTCCTCCACCTCGCGTCAGCGGTGGGTGTCCAGCTCGTCGTCGACAACCCGTTGCATTCCCTGCTGGCGAACGTGCACGGCTGCGAGAACGTTCTGCGCGCCGCGCAGCGCCACGGGGTCCGGACGCTCTGGACCTCGACGTCCGAGACCTACGGCAAGAACTCCGAGGGTGCGCTCACCGAGGACTCCGATCGCGTCCTCGGCTCGCCGTTCAAGTCGCGCTGGAACTACGCGATCGCCAAGGGCTTCGGCGAGGCGCTCGCGCATGCCCTGTACCGGGAGTGCGGGGCTCCGATCGCCACCGTCCGCCTCTTCAACACTGTCGGCCCGCGCCAGACTGGCCGCTACGGCATGGTGCTCCCGCGCTTCGTTCGGCAGGCCTTGGCCGGTGAGGACCTGACGGTGTTCGGCAACGGCACGCAGACCCGCTGCTTCGCGCACGTGCACGACTCGGTGACGGCCATCCTCGGGCTGCTCGAGTGCGAGACCGCCGTGGGCGACGTGTTCAACATCGGCACCGAGAACGAGCTTGCGGTGATCGAGTTGGCCCGCCGGGTCATCGAGCAGACCGGCTCGGACTCGCGGATCAGCCTGGTGCCCTACTCCGAGGCCTACGGCGAGGGCTTCGAGGAGCTGGGCCGCCGCCAGCCCGACACGACCAAGCTGCGGGCGCTGCTTGGATGGGCGCCGACGCGGACTATCGACGACGCCATCGCCGACGTCATCCTGCATCAGCAGGCCGCAGCATCGCACGCCCAGCCGGGCACGCTCGCGCGCTGAGCCCGGCGCCCCGGCAGTGCGCGTCCTCGTCGTCTGCCAGTACTTCCCGCCCGAGGTCGGGGCGCCGCCCAACCGCCTGGGCACCTTCGCGCACGGCCTGGCTGACCGCGGCCACGAGGTCACGGTGGTGTGCGAGCAGCCCAATCACCCGCGCGGCGTGTTCGCGGCCGGCTACGGCCACCGGCCCCTGATCACCGAGCGCGACGGCGGCCTCACCGTGCACCGCGTCTGGGTGGCGGCGTCGCCGCGCAAGACGACCGCCCGTCGACTCGCCTTCTACGCGAGCTTCGCCGTCATGGGAGCGCTGCGCGCGATCACGCTGCCCAAGCACGACGTGGTGTTCATGAGCTCTCCGCCCCTGCCCGCCGTCATCACCGCCAGCTGGGTGGCCGGCCTGCGCCGCACGCCCTACGTGCTCGACGTCCGCGACCTGTGGCCGGCCGCCGCGCAGGCGCTCGGGGAGCTGTCCGATCCTCACCTGGTGCGGCTGTTCGAGCGGGCGGAGCGTCGCCTGTACCGCGGCGCCGGCCGGGTCACGACCACCACGCGGCCGTTCATGGCGCACATCGACCGCATCGCCGGGGAAGCCAAAAGCGCCTTCCTCCCCAACGGCGCGATGGACCACCTCATCGCCATGGAGACCGCTCCCGAACCCGATCCGGAGCCGTTCGTGGTCGGCTACGCCGGCAACCTCGGCATCGCCCAGGGTCTGGACATCGTCCTGGACGCCGCCGAGCGACTGCGGGGAGAAGCCATTCGCTTCGTGCTGGTCGGAGAGGGTCCGCTCGCTGCGGCGCTACGGGCGGAGCGCGAACGACGCGCCCTCGACAACGTCGAGTTCCGGCCCGGTGTGGATGGCGTAGCGATCGGTGCCTTCCTGCAGTCCTGCCACGCGCTTCTTGTCCCCCTGCGCAACGATCCGCTGTTGCGGGCCTTCGTCCCGTCCAAGCTCTACGACGCCATGGCCGTCGGCCGCCCGGCCCTCGTCGCCGCCCCCGGGGAGGCCGCGGCACTGGTCCGGGCGGCCGGCGCTGGGGTGGAGGTGCGCCCGGAGGACGGCGAGGACCTGGCCCGGGCGGTGCGCGAGCTGCTGGCCGACCCGGCGGGAAGGGCGGCGATGGCGGCAGCGGGACGGCGCGCCGCTGCGAAGCACAGCCGGTCCCGTCAGCTCGACACGCTCGCCGATCTCCTCGAATCAGTTGCGGTGGGCATGCGATGACTGCTTCCCTATCTTGCGGGCGACCCGGGACCGCCCGGTGGACCACCCTCTGATGCCCGTTGAACTGCACCTGCTGCTGGGCCTGGCGATGGCCACCGTGCTCGCCTACTGGGCGACGCCTGTGGCGATTCGCATCGCCGACCGCTTCGGGTTCTACGACACGCCCGCCGGCGGGTACAAAGACCACGCTCGACCGACGCCGTACCTGGGCGGCGCGGCGGTGCTGCTCGCCTTCATCGTCGTGGGCGCCCTGCTCGGCGGCGACAGCCGCACCGCTCCGGTGCTCGTGGGTGCGGTGCTGCTGGGCGCGGTGGGCACGGCCGACGACCGTTGGATGCTGTCGTCGGGCCTGCGCATGCTGATCGAGGCCGTGGTGGCGGTCGGAGTGTGGGCGACGGGACTCGGCTGGGACCTCGGGCTGGGCGCGGCCGTCGACCTCGTAGCCACGGTCGTCTGGCTGGTTGTCCTCATCAACGCCTTCAACATCTTCGACAACATGGACGGCGTCGCCGGATCCGTGGCGGGTGTGATCGCGGCGGGGATCGTCGGTGTCGGGCTTGCCTCCGGCGACACGTGGCTGGCCGTGATGGCCGCGACGCTCTGCGGCGCCTGCCTGGGCTTCCTCCCGCACAACCTTGCGCGACCGGCGCGCATCTTCCTGGGCGACGGCGGGTCGATGCCCGTGGGCTTCGTGCTGGCCACCCTGACGATGGAAGGCGTCGCCGGTTCGGGCGCGGCGTGGCAGTCGCTGATCATGGGCGTCCTGCTCGCCGGCCTGCCCGCGGTGGACATGGTCATGCGCATCCTCGCCCGTCGCCGCATCGGCCAGTCGATCTTCCTCGGCGGACGCGACGGCCTGGCTCACTGGACGAAGCGCCGCGTGCACACCGCCCGTGCCGTTGTCGTGGCGCTGGGCGGCGCGCAGGCGCTGATCTCGGTCCTCGCCGTCGTGGCCGCACGCGGTGGGTCGGTGGCGATCGTCCCGGCCATCCTCTTTTACCTGACGACCGCCGGCGTGATGATCGCGGCGCTCGACGTCCGCGAAACGGCTCCCGATGCAACGGTGACGACGGTGATCGCCCGGTCCGGACCACCGCCCTGGACAGCCGCCCTGATCCTTCCCCTAGCGGTCCTGATTGGCGTCTCGCCCTACTTCGGCGGTTGGTACGACTCGTCGCAGTGGGCGCCGGCGGGCTTCGCCGCGCTGATCGCCGCGACGGTGGGCCTCATCGCCCGCCCCGTCCGGGTCGGCGGGCCGATGCTCGCGGCGCTTGGAGGCCTCGGCGGCCTCGGGTTGGTTGCGCTCACCTCCGGGCTGTGGGCCGACTCGGTCCAGCAGGCGGTGGTGAGCGGCAACGAGTACCTGGCCTACGCCGCGGTGCTGGCGCTCGCCATCGTCCTGATGCGCTCCCGCCGGGACGCGCTGACGGGGGTGGCGGCGCTCGGAGTGCTGCCGGTGACCGTCGGCCTCGTCACCGTCATTCAGCTCCTGGGCGGAGATCCCGCGTCCATGTTCGTCGACGGCCGGCTCGACCAGCCGCTGGGATACATCAACGGGCAGGCAGCCTTCTTCCTGATCGGCATCTGGCCGTGCCTGGCGCTCGCAGAGCAACGGCAGCCAGTGCGCGCCGCCGGCGGCATGGTGGGAGTCGCGTTGCTCGCCTCGCTGCTCCTGCTGTCGCAGTCCCGCGGCGCGGCCCTGGCTCTGCTCGTCACCGTGGTCGTGGTGCTCGCGCTCCTCCCGGGCCGCGCCCGGCGCACCTGGGCGCTGATCACCGCGTTCGTCGCGGTCGCCGCGGCGGCTCCGGCGCTGCTCGACGTCTACAGCTCGAGTCGCAACGTTCCGGTCAGCGCGAGCACGGTGCACGCGGCAGCGCTGAGTGTTATCGCTGCGGCGCTGGGGGCCGGGATCGCCTGGGGCCTGGTGGCGGCCGCCGTGCGCCGCCAGCCGGCCGAGCGCCTCCGCCGGGTCTCGACGGCGCTCCTCTTCGCGCTGGTCCTGGCCGCCGGCGGCGTCGCGCTGGCCAAGCGTGGCGACCTCAGCCGCGACCTGCGGACCCAGTACCACGCGTTCGTCACAGTCGGAATCGAGCCGCAGGGCTCGGACACGCCAACGTCGCGCCTGGCGTCGGGATCCGGCTCGCGGTATGACTACTGGCAGATCGCCTGGAAGGTGTCTTAAGGATCGTCCTGTCGGCGGTGTCGGTGCCGGCAACTACGTCGAGCCGTACCTCCTGCAGCGCAAGACGCCGGAGGATGTCCGGCAGCCCCACAGCATCGAGCTGCAGACGCTGGCCGAACTGGGTCTGCTCGGGCTCACGGCGCTCCTGGCCTTCGTCGCCGGCGTCGGCTGGGGCGCGCGCCGCCTCGCACGGGCGGCGCGCGAGGATCCGACCGCGCGGCTGCTGGCGGTGGCGGGCGTCGGAGCCTTCACCGCCTGGCTGGCGCACACGTCCGTGGACTGGCTGCATCTGCTGCCTGGCATCACCGGGATGGCGCTGCTCGCGGTCGCCGTGCTCACGCGCGAGTGGGAGCCCCGATCGGCTCAGGCCGTCGCGCGGCGCTCGACCGTCCGCCGCTTCCTCCCTGCCGCTGCCGTGGCGATCGCCGTTCTCGCGGCTGGGGCAAGCCTCAGCCGCCAGTGGATGTCCGAGCACTACCGCGACGCCGCCGAGGCGCACGTCAGCAGCGATCCGGGGCGCGCCCTCGCTGACGCCGATCGCTCGTTGCGGCTGAACCGCGACGACATGCGCACGTACTACGTCAAGGCGGCCGCCCTCGCCCGCTTCGGCCGCGCCGCCGATGCGGACGCCGTGCTGCGCGAGGCCGCCCGACGCGAGCCGCGCGACTTCGTGACGTGGGCGCTGCTCGGCGACCTTGCGCTGCGTCGGAACGACATCGGTGGCGCGCGCGATGCGTACCAGCGCGCTCTCAAGCTCAACCCGCTCGACCCCGATCTGCAGCGGTACGTTCGCGACCCACTCGCCGCCCGCGACGGGCTGCGATGAGTACCCTCCCGGACGAGGGATGATGCGTCGTGCTCTGATGCTGTCGGTGCTCCTCGTGGCACCGGTGTCGCCCGCGTTCGGCCAGAGCGGGGTCGTCGTCGACCCATCCTCGCCGACCGGGAAGGAGTACGCCATCCCCCTCGAGAGCGCGCGGGGAATCGGGTCGGACGAGCCGAAGAAAACCGCGCAGCCCCAGTACGAGCGTTCGGCGCCGCTGTTCGGCGAAGGGGTGGGCGACGACCGGGCCGCCGCGCCCCTGGATACCGCCGAGACGAACGCGGAGCGCGGCAGGACGCGGGGGCGGGGACCGAGGTCCACGCACCAGTCGCGGTCGCAGCCGCGTACCGCCTCATCTCCGCCGCTGGCGGAGAAGGAGGTTCCGCTGCGCCCCCTGGCCGCCGATACCGGCACCGATGTTCTGCCGCTGGGCGGCGGTGCGCTCCTCGTGTTGATCGCCGCCGGCGCGGGCGTCGTCCTGCGTCAGACGCGCCGCTAGTTGTCGCGGAAGGCCGCGTAGGCCGGCTTGCGTTCGTTCTCGCGGTTGATGAGGCC
>CAVUFN010000012.1:0-138584 GCA_963740765.1 uncultured Solirubrobacteraceae bacterium | reverse complement strand
AACCTCGATCGCGATGAGGTCGACTGGCGGCCCTTCACCTACGGGACCATCATCGGTGCGGTGCCCTGGCTCGCGATCGGCGTGCAGCTCGCCGTCTCGGAGGCCCAGGGCCCGGGCGCGCCGGGCTTTGTCTACGGCATCTTCGTCTCCCTACTCGTGCTCTTCTCGAGCTTCGCGGTGAACATGTGGCTTCAGTACCGGCGCGTGGGGCGCTGGAGGGATCCGGTGTTCGCCGAGCGTGCCTACCTGATCCTCAGTCTGGTCGCCAAGAGCGTCTTGGCGTGGCAGGTCTACGCCGGCGCCCTCGCGGGAAGCTGAGCACGAGCAACGCCGCGGCGCGTAGCCGCCGAGGTTGGGCAGCTCGCATCCGGCTCCAGCAGGCCTCAGTGGACCCGGACAGACCGGGGACTCGGCAAGGGAGGGACCTCGGGACGAGTCCGGTGGAGGGCGCTCACCGCGCGGGCTCGGGCACGTAGTGGCGGGCTCGGGTCGCCGGGTCCAGCCACACGCGCATGAGCCGGTCCGTCGAGGGATCCAGGAAGCGCTCGGACGTCGGCAGCCAGTCCGGCTGCGGCCCGCCGGACTCGCCGTGGCGGAGGCGCCACCAGCCCTTGCGGCTGCGCACCGCCGCCGGCGCGGCGGGTTCGAGCGCGGGCAGGTCGGCCAGGAGCGCACCGGCCGTGTCGGGCTCGGCGAACAGCCGGCCCAGCCGCGCGTCGAGCTCGCCGGCCTCGAGATGGCCCGCGACGTAGTGGCGCCCCAGCTGAGCCGCGGCCGCGTCCGGTCCGGTCACCGGACGAGCTTGACCGCGGTGCCGTAGGCCAGGATCTCGGTCAGCGCCTGGCCGATCTCGGACGAGTCGAAGCGCACGGCGATGATGGCGTCGGCGCCCAGCACGTTCGCGTTGGCGATCATGCGGTCGACCGCGTGGCGGCGCGAATCCTCCAGGACCTCCGTGTACTGGCTGACCTCGCCCTTGCGCAGGGCGGAGAAGCTCGCCGTGAAGCCCTTGGCCAGCCCCATGGAGCGCACGATGAGGCCGAAGCAGAGCCCCAGGTTCTCGCCGATCTGCGCGCCGGCGAGCTCGTTGGCCGTCGTGATGGGCAGGCCGGACTGCACGGCACCAGGGAGCGACATGGCACGAAGGTACCGACTGCTCCGCCGCGGCCGTCAGCGGGGTACGCCGGCTCGAAGCGACGGTCGAGGCGGGTCGCCGCGGCGACGGTGAAGCGGTCGACCAGCCGCGCTGCCGGACCGAGCGTCGTGAGGCCGGCCGCCGCCGCGCCGAGGAGCGCCCCGGCGGCGACGTCGGTCGGGTAGTGCACGCCGAGCGCGACGCGCCCGACCATCACGAGCAGCCCGAGGACCACCATCAGCGCCCCGAGCCCGCGGCTGCGCAAGAGCAGCGCGACCGACACCGCCGCCACGACCGTCGCGTGATCGCTGGGGAAACCGGCGTCGGCGACGTGGTGGAGGAAGTTGTGCACCTGGTGCGGGTGGGCGACGAAGGGCCGCGGCCGGGCGACGACGCGGCCGATCACGGCGATGGCTGCAAGGGCCACGCCGGCGGACAGCACGCCTGCGACGACGCCGCGCTGCAGCGCCAACCGGTCGCGGCCGACCGGGATGCAGAAGATCGCGACGAGGATGAGCGCGTAGACGATCGGCACGACGTGCTCGAACAGGGTGAGGCCGTCCTCGAGTCCGTCGTGCCGCGCGAGAACGGCGTTGAGTGCGCGGACCGCAGGCCAATCCATCGCGCGAACCTAGATCGGGTTCGCTGACTGCTGCCTGAACGCCGGGCCGGACCCGCCGGGCCCGGGTGGGAACTCGATCCAGGCCTCGAGTCCCCCGCCGTCGCGGGCGCGCAGCCCGACGGTCCCGCCGTGCGACCGTGCGACCGCGCGCACGATCGCGAGCCCGAGGCCCGCGCCCTGGCGCTCGCGTGCGGCATCGCCGCGGGCGAAGCGCTCGAAGGCCTGCGCCTCGAAGCCGGGCGGGATCCCGGGCCCGCGATCGGCGACCGTCACGCGCAGGGCGCCGTCCGGCTGCGACCCGGCCGACACGACGATCGGCGCGCGCCCGTGCCGGCGGGCGTTGTCGAGCAGGTTGCCGAGCGCCTGCTCGAGGCGGAGTTCGTCGGCGACGAGCGTGAGCCCGGCCGGGCACTCCAGGCGCACCTCCGCGGGCTGGCGGCCGGCGACGCGCGCCAGGAGGGCCCCGACGTCGACGGGGACCGGCCGCACCGGGAATTCGCCCGACTCGACGCGCGCCACGGTCAGCAGGTCCTCGGAGAGGCGGATGAGCCGGTCGGTCTCCTCGGCGGCCGAGCCGACCGCCGCCAGCAGCTCGGTCTCGCTGCGGCCCGGGCGGCGCGCCAGTTCGAGCTCGGATTTCAGGGCGCTGAGCGGCGTCCGCAGCTCGTGGCCGGCGTCGGCGACGAAGGCGCGCTCGCGCCGGAAGGCCGCCTCCAGGCGGCCGAGCAGGGCGTTGAGCGTGCGGGCGAGGCGGCGCAGCTCATCGTCGGCCGTGGGCTCGGGGACGCGCAGGGCGAGATCGTCCGCCTCGATCCGCTCGGCGCGAGCGCGGATCGCGTCGATCGGCGCCAGCGCCCGGCCGGCGACGACGAAGCCGGCCGCGGCGGCCAGCAGGAGGGCGGCGGGCAGCCCGAGCAGCAGCAGGCTGTCGAGCTTGCTCAGGGCATCGTCGCGGTCCTCGAGAGACGCTCCGACGACGACCACGCGCGCGCCCGCGGGGGCGGCGAGGAGCGTCGCCGGCTCGCGCTCCTCGCCGACGCGTCGCGCGCGGATGCGCACGGTCCGCCGCCGTGCGGCCTGCGCCTCGTCGCGCGTGAGCAACGAGGCCGAGGTGAAGCCGGGGGCGGCGGTGACGACGGCGTTCGTCTCGGGGTCAATCACCTGAGCGAGGTCGTCGCCGGGCTCGACCAGGCCGGTGCTCCCGAGCGCCCCCGACCCGCGGCGCGCCACCGTGGTGAGGTCGCCGGCGCGCTGCTCGAGCCCGGTCTGCAGCGTTGCGTCGAGCTCCGATCGCAGGCGGTTGTGCAGGAAGAGCCCCAGCACGCCGAGGGTGAGGGCGGTCGCGAGCGCGAAGGCGCCGGCCAGTCGCCACCGCAGCGGGAGGCGGGTCATCCGGCGCGGCCGCCGTCGGCGCGCATGCGGTAGCCCAGCCCGCGGACGGTCTCGATCGACGCGAGGCCGAACGGCCGGTCGACCTTCTCGCGCAGGTAGCGCACGTAGACGTCGACGACGTTGGAGCCGACCGCGGCCGGGTCCGGCCAGGCCTGGTGCAGCAGCTGGTCGCGGTCGAGCACCTGGCCGGGGTGGCGCAGGAACGTCTCCAGGAGCGTCATCTCGAGCAGGCTCAGGAACAGCTCCTCCTGGCCACGGAACGCCCGGCGCGCGACCGGATCCAGCCGCAGGTCGCCTGCCTGCAGCTCCAGACCGCCGTCGAGGCTGCCGCGGCGGGTCAGCGCACGCAGTCGGGCGGCGAGCTCGTCCATGGAGAACGGCTTGGCCATGTAGTCGTCGGCGCCGCCGTCGAGGCCGCGGATGCGGTCCTCGACCTCCGTGCGCGCCGTCAACAGCAGCACCGGCGACGCGACGCCGGCGGCGCGCAGCCCGAGGCAGACCTCGAAGCCGTCCAGCCCGGGCATCATCACGTCGAGCACGACGGCGTCGTAGCCGCCGGTGCGGCCTGCCTCCAGCGCGTCGTCGCCGCGGTGCACGACATCGACCACCAGGCCCGTCTCGCGCAGACCGCGGGCCACGAGCCTGCCCAGCTTCCGATCGTCTTCGGCCACGAGCACGCGCACGGGACACAGTGTCCGCGATCCGCATGAGATGAATCTGTGAGCGCCGACGCGCCAGCAGCGGACGCTGTCATAGTCGTCTCATCTGTGCTCCCCACCATGGCCTCCATGACCACCATCAAGAAGTTCCTCATGGCCCTCGCGGCACTCGCCGCGCTGGCCGTCGGCGGTGCCACCATCGCCAACGCGACGAACAACGGCAAGGCCGCCGGCAACGCGGCTGAGAACGAGACCAACGACGACGGCGCGGACGCGTCGCTGGCCGGGACGTCCGCCGGCGATCACGCCGCCAAGGCGGCCACGGACAAGCTGGGCGGCGGCAAGGTCGTCGCCGTCGAGAAGAGCGACGAGGGCGGCGCGGCCGTCTACGAGGTCAAGGTCGACAAGGCCGGCAAGGTCACGGAGGTCCAGGTCGACAAGGCCTTCACCGTCACGGCCGCCAAGGCCGACGACGACCAGCACGGCGACCAGGGCGACGGTGACGGCGAGACCAACGACGACTGAGCGGCGGTCCGCTTGGTCCTGACGGCCACGGCCGGGCTCTGCGAGGACGACGACGAGCTTCGCGGAGCCCTTCGTCGTGCGCTGGAAGCCGACGGCTTCGACGTCGCGGTGACGGCGACGGGCAGCGACGCTGTCCGTCGCTTCTCCGCGTTCCCGCCGGACGTGCTCGTCCTCGACATCGGGCTTCCCGATGCCGATGGGCGCGACGTCTGCCAAGCGTTGCGCGCCCGCGGGGTGGGCTCGCCGGTGCTGTTCCTGACCGCGCGGGACGCGCTGCCGGACCGCCTCAGCGGGTTTCATGCCGGTGGCGACGACTACCTCACCAAGCCCTTCGACACCGCCGAGCTGCTGGTGCGCATCCGCAGCCTGCTGCGGCGCAGCGGGGCGGCGGGCGCGAGCGTGGCCGTCGGCGAGGGCATCGTCCTGGACCCCGCCGCGCACGCCGTGGTCGTCGACGGTCGCCGGGTCGCGTTGACGCCGACCGAGTTCCGGCTCCTGGCCGCGCTCGCCGGCCGGCCGGGCGACGTCCTGCGGCGCCGGGAGCTGATCGCGGCCGCGTGGCCCGACGGCGCCATCGTCCATGACAACACGCTCGACGCGTACCTCGCGCGCATCCGCCGCAAGCTCGGTGCCGGGACGATCGAGACGGTCCGCGGCGTCGGGTACCGGCTGCCGTGACGTTCCGCCGGCACCTGCTGCTGGCGGCGATGGTGACCCTGGCGGTGGGCGTCGGCGCGCTCGGGGTGATCGGCAACGTCCTGCTCGCCGCTCGGGTGCGAGCGGAGACGTCGAGCCTGCTGAGGACCCGGGCGGACGCCCTCGCGGCGACGGTGGTCGTCCGCGCCGGGCACCTGCGAGTCCGGGCGAGCGCCGACGACGGCGCCCTGGACCGCGACGCCTGGGTGCTCGACGGCGGCCGCGTCGTCGAGCGTCCGCGGGGGGTCGACTCCTCGCTCGACCGGCGCGCCGTCGCGCTCGGGCGAGCGGCGAGGACCCGTGAAGTGGGGGCCGGGGATGACTTCCGGCTGCGGTCCCAACCGGTCCGCGCGGGTCCGGGCGGGCGGGTCGTGGGCGCGGTGGTCGTCGGGGTGTCCGAGGAACCGGTGGAGCGCCTGCGCCAGGAGGTGCTGGCCGGCTCGGTCATCCTCAGCCTGCTCATCCTGGTCGCCGGGGCGCTGGCGCTGCGAGGCGCGATCTCGGGGGCGCTGCAACCGGTGAAGCGCATGACGGAGACGGCCGACGACTGGGGCGCCCACGACCTCGAGCGCCGCTTCGACCTCGGGCCGCCGCGCGACGAGCTCACCGGCCTGGCCGCGACGCTGGACGGCTTGCTCACCCGGATCGCCGCCTCGCGCCGCCACGAGCAGCGCTTTGCCGACGACGTCGCGCACGAGCTCCGGAACCCGCTGGCGACGCTACGGGCGCAGGCCGAGCTCGGGCTGCGCGCGGAGGACGACGCCGGGCGGCGCGAGAGCCTGACCCACGTCCTGACGGAGGCCGAGCGGCTGTCGCAGACGGTCGACACGCTGCTGCGGGTCGGTCGTCGCGAGCTCGACCCGGCCGCCTACGCCGTCGACCTCGAGCCCATCGCGCGCGAAGTCGAGGACGTCGAGGTCGTCGTGCCGCCGGGCCTGCCCGCGGCCGAAGGAGAACCCGACGTCATCCGGCGCGCGCTGGCGCCGCTGATCGACAACGCCCGCAGACATGCGCGCAGCACCGTGCGCGTCGAGCTCGGTGCGTCCGACGACCGGGTCTGGATCGCCGTCCGCGACGACGGCCCGGGGATCGATCCGGCGCTCGGC
The DNA here is from genome assembly GCA_963740765.1 of uncultured Solirubrobacteraceae bacterium. Taxonomy (GTDB): domain Bacteria; phylum Actinomycetota; class Thermoleophilia; order Solirubrobacterales; family Solirubrobacteraceae; genus DATLGB01. The sequence goes on along the minus strand of CAVUFN010000012.1, from coordinate 132,449 downwards.
GAGCGGGTCTTCGAGCCCGGCGTGCGCAGCGACGACACCGAAGGGGAGGGGGTCGGCCTGGGCCTGCCGCTCGCGCGCCGCCTCGCGCGCTCCTGCGGCGGCGACGTCCGCCTCGGCCCCGGGCCCGGCGGGTGCTTCGTCCTGGAGCTGCCGGCCGTGCGCTGAGCCGCAGTCAGGCGAGCGCAAGGTTCGCGGGGGCACTGTTGAGGCATGACCACGCATGCCGCAACCACGCCGCCGAGGTCGCTCGGGCGGGAGCTCCTGAACAAGGTGCCAGAGGTCACCCTCTTCTTCTGGCTGATCAAGATCATGTGCACGACCGTCGGTGAGACCGCGGCCGACTACGTCAACGACACGCTCGGCTTCGGGCTCACCAACACCTCCTACGCCGCCGGCGCCCTGCTTGCGATCCTGCTGCTCGTGCAGTTCCGCCTGCGCCGCTACGTCCCCGTCGCCTACTGGGCGGTCGTCGTGGTGGTCAGCGTCTTCGGCACGCTCATCACGGACAACCTCACCGACAAGGCCGGGGTTGCACTGACCATCACCGCGCCGGTGTTCGCCGCGCTGCTGGCGATCGTGTTCGCCGTCTGGTACGCCCGGGAGCGAACGCTGTCGATCCACAGCATCGTGACCACGAAGCGGGAGGCCTTCTACTGGCTGGCGATCCTCTTCACCTTCGCGCTCGGCACGGCGGCCGGTGACCTCGTCGCGGAGAAGGCGAACCTCGGGTACGCCATCTCCATCCTGGTCTTCGGCGGTGCCATCGGGATCGTCGCGTTCGCCTACTACGTGCTCGACATGAACGCCGTGCTGGCGTTCTGGCTGGCCTACATCCTGACCCGTCCGCTCGGCGCATCGATCGGGGACGAGCTGTCGCAGAACAGCCACAAGTACGGTGGGCTCGGGCTCGGCGCGACCGGGACGAGCTACATCTTCGTCGCGTGCATCGTCGCGCTCGTGGCCTACCTGACGATCACCAAGCGCGATCAGACGCCGCCGGAGCTCGCCGCGGCCACGGCGTAGCCCGGGCTCCTCGGTGCCGCACCTGTCGGAACTCCACGGCGCCAGCACGCACCTGGCCGTCGTCGCCGTCCCTCTGTACGCGCTCCTCCTGATCCTGCGGAGGACCGGCCACGGCGGGTCGGCGACCGCGGCCTGGGAGCCGTGGGTGCTGGCGGCCGCCGGGGTCGGGGTGGCCAGCAGCGGCGTCACGGGCCTGCTGGTGCGCGGGGAGAGCCAGACGCAACTGCGCGGATCGGCGCTCACCGGCGGCAGCATCCACTTCTGGCTGGGCATCGCGATCGCCGTGGTCGTCGTGGCGCTGGCCGCGTTCCGCGGCCGGCGGATCGCGCCGCCGGTCGCCGCCGGCCTGGCGCTGCTGGCCGCGCTCGCGGTCCTCGCCCAGGGCTACTTCGGCGGCCGCATGACCTATGAGGACGGCGTCGGCGTGCAGGCGCTCGGGCAGGCCCGCCAGACTGCGATCGGCGCCTCCCGGCTCCACGTCGCGCTCGCTCAGGGCGCCCCGGCGGTCGCCGCGGGCCGCACCGCCTTCAGCCGGTCCGGGCTGGGCTGCGCGAGCTGCCACGGCGACCAGGCGCAGGGAGCCCGCGGCCCGCGGCTCGCGGGGGGCCGGGACACCGAGGACTTCCGCCGGGTCCATGCGGGCGGCCTGTTTCCGCCGTCGGTGGTGACGGACAAGGACTTCGCGGCCATCGACGCCTACCTCACATCGCTGCCCAGGCGCCCGTAGTCCGGCGCATACGCCGCTCACACCGTCATGGGCCGCGAGCGGCTCAAGGGTGGGTCGCGGGCTCGGCGCCGAAGAGCGAGGCGGGGAGCTCGTCGGGCGCGACCGGGCGCGAGAACAGGTAGCCCTGGCCGAGCCGGCAGCCGCGCTGCTGGAGCGCGTAGACCTGGCCGGGCGTCTCGATGCCCTCGGCGATCACGGTCAGCTGCAGGTCGTGGCCCATGGTGATCATGGCCTTGACGAGCGGGTTGATCCCGCCGAGGGCGATCGGGTCGATGAAGCTCTTGTCGATCTTGAGCACATCGAACTGGAAGCGCTGGAGGTAGCTCAGTGACGAGTAGCCGACGCCGAAGTCGTCGATGGCGAGCCGGACGCCGAGGTCGCGGAGCGCGCTGATGCGGCGCTCGTTGCCCTCGGAATCGTGGATCAGGCCCGACTCGGTCAGCTCGAGCAGCAGCTGGCCTGGGTCGATCAGGGACTCGCGCAGGACGGCGCCGACCTCGTCGACGATCTCGTCGCGCTGGATCTGCATCCCTGCCATGTTCACCGAGACGTAGAGGCCCTTGCCGACGCCCTGCGCGTTCCAGGCCTGCATCTGGCGGACGGCCTCGCGCAGCACGAAGCTGCCGAGCTCGAGGATCAGGCCGGACTGCTCGGCGACCGGGATGAAGTCGGCGGGGCTGACGAGCCCGCGCCCCGGGTGGTTCCAGCGCAGCAGCGCCTCGAAGCCGACCGCGCAGCGCGAGGCGAACTCCACGATGGGCTGGTAGACGACGAAGAACTCGCCCCGCTCGAGGCCGCGGCCGATATCGGAGCGCAGCTCGATCCGGGTGGCGACCGCCTCGTGCAGCTCGGGCGCGAACACCTCGACGACGCCACCCACGCGCTTGGCCTCGTACATGGCGAGGTCGGCGTTGCGCAGCTCCTGCAGGACCTCCTCGTCCCCTTCGAGGTAGCTGCTGCCGTCGCTCACCGAGACGCCCGCCGAGCCGCTCACCACGACGGTGTGGCCGGCCAGCTCGTACGGCTGGCGCAGGCGGTCGAGCAGCCGTCGCGCCAGGATGATCGCAGCGTCGACGTCGGCGACGTCCTCGAGCAGGACCGCGAACTCGTCGCCGCCGAGCCGGGCCAGCGTGTCGCCGGGGCGCACGCCGAGCTGCAGACGCCGCGCCGCCTCCGTGAGCAGCGCGTCGCCGGCGACGTGCCCGAGCGAGTCGTTGACGGCCTTGAAGTCGTCGAGGTCGATGATGATCACGGCGTGGATCACCAGCGATCGCGATGCGCGCTCCAGCGCGTGACGGATGCGCTCCTCGAACAGGGCACGGTTGCCGAGCCCGGTGAGGTGGTCGTGGAACGCGCGGTGGCCCAGTTCGCGCTCGAGGTCACGGCGCTCGGTGACGTCGCGGGCGTTGACGATGAAGCCCTCGAGCCGCTCGTCGTCGAGGTGGTTGACGATGCGCGCCTCGACCGTGATCTCGCTGCCGTCCGCGCCGCGCAGGCACCAGTCGATCGAGTCCGCCGCCCGGGACGCGAGCCGGGCCATCAGCGCGGCCGTCCGCTCGGCGTCGGCGGGATCGAGGAAGTCGTCGAGCCGCGCTCCACGCAGCGATCCCGGCGGGCGGCCGAGCACCCGCTCCACCGTCTCCGAATGGCGCACGAGGTGGCCGTTGCGGTCGACCACCGCGAGGATGTCCTCCGCGCCCGAGATCAGGGCCTGGAACTGCTGCTCGCTCTCGAGCACGGCCTGCGTGCGCTCGTCGGCGCGGGCCGCGGCACGGCGGGCGGCGCCGAAGCGCCGGATCAGCAGCGTGACGATCAGCGCCCCGAAGAGGAAGGCGAGCACGGTGCCGATGCGCTCGGCCCGGGTCCGGGTCCGCGCGCTGGCCTGGTAGCGGGTGATGGCGCGCTGGAAGTCGGAGGCGATCGCCGCGAACAGCGGATCCACCTGCGCGTCGTCGAGCCGCACCCCCGCTGCGCGCCTCCCGGTCTCGAACAGGACGAGTTCCTCCCGGACCAGCCGCGCGTACCGGCTCAGGTCCGTGCGCAGGCGCTCGGCCGCCGAGCGGGAGAAGAGCGCCGAGCGGGCCGGCACGCGCCGCAGGATCTGGCGGTACTCGGCGTCGAAGGCGGTCCGGGCGCCCGCGATCGAGCGCTCCCCGGCCCGCGCGTCGGTCTCGATGGTCCCGAGGCGCTCCATCGCCACCCGCGCCTCGGTGAGGTCGAACGCGCCGTCGGCGCGGCGCTCATCCGCCGTCCGGGCCGTGGCGACGGCCAGCGCGAGGAAGATCACGACGACGCCCGACCCGTACAGGAACGCGTGCGCGCGCCAGTGCGCGGATCCCGTGCGGGCGATCTCGCGGAACCGGAGGCCGAGCGCCGCCGCCGTCAACGCCATCGACCCCAGCACGGGGATCAGCTCGAGGGACGCGCCGCGCGCGTAGGACACCAGGATCACGAGCAGTGGTGAGCCGACGAGGAGCCCCAGGAGCACCGCGCGCCGTCGCAGGATCGGCTCGCCCTCCCCGTCGGGTGGCACCGTCAGCTTCTCGGCGGACGGATGCAGTGCGGCGGCGCCCCACATCAGATACGCGACCATCCAGCCGACGTCGATCGGGCTGGGCGACGCGTACGTGCCGTTGAGGACCTGGACGTGGTGGACGGCGTCGACGACCACCGTCACGACGAGGCCGAGCGCGAGCAGGCTCCCGGCGGGCGTCCACGTCGCGGTGCTCAGCGCCAGTCGCAGACTGGCGGCCACGAGCATGAGGTCCATCAGCGGGTAGGCGAGCGTCGCCGCAACCTCGAGCGGGCTTGCGCTCGACCGGCCCAGCGCGGGATGCACCCAGAACTCGAAGAGCAGCAGCGTGGCGGCGGCCAGCAGCATCACCCCTTCGAGGAGCAGGCCGCGATCGCGCTCCGGCTGCCGCAGCCGCCCGGCCAGCAGCAGCGCGAAGGCCAGCACCGGGTAAGCGAGGAGACGCACCACATCGGCGGCGGTGAAGTAGGTGCCGAGCCCTGAGTCGCCGTAGGCGAGGAAGCCCGACAGGACGTCGCCGGCCGACCACAGCCAGACCCCGAGCGCGCCCAGGGCCCAGACCACGCGCGCCCCGCCCGCCGAGTGCCGGGCGCGGAGCGCGAACGCGGCCCCGCAGGCCACCCCGAAGGCGTCGAAGATGTACGTATGGACGGGCGTGAGCGCGTAGTACGCGACCACGGCCGTGATGCCGATCGCGACGAGCCCGACCAGTTGTCTGTGGTGCGCTGAGTTCAAGAGAGCCCTGCCTTGACATCGGCGCGGGACCCGACGAACCCAATTCCCGTCGTTGTCAGCTGACCTTCGGTCCGGCGCCGGGCGCGGACCGCCGCTCGGCCGGCTACGCGTGGGCGGTCACGCGGGGCGTGACCAGCTCGACGTCGGCGCGCACGCGCCGGTCGCCCGCGATCAGGTCGGTGCGGCGGGTGCGCCACAGGCGGATGGAGAACTCGCCGTCGCCCACGGCGGAGCCGAGGACGTAGAGCTCCGTGCCGCCCACGAGCAGGTTCCAGTGCACGGCGGGGTGGTTGGCCATGCGGGTGACGTCGAACGGGTGCGGCTTGCCGTCGGCGCCGTTGAAGGCGGCGCCCAGCTCGGTGAGCGCCGTGACCATCCGCTCGAGGTTGCGCCGGTACGGCGCGGGGGCGATGGACAGGGCTCCGGCCGGCTCGCCGGCGACGATCGTCTCGGCGGCCATCGCGGCGACGACGAACTCGACGTGGTGGCGGTCGAGCGCGGACAGGACGGACATCCAGCCGTCGGGGACGGTGACGGGTGCGAGATCGGTCTGCATGGAGCTCCCTTCGCCGCCGGTCGCCGACCTCCTACGCGACGAGCGCGACGACGTCCTCGGCGCCGCCGGGGTGCGATGACGGAGTGAGCTTGGCGACGGCTGCACGTGCCGCGCCCGTACGATCGCAGCGTGCACCCCCGCGGCTTCGCCTCCGACAACTACGCCGGCGCCCATCCCGAGGTGCTGGCCGCGATCGCCGCCGCCAACGCCGACCACGCGACCGCCTACGGGGCCGACCCGTGGACGGAGCGCGCTCACCAGCTGATCCGGGACACGCTGCAGCTCCCGGACGCCGACGCCTACCTGGTCTTCAACGGGACGGGCGCGAACGTGACGTGCCTGTCGGCCCTGTGCCGCCCGTGGGAGGGCGCGTTCTGCGCCGACTCGGCGCATCTCACCCTCGACGAGGCCGGCGCTCCCGCGATGACGGGACGCGTGAACCTGATCGAGATCCCCACCCCCGACGGCAAGCTGACGCCGGAGCTGTGCGCGGCGCGCTTCTACCGCCGCGGCGACGAGCACGTGGTGCAGCCGCGCGTGGTGTCGATCTCCCAGTCCACCGAGCTCGGGACGGTCTACTCGCGGGCCGAGGTCCGCGCGCTCGCGGACTTCGCGCACGCGCACGACCTGCTGCTGCACGTCGACGGCGCGCGGATCTTCAACGGCGGCCTGGACACGCTCGACGGGGCCGACGCCGTCTCGCTCGGGCTGACCAAGATCGGCGCCCTGGGCGCGGAGGCCGCCGTCTTCGCCCGGCCCGTCGCCCACGCCAAGTGGGTGCGCAAGCAGCTCACGCAACTGTCCTCGAAGCAGCGCTTCCTCGCCGCGCAGGCGATCGCGCTGCTCGAGGACGGGCTCGCCGAGCGCGCCGCCGCGCACGCCAACGCGATGGCGCGCCGGCTGGCCGCGGCGCTGCAGGGTGCGCCGGGCGTCACCGTCACCCAGACGCCGCAGGCCAACGCCGTCTTCGCCCTCCTCGACCCGGCGGTGACCGCGTCGCTGCAGGAGGATTGGCGCTTCTACGTCTGGGACGAGCACACGGGCGAGGTGCGCTGGATGTGCTCCTGGGACACGACGCCCGAGGACGTCGATCAGTTCGCGGCCGACGTGCGCAGCCGCGCCGCGTAGTGCAGCTCGGTCGAGCGCTCGGCGGTCTCGCCGGGGCCGACCGCGCGCCCGTCGATGTCGTAGCAGTCGACCAGCTCGAGCGCCACGGCTGCGAGCTGGCGCTCCTGCGCGTCGCGCCCGATGAAGTAGTGGACGAGCCTGTGGTCGTGCACCGGCTCGTTGACCAGCGCGTACTCGACGTCGCGGCGCTCGAAGGATCGTGCCACGCGGCGGTTGCGCAGGCGGCGTGGGAGCAGCAGCAGGTGGTAGGCGGCGCGGGCGAAGCCGCGGGGCGAGCGGAAGGCGCCGCGCATGTACGCGCTCACCGACGTGTCGAGGTGGGGGATGTTCGCGAAGTTGTGCGACGAGAACATCAGCACGCCGCCCTCGGTCAGCAGCCGCGCGATGTCCGCCAGGGCCGCGCGGCGTCCCGTGTCCCCGAGCACGTCGAGGACGTTGTTGGAGGCGATCACGGCGCGGAAGGAGGCGTCGGGGAAGCGGCTGAGGTCGCGTAAGTCACCCACCTCGGCGTGCGCCTCTGGCACGTTGTGCCTGGTCGCCTCGACCATCCGGCGCGAGACGTCGAGCGCCGTGACGTCGGCCCTCAGGCTGACCAGCACGCGCGTCAGCCGCCCCGCCCCGGGCCCGAGCTCGAGCACGGGCCCGTTGAGCGAGCCCCGGTAGCTGGCCAAGACCACCGCTTCGGCGGGGGATATGGTGCGCGCCGAGTAGTGGCTGACGAAATTGCCGCCCGCCCAGGCGGCGACATTGAAGTCTCCGGGCTCCTCTGCAGTTAGCGTGGCCTCCATGCGCGCACCGATCACTCTGGGGCTTCACCTTCCGAATTTCAACTATCCGGACACCGCGCCGGATCAGGTGTTCGAACGGGTGGTGGGGATCGCGGAAGCGGTCGAGGCGTCCGGTTTCAGCTCCCTGACGGTGATGGATCACCTTCACCAGATCCCGCCCGTCGGGCCGCGCGAGCTCAACATGCTCGAGGGCAACACGATCCTCGCCGCGCTCGCCGCCCGCACCGAGCGCATCTCACTCGGGCTGCTCGTCGGCGGCGTCACCTACCGCAACCCCGCGCACCTCGCCAAGATCACGACGACGCTCGACGTCATCTCCGGCGGCCGCGCGATCCTCGGCCTCGGGGCCGCCTGGTTCGAGGAGGAGCACGACGCCTACGGCTTCGACTTCCCGCGCCTCGGCGTCCGCTTCGAGCATCTCGAGGACGCGCTGCAGATCTGCCGCCGCATGTTCACGGAGGAGGAGCCCAGCTACGCGGGCAAGCACCACTCGATCGCGAACGTCCTCAACAACCCGCGCCCGCTGCGCGGCGACATCCCGATCATGGTCGGCGGCAGCGGCGAGAAGAAGACCCTCAAGCTGGTCGCCAGGCACGCGGACGCGTGCAACGTCTTCGGCGACATCCCGCAGTTCAAGCATCTGATGGGCGTGCTCGACGCGCACTGCGAGGACGTCGGCCGCGACCCGGCCGAGATCACCCGGACGACGATGGCGCGCGTGGTGATCGGTGCCGACGAGCGCGAGGCGGACGCGAAGCTCAAGGCGTTGCGCCTCGATCCCGCCGGCTGGAACGCGGGGTCACCCGAGCAGGTCGCCGAGCGCGTGCAGGCGCAGGTGGACGCGGGCGTCGAGGGCCTCACCGTGGTGATGCCCGACGCCTACGACCACGACGCGGTGCGCCTCCTGGGCGAGACGCTCGCGCCCGTGCTCACCCGGTAGCCGGCAGCGCCAGGGTGGCGCTGCCGAGGTCCGCGCTGCTCGGCGCGGAGCCGCGCCAGGAGATCGTCACGGGGACGGTCTCGCCGGGGCCGACGACGGTCGTCATGCCCAGGCGGGTGGCGAGGAAGTCCGGCATCGGCTCCTTGGGCGACACGCCCGGCCCGTAGAGGCCGTGGGTGAAGCCGCGAGCGTAGGTGACGACCCCGCGGACGGATCGGCCCGCGTCGTCGCGCAGCGTCGCCGTCGCGCCGTCGAGCCGCAGCGGCGCGCCGGAGTCGTTGCGCACCTGCCCGCTGAGGATGCGGTCCGCCGGCAGCTCGGCGGGCCGGCTGAGCTTCGGGTCGCCCGCCCAGTTCAGGCCACCGCGGGCCGACTCGCCCGGGGCCGAGACCGTGCCGGCCGTGAACAGCCGCTGGGTGGCGCCGAACGCGTCAGCGGTGCGCCGCCCGTCGCCCGGGTCGGCGGGCGTGGTGAACCACGTGCAGCCGGGCGGGTCGGTGTTGGTGGTGGGGTTCCAGGTCACGCACGGGAGGTCCTGCGCGAGCTTCGCCGAGTTGCCCGCCGGGTTGATCGAGCCGCCGCTCTTGCAGTCGGGCAGGGTCGCCGGGTCGGAGGTCAGCTTGACGCCCGGCGCGGTGTGGTTGTCCTGCCAGCAGTTGCGCAGGCCCTGCTCGTCCCAGTAGACGTCGATTCCGTTCGCGTCCCGGGTGCCGTCGGGCCGCACGCCCAGGAAGTTGCCCGTGTAGGCGTTGCCGTTGGACGTGTCGTAGAACTTCGCGGGGTCCATCTCGCCCCGCGCCGGCGCCGGCACCCCGAACTGGCGGATGCCGTTGCGGTGCTGGTCGTAGATGTAGTTGTTCTGGATGATGTTGTCGTTGACGCCGTAGAACATGAAGCCGGTCCCGACGACGACCTGGAAGACGGGGCAGACGACCTTCTTGCGGCGCTTCTCGAACGGCGTGTCGATGCAGTAGCGCTCGTTGGAGTCCTCGAAGAGGTTGACGTTGTTGGAGTGGATCTCGTTGTCCGTCCACTTCGAGCAGTCCTGCGGCATGCCGGGATGGCCGGGGGCGAAGGAGTCGTTGGCGATGCCGGCGGCGTTGTCGTGGAAGTTGACGTCGTGCGTCCAGGTCCCGTTGCCGGCGGTGCCGGAGGAGCCGAGCGTGTTGCCGTAGGCCTCGACGTTGCGGACCTCGATGCCGTAGTCCTTGCAGTGGCGCTCCGGACCGGAACCGGGGTAGACGCCAGAGTCGCCGGACCCGTAGGCGGTGATGTGGTCGTAGACGCCGTTGTCGGTCGTGAACGTGAGGATCCCGTAGTGCGACGCCCAGCGGCTGGTGAGCCGATTGAGGTAGAAGCCGTTGGTCTCGACGACGTCGATGTTGTTGTACGCGCCCTGCTCGGCGGCGATGTTGCGCAGCTGGAAGCCGTCGGCGCGGTCGGCCCGGATGACGTCGGGCTTGAGCCGGTCGCCCTTGATCAGCGTGTCCTCGGGCCGCTTGCCGAAGCCCTCGATGGTGAGGTTGCAGCGCATGTCGCAGACGCGGTCGTCGTCGAGCGAGTCGCCGATCACCGCGATCAGGTTGCGCGCGTTCGGGCACGTGAACTGGTGCAGGTAGGTCGGGACGCGACCGTCGGACTGGTGCTGATCGCCCGAGGACTCCCAGAACTGGTCGCCCTCGCACTTGGGGTCGTGCACGGGAACGGCTCGCGACGGGAGCTCCTTGTAGAGGCCGGGCATGACCGCGATCCGGTCACCGGTCTTGCTGTGGTCGACCGCCGCCTGGATGTCCTGGAAGCGACAGCGCTTGAGCAGCTTCAGCCGCGCCTTGCGCTTCTTGCCCCGGAACTGCTTCTTGATGCGCGCCTTCGACCCCGACTTGCAGACCACGAGCTCCGGCCGCGAGGTGTCGCGGACCGGCACGCTGCCCGCATCGTGGTCGGGGAAGAAGGTGGCCCGCTCGGCGTGCCCGGAGGCAAGACTGGGCAGGGCGAGCAGGATGAGCACAGCGGCTCCGAGCACGACACGACGCATCGCGGCAGCTTAGGTGACCTCGACCTCCCCTGCGCCGCATGTCCTGGTGCTGTTCGGCGCCCGCGGCGATCTGGCCAAGCGCAAGCTGCTTCCAGGGCTCGCTCGCCTGCACGCCGCCGGCCTCCTGCCCGAGCTCCGCGTCATCGGCTCCGGCCGGCACGAGCCCGACGGCGACTGGGCCGGCGATCTGGGTGACGCGGTCGCGACCTCGTTCGTGACCTCGTCGGCGGACGACGGCGCCGAGCTCGCGGCCGCGGTGCGTGCCGCCCGCGACGAGCTGGGGGAGGAGGCCCGCGTGCTGCTGTACCTGTCCGTCCCGCCCTCGGCGATGCAGGCCATGGTCGGCATGCTCGGGGCCGAGGGCCTCGACGAGCGCGCGCGGCTGGTGCTGGAGAAGCCGTTCGGCCACGACGTCGATTCCGCGCGAGCCCTGAACGCCGCCATCCACGAGCACTTCGACGAGGAGCAGGTCTTCCGCATCGACCACTTCCTCGGCAAGGAGGCCGCGCAGGACATCCTCGCGCTGCGCTTCGCCAACGGCCTGTTCGAGCCGATCTGGGATGCCGAGCACATCGCCGCCGTCCTGGTCGACATCCCGGAGGACCTGGGCCTCGAGGGGCGTGGCGCGTTCTACGAGGAGACGGGCGCGCTCCGCGACATGGTCGTCACCCACCTGTGCCAGCTGCTCGGCCTGGTTGCGATGGAGCGGCCCGAGCGGCTGGACCCGAAGGGTCTGCGCGACGCCAAGCTCGCCGCGTTCCAGGCACTCCAGCCGCTCGATCCGGATGACGTGGTGTTCGGTCAGTTCGAGGGCTACCGCGACGAGGACGACGTCGACCCGCAGTCCGACCGCGACACGTTCGCCGCCGTCCGCGCCTACGTCGACAACGACCGCTGGCGGGGCGTCCCCTTCCTCCTGCGCACGGGCAAGGCGATGGCCGAGGGCCGGCAGGTGGTGTCCGTCGTCCTGCGCGCGCCCGAGCACGACCTCTTCGGCGCCGGCGACGGGCGGCCGGACGAGATCGCGCTGGAGCTCACGGACGACCCGCACCTGTCCGTGAGCCTGCGCGTCAAGCGGCCCGGGCCGGAGCTCGAGCTGATCCGCGCCGACCTGACCCTCGACGTCGAGCGCGCGACGGACGAGGACGGCCTGGCCGCCTACGAGCGCCTCCTGCTCGACGTGATGGCCGGCGACCAGCTCCTGTTCACTCGCGCGGACGAGGTCGAGCGCCTATGGGAGGTCGTCGCCCCGATCCTGGCGGCGCCACCCGCGCCCGAGCCCTACGCGCGGGGGTCGTGGGGGCCGGACGCCGCCCTGGAGCTGGCCGAGCCGGTCGGCTGGCGGCTACCGGACGACGCGAAGCACGCGTCCGCCGAATGACACGGCGTAGACCCGGCCGCGCCCGTCCTCGCCGAACGACACGAGCGACCGGACGTGCGCGCGGGTGGCGCGGGCCGTCGTGCGCGGCTGCTTGAGCCGCGCCTTGAGGATGCGCCCGCGGCAGAAGTCGCCGAACAGGTAGCGGCCGCGGGTGGCCGGGACCTCGGGGTCGCGCGAAACGTAGCCGCCGGTGATCGCGCAGGCGCCGTCGGCGTGGGTGTAGGTGAGCACGGGGGCGACGGCGCCGGGCGCGGCGCCGCGGCCGCGGGCGGTGCCCTCGAACGCGGGCCAGCCGAGGTTCGCCCCGCGGCCCTCGCCCGGCTTGAAGTAGTTGAGCTCCTCCTGCTGCTGCCCGCCGACGTCGGCGACGATCAGCGCCCCCGTCCTGCGGTCGAACGAGAAGCGGTACGGGTTGCGCAGGCCGCTCTGGAAGATCTCGGGCGGCGCGGCGGCCGTCGGATCGAGGCGCAGGATCTTTCCGAAGATGGAGTTCGGGTCCTGGGCGAGGCCGAAGCGGTCGAACTCGTCCTCGTCGCCGCCCCCGTCGCCGTTGCCGACGTACAGCAGCCCGTCGGGACCGAAGGCGAGCTGACCGCCGTTGTGGTTGAAGCCGGGGTCGTCCTCGACGAGCACCACGCGCCGGCTGCCCGGGTCGGCGGTCGTCGCGGAGTCGGAGCGGTACTCCTCGACGACCTGCTCCATGCCGCCCTGCCGCGTGCGGAACACGTAGAAGCGGCGCGAGGTCCGGTAGTCGGGCGCGAAGGCGAGGCCGACGAGCCCCTCCTCGCCGTCCGAGCGCGTGTCGGCGGCCACGTCGAGGAACGGGGTCGCGAGCGTGTGGCCGTCCTGCACCACCCGGATGCGCCCCTGCTTCTCGACGACGAACGCGCGGCGGCGGTCGCCGCGCGGGGCCGCCACGTACACCGGCTCGTCGAAGGTCCCGATCCGCTTGAGATGGAAGCCGGGGCGCCGTGCTTCAGCGCCGGGAGCGGTCAGCGCGAGCGCCGCGGCAGCCGCGACGAGCACCGCGGCGGCCCTCATCCGCCGGCCTTGCGGCGCATCGACCACATCTGGGCCGCGCGCTCAGCCTCCAGCGCGGCCGGCCAGGGCAGCGCGGGCGGGCCGGTGACGAGCCGCTGCGAGCGCGCGGTGCGCCGGGCCAGCTCCGGGTCGGCGGCCGGGACGCGGGCGAGCTCGAGCGCGGTCGGCAGCACCGCGTCGGTGTCGACCGCCGTCCAGGCCAGCCCGAGCGCCACCGCCCGGGTGCCGTCGATGCGCTCGCCGAACAGCGCCAGCGCGGCGGCGGCCTCGCGCGCGCCGGTCCGGCCCAGCAGCGCGGTGTGCCCGCCGCCCGGGTGCAGGCCGATCGGGATGAAGCCGGAGGTGAGGACCACGTCGCGCGCCACGACGCGCAGGTCCGTCGCCAGCGCCAGGTTCAGCCCGGCGCCGACCGCGTGGCCCGCGACCGCGGCGATCGTCGGCGGCTCGAGCTCGCCCACGCGCGTGAACGCCCGGTAGATCGCGGTCAGCCCCGCGAACGCCTCCGTGCCCGCCGGGTCGGTCCCGGCCGCCGCCAGCGTGTCCCGGTCCCCGCCAGCGCAGAACGTCTTGCCCTCGGCCGCCACGACGACGGCGCCGACGGAGGCGTCCGCGTCGATCTCCTCGCACGCCGCCGTCAGCTCCCGTGCCATCGCCACCGTGAGCGCGTTGCGCCGCTCCGGCGCCGCCAGCGTCAGCACGGCGACACCCGCGTCGCGTTCAAGCCGGATCTCCACGGTCGCAACCATACGGTCCGCCACAACTCGTACCGTGGCGGAGGGTTGTGAACGCTCAGATGGTCCGCCGTGCTCTGTTGGCGGTCGCTGCGATCCTCGCCGTGCCGGGGACCGCAGTGGCCGCGCCGCCCAATGACTCCCCTGCCGGGGCGGGCGTCTTCATGCCCTACAGCGCCCCGAACGGCGCCCCGACGCAGCAGGAGGCGATCGCCGACCTCGCGAGCGCGACCCCCGATGCCGGCGTCCCGCGCTGCCTGGGGGGCGACTCGTTCGCGCGGACGGTCTGGTACCGGGTGCCCGAGTCGGCGTCGGGCCGGCTGATGACCGTGGAGGCGAGCGGGCGGACGACCGACCCGATCGACCTCGCTGCCTTCGTCCAGCCCTTCGTCGGCACGCCGGCACCGAGCCCGACCTACACACCGCCGCCCGCGACGCGGCAGAGCCAGCTGGCCGAGCCCAACGTGTGCGACGGGATCGGCGCCGGCGCGGGGGCGGACGCGGCCGACCGGTCCTCCGCCGTCTCGCTGCTCGTTCCCCCGGGATATCCCGTACTCGTCCAGGTGGGCCGGCGCGGGGTCGCCGGGGCCGCCGACGACGAGCCCGCCGTCGTCGCTCTGGAAGCGACCGACATCACCCTCGCCAGCCCGCCGCGCGGGGACGTCGCGACGAGCGCCCCGCGGGCCGGGCACGGGTCGACCACGCTCGACCTCGCCGGCGCGACGCTGACCGGCGAGGACCCCGCCGAGCCCGCCTGTCCGGCGCTCGGGACGGTCTGGCGCAAGGTGGTGCCGGGCAGCGACGGCAAGCGGCTGATCAGCGTCTACGGCAACGACGCCGCCAGCCTCACCGTCTTCGACGGGCGCAGGCCGACGGGCGACAACGCGGTCGACTGCGTGGTCCGCGGCACGTCCGGCCCGTTGCAGATGAACGTCAAGGCCAAGCGCAGGCGTCCGCTGTGGGTGCGGGTGGGCAGCGACTCGTTCGTCGGGGACGAGGCGGCGCGCCTGCGCGTCAGCGACGGCGAGACGACCACGATCATCAACGGCGGGGCCGGCGGCTTCGACCCGACGCCGGGCGGCCCGGCCGGTGGGCTCCCCGGAGCCTGCGACGCCTCCGACGTGACCCTCGGCCGGGTGAGCGGCCCGCGTCTCGGGGGCCGCGCCGCGAACTACAACCGGTTCGTCCGCGTCCCGATCCGCATCCGCGTCACCGGCTCGCTGATCTGCGACGCGATCCTGCGCCTCGTGGGCCCGGGTGGCCGCGTCTATGCGCAGGGCCGCTACCGCGCGCTGCGCCGCGGCGGCACCCGCAAGGTCAGGCTGCCGCGCTTCCGCACCTTCGTCGCCGGCGCGTATCGCCTGGAGGCCACCGGGGTCGACGCGCGGGGCCGGCGCGCGCGGGCCCAGTTCGTGTCCCTGAGCGGCCGCCTGAGCCGGGGAAGAAGTCGATGAAGAGGACGACCCGCCGCGAGCTGATCGTCGCGACCACGGCCGCCGGGCTCACCGCCGCCGTTCCGCCCGCCTGGGGTCGCCTGACCTCCAAGCGCGCCGGGCTCGGCGCCGGCAAGTTCGCCGACGGCGTGGCGTCGGGAGAACCGAGCAGCAGAGCGATCACCTTCTGGTCGCGCCTGCGCACCGACCACCCGCGCTCGGGCGGCCGCCTCGTGGTCGCCACCGACGAGGGCTTCCAGGATGTCGTCGCCCGCGCGCTCGTCCCGACCGGCCGCGGCGTCAACCACACGCTCAAGACGCGCATCGGCGGCCTCGAGCCGCACACGGAGTACTTCTACCTGTGGCAGTCCTCCAACGACGTCTCGGAGGTCGGCCGCACCCGCACCGCGCCGCCGAAGCGCTCGCAGACGCCGGTCCGGATGGCGTACTCGAGCTGTCAGCACTTCAACTTCGGCCACTTCAGCGCGCACGCCAACGCCGCCGCCGAGGATCTCGACCTCTACGTCTTCCTCGGCGACTACGTCTATGAGAAGGGCAACGTCCGCGACGGGTCGATCCGCACGGACCGCATCGACGCGGTCGATCTGAACTCCTACCGGCGCAAGTACCTCGCCTACCGCAAGGATCCCGGCCTGCGCACGCTGCACCAGCAGCACCCGATCGTCCACATGTGGGACGACCACGAGGTGTTCAACAACTACTCGCAGAACAACCCGCCGCCGTCGGCCTCCCAGCGCACGGCGGGTTATCGCGCCGCGTTCGAGTGGATGCCGCGGATGGCCTACCCGCGCGAGCGCTACCGGCTCTACAAGAAGTTCTCCTTCGGCGGCTTCGTCGACCTCTTCATGCTCGACACCCGCCAGTACCGGACCGGGTTCGGCGACGGGCAGCCCAAGCACATCATCGACGAGGCGCAGTACCAGTGGCTCGTCAAGGGGCTCGCGAGGTCGACCGCGCGCTGGAAGGTGGTCGGCCAGCAGGTCGCGATGACCAACGACCCGTTCGGGACCGGCGAGGCGTTCGACCAGTGGGACGGCTTCCCCGAGGACCGCGCGCGGCTGCTCGGCGCGATCGAGCAGTCCGGCGTCCGCGACGTCGTCTTCATCACGGGCGACGCCCACGTGTTCATGTGCTCGCTGCTGGGAACGGACTTCCCCGCCGTCGGCTCGGACCCCAACCGCGTGCCCGCCGCCGTCGAGTACATCGGCGGCTCGGTCACCTCGCCCGGCCTCATCCGCCCTGAGGACGAGGCGCGCCGCAGCGCTCCGTGGATCCAGCAGTACAACGGCGCCGACAAGGGCTACGCGCTGCTGGCGGCCGACGGCGCGCAGCTGGTCACCGAGTACCGCTCCTCGGATCTCAGCTCCGACGCCGGGGCCACCCACGGGCTCGACCGCTTCGTCCAGGCCGCGGGAACCAACCGGGTCACGCGCGAGGTGCTCGCGCCGCCCGTGCAGCGCAAGCAGCAGCGGATTCCGACCTAACACTGCGGCTGTCGCCCTGAGGGTACCGGTCTGCCCGAACTGCGCTCCGCGGGTACCGGAAACCGGTACCGAGAGAGCGCAGTTGACGGCTACCGGTACTCAGAGAGCGCGGTTCCCGCCCGAACCCACTCCCTCAATGCGCCCTGGCTGCCGAGGGCGCCCCGGCGTCAACCGCAGCGGCGCCTAGATCGTCTCGACGAGGTCGGCGATCGAGTCGACGATCCGGGATGCCCGGTAGGGGAAGCGCTCCGTCTCGTCGCGCTGGGTCACGCCGGTGAGGACCAGTGTCGTGTGCAGGCCCGCCTCGAGGCCGGACACCACGTCGGTGTCCATCCGGTCGCCGACCATCGCCGTCGTCTCCGAGTGCGCGTCGAGCTGGTTGAGCGCGGAGCGCATCATCAGCGGGTTGGGCTTGCCGACGTAGTAGGGCTCCTGGCCGGTGGCCCGGGTGATCAGGGCGGCGACCGATCCGGTGGCGGGCATCGGCCCCTCGGGGGACGGGCCGGTCGGGTCCGGATTCGTCGCGATGAAGCGCGCGCCGCCGGCGATCAGCCGGATCGCGTGGGTGATGCGCTCGAAGGAGTAGGTGCGCGTCTCGCCGAGGACGACGTAATCGGGGTCGCGCTCGGTGAGCGTGTAGCCGGCGTCGTGGAGCGCGGTGGTCAGCCCGGCCTCGCCGATCACGAAGGCGCTGCCGTCCGGGCGCTGGTCGTCGAGGAAGCGCGCGGTGGCCAGCGCACTGGTCCAGATGCGGTCCTCCGGGACCTCGAGGCCACTGGCGGCCAGCCGGGCGGCGAGGTCGCGCTGGGTGTAGATCGAGTTGTTGGTCAGCACCAGGAACGGCGTGCCGGTCTCCTTCAGGCGCGCCAGGAACTCGGCGGCGCCCGGGATCGCGCGCTGCTCGTGCACGAGCACGCCGTCCATGTCCATGAGCCAGGTATCGATCTGGCGCTCGGTCACGGCGGGCTCAGCCGACGTCGTCGCCGAGAAGAGCCAGTTCCTCCTCGTCGGCGCGGGGGACCCACCGCGAGGTGCAGGGGATCTTGTCCACGTCGCAGCGGTCCTTGTAGCGCTGCGCGATCTCCGTCACCTCGGAGAGCAGGTCGTCCTTCAGCGTGACGGGGTCGAGGCCGAGCGACAGGAGGTGGTCGTTGGCGACCAGCAGCTCGTTGTGGCTGGCCTCCTTGCGCGGGTTCTCGACGAGGTCGACCTCGACGCCCGTGGTCCGCGCGACCATGCCGGCCAGGTCGATGACGCGGTGGACCTCGGTCATCTGGTTGTAGATGCGGACGCGCTCGCCGCGCTCGGGCGGGTTCTCGACGGCGAGCTCGATGCACTTCACCGTGTCGCGGATGTGGATGAACGCGCGCGTCTGGCCGCCCGTCCCGTGGACCGTGAGCGGATAGCCGATGGCGGCCTGCATGAGGAAGCGGTTGAGCACCGTCCCGTAGTCGCCGTCGTAGTCGAAGCGGTTGATGAGCCGCTCGTCGAGCACGGTCTCCGGCGTCTGCGTGCCCCACACGATGCCCTGGTGCAGATCGGTGATGCGCAGCTCGTCGTTCTTGGCGTAGAACGCGAACATCAGCTGATCCAGGGTCTTCGTCATGTGGTAGACGGAGCCCGGGTTGACGGGGTAGAGGATCTCCTGCTCGACCTCGCCGCCCTCGGCGGCGTCGGTGCGGACGGTCAGGTAGCCCTCGGGGAGCTGCGTCCCGGCGGTTCCGTAGCCGTAGACGCCCATCGTCCCGAGGTGGACGACGTGCGTGTCGACCCCGGCGTCGACGATCGCGCACAGCAGGTTGTGCGTCGCGTTCGTGTTGTTGTCGACCGTGTAGCGCTTGTGCCACGGCGACTTCATGCTGTACGGGGCGGCGCGCTGCTCGGCGAAGTGGACGACGGCGTCGAAGCGCTCGGTGCGGAGCAGGTCCAGCAGCCGGTCGTACTCGCGGGCGACGTCGATGCGCTGGAAGGCGATCTCGCGGCCGGTGGCCTCGCGCCAGGCGGCGATGCGGACGTCGAGCGGCTGGATCGGCGTCAGCGACTGGGCTCCGAGCTCCTCATCCGCCTGACGGCGCGCGAAGTTGTCGACGATGGTGACGTCGTGTCCGCAGGCCGAGAGATGCAGCGACGTCGGCCACCCACAGAAGCCGTCGCCGCCCAGAATGAGGATCTGCACGGCCGAGAATCTACCCGCTCACACGTTTGCGACGCCTGAGAGCTTCCGCAGAGACGAGCAGGACCAGCAACTCGGCGACGATTGTGACCAACCGGAGGACGACGGCCCCTGCGGCAGGCTCGCCCTTGGTGAACGCGCCCGCGAGCAGCCCGACGTAGACGACCTCGCGGACCCCGAGCCCGCCCGGTGCCACGACGACGACCAGCCCGACCGCCCAGGCGATCCCGGCCGCTCCCGCCACGAGCAGCGGCTCGTGCCACCCGGACACGGCCGCCTGGGCGAGGATCGCGGCGCCGGCGTAGCCGACGAAGCCCAGCAGGTAGGCCGGGACGGTCCGCGGGGACGCCTCGGGCAGCAGGTTGAGGCGCACGAGCAGGATCGGCGCGAGGGGGACGAGGACGAGCGGCGCGTAGGCGGGCCGACCGGCCAGCGCGAGCCCCGCGCCGCCAACGGCCAGGCCGGCGACGAGCGCGCCGACGTTCTCGGCGGCGACGGTCCGGAGCCGGTCCGCCGCGCTGCCGCCCGCGACCGCGAGCCGGGACGCCGGCGCCCAGATGCCCCCGGGCAGGTAGCGCAGCGCCTGGGTCCGGTACCAGGTCGCGGCGTCCTCACGCGTCCAGCGCCCGCTCATCAGGACCGCCCAGCCGCGCGCCAGCAGGATCCACCAGCCGACCGCCAGCAGCACGGACGGGACGAGCAGCGGGACGTCGAGCTGCCGCGGCGGCGCGTCGCGGATGGCGCGGATCGCGACGATCGCGACGATGGCCAGCGCGCCGGCGAAGCCCAGGACGCGCGCGACCGCGACCAGGCGCGCGCGAGTCGTCAGGCGGCCGTCGCGCGCTCGCGCCACCAGGTCCTCAGAATGACGCGCGCGTAGCGGGCGCCGTACAGGAGGTTGTGGCCCTTCTTGCTCTCGCCGGCGAAGCGCTTGCGCATGACGATCGGCCGCTCGGCGATGCGGTACCCGGCGAAGATGGCGCCGATCAGCAGCTCGGAGGTCTGGTACTGGATCTGGGTCTGGCGGACCTTGGCGGTCACCTCGGAGCGCATGGCCCGGAACCCGCTGCTGGTGTCCGTCACCCGCACGCCGGTGAGCAGGCGGACGAGCCGCGCGAACACGTGCACGCCGGCCTGGCGGAACTGGTCGTCGGTCTGCGTCGCCCCCAGCACGCGGGAGCCGATCACGAAGTCGGCCTCGTCGTCCACCAGCGGCTGCAGCACGTCGTCGATCTCGGCCGGGTTCCACTGGCCGTCGGCGTCGAGGGTGACGATGTAGTCCGACTCGAGCTCCTCGCGGGCGATGCGGTACCCCTCGCGCAGGGCGACGCCGTGGCCGCGGTTGAGCTCGAAGGAGTGCACGAGGACACCCGCCGCGCCGGCGATCTCGGCGGTGCGGTCGGTGGAGCCGTCGTCGACGACGATCGTCGCGACCGGCAGCCCGCAGGCCGTTGCGGGGATCTCGGCCAGCAGGTCGCCGATGGACCCCTCCTCGTTGAGGGCGGCGATGACGACGGCGACGGGCGGCACGGCCGATCATCGTAGGTTCCTGCGCCGTGCGCGCCTTCCTGGCCTGCTTCGTCATCGCGGTGCTCTCGCTGCTCGTCTACGACCAGACGACCTACGACCCGACGGCGTGGCTGATCTGGGGCCGGCAGATCGCCGACGGGACGCTGGAGACCCTGGCGGGTCCGTCGTGGAAGCCGCTGCCCGTCCTGCTGACCACGCCGTTCAGCCTGTTCGGCGACGACGCCGCGATGGAGTTGTGGCTCGTGGTCGCCCGGACCGGCGGCCTGCTGAGCTTCGTCGTCGCCTACCGCATCGCCGCCCGCCTGCAGGGGCGCGCCGCCGGGGCTGTCGCCGTGGTCGCCCTGGCACTCGCCGCCGTGTACGAGTTCAACTGGATCCGGGGCAATTCCGAGGGCCTGCTGGTCCTGTTCGCACTGCTGGCCGGCGAGCGTCACCTGGCCGATCGCCACGCCCAGGCGTTCGCCGCGGCCGTCGCCGCCGCCCTGATCCGCCCCGAGGTGTGGCCGCTGCTGGCGCTCTACGGCCTGTGGCTGGCCCACCGCCGCCGCGACGTGCCGACCGCGCTGGCCGTCGCCGGCGCCGGCGCCCTGGTCGTGGCGCTGTGGTTCGTCCCGGAGTACATCGGCTCGGGCGACTTCTTCCGCGGAGCGTCGCGGGCGCGGGAGCCGGTCCTGGGCACGCCCGGAGCCTCTGACAACCCGTTCCTGGCCACCTTCACGCAATCGGCCCGCGCGCTCAGCTACGGCGTCTACGCGGGGGCGGTCGCCGCCCTGGTCCCGGCCTGGCGCGACCGCCGCATCGCCGCGCTCGCGATCGCCTCGGGGCTGCTGATGCTGACCGTGGCCGCTCTGGCCTCCCGGGGCTTCACGGGCGGGATCCGGTACGTGGCGCTGCCGATGTCGCTCGTCTGCGTGCTCAGCGGCGTCGGCTGGGCCTACGTGGCCGGCCGCGTCCCCAAGCCGGTGCTCGTCGTACTGGTCCTCGCTGCCGTGCCCGGCCTCGTGTCACCGGTGGACGACATCGGGCACGACCTCGCCTCGGTCAACCGGTCGGATCGCTTCTACAGCGCGCTGCCCGGGTTCATCGACGAGCTCGGCGGCCGCGCAGCCGTGTTGCGCTGCGGCCAGGTCGCCACCGGGCCGTTCAACACCCAGCTGCTCGCGTACCGGCTGCACACGCGCCAGCAGCAGATCGCGCTCGACCCGCAGGTGCCCGGCTCCGTGCTCGATTCCGCCCAATCGCTCCGCGGCGCAGGAAACCGTGCGTACGCATTGAAGGTCCGCGGCACCGAATGGATGCTGCGCTCGACCTGTTAGGAGGGTCATGAAAACTTTCGTACTCGCCGGCGCGCTACTCGCGTTGCTGCCGGCCACCGCCTCTGCCAAGGCACCCACTGTCTCCACCGGCTCGGCCACCGCCGTCGAGCAGACGACCGCGACGGTCCGCGGCAAGGTCAACCCGCAGGGCAACATCGGGACGGTGGCCTTCTTCCAGTACGGCGGCAACCGCCTGTACGGGTCCCAGACACCCGAGCAACCGCTCAGCGCCACCACGAAGGCGCAGAGCGTCTCCGCCCCGCTGACCGGCCTTGCCCCGTTCACGACCTACCACTACCGGGTGGTGTCGCGCGACGGCAACCGCCTGCGCTTCGGCGATGACCGGACGTTCAAGACCGATCGCCAGCCCCTGGGCCTCTCGCTCAGCGCCACGCCTGACGCCGTGCGCGCCGGTGGCTCGACCACGCTGTCGGGCAACCTGTCCGGCACGGGCAACGAGGGTCGCCAGGTGCTGCTGCAGTCGCAGGCGTTCGGGACGGGGGGGTTCACCGACGCCGGCAACCCGCAGGTCGTCGACGCCTCGGGGAACTTCGCGTTCCCGATCCTCAGCGTCCCCGTCAACACCGCCTACAAGGTCCTGCTGCCCGGCAAGCCCGACATCGTCAGCCCGATCATCTTCGTCACCGTGCCCGTCAAGGTGCGCCTGAAGGCGACGAAGAAGGTCCGCCGTGGCCGGCGGGCGACGTTCCGCGGGTCGGTTTCCCCCTCGAACCCGGGGGCGAAGGTGGAGATCCAGAAGCGCTTCCACGGGGTCTACGTGACGATCGGCAAGACCGCGGTCCGCTCGAACGGATCGTCGTTCCGGCGCCGTCTGAAGGTCTTCCGCAGCGGCAAGTTCCGCGCGCTGGTCACCCCCAGCACCGGCGCCTACGTCGCCGACGAGTCCAGCTCGCGCCGGATCAAGGTGCGCCGCCGCCGGTAGCCCACCGATCCGTCAGGCATGCCGGCGGGCGCTGAAGGGAAGCGCCGCCGGCATGGCCGACAAGGATCCGCAGGGCATCACCACCGCCGGCATCGCCGCCGGACAGAAGAAGGCGGCGCTCCCGCCGGGCAAGATGCTCGTCGGCGCGTTCCTCGCCGGCAGCTACATCGCCTTCGCGAGCCTGCTCGCCGTCACCGTCTCGGCGGGCCTGGATCCGGAAACCTGGGGGACGCTGCCGACGCTCTTCACCGGCTTCGTCTTCGTGCTCGGCCTCGTGCTCGTCGTGGTGGCGGGCTCCGAGCTGCTGACGGGCAACATGGCCCTGCTCCCGCTGGCGGGCTTCAAGGGCCGGGTCTCCCCGGGGAAGATCGCGGCCAACTTCGGCATCGTCGCCGTCGGCAACCTGCTCGGCTCGCTGTTCGTCGCCTACTTCCTGGCCGTCAAGACCGGCGTCGTCCTCAAGGACCCGCTGCCCGCCCGGCTGGAGGAGATCGCGACGCTGAAGGGTCAGACGGAGACGACCTGGCAGATCTTCCTGCGCGGCCTGGGCTGCAACTGGCTCGTCTGCCTCGCGGTCTGGATGGCGCTCGGCGCCGAGGACATCGGCGGCAAGATCATGGCCATCTTCTTCCCGATCCTCGGCTTCGTGGCGATCGGCTTCGACCATGTCGTCGCCAACATGTTCTTCCTGCCCGCAGCGATCTTCGCCGACGCCGGGAGCATCGGCTGGGGCGACGCGATCCACAACTGGATCTTCGCCTTCCTGGGGAACCTCGTCGGCGCCGCGATCTTCGTGTCCGGCGCGTACTACTACCTCTACGGGGAGAAGGCGGAGGTGCCCGCCGAGGAATAGGATCGCGCCGTGACCTACCTGGTGACGGGCGCGACCGGCTTCATCGGCCGCTTCCTGGTGAAGCGGCTGCTCGAAGACCGGACGGGCGACATCCACATCCTCGTGCGCGAGGGTTCCGAGAAGAAGGCCAAGCGTCTGGGCCGCTCCAAGCGGCTCAAGCCCGTGCGGGGCGACCTCGGCGAGCCCGGCCTGGGCATCGACCCCGCGTGGATCGAGGAGCACAAGGGCCGGATCGACCACATGTTCCATCTCGCCGCGATCTACGACATGACCGCGGACGAGGAGCGCAACGAGACGCTCAACAACGGCGGCACGCGGCACGCCGTCGAGGTCGCCAACGCGCTCGAGGTCGGCCACCTGCACCACACCTCGTCGGTGGCCGCCGCCGGGCTGTACCGCGGCACCTTCACCGAGGACATGTTCGACGAGGGCCAAGACCTCGACCATCCCTACCACCGGACGAAGTTCGAGTCCGAGCGCATCGCCCGCGAGGAGTCCGACGTCCCCTGGCGCGTGTACCGGCCGGCGATGGTGCTCGGCCACTCACAGACGGGCGAGATGGACAAGATCGACGGCCCGTACTACCTGTTCAAGGCGATCAAGCTGTCGGCGAAGCTGCCGGGGTTCGTGCCGATCCCGTACCCGCGCCTCGGCGCGACCAACGTCGTGCCGGTCGACTTCGTCGCCGACGCGATGGCGCACATCGCCCACGAGCCCGGGCTCGACGGCCGCGCCTTCCACCTCGTCAACCCCGAGCCGCAGCCGACCGTCGACGTCATCAACACCTTTGCGAAGATCGCCGGCGCGCCGCTGCGCCGCCCGATCCTCCCGCGCTCGACGCTGGGCGCCGCGCTCAAGGTGCCGGGCGCCGGGTTGATCCTGGGCGAGCTCGGCATCCCCGAGAACGCGCTCGCCTACGCGGACTTCACCGCGACCTTCGACACGACGCTGACGCGCAAGGCGCTCGAGGGATCGGGCATCGCCGTCCCGCGCCTGGAGACCTACGCGCCGGTGCTGTGGAAGTACTGGGAGGAGAACCTGGAGGAGTAGGTTCTCACGGGTGACGCTTGGCGCCTTCCTGAGCGGGGCGCTGATGCTCGCCGTCACGCTCGGCACCGCGGCCTACGCAGCGCGGGTCCTGGCCCGCTCGTGGCCGGCCTGGAGCGTGCTGTTCAGCGCTGTCCTGATCCTGGAGCACCTCGTCCCGCTGACCCTCGGCATCCTCAGCCGGGGGACGGTCCTGATCACGACAGCCCTGGTCCTTGCCGCCGCGCTGCGGGTGAGGGGGAGGAGGGGACTGGCCCTGCCTTCTCACCGGTTCCGGCCGGCGTGGCTGGTGCCGGTCGTCCCGGCGGCGGGGGTGGTCGCGTTCCTGGGCGCGCACGCAGGGGAGCCGTCGTTCTCGGTGGACACGCTGTCGTTCCAGCTGCCGCAGGTGGCCCGCTGGATCCAGACGGGGTCGCTATGGCAGCTCGACCAGTTCTTCCCCGACTACTCCAACGCGACCTATCCGTCGCACGGCAACGTGCTGCTGCTGGCGACGACGCTGCCGTTCGACTCGACGTTCCTGGCCCGGCTGGTCGCCGTCCCGTTCGCGGCGGGGGCGTGCGCGCTGGTCTACGCCGGGGCGCGCGAGCTCGGGGCGCCGCACGCGGCGGCGCTGCTGGGCGCGGCCGTGCTGGCGGCCGCTCCGGTGCTGGCGCGAACCGCGCTGGTCGGCGCCAACACGGACCCGCAGTTCCTGTTCTTCCTGCTGGCCGCGGTGGTGATCCTGCTGCGCGACCGCCCGGAGGAGCGCTGGGTGGCGGCGGTGGCGGTCGGCCTGGCGCTGGGGACGAAGTGGTACGCGCTCACCGTCCTTCCGCCGCTGGCGCTGATCTGGCTCGTCGCGCGCCGCCCGGCGCTGCGCCTGGTCGTCCGCATGGCGGTGATCGCGCTCGCGGTGGGCGGCATCTGGATGCTGCGCAACTGGGTCCTCGCCGGCAACCCGCTGTTCCCGCAGCCCTTTCTCGGCCTCAACGCGCCGCGCGACATCTACCGCGAGACGGCGGGCTCGTCGCTGTTCGACTACGCCACCGACCCGACGATCTGGCGGGTCGTCCTGTGGCCGCAGTTCCGCGACCTGCTGGCCGCCCCGGGCATCCTGCTCGCCGTGGTGCCGCTGCTCGCGCTGCGGCGGCGAGGGCCACGGCGGGCGGTGGCGGTGATGGCGCTGGCCGCGCTCGCGGCGTACGCGCTCACGCCGTACTCGGCGCTCGGCCCGCCCGGCAATCCCGTCGCCGCCGCCTCGTCGATGCGCTACGCGCTGCCCGGGCTCGCCCTGGCGGCGATGACCCTGGCGACGGCGCCCCGCGCAGTGCTCATCGTCGCCGGCGCAGCCGTCATCCAGGGAGTGTCAGCGACCTACGAACCGATCCTCCCCTTGAGCGACGTCGTGCTGGCAGCGCTGGCACTGACGGCGACGTTGGCACTGTTCACGCGAAGGCCGCGAACGACGGCGGCCCTGGCGGCCGCAGCAGCCCTCATCGGAGCCAACGCCATCCGCACCCCCAGCCCCTACGGCACCGGCGAGCCCGCGATCGCCTGGCTCGAGGCCAACGCCTCCGCCGACAGGACGATCGCGCTCGCCGGCGACTGGAGCGTGCCCGGCATCGCGCCGACCCTGCCCGCCTTCGGCCCGCGGCTGGGCAACGAGGTCTTCTACGCCGGGCCGTTCGTGGACCACATGCTGCGCCACGAGCGCGACCCGGCCCGTTTCGTCGCGCGCCTGCAAGACGCCGACGTGCTCGTCGTCGGCCGCGGCTTCGTCCCGACCGCCACGCCCGCGCCCGAGGAAGCGTGGGCGCAGGCGGCGGGATTCAGGGTCGTGGCGGCGTCGGACCGCCTAGCGGTTCTGTCTAAGTGACCGCAGCAGGCCGAGGTTCGACAGCACGATGATCAGGCCGGCGTCGAGCAGGATGAACGCGCCGAAGGCGCGGCCGACGCTGAGGTCGACGTTCGTGCCGCCGGTGTCCGGGAGCCCGGCGCCGTCCACGAACATGCGGAAGAGGACCAGGACCGCGGCGACCGCGCCGCCGATGGCGACGATCTGCGGCAGCGACGTCGGCAGCTCGGCCGCCGTCACCGGGCCGAGCCCGAGCGACGCGGCGCCGGCCACGATCGCGGCGACGGCGACGATCAGCCAGATCAGCCGGAGGATCTCGAACGCGTCCCACGCGCTGACGTTGCCGCCGATGGATCCGAGCTGGCCCGCGTCCACCTTGATGTGGTAGAAGGGCAGGAAGAGCCCGACGAGCATCAGCACGCCCGCCACCAGCAGCAGGATGCCTCCGATGTTGGCCGGCACGCTCACGTTCTGCACCGCCTCCACGCCGCCGCGCAGGTCGACCAGCGCGAAGCCCGCGGCGCCGACGATGATCACCAGGCCGATGATGAAGAGCAGGAAGCTGAAGTAGGCGAGGACGACGCCCAGCAGCGTGGCGCCGAGCAGCCCGACGCCGACCGGGACCGCGTTGGACGCGCCCAGGTAGAAGTGGCCGGAGCCCGGGGCGATGACGCTGAGGATCGTCGCGACTCCGTCGGACTTGCCGCTGATGAGCTCGTCGGCGGCCGCGCGCGCGCTCGTCGTGTTCGTCGCCGGCTCGGTCGGCCCGCCGGGCGGTGACGCGCTGGAGGCGGGGGTGGGCTCGGGGCCTGGCGTTGGCGTGGCGGCGACGGGCTCGGGCGCGGGGTCCGGCTCGCCCGCGGCGACCGGCTCGCTCGCGGCGACCGGCTCGGGAGCGGACTCCGGCTGCACCTCGGTCGCCGGCTCGGACGCCGCTCCGGCGCTCGCCGCCGGCTCGGCCGAGCCGCCCACGTCGGCGACGGGGTCCTGCGAGACCTCGCCCTTGTCGGACACGTGGTCGGTCCACTGCGTCCCGTCCCAGTAGCGGTACTCGTGGCGACCGCGCGGATCGGGCTGCCAGCCCGCCGGAATGTCCGTCTCGCTCATGCGTCTCCCCCTTGTTCAGAGTTGTCGGCCAATACTCCCATGCCCTGGGGACGCCCTCGCGCGAGCCCCCGGCCGAAGGTCAGCGGCTGCGTGCCCTCGAGCGCCTCGTCGGCGTGGATCACGTGCATCACCGCGTTGATCAAGGCCAGGTGCGTGAACGCCTGGGGGAAGTTGCCGAGGTGGCGGCCCGAGCGCGGGTCGATCTCCTCGGCGTAGAGGCCGAGGTCGGACGCGTAGGACAGCAGCCGCTCGCACAGCTCCCGGGCCCGCACGACCTCGCCGATCTCGCAGAGCGCCGACACGAGCCAGAACGAGCAGATCGTGAAGGTGCCCTCCTCGCCGTGCAGTCCGTCGTCGGTCTCACCCGTGCGGTAGCGGACGACCATGCCATCCTCGGACAGCTCGTCGGCGATCGCCAGCACCGTCGCGCGGATGCGCTCGTCGGTCGGCGGCAGGAAGCGCACCAGCGGCATCAGCAGCACCGACGCGTCGAGCGCGTCCGTGCCGTAGTGCTGGGTGAACACGCCGCGGTCGTCGAGCGCGTTCTCGCAGATGTCGTCCTGGATCTCGTCGGCCACCTTCTGCCACTCCGCCGCGCGATCCCAGTCCTCGCGCAGCTCGGCCAGCCGCGCGCCGCGGTCCAGGGCGACCCAGCACATGAGCTTGGAGGAGGTGAAATGCTGCGGCTCGCCGCGGACCTCCCAGATCCCGCGGTCGGGGTCCTTCCAGTTCTCGATGGCCATCTCGACCTGCTGCTTGAGGATCGGCCACAGCCGCTCGGGCAGCGAATCGCGCGACTTGGTGTGCAGGTAGATCGAGTCCAGCACGGCGCCCCAGACGTCGTGCTGGTCCTGGTCGTACGCACCGTTGCCGATGCGCACCGGCCGCGCGCCCTCGTAGCCGTTGAGGTGGTCGAGCGTCTCCTCGGTCAGCTCGGAGCGCCCGTCGATGCCGTACATGATCTGCAGCCGGCCCTTGGCCTGCTCCGCGCAGTCGGCGACGAAGTAGAAGAAGTCGTTGGCCTCCCAGTCGAAGCCGAGCGTGTACATCCCCCACAGCGCGAAGGTCGCGTCGCGGATCCACGTGTAGCGGTAGTCCCAGTTGCGCTCGCCCTGCGGCGTCTCGGGCAGGGAGGTCGTCGCCGCGGCCAGGATCGCACCCGTCGGGGCGTAGGTGAGCCCCTTGAGCGTGAGCGCCGAGCGCTGCAGGTAGTTGCGCCAGGGATGGTCGGGGAACTGGCCGCGCGCCAGCCAGTGCTGCCAGTGGTGGGCCGTCCACTGCAGCCGCTCGTAGGCGTCGCCGAACTCGCGCGGCGGGTCGTGCTCGCTCCACGCCAGCGCGCAGAACAGCTGCTCGCCCTCCTTCATCATGTGGCGCGCGGTCGCCCGCGGCCCCTCCAGCCCGAGGTTGAGGTCGCTGACGAGACGCAGCTCGAGGTCCTCGTGCTTGATCTTCGCCTCGTGGTAGCCGTCGCTGCCGTACTCCCAGCGCTCGCGCTGGCGCCCGTAGTCGAAGGCCGGCTCGCAGTCGAGCGTGATCTGGACCTCGCCGTTGACGCAGCGCACCGTGCGCAGCAGGACGTGGTCGGCGTCGTAGTCGGTCGGCGTCCGGCGATGCGTGCCCGACCGGTCGCCGTCGTGGTGCCAGGGCCCGATCAGCAGCACGTCGCGGACGATCACCCAGCCGCCGCTGGTGTCCCAGCTCGTCTCCAGGACCATCGTCCCGGGCAGGTAGCGCCGCGCGGCGGGGACGCGGACGTCGGCAGGGCCGATGCGGAAGAGCCCGGCGTCGCGGTCGAGGATGGCGCCGAACACGCTGGGGGAGTCCATCCGCGGCAGGCACATCCACTCGACGTTGCCGCTGGGCGCGATCAGCGCGCTGGCCTCGCAATCGCTCAGGAAGCCGTAGTCCGCGATGGGCGGGAACGGACTGCGCTGACGGTCCTGGGCGGCGGCGAGTTGGCGCACGGTCAGCGAACCCTATGTGCGCGGGGGTCCGCATACCAACGTTCCGGTGATCCGAGCGGCGGGTAGCACCGCCAGAAGACACGCTGACTCGGTGTCAGCAGGCGGGTCAACAACAGGGGCGGGAGTGACATGAAGCGCGCACGCGGTGTGCTGGGAGTGGCAGTGGCGACAGGGTGCCTCGCGGTGCCCGTGGGTGCGAGCGCACACGCGCCCAACGGCCTCCGGCTGGATCAGATCGAGACCGCCTCCGACCTCGTGAGGGTCAAACTGCTGGCGCCGGAGATCATCGAGACGCCGGGAGGCGCGGCGGCCAACGGCGAGTTCAGCGCACCGCGCGCGGAGCCGACCGTCAACGGCCAGACGACGGACGAGAAGTGCGTCAAGGGCAATCCGCCCAACACCAACATCGGCGAGGGGCTCATCTGCAAACCCGCCGCCGGCACGCTCGCCGCTCTGCCCAACGGCAAGATCGTGTACTGGGACGCCCTCGAGGGAACGGAGAACAACCGCTTCTCCATCGTCACGGAGGGCGGCAAGACCTTCACCAACGACGCGGCGCGAAGGCTCGACCTCGGCAAGGACAACGCCCATTTCTCCTGGGCGCCCACCAAGCCCTTCGACGGCGGCGCCAACCCACAGGGTGACCCCGGCGAGCCGCTGATCCCCGGCGGGCAGACGACCGAGACCTACAACGACGGTGCGCTGTTCGGCTCCCACCAGTCGTTCCTGCCCGACGGGCGCATCCTCGTCCAGGGCGGCACCGACTACTCGCTGGACCCGGGTGTCGACGGCATCCCCTTCGGCGCGGTCGAGCTGACCGGCCTCAAGGCCACGCGGATCTACGACCCCGAGTCCAACAGCTTCACGCAGACGGGCGACACGGGCAGCCGGCGCTGGTACCCGACGCTGCTCGAGCAGGGAGACGGCACGTACCTGGACTTCTCCGGCGTCGGCAAGCTGCTCAAGCCCGTCTACCCCGACCACCCGCAGGATTCGGGGACCAACGTCAAGGCGGTCGAGAAGTACGACCCCGCGACGGGCAAGTGGACCGTCCTTCCGGCGAGCGCGGACTACGACCTGCCGCTGTACCCGCGCATGCACCTGCTGCCCAACGGCCACGCGTTCTTCAACGCCGACGGGCAGTCGTTCAACCCCTTCGGCCAGTCCGTCGGCGAGGCCAACTGGGAGTTCCTCGCCACACTGGATCCCAAGACGAGCACGTGGACCCAGCTCGGCGTCGGGAACACCGCCACCCCGCTGGCGCCCGGCTTCCGCGGCTCGACGTCCTCGACGATGCTGCCGCTGACCCCCGAGGCCGACGGCTCGTACACGAAGGCGAGCTTCCTCACCGCGGGCGGCGTCTTCGGCCCGCCGTCACCCGGCTCCTACGTCGCCACCGACCAGTCGTCGATCACGACGATCGACACGGCCGGCGGCAAGGAAACGGTCTCTCAGAAGGCGACCAGCCCGCTCAACCAGGCGCGCTGGTTCGGACAGAACATCCAGTTGCCAACGGGTCAGGTCGTCGTGTTCTCGGGCGCCAACGTCGACGAGGTCGTCGGCCCCGGCACCGAGCTGCCGATCCAGCAGTCCGAGCTCTTCGACCCGGCCACGGGCAAGTGGACGCCGATCGCGACCCAGCACAATCCGCGCACCTATCACAACACCGCGGTCCTGCTGCCCAGCGGCGAGGTCCTCGTCGGCGGCCACGCGACGATCTCGACGCTGTACCTGAACAACACGACCCTGCCGGGCGGCTTCGCCCCGCACGACGGCCGCGACCCCTCGTTCGAGGTGTTCAAGCCGCCGTACCTGTTCAAGGGGTCGCGTCCGGTCATCCGCCTCGCCAAGACGCCTGACCTGATGGGCTACGCCCGCACGTTCGAGATCCCGGTGGACGATCCCGCGAAGATCGAGTCGGTTGCGCTCGTGCGCAACTCGGCGATCACCCACATCGTCGACGCCGACCAGCGCACGGTGATGCTCAAGGTCGTGGGCCGCGGCAAGGGGACCGTCACGGTGGCCTCGCCGCCCGACGGCAACGTCGCGCCCCCTGGCCCGTACATGCTGTTCGCGAACGGCAAGGCGGCCGACGGGTCGCTGGTCCCGTCCGTGGCCAAGCAGCTGTTCGTGACGGCCGACGCCGCCAAGGCCGACAAGGCGGCGACGAAGTCGCACGTCGCCCGCTGCGCCAGCCGCCGGGCGTTCCGCGTCCACGTCCGCCGGAAGCTGCGGCGCGGCTTGCAGCGCACCGTCGTGACGGTGGCGGGCAAGCGCGTCGCCACGCTCCGACGGGGCAAGACGCACACGCGCATCTCGCTCAAGGGCCGCGGCCGTGGCCGCACGGTCGTCAAGCTCAGGATGCGCTACGCCGGCGGCCGCACGCTCGTCGACACTCGCGTCTACCACCCCTGCGTCTCGAAGAAGCGCTGACCCGACCCGGGCGCTCCTCACGCCGAGACGACGGTCCTCAGACGGGCGCGGAACTCACGCCCGATTGCGCGCGGACGAAGTCCTCCGCGGCCGCGGGCTCCATCGGACGGGCGAAGTGGAAGCCCTGCCCGAGCTGGCAGCCGAGGTCGCGCAGGCTCGTCCACTGCTCCGCGTGCTCGATGCCCTCGGCGATGACGTCGAGCTGCATCTTCTCGCCGATCGCCACGACGGCGCCGGCGAGGTCGGAGATGAGTCCGTCGGGATGCTCGGTCAGGAAGGACCGGTCCATCTTGAGCACGTCGACGGGGAAGCGGTGCAGGTAGCTCAGCGACGAGTAGCCCGTCCCGAAGTCGTCCATTGCGAGCCGCACGCCGATCGCTTTGAGCGCCTCGAGGCGCCGGATGGCGTTGTCGGTGTCGATCATCATCATCGTCTCGGTGATCTCGAGCATCAGGAGCGCCGGGTCGAGCCCCGTGGTCTCGAGCGCCTCGCGGACGTCCGTGACGATGTCGGCGTGCTGGAGCTGCTTGACGGACAGGTTGACGCTCATGTAGAGCGGTCGCTCGTCCTCCCGGAGGGCGTTGAGCACGACGGCCTGGCGACAGCCCTCGCGGAGCGCCCAGCGGCCGATCGGGACGATCAGGCCCGTCTCCTCGGCGAAGCCGATGAATTCGTCAGGCGGCACGAGCTCGCCGTTGGGCTGGCGCCAGCGCAGCAGCGCCTCGAAGCCCTTCAGCGCGCCGCTGGTGAGCTGCATGAGCGGCTGGTAGTACAGCTCGAACTCGCCGTCGTGCAGCGCCCGTTGGAGGTCGCTGCGGAGCTCGAGGCGCGCGAGGACACCCTGGTGCATCGCGGGCTCGAAGAGGCGGTAGCTGCCCATCCCGTCGGACTTCGCGATGTACATCGCGGCGTCGGCATCGCGGATCAGCGTGTCGGCGTTGGCGTCCGCGTTGACCACGCCTTCCTCGATCACGGCGATGCCCATGCTGCACCGTTGCGAGAGCTCCTTCTCGGGAAGCTGGATCGGCTCGGTGAGGCTCTCGAGGAGCCGTTCGGCGCTGTCGGCGGCCTCCTGGGCGTCGCGGACGCCCTCGAGCAGGATCGCGAACTCGTCGCCGCCGAGGCGGGCGGCGGTGTCGGAGGCGCGGATGGCGTCCGACAGCCGGTGGGCGACCTCGACCAGCACGCGGTCGCCGGCGTCGTGGCCGAGGCTGTCGTTGACGACCTTGAAGTCGTCGAGGTCGATGAACAGCACGGCCAGGCCCATGGCGTCACGCCGCTGACGGGCAATCGCGTGACGGACCCGCTCGGCGAACAGCGCGCGGTTGGCCAGATCGGTGACCGGGTCGTGGAAGGCCTGGTGGGCGAGCTGTTCCTCGACGGCGCGGCGCTCGCTGACGTCGCGGGCGTTGAGCACGATGCCGCCGACGTCCTCGTCGTGGCAGAGGTCGGTGAGCTGCACCTCGACATCGCGTGCCGTGCCGTCGCGGTGGACGAGCTTGCACTCGAGCACCTCCGTCCGGCCGTCCGCGGCAGCGTGGAGGAGCTGGCGCAGCATCGGCTCGTCGGCCGGGCTGACGAGCGCGAAGACCGACGTCCCGACGATCTCGTCTTGCTCGTAGCCGAGCAGCTTCCCGATCGAGGGACTCTGGTAGGCGATGCGTCCCGCCCGGTCCATGACCGTGATGAGATCGCTGGAGTGCTGGATCAGGGCCTGGTAGCGGGCGGCGACGCGCCGGGTCTGGACCTCCTGCTGCAGTGCGGCGCTCTCCATCGCCAGTGACACCTGCGTGGAGAGCGCGTCCAGGCCGGTGAGGGCGCCCGGGGCGATCGCCCCCTTCGTGCGGATGTCCAGGGTCCCGACGTGCTCGCCCCGCGGGCGCAGGTCGAACGTGAAGCGGCCGGCCGCGTCGGCCGGCGGTGGCACGGAGTCACCCGGCGCTCGCAGGACGACCTCAGCGTCCGGGCCGGCGATCCGCCGGGCGCCGTCCAGGAAGGCGGCGGTCGTCTCCTCGCCGGAGGTCGACGCCAGGAGCTGCTCGCCGACCGCCCCGAGCACGCGCTCGCGCTCGACCACGCGCTCCTCCTCGCGGACGAGCCCGGTCATGCGCGATAGGGCGAGGACGACGAGGGCGACGGCTGCACCCGCGACCACCACGATGTCGACGGTGGCGGTGGTGAGCTGGACGAAGAGCAGGACCGGCGCCATCAGGCAGGCGGCGGTCAGCAGCGACAGGCGGCCGGGCGTGAGGTGCCGCGCGACGGGTGGCGTGGGCTGCTCCAGCTCGGCCATCGACGGATGCAGCGCCGCGGCGCCCCACAGCACGGCGAAGACGAGCCGGCCGAGGTCCGGCAGCAGCCCGTAGTCGGCCCCGCTGCGCAGCGCGAGCCCGTGGACGAAGTCGGTGACCAGGACGGTCATGATGCTCGCGGCGAGGAGGTAGAAGGCCGGCGGGCGGCGGCCGGCGTCGACGGCGATGCGGACGGCGGCGGCGGCGAGGAGCAGGTCGCCGAGCGGGCGCGCGACCGACGTCAGCGTGCCGAGCAGGTCGGGCGAGTCGTGCAGGGCCGGAGCGATCAGGTACACCCACGCGGGGAGCGACAGCCCGATCGTGATGATGACGGCGTCGGTCAGGCCGGCGCCGTCGGGCTGGAGCGTTCGCCGGCGGGCGAGCCCGAGCAGGCCGGCGGCGAGCGCCGGGTAGGCGGCGATCGCCGCCGCGTCGGCCACGGACGGGTAGCCCAGCTGGTCGCCGGTCAGGAACGGGTAGCCGACCGCGTACAGGTCGGCGAGCCAGAACAGGGCCAGGCCGACCATGAACGCGTCCCAGATCGGCCGCGAGGCGGGGCGGTGAAGGCGTACGCCGGCCGCGACGGCGAGTGCCGCCGACAGCGCGACCAGGTTGACGAGCGCGTCATTGCCCCGCAGCGGGGGGACGATGACGAACAGCGCCACGAGGGCCGCGCCGGCCGCGAGATGGATGCGCCAGGCGTTTTGCCGCATGGCTTCCATATCGGACTGACACAACTCGCCTTGAGCAAACTGGCCAACCGTTGATCGGCGGGTTCAGACGGTGCAGTAGACGTCGCGCTTCAAGTTGAAGCACAGCAGCCCGACCAGCGTGTCCCCATCCGTGACGGGAATGCGGTCCTGGCCGGTGTCCTTGACGACCCGCGTCGCGTGCGCGATCGGGTCGGTCGGGCTCAGTTCGACGTCGCGACGCGGTGGTCCGAGTTGGCGCGTCACCGTGCCCAGGTACGTCCCGTCCGGGTCCGCCATGAGCACCACGTGGCGGCGCGGGCTCTCGAAGACCCGCTCGGCCTCCTCGACGCTGCTCACCGTCTCCGGCGGGATCATCACGTCGCCGACGGTCGGCCCGGCGGCCTCGATCGCGATGTTGCGCATGCGGTGGAGGATACGCTCGCGGCGTGTACCCGCACGTGCTCGAGATCCCGACGCGCTGGATGGACAACGACGTCTACGGCCACGTCAACAACGTCGTCTACTACTCGTACTTCGACACGGTGATCAACGCGTACCTGATCACCGAGGGCGGGCTCGACATCCACGCCGGGCCCGTGATCGGGCTGTGCGTCGAGTCCCACTGCGCCTATGCGGCCGCGCTGGCGTTCCCGGAGACCGTCCGCGCCGGGCTGCGGGTCGGCAAGCTCGGGTCCTCGTCGGTCCGCTACGAGATCGGCCTCTTCGGCGAGGGCACCGACGAGCCCGCCGCCGAGGGCTGGTTCGTGCACGTCTTCGTCGACCGCGAGTCCCGCCGCCCGGCGCCGATCCCGGACGCCGTCCGCAGCGCGCTCGAGAAGCTCGTCTGAACGCCCGGTCGTGGACGTCGCCGCTGAGCGCGTCCAGCGGCGAGTGCCCGTACGACCGCCGCTCACGCCGCACGCGACGCCCGTCAGCTGCTGAAGAGCACGCCCGGGTTGAGGATGCCCTGGGGGTCGAGGGCGGCCTTGATCGCGCGCATGGCGGCGACCTCCGCGCTGCCGCGGGCGCGCTCGAGCCAGGCGGCCTTGGCGACCCCGACGCCGTGCTCGGCGGAGATCGTGCCGCCGAGCTCCAGGACGAGCGCGAGGACGGCGTCCTCGTCGGGCGCGTCGCCGACCAGGTTCACGTGCACGTTCCCGTCCCCGAGGTGGCCGAAGAGGTAGGGATCGGCGTCGCCGCACACCGACGGCACGGTGCGCACGAACTCCTCGAGCCGAGCCAGCGGAACGCCGACGTCGAGCTTCACCGGCGTGCCGAGCGTCTGCAGACGCTCCGGGATCCCCTCCCTCATCGCCCAGAGCCGTTCGCGCGACCCCGTGTCGTCGGCGATCAGCGCGTCGTCGCCGAGCACGGCGGCGATCTCCTCCAGCGGGTCGTGGTCGGCGGCCCACTCGGCGAGCACGTTGAGCTCGCCGGGGGCGTCCGGGACGCAGGCGCGGGTGAAGAAGTCGCACGCCTCGAGCGACGGGGTGCGCAGGGCGGCGGCCGTGGCGGCGAGGTCCTCGACGGCGAGCAGCGCTGCCACGCGCTTGCGCAGGCGCGGGACGGTCTTCCAGCGCACCGCGGTGACGATCCCGAGCGTCCCCTCGGACCCGACCAGCAGCTGCGGCAGGTCGTAGCCAGCGTTGTCCTTGAGCAGCCCGCTCAGCCGCGACACGATCGAGCCGTCGGCCAGCACCGCCTCGACCCCGGCCACCCGCGCCCGTGCGGTGCCGTGCCGCAACGCGCGGGCGCCGCCGGCGTCGCAGGCGACGATGCCGCCGATCGTGGCGCTGTCGCGCGCGCCGAAGTCGAGGCCCGGGTCGGGGACGGCGTCGCGCAGCGCGGTCAGCGTCGCGCCGGCACCCACGGTGACCTGGCCGAGGGCATCGAGGTCGCCGATGTCGTGCAAGCGCGTGAGCGAGAGCAGCACCTCGCCGCCGCGCGGGACGCCTCCACCGACCAGCCCGCTGTTGCCGCCCTGGGGCACGATCGCCACGCTCGCCTCCGCGCACGCGCGCACGACGGCGGCCACCTCCTCGGTCGATCCCGGCCGCACCACCATCCGCGCCCGTCCGCTGAAGCGCCCGGTCCAGTCCGTCTCGTAACCGGCCTTCAGATCCGGGTCCTCCAAGACGTGCGCGGCTCCCACGATCTGTGCCAGGTCCACGCGGGTAGCGTGACAGGCATGGCGACGGAGACGGTGTTCACGCTGGAGGCGACTCCGGTGAAGTTCGGACCGGGCGCCGTGAACGACGCGGGCTGGGAGCTCAAGCGGCTCGACGTCGGCAAGGTCCTCCTGGTCACCGATCCGCACATCGCCGCGCTCGGGCTCGCCGAGCGTGTCCAGCGCCTGATCGAGGCCGAGGGGATCGAGGTCGTGGTCTACGACCGCAGCCGCGTGGAGCCGACGATCGACTCGCTGCAGGAGGCCGCCGACTTCGCGCTGGAACACGAGGTGGACGGGTTCGTGTCCATCGGCGGCGGCTCGAGCATCGATACGGCCAAGGTCGCCAACCTGATCACGACCCACCCCGCGCCGGTGATGGACTACGTCAACGCGCCGGTCGGGGAGGGCCGCAAGCCGCCGTCCCCGCTCAAGCCGCACCTGGCCATCCCGACCACGTCGGGCAGCGGCTCGGAGGCCACGACCGTCGCGGTGCTCGACCTGCCCGACCTCAGGGTCAAGTCCGGCATCAGCCACCGCTACCTGCGCGCGACGCAGGCGATCGTCGACCCGGAGCTGACCCGGACGCTCAGCGCGGAGGTGACGAGCAGCTGCGGCCTCGACGTCGTCTGCCACGCGGCCGAGTCCTTCCTGTCCAAGCCGTTCGACACGCGCGACGCGCCCGCGAGCCCGGACGACCGCCCGCCCTACCAGGGCTCCAACCCGGTCGCGGACGTGTGGTCGGCGAAGGCGCTCGAGTACGGGGGCCGCTACCTGCGCAAGGCGGTCGAAGGCAACACCGAGGCGCGGGGCTTCATGATGCTGTCGGCGACGATGGCGGGGGTCGGCTTCGGCTCCGCGGGCGTGCACATCCCGCACGCCTGCGCCTATCCGATCGCCGGCCTCAAGCACGCGTACGACCCGCCGGGCTACGAATCGGACCACCCCTTCGTCCCCCACGGCCACAGCGTGATCGTCACCGCGCCGGCCGCCTTCCGCTTCACCTACGACGCCATGCCCGAGCGTCACCACCACGTCGCCGAGTTGCTCACCGGCGAGCCCCAGTCCGGGCCGGACGCGCTCCCGCAGGCGCTCGCGCGACTGATGGAGGACGTCGCCGCGCCGACCGGCATCCGGGAGCTCGGATACACCGAGGACGACGTCGACACGATCGTCGAAGGCGCCCTCAAACAACAGCGGCTGCTCTCGATCGCGCCAAAGCAGCCCGATGCGGGCGACCTGCGCCACATCGTGACGGCATCTCTGTGACGATGGCTTCCATGCAAGCCGCCGACTACGTGATCGTGGGGGCCGGGTCCGCCGGCTGCGTGATGGCCGCCCGCCTGTCCGAGAACCGCGACGTCCGCGTGGTCGTGCTCGAGGCCGGCGGCAAGGACCGCTCGCCCAACATCAAGATTCCCGCCGCGTTCCCCGAGCAGTTCCACACCAAGCTCGACTGGGACTACTACACCGAGCCCGAGCCGCACGCCTTCGGCCGCCGCCTGTACGTCCCGCGCGGCAAGTCGCTGGGCGGCTCGTCGTCCATGAACGCGATGCTCTACGTCCGCGGCCGGCCGGTCGACTACGACCTGTGGAAGGAGTCCGGCGCCGACGGGTGGGGCTGGGATGACGTGCGTCCCTACTTCCTCAAGGCCGAGGACGACCAGCGCGGCGGCTCCGAGCACCATGGCGTCGGCGGCCCGGTCCGGATCGAGGGCCAGCGCGACGCGCGCCCGATCATGGCCGACATGCTCAAGGCCGCCAACGCCGCGGGCATCCCGAGCGCGCGCGACTACAACTCGCCCGAGCAGGACGGCGTGTCGATGCTGCAGACCTTCCAGAAGAACGGCCGCCGCTGGTCGTGCGCCGACGCGTACCTGCGCCCGGCCATGAAGCGCGAGAACCTCGAGGTCGTCACCAGCGCCCAGGTCGAGCGCCTCGAGCTCGACGGGACGCGCGTGACCGGCGTCACCTTCACTCGCCGCGGCAGGACGGAGACGGTCAGGGCCTACCGCGAGGTCATCGTGTGCGCGGGCGCCATCAACTCGCCGCAGGTCCTCATGACGAGCGGCATCGGCCCGGCCGAGCACCTGCGCGAGTTCGGGATCGACGTCCGCGTCGATCTGCCCGGCGTCGGCCGCAACCTGCAGGACCACCCGTTCCTGACCATGAACTACGCGGTCAACGTCGGCGACACGCTGTACGGCGCCGAGCATCCCAAGTACCTGGCGCAGTGGCTGCTGAAGCGCACGGGGCCGCTGACGTCGACCGCCGCCGAGGCGTCCGCGTTCGTCCGTACCCGCCCCGGCCTGCCCGCCGCTGACATCCAGCTGCACATGGGGGCGCTCTACTTCGACAACCACGGCGCCGGCGAGCACGAGGGCGACGCGATCGTGAGCGGGCCCACGCTACTGACGCCCAAGGCGCGCGGCACGGTCACCCTGCGCTCGGCCGATCCGTTCGACAAGCCGCGCATCCGGACCAACCTGCTTTCCGAGCCCGAGGACGTCGCCTCGATGGTCGAGGGGATGAAGCTGGTCGAGCGGCTGGTCGCGTCCGAGCCGCTGCGCTCGAAGGTGACGGGCCGCATCGATCCGCGCCCCGGGCAGATGGAGGGCGACGACAGCGACATCGAGGACGCCCTCCGCGAGCGCGTCGAACTCATCTACCACCCGGTCGGGACCTGCCGGATGGGGACCGACGACGACGCGGTGGTCGACCCCGAGCTGCGCGTCCGCGGGCTGGAGGGACTGCGGGTGGTCGACGCCAGCGTGATGCCGGTCATCCCGGGCGGCAACACGAACGCGCCGACGATCATGGTCGCCGAGCGCGCCGCGGACCTGATCAAGGGTCGCGTGCTCACGGGCGGGGCGGCCTAATAGACCTGCTCGATCTGGACCGTCGCCACGTCTGGCATCCCTACGGGCCGATGCCGGCGACGGTCGCGCCGCTCGCGGTCGCGTCGGCGTCGGGGGTCCGGCTGACGCTGGCCGACGGGCGCGAGCTGATCGACGGGATGGCGTCGTGGTGGTGCGCCATCCACGGCTACCGCAACCCGGTTCTCGACGCCGCGGTGCAGGACCAGCTCGGCCGCATGGCCCACGTCATGTTCGGCGGGCTCACGCATGAGCCGGCGGTGACGCTCGCCACGCGGCTGGTGGAGCTGACCGGCCTCGAGCACGTCTTCTTCGCGGACTCCGGGTCGGTCGCCGTCGAGGTGGCGATGAAGATGTGCCGCCAGGCGCGGCCGGGGCGCACGAAGTTCCTGACCGTGCGCGGCGGTTACCACGGGGACACGCTGTCGCCCATGAGCGTGTGCGATCCCGTCGGCGGCATGCACTCGCTCTTCGCCGGCGCGCTCGAGCAGCACGTGTTCGCCGACCGCCCGGAGCCGGTGATGGCCGCCGGCTACGCCGAGCACCTCGAGTCGCTCGTCACCGACGAGCTGTGCGCGGTGATCGTGGAGCCGGTGGTGCAGGGCGCGGGCTCGATGTGGTTCTACGACCCGGCCGTGGTGCGTGAGCTGCGTGCGCTGTGCGACCGCCACGGCCTGCTGCTCGTGCTCGACGAGATCGCGACCGGATTCGGGCGCAGCGGCCGGCTGTGGGGCGCCGACCATGCCGGCGTCCGGCCCGACGTGATGTGCGTCGGCAAGGCGCTGACGGGCGGCTACATGACGCTCGCCGCGACGCTGTGCACGCCCGAGGTCGCATCGTCGCTGGCCGGCGGCGCGCTCATGCACGGCCCGACCTTCATGGCCAACCCGCTCGCCTGCGCGGTGGCCAATGCGTCACTGGACCTGCTGCGCTGGGAAGAGGACGTCCCGCGCATCGAGGCCGGGCTGCGCGCCGGGCTCGACGGCGTCGACGGCGTCCGCATCCTCGGCGCGATCGGCGTCATCGAGCTCGACCACCCGGTCGACGTCGCCGCCGCGACCGCCGCCGCCGTCGACCACGGCGTGTGGCTGCGCCCGTTCCGCGACCTCGTCTACTGCATGCCGCCCTACGTGATCGACGACGCCGACCTTGCCCGCGTCTGCACGGCGATGCGGGCGGCGGCGGAGGCCGGATGATCGTCGTCTGCGGCACCGACACGGGGATCGGCAAGACCGTCGTCTCCGCAGCCGTCTGCGCGATCACCGGCCGGCCGTACGTGAAGGCCGTTCAGACCGGGGACGACGACGACGCGGCCGAGGTCGCCCGCCTCGCCGGCGTCGACACCCGCTGCCTCGCCCGCTTCGACGACCCCCTCGCACCCGCCTCGGCCGGCTCGACGCTCACCCTCGACGACATCGAGGCCCCCGACGACGCCGTCGTCGAGGGCGCGGGGGGCATCCTCGTCCGCCTCGGTGACTTCACGCTCGCCGACGTGGCGCGGAAGCTCGACGCGCCCGTGTTGGTGGTGGCCCGGGCTGGGCTGGGCACGCTCAACCACACCGCGCTGACCTGCGAGGCGCTGGCGGCCCGCGGGCTGCGTTGCGCGGGCGTCGTGATCGGCTCGTGGCCCGAGGCACCCGGACTGGCCGAGCGCCGCAACCTGGAGGACCTGCCCCGGTACGCTGGCGTGCCGCTGCTCGGCCGCGTGCCGGAAGGCGCGGGCGCCATGTCGCCTGAGGCGTTCCGCGCCGCCGCCCCCGACTGGATCAAAGGACTGCCATGACCGACATCCTCGACATCGCCCGCACCCAGGTCCTCGAGGCGGGCACCGGGCTCGACGAGGCGCAGGTGCTCGAGGTGCTGCGGCTCCCGGACGAGCGCCTCGACGAGGCACTGGCGCTGGCGCATGAGGTGCGGCTGCGCTGGTGCGGGGAGGGCGTCGAGGTCGAGGGCATCGTCTCCATCAAGACGGGCGGGTGCCCGGAGGACTGCCACTTCTGCTCGCAGTCGGGCCGCTTCGAGACGCCGGTGCGCGCCGCGAAGCTCGACATCCCCTCGCTGGTCGAGGCCGCGAAGGAGACGGCCGCCACGGGTGCGACGGAGTTCTGCATCGTCGCCGCCGTGCGCGGGCCGGACGTGCGCCTGATGGCGCAGGTGTCCGACGCCGTCGCCGCGATCCGCGAGGCGGTCGACATCAACGTCGCCTGCTCGCTGGGCATCCTCACCGAGGCGCAGGCCGACGAGCTGCAGGCGATGGGCGTCCACCGCTACAACCACAACCTCGAGACGGCGCGCAGCCACTTCGGGGAGGTCGTCACCACGCACTCGTGGGAGGAGCGGCGGGACACGTTGGAGCTCGTCCGCGACCGCGGCATGGAGGTCTGCTGCGGCTGCCTGCTCGGGATGGGGGAGACGCTCGAGCAGCGCGCGGAGCTGGCCGCCCAGCTTGCCGAGGTCGACCCGC
Source organism: uncultured Solirubrobacteraceae bacterium (assembly GCA_963740765.1). Classification (GTDB taxonomy): domain Bacteria; phylum Actinomycetota; class Thermoleophilia; order Solirubrobacterales; family Solirubrobacteraceae; genus DATLGB01. Next base: position 90,197 of record CAVUFN010000012.1, on the reverse strand, counting down.
ACGAGGTCCCGATGAACTTCCTCGACCCGCGCCCGGGCACGCCGCTGGCCGACGCCGAGACCGTGGAGCCGGCCGACGCCCTGCGCGCCATCGCCGCCTTCCGCCTCGCGCTGCCGCGGACGATCCTGCGCTTCGCCGGCGGCCGCGAGCTCACGCTCGGGGACCTCGGCGCGCGCCAGGGGATGCTCGGCGGCATCAACGCGATCATCGTCGGCAACTACCTGACGACGCTCGGGCGCACCCCCGACGAGGACCTGGACCTGCTCGCGGAGCTGGAGATGCCGATCCGGGAGCTCCAGAAGACACTCTGATGGCGTACTGCGACGCGTGCGGCAAGCCCGTCGCCGAGGGCGACCACGCGCGCTGCCGGGCGCGGCGCGCGGCGACCGACCCGCCGCGCTACTGCACCGTCTGCGCGCGCAAGCTCGTCGTGCAGGTGCTGCCGACGGGCTACCGGGCGGAGTGCGTGAAAGGCCATCCGGTCCGTGTCTGAGCTCGACGACCTGCGCGCGGCGGGACTGCTGCGCGAGCTGCGCCGGATCGACTCGGCGAGCGGGCCGCGCGTATCGCTGGACGGCCGCGACGTCCTCAACCTGTGCTCGAACGACTACCTCGGCCTGGCCGGTGATCCGCGGGTCCGCGCCGCCGCCGCCGAGGCCGCCCAGCGCTGGGGCGCCGGCGCCGGCTCCTCGCGCCTGGTGAGCGGCGCGCTCGCGCTGCACGAGCAGCTCGAGGAGGAGCTCGCCGATTACATGGGCACGGAGAGCTGCCTGCTGGCGGGGTCGGGCTACCTGGCCAACCTCGCCGTGGTGACCGCGCTGACGCGTCCCGGCGAGGTCATCTTCTCCGACGCCCTCAACCACGCCTCGATCATCGACGCCTGCCGGCTCTCCCGCGCCGACACGGTCATCTACGACCACCTCACGATCCCGGACGGCCCCGGCACCATCGTCACGGACGCGGTCTTCTCCATGGACGGCGACATCGCCGACCTCGGCGCCCTGCGCGCGACCGGCAACCGGCTGATCGTCGACGCCGCGCACCACACCGGCGTCGTCCGAGGGGCGGTGGACGCCGACGTGATCGTGGGCACGCTGTCCAAGGCACTGGGCAGCTACGGCGCCTTCATCGGCTGCGACCGGACCACGCGGGCGCTGCTCGTCAACCGCGCCCGCCCGATCATCTACTCGACCGCGCTGCCGCCCGCGGCCGTGGGCGCGGCCCGCGCCGCGCTGCACATCATGCGCACCGAGGACCGCACGGCCCGCCTGCACGCCAACGCGCGCGTGCTCCGGGAAGCGGTCGGCGGGGTGGGTGGGCCGGATCACATGCCGATCATCCCGCTGATCGCCGGGGACAACGAAACCGCGCTGGCCGTCTCGGCCGCCGCGCTCGCGCAGGGCGTCTTCGCCCAGGCCATCCGCCCACCGACCGTGCCGGACGGCACCGCCCGCCTGCGCCTCGTCGCCCGCGCCGACCACGACCCGGACGAGCTGCGCGCCGCGGGTGCGATCCTGAACGAGTGCCTACGCGCATCCTCCGCCCCGAGCCGACCGTCGCCTTCGGCCGGCTCGACCGCCTGAGGCCTGGCTACGACGAGGCGAAGGCTGCGGCTGCGCGCCACGGCTTCGCCGTCCTCGAGCGCGAGCCGGGCGGCCACGCGGCCGCCTACGGCCCTGGCTCGCTGGTCATCGAGGAGGAGGGGGACGGCGACCTCGGCGGGATCCACGCGCGCTTCGAGCGCTTCGCGGCCACGCTGGTCGCCGCGCTCAACGGCATCGGGGTCGACGCGCGCCTGGGTTCTGTCGCCGGTGAGTACTGCCCGGGCGACTACAGCATCAACGTCGGTGGCCGCGCCAAGGTCGCCGGCCTCGCCCAGCGGGTGCGCGGTGGGCGCTACCTGATCGGTGCCAACCTCACCGTCGCCGACGCCGACTCCGTGCGGGCCGTGCTCGCCGACGTCTACGCCGCGCTCGACCTGCCCTTCGACCCGCGGTCGGTCGGCGAGGTCGGCCGGCCACTCGACGCTGTCGAAGACGCCGTGCGCGCGGCATACTCCAGTACGTGACCGCTCCGCTCGACCCTGCTCCCCTGCGCCGCATCCTCGACGGCGAGCACGCCGAGGTCCGCAGCCGCATCCGCGCCCTCCTCGATACCCCGCAGCTCGCGCCCGTCGACCCCGAGATCGACCGCGGCGACTACCGCCAGTGGGTGTTCGAGACCGCCCGGAGCCTGGCCGCGCAGGGGGAGACCGGGCTCGCCTACCCGATCGAGTACGGCGGCGAAGGGGACGTGGCCGGGTCGATCGCCGCGTTCGAGACGCTCGCCTTCGGTGACCTCAGCCTGGTGGTCAAGTTCGGGGTCCAGTTCGGCCTGTGGGGCGGCGCCGTCCTGCACCTCGGCACCAAGAAGCACCACGACGCCTACCTCAAGGACACGGCGACGCTGGACCTCCCCGGCTGTTTCGCGATGAGCGAGACGTTCCACGGCTCCAACGTCCAGCAGGTCCAGACCCAGGTCGTCTACGAGGACGGCGGCTTCACGATCAATACACCCCACGAGAGCGCGCGCAAGGACTGGATCGGCAACGCCGCGTGTCACGCACGCCTGGCGGCGGTCTTCGCCCAGCTCGAGGTGGGCGGCGAGCCGCGCGGGGTGCACTGCTTCGTCGTCCCGATCCGCGACGCGGAGGGCAAGGTCTGCGAGGGCGTCACGATCGAGGACTGCGGCCACAAGCTCGGCCTCAACGGCGTCGACAACGGGCGCATCAGCTTCGAAGGCGTCCGCCTGGACCGCGATGCCCTGCTCGACCACTACGCGTCCGTCGACGAGGACGGCGTCTACTACAGCGCGATCGAGAACCCGAACAAGCGGTTCTTCACGATGCTCGGGACGCTCATCCAGGGCCGCGTGTCCGTCGGCGGAGCCGCGATCAGCGTCGCCAAGGTCGCGTCCACCATCGCCGTCCGCCACGCGCTCAAGCGCCGCCAGTTCGGCCCGCCCGGCTCCGAGGACGAGACGCTGCTGCTCGATTACCGCACCCACCAGCGCCGGCTGCTGCCCGACGTCGCCACCACCTACGCGCTGCACTTCGCGCAGGCCGAGTCCGTCGCCACCACGCATGCCGCCTTCGGCGACGAGGGTCTGCCGGACGACGAGCGCCGCATGCTGGAGACGCGCGCTGCGGCCCTCAAGGCGATGGCGACCTGGCACGCGACGCACACCGTCCAGGAGTGCCGCGAGGCGTGCGGCGGCCTCGGCTACCTGACCGTCAACCGCTTCGCGGCCCTGAAGGCGGACTGCGACGTGTTCACGACCTTCGAGGGCGACAACCTCGTCCTGCGCCAGCTGGTCGCCAAGAACCTGCTCACCGACTTCCGCGACGAGCTCGGGGAGCTCGACCCGCTGGGCACGGTCGCGTTCTACGCCGGCCAGATCTTCGAGGTGTTCGCCGAGCGGACCGCGGTGCGCGAGCTGGTGGGCCGGGTCGCCGATGACCTGCTGCCGTTCCGGGGCGACGAGCCCGATCTGCTCGACCGCGACCACCAGCTGCACCTGTTCCGCTGGCGCGAGGACCACATGCGCGGCGCGGCGGCGCGGCGCCTGAAGGGCGGCATCGACGCCGGCGACGACCCCTTCCGCGTCCTCATCGACACGCAGGACCACGTCGTCGACGTCGCCCGCGTCCACACGGAGAAGATCGTCCTCGAGTCCTTCGCCCGGGCGGTGGACGCGACCGAGGACCCGACGGTCAAGGAGGTGCTGGACCAGCTCTGCAGCCTGTACGCGCTGTGGCACGTCGAGCGTGACCGCGGCTGGTTCCAGGAGCACGGCAAGCTGTCCTCCACCGCGTCCAAGGCGGTGCTGAAGGCGGTCAACCACCTGTGCGAGCAGCTGCGCCCCAACGCCGCCGCGCTGGTGGAGGCGTTCGGCGTCCCGGAGAACCAGCTGCCACTCCCAGCAAACGCACAGGTGGCTCTCGCACAATGAGTGCGTGACCACGAACGGAAGAGACCACAGGGGGGCCCGCCTCGGCCACCAGGGCGCCAACGATTCGGCCTCGGCACCCCTGGGCCCGACCAAGGTCCTCGTCGTCGACGATGAGCCCAACATCGTCGACGTCATCTCGATGGCCCTCCGCTACGAGGGCTTCGAGGTCGCCTCCGCCGGGACGGGTGCGGAGGCCCTTGCGCAGGTCGCCGACTTCCGGCCCGACCTGATGGTCCTCGACGTGATGCTGCCCGACATGGAGGGCTTCCAGGTCGCTCGAAAGCTTGGCGGCGCGTGTCCCCCGATCGTCTACCTGACCGCGCGCGACGCGACGGCGGACAAGATCCGCGGCCTGACGACGGGCGGCGACGACTACGTCACCAAGCCGTTCAGCCTGGAGGAGCTCGTTGCGCGCATCCGCACCATCCTGCGGCGCACCGGGGGCGCCGCGCCGGACTCCAACGTCCTCGCCTTCGAGGACATCACGATGGACGAGGACACCCGCGAGGTCGAGCGCGCCGGCGAACCCGTGGAGCTGACCGCGACCGAGTACCGGCTGCTCCGCTTCTTCCTGCTCAACCCGCGCCGCGTCCTCACCCGCTCCCAGTTGCTCGACCACGTGTGGGACTACGACTTCGGTGGTGACGCCCGCGTGCTGGAGACCTACGTCAGCTACCTGCGCAAGAAGCTCGACGTCAAGACGAACCCCCCCGCCCCGGCGCTGATTCAGACGGTGCGCGGGGTCGGCTACGCCTTGCGGGTCCCGCGGAGGTGAGCCTTCGCGCTCGGCTGCTGGCGCTGCTCGTCGCGCTGTCGGCCGCCGGGCTGATCGTGGTCGGCGCCGTGAGCTACGCCGCCCTGCGCGGCCAGCTCTACGACCGTCTCGACAAGCAGGCGGTCTCGGCGCTCTTCCAGCTGCCCGAGGAGTTCGACGATCATCGCGGGCCGGGCGGCTTCGGCGGCCCGCGGGCGCCGGACCGCCAGCTCCCCGGCGGGACCTACGGCGAGGTGCGCAGCGCGACCGGCAGGGTCCTCGAGAAGACGACGATCGGCTACGGCAGCTCGGCGCGTCCCGACCTCCCTGAGGACCCGCCCGTCACGACGGACCTCGACGACCCGCACCTGGTCGACGCCGACGGCTACCGCGTGGTCGCCGCCAGCCTGCGCGGGGGCGGGAGGCTGGTCGTCGCGGTGCCGCTGACCGACGTCAACGAGACGCTGCGCGACCTGCTGCGCATCCTGCTCGTCGTCGCGGCCGCGGTGCTGCTGGCGCTGGCCGCCGCCGCGTGGTGGCTCGTCCGGATCGGGCTCTCCCCGCTGGAGCGGATGGGACGTACGGCGGGCGCGATCGCCGCCGGCGACCTCGCCAAGCGCGTCGAGCCGGCCACGGAGCGCACGGAGGTCGGCCGGCTCGGCCTCGCGCTGAACCGCATGCTCGGTCAGATCGAGACGGCGTTCGCGGAGCGGACCGCGTCCGAGGAGCGCCTGCGCAGCTTCCTCAGCGACGCGTCCCACGAGCTGCGCACCCCGCTCGCCTCCATCCGGGGCTACGCGGAGCTGTACCGGATGGGGGCGCTCGGGTCTCGAAAGGACCAGGAGGGGGCGATGGCGCGCATCGAGGCCGAGGCCAAGCGCATGGGCGTGCTCGTCGACGACCTGCTCACGCTCGCGCGCATGGACGAGGAGCGCGAACTGCTGCGCGAGGACGTCGATCTCTCGCAGGTGGCCCGGGACGCCGTCGAGGCCGCGCGCGCGGCGGCACCCGACCGCGACCTGTCGCTGTCCGCCGACGGGCCGGTCGTCGTGGAAGGCGACCCCGGTCGCCTGCGCCAGGTCGTCGACAACCTCGTCCGCAACGCCATCGCCCACACGCCGGCTGGCACACCGGTCGAGCTGCGCGTCGCGACGAGCGGCGATGCATCGGCGGAGCTGGACGTCCGCGACCACGGTGGCGGCCTGCCGCCGGGGGACCCGGGCGCGCTCTTCGAGCGCTTCTGGCGCGCCGGGCGCGGGCGCGAGCGCGGCCGTGCGGGGGCGGGCCTCGGGCTGGCGATCGTGGCCCGCATCGTGAACGCTCACGGCGGCGCGGTGACGGCCGAGAACGCCACCGGCGGCGGCGCGCGCTTCAGGGTCACGCTTCCCCTCAGCGAACCATGAGCTTCCGCTTAGCTCGCGCACACGTAGCTGACGCAAAGTAAGTCTCATGCGCCGCTTCCTGGTCCCTCTTGCCGCCGCGGGGGTCATCCTCGGCACGGCAGCGCCGGGAGTCGGGGCACGCGTCCGATCCGTCCGCGCAGACTCCCCCGCCGCGCGGGCGGGTGTCCAACCCGGCGACGAGATCCTCGTCGCCGGGGGACGCGACGTGCACGACGAGGCGGATCTCTCCGACGCCCTCGCGCTGGGCGGGCGGGGCAAGTCCATGGCGATCGCGGTCCGCCGTGACGGCGGCATCAAGATCTTGATGATGTCGGCCTGACAAGCCGGCACGGCCCGGGGCGGCCGGCGCGACTGCCTGCCGGCGGTTGATGACACTGCGTCATCTGACGGCGCCGCGGTGCCGCCCGTGCGGTAGTTTCCCGCCACATGGGTCTCGCCTCACCGCTCCAGACCGCCGTGCGCAGCGCCGGCGCGGCTGTCGACCGGCTCGATCGCATCCTCTGCTCGCTGGAGACGCTGGGCGGCTCCATCGCCTCCATCGAACACGACATGCGGTCGATGCGGAAGGAGCTTCAGCAGGCCGTCACCGGCATCGAGGCGCTGCGCGGCGACGTGCAGGGCCTCAACGGCTCCGTCGGCGGCATCGAGTCCGCGACCGTCGCCCTCCAGGACGAGGTCGTCAAGCTCGGTACGTCGCTCAAGCGCATCGACGCGCTGGTCCCGCGGATCGGCCGCCGCGCCCGCGCCGAGCACGCCGCCTCCTAAGTGCGGAAGCGATCACTCGCGGTAGCCAGCCTGGCGGGCCTCGCTGCGGCGGACATGCGCGACCGCAGGCGCGTCGCGCAGGATCCCCTCCATGCCCGTCTGCAGCAGGCGCCGGAACCGGAGGTTCGAAGGATCATCGGCGCCGGCGGCACGCCCATCCACGTGGAGCTGCACGGCCCCGAGGATGCGCCGCCCATCGTCCTGATCCACGGCTGGACCTGTTCCTCGAAGTTCTGGCGCCTGCAGATCCAGGACCTCGCGCCCGACCACCGGGTGATCGCCTACGACCTGCGCGGCCACGGCGGGAGCGGCGCCCCCGAGGACGGCGACTGGTCACTGGACACCTTCGGCGCCGACCTCGAGGCCGTCCTGCAAGCGACCCTCGACCGGCCCGCGCTGCTGGCCGGGCACTCACTCGGCGCCATGACGATCGCGGCCTGGGCCGGCGATCACGACGTCGCCGCGCGCGCCCGCGCCGTCGCGCTGATCAACACCGGCCTCGGCGATCTGATCACGGAGTCGTTGCTGTTGCGCACGCCCGACCGGCTCGGCGGCGTGCGCCAGGTGATCGGCAGCGTCGCGCTCGGCGCCGGCGTCCCGCTGCCGCCCCGGCCGGACCCGATCAGCCACCGCGCCGTCCGCGCCATCGCGCTGTCCAAGTACGCCAGCCCGGCCGCCGTCCGCTTCAGCGAGGAGATGGTGCTCAGGTGCCACCCGCGGGTGCGGTCCGGCTGCGGCCGCGAGCTGAGCCGCATGGACCTGCTCGACAACGTGCAGCACATCACCGTCCCCGCCGCGGTGCTGTACGGGACGCACGACGTCCTCACCCCGAAGACGCACGCGCTGCGCCTCGCCGAGGCGCTGCCGCACTGCGAGGCCGCGATCGAGCTGCCCGAGTCGGGCCACATGGGCCCGCTCGAACGTCCCGATCACGTCACGGCCGCTCTACTTCAGCTCGGCTGAGGTCTTCTTGAGCAGCTGACGGGCGATGATCAGCAGCTGGATCTGCTGCGTGCCCTCGAAGATGTCCAGGATCTTCGCGTCGCGGGCCCACTTCTCCAGCAGCTCGGACTCGCCGAGGCCCGACGCACCGCACAGCGCGATGCAGCGCAGGCACACGTCCGTGCCCACCCGGCCCGCCTTCGCCTTGGCCATCGAGGCCTGCAGCGAGTTGGGCTTCTTGTTGTCGGCCATCCAGCACGCCTGCAGCGTGAGCAGCCGGGCGGCCTCGAAGTCGGCCTCCATGTCGAGCAGCTCCGCCGCCGCCGCGCTCTGCGCGTAGGCGGGCGCGTCGGGGTCGATCTCGACACCGGCGTCCTTCAGCGCGTCGCGCGTGTGGTCCAGCGCCGCGCGGGCGACGCCGATCGCCATCGCGGCAACGAGCGGCCGCGTGTTGTCGAACGTCTGCATGACGCCGGCGAACCCGCCCTTGGGCTTGATCTCCGGGTCGCCGAGCAGCGCGTCCTTGGGGACCCGGCAGTCCTCGAGGATGAACGCGGCTGTGTCCGACGCGCGGATCCCGAGCTTGTGCTCGAGCCGGTCGAGCTTCATGCCCGGGTTGGAGCGCTCGACCACGAACGACTTGATCGCCGCGCGGCCCTGGTCGCGGTCCAGCGTCGCCCACACGACCACGAGGTCGGCGCGCTCGCCGCTGGTGACGTAGATCTTCTCGCCGTTGAGGACGTACTCGTCGCCGTCGAGCCTCGCCGTGGTGCGGATGGCGGCCGAATCCGAGCCCGCCTCGGGCTCCGTGATCGCCATGGCCGCCCACTTGCCGCCGTAGGACTCGAGCTGGACCTCGTTGGCGACCGCGGCGATGGCCGAGTTGCCGAGGCCCTGCCCGGGCATCGAGAGCAGCAGGCCGACGTCGCCCCAGCACAGCTCCATGATCGAGAGGGCGCTGGCGAGGTTGCCGCCGTTCTTGGTCCCCTCGGCGTGGCCGTTGGTCGACCCGTTCGACTCCGAGCCGCGTCCGGCCGCGGCACCCGCGCCGCTCGTCCCGCCACCCTCGTCCATTCCCTTGATCAGGGCGGCGAAGGTGTCGAGCTCCTTCGGGTACGCGTGCTCCTCGCGGTCGTACTTGCGCGACACGGGGCGGAAGACGTGCACCGCCGCCTGGTGGGCCTGCTCGACGAGCGGCTGGAACTTCTTCGGGACTTCGAGGTTGATGGCCATCAGACGAGCAGCGCCCCTTCCATGACGCCGGCGGCGCGCAGGTCGCGGTACCAGCGCTCGACGGGGTATTCCTTGACGTAGCCATGGCCGCCCAGCAGCTGGACGCCCTTGGACCCGATGTCGGCACCCTTGACCGCGCAGAGGCGGCGGGCGACGGCAGCGGGGTGCTTGAAGTCCTTGCCGGCGTCGGCGAGCGCGGCCGCCCGCCAGGTGGCGAGCCGCATGCCCTCGAGCTCGATGGCGATGTCGGAGACCGTGAACGCGACCGCCTGGCGGTGCGAGATCGGCTCACCGAAGGCGCGGCGCTCGTTGACGTACGGGATGACGTGGTCGAGGACGGCCTGGGCGGTGCCGACGGCCACGGCGCACCAGGCCAGGCGCGCGCGGTGCACGGCTTCCGCGTAGACCTCCGGGTCGCCGTCGGCGAGCAGCGCCATGCCGGGGACCTCGACGCCGGAGAGCTCCAGCGTCGCGGTAGCGGCGGCGCGCACGCCCATCGCGGGCTCGGCTTCCACGGTCAGGCCCGGGGCGGAGGACTCGACGACGAACAGCGCCGGGCCCTTGCCCTCGAGCTGGGCCGCGACCAGGAACAGCTCCGCCTTGGCCGCCCCGGGGACGAGCGCCTTGACGCCGTCGAGGACGTAGCCGCCGTCCTTGGCCTTGGCGACCGTCTGCAGCGAGAAGGGGTCGAACAGCGGCCGTGCCTCCTGGAGCGCGAAGGCCGCGCCGGGGACGTCGTCGCCGACGAACGGGGGGAGGTAGGTGGACTGCTGATCGGCGTCGCCCCACAGCGCCAGGGCCGACGCGACGCCCGCCGGCGCGAGGATGGCGGTGGCCAGGCCGGCGTCACCGGTGGCCAGCGCCTCGGCGACGAGCAGGGTCGTGATGGCGGAGCGCTCGGACACGGCGCCGCCGAGATCCTCCGGCACGCCGAGCGTGGTCAGGCCGAGCTCGGCCGCCTGGGCGATCAACGCCTCCGGAGCCTCGCAGTCGGTGTCGGCCTGCTGCGCGACCGGCCGCAGCTCGCTCTGCCCGAACTCCCGGAAGGTGTCGCGCAGCATCTGCTGCTCGTCGTCGGGGGTGAGGTCGAAGACTCCGCGCGGCGACGTCACCTTCAGGCGCGCCGGGCGCCCGAGCTGCGTCACCGCGGTGAAGGTGCGTCCGGCCCGGGCTCCCGCCCGCGATCCGTCGCGCGTCGCCCGGTAGACGATCTTGGACGCCGGGCCGCGCAGGGCGTCCACCCGCGCGAGTTGGTTGAGGCCCTTCAACGCCAGGCCCATGCTGCGTTCCGCCACGCTCATGACGGACATCTTACTCGCCGGTAGGTTCAGGCCCTGAGGGTGACCTTCACCCGGCCGGCAACGGTGGCTGCGTCCGCCGCCGACAGGCGCACCCGCAGGACCACTCTGCGCCTGCGGGTCTTCCCGCGGCGTAGGCGCCTGGCGGCCTTCCTGGACAGCCTGAGCGTGACGGTCGCCGTCCGGCCGGCGCCGAGCTTGCGCGTCCTGGTGCCGAACTTGCTGATGACCTTCAGCCTGCAGCCGGCCGCGGCTGCGCAAGTCGCCGATCCCCTCGTGCGAAGCGCCCGCTTGCGCAGCTTCGCGCCCTTCCTCCGGAGCCTGAGCGTGCCCGCCAGGGGGCGTGACCCCGTTGTGACCGTGCTCGCCGGGGTGGGCGTCGACGTCGCCACCGGGATGACGTAGACCGCCCCGGGGGCGCCCGTCAGCGTCTCGCAGCCGTCCGGTGCATCCGATTCGTCCATCTCGGCCGTGTCGTCCCCGTCCCCGCAGTTGACCGTCTCGCCAAACTCGTCCCTGGCGAAGATCTGATCGTCGCCCGCATCGCCGAAGAACGCGTCGAACCCGCCGGTGTCGCGCAGCACGTCGGCACCACCGCCCCCCTCGAGCAGATCCTCGCCCTGCCCGCCCTGGAGCTTGTCCGCGCCGGCGCCGCCCCGGAGGTGGTTTGGCAGGGTGTTCCCGGTCAGGGTGTCGTCCTGGGGGGTGCCGGTGATGTCCTGGATGCCCTGCAGGTTCAGCGCACTGCCCTCGATGCCGGCCGGCGACGCGGTGACGCCCGCCGTGCGATCACTCAAGTCGAGGATGTTGCGGCCGGGGCCTCCGCCGACGGCGACCGCGAAGGACGTGGTCACGGGGGAGGGGGAACGCAGCGTGTCGGCCCCACCACCCAGGTCCACCGTGGCCGCGGTCGCGGTGCAGGTGATGCTCGCGGCCGAACCGCCGCAGTGCCCGTCCGGATCCGCCGTCTTGGAGATCGTGCCCGACGGGACGGCAAAGGTGACCGACGTGCCGTCGCCCGTCACGATCACCGTCTCCGCGGCGTCCGTCCCGGTGACCGTGACATGGGCGCTCGCGGCCGACAGCTGGAGGTCGGCATGCGCCGGTCCCTCGAGGGCGCCGAACAGAAGAAGGGTCAGCGGGAGCAGGTAGCGCATCCCGCCATTGTGCCTAGCTCAGCCGGCGCGCACCGATGTAGTGGTCCGCCCAGTAACCGTCGGTGAAGGTGTGCTCGACCACGCCGCGCGACGTGGTCGCCGAGATCGCCGTGTCCGGGCCGGTGGCGATGCCGACGTGCGAGGCGCCGTCGCCCGCCGTGTCGAAGAAGACGAGGTCGCCCGCCTGGACCGCGCCGTCGGCGACGTCCTCGCCCATCTCGTACTGGTCGTAGCTCGTGCGGGGCAGATCGACGCCGGCCTTGTCGAAGGCCCACATCGTGAGCCCGGAGCAGTCGAAGCCGCTCGTGTCGGTCCCGGCGGAAGCGTACGGCGAGCCGATGGCGGACCGGGCGGCATCGACGGCGGCGGCGGCGTCGCCGGTGGCGGTGCCCGTGTCGGTGGCAGCGGGCTCGTCGCCGCTGGTGCCCCCGTTGCCGTTGCCGGCGCGGCTCGAATCGCCCGTCGTGACGCCGAGCGCCTCGAGGAGCTCCGGGTCGGGACGGCCGTCGACGTGCAGGTCGTTGCGGCGCTCGAAGCGGCGGATCGCGCGACGGGTCCTGGGGCCGATGGCGCCGTCGGCGCGCACGCCCAGCGCACGCTGCATCGCCTTCGTCTTCGAACGGGAAAGGGACCGGGCCGAGGCAGTGGCGGGCACGGAGGCGACAACCACCAACGACAGCAACAACGCGATGCGAGACAACGGACTAACCCCCTGATTGGACTTGCCTACGGGGTTAGCTGACGGGCTCGCGCTTCCAACTGCGCTACGGCGGATGACCACCGATTCGCCCCACCTACGTGGGTCCCCCGTTCCCGGCTTGCGGGACTCGGCCTGATCGAGGTCACCATAACATCACCCCCATGCGAACCGCGATCGTCACCGGAGCCAGCAGCGGGATCGGGGAGGCGACGGCGCGGCGGCTGGCGCGCGACGGCTACGCCGTGACGCTGGTGGCGCGCCGCGCAGACCGGTTGGAGGCGCTCGCGAGTGAGATCGGTCACGCTTCCGCGCTCGCCGTGGACCTGCTGGAGGAGGACGCGCCCGCGCGCGTGCGCGAGGCGGCCGGCGACCACCTCGACCTGCTCGTCAACAACGCGGGGGCCGCCTGGCGCGGCACCTTCGCCGACGGCGGCTGGGAGAACGTCCGCCGCCACATGGCGCTCAACTTCGACGCCCAGGTGCGCCTCACGGAGGCGCTGCTGCCGCTGCTGCGCGACTCGGCGCCGAGCGCGATCGTCAACGTCGCCTCCACCGCCGGCCGGGTCGGCCGCAAGGGCTCGGGCGCCTACAGCGCGTCCAAGTTCGCGCTGATCGGCTTCAGCGAGTCCCTGCACCTCGAGGAGGCCGAGCACGGCGTCCACGTCGGCACGGTGCTGCCGGGCTTCGTGGCCACGGAGGGCTTCCCGCAGCAGGAGCTCGTCGACAACCCGAGGACGCGCTGGGCGGTGTCAACGCCCGACAAGGTCGCCGACGCGATCGTCGACGCGGCCAACGGCAAGGCGGAGCGCTACGTGCCGCGCGCCTACGGGCTGATCCCGGTGCTCAACGCCACGGTCGGCGGGCTGATCCGCCGCGCCGGCAAGGGCGGCGGCTTCACCCCGTCTACGACTGCGAAGTAGGAGACCACGTGGGGGCCCGGCTCGGCGCGCCGGCGCCGACGACTGCGCCTCGCCACCCCTAGGCGCGCCTGCCGGCGGCGCGCTGCACGGCCACGTTGACGGCCATCAGGATGAGCACGGCGAGCAGCAGCATCGTCGCCAGCACGTTGACCTCGGGCGGGACGCCCTGGCGCGTCGCGCCGAAGATGAACAGCGGGAAGGTCTGCGTCTGGCCGGCGTTGAAGCTCGTGACCACGTAGTCGTCGATCGACAGCGCTGCTGCCAGGACCGCGGCGGACACGACGCCGGGCAGGATCATCGGCAGGGTGATCCTGGCGAAGGTCGTCCAGGTGCCCGCGCCGAGGTCCGCCGCCGCCTCCTCGATGTGCGGATCCATGCCCTCCAGCCGGGCCTTGACGGTGACCACCACGTAGGACACGCAGAAGAGGACGTGGGCGATCACGATGGTGACGAAGCCCGTGTTCACGTTGAGCACCAGGAACAGCGCCAGCAGCGAGGCGCCGAGGACGACCTCGGGGGTGGCCATCGGCAGGAAGACGAAGAAGTCGGCGGCGCCGCGGCCGTGGAAGCGGTAGCGGACGAGCGCGATCGCCAGCAGCGTCCCCAGCGCGACGGCGATCGCCGTCGAGAGCGCCGCGATCTCCAGCGACTTGGTCAGGGCCCTCGCCAGGTCCGGGTCGCGGAACGGGTGCGCCCAGTGGTCGAGCGTGAAGCCCTGCCAGGTGAAGTTGAAGCGTCCCTGGTTGTCGTTGAAGGAGAACAGGACGACGATGAACACCGGGATGAACAGGAACAGCAGCGCGAACGCCGACCAGATCCCGAGGAAGATGTTGCGGGGCGCGAAGCGCGTCATCCCGCCACCTCGGTGAGGTTCTTCGTCCCCAGGATGCGCCCGTAGACCGCGATCCCGATCAGGATCAGCGTCATCAGGATGAACGAGAGCGCCGCGGCGGTCGGGTAGTCGAGCACGTTGAGGTACTTGGACTGCACGACGTTGCCGATCATGTACTGGCGCGAGGTGCCCAGCAGCGCGGCGTTGATGAAATCGCCCGCGGCGGGGATGAAGCACAGCAGCGAGCCGGCGAAGATGCCCGGCATCGCCAGTGGCAGCGTCACCTTGCGAAACGCGGTCCAGCGCGAGCAGTAGAGGTCGGTGGCCGCCTCCACGAGGCGCCCGTCGAGCTTGTCCAGCGCCACGAACAGCGGCAGGACCATGAAGGGGAGGAAGTTGTAGGCGATGCCCGCGATGACGGCGGTGCGCGTGGCGAGCAGGCGGCCGTCGTCGGCGACGAGCCCGACATCCCTGAAGCGGTCCACGACCCAGCCGTTGTCGGACAGGATCAGCTGCCAGGAGACCGTCCGCAGCACGTAGGACGTGAAGAACGGCAGCACGACGAGCAGCAGCAGGAAGTTGCGCCAGCGGCCGGCCTTGAAGGCGATGAAGTACGCGAGCGGGAACGCGATGATCAGGTCGAACAGCGTGGCCACGCCCGCGTAGCCGAACGAGCGCAGGAACTGCGTGTCGTAGTCGCGCAGCGCGTCGGTGTAGACGCTGAACGACCACGTCAGGTCATAGCCAGCCTCCGGGTCGCCGCTCATCACGGAGACGCCGCCCTGGTTGATCAGCGGGATGACGAAGAAGATCAGCAGCCACAGCAGGCCCGGGCCGGCGAACAGCCACGGCGTCCAGCGCCGGCTCACGCGCCCGTCACCTTCGCCATCGCCTCGACGACCTCGGCCTCCTGGCGCGTGGAGAACGACGGGTAGTTCTTCAGGCGCTCGCGGACGTCGTCAGGCGGGAAGATCAGCTCGTTCTCGGCGATCTCGGGGTCGGACTTCTCGAGGATCTCGCGGACGCCCTCGACCGGCGAGAGGTAGTTGACGTAGGCGCAGATCTTCGCCGCGACGGGCGGGTCGTAGACGTAGTTCATCATCACCTCCGCCGCGTAGGGATGCTCGACGCCGAGCGGCAGCATCATGTTGTCCGTGAACAGCATCGCCCCCTCTTCGGGGTAGCTGAAGCGCAGGTCCGGGTTGTCGGACTGCAGCTGGACCAGGTCGCCGCTGTAGGCGAGCGCGATGGCGATGTTGCCCTTGGTCAGGTCCGTCGTGTAGTCGTTGCCGGTGAAGCGCCGGAACTGGCCGGCGTCGTTGGCCTTCTTGATCACCTCGATCGCCCCGAGCTGGTCGTCGACGGTCGCCTGCGTCGGGTCCTTGCCCTGCATCAGCAGCACGGAGCCGGCGCTGTCGTACTGCTCGGCGAGCATCGTCACCTTGCCCTTGTACTTCGGGTCGAAGAGCGCCTCCAGGGACTTCAGCTCGCCGCCCGTCTGCTTGATGTCGTAGCCGAGGCCGATGGCGCCCGACTGCCACGGCAGCGAGAACTGGCGCTTGGGGTCGTAGGGGACCGACCGCAGGTTGGAGACGAGGTTCTTCGCGTTGGGGACGTTCTTGTAGTCGATGGGCGAGACGTAGCCCGAGCGCACCCACTTGGCGGTCATGTAGTCGGTCAGCGTGACGATGTCGCGCCCGATCGGCCGCTCGCGCTGGAGCTGCTGGCGGACCTTCCCGAAGAACTCGGAGTTGTCGTTGATCTCCTCCACGTACTTGACGTGGCCGCCGTACCGCTTGTCGAACTGCTTGAGGACCGACTTGTCGATGTACAGCGGCCAGTTGGAGAAGGTCCAGTTGCCGATCGGCACCTTCTCGTGGTTGACGCTCGCGGCCTCCTTCTGCAGCGACTCGAGCGTCTTGGACGCCGTCCCCTCGATGCCGCAGCCGCTGAGCACAGCCGCCAGCGTGCCCGCTCCACCCCCGACGAAGCTGCGTCTATTCACGCCCCACCACGAACGTGTGGCGCGGGTCCCAGCCCAGGCTGACGTCCTGGCCGGCTGCGAAGCCCTGCTCGCCGTCCGTGTTCTGGCAGATGACGGTCAGCTCCTCGCCGCCCGGCGTGCGGACGAGGTACTGGACGTTGACGCCGAGGAAGGAGCTGACGGTGACCTGGCCGCGCAGGGCGTTGGCGTGGCCGTTGGCGCCGGGCGGGCCGATGGTGATCTTCTCCGGCCGCACGCCGATGCTGACCTCGTTGCCCGCGTGGGGGCCGATCCGCTCCTCCGGGACCTGCAGCGTCGCGCCGTCGTGCGTCTCCACCGCGCCTCCGGGCTTGAGCGTGGCGTCGATCAGGTTCGACGTCCCGAGGAAGTTGGCCACGAAGGCCGTCTGCGGCGCCTCGTAGAGCTGCTCGGCGCTGCCGGCCTGCTCGATCCGGCCCCCGTTCATCACGGCGATGGTGTCGGCCATGCTCATGGCCTCCTCCTGATCGTGCGTGACGTGGATGAAGGTGATGCCGACGTCCTGCTGGATCTTCTTGAGCTCGACCTGGAGCTGGCGGCGCAGGCGCAGGTCCAGGGCGCCGAGCGGCTCGTCGAGCAGCAGCGCGCGGGGGCGGTTGACGAGCGCGCGGGCGAGCGCGACGCGCTGCTGCTGGCCGCCGGAGAGCTGGGTCGGCTTGCGGTCGCCGAACGAGCCCATCTGCACCGTTTCCAGTGCCTCGCGCGTGCGCCGGGTGACCTCGGCCTTCTCGATCTTGCGCCGCTGCAACCCGAAGGCGACGTTCTTCTCGACGGTCAGGTGCGGGAACAGCGCGTAGGACTGGAAGACCGTGTTGACGTCGCGCTTGTGCGGGGGTCGGGTGGTGACGTCCTCGTCGCCGAGGAAGACCCGGCCCGCCGTCGGCAGCTCGAAGCCGCCGATCATCCGCAGCGTCGTCGTCTTGCCGCAGCCCGACGGTCCCAGCAGCGCGTAGAAGTGACCCCGTTCGATCTCGAGGTCCAGGCCTTCGATGACCGTGGTCGTACCGAAGCGCTTGGTGACTCCCTCGAGGCGGATGTCCGGCTCGGCGTCGCTCAAGGCGCGAACCTATCGCATTTCGACGTTTCGCACATGGACATCTGACGGACAGGCCCATAGGTTCCGCCGCCATGGCGCTCACCGCGGACGAACCCACCCTCAAGACCGGCGCGCTCGGCTTCGTCTCGAGCCTCGTCATCGGCGTCGCGTCGACGGCGCCGGGCTACTCGCTGGCGGCCTCGCTGGGCTTCGTCGTCGCGGTCGGCGGCATCGGGCTGCAAGCACCCGCGACGTTGCTGCTGGCGTTCATCCCGATGCTCCTGATCGCCTCGGCGTACTACTACATGAACCGCGCCGACCCGGACTGCGGGACGACGTTCTCATGGGTCTCGAAGGCGATGGGCCCGTACGCGGGCTGGCTCGGCGGCTGGGCGATCATCGTCGCCGACGTCATCGTGATGGCCAACCTCGCGCAGATCGCCGGCCTGTACTCGTTCCTGCTCGTCGGCTGGCAGAGCGCTGCCGACTCGGTCGCGGCCGTGACGGCCGTCGGCGTGATCTGGATCGGGATCATGACCGTGATCTGCGTGATCGGCATCGAGCTGAGCGCGCGCACGCAGGTCGGCCTGCTCGGGGCCGAGGTGTTGACGCTGGCGCTGTTCGCGGTCGTCGCGCTGATCAAGGTCGCGACGGGCGACGCCGGCCCCGGTGCCGTCGACCCGAGCCTGTCGTGGCTCAACCCCTTCGAGATCTCGAGCATCGACGCGCTCATCTCCGGCGTGCTCATATCGGTGTTCATCTACTGGGGATGGGACTCGACGGTGACCGTCAACGAGGAGTCGGCGGACTCCAACGAGGGTCCGGGCAAGGCGGCACTGATGGCAACCGTGATCCTGCTCGCGATCTACATCGTCGTCGCGGTCGCCGCCCAGGCCTACGGCGGGGCGCAGGTGCTGATCGACCACCCGGACGACGTGTTGTCGGTCCTCGGCCGGGACGTCTTCGGGGAGCCGCTGGACAAGATCCTCATCATCGCGGTGCTCACGTCGGCGGCCGCCTCCACGCAGACCACGATCCTGCCGACCGCGCGCACGTCGCTGTCGATGGCCCGGGTGGGTGCGGCCCCGAGGCGCTTCCGTCACATCCATCCCCGGTTCCAGACGCCGGACTACTCGACGATCTTCATGGGGGTCGCGTCCGTCGTCTGGTACGTCGGGCTGACGATCATCTCCGAGAACATCCTGTTCGACTCGATCGCGGCGCTCGGGCTGATGATCGCCTTCTACTACGGCCTCACCGGGTTCGCGTGCACGTGGTACTACCGCCACGAGGTCTTCCGCAACGCGAAGACGCTGCTGCTGATCGGGGTCGGGCCGCTGCTGGGAGGCCTGCTGCTGCTGGGCATCTTCATCAAATCCTGCGTCGACCTCTCCGATCCGGCCAACTCCGAGTCCGGTGATTCCTGGTTCGGCCTCGGCCCGCCGCTGGTCATCGGCATCGGGGCCCTGCTCTTCGGCGCCTTGCTGATGCTGATCTGGCGGCACGGGAACCCGGAGTTCTTCCGGCGCAAGCCCGAGGTCGCCGACCCCGCGCTGCTGGAGCCGGCGGCATGAGCGCGCCGCTGCTGGTCGGCTACGACGGGCTCGAGGGCGGCGAGGCCGCGCTCATCGAGGCGCTGCGCCTGGCGCGCGACCTGGGCGCCGAGCTGGTCCTCGCGTACGCGGTCCGCGTCAACCCGATGGGCGGCGAGGTCAAGGACCTCGCCGCCGCGCTGGAGGAGCAGGCCCGGGCGGCGCTGGACCGCGGGATGGCCCGCGCGGCGCAGGCCGGCGTCCCGGCGCGGGCGGAGATCGTCCGCGGCCGCGTGCGCGACGCGCTCTCCGAGCTGGCGACCGCCGTCGGCGCCCGGATGATCGTCGTGGGACCGGCCCCGCACCGGCTCATCACGATGTCGCCGGTCCCGGTGCTCAGCGTCCCCGCGTAGGACCTCGAGCGGTCCCCGGCGCCGGCCGCCGCTACAGCAGGCGGACGATCGCCACGGTCCCGACGACGACGATGATCGCGCGCAGGGCCCAGGGAGGCAGCTTGCGGCCGTAGCGCGCGCCGAGCACGCCACCGCCGGTGGATCCGACCGCGATCAGCGCGACGGGCAGCCACGCGACGTGGGCGGCGAAGACGAACACGAGCCCGGCGACCGCGTTGACGCTGCCCGCGAGGACGTTCTTGAGCGCGTTGATGCGCTGCAGCGGCTCCGGGAGGGTGAGCCCGAGGATGCCGAGCAGCAGGATGCCCTGGGCCGCTCCGAAGTAGCCGCCGTAGACGCCGGCGCCGAAGACGCCGGCGGCGGTGCCGCGGCCGGCCCCGCCGCGCTCGCCGAGGCGCCTGGCCAGCGCGGGCTGGGCGACGATCAGGATCAGGGCGATGGCGATGAAGACCGGGACGATCGCCTCGAAGAGGTCGTCCGGGAGGACGAGCAGGCCGACGGCACCGGTGATGCCGCCGAGCACCGAGCCGGTGCCCAGCCGCAGCGCGCGGCCGCGCTGGCCACGCAGCTCCTCGCGGTAGCCGATCGCGCCGGCCACCGAGCCCGGCACGAGGCCGATCGTGTTGGACACGTTGGCGGTGACGGGCGGGTACCCGACTGCGAGCAGGATCGGGAAGGTGATCAGCGTGCCGCTGCCGACCACCGTGTTGACCGTCCCCGCGGCGACACCGGCGGCCAGCACCGCGACCGCCTCGAGCAAACTCAACCGAGGGTCCTACCCGAGGTGCTCGTCGACCGCCGCCCACGTGGCGTCGGCGGTCATGACGTCCGAGTGGGTCTCGTCGACCTCGACGAGCGTCGGCTGCGCCGCACGGGCGACCAGCCCGTCGCGCTCGGACTCGGGAACGATGTAGCCGCCGTTCATCGGTCGCGTCCCGCGCACGAGCAGCGTCGGCACGGCGAGCGGCCGCCACGCCTCCTTCCAGTCGCGCGCGGTCATGTCGGCGAGATCCTCCTCGCAGGCGGCCCGCGACGTGCGCACGACCCAGCGACCCGCCTCGGCCTGCCGCAGCTCGCGCCGGTAGAGCGCGTCCCACTGCGGCAGCCAGCGCTCGATGGCGCCGCTGGCCTTGACCTGCTCGACGTGCTCGTCGGGATCGCCAACGATGCCATCGAGGCGGTCGAGGCTCGTCCGCACCGCCTGCACGGCGGCCTCGTCCATCCGTCCCGCGTGGTCGAGCAGCACGAGCCGGCGCAGGCGGCCGGCCGCGGCCGAGGCGGCGAGGATCCCGATCAGGCCCCCCATCGACCAGCCGCACACGTCGAAGGTCTCGGCGCCGAGCGCGTTGGCCGCGGCGATGACGTCGGCGACGTGGCTGTCCAGGCCGTACGAGCCCGGCGGGGTCACGGGGGAGAGGCCGCGGCCGCGCAGGTCGGGCACGACGGCGCGGAAGCCGGCGCCCGCCAGGCGCTCGCCCAGGAAGTCGTAGGCGCGGCTGTTCGAGCTCAGGCCGTGCAGGCACAGCACGAGCGGGCCGCCGCCGTGGCTGACCGCCTGCAGGCGGCCGGAGGGCAGGTCGAGCGTGATCTCCTCCATGCCCCGACCGTACCCACACGGTCGCCCCGCGATGCTGAGCCGGATCGCGGTCGACCCCGAGCCTGCGCGAGTCACGGCACCCCGGGACTTGACGCCGCCGGTCGCATCGCCTTAAGTCTGGGGCGTGACCTTCACCGCCCCCGCCGATGCCTACGACCGCTTCATGGGCCGCTACGCGCGTGGCCTCGCCCCGCAACTGGCCGACGCCGCGGAGGTGAAGGCCGGCCAGCGGGTGCTGGACGTCGGCTGCGGCCCCGGCGCTCTGACCGCCGAGCTGGCGCGGCGGGTCGGCGAGGACGCCGTTGCCGCCATCGATCCGGCGCCGCAGTTCGCCGCCGCCTGCCGCGAGCGCCACCCCGGCGCCGACGTCCGTGACGGCGCGGCCGAGGACCTGCCGTGGGCCGACGGGAGCTTCGATGCCGCCCTGTCGTGCCTGGTCATCGGCTTCATGACCGACCCCGACGCCGGGGTGCGGGAGATGGCGCGCGTGACCGCACCCGGCGGCGCGATCGCCGCCTGCATGTGGGACCTCGCGACGGACGGGATGACGATGCTGCGGGTGTTCTGGGACGCGGCGCGGCGCGTCGATCCCGGCACCCCCGGCGAGCGCCTGCTGGCCGGTGCCGCCGAGGGCGACATCGCCGCGCGCTTCGAGCGGGCCGGCCTGGGCGACGTCGAGGGCGGGACGCTCACCGCCACGGTCGCCTACACGGACTTCGAGGACTTCTGGGCGCCGTTCACCTTCGGGGTCGGACCGGCCGGCGGCTTCCTGCGATCACGCACACCGGAGGAGCAGGCGCAGATCCGCGCCGCCTGCCTCGAGGCCCTTCCCGACGGCCCCTTCGAGCTGCCGGCCCGCGCCTGGTACGCCCGCGGCACGGTGGCGGCGAACGGGTAGGGGAGGGGCCGGCGTAGAGCGCCGGCCCCAGCACCCACCGGTCATGGGTCGCCATTTGACTACTACGTCCCCGGTTTGAACTAAACGTGTCAAGCCGGGGCGGCTTAACACTCCTGATCTCCGGCCCGCACGCACGCGGCGGGAGCCGGAATGAGGCGCAGTGCCTCTGATCAAGTGGGCAACCCGCCGGCGCCCACCAGCTTAGCTCGGGCAGGCTGCGCGACGACCGGGAGGGTGAGGTGGAAGGTGGCCCCGCGGCCGGGCGCGCCCTCGGCCCAGATGCGACCCCCGTGCTGGGCGACGATGCGCTCGCACACGGCCAGGCCGATGCCCGAGCCTTCGTAGCGGTCGGCGGAGTGCAGACGCTGGAAGGGCCGGAAGATCAGATCCGCCTGCCCCTCGGCGAACCCGATCCCGTTGTCGTGGACGGAGATGCGCGTCATCCCGCCCGGCATGGCCGTGGCGGTGATCTCGACGCGCGGCGGGCGTTCGGCGTCGATGAACTTGATCGCGTTGGCGAGCAGGTTCTGGAAGACCTGGTGCAGGCGGCCGGCGTCGCCGCGGACGGTCGGCAGCGACGAGACGGTGACCTCCGCGCCGCGGTCGCGCAGCGGCCCGGCGAGCGCGTCGCGGACGTCGCGCACCGTCTCGTCGAGGTCGACCGCCTCCGACTTGGACTCCTCGCGGTCCAGCCGCGCGTAGGCGAGCAGGTCGCGGGTGAGGTCGCGCATCCGCTCCGACCCCGCGCGGATGTGGGTGGCCAGGGCCTGGGCGTCGGCGTCGTCGGTGAGCTTGCGCTCCAGCAGCCCGGCGTACATCCCGATCGTGACGAGCGGGCCCTGGAGGTCGTGCGAGGTGACGGACGCGTAGTCGTCGAGCTCGCGGTTGGAGCGCTCCAGCTCGTCCGTGCGCTCGGTGATCTCGGTGGCCTGCCGCTCCAGTGCCGCCGCCATCGCGTTGAAGGCGCGCGCGAGGTCGCCGAGCTCGTCGGAGCGCTTCGTGTCCACGCGCGCGCCGAGGTCCCCGCCCGCGATCGCCGTCGACGCCCCGGCCACCCGCTGGATCGGGACGACGATGCGCCGCCGCAGGACGGCGGCAGCGCCGAGCGCGGTGATGATCACGAGCGCGATGCCGACGAACGCCAGCCGCAGGGCGAGGTCGGCGCGCGAGTCCGCGCGGCGCTCGGTCGCGTCCGCCTCGCTGCGCGCGCGGACGAACATCGCCCCCAGCGCGCGGCGCACGTCGGCGATGCGGCGCAGGCCGATCGGGTCGTCGAGGTAGGCGCGGCCGTAGGCCGGGTTCTCGCGCGCCGTCTCGAGGAAGGGCAGCGCCCACAGCCCGATGTAGTCGCTGATCAGCGTCTCCACCCGGTCGACGTCCGCGCGCAGCTGGGGATCGTCGCGGGCGAGCGTCTTGAGGCGCGCCACCTGCTCGGGGTAGCGGGCGCGCGCGGTCGTGAACGGAGCGAGGTCCGCCTCCCGCCCCGAGCTGACGAAGCGGCGCAGGCCGTTCTCGAGGCTGACCGCGGAGCGCTCGAGCTCCGTGCCGACCGTGACCGCCTCCTGCGCCCGCAGCGCCACCCGCCCGACCGACCGCAGGTTGCCGACCGCGATCACGAGGACGGCGAACGCGACCACCAGGATGACCGCCAGGACCGCGCTGCCCAGCAGCGTGCGCGCGGTGAGGCTGTGACGCACCCGGGTCAGCACGCGCCCAATTGTGAACGCTGATCAGGCGCGGCGTCGGAAACGTACGCGCTCGGCGGGTCCCTCGAGGTTGTCTTGCTGGTCCCGTGCGCGTGCCGTGGCCACGTACTCGCCCACCGGCATCCGCCCGCGGATGCGCAGCCGCCAGCGGGCGAGGCCTGCGGCGGGGGTGAAGCGGTGCTTCGCGCAGCGGCGCTTGGGCCCGAACCTGCCGGACCGCCGGAGGAACCGGCAGCGGCCCCTGCCGACTCTCCGCGCGACGGACGCCGAGACCCGGCGCAGGCCGGCGCAGCCCTCGTCGCGGGCGGTACCGACGATGCGCACGAACCGCTTCCGGACGCGGGCGACGGTGATCAGGGACTCGGGCGCGGCGGTGTCCGTGCAGCCCTCACCGCCTGGTCCCGGACCCGGGGTCCCGGTGCCGGCGGGCGCCGGTGTGGGGCCGGCGGACGGGGCCGGCGACGGGCCGGGCGACGGCTCGTCCGGCGTCGAGCGCTCGTAGGGGACGCGGACCGGGATGCCGCGGTTGCCGGCCTCGTCGACCGCGCTGAGGACGAGCGTGCCCGCGTCGCCGGGCAGCTCGACGGCCGCGCCCGGTCCGTCGACCGCCACGTCGGTGTCACCCGCGCGCGCCGCGTAGGACGCAGGCGTCCCGCACAGCCCGTCGTCGCCCGGCGCCGTGAAGTCGAGGTCGAACGTCCCGCCGTCTACCTGCGTCAGCCTCGCGTCCGTCGGCGTGCCGGGGGCGACGCCGTCCGTGGCCGTGTTGCCCGAGCCGTGATCGTCGTGGCGGTAGCGCGCCCACACGCCGTCGGGTTGGCACTCGGGCTGCTCGGTGTCCCACTGGAAGAGGTACCCCTCGCGGGTGATCGCGGCCGTGTGGCCCGCGTCGTCGATCGCGGCGGGCGCGAACAGCCAGCCGCCCGTCACCTTCGGGAAGTCCGGCGCATCGAGGCCGGTCACGCCGTCGTAGGCGTGCAAGAGGCCGAGCCCGGTCCCGGCGAGGACCTGGTTGGGGACGCCGTTGGTGACCTTGGCGATCGTCGACGACGACAGGAACTGGTAGTCATCGGTCACGCGCGGGTAGGCGGGCAGCGGCTGCGTCGTGGTCGCGTCGAACGCCGCGATCAGGTGGTGGTAGGGCTGGTTCTGCCCGACCAGCAGCAGGTTCACGGCCTGTCCGACGGTGATGCCGTACTTGACCACCGCGGGGGTCCCGGTGCCGAGCACGTCGCCGACGATGGCGGACTCGAACAGGTTGATCGCGACGGTGTGGTCGGCGGTGGCGTCGGTGCCCGCGCCGAACGTCCCGAGCTGCATCGATCCCTGGTCGGAGGCGTCCGGCCCGAGCAGGCGGATGCTCGCCGAGCCCGTGGTGGTGGCGACCACCCGCAGGTCGCCGGACGGCAGGGTCATGATCGTGGCGTCGTGGCCCGGCCCGATCAACGGCAGGGTCGACTGGATCGCGCCGGGCAGCTTGGCCGGCCAGCCGTCCAGGAACGCCCCGGTCCTGCCGCTGATCGCGTACAGGCGGGACGTCCCGCCGGCTTGGGCGAGGACCTCCGACAGCAGGTCGGTGGTCGCCGTGTTCTCCCCCGGGTAGCTCTCGTTGGAGGCGACCACCACGTCGTCGAAGCCGTCCTCGTCGAGGTCGCCGATGGCCGGCGCGTTGATCGACTCCGCCTCCATCTGGTCCGCCGGCGCGACGTCCGGGTCGATCAGCTCGACCGGGAAGTTGGGCACCGCCGAGCCGTCCGGCCGGAACGCGTAGACGTGCCCGTCGAGCGCGGGGGCGACGATGGAAAGGCCCCCACCCACCCCGTCGGCGTCCTCGAGGTGGGCGACGGCGGGGGAGGCGAGGAAGCCGCACTTGTGGTGGCGACGCTCGCGCTCCTGGTCCTCGGGACGGCAGAAGTCCGTATCGACGCCGACGGGGAAGCCGGCGCGGCGCGTGCCGTCGGTCTCCCAGACATAGACGTGGCGGCCGGCGGTGGTGATCAGCTCCGGGGCGCCGTCGTCGTCGAGGTCGGCGATGGTGACGGCGCGGGGCGGCTCACGCGGCGGGGCGGCCGCGCCGACCTCCGCGAGCCCGTCGGCGCCGCCGTGGCCGGTGGCCTGCTTCATCAGGTCGGTCTCGACCGGGAAGCCCGGCAGTTCGTTGGCCGCGTCGCCCCCGTCGTAGGCGTGCACGGTGCCGTCCTCGAGCGGAAGGACGAGGTCCTGCACGTTGTCGCCGTCGAGGTCGGCCCAGCGCAGCGGCGCCTCGCCGCCCGCGCCCATCCGCCTGGGGAAGCCCGGACGGACCGTCCCGTCGTCGAGCGCCGTGAAGACGCGGCGGTCGACGCCGGTCGCGCCGTCGGCGGTCACGACCAGCCGGACCGAGAACTCGCGCTCGAACGGGTTCGGACCGGAGGGCGAGAAGGCGGGTGCGCCGGTGTCGAGCGGCGGCGTGTAGGCGTCCACCGCGGTGCGGATGGCCTCGAGGTCGAGCGTGCCGAAGTCGAGCACCTCGTCGCCGGTCGAGTCGCCCTCGTGGGCGGTCGTCCAGGCGGCCGGCGTCTCGCCGGCGCCCCACTCGAGCTTCCAGTGGAAGCCGTCGGCGTGCCGCGCGCGGGCGCGGCCCGTCACGCTGACGCCGCCGCCGGTGAGGGGCGCGAACCAGTCCGGAGACCAGATCGCGGCCTCGGGCGGGATGGTGCCCTTCTGCGCGGTCTGCACCGCGGCGCCGAGGTTGACCCGGCCCCAGCCGAAGTGCGGGTCCCAGCCGTCCGCCGCGTAGTCGGGGGAGCCCGCGCCCTGCCCGTTGAGGGCGGTCACGTCCTCGGCCGTCTGCTCGAGGATGATCCGGACCTCGTCGGCGGTCAGGGACACGGCCCCGCCCGCCCCGGTGCGATCCAGGCCGGCGCTGTAGACCAGCGCGGCGGCGCCCGCCGCCTTGCCGGTGTTCTCGGAGCCCGTCGCGCCGATCATGGACACGGACGAGTGCCCGCCGTACTGGGTCGTGCCGGCGCCGCGGAACAGGGTCTGGGTCGGGACGTTGGATCCGATCGGGATCGGGAGTCCGCCGAGGAACGCCGCCGCCTCCGGGCCGAAGTCGGTGCCCAGCCCGTACGTGTCGGCGACCGTGCCCTGGATGAGCATCGTGTGCGAGTAGTTGGCCGGGTAGTTGTGGTTGCCCGTGTTGAGGTCGTCGCCGCTGAAGACCTGGGCGACGCCGTGCTGGTAGGCGTACTCGCTGGCGCGCTCGGTGAAGGCCGAGTGATACAGGCCGCCGTCGGCGCCCTCGATCACCTTCGCCCCGCGGTCGGTGGCGTAGAGGATCGCCAGGCCGAAGGTGGTCTGGTCGCTCACGAACGTGTCCCACACCCGCAGCGGCACGATCTGGCAGTGGGGGCAGACGCCGATCGAGCCGTGGCCGTCGTTGCCGCGCTCGGCGACCTCCTTGGCCCGGCCGGTGCCGTGGCCGTCCGCGGCGAAGTAGGACGACGTGTCGGCCGGGTCATTGTCGTCGTCGAAGAAGTCCCAGCCGGCGATGTCGTCCACGTAGCCGTTGCCGTCGTCGTCGACCCCGTCCTCCTCCGCCCTGATGACGTCCTGCGCGGTGGGCTCCGGGTTCTCCGCGGTCGCGAAGTCGTCGACGTCGATGCGCCCGTTGGCGTTCACGTCCGTCGCGTCCGGCAGTTCGGCGGCGTTGAGCGCGACCTGCGTGCGCAGGCCGGCGTCGCCCCAGTTGATGCCCGTGTCGAGGATCGCCACCGACACGTCCCTGCGCCCGCGCTGGATCTTCCACGCCCCGGCCGCGTTGAAGCCGGCCACCATCGGCTTCAGCGCGTTGGGGCCGTCCTTGTAAAGCGCGGTGGGCGTGAACTTCGACGGGAAGCCGAACAGGTCGAAGCGCTCGTCGTAGATGTTCGTGCTGCCGCCGGTCTCCGCAACGTCGTAGTCGGGGTCATCCGGCGTGTCCTCGCGCTGCGGGTTGCTGAGCGGGTCGAACTGCTGGCTCGTCTCCGTCGACGCCGGATGTTCGAAGTCGGACGCGAACGCGGCGACGGGGGCCACCAGCGCGCACAGCAGCACCACCAGCGAAGCGACTCCCCTCATGCACGGGATACTGCCAGCACGAGCCCCCGTATGGTGGCGGTTGCCATGGAGGTGATCGTCGGAGGAGGCCACAACGGGCTCGTCGCCGCCGCGCTGCTCGCGCGCGCCGGCCGTGCGGTGCTGCTGCTCGAGCGGCGCGACCACCTCGGGGGCGCGGCGGTCTCGGAGCGGCCGTTCGCCGGGCGCGACGCCCGGCTGTCGCGATACTCGTATCTCGTCTCGCTCTTCCCGCAGGCGCTCGCGCGCGAGCTCGGCATCCCGCTCGAGCTCGCCGACCGCGACGTCGCCGCCTTCGCGCCCTACGACGGCGGCGCGCTGCTGGTCGAGCAGGACGCGACGAGCGCCGCGACCCGCGCCTCGTTCCGCGCGCGCACCGGCAGCGACGCCGACCACGACGCGTTCCTCGCGCTCTACGACGAGCTGGGCGGGGCGGCCGAGCGGCTGTTCCCGACCTTCACGAAGCCGCTCCCGACGCGCGCCGAGGCGCTGGCCCTGCTCGGCGACGCGCGCTGGATCGCCGAGCGCCCGCTGGGCGAGGTGCTCGACGAGCGCTTCGACGACGAGCTGATCAGCGGCATGGTCTCCACCGACGGGCTGATCGGGACGCTGGCGGACGTCCACGACGCCTCCCTGCGCCAGAACCGCTGCTTCCTCTACCACGTGGTCGGCAACGGGGACGGGCGCTGGCGCGTGCCGGTCGGAGGCATGGGCGCGGTCTCCGGCGCGCTCGAGACCGCGGCGCGCGCGGCGGGCGCCGACCTGCGCTGCGGCGCCGAGGTGCTCGCCATCGACGGCGCCGAGGTCACCTGGCGCGACGAGGCCGGCGAGCACACGGTGACCGCCGACCACGTGCTCGCCAACTGCGCGCCGCCGGTGCTCGAGCGCCTGCGGGGCGGGCCCGGCGAGGTCGACCCGTGCTGGGGCGCCCAGCTCAAGGTCAACCTGCTGCTGGACCGCTTGCCGCAGCTGCGCTCCGGGCACGACCCGGCGGTCGCCTTCGCCGGCACGTTCCGCCTCGACGAGGAGACGACCAACCTCGCGGCCGCATGTGCCGCAGCGCGCAAGGGCGAGCTGCCGGAGCGGCTCCCCGCCGAGCTCTACTGCCACACGCTCGCCGATCCCTC
The DNA here is from genome assembly GCA_963740765.1 of uncultured Solirubrobacteraceae bacterium. Lineage (GTDB taxonomy): Bacteria > Actinomycetota > Thermoleophilia > Solirubrobacterales > Solirubrobacteraceae > DATLGB01. The sequence goes on along the minus strand of CAVUFN010000012.1, from coordinate 61,773 downwards.
GATCGTGGCCGGGGACCCACCCGCGCACACGCTGACGATCTTCGGGCTGCACGTCACGCCCGAGATGAGCTCGCAGGGCGACTTCCTCTGCGAACGCCTGCTCGACCGGCTCGACACCCACCTCTCCGAGCCGATCCGCGACTGCCTGGCCCGGGACGCCGAGGGCGCGCCCTGCCTGGAGATCCGCACGCCCGCGGACCTCGAGCGCGAGCTGGCGATGCCCGGCGGCAACATCTTCCACGGCGACCTCGACTGGCCGTGGCGCGACGAGGACGACCCCGACGTCTGGGGCGTCGCCACGGATGACCCGCGCATCCTCCGGGCGGGGGCGGGCGCCCGTCGCGGCGGCGGGGTCAGTGGCATCGGCGGCCACAACGCCGCCATGGCGCTGCTCGGCTAGCGCAGCGGTGCTGGAGCGCAGCGCTCTAGCCTCCACGGCGCATGGGCGAGGAGGTCGAGCAGCGTGTCTTCACGCGGGAGGACCGACAGCGCTATCGCGCCAAGGTCAAGCGCGACCTCGACGTGTTCGCGCGCATGCTCTCCGAGGCGCGCTTCGACGCCGACCATCGCTCCATCGGCCTGGAGATCGAGCTCAACCTGACCGACGCCGACGGTCGGCCGGCGATGCGCAACGCCGCGGTGCTGGAGGCGATCGCGGATCCGGACTTCGTCACGGAGCTCGGGCAGTTCAACGTCGAGATCAACATCCCGCCCCACCTGCTCGAGCCGGACATGTTCGCCGACCTCGAGCGGACGATCCGGGCCAGCCTCAACGCCGCCGAGGAGAAGGCCCGGATGGCCGACGGGCGGATGGTGATGATCGGCATCCTGCCGACCGTCGACGAGGAGCACATGGGCGCGGAGTCCTTCTCGGACAACCCGCGCTACGCCCTGCTCAACGAGCAGATCTTCGCGGCCCGCGGCGAGGACCTGCACATCGCGATCGAGGGCGCCGAGCGGCTGTCCACGTACGCCGAGACGATCCTGCCCGAGGCGGCCTGCACGAGCGTCCAGCTGCACCAGCAGATCGACCCCAACCTGTTCGCGGACCACTGGAACGCGGCGCAGGCGATCGCCGGCATCCAGCTCGCGGTCGGCGCCAACTCCCCGTTCCTGTTCGGCAAGGAGCTGTGGCAGGAGACGCGCATCGCGCTCTTCGAGCAGGCGACGGACACGCGCTCGGAGGAGCTCAAGGCCCAGGGCGTGCGCCCGCGCGTCTGGTTCGGCGAGCGCTGGATCACCGGCATCTTCGATCTCTTCGAGGAGAACGTCCGCTACTACAGCGCGCTGCTCCCGCTCGTCGACGACGAGGAGCCCGAGGCGATGCTCGACCGCGGCGAGATCCCCAAGCTGCCCGAGCTGCGGCTGCACAACGGGACCGTCTACCGCTGGAACCGGCCCGTCTACGCCGTGGTCGACGGACGGCCGCACCTGCGCATCGAGAACCGCCTGCTGCCCGCCGGCCCGACGGTCGTCGACATCCTCGCCAACGCCGCCTTCTACTACGGGTTGATCCGCATCCTCGGCTCCGAGGAGCGGCCGGTGTGGTCGGCGATGAGCTTCTCGGCCGCCGAGGAGAACTTCCACGCAGGCGCGCGCGACGGCCTGGGCGCGCAGGTCTACTGGCCGTCGCTCGGAGAGGTCCCGGTGGGGGAGCTCGTCGTGCGCCGGCTGCTGCCGATCGCCCATCAGGGCCTGAAGGCGTGGGGCATCCACGACGCCGACCGCGAGCGCCTGCTCGGCATCATCGAGCGGCGCTGCGTGACCGGTCGCAACGGCGCCACCTGGCAGGTCGCCGCCTTCCGCCACTTCCACGAGACGCGCAAGCTCGACCGGGGCGAGGCGCTGCGCGAGATGACGCTGCTCTACCGCGAGCAGATGCACGCGAACGTCCCCGTGCACGAGTGGGAGATCCCCGGGGCGTAGGGGCAGGGGTGGGGTTAACCCTCTCGTCCGTCGGGAGGACCCCAAGATCATCTGCAAGGCCGATGACGGGTGACGCGTGGTGGGTGAGTATTCGGTCCATGAAGACCACGCGCAAAATCCTCCTCTCCCGCTTCCGGCGGGCCGTGGTCAACGCCCCGGCCCAGCCGCGCTTCTCCTCCGAGCGGACCGATCCCCGGTTCGCCCGCGCAGCTCTCCCCCGGTTCGCATAGACCGCTCCGCGGTCACCCCTCCTCACTCCGCCCGGCGATGCCGGGCGGACGTGTTTAACGGCCGCCCCCCCTACAGACGCAGCAGCGCCGCGGTCCCTCCGGCCGCGAGCACGATCAGCAGGAACGGCGCCCTGCGCCAGACCAGCACCGCCGCGACCAGCACCGCCGGCAGCCGGGCGTCGAGCACGAGCTCGTCGCCAGTCCCGATGGTCTGGGTGACGATCAGCGCGGCCAGGACCGGGACGACGAGCAGTTCGAGGCCCCACCGTTCGGCGCGCTCGGCGTCGATGCGCCCGGCGAGCACGACCCCCGCCAGCTTGAGGGCGTAGGCGCCGCCGCAGAGCGCGAGCACGGCCGGCCAGCTCATGCGCGGTGCCGGGCCAGCACGGCGAGGCCGACGAGCGCCGACACCATCACCGGCACGCCCGCCGGCGTCAGCGGCAGCAGCACGACGGCGATCAGCGCGCCCGCCACCGCCGCCTGAACGGCCCCGGCCCGCCGCAGCTGGGGGGCGAGCAGAGCGATGAAGACGGCGGGGAAGAGCGCGTCGAGGCCGAGGTCGCGCGGGTCCACGCCGCTGCCGACCAGCGCGCCGATCAGGGTGCCCGTGTTCCAGAACACGAAGACGGAGAACCCCGTGGCCAGGAACGCCCGGCGGCTGCCGCCGTGAGCGACGGCCATCGCGGTGGACTCGTCGATGACCAGGTGCGCGTCGCGCCTGCGGATCACGCGGCCGAGACTGAGCGCGTAAACGCCGTTGCGCGCGGCGAGCAGCAGCGACGGCGCCAGCGCCGCGGCGACGGACCCGCCCGCACCGAGCACGGACACGTAGGAGAACTGCGACGCGCCCGTGAAGCAGGCCAGTGACAGCACGCACGTCTGCGCGACGCTGAGCCCGGCGGCGATGGAGAGGACGCCGAAGGAGACCGCGTACACGCCCGTGGCCAGCCCGATGCTGAGGGCATCGCGAGTGACGTCGTCGGGCCGCACGGGGGCGACCGTAGCCTCAGCACGTATGGCGCCTCGCCTCTCCGACCTCACGACCCTGCGCCTCGGCGGTCCGCCGCGGGCGTACGTCGAAGCGACCGACGAGGCGGCGCTGCTCACCGCCGTCCGGGAGGCCGAGCCGCCCGTGCTCGTGCTGGCCGGGGGCTCGAACCTGGTCGTCGCGGACGCGGGCTTCGACGGGACGGTGGTGGCCGTGCGCACGCGCGGCATCGAGCACGACGGGCCCCGGCTGACGGTCGCCGCGGGGGAGCCGTGGGACGCCGTCGTCGCGTACTGCGTCGACCACGACCTGGCCGGGATCGAGTGCCTGAGCGGCATCCCCGGCTCGACGGGCGCGACCCCGATCCAGAACGTCGGCGCCTACGGGCAGGAGGTCGCGCAGACGATCACCTCCGTGCGGGTGCTCGACCGGGAGCGTGACGCGGTCGTCGACCTTCCCGCGCAGGAGTGCGGCTTCGGCTACCGCGCCAGCCGTTTCAAGTACCGCGACCGCTGGGTCGTGCTTTCGGTCACCTTCGCGCTGACCGAGTCCGAGCGCAGCGGACCGCTGACCTACGCGGAGCTGGCCGGACGCGTCGGCGAGCGCGCCCCGCTGCGCGACGTCCGCGCCGCGGTGCTCGAGCTGCGCCGCGGCAAGGGCATGGTCGTCGACCCCGCGGACCCGGACTCCGTCAGCGCGGGCTCGTTCTTCACCAACCCGATCCTCGACCCCGAGGCCTTCGCGGCGCTCGGCGCCCAGGGTGCGCCGGGCTGGCCCGAGGCCGACGGTCACGTCAAGACGAGCGCCGCCTGGCTGATCGGCCGCGCGGGCTTCGAGCGCGGGCACGCCCGCGGGCGCGCGGCGATCTCCTCCAAGCACACGCTCGCACTGACCAACCGCGGCGGGGCCAGCACCGACGAGCTGCTCGCGCTCGCCCGCGAGGTCCGCGACGGCGTCCGCGAGCGCTTCGGCGTCGAGCTACACCCCGAGCCGGTGCTGGTGGGCGTCGCGCTGTAGGCGAACGGCGGTGTCGTCGTCGTAGGACGCGAAGAAACCGCCGACGACGTCCATCAGGTGGTCGAGCGACTCGGCCCGGTACAGGATCGGCTGGTAGTGGGTGATGTCGTACTCGGCCGTGCCCATCTCGAGGAGGTCGAGCGGGCGGACGTCGGCGGTGCGGAACTCGTCGATCTCCCCGAAGGACGACAGCAGCCCGGCGCCGTAGCAGCGCAGCTCGCCGTCCTCGACGATGACGCCGAACTCGCACGTGAACCAGAACACCTTGGCCAGGAAGTCGAGCGCGGCGCGGGTCTCCAGACGGCGCGCCGCCTCGCCCGTCAGGCGGTGCAGCTCGGCGAACGGCGCCGCGGCGAGCGCGACGCCGTGCCCGATGACCTCGTGGACGAGGTCGGGCTCCGGCGTGTACAGCGGCTCGCTCGGGTGCCGCAGGTACTGGGTCGAGTGGAAGACGCGGTCGGCGAGCGCGCCGTAGAACTGCTCCAGCGGGACCAGCCCCGGCGCGGGGTCGAAGGTGAAGCCGGTCTGCGCGGACACGCGCTCAGACACCTCGGTGAGCTGCGGGACGCGGTCGGTCGGCAGCGCGACGGCCGCCCACGCGTCGCGATACGCGGAATGGGCGAGGGTCGCGTGCTTGGCGGTGAGCTCGCGGCAGACGGTGCGCCACACCGCGTGCTCCTGCTCCGTGTAGGTGATCTCGGGCGCGGCGCCGCCGTCCCAGTCGAGCGCTGCGCGGGCGATGACCCCGCGCCGCTCCAGGTAGACGGGATCGTCGAAGCCGGGGTGGCTGGGCGCGAGGTGGACGGTGACGGAACCGTCGTCCTCCTCGGTGACGGGCGAATAGAGCTGACCTTCCTCGAACATGGCACTCAATCTGCCCGGCGTCGGGCGACTTGACAAGTCGGATCGTGGAAGACTGATCGATATGACCAGTCTGGACGCCATCGATGCCGGGATCATCGAGCAGCTGACGGTCAATCCGCGCATCGGGCTGACCGAGGTCGCGCGCCAGCTCGGCGTGGCCCGCGGGACGGTGCAGGCGCGGTTGGGCAAGCTGGAGGCGCGCGGCGCCCTGACGGCACCGGGCGTCGACCCGGCGCAGGTCGGCTATCCCGTGCTGGCGTTCGTGTTCCTGGAGATCGTGCAGGGCCGGCTCGACGAGGCGATCGCCACCCTCGACGGCATCCCGGAGATCCTCGAGGCGTTCGGGACCACCGGCCCGCGGGATCTCATCTGCCGCGTGGTCGCCCGCGACAACGGCCATCTGCAGGAGATCATCAACGTGATCCTCCATGCCGGGCCCGTCCGGCGGTCCACGAGCTACATCGCGATGTCGACCCAGATCGCGCCCCGCACGCTCCCTCTCGTCAGGTCGGCGAGCGCTGGACTATTGTTCGGCTCCTGACTAGGATTGGCCATCAATGCGCAAGTCGCAGCCGACATTGCTGGTGCTTCTGTTCGTCGCCGCGGGGCTCGTCCTGCTCGGGACGGGTACGAGTTCACAGGCCCAGCAGTCCGCCGCGACGCTGAAGGCGAGTCCGTACGACGTCATCTTCGATGACGTGAAGGTCGGCCAGAGCGCCACCAAGACGGTGAGCCTCTCAAACGCCGGCGCCGTCGCCAACGAGGTTGCGAAGATCGTGAAATACGGGCCCCACCCGGGGGACTTCGCCCTCGCCCAAGACCTCTGCACCGGCGCGACGGTGGCTGCCCAGGCCACCTGCACCTTCAAGGTCGTCTTCAAGCCGCTCGTGCCAGGGACACGCGTCGCGCACCTACGGGTGGACACCGACGCAGAGTGCAGCACCTTCCTGACACTCGCGGGCAGCGGGCCCAACGACGAGACCCCGGACGTCCGGGTGACGCGCGCAGGCTGCGCCGCTCCGGCGGGCACGGCGAGCCCGACGCCCACCGCGTCGGCCAGCCCCAGCCCGACCCCTGCAGGCGGCGTGGAGGGCTTTCTCGGCACCGGCAACACCGCGGTCTGCCCGGGCCGGACGAAGGTGCGCATCAACTTCCACACCAACGTCCATCAGCGCCTGAGGCTCAAGACGGCAAGGGCGAAGGTGGGAGGCCGGACCTTCAAGATAAAGCGCAACCAGAAGCGGATCAGGAAGGTGCGCGGGTACTACTACTCGGTGCTGGACTTCAAGGGCCTGACGGCGCCGCGGTACAAGGTCAAGGTCCGCGGCAAGCTGACGAACGGCAAGCAGTACGCGCGCAACCGCATCTTCAAGAACTGCATCTCGTCGGCCTGAGGGCGCCGGCGCTCGTACGAGCGTCCAGATCGGTGCACAGCCTCAAGCGCAGGCCGGCGGCGGCCGATATGACCCGAATGGAAGTCCTCGCCGTCGTCGCCGTCGTCGTGCTTGTGCTCAACGTCATGGTCGTCTCGCTCTGCGTGACGGCCAAGCGGGCCGATGAGATCGGGCTCACCGTGCCGGTGCCGACCCTGGAGCGCCCCGCCCGCGCCATCGTCGATCCCGGCTGGGTCGCCACCATCGCCACGCCGGCGGAGAAGCCCGCGCGCACCAGCGCGGGCGTCCGTCTGCCTCAGCATCACTGAGCGCCCCGCCGTGATGTGATGGGCGCATGCCCGTCGACGTCCCCTTCGTGACCGTCGACCCGCCCGGCGCGCGCGACCTCGACCAGGCGCTCCACATCCAACGCTCCGGCGACGGGCATCGCCTGCACTACGCGATCGCCGACGTGGCCGCGTTCGTGCAGCCGGGCGACGCCGCCGACCGGCACGCCTGGGAGCAGGGCGTGACGCTGTACCACGCCGACCGTCAAGAGCCGCTGTATCCGGACGTCGTGGAACGCGCCTCACTCCTGCCGGGCGAGGAGCGCCCGGCGGTCGTGTGGCGGATCGACCTCGACGCCCGCGGCGCGGTCGCCGCCACGGACGTGCGGCGCGCCCGGATCCGCTCGACCGCCCAGCTCGCCTACGCCGACGTCCCCGAGGCGACGATGACGCTGCTGCGCGAGGTCGGGGTCAAGCGCGAGCGGCTCGAGCGCGAACGCGGCGGCGTCTCCCTGCCCACGCCCGAGCAGGAGGTCGACGCCGACGGCACCTTGCACTACCGCGCCCCGCTGGAGTCCGAGCGCTTCAACGCGCAGCTGTCCCTCGTCACCGGGATGGTCGCCGCCGACCTGATGCTCCGCGGCGGGACCGGCCTGCTGCGCACGCTGCCGCCCGCCGAGCCCGAGGCGGTCGAGCGCCTGCGCCGTGTCGCCGCCGCACTGGGCCGCGACTGGCCCGCGGACGTGGACTACGGGACGTTCGTCCGCTCCCTGGATCCGTTCGCCGCCGCCGACGCCCCCATCCTGCGGGCCGCCACCTCCGTGCTCCGCGGCGCCGCCTACGTGCCGTTCACCGGCGGCCTGCCCCCGCCCCAGCCTCGCCACGCCGCCCTCGCGGAGGAGTACGCGCACGTCACGGCGCCGCTGCGGCGGCTCGCGGACCGCTACGCGACCGAGTGCGCGCTCGCTGCGTTCGCCGGGGCGCCCGTTCCCGGCTGGGTCACCGAGCGCCTCAGCGAGCTCCCGGCCGTGATGGCCGCCGGCGACAAGCGCCAGGCCGAGCTCGAGCGCGCCGCCGTCGACCGCGCCGAGGCGACCGTGCTCGCCCCGCACGTGGGGGAGACGTTCACCGCGGTCGCCATCGACAGCGGCCACGTGCAGCTGCGCGAGCCTGCGGTGCGGGCGCCGTGCGACGGTGACCCGCCGCTGGGGCAGGAGGTCAGCGTCCGGCTGGTCACGGCCGACGCGGCCGCGGGCGTGGTGCGCTTCACGCTCGCGTGAAGAACGCCTGCGCGACGGCGGCGACGCGCGCGAGCAGCGACAGCCCGGCCGGCGGCCGCGGCCGGGGCCGGGGGGCCGGCCGCCCGTCCGGGTTGCAGAGCGCGCGCACCATGCGCTTCGCGCTCACCACCGGCCGCCACGTCTCCAGGTTCCACGACGTCTTCACGGGCGCGAAGACCGCGTGGCAACGGAACTGGTCGTACAGCGAGCGGCGGTGGACCACCGGCCGGGACGGCTCGGCGATCGCCAGGGCAGCGCGGAACGCCGATTGTGGCGCCAGCCAGGCTGTCCGCCGCCCGCAGCCGGTGGGGAAGACCTTGATCCGGGCCCCCTGGGCCTCGTCGGTCCACGTCGCCGCGGCGACCGGCGCACGGCAGAACGGCGCCGCCTCGGCCGCCGGGGAGAACGTCGCAATCAGAACAAACCCCCACAATGCGGCGTAGACGCGCGTGTTCCGCTGGGTCGGCGGGTAACTTTCCGTACATGGTGGTCGGTGGAGCGATCGTCCTTTGGGCAACCGTGGTGATGCTGACATGCGCGGTGTGCATCGTGGCGGCTCGTGCCGACGCGGTGTCGGCCATGGGTCAGGACGCCCCGGACGAGCTGGAGTTCTTCGGCACGCCGGCGCCGGCGACGCCCGAGCTGCTCGCCTGACGATTCGTCCCGGCCGAGCGCGCTATCCTCACCAACGACCTCGCGCCGGCGGGGTTTTCCTTTGCCCGGCGCTGATCCACCAACGTCGGAGTCAGCCAAGTGGCCCGCGGAGACGTCCGGATCGCTGTCACCCTCGCCTGCGAGGAGTGCAAGCGCCGGAACTACCAGACCAATAAGTCCAAGCGCAACAACCCGGATCGCATCGCCCTGCGGAAGTACTGCAAGTGGTGCAAGCAGCACACCGGGCACCGCGAAACCCGATAGGCCGAGTGGCCCGGGATCGTCAACGCCGCAAGGACCGCCAGCGCGCTCGCGCAGCCGGCGGCCAACCGCCTCCCCGCAAGCGGGAGCGCTCACGCGCGCGTGACATCGGGCTCGACGACCCGAGCCTCGACGAGGCCGGCCTCACCGACGACGCGCCCGCGCCCGACCCGCTCAAGAACGCCACGCCCGACGTCGACCAGGTCAAGGCAGCCGAGACCGGCGCCGAGCGCCCCGGGGTGGGTGGGCCCGATATCGAGGAGGTCGACCTCGACTACGACTACGACTCCGAGCGGGGCGACGACGAGGTCGAGATCCCGCGCGACCTGGTCATGCGGACCGCGCGCGGGGACGGCGAGGCGCACCCCGTGCCGCACGACGACAAGGAGCGCGGCCGGGTCCTCACCTTCCTGCGCGCCTGCGTCGACGAGCTCCGTCGCGTGCAGTGGCCCGATCGCAAGCATGTCTTCCAGGCCACGGCCGTCGTCCTCGGGTTCGTCCTTATCGCCGGCGGTTGGCTCGGTCTGATGGACGCCATCTGGCAACCTCTCATCAACGCAATTCTCTAGGAATCACATGTTCCGCTGGTACGTCATCAACACCTACTCCGGGCACGAGAACAAGGTCAAGCAGAACCTCGAGCACCGTGTCGTCTCCCTTTCGCAGCAGCGCGCCGTGCGCCAGGTCGTGGTCCCCACGGAGACCGTCCAGGAGCTCAAGGACAACCAGAAGGTCGCCGTCGAGAAGCGGACGATGCCCGGCTACGTGCTGGTGAACATGGACCTCAACGAGGACTCCTGGTCGCTGGTCAAGAACACCCCCGGCGTCACCGGCTTCGTCGGCGCGACCAACGAGCCGATCCCGCTCACGCAGATGGAGGTCGACCGGCTGCTGCACCGCGAGGTCGCGGTCCGCGCGCCGAGCCGTGCCCAGTTCACGATCGGGGAGACCGTCAAGGTCATCTCCGGCCCCCTGTCCGATTTCTCGGGCGAGATCGCCGAGATCAACGAGGACGCTGCGCGCCTCAAGGTCCTAGTGTCGATCTTCGGCCGCGAGACCCCTGTCGAGGTCGGCTACGACCAGGTCAAGAAGGTCTAACTCTCTTATGGCTAAGAAGGTTCTCACCACCATCAAGCTGCAGGCCCCGGGCGGGCAGGCGTCGCCGGCTCCGCCGGTCGGCCCCGCGCTCGGCCAGCACGGCATCAACATCATGGAGTTCGTCAAGGCGTTCAACGCCGCGACCTCCAACGACATGGGGACCACGATCCCCGTCGAGATCACGGTCTTCGAGGACCGCTCGTTCACCTTCATCACCAAGACCCCGCCCGCCGCGGTGCTCATCCGCCAGGCGATCGGGATCGAGAAGGGCTCCGGCGAGCCGAACCGCACGAAGGTCGGGACGATCAGCCGCGACCAGCTCCGCGCGATCGCCGAGAAGAAGCTCAACGACCTCAACGCGCACGACGTGGACCAGGCCGAGAAGATCATCGCGGGCACCGCTCGCTCCATGGGTGTCGAGGTGCGCGCGTAATGGCCAAGCACGGCAAGAAGTACCTCGAGGCGCGCGCGAAGGTCGACCGCGACCGCGAGTACGACCCCGCCGAGGCCATCCGCCTCGTCAAGGAGATCAAGTCCACCAAGGGCGACGAGACCCTCGAGGTCCACCTGCGCACGGGCCTCAACGTCCGTCACGCGGACGAGCAGCTGCGCGGGACCATCGCGCTGCCGCACGGCCTCGGCAAGGACGTCAAGATCGCCGTGTTCGCGCGCGGCGACAAGGCCAAGGAGGCCGAGGAGGCCGGTGCGGACTTCGTCGGCGCCGAGGACCTCGCGGACCGCATCCAGAACGACGGCTTCACCGACTTCGACGTCGCCATCGCGACCCCGGACATGATGCCGGTGGTCGGCCGCCTCGGCCGCGTGCTCGGCCCGGCGGGACTGATGCCCAACCCGAAGGTCGGCACCGTGACCATGGACGTCGCCAAGGCCGTCGAGGAGTCCAAGTCCGGCAAGGTCGAGTACCGCACCGACCGCACCGCGATCGTGCACCTGTCCCTCGGCAAGACCTCCTTCCCGGAGGAGCACCTGCTCGAGAACTACCAGGCCGTGCTCGAGGAGATCCTGCGCGCCAAGCCGTCCGCGGCCAAGGGCAAGTACCTCCGCACGATCGTCTTCGCGTCCACCCACGGCCCCGGCGTCAAGGTCGACCCGAGCCGCACCAAGGACCTTTCCCTTTCACCCCAGGCGGAGGCTGCGGTCGCCTAGGCGCCGCACCATCGCCTCCACAGACTCCGGGCGACCGTAAGTCCCGGACAGGAGGAGCGAGTTGGACAGAGCCCAGAAAGCCGCGGCGATCGAGTCGATCGCCGCTGAGATCCAGGAATCCGAGGCCGTCTTCGCGGTCGACTACCGCGGCATCTCGGTGCCGCAGGCCGCCGAGCTGCGCACGCAGCTGCGCGGAGCGGACTCGAGCTTCCGGATCACCAAGAACACGCTGACGGAGCGCGCCGCCGATCAGGCCGGTGCCGAGGGCCTCAAGGAGCACCTGACGGGCCCGACGGCGCTGACGCTGGTCAGGGGTGACGCCGCGGCCGCCGCGAAGGCGATCGCGGACTTCAACCGCGCCACCGGCATCCTCGTCTTCAAGGGCGGCTGGATGAACGGTGCGCCGCTGAGCGCGGACGAGATCGTCGCGATCTCGCGCCTGCCCTCACGCGACGTCCTCAACGGCCGTCTCGTCGGCATGATCGCGAGCCCGCTCACGGGCCTCGCCGCCGGCATGTCAAACCTCATCTCGGGCCTCGGGCGCCAGCTCGCCCAGCTCGCCGAGCAGAAGAACAAGGAAGAAGGAGCTAACTAAGTCATGGCTACAACTCAGGAGTGGATCGACGAGCTGAAGGCCATCTCGGTCCTCGAGCTGTCCGAGCGCATCAAGGCGCTCGAAGAGGAGTTCGGCGTCTCGGCGACGGCCGTCGCCGCGGCCGCCCCCGCGGGCGGCGGCGGCGCCGCTGACGGCGGCGGCGCGGCGGAGGAGGAGCAGTCGGCCTTCGACGTCGTCCTCACCGCGGCCGGCGAGAAGAAGATCCAGGTCATCAAGGTCGTCCGCGCGGCGACCGGCCTCGGTCTCAAGGAGGCCAAGGCCCTCGTCGACGAGGCGCCCAAGCCCATCAAGGAGGGCGTCGACAAGGACGAGGCCGACAAGCTCAAGGCCGAGCTCGAAGAGGCCGGGGGCAGCGTCGAGGTCAAGTAGGCCTCGGCAGGTCCAGCAGTCTTCGCGGAGGGCGGCCCACGGGGCCGCCCTTTGTCGTGTCGGGAGGCCGGGCTCGATGCTCCCGGGCCTTGCCAACGGCCTCCAGACGTTGTAGAGATAGGGTCATCCCCCTATGGCATCGGTGGGTGTCTTCCGCAAGTTTTCCAGTGCGGCGACGTTGTGTATATGGAGACAAGTCCTGGGCAGGCGGGTCTTGCGTTTCAGCCGCGCTGCCGGGCTCGGCTCACAGATCAACGACTTTTCAGATTCCCCTGTCCAAGCAAGGTTCACCCTCATTCTTCTCCGTCCTGACCCCGCGCGCTAGCTGGGGCGGGCGCACCCGGAGGATCGCGGTGTCCCGGGAACGCGCCATCAACGAGGGCTCTCCCACCCGGCCGATGGAGCGGCGGGCGGGGCTGTACCGCCGGCTCCTGGCGGGTGGGGACGCGCTGGCGGCCATCGTCGCGCTGCAGACCGTCGTCAGCGTCACGGCGGGCGTCCTCGTCCGCCCCGGCGCACTGATCGCGTTGCTGGCGATGGTGATGGTCAACAAGCTTTCCGGCCTCTACGACCGCGACGAGATCGTGCTCAACCGCTCGACGCTGGAGGAGGTCCCGCGCCTGTTCCAGATCAGCGGCCTGTATGCGCTCGGCGCGTGGCTGCTGCACGGGCTGGTCACGAGCGCCACGCTCACCCAGATGGACATCGGCTGGCTGTGGCTGCTGACGTTCGTGCTGCTGGTGGCCGCACGGGTCACCGCGCGTGCCGTGGCGCAGAAGCTGGCCACCGTTGAACGCTGCTTGGTCATCGGTGACCCGGTCATGGCGGAGCGGATCCGCATCAAGATGCGCGACAGCCACGTCAAGGCGGCGGTGGTCGGCGGCATCGCGATGCCCGACGAGGCGCACCCGGAGTCGTTGCGCGACATCCACTCGTTCCGGATGCTCGTCAACAGCTTCGACGTCCAGCGCGTCATCATCGCCCCGGCCAGTTCGATGTCGGCCCCGATGCTCGAGGTCATCCGCATGTCGAAGGCCGCCGGCCTCAACGTCAGCCTCCTGCCGCGTCTGTTCGACGTCGTCGGGTCGTCCGTCGAGTTCGACGAGCTCGACGGCCTCACGGTCCTGGGCATCCGCCGCTTCGGCCTGAGCCGCTCGTCGCGGGCCGTCAAGCGCACGCTGGACCTGGTCGGTGCCGGCCTCGGCCTGCTGGCCGTCTCGCCCTTCCTGGCCGCCATCGCGCTGATGATCCGGCTCGACAGCCGCGGGCCCGTGTTCTTCCGCCAGACGCGCGTGGGCCGGGACGGCAAGCGCTTCCAGATGATCAAGTACCGGACGATGGTCCCGGACGCCGAGGCCCTCAAGGCGGCGCTGCACCATCGCAACGAGGGCGCGGAGGGTTTCTTCAAGATCGCCGACGACCCGCGCATCACCCGCGTCGGCCGCATTCTGCGCCGGACCTCGCTGGACGAGCTGCCGCAGCTGTTCAACGTCCTCCGCGGCGAGATGAGCCTGGTCGGCCCGCGCCCTCTCATCGAGGAGGAGGACGCGCTCATCCTCGGCTACGACCGCAGCCGCCTGCACCTCACCCCCGGCATGACCGGCCACTGGCAGGTGCTCGGCTCGGCGCGCATCCCGATGGACGAGATGATGAGCATCGACTACCTGTACGTGGCCAACTGGTCCCTCTGGGCGGACATCAAGATCCTGGTTCGCACCGTCGCGCACGTGTTCTCGCGCGGCGGCATGTGAGCGCGTAGTCTCTGGCGCAATGGGGCGTCGAGGTGCGAAGGCCCGGCTGGCCGAGATCGCCGCGCTCTCGCAGGCCGACGACGCCGTGGCGGTCCCGGCTCTGACGAAGGCGGCGAGCGACGAGGACGGTGAGATCTGCCGCGCCGGCCTGATCGCGCTCGCCGACCGTGGCGCCGTCGGCCCGGTGGCCGAGGTCGCCCTGCGCGATCCCCGTCCCGGCGCCCGCGCCGTCGCCGCCGAGCTGCTCACCGAGTCTCCCACGGCCGCCACCGCCGTCGTCGAGCGCTACCTCCAGCCCGGCGGAAGCCTCACGGGGGACGCCGAGGCAGTGGTGCTTCGCATCCTCGCGGCCGCGCCCGACGACGGGCGCAGAGGCGCGGCCGCCATGGCCGTGGCGTCGGTGGGCGAGGGGACGCGCCAGGTGCCGGCGGTCCGGCTGCTCGGCGCGCTGCGCGACTCGAGCGCCACCCCTGCGCTGGTCGAGCTGCTGCACGGCGGCGCCGTGCCCGCGCGCGCCGCGGCCGCTACCGCCCTCGGCCGGATCAAGGACCCGCGCGCGGCGCAATCCCTGGTCTCGGCGACGAGCGACGACGCCGCCGAGGTCAGCGCCGCCGCCCGCGAGGCGCTGGCCGGGATGGGGCGTGCCGCGACCTTCGCCTACGCGGCCAACACGAACGTCGAGGCGGACGAGGCCCGAGACCTCTCCGCGTCGATCGGCGCGCTGCTCGAGAGCGTGCCCGCCGCCACCACCGCGCGCGCTGAGGTGCCGGCGCCCGTCGCAGAGCCCGAGCCCGAGCCGCCGGAGCTCGTCGCAGAGCCCGAGCCCGAGCCGACGGCGCCCGTGTGGCGCGCGCCGGAGACCGCGACCGAGCCCACCCCGTCCGAGGTGTCGGTGCCGGCCTCCGGCGCTTCGGGGTCCGGGGTGTGGACCCTGGCGGCCGAGCCCGCCGCCGCGTCGGCACCGGTCGCACCGACGGCGCCCGCCGGTCCGCGACCGCGTCCCGAGCGCCGGCGCCGGCTCCCGGTGGCGCTGCTGGCGGCCACGGCCGGGGCCGCTGTGGTCGTGATGGCTCTCCTGCTGCTGCTCGGCGGTGGCGACGAGCCGGCCGGTGACCGGACGGCGACTCAGGCCGTCCCAACCGCGACGGCAGCCCCCGATCAGCCCAGCGCGGCGGAGATCGCTGCTGCGGAGCGCGCGGAGGCCAAGGACCGCCGGGCCGCAGAGGGCACCCACCGCGAGCTCGTCGGCAGGAGCCGGGCCGCGTTCCGTCGCGAGCAGGCCGAGCTGCGCCGCCGCGCGGCGGCGGCCGCCGCCGCACGCCGGGCGGCCGCCCGGCTCGCCGCCGCAGCCACCCCGGCGCCGGTCCGCACCGCGACCCCCGCGCCGGTACGGACCACGGCGCCGGTGTCGACGCCCGTCCCGCCGGCGCCCACCGCGGCACCGCCCAAGCCCCAGAAGACCCCGCGGCCGCAGCCGACGCCGCAAGTCACGCAGCCGGACCCCGTGCCGTGAACCGCCGCGCGTTCCTGACCACGACGGGCGGGGTCGTCATCGCCGCCGCGCCCGCCCGGGCGGCCCGCCGGCCACCGCTCCTGCGCGGTGGGCACTTCTCCGAGGGCGTGCTCTCCGGTGACCCGACGCCCACGGCCATCACGCTCGCGACGCGTTTGGTCGGGGTGGAGGGGACCGGTGCGGTCACCCTCGAGATCGCCCGTGACAGGGGCTTCGACCGCGTCGTGACGCGCAGCCGTCTGCGGACCGGCCCGGGGCTCGGGCACGCCGTCAAGGCGCGCGTCAACGGGCTCAAGCCGCACACGCAGTACTGGTACCGCTTCGCCGGCCGGACGGCGCACTCGCCCGTCGGACGCTTCCGGACGAGCCTGCCGCCCGACTCGCGCCAGGTCGTCCAGTTCGGCATCGTCTACGGGCTCGACTACAACGCGGGGTACTTCAACGCGGCGGCGCTGCTCGCGGACGAGGACGTCGACTTCGTCCTGAACCTCGGCAACTACATCGCCGCCGACCCCGTCCCGGCGGACGAGGGCGTCCGCGCGCCCTACGAGATCGCCTCCGCGCGGTCACTGGCCTCCTACCGGCGCCGCTATCGCCGGAACCGCGCCGATGCGAACCTGCGTCGGATGCACGCCGCGCACTCGCTGGTGTCGACCTGGGACGACGGCGAGGTGGCGACCGGCTATGCCGGTGCCGACACCGCGGCGTCCCTGAAGTCCGCCGCCTACCGCGCCTGGTTCGAAGCCATGCCGCACTACCCCAGGCAGGCCGGGACACCACGGGTCTACGGGCGACCGCGATTCGGCCGCGGCGTCGAGCTGTTCGTGTGCGACACGCGCCAGTACCGGCAGACCGCGCCCGCTGCCGGCTCCGGCGTGCTCCTGGGCGCGACGCAGAGCCGCTCCGTGCGCGGCCGGCTGAAGACGTCGCGGGCGACGTGGAAGCTCGTCGCGAGCCCGACCCCCGTCGCCGAGTTGCTCGGCCCGGACGGCCAGCCGATCGGGACCGAGGGCTGGCAGGGCTACGCCGACGCCCGCTCCGACCTGCTCGCCACCCTCGGCCAGAACCACGTCGAGGACGTCGTCATCCTGTCGGGCGGCCGGCGGCGCTTCTACGCGGCCGACCTGGCGGACGCCGCCGGCGCGGCCGTCGCTCCCGAGTTCGGCTGCGCCACCGTCTCGCAGCGCACGGAGGCCGAGGCCGGGGAGGCCACGGCCACAGCAACCGTGGCCGGAGCGCTCGAGGACGACGGAGCGCACCACGGCTACGCGGTCTGCTCGGTCGCCCCGGACCTGCTGACCATGCGCTTCGAGAAGCTGAGCACCGTCCGCTCCGCGTCGTCGGCCACCGACGACCGCTCCGTGTTCGCGCTGCCCGCGGGCAGCGGCCGGCTTCAGGCGCCCTGATCGGGCGCGCCGAGCAGGCGCCGGGCGTCCTCGGGGGCGATCAGCTGGCCCCCGCCGTCGAGCACGCCACGGGCCGCGACCGCGACGCTCCAGACGACGCCGGCGGTCCCGAGCGCGTCGAGCGCGCGCTGCGCCGCGTCGCGGACGCCGAAGACGGGGTCGGCGGACACCCGCAGCAGCTCCGTCACCGCGCGAGGATCCTGGATGTGACCGAGCGCGCGCGCCGCGGTCTCGCGTTCCTTGGGGTTGACGGCGCGCAGCATCCCGACCAGCGCCTCCGTGGCCCGCGAGTTGCGTAGCTCGCCCAGCAGCGTCACCGCCGGCTGGCGCCGCGGGTCGCGCTCGAGGCGGGCCAGCAGCACGTCGACGCCGAGCTCCTCGTCAGCCTGGATCACCTGGCGCGCGCGCGCCATCCCGTCGAGCTGCTCGAGCCAGCGCTGGGCGGCATGCTCCATGGTGGCCTTGCGGTTGGTCTCCTCGATGGCACCGAAGACAACGCGCGTCCACTCGTCGTCGAGGAAGCGGTCGAGCGCGGCGCCATTGCCGACGTAGGCGACGACGATGCGCGTCGCGGCGGCGTCGTCGGCGTCGGCGCGCTCGACGAGGAGCTGGCCGCCGCGGCGCCGGACCTCGGCGTCCCGCCACCCCAGGACCGCCAGCACCATCTCGGCCTCGCGGGCGTCGGCGCGGCCCACCAGGGCGCGCAGGGCGCTGAGTCGCACCTCGGGCGTGAAATCGTCGAGCGCGGTGACGAGTGCGTCGGTGACCTCCTGCCCCGGCAGTGCGCCGAGATGCGTCACGGCCTCCTCCCGGCGCGGCCATTCCAGATCCACGAGCCCATCCTCGGACTCGACGAAGTCGCTGTCTTTGGGGGCGACCGCTTTCAGGAGCCGGCGTGCGTCACCACGGGCGGCGAGGTCAGCGAGCGTTGCCCGGCGGAAGAATCGTCGCACGTGCGGCGATTCTACGGCTCGACGGATCCCGGGTGCGCCTCTAGGGTCAGGACCCCAATCGCGTGCAAGTTCAACTCCTGTCCTACGTTATATATGGAGACGACGCGACCGGGGCACGGCGGTGGGCGACGGAAAAGGACTCTGGAACATCGCTTTGAACGCTCGCATCCTGCACCTGGTCGGCGCACGACCAAACTTCGTCAAGATGGCGCCGCTGGTCGCCGAGCTGCGTGAACGCACCGGTCTCGAGAACCTCGTCGCCCACACCGGGCAGCACTACGACGCCAAGATGTCGGACGAGATCTTCGGCGATCTGGAGCTGCCGGAGCCGGACTTCCACCTCGGCGTCGGCTCAGGCAGCCACGGTGCTCAGACCGCCCGCGCCCTGAGCGCGTGCGAGGAGCTGATCCAGGACACGCGCCCCGACCTGCTCGTGGTCGCCGGCGACGTCAACTCGACCCTGGCCGGCGCGCTCGCGGCGGCCAAGCTCGGCGTCCAGGTCGCCCACCTCGAAGCCGGCCTGCGCTCGTTCGACTGGGGCATGCCCGAGGAGATCAACCGCATCCTCACCGACCGCCTGTCCGACGTGCTGCTCACCCACAGCCCGGAGGCGGAGCCCAACCTGCTGCGCGAGGGCATCGACCCCGACCGCATCCACCTCGTCGGCAACACGATGATCGACTCGCTGCGGCGCTTCGAGGTCGCGGCGACCGAGCGCGCCGTGTGGGAGCGCTACGGCCTGGCCCCCGGCAGCTACGTCCTCGTGACCCTGCACCGTCCGTCCAACGTCGACGACCCCAGTCGCCTCGAGCGGATCGTGGACGGGCTCGTCGACCTCGCCGCCGACAATGCCGTCGTCTTCCCGGTGCATCCGCGGACGCGCGCGTCGTTCGACGCCGCCGGCCTCACGGCGCGCCTGCAGGCGGCTGATGTGCAGCTGCTCGAACCCGTCGGATACCTCGACTTCCTGTCCCTCGAGCTGGGCGCCGGCGCGGCCCTGACCGACTCGGGCGGCATCCAGGAGGAGACGTCGGCGCTCGGCGTCCCGTGCTTCACGCTGCGCGCCAACACGGAGCGTCCGATCACCATCGACGCCGGCTCGAACGTGCTGCTCGGCGACGACCCGGCGCAGATGACGCGCGTGGAGCTGGACCGGCGGTGGCCGCGTGAACCGCGCGCATTGCCGCTGTGGGACGGCAAGGCTGCCGTCCGCGCGGCCGACGTCCTGGTCGCGCACCTGGATTCATCGCTCAAGGAGGAGGGTCTGAGTGTCTCGTGACACAGCCACGGTGCTGGACTGCCACATCGACCGGCTGACGCTGGACGAGGCCGTCGATCAATGCGAGCGGGCCGTCGTGACCCGCGAGCCGATGCAGCACATGGCCGTCAACGCCGCCAAGCTCGTCGCCATGCGCGACGACGCCGAACTGCGGTCGGTCATCGAGCAGTCCGAACTCGTGACCGCTGACGGCCAGGCGGTCGTGTGGGCCTCCAAGATCCTCGGCGACCCGCTGCCCGAGCGCGTGACGGGGGTCGACCTCATGCACCGGCTGTTCGCTGCGTCAGCGGAGCGCGGCTACAAGGTCTTCATCCTCGGCGCCAAGCAGGAGGTGCTCGAGGAGGCGGTCGGCGAACTGCGTCGCCAGCATCCGGGCCTGCCACTCGTCGGCTATCGCAACGGCTACTTCGACAAGGAGGAGTGGGGCGAGGTGGCCCGCGAGATCCGTGACGCCCAGCCCGACCTGCTCTTCGTCGCCATCACCTCGCCGACCAAGGAGAAGTTCCTCGGTCAGTACCGCGAGTTGATGGACGTCCCGTTCGTCATGGGCGTCGGCGGGGCGATCGACATCGTCGCGGGGATCACCCGGCGCGCGCCCGTGCTGTGGCAGCGGCTCGGCCTCGAGTGGCTGTACCGGATGCTGCAGGAACCCAAGCGCATGGCGCGCCGCTACGCGGTCACCAACACGAAGTTCCTCACCCAGCTCGCCCGGGCCTGGGTGGGCCGTCGCGCGCGGACCGTGCGCTGACACCGTCGCGCCCCGCCGCAGCCCGCGGCGCGTAGCCTCGCCTTCCTCGTGCCTCGTATCCGAAACACAGCCGCCGCGGCGGCACTCACCCTCCTGACGGCCTTGTGCCTCGCCACGTCCGCCTCGGCGGTGAGCTTCAGCGGCGCCACCCAGTTGCCCACCGGCAAGCGGCCCACCGCGGTCGCGGTCTCCGACCTCGACAGCGACGGCATCGCGGACCTGGTGGGCGCCGAGAACGTCGCGAACTCCGTCGCGACGTTCCTGGGGACCGGCCAGGGGGCGTTCGGCACCCGGAGGGCGTTTCAGGTCAACTTCAACCCCGGCCCGATGAAGGTCGCCAGCCTGAACCCCGACGTCGATTCGATCCCGGACGTCGTGGTCGCGAATTCCTCCCAGGGCACCGTGACTCGCTCGCTCGGCCAGGGTGACGGCCGCTTCGCCTTCTCGCGGAAGGTCGAGGTGGGGGACGGCCCTGAGTCCAATCCGCAGGCGCTCGCCGTCGGCGACGTCGACAACGACGGCAAGACCGACGTGATCGCCGCGAACTTCAAGCAGGACACGATCAGCGTCCTGATCAACGACGGCACCGGGATGCTGGCGCCGCAGGTGAAGTACCCGACGGGCACCGGCCCGGTCGGCGTCGGCATCGCCGACTTCGACGAGGACGGCAAGAACGACGTCGTCGTCGCGAATGGATTGGCCGACACCGTCGGCGTCCGGCTCGGAACCGGGGGCGGAGCGCTCGGCCCGGAGACGACGTTCCCAGCCGCAGGCGGGCCGACGGAGATGACCATCGCCGACCTCAACCGTGACGGCAACCTCGACGTCACCGTGTCCGACCAGCAGGTCGGCACGGTCGGGGTCCTGCTCGGGGACGGGCACGGCGGCCTGGGCGGTCAGAGCACCTTCAAGGTCGGGCAGTACCCGCGCTCGGTGGCGGTCTCGGACTACGACGAGGACGGGATCCCTGACCTCGCGGTCGCCAACAGCGGCCCCAGTTCGGTGAGCGTGCTCGCCGGCAAGGGCGACGGGACCTTCGCCTCGCAGGTGGTCGTCAAGACCGGCCTCAGCCCCCTGTCGGTCGCCGCCGGCGATCTCGACGGCGACGGACACGTGGACCTGGCCACCGCCGACTTCGACAACAACACGATCTCGGTCGTCTACAACACGAGCACGACGAGGCTGACGTCCGACGCCGGGGAGATCACCTTCGGCGCGGTCGCGGTGGACGGCACGGCCGACGCCCGCCCGGTCACCGTCACGGCGACGGGCGCCGCCGCCTGGGTCGGCCCGCAGGTCGTCCCCGCCGGCCAGGACGCGGACAGCTTCACGATCGTGGAGGGCGACACCTGCCAGCCCCTCGCGCGGGTGGCGATCGGGCAGAGCTGCAGCTTCCAGGTCCGGTTCAGTCCCAAGAGCGCCGGGCCCAAGCAGACCCAGATCCAGCTCCGCGACGCCAACACGGTCTTCGCCACGGTCACGGCGTCCGGACTGGCCAGCGCCCCGGCGGCGCCGACCGGGTCGGCGTACCCGCTGCCGGCGGCGCCACCGGGCGCGACGAAGAAGAGGAAGAACCGCGCGACCTGCAAGGCCCAGCGCATCAAGCGGCGCAAGGGTCACAAACGCCGCGTCAAGGTCATCTGCAAGGTGCGGATCTACAAGAAGGTCAAGGCACGCCTGGTCCGCGGCAAGCGCCACAAGACGCTTGCCAAGCGCACGCTGAAGAAGCGCGCGACCCCGTACCGGGTGGTGTTCAGGGTCCGCAAGAAGGGACACGGGAAATACCGCCTGCGGGTCTGACCCGCGTCGCCCTGGCCGGTCCGGCGCAGGCGCTCCGCGAGCGCGTCGAGCGGCTGCTCGCCGACTCGCGGTTCAGCGTGGCGGCGACGGGCAAGGCCGACGTCACCGTCACCTGCCTGGAGACGGTGAAGCGCTCCGAGCTGCGATCGCTCGGATTGCTGACGCCGGGCGGCCCGGAGGGCACCCACGTGCTCGTGACCGGTCAGCCGCCGTCGCCGTACGGGATGCGCGCCCTCATGGCGATGCTCAACGGCGTCGTCGAGGCCGACGACATGCAGCGGTGCCTGCTGCCGTCGCTGGAGGCGATCGCGGTCGGCCAGCGCGCCTTTCCGGACCACTTCTACGCGGTGCTGAGCCGGCCGAGCCTCTCCGTCCGGGAGAAGCAGGTTCTCGCGATGGTGGCGCTCCAGTGCTCCAACGCGGAGATCAGCCAGCGCCTGTGGCTGACCGAATCCAGCGTCAAGAACCACCTGACCTCGGCGTTCGCCAAGCTCGGCGTGACGTCTCGCGCGGCGGCGACGGAGCTGATCATGGATCCCGAGACTGGGCTGGGCCTGGGGATCCTGAGGATCACCGCCCGGGAGGAAGAGGAACTCGGCCCGCAGCGGGCCGGAACGGCATAGCGACCGCCGTCGCCTGAGGCGCCAGCGGTCGCTGATGCAGAAGACCTAGGAGAAGGTGCCGGTGCCGCCGAACTGGCCGGGGACGCCCTTCTGGCCGCCATCCTCGTTGCCGAAGTTGTTGGAGGCCTCCGTCAGATCGCGCAGGTCGCCGTACTCGACGATCTGCGGGGTCTCATAGGACTTGGTCTCAGAAGTGTTGTGCATTGGAGGTTCCCCTTCCGTAGTTCAGGTGATGAGAGAACCTTAGACGGAAAGGGTCTGAAATCAGGTGTGGAAAAGGTCCAGGTCCGATTTCGTCAGTCCGGGGAGGGCGCGCACCGGTCGCCCGGCGAGCTGCCGCAACCACAGTTCGGCGGTGACCAGGCGCCAGGTGTAGATCGCCCACGGCAGGATGCCGCCCGGGAACCGGTCGGCCGGCGCGTCGAGGATCTCGGCGACCTTCGCGCGGTCGACGTACGGCCGCAGCTCGGCGTCGGAAGCCAGGATCAGCGCGCGTGCCGGGGCCCGGTCGGGGCCTTCGAGGGCCGCGTGGAACACCGCGTCGAAGTTGCTCTTGTCCGGCCGCAGCCGCACGGCGTCAGGCACGACGTCACGCACGCTGCGCCGCAGCAGCGGGCGGGTGAGGTCGGGGTGGAAGGCAGACTCGGGCGGGATCCGCAGCATGTAGTCGATGACGTCGGCATCGATCAACGGATGGCGGGCGAGCAGCCCGGCGCCGGCGGCGCGGCGGCGGACGTGCTCGTAGGCGGCCGCGGACCCGACCAGGATCACGTCGGAGACGATGTGCGCGCGCCAGCGCGGGCCGGCGCTGCGCTTCCACGCCCACAGGTCGATCCCGTCCCGGTGCACGCCTGCGAGCGCGGGAGCGAGCCACTCCGGCGTCAGGACGTCGGTGCCGCGGGCGCGGCGCAGCGCCATGTGCAGCGGGTAGGGCAGCGCGCCGAGGAGTCCGTAGCGCAGCAGGATGCGCCGGACGGCGCGGCGTGACACGTCGGACCCCATCGCCGCGTTGCGGACGAGCTCGCCGGCGGCTCGCACGCGGCCCCGGCGGACGTAGTCGGCCAGGAGGTACGGCGCCACCCCGAACAGCTCGTCCCCGCCCTCACCGTCCAGCAGCACCCGCACACCGTCCTCGTGGGCGCGCGCGAGCAACGGCTCCCAGAAGAACAGGTTGGGGGAGACGGGCGGGACGTGCCAGCGCTCGACGTGGTCGAGCGCCCCGCCGATGACGCTGCCCGAGCGCACGCTGACCTCGACGCCCGCCATGCCGTTGGCCCGCCGGAGCTCGCCGATCAGCTCGGACTCGTCGACGGTCGGCTTGCCGGGGAAGACCGCCGAGTAGCCGCGCAGCCGTCCCGGCTCGAGCGCGCGCGCCGCCAGCCCCGCCACGGTGGACGAGTCCAGCCCGCCGCTGAGCATGATCCCGACCGGCCCGTCCTCGGTTCCCACCCGCCGGCCGATCGCCACCTCGAGCCGTTCGCGCAGGCCGGCCGCCAGCTCGGTCGCCGAACCGTGGATCGATGCCCCCCCGCCCGGCTCCCAGTAGCGCTGCGCGGTCAGGCCGCCGGGCGGCGGGAGCGGCATCCAGCTCCCGCCCGGCAGCCGCACGACGCCCTCGAACAGGCTCTGCGCGGGCGGTGAGGCGTCGACGGCGAGCCAGTTGGCCAGCGCGCCCGGGTCGGGCGCCAGCCCGTGGTCGAGCAAGGTGGCCAGGACCGGCGGCTCGGAGCCGAAGGCCAGGCGGCCCGAGTCGTCGCGCAGGAGCAGCGTGCGACCGCCCATGTGGTCGCAGGCGAGCGCGCCCGTCCGGCCGGCAGCGTCGAAGACCGCGACCGCGAAGTCGCCGCGGGCCTGCCGGAAGCCGTCCGGGCCCCATGCGCGCCAGGCGGCGGCCATGACGTGCGCGGCGCCCGCGTCCGCCGGCAGCGCCAGCCGCTCGCGCAGGGCGCCGCGGTTGAACAGCGTCCCCCCCAGGACGCACACGAGGTCACCGTCGGCGAACACCGACCCCGCGTGCACGGCGAACATCGCCGCCCCGGCGCCGACCACCTTCCCGCCGCCGACCGCGTTCGCCAGGCGCCGTCCCAGCACCTCGTGCTCGGACGCGGTGGCAGCAGCCAGCCGGACGTCGACGACGCCGGCGACGCAGTCGATCACGCGCCGCCCGGTCCTACGCGCCGGGGCTTGTGACCTCGACCAGCCCGCGTTCTGTCAGCTGGTCGATCAACGCCGCGAAGTCCTGCTGGATCCGTTCCTTGGGCACGTCGTACTCCGTCGCCACCTGCTCGACCGCCTGCGTGACGTCCCCGAGGCGGTGCAGCTCCTCGAGCATGCGTCCACCCACCAGGTTGAGGCCGTAGTAGCGTCCTTCGTTGATGTCGAGAAGCACCATCTCCTCGGCGAACTGACGAAAGACGACACTCGGCGGAACGGTGATCTTGGCTCGCTGCAGCGCCTCGAAGTCGGACATGATGAGCCCCAACGCTACCGCCCCGACGTGCCGCGCAGCCCCACGGTGACCGTCCCGACGAAATTCCGGTTCGCCTCGCCCGCTCTCGGGATCCGGCTGGTCGGGGGCGCCGAACCGGCGGTCGGCGCCAACGGCGTGGTCGACGTCCCGGTGCGCATGGCCGACCCGGGCGAGATCGACGCCGCCTGGCGACGCGCCGCCGCGCCCCGGACCGTGATGCTGCGGGGATCGGCCGAGTACCCGCCGGTCCTGCGTGTCGAGCACGACGAGACCGCCGGCTTCCGCATCCGGGCGACGGGCTACGGGGACCACCTGGTGTCCGCGGCCGGCGACGCGCTGCTCTCCGACCTGCCCGACGACTCGGACTGGAAGCGCGAGCGCCTGATGGTCAGCCAGGTGATGCCGCTGCTGGCCACCTTGCACGGACGCGAGGTGCTCCACGCGGGGGCCGTCGTCGTGGACGGCCGCGCGATCGGGATCGCCGCCCGGTCCGGCACGGGCAAGAGCTCGACGCTGGCGCACCTGGTGGCCATGGGCGCCACCTTCCACGCCGACGACGTCATCGCCCTCGAGCCGGCCGCCGGGGAGCCGGGCCTGCGCGTCCATCCCGGGCCGGGCCTGATCAACCTCGACCGCGTGCAGCTCGACGCCATCGGCCCCGAGGGCCGCCTGCGCTTCGGCGAGGTGGTGGCGGAGACGGAGAAGGTCCACCTCGCCATCACGCCCGGCACGCGCACCTACCCGCTGGCGGCGCTGTTCCTGCTCGAGCGCGGGCCGGCGGGCGGCCCGGCCGGACTCGCGCGGCTGCTGGGCAGCTCCTACCTGACCTACGGAGCGACGCCCACCCGCATGCTGCGTCAGTTCGAGGTTGCCGCGCGAATCGACACGCACGTGAAGCAGATCCCGCTCAGAGTCACCGAGGACGCCCCGGGCGTGGCCCGCCGCATCCTCGCCTGGGCGGCTAGCGGTACGGGTCCGCCTGCAGCGTGAACAGCTGCGCGTAGCGGCCGTCCTGCGCCATCAGGCTGTCGTGGTCGCCCGCCTCGATGACGCGGCCGCCCTCGAGCACGTAGATGCGGTCCGCCGAGCGAACGGTGGAGAAGCGGTGGGAGATGAGGACGACGCTGCGCCCGACCGCGAGCTCCTTGACGCGCTCGAAGACCTCATACTCCGACTCGGCGTCGAGGGCGGCCGTCGGCTCGTCGAGCACGAGCAGCTCCGCCTCCCGGTAGAAGGCGCGCGCGAGTGCGACGCGCTGCCACTGACCGCCCGACAGGTCATAGCCGCCCATGAACTCCTTGCCGAGGCCGGTCTCGTAGCCATCGGGCAGCGCATCGATCAGCTCCTCAGCGCCGCCGGCCCGCGCTGCGTCGACCATCCGGTCCCGGTCGGGGGCGATCTCCGGCCGCCCCAGCGTGATGTTCTCGGCGGCCGACAGCTGGTAGCGGACGAAGTCCTGGAAGAGGATCCCGACGCGAGAGCGGATCGACGCCGGTTCGAGCTCGCGGCAGTCGACGCCGTTCCAGCTGATCGTCCCCTCCGTCGGCTCGAACTGCTGGGCCAGCAGCTTGGCCAGCGTCGTCTTGCCCGAGCCGTTCTCGCCGACCAGCGCGACGACCTCCCCGCGCGCGATCCGCACGTCGATGTCCTCCAGCGCGGCCCGGTCCGCGCCCGGGTAGCGGAAGCCGACGCCGGTCGTGGCCAGCGTCTTGAACGGGCCGCCGTCGGCGCGGGCGGGACCGGCCTCGAGCTGCGGATCGCGCTCGAGGAAGCTCGCGAGGTCGCGCAGGAACAGCGTGGACTCGAACAGGTTGCCGATGCCGGTGGTCAGCTGCTGGGTGCGCCCGGCGAGCAGGCGCACGGAGATCAGGGCGGCGCCGGCCTGCGCCAGGCCGATGTCGTCGCGGGCGAGCAGCCAGATGAGCAGCGCCAGCGCCGCCGCCATCGCCATCGCGGCGAACAGCGCCGACAGCGTCGCCAGGCGGACGCGGTAGCGGATGTGGTGCCCGAGGTCGGACAGGTAGTCGCGGTAGCTGGACTCCCAGCGCTCGGTCAGCGGCGCCTCCAGGCCGAACGCGCGCACCTCCTTGGCTTCCACCCGCCCCGTCATCACCTCCTCCAGGTAGGCCCGCAGCCGCCGCGTCGCGGTCTGGTCGACCGCGAAGCGGAACTCCGCCCGCCCCGAGCGGCGGGTGACGAGCCACGCCGGGATCGAGCCGGCCACGAGGATGGGCAGCAGCACCGGTGCGATCACCAACGTGGCGACCGCGAGCCCGACGGTCGCGACCAGCCCCCCCGCCAGCTGCACGATCCCGGTGACCATGGTGACCGGCCGGACCAGCGCGTTGAGCTTGACCCGCTGGAGGTCATCGAAGAACTCCGGCCGTTCGAAGTCGACGAGCTGCACCTTCGTCGTCACCGCGAGGATCGAGGCGAGGCTCATGCGCTGGACCTTCTCGCCCAGCAGCCGCTGCAGGTCGGTCATGCTGACCGTCAGCAGGTTGGAGGCGGCGGTGGCGACCACGAGCGCCCCGACCAGCACGACGGTCCTGGAGGTGCTGCCCGTCCCGCGGGATTGGTCGATGACCTCCTGCAGGGCGAACTTGCCCAGCACCACCTGCACGGCCAGCAGCAGTGCCACCACCAGCTGGGCGCCGAGGATGAAGGCGAACAGGCGCGCATCGGCCTGGCGCGCGAGCCGGAAGCTCGAACCGGCGATGGACGGCAGCGACCGCGCGGTCCGCGGCTCCGCCTTGCTGCGGAGGTGGTAGCGGTACGCGTCGAAGGGACGGCGCGGCTCAGAGGGTGGTGAGGCAGCCATAGCCCAGGCTCGGCAGGAGGTGGACCCCCTCGTACTCCACCCAGGCGTGGGCGGCGAAGCCCTCCGTGGTGAGGGCACCGATCGAGAGGTCGCAGTGGGCGCCGCGGCGGGCCATCATGCCGATCAGGACGAGCGACCGGATCAGGCACCGCGAATCGGTCGGCAGGGCGCCCAGCGTGCGCATGACCGGGCGCCGCAGCCGCCGCCCGATGATGAGCGCGGACTCGCGATCCAGGCTGTTGTCGCCCGCTTGACGCAGCTGGTCGGCGACCTGGGTGATGTTGCCCTCGCGCAGCAGCCGGCGCGCGAGCCGGTAGGTGCGCAGGACCTCGGCGACCAGCTGAACGCGCAGGCGGATCCCGACGCGCCCGGGAACGAGAAGCTCATCCACCGCAACGGGCCGTCGTTCGTCACGGGTCATGACCCCATTCACCTTATGACCCCATTTTCAGGTTAGTGGAGAACGGGTAAAATCCGGCGTTGTGCGGGACGACGGGCCGAGGGTCGAGAGCAAGCTGGTCGCGCTTGCCTGCAGCGTGGCGGAGCGGCGTGAGCAGATGGCCGACACGATCGTCGACCTCGGCGCGCGCGCCGACCCGACGCGCCTGTGGCACGCCATGGAGCGCAACCAGCTCACGGCGCTCGCCGGCAGCCGGCTGAGCGAACTCGGCGCGCTGCCACCCAGCCTGGAGGAGAAGGTGCACGTCCGCCTGCAGGACAACCGCGTGCGGGCGCTGTACCACGCGTGGGCCGCGTCGCGGTCGCTCGAGGCGCTCGAGGCGGCGGGCATCCCGGCCCTCCCGCTCAAGGGCTTCTCGCTCGCGGAGGACGTGCACGCCGACCCGGGCATGCGCAGCTACGGGGACATCGACGTGCTCGTGCCGGTCGACGAGCTGCATCGGGCCGGCGAGGTCCTCCGGCCGCTGGGCTACCTGCCCGTCGACCGCGAGGGCCCCGCGCGTCCCGAGCTGCACACCGTTCTCGTCGACCGCAGCGCGAAGCTGCCCCCGGTCGAGGTCCACTGGCGCGTGCACTGGTTCGAGGAGGCGTTCTCGGAGCAGATGCTCGCGCGCAGCCGCATCGACGGGCGCCGGCGCGCGCTGCCGGAGGACGAGCTGGCCGCGCTGCTGCTGTTCTTCGCGCGTGACGGCTTCCTCGGCCTGCGCCTCGCGGCCGACCTGGCCGCGTGGTGGGACACCTGCCGGTCCAGCCTCGAGCCCGGGGCGCTCGACGCGCTGGCCGAGCAGTACCCGGCGCTGCGGCCCGTGTGGTCGACCGCGCTGCGCGTCGGCCAGCGCGTGGTCGGGCTGCCGGCGCGGCAGCTGATGACGCTCGACGACCAGCGGTCGCGGGAGAAGCTCGCGCGCCGCCTGACCAACTGGGCCTCCGGCGGCACGCACGACCAGCAGTCGGCGGACGTCAGCCTGGTCAACCTGCTGCTCGCGCCGCGCTCGGCGCTGACGGCCACGTCGCGCCGCCACCTGTTCCTGACCCGGCGCGCGCTCGACGACTTCTACGACCTCACGCCCGGCGACCACATGCGGCGGCTGGGCTGGCGGGTGGTCCACCCGCCGAAGATGCTGGTCCGCTACAGCCTCGGCCTGCTGCGCGCGCGCGACAAGTCCAGCTCGGACCCGGGCCAGCTTCAGCTGACCCGCTGAGCCGCGGCGACCGCGCCGAGGCCGGCGGCCACGTGCGCGTCGCACCAGCGGGGGTAGTGCACGGTGCTGCGGACCGGCCCCCAGCGCCGGCAGACCGCGTGGCCGTTGCGCACGGTCGACGAGGTGACGCGGTCGGTGACCCGCGCCAGGAGCTCCTCGTGGCCGCCGAGCAAGGTGAGGGTGCTCATCGCCGTCCCCGCGGCGTGCGCATCCTCGGGGCGCGGCTTGTCCGGCCACAGCCACGCCTCGCCGCGCGGGCCGAAGCAGTGGTCGACGTAGTAGGCCGCGCCGCGCTCGATGGCGGCCGCGGCGGCGGGGACGAGCGGCAGCAGGTCGTGCAGCGCGTCGAGCACATAGCCGCTGTGGAAGCCGTCCACGAACTCCAGGCCGGGCTCGTCGCCGTAGGGCCAGGAGCCGTCGGAGGACTGGCGCGCGAGCGTGCGCTCGGCGGCCGCCACGAGCCGGTCGCCGTACTCGTCGCCGAGCGCGGCGTGGACGGCGCGGGCGCCGAGCAGGCTGGCGTTGTGGATGACCGTCTGCGAGCCCTCGTGGTAGGCGAAGGCGCGCTCGTCGGGCAGCCACAGCTCCTCGGCGATCCAGCGTGCCGCGGTCTGCGCCCGCTCGCGGTATCCGACCCCACCCGCCCTGCCGCCCTCCAGCAGCGCGAGGACGCTGAAGGCGGTGACGACCACGTTCGGGCTGCCCGCGCGGTAGAAGCTCCAGCGGGTCTGGGTGTCGAAGGGGTACCCCCAGGCGACGTCGCCCGCCGAGCGATCCTCGTGCAAGGCGCCCAGCGCGTCGTCGGCGACGTCCTGGCGGCCGAGCCGCAGCGCCGTCTGGCCGAACAGGGCGAGCGCCTTGGCGATCTGGGGATGCTCGCGCCGGTGCAGCTTGCGGATGTCGACCGGCGAGCGCGCGTGCAGCTGCAGCAGGACCTGGCGGCGGCGCCGGCCGCCGCGCAGCACCTCGGGCAGCCGCGTCTGCCACAGCGCGTCGTAGGGATCCGGCCCGCGCCACCCGGCTGCCTGGGCGGTGGTCAGGAGCGAGGAAGCGGCGGCGACGACGGCGTCAGACACCGGCGGGGGCCTGCCCGGCGACCCAGTGGTCGTGCCAGATGCTCACGGAGTAGAGGTTCCAGAGGTGGTAGCTCCAGTCGCCGGCGCCGTTGCGGTGCGCGGCGAAGAGCTCGTCCACGCGGTCGTAGTCGAGCAGGCCGCGGTCGGCCAGCGAGGAGCGCCGGACCGTCTCCTGCGCGCGCCGGTTGAAGCCGTCCTCGCGCAGCCACTCGAGCATCGGCGTGCCGAACCCCTGCTTCTTGCGGTCGATGACCTCGTCGGGGAGCAGGCCGCGGGCGGCCTCGCGCAGGATGTGCTTGCCGTGGTCGCCGCTCCACTTCTGCTCGGGCGGGAGCGCGAGGGCGAACTCGACCAGGTCGTGGTCGAGAAACGGCTCGCGGCCCTCGACGGAGCTGGCCATGGTGATGCGGTCCAGGCGCATCAGCAGCAGCTCGGACAGCCGCTGCTTGAGCTCGACGTAGGTCATGCGCTGGAAGAGGTCCACATCGGCCAGCTCGGCCTCGGCGCGGTCCCACAGGCGCTCCACGCGCGCGTAGGAGGGCTCGAAGCGGTCCGCCATCCCGTTGACCAGCAGCTCGTCCTTGAGCCGCCCGCGGAAGCACAGGGCGCCGCCCCAGTAGGGCAGGCGGCTGCGCGACGCGTCGTACAGCGCCTCGCCGTGGCGGATGCCGCGGCCGGTGCGCCGCGAGAAGCGCAGCGCCGCGTCCCCGATCGGCCGGCGCGCGCGCGGCGAGAGCCAGCGCTGGAACGGGACCACGACCCGGCGGTGATCGCGGTAGCCCTTGTAGCCGTGGAACAGCTCGTCGGCGCCCTCGCCGACCTGCACGACGATGACGCCGTTGTCGCGCGCGAGCTTGGTCACGAAGTGCTGCGGGATCGCGGTCCAGTCCGCCAGCGGCTCGTCCTGGTGGAAGAGCAGCGTGGGGAGGAACGCCTCCATGTCGTCGCTGTCGATCCGGACCTCGTGGTGGTCGGTGCCGAACCGCTCGGCCACGATCCGGGCATAGCTGAGCTCGTCGTACTGCGCGTGTTCCTTGGGCGCCGTCGAGAACGTGCGCACCGGCTCGGACGTGAGCTCGGACATCAGGCCGACGTTCAGCGAGGAGTCCAGGCCCCCGGAGAGGAAGACGCCGTAGGGGACGTCGGACATCATGCGCTTGGAGATCGAGGCCCGCAGCAGCTCGCGCAGCCGCTCGACCTGCTCTTCGGGCGCCATGGCGCGGACCTCGGCCTGGAAGGATCCCGAGAACGGGCTCCAGTACTCGTCGCGGTCGATGCGGCCGTCGGCGCGGACCAACATGCGCTCGGCCGGCGCGACCTTGCGGATCCCCTTGTACATCGTCAGCGGCGGCGGCGTGAAGGCGAAGGTCAGGTAGTCGAAGAACGCCTTCTCGTCGAGGTCGGGCCGCACGGCCGGGTGCGCCAGGATCGCCTTGATCTCCGACCCGAAGACGAGGCCGCCGGGGATCTCCGCGTAGTAGAGCGGCTTGACGCCGACGCGGTCGCGGGCGAGAAACAGCTCGCGCTTGTTGCCGTCCCAGATGGCGAGCCCGAACATGCCCTCGAGGCGCTCGACACAGCGCGGGCCCTCCTCCTCGTAGAGGTGCAGGATCGTCTCGGAGTCGGTGCGTGACCGGTAGCGGTGGCCCTTGGCCTCGAGCTCCGCTCGCAGCGCCTCGTGGTTGTAGATCTCGCCGTTGAAGACGATCCACACCGAGCCGTCCTCGTTGGCCATCGGCTGGTGCCCGTCCGGGGACAGGTCGATGATCGCCAGCCGCCGGAAGCCGAAGGCGACGGACCCGTCCGGAGACCGGTAGGTGCCGGCGTCGTCGGGTCCGCGGTGGACGATCGTCTCGGCCATCCGCTCGACGGTGGAGAGCTCGGTGTCGACGCTCTCGGAGAAGCGGATGACGCCGCAGATGCCGCACATGTCAGTGATGCCCCTTCCGGGTGGCGATGGCGTGCTCGACGGCCGCTTCGAACGCGTCGGCCATCCGCCCGTAGTTGTAGGCGCGAACGTCCTCGCGCGCCTGGGCGCCCAGCCGCTCGGCCAGCTCGCGGTCCTCCAGCAGCCGCCGCATCGCCGCGGCGAGCGCGTCGGCGTCGCCCTCGGGAACGATGTAGCCGTTGCGGCCGTCCTGCACGAGCCCGCCGGCGGCCGCGCCCACCGCCGTCGAGGCGACGACGGGCAGGCCGGCGTGCATGGCCTCGTTGGTGACCAGACCCCACGGCTCGCGGTCGAGCTCCGTGGTCTCCGACGGCAGCACCATGACCTGCGCGCGGGCGAGCTCCGCCGGCAGGTCGTCCTGCGTGACGTAGCCGACCAGCTCGATGTCATCGCGCCCCGCGGCCGACCTGCGCAACTCGTCCTCCTGGGGGCCGTTGCCCACGACCCGCAGCCGGGCACTGCCGGGCTCCAGGCGCCGCCACGCCGCGATCAGCGTGTGCACGCCCTTGTAGGGCTTGAGCTGGCCGACGAAGACGGCGGTCGGCGTGCCGTCGGGGGCAGGGACGATCGCCTCGAAGCGCCCCGGGTCGACGGCCTGGCCGGCGACGAAGATCTTGCCGGCGTCGACGCCCTCCTCCTCGACCAGGAAGCGCTTGACGTGCTCCCCGTAGACGACGATCGCGTCCGCGCCGGCGTACACCCGGCGGGTGAGCCCGTGGGTGAGGCGGTGCGAGCGCGTGGTCGGGTGGTGCCACATGCCCGTCCACAGCACGAACGGGACGCCGCGCAGCCGCGCGGTCAGGAAGGTCAGGGGCAGCATCAGCTTGCCGTTGAGGTTCTTGACGACGGCGTCGTAGCGCCGCGGACCGAGCCGCGGCACGATGGCGGGCAGGACCGCCTGGCCCAGGATCCGCACCCGCCGCAGCGACACCGTCCGGTAGTCGCCCCCGTCGTGGGCGGAGATCATCCGGTTCTGCCAGCGCTCGCGCTCGTCGGAGAAGAACAGGAAGTCGACGTCCGCCCGGCGGGCCAGTTCCTCGTACAGTCGCACCCGGTAATGGGGTGCGAAGTAGTCGATGAAGGCGATGCGTCGTTTCATTGGCTCATTAGGGATAACGTCCCGCACAGGCCAACCTTTTCCATGCACATCGCCTACGTCTGCAGCCACTACCCGGCCCCGTCGCACAGCTTTGTCCAGCGGGAGGTCCATGCGCTGCGCGACCTCGGCGTATCGGTGACGACGTGCTCGGTCTGGAAGGCCCCGCCGGACCAGGTGCTCTCCCGGGCCGACCAGCGCGATCTCGACGAGACGATAGCGCTGCTCCCGACGGGTCCCGGCCCCATTCTGAGCGCTCATCTGCGCGCGCTGGGGCGCCATCCGATCCGCTGCCTGCGCACGCTCGCCGCCGCCCAGCGCACGAGCCCGCCGGGGCTCAAGCCGCGCCTGTGGCACCTGTTCTACTTCGTCGAGGCAGTGCTGCTGTGGGCGCGCCTCGCGCAGCACCGCGAGCTGCACCTGCACGCGCAGTTCGCCGACGGGGCCAGCGACGTGGCGATGCTCGCCGCGAAGCTGGGCGGACCGCGGTGGAGCTTCGGCCTGGCCGTGCACGGCCCCGTCGAGTTCTACGACATCTCGCGCAACCACCTCGCCGACAAGGTCCGTGACGCCCGGTTGGTGCTGGCGATCTCGGACTTCGGCCGCTCGCAGGTCCTCACGCTGCTCGACGAGGCGGAGTGGGAGAAGGTCAAGGTCGTGCGCTGCGGGTTGGACCCGGACGTCTTCGACCTCAACGCCCCAGCCGCCGCCGACGGCCCGATGCGCGTGCTGTGCGTGGGCCGGCTGGTGCACCTCAAGGGTCAATCCCTGCTCGTCGACGCGGTCGCGGCCCTGCGTGCGGAGGGGCACGACGTCGAGCTGGTGCTGGTCGGCGCCGGTCCCAAGCGGGACGACCTCGAGCGCCAGACACAGCGGCTCGGGCTGGGCGAGCACGTCCGTTTCACGGGCGCCGTCAGCCAGGACGAGATCCGCGAGCTCTACCGCGAGGCCTCGGTGTTCTGCCTGCCCAGCTTCGCCGAGGGCCTGCCCGTCGTGCTGATGGAGGCGATGGCGGTCGGTCTGCCCGTCGTCACGACGCGGATCATGGGCGTGCCCGAGCTCGTCGCCGACGGCGTCAACGGCCGGCTGGTGGCCCCGGGCCGGGTCGACGAGCTGACGGACGCACTGCGCGACCTCGCCACCAAGACCGCGGCCGAGCGCGCGGCGCTGGGCCGCGCGGGGCGCGAGCGCGTGCTCGAGGAGTTCGACGTGCGCAAGTCGGCGGCGGGGCTGGCCGTGCTCTTCGGCGCGCTGGACGAGGCCGCCTGATGTGCGGGATCGTCGGTCAGGCGCGCGCCGACGGCGCGGTCGTCGACGAGCCACTGCTGCAGCGCATGTGCGCGGCGCTCGAGCACCGCGGCCCCGACTCGCGCGGCACGCACGCCGACCGGGGCGTGGGCCTGGGCATCCAGCGGCTCGCCATCATCGACCTCGCCACCGGCGACCAGCCGATCAGCAACGAGGACGGTTCGGTCACCGTCGTCCAGAACGGCGAGATCTACAACTTCCAGGCGCTGCGCGAGCGCCTCGAGCGCAACGGCCACCGCTTCAAGACGCGCAGCGACACCGAGGTCATCGTCCATCTCTACGAGGAGGAGGGGCCGGCCTGCGTCCGCCACCTCGAGGGGATGTTCGGCCTCGCCATCTGGGACGAGCGCGTCAAGCAGCTCACCCTCGCGCGCGACCGCCTCGGCAAGAAGCCGCTCTTCTACGCGCTCCGTGACGGGGTGCTCAGCTTCGCCTCCGAGCTCGGCGCGCTGATGCAGGACCCCACGATCCCGCGCGCGGTCGACCACGAGGCCCTCGACGCCTACCTGGCCTGCCGCTACATCCCGTCACCGCTGAGCGCCTTCAAGGCGGTGCGCAAGCTGCCGCCCGCTCACACGCTGGTCTTCCGCGGCGGCAACGCGACGATCGAGCGCTACTGGCGCCTGGACTACCGCGACAAGCTCAGCTTCGGCTCCGAGGCGGAGATGGTCGAGGCGCTGCGCGACCAGCTGCGCGCCGCCGTGCGCAAGCGGATGATCGCCGACGTGCCGCTGGGCGCGTTCCTGTCGGGCGGGGTCGACTCGGCGGCGGTCGTGGCGGCGATGGCCGAGGCCTCCGACCGGCCCGTGAAGACGTTCTCGATCGGCTTCCACGGGTCGTTGAACGAGCTGCCCCTCGCGCGCATCGTCGCCGAGCGCTTCTCCACCGAGCACGAGGAGCTGATGGTCGAGCCGAAGGCGATCGACGTCATCCCCACCGTCATCCGTCACCACGGTGAGCCGTTCGCGGACGCGACGAGCATCCCGACCCTGTACCTGGCCGAGATGGCCCGCAAGCACGTCACCGTCGCGCTCAACGGCGACGGCGGCGACGAGGCCTTCGCCGGCTACACGCGCTACGTGGCCAACGCGGCGGCCGCACGGCTGGACCCGCTCCCGGCCGGCGTCCGCCAGGCGCTCGGGCGCGCCGCGCTGCGGGTGCCGCCGAGCGGGACGATCAACAGCTGGCCCAGCCGCATCCGCCGCATCGGCGAGAGCATCGGGCTGTCGGCGCGCGACCGCTACATCGCCTACATGACCGACCTGCAGGGCTTCCCGCGCCGCAGCTTCTACACGGCCGAGTACGCGGCAAGCCTCGATGGCCGCGCGGTCGACGAGCTGCTGGGCGGCGCCTGGGACCGCTCGACCGCCACCAACATCGTCGACCGGATGCTCGACACCGACGTCCAGACCTACCTGCCCGACGACCTGCTCTCGAAGGTGGACATCGCCACCATGGCCCACTCCCTCGAGGGCCGCTCGCCTCTGCTGGACCACCACCTGATGGAGTTCGCCGCGGCGCTGCCGCCGGAGCTCAAGCTCAGCGGCCGCGAGAAGAAGGTCGCGTTGCGGCGGGCGATGCGCGGCTGGGTCCCCGACGAGATCCTCGACGCCCCCAAGCGCGGCTTCCAGCCGCCGCTGGTGGACTGGTTCCGCGGCGAGCTGCGCGAGTACTCGCGCGAGGTCCTGCTCGACGCCGGCACGCGCGAGCGCGGCATGTTCCGCCCCGACGCGGTGGCCGGCCTGCTCGATCGCCACGCCGCGGGCACGCACGACCACTCGCAGGCGATCTGGACCCTGCTCGTGCACGAGCTCTGGCACCGCGAGTTCGTGGACGCCGCGGCGCCGAGCGCCGTTCCCTAGGCAGCTAGCGGCAGAAGGCGGAGAACACGCGCACCGGGACCGCGCGCGACCCGCCGGACGCGGTCGCGGTGCGGACGGTCAGCTTGTGTGGGCCGAGGCGCCCGAACCGGCGGACGGGGATCCGGGCCTTGCCGCCGCGGAACGGGTAGGTGCGCTTGCCGACATGCGCGGTCGCGCTGCGCACCGAGCCGCCCCGGAGCCGGACCGTGGCGGTGCGCCGTCTTGTCCGGGGGGACACGCGGACGCCGACCCGGCCGCGGCCGGCCGCGGCGGTCCGCGCCATGGGGCTCAACCGCCGGCAGCCCGTGCCGGGGGTCCGGATGCCGCGGGCGCTGTCGGCGACCACGGTGCCCATGTGCCAGATGGACTGGCGCCGAGCGGTGGCCGAGGTGTCGATCGGGCTGTAGTAGCCCTGCTCGAGGTAGCCGTTCTCCGAGGCGCCGTTGGTGAGGTAGAGGTTGGCCCCGGGGATCTTGGTGCGCTTGCCGTCGCGATTGATCACGATCGATCCCTTCGCCGGCTTCGAGCTCCAGCGGGTGTGCACCTTCCAGTCGATCCAGCGGCCGCGGACCAGGCGCCCGAGGTCGATCTCCTTGAAGGACTCCGTGTAGCAGGCGATCGGGTTGCCGCCCTCGGGCTTGAAGGTCGTCGGCCGTTTGAGCGAGTGCCGCCCGCCCTGCACGCGAACGAGGATGTGCAGGCCCCTGGGACCCGGTCCGAGGCGCTTGACGTGCATCTGCACGTTGGGGTTGCAGCCGCTGCCCTGCGACGAGTCTCCGTGCCAGGCCATGAACACCGCGGGCGCGTTCGGCGGGTCGGCGGCGACGTCGAAGCGCTTCGGGAAGTAGGAGTACCAGCGGTAGTAGCGGTCGAGGCCCTCGGCGGCGTCCAGCTGCCCCGCCAGCCGGATGCCGCGATCCGCCACCGAGTGCTTGGAGAGCTTGGCCATGGAGCGGGGACGGCCGGTCGCCTCGGCCGGCTTGAACCGCGCCGCCTGGAAATAGGGGTACGGCATCCTGCCGGGAGCGCCGAGGGTGATGCCGGCGGACAGGGTCCCCTCCGGCACGTAGTTGTCCCACTGCGGCGGATGGTCCGTCGCGTCGAGGAGCTCCTGCGTCTGGAAGGACAGGTCGCGCAGCACGCCCGCCGAGCCGGATGCCGAGGCCGGTGGTGATGGCGTCGCCACGACCGCCGTGGCGGAGGGCGGGGGCGAGGCCACAGCCGCGGCGGCGACGCTGGCAGCGATGAGGGACACGAGGCCGCCCATCGATCTCATGGACTGTGGAGCTGACCGATCACCACGACGTCGGACCCTAGCTGGCCGGAGTCCTTTTCCCAGCGCCCGATCGCCGTCACCCGACTGCCGTAGCCGGGGATCTTCGCTTGCGTTCCGGCGGGGATCTTGAGCGTCGTCAGCCCCAGCCCGGCCACCACCACGACGTGCCGGTCGCCGTCCCCGTCCGGATCGTCGAGCTGGCGCAGGACGACGCGCCCGTGCACGCGTGCGCAGGGCAGCGTGTAGCGATCCTTGCGCCAGCACGGCTCCGTCCACTTCGGGATCGACCCCTCGCGCAGGAAGGCCAGGCGCTGCGTGTCCACCCCTGTCGTCACGACCGCCAGCGCGGCGAGCAGGCCGACGACGACCGCGAGCGCGATCAGAGCTCGCCTCGTAACCCGCCTCGCGGACATCCGGGCAAGGATAAGGTTGCGGCGTGGGCGTCGTTCCGGTCTTCATCTTCTCCTTGCCGCGCAGCGGGTCGACGCTGACCCAGCGCGTGCTGACCGCTCACAGCGGGGTCGCGTCGGCGGCCGAGCCGTGGGTGCTCCTGCCCCTGCTGTCGCCGCTGGTGCCCACCGCGGCGGTCAGTGGTCCCTGGGACCGGACGGTGGCCGGCGCCTTCGGGGACTTCGTCGGCGCTCTGCCCGACGGGGCCGAGCGCTACCGGGCCGAGGTGCGCAAGATGGTCCTCGAGCTCTACGGCGCGGTGGGCGGGCCGGACGCGAGGTTCTTCGTCGACAAGACGCCGCCGTATCACCTGATCGCCGACGAGGTGATCCGCACCTTCCCGGACGCCCGCTTCGTCTTCCTGTGGCGGCACCCGCTCAGCGTGCTGGCCTCGATCGTGGAGACGCTCGGCGACGGCAAGTGGGCCACCTACCAGTTCCGCGGCGACCTCTTCCACGGGGTGGAGAACCTCGTGGGGACCTACCGGCGCCACCAGGACAAGGCCCACGCCGTCCGCTACGAGGACCTGCTCGGCGGCACCGAGGGCTGGGAGCGGCTCTGCGAGTACGTGGGCGTGGACTTCGAGCCGGACGCCCTGTCGTCGTTCGCGGGCGTGCGGCTGGCCGGCCGGATGGGCGACCCCACGGGGGTCGAGCGCTACGCCGCGATCAGCGACGAGCCGCTGCTGCGCTGGCGGGCGACCTTGAGCAACCCGCTCCGGCGCGAGTGGGCGCGGCGCTGGCTGCGCTGGATCGGGGCAGAGCGACTCGCGATCATGGGCTACGACCTCGACACGATCCTCGGCGAACTGGCCGCGGCGAGCGGGCAGGGCGGCCACTCGATGGCGGCCGACGCGCGCGAGCTGGGGCTGGCGGCGGCGCGCGAGGCGGTCAAGTCGAGGCTGCCCGGGGACAACGTGCGCAGCTCGTGGCGCGCCCTGCTCGGGAGCTGACCGCGCTCAGGCCTGGCGCAGGCGGCCGAACGTCAGGCGGCCCCGGGTCGCCGACTCCAGGCGCGCGCGGTCACGGTCGTTGAGACCGCCGGCGAAGTAGAAGCACGCGACGAAGGTCCACGTGCCGGCGAGCAGCGTCAGCGGGAGCGCCCCGAGCTCCGGCAGGATGTCGTGCACGAAGCGCGCGGCCGCGAACCCGCTCGCGTAGGCCAGCACGGCCGCGGCCATCTGGCGCACGCTCCACAGCACCGTGATCGGCCGGCTCAGGTGGCGACGCAGGAAGGACGCCTTCACGGCCACGTCGAACGCGGCGCCGGTCACCAGACCGAGTGCAGCGCCCTCGAGGCCGATCGTCTTGACGCCGGCGAAGCCGACCGCGACGGTGACGAGCAGGCGCCCCAGGGTGATCCAGCTGGCCAGGCCGGGACGGTCGACGGCGTAGAGCGCGTAGGACTGGATGACCGCCATCGTCGTCAGGGTGGGCAGCAGGATGAGGATCGCGAAGGCCGGCGCCGCGGGAGCGAACCCGGGTCCGAACAGGTCCATGATCGCGAAGGCGCCGCCGCCGCCCACGGACGCGATCACGAGCATCACGAGGGTGGAGTAGCGCAGCGTGTCGATCAGCGCGCGATCGAACCCGAGCCCGTCGCCGGCGGCGCGGCGCGCCACGAGGGTGGGGAACAGCATCTCGGTGATCTTGGTGGTGAGGTCCTGGAAGCGCATCGTCAGGACCTGCGCGCGGTTGAACGCGCCGACGGCCGTGACCGTGTCGAGGATGCCGAGCATCCACGTCGCGGACTGGTTGCTCAGGCCCTGGGCGATGGTGCCCGGGGCCATGCGCAGGCCGAAGCGGATGATCGCCGGCAGGATCTGGAAGCCCTCACGCACGTAGTGGCCCGGGACGCGCAGGCGCATGTACCGCCGGACGACGATGAGCCGGTGGACGAGCGCGCTGATCACCGACAGGTAGGTGGCGGCGATGAGCCCCCAGAGGTCGTCTTGGACGAGCCCGGCGATCCCGTACCAGACGAGCAGCGCGAGGGTCTGGTGCAGGCGGATCCAGAACAGCTCGGGGCCGGCGACGAAGGCGGCGAACACCCCGTCGATGTTCCAGCCGACGTTGACCAGGAAGACGTAGCCGACCAGGCAGGCGACCGACGGGCCGAACAGCTCGGGGTGCCCGACCGGCCCGTGGAACAGCAGGTAGGCGGCGCCCGCGGCGATCAGCGCGACCACCACGGTCAGGGTCATCGAGAACGCGAAGACCGCCGCCCACAGCCCGGTCACGCGCGGGTCGCGCGGCTCGAGCTCGGTGAGGCGCTTGATCAGCGCCGTCTGCTCCTTGACGGAAGACAGGAACCACAGCGCGCCGGCGGGCGCGGAGGCGAGCGCGAACTCGCCGACCACGCGCACGCCGAAGACGCGCGCGATGACCACGCTCGAGGCGACGCCGAGCACCGCCATCGACAGGAAGCTCAGCGCGCCGAAGCTGACGCCGCGCTGGTAGGAACCGCGCGCCGGCGCGCCGCTGCTCACCAGCCGAAGTCCCGGCCGACCAGCTCGTACAGGCGCTGGTTGTCGGCCGCGAAGCGCGCGCGCAGGCGATCGCGGACGTCCGGCGGCATGCCGTCGTAGCTGCGCGCGTTGCGCGCGCTCATCGGGCCGGGGTCATGCTCGGGCAGCCCGAGGAAGCGCAACGACTCGGCGTATCCCGCCGCGGGGTCGGCGAAGAAGTCCTCGCTGGACATCACGAGCACCTGCTCGCGGGGGAAGTGCGCGTACCAGCGCTCGAGCTGCTCCGCGTACCGGCCTCGGGCCACGTAGGAGTGGTGGCGGTGGCCGTAGTGCAGCGCGCCCGGCCGGGCCAGCTCGGCCTCTGCGCCCGCGAGGCGGGCCTCCTCCGCGTCGAGCGCCTCCTCGAAGGGCAGGTCCTCCGAGCCCATCGCCACGTTGTGGTTGTGGTGCGACAGCGCACGGTCCACAGGGTCGCGCAGCATCGCGATCAGCTTCGCCTCGGGCAGCGCCCGGGCCACGCGCTCCGCGACGAAGGGGTGAAACAGGTAGTACGGGGTCGCCTCGCCGGTCATCGCGTCGCCGAGGGGGAAGCTCGACAGGTAGTGGCTCCAGGGGCGGTCCGGGTAGCGGTCGAAGTAGTGGACCTCCTTGTACCGCGGGGCATTGACGCCGGGATGCTCGGCGAGGTAGTCGAACAAGGAGGTGGTGCCGCCCTTCTGCGCCCCGATGATGAGGAACGAGGGACCGCTGCGCCGCGCGGCCGTCAGCCGGCGACCCGTCCGGGTGAGGCGCGGGAGGATGCCCTCGCGCCGCAGCTCTTGCTCGGTCCGCATGGCTCCACGATATGGGCTCCGGCATGGGTTCCACCCCGGATTTGCAAGGGTGACGACCCCATTTCGCCTACGCTTCACCGACATGCAGACGCCAGCGCACACGGATGTCGCGACGCCGCCTGCCACCGCTCGCCTCGTGTTCCTGTGCGGGGTGGCCTCGGGGGGGACGGACCTCCTCCAGAACGTGGTCAACGGCCACCCCGACGTCTTCATCCCGGGCGAGTTCCCGTTCCTCGCCCAGGCCGCCGACCGCTTCGGGGCCACCGTCGCCCCGGATGAGGTCGACGATCTGATCGCCGAGTTCCGGCGGCTGGACGAGTACAACACGTTCGTCCATCACCACTACGTCAACTTCATGGCCGACCGCAAGGACCCGGTCACGCTCGGCCCGCCGCCGGGGCCCGGGGAGGACGGACGGGTGGTCGTGGCGGACGTCTACCGGTGGATGATCGGCGTCCCGCCCGGCAAGGCCTGGAGCGGCAACAAGACGCCGACCAACACCGAGAACATGGACAAGCTGGCCCGCCTGTTCCCGGACTGCCGCTTCGTCGTGATCGTCCGCGACGCGCGCGATGTCGCGCTGTCCTGGCGCCGGAAGTGGGGCAAGGACGAGCGCCTCGCGGCGGCGAAGTGGGAGCGGCGGCTGCGGCGCGGTCGCGAACTGGCCCAGGAGATGCCCGAGCGGGTGCTCTTCCTGCGGTACGAGGATCTGCTCGACGACATCGAGACGACCTGCCGGCAGATCTGCACCTTCCTCGAACTCGAGTACACACCGGAGATGCTGACCTTCTACGAGCGGGTCATGAAGAAGATCGACGGCAAGCCCAACTGGGGCAAGCCGCTCGTGCCCGGCAACTACGGCAAGTGGCGCGCCGCCTTCTCGCCGCGTCAGGCCAAGCGCATCGAGGAGCTCAGCTACGAAGGCCTGATCGCCCACGGGTACGCGGTGGAGCACGCCACCACCGGGCAGGGCCTGCGCCGGTCCGAACAGGTCAGAGGACTCGCCCGTGACCTGCACGGCCTGCTCTTCGTCGGCAACCGCCATCAGCAGCAGAGCCCCCTGCGCGAGCGTGGCCGGCAGGTCGCGCTGGAAGTCAGGAAGCTGTTCTTCCGGCGGAGCATCCGCTATTAACGTGAGCCGATGAGCGGGACCCCAACCTTGCTGGAAGACGACGAGCACCTCCTCACCGGCGGTGCGTCCGACCTGTCCGGAGGCCCCGTCCGGCGGGGCGTCCTGCAGGCCATGCGGCGCCGGCCGTTCCTCACCGCGCTGCCGATCGTGGTCATGCTGGCCCTGGCCGTGGCGTACAGCCTGCAGCGCACGCCGGTGTACACGGCGGAGGCGCGGATGAGCGTCGGCCGCATCGACCTCAGCCAGCCCGGCGCCCTCAACGGCTTCGCCACCGCGACCCAGGCGCTCGCCACGGCGTACAGCCGCGCGATCGGCGCTCAGGAGGTCGTGCAGCGCGTCGCCTCCGAGAACCGGCTCGATCCGCTGGAGGTGCGCGGCCGGCTCAACTCGACGCCGATCCCCCAGAGCCCCCTCTTCCGCATCACGGCGACCGGGACGAGCTCCAAGCAGGCGCAGCGGATCGCCAACAGCGCCAGCGAGGCGCTGCGTGACTTCGTGCGGGACTCCAACGCGGTCTCGCCGACCTCGAGCGGCCCGCTCCTGAAGGCCTATGAGCAGGAGCAGGTGAGGGTCGCCAAGGCGTCGCAGCGGCTCGCAGCGGCCAAGCAGGCAGTCCAGGAGGACCGCACGAGCGAGAACCGGGCTGCCCTGGC
This sequence comes from uncultured Solirubrobacteraceae bacterium, assembly GCA_963740765.1. Taxonomy (GTDB): domain Bacteria; phylum Actinomycetota; class Thermoleophilia; order Solirubrobacterales; family Solirubrobacteraceae; genus DATLGB01. The sequence goes on along the minus strand of CAVUFN010000012.1, from coordinate 18,517 downwards.
GAAGGCGCAGGGACGCTTCTCGGCGGCCCAGCTCCGCGCCACCGTCGCGTCGACCAACTACACGTCGAGCGCCAGCGGCGGTACGAGCAACGGTTCGGTGAGCATTCTCGCGCCGGCCACCTTCGCCGTCAACGACCGTGGTAACAAGACGCAGATCTACGCGTTCGCCGCGTTCGTGATCGGCGCGTTCCTGGGTGCCGCGCTCGCCATGCTGGCGGAGGAGCGGCGCTTCCGCCGCTCGCTCCGCGCCCGTGGGCGCTAGCTCACACCCGCTGGTCCCGGCCCGGAGGCCGAACCTCGCGGTCGCCGGGTTGGTGGTCGCCGTGGTGGTCGTGCTCGTCGACCGCTTCGGGGTGCGCACGGTCGCGACCCTCGCCCTCGCCGCCGCCTTCGCCGCCAGCGCGCTCTACGTCCTCTGGCGCACGGAGCCGGTCATCACGTTCACCGCAGCGCTGCTCCTGGCGCCGTTCTCCGGCAACTGGGAGGGCGTCGGCGTGCCGGGCATCCTCAGCCCGAACCGCATCGTCCTCGCCGTCGCCGTGGCCGCCGTGCTGCTGCGCGCCAGGCCGTCCCGGTCCCGGCCACGTCTGCAGCCCCACCCCGCGCACTGGCTGATGGTGGCCGCCGGCGCCTACGCGGTGCTCTCGGCGGTGCTCTCCGAGACGCTCGACACGACCGCCTCGGTTGCGGGACTGCTGGAGCGTTACGGCATCCTGCCCTTCCTCGCCTTCTTCGCCGCCCCAGCGGTCTTCCGGACCGCGCGAGAGCGCGACATCCTGCTCGTCGCCCTGGTGGCGCTCGGGGCCTACCTCGGCCTCACCGCCCTGTTCGAGACGATCGGGCTGCGCGGCCTCGTGTTCCCCTCCTACATCAACGATCCGACCTTCGGCATCCTCCCCGAACGAGCGCGCGGGCCCTTCGTCGAGCCTGCCCAGAACGCGCTGGGGATGTTCACCTGCGCGGGTGCCTGCGTGATCGCCCTCGGCCGCTGGCGCGCTGCGTCCGCGCGCGTCTTCGCCGCGGTGGTCGCACTCCTGTGCCTCGCCGGGGTGCTCTTCACCCTCACCCGCGCCGCCTGGCTCGGAGGCGGCGTATCGGTCGTCGTCATGCTGTTCGTCGTCCCGCGGCTGCGGCGCAGCGCGATCCCGGCGCTGGCCGCCTCCGTCCTCATCATCGCGGTGGCCCTCGTCGCGATCCCGGGGTTCAGCCAGAAGGCGTCCGATCGCCGCAGCAACGAGGGCACGGTGTACGACCGCTACGCGCTCAACCAGGCGGCCGTCAACATGATCAACGCCCGCCCGCTCCTCGGGTTCGGCTGGGGCACGTACTTCGACCACAACCGCGACTACCTGCAGCAGGGCGCCGACTACCCGCTTCCGAAGAACATCGAGAACGTCCCGGTGCACAACCTGTACCTCGGGTACGGCGCCGAGCTCGGGCTGGTCGGCACCGGGCTATGGCTGTGGGCGATGGTCCTGGCGATCGGCGGCGCCCTCCTGCGGCGTGGCGATCCCGACAGCCAGCCGTGGCGCTACCTGCTCCTCGCGGTGACGATCTTCTACCTGAGCATCAGCAACTTCGAGCCGACCACCACCTTCTCCACGCTGCTGCTGCTGTTCCTCGCGGGCGTCGTCAATGGCGGGTCGCCGGGCTGGGCGTTCACCCCGGAGGAGTCCCCGCGGGCCTGACTCAGCCGAGCGCGGCGAGGACGAGGTCGGCGTCGTCGGCTGAGGCCTGGGACCGCCGCAGCGCGAGCACGGGCCGGTCCGCCAGGGCCAGCAGCCGGTCCCCGGCCAGGGGTAGGCCGACGGCGGCTCCGAGCACGCGGACCCGGTCGCGGGGCGCCAGCGGTTCGATCCGGGCCGGGCCGGCGCTGCGCTCGAGCGCGACCCATCCGCCCAGGGGCGCGGCCAGCCGGTCGTTCTCCGCCGGCAGCCGCCAGCGCTCGCGGCGGCCGACCTCTCCGAGGCCGCGCGCCGGGAATCGCGCGGCGACGTCGGCGCGCAGGTCGATGAAGGGCGGCCCGGCGTAGGCGGTCACGCCCTCGACCACGAGCAGATCGTCCGCGAACGCGACGCAGCCGCGCCGGATCAGCTCGGCCGCGAGCGTGCTCTTCCCGGCGCCGCCGTCGCCGAGGAGCCCCCAGACCGCCCCACCGGCGAGGACCGCCGCGGCGTGAACGGCGGCGCGGCCGTGCCAATGGGCCACCGCCGCGGCCGCCGGTACGAGCAGCGGGTGCTCGACGGTCGCCGGCGGGACGGGGGCGGGTGCGTGCAGCGCGATGTGCCGGTCCGCGGCCGACAGGCGCAGCTCGCCGGTGCCCGGCAGCCCGATGCGCGCCCGGCCGTCGTCGATCGTCATCCCGGCCGCGTCGTCGGCGGGGCCGCGGACCTGGGCGAAGGTCCAGCGCGGCCAGCCGGCGTCGGGACGCGGCTCCGACGGCCCTCGGCGGCGCAGGCCCGCCAGCCGGATGCCGTACAGCCCGATCTCGACGTCCGCGGCGGCGGGCATCAATACTCGGTGAGCGTCCCTCGCCGCCGGCAGGTGCGCACGGCGGCCCTCAGCACCCCGTAGGAGACCGGCGTCATGACGGCCGCGAACAGCGCCAGGCGCAGGGCGTCCACCGCAGGGCTGCCCTGCGTCGGCGTGTCGATCAACAGGTGACGCAGCAGCTCGAGGGCGGGAGTGAACGGTTGCACCTCGCTCAGCCAGCGCGTCCACACCGGCATCAGGTCCGGCGGGTAGTAGACGCCGCCGGCCAGTGAGAGCCCGATCACCACGAGGTTGCCGATGTTGCCCGCCTGCTTGGAGATGAGGACCACGGAGGCGACGAGCAGGGCGAAGGGCAGGAAGGAGACCGCCGCGAGCACGGCCACGGGCAGCGCCAGGAGGACCTCGGGTCCGCCGACCGGGAAGCCGTAGAAGACGACGGCGAACAGGAGCGTGACGGCTCCGGTCGCGAACGCGGCGAGCGTCGGGAAGATCGTGATCCCGAGCAGCCCCGCAGCGGCGCCGAGCGGGGAGACGACGAAACGCTCGAACGTGCCCGCCACCATCTCCGTGCGCAGGTTGTTCGGGGCCAGGGCCAGGGTCGCGGTGAGGAAGTGCAGGATGACCAGTCCCACCACCACGTAGGCGAAGTAGTCGTCCGGGCTGGGGAACTGCTCGACGCTGACCAGTCTGGAGATGTAGTAGAAGAGCGTCACGGTGAAGAGCGAGAGCGCCACCTGGGCCACGGCGCGCAGGCGGTAGCTGAAGTAGATGGCGGCGTCCCGCCGGACCACCGCGGCGATGCCGCCGGCGAGGAGACGTAGGTTCACGCCGCCGCCGGCCGTTCGGCGAGGGGCAGCCGCAGCTGCGGGGGGACGGGCAGCGGCGTCCCGGAGGGTCCGAACCAGACGACGCTGCGATCGGCGGCGAGGTGGGCGCTGATCGCGTCCGCGAGGAGCGCGGTCCCGCGCTCGTCGAGGCTCGTCGAGGGCTCGTCGAGCAGCACCAGCGGGGCGCCGTGCAGGAACGCGGCGGCGAGCCGAACCCGCTGGCGCTGACCCATCGAGAGCCGGTCGACCCGCTGGCGACCGAACTCGTGGAGGGCGAAGCTCGCCATCGCCGCCTCGATGTGTTGCGCTCGCTCGCGCGCCGCGACGAATGCGATGCACGCGAAGAACTCGAGGTGCGCGCGGACGCCGAGCCGGGCGTACAGGCCGACGTTGCCGGCCGAGGCGACGCCGAGCCGGCGCCGGTACTCAGTCGGGTGGGCGTCGTGATCGAGCCCGCACAACCGCACCGTGCCGGCTTCCGCCTCCAGCATCCCGGCGAGGATCCGCATCAGCGTGGTCTTCCCGCAGCCGTTCGGACCCTCGACAAGCGCCAGCTTGCCGGCCGGCACGCGGAGGTCGACGTCCTGCAGAACCGGCGCGTGCGCCCCGGGCCACGTCTTGGTGAGCCCGGAGACCTCGAGGATGGGGGCCGCCGTCAGCGGCGTCGGACGAGTCGACGCAACGTCGCGCCCGCGGCCGTGAGCGCCCCGCCGATTGCCGCAACCGGCCCGACCGGCATGCCGGTGAACGGCAGACCCTCGCCGCCGCCCGCGGACGAGCCGACGGTGGCTCCGTTCCCTGCGCCCGACTCGACCGTCGTGGTGCCGGGACCGCCGCCCGAACCGCCCGAGCCACCTGTGCCCCCCGAGCCGTTGGAGCCGTTGGTGCCGTTGGTGCCGTTCTCGCCCGGGGTGGTGCCACCGGTGGTCGCCTCCGGGAGCACTTCCTGGCCGGGCGTGGCGGAGGGTGATGGCGTCGGGGTGGCCTGCGAGATGCCGGCCGTCGGGGTGGGACTGGCCGTGGTGGTGGCCGTCGGGCTGGCTGGCCGCCCGGGCTGGGGCTGGGGCTGCGCTCGGCTCCGGGCTGGGGCTGGGGCTTGCGCTCGGCTCCGGGCTCGGGCTGGGGCTTGCGCTCGGCTCCGGGCTCGGGCTCGGGCTCGGACTCGCGCTCGGCTCCGGGCTCGGGCTGGGACTCGGCCCTGGGCTCGGGCTCGGCGTCGGGTTGCCGACGGATCCGACCGGGGCCGCAGCGAAGTGCAGACCGCCGCTGACGTCCTGCCGCGTGACGGCCGTCAGCGCCCCGAGATCGGTCAGGTGAGGTGAGACGTACCCGCGGAGGGGGCCGTCGATCGTCGCGCTCTCGGGCAGCATTGGTAACCATCTTGTACCACAGCGCTGCTCTCGGAGGGGCAAAACTCGTCCATTCGTCCAAGTCCATCGCTCACCCGGGCCGCGCGGATGATCGGATCACGAAGTTTCCCTTTTCGCTCGAACCCCGAGCTCCTCGACGTCCGAGGCCTGACACGACCGTCCGGAGCGGCCCGAACGGCGACGACGTGAAGGGCACCGTCACCTGCGCGGCTTCGTGTCCAAATAGGGCGTCGTCGCCTCTGTCGAGGACAACTGGACCCGGGCGAACGGGCCGCCGAGCCGCGGCGGCCCGTCGTGTCACCGTTTCCCGGGTAATCGTGCTATCTCTGGCGAATGCCCGAACCCGCCCTGGACGACCGCCGGGACTTCTGGACCGGCTATCAGCCCGGCTTCCGGATCTCCGACGAGGCGACCGGCTCTCCTGAGTACTTCGCGGAGATCGAGCGGTTCCGCTATGCGCTCGAGCCCGGCATCCTCGAGATGGCCAGGTTCTCCGAATGGGCCGGCCGGGACGTGCTCGAGTGCGGCTGCGGGATGGCCACGGACGGGATGCAGTTCGTCCGTGGCGGCGCCAACTACACGGGCATGGACTTCAGCCCGGCGGCGCTCGAGCTCGCCCAGTTGCGGGCGCAGCGCGAGGGCGGGTCGGCGCGCTTCGTCAAGGGCTCGATCGCCGACCTGCCCTTCGAGGACGAGTCGTTCGACCTCACCTACTCGATGGGTGTCATCCATCACCTGCCGGAGACCAAGAAGGTCGCCGACGAGATGCACCGCGTCCTGCGGCCGGGCGGCCAGGCGCTGGTGATGGTCTACCACCGCAGCTCCTTCAACTACTGGTTCACGATCATGGTGCTGCGCCGGCTGCTGGCCGCCGGCCTGCTGATCCCGGGCGCCGACAAGGCCATCACCGCCGCGACGGGAGAGGATCCCGACGTCATCCAGGGACACAAGCAGCTGCTGCGCGAGCATGGCCTGAGCTACCTGACCGACGGCGCCCGTTTCCTGTCCCACAACACGGACGGGCCCGGCAACCCGCTCTCGAAGGTCTACACGCGCCGCACGGGCGCGGACCTGTTCGACCGCTTCGACCGCGTCGAGACGGACGTCCGGTTCCTCAACCTGCGCGCCTACCCCATGGGGGAGCGGCTGAATTCCACCCGCTGGGCGGAGGCGCTGGGGCGGCGCTGGGGCTGGCACCTGTGGATTCGCGCCCACAAGGCCGCATAGGCGACCTCAGAGGCGGATCACGCTGTCGGGCGCCCGCATCTTGCGCGTGATGCCGCGCAGGTCGACGACCAGCGGGGCGCGCTCGGCGACCGCCTCGTGGTCGACGTCCGGGTGGGCGGTGACGATCACGGCGACGTCGCAGTCCTCCAGCACGGTGTCGAGGTCGGTCGACTCGATGTCGGCTTCGTCGATCCGCGGCACGAAGGGGTCGTGGTAGCGCAGGTCGGCGCCCAGGCCGGCCAGCAGCAGGAGCATCTTCAGGGCCGGCGCCTCGCGCATGTCGCCGACGCCCGCCTTGTAGGAGACGCCGATCAGCGCGACCTTGGAGCCGTTGACCGGCTTGCCCGCCTGGTTGAGCGCGCGCTCGATGCGCTGCACGCAGTGGTAGGGCATGTTCTGGTTGATCTTGCCGGCGAGCTCGATGAACTCGGTGCTCATGTCGAACTCGCGCGCGCGCCAGGCGAGGTAGAACGGATCGACCGGCAGGCAGTGGCCGCCCATGCCGGGGCCGGGCTCGAAGCGCATGAAGCCGTAGGGCTTGGTCGCCGCCGCGTCGATGACCTCCCAGATGTCGACGCCCATGCGGTCCGCGAGGATCGCCAGTTCGTTGACCAGCGCGATGTTGACGCTGCGGAAGATGTTCTCGAGCAGCTTCGCCATCTCGGCGACCTCGAGCGTCCCGACGCGGACGAGGTTGTCGCAGACGTGGCTGTACATCTCCTCGGCGCGGTCGGCGCAGCGCTCGGTGAGCCCGCCGTAGATCTTCGGCGTCGTGCGCAGCGTGAAGTCCGTGCGGCCCGGATCGACGCGCTCGGGGCTGAAGGCGAGGTTGAAGTCGCGGCCCGCGGCGAGCCCGGACTCCTCGAGCACCGGCAGCAGGCGCTCGCGCGTCGTGCCCGGGTAGGTGGTCGACTCGAGCACGACGAGCTGCCCGGCCTGCAGGATGCCGGCCAGCGCCTGCCCGGAGTCCAGCAGCGGTCCCAGGTCGGGCTCGCGGTTGGCGGTCAGCGGCGTCGGGACGCAGATGATGATGGCGTCCGCGTGCGCGAGCGCGGCCGCGCGCGTCGTCGGCTCGATGCGGTCGGCGCAGCCGGCGAGCTGGTCGCTCGGGATGTCCTCGATGTAGGACTCGCGCCGCTTGATGGCCTCGATCTTGCGGTTGTCGACATCCATGGCGACGATGTCGTGACCCGCCTCCGCGAACGAGACCGCGAGCGGCAGACCGACGTAACCGAGGCCGACAATTCCGATGCGCATCGGCGCGAGGCTAGCCGTCGACCCCTAACGTCGGCGACCGTGTCTGGGAACGGGGGAGCACGAGCGGTCATCTCGAGAGACGTGACCTGGCATGCCGGGCGGGTGACCCGCCAGCAACGCTGGGACGCCCTCGGCACGACCGGCGCGGTCCTCTGGCTCACGGGCCTGTCCGGGTCGGGGAAGTCGACCATCGCCGCCGCCGTCGAAGCCGCCCTGATCACCGCGGGCCGCTCCGCCTACCTGCTCGACGGGGACAACCTCCGCCACGGGCTCACCGGTGACCTCGGCTTCAGCCCGGAGGACCGGACGGAGAACGTGCGCCGAGTCGCCCACACCGCACGCCTGATCGCCGACCTCGGCGCCGTCGCCCTGGTCAGCCTCGTCAGCCCGTACCGCTCGGACCGCGCGATGGCGCGCGAGATCGCCTCGTCCGACGGCATCCCGTTCGTGGAGATCCACGTCTCGACCCCACTCGCCGTGTGCGAGGACCGCGATCCGAAAGGCCTGTACGCGCAGGCCCGGCGCGGTGACATCGGGGACTTCACGGGCGTGACCGCGCCCTACGAGGCGCCGGAGGCCGCGGACCTCGAGCTCGACGCGAGCGCGATGCCGCCCGAGTCCGCCCTCGCCGCGGTCCTCGAGGCGCTGGCCGACCACACCTCCAGGAGCTGACGCATGGACCCGATCATCATCTTCTTCGGCCTCGGCGTCGGGATCCTGATCGGCCTCACCGGCGTCGGGGGCGGGTCGCTGATGACGCCGCTGCTGCTGCTCGTCGGCGGCTATACGCCGTCCGTGGCGATCGGCACGGACCTGGCGTACGGCGCGATCACCAAGACGCTCGGCGGCTTCCGCCACCTGCGCGCGGGCAACGTCGACCTGCGGCTGTCGCGCTGGCTGGCCTACGGCTCCGTCCCCGGCTCGATCCTCGGTGTGATCGCCCTCAACGAGCTCGAGAACCGCTACGGCGACAGCTTCCAGTCGACCTTGCTCTACGCGGTGGCCGCGGCGCTGGCCCTCGCCGCGGGCGCGTCGCTCTACCGCTCGCTGTTCCGCCCAGGTCTGGCGGCCAAGGAGCGCGACAGCGCGGTCCTGCAGCGCCGGGTCAGCCGAGTGGCGACCGTCGGCATCGGCCTCACGCTGGGCTTCATCCTCGGCCTGACCTCGGTCGGATCCGGCGCGCTGATCGGCCTCGCACTCATCCTGCTCTACAAGCTGCGGCCGCGGCGCGTCGTCGGCACGGACGTGCTCCACGCCGCCATCGTCATGTGGTCCGCGGCGATCGCCCATCTGTTCAGCGGCAATATCGACTTCGGCCTGATGGGAACGATCCTGATCGGCTCGCTGCCCGGCGTCTGGATCGGGACCCACCTCGTGCCGGTGGTTCCGGTGGCCGCCTTGCGGACGACGCTCGGCTGCGTGCTCGCCGCGGCGTCGCTCGGAGTCTCCACCAAGGCGGGTGCCGACGTCCCGGCGGTGGCCATCGTGGGCGTGCCGCTCGCCATCGGGGCGTTCGCGGTCTGGCTGACCCGCACGCGGCGCCTGGCGCTGGCGACGGAGCAGCCCTGAGCCGAGAGCCGGTCGCTGCGCGCGGCGACGACGCACACGGCGATGGCCAACAGGGAGAGCGAAGCCCAGGCGAGGCCGATGAGCAGGAAGGGGAGCACTCCGGTCATTATTCACATCCTTGGTAGGAAATGTGGCAGACGGTCCTGGTCAAGCCGGTTCCGGGACCTTCGCTAGCGTGCCCGCGCCTATGACCGCGTTCGACCTGCAGTGTCATTCGAGCTTCTCCGACGGTGTCCTTGCGCCCGTCGAGGTGATGGAGCAGGCGAAGCGGGACGGGATGGAGCTCGTCGCGCTGACCGACCACGACACGATCGAGGGCGTCATCGAGGCGCGCGCCCGGGCGACCGAGCTGGGGCTGCGGTTCTCCGCCGCTGCGGAGATCTCCGCCGTGGAGGGCCGCCACGCCGACCTGCACGTGTGCGGGTACGAGCTCGACGTCGAGGAGCCGGGGCTCGTCGCGGCGCTCGACGACTACCGGGCCGACCGGCAGGCGCGGGTGGAGGCGATCGCCGACCGGCTCGAGGAGCTCGGGTTCACGGTGGACCGGTCGGTGCTGGCCGAGCGCAAGGCGGCGGGCCGGCCGATCGGCCGCCCCCACATCGCCGACGCGGTCCTCGAGCACCCCGACAACCGGGCGCGGCTCGAGGCCGAGGGGACGACCACGAAGAACACCTTCTTCCCCGCGTACATCGTCCCGGGCGCGCGAGCCTTCGTGCAGCGCACCCGGCCGACGGTCTACGACGCCATCGGGACCATCCACGCCGCGGGCGGTGTCGCGGTGTGGGCGCACCCGTTCTGGGACCTCGACGACCCGCAGGAGGTTGTCGACACGATCGAAGCATTCGCGGATGGTGGCCTGGACGGCGTCGAGGTCTTCTACCCGACGCACGACGCCGAGCAGACGCGGCTGCTGCACGACACGTGCACCCGGCTCGGCCTGCTGATCACGGGCTCGTCGGACTTCCACGGCCCCGAGCACGAACGCTTCAATCGCTTCGGGACGTTCGACACCCACGGGCTGGAACCGAACCTCGGCCCGATCGGGGCGTAGCGATGGGGGCGGGTGCGCAGCGCGTCGACAAGCCGTGGGGCCACGAGCTGTGGTTCGCCGACACGGATCTCTACGCCGGCAAGATCCTCCACGTCGAGCGCGGGCACCGGCTCTCGCTCCAGTACCACGAGCGCAAGGACGAGTCGAGCTTCCTGCTCAGCGGCCGGCTGCTGCTCGTCCGCGGCCCGAACCAGGACGACCTGTCGGAGTCGGTGCTCGAGCCGGGCGCGGCCTGGCGCGTCCGGCCCGGGGAGGTCCACACGATCGAGGCGATCGATGACGCGGTCGTCGTCGAGGTCTCGACTCCGGATCTCGACGACGTCGTGCGCTTGTCGGATTCCTACGGGCGCGAGGGCACCGCAGGCCCGTAGCACTCGCGGCGTTTCGGCGCACCGGAACCGGGTATCCGAACGGTCGGTTCGGTAGTCCTTTCACCAGGGAGAGGAGCCCTGTCACATGGTCGTGCTCGGAGCGCCGAGGTTGCTCGGCTTGCTGGTCGCTGCGCTGTTCGCCGCCGGGGTCGCGCCCGCGAACGCCACCCTGCTGCGCACCCTCGACTACCAGGGGCCGCTGCTCGACGCCGACGGGTACCCGACCCAATGGGACAACTACGTCCCGGAGGGATCGGCCACGAGCGGGATCACGGTCGGCTCGCCGGGGACGCTGCCGTTCCCCTACACGCAGGCCGCGAAGTTCACGCCGGCCGAGCCGACCGGCCGCCCGCGCTCGATGGCCAAGCTGGCCAAGGACTCGACCGCCGATCGGGGCGTGACGATCGACGGGGCGCTCGACGCGTCGGAGGGCCTGGACCGCTATTACCGCTGGTACACGTACTTCCCGTCGGACTTCGACCTGCCGATGAAGCCGTCGAAGGCGCCCGCGGTCTTCATGGCCTGGCATGCCGATTCGACCAAGAGCAGCTGCAACCCCAACGTGCAGATGCACGCCAAGCGGATGGCGGAGGGGGAGGACGGCCTGCGGATCCTCGTGCGCGCGCAAGGCGGCTTGTACTCGCACACGCCTCCCAAGAGCTTCGTCGCCGAGGGCGGCACCGGGCCTGCCTGTTACACGGAGTCGTTCAAGGAGATCGACCTCGGCCCCGTGGTGCGCGACCGCTGGATCCTGTGGATGGTGCACATCCACTGGAGCTCGAATCCGGAGGAGGGCGTCATCGACATCGTCCGCGACGACCAGGTGACGACGATCCCCGGGGCGAACCTGTACCGGGCAGAGGGGACGGGCCGGCGCGCCGGGACCGAGTCCGCCTTCATCGAGCAGGGCATCTACAGCCCGGTCGACACGACTGCAGCGGCGCGCAAGCGCTCGCTCTGGCACGTCGGCATGCTGCTCGCCGATCGTTTCGAGGACATCCTCCCCGCGCGCGAGGCGGTGCCTTCCGTGCCCATCCCGGCGACGCCGCCGGCAACGGCGCCGAAGGCCCCTCCGGCCTGCCGCCGCATCCGGACCCGCGCGCAGCGTGTCCGGATCGGCGGCCGGCGCGTCGTCGTGCGGGTCGCCGACCGCGCGACCATCAGCCGCCGCGCGGTGATCTACCTGTCCGGCGGGCGCGGGATGCGTCTGCTCAGGGCCTCCACCGGTGGCCGGCGCATCCGGGCTGTCCACGGTCGGGTCCGCATCCCGGTCAGCGCGCTCCGGGCGGTCGGCCCGCGCCTGATCAAGGTGCGCGTGGCCGGCCCCGGCGGCCGCGTCCGCACGGTCGAGGTGGTGGCGCACGTCCGCCGCTGCAGGTGAGCGGCGGTCAGCGGCTGCGTCCGAAGCGGGCCAGGCGCCAGCCGCCGGCGATCAGCCCTGCCGCCAGCCCGGCCAGCCCGAGCCAGAGCCAGTCGAAGCCCGCGTCCGCTTCGGCTCCCGGAGCGGCGTCCGTCGGTGTGGGCGGCGGCGACGGTGTCTCGGCCTTGGGCGGCGGTCCGGCCAGCCGGGTGGTCCCGGTGATCGCCCCGCGGCGGTCGCCGACGCGGATCGGGATCCGCCAGCGCTGCACGATCACCGCCGGGGCGCCCGCCGTCGGGCTCGGGGGCAGGGTGGCCGGGACCAGCCGCGGATCGGCCCACGTCAGCGCCGCCTCGCGCCGGTAGGCGATCAGGCGGGGTTGCGCGCGCGGATCGATCACGTCCGCGCTGAGGTCGCGGTTGGCGTACTGGGCCGTCGGCAGCCACGCGGCGCTGTGGACGTTGACCTCGGAGCCGCGCGCCGACACCCGGCCGAATAGCTCGCCCCCCGGACCGGTGACGGTGACGGGCCGGTCGCCCGTTGCCGTCGCCCGGAGGCTCAGGCCGGGTGCGGAGAAGGCGTCGACCCGCACGCCGGGCAGCGGTTCCGGGTCGGCGAGGGCGAGTTGCAGGGCGCCGCGGTCGCGCTCGACGTGGCCGCGGACCCGGACGGTGCGATCGCCGACCCGCAGCGGCACGGTCCAGCGCCGGGTCACCCCCGTCGCCGGGTGCAGGCGGTGGTCGAACCACTCCCACGCGCGGCCCGTCGCGACCCGCTGCCAGCGGGCCGGCCGGCGGGCACCCGCGCCGGCCGGGACCTGCGCGATTCCGAGCGGCTCGTTGTCCGTGTACCACTCGGGCGCGGCCAGGTTGGCCTCGACGCCCTCTGGGCCCGAGCGCAGCAGTGGCTGCCCGGCGCTCCCGAGCACCGTGGCCATCGTCGAGCCGCGGGTCGACAGGCGCAGCTTGCCGGGACCACCGGGTACCGCACGCACCGTCACGCCCTCGGGCGCGGGGGCGATCGCGTCGACCACCACCCGGTCGCCGGCGTGGCCGGCGTGGCCGTGCGCAACCGCCGGCATGAGCGCGAGGAACAGCCCTCCGAGGGCCGCAGGTCGGCGTTGACCAGGGGTCAGGGGCCGGACGAATCCCATGAAGTCCACAAAATAGGCAGATGCCCTTGACCAGAGCGATTTCACCGGCGTAGGATCGCACCGAAGCGAGGATCGGACGAGGCTCGGAACCTCGTCGAGGGCAAGAGGAGGTTCAAGAATGACTGGTCGGTTCGGACGTCTGCTGGGGCTGGCGCTCTTAGCGCTGGGCCTGGTTCTCACACTCATCCTCGGGGGTGGTCCCTCACCTGCTGCGCAGGCCGAGACGGGCAAGAAGGCGCTCATCCTCGCTTCCTCGGTCAGCGGCGGCGCGTCGAGCGCCGAGGCCACCGAGGCGGCCGCGAACGGGTTTGCGGTCACCCTGGTCGACGACGCCACCTGGGCCGCCATGACCAAGAACGACTTCGCCGACTACCAGATGGTGGTCGTCGGTGATCCGACCTGCAGCTACCTCAATCCCGTCGTCTCGCAGAACGCGCAGGCGCTGGCGGACGCGGTCATGGACAACGGCACGGCGAACACCAAGGCGGGCAACCGCGTGCTGATCGGCACCGACCCCGTCTACCACTACAGCCAGGGCGGGAACAAGATGGTCGCGTCGGCGATCGACTTCGTCTCCGTCGTCGAGGACGCGACGAGCCTGTATCTCGACTTCACGTGCGGCGATCCTGACTTTGACGGCAACGGCACCGCCGACGGGCTCGACAAGCTGTTGCCGCTGCTGTCGGTCGCACCGACCCCGACCTGGACCGAGAACACGAGCCCGCCCTGCGGCGGCTCCGCGTCCCTGATCGCCAACAACGACCAGTTCGCCTCGCTGTCGAGCGCCGACGTCCAGGGATGGTTCTGCTCCGTGCACGAGTCGTTCCCGCAGTACCCGACGGACTGGAACCCGCTGGCGGTGGCGACGGACACCCCGACCGCGCCGACGTGCGGCAACGACGTCGACACGGGTAACCCGGTGTGCGGCGAGGCGTACCTGCTGATCGCCGGCTCGGGCATCGTCTCCACGGCGCCGGACCTCGAGCTGACGCCGACGACGGCGGAGAACCCGGTGGGGACCACCCACACCGTCACGGCGACGGTGACCAACCCGGATGACACCCCGCGCACAGGCGTCCTGGTCTCGTTCGTGGTCACCGGTGCCAACTCGGGTGCCGCGGGCACCTGCGCGCCCGCGTCGTGCGAGACGGACGGCGCCGGAGAGGTGGACTTCACCTACACGGGCGCCAACCCGGGTGACGACACCGTCAACGCGTCGATCACGGTCGACGGCTCGACCCAGACGGCCACGGCCGCCAAGACGTGGGTCGTGCCGACCGGCACCGAGGGCCCGTTCGGCGATCCGACGTGCAGCAACGGCGTCGACGACGACGGTGACGGACTCACCGACGCCGCCGACCCGGACTGCGCCGGAGGGCCGCCCCCGTCGGGCAAGTGCTTCGGGCAGACCCCGACGATCACGGGCAACGGTGTCGTGAACGGCACGCCGGGCGACGACGTGATCCTGACGGGCAGCGGTGCGGACACGGTTCGCGGTCTGGGTGGCGATGACCTGATCTGCACCGGGCGCGGGGATGACTTCGTGCGTGGCGGAGCGGGCGACGACAAGATCCTGGCCGGTGGCGGCGCGGACAACGCCGGCGGCAGCGCGGGCGACGACCTCGTCCGTGGCGTGGGCGGCAACGACGCGGTGCAGGGTGACGGCGGCGACGACACGGTCCGGGGCGGCACGGGTGATGACCGCATCAACGGCGGTCCGGGCGCCGATGTGCTCACGGGTGGGCCCGGCAAGGACCGCCTGACCGGCGGGTCCGACGCGCCGGACTCGTGCAACGGGGACGGTGACACCGACAGCACCGGCGGCGGCTGCGAGATCCTCATCAGCATCCCGTAGGACGTCCGCAGAGCAGGCCCGGGGCGCCCGTGCGGGCGCCCCGGGTCGGCCTACGAGGCCCGCGGGGTGGTGCCGGAGATCTGCACGGCGTCACCCGTCAGCGCCGGTGCGGCGGCGAGCTTGGCGAGGTCGGGATCCACGCACGCCATCGCCTTCGCTCTCGCCTTGGGCGACATCGCGGCGGGATCGAACAGCGAGTTGACGATCTTGTCGCCGCTGGCGCCGTTGTCCTGAACCATGGTGCGGTTCGCCTTGCCGGTCGTGCTGTCGACTGCGACGAGCGTCGCGCTGTTGCCGATCACGTTGACGCACTGGATGGTGCCGGTGAATGACGACGCGCCCGTGTAGGTCAGGGTGCCGGACTGCTCCAGCGCGAGGATCGTGAACTGGTTGGCGGGACCGCTGCCGGCCGGCTTCGTCGAACCGGAGCCTGTGACAACCGCATCGGAGTCGCAGGCGTTCCCGGTGCCGTCGTTGTCAGCGTCCTCCTGGCCGGCGTTGGCGACGGTCGGGCAGTTGTCCGCACCGTCCACGACACCATCACCGTCCGAGTCGACCGGAACGGCAGCGTCAAAGACGGTGAGGCTCCCGCTGGTCACAGAGCCGGAGCCCGGCAGACCGTTGGCCAGGCAGGGTGAGCCGGGGGTGATCCCGCCGTAGAACGTGATCTTGTCGCCCGCCGTGGTTTCCCCGTCCAGGATGCCGACCAGCACGGAGGACCCCTTCGACAAGCTGTAGGTCGGCGGCGTCGTCGTCAGATCGCTGTCCGCGTCGTTGCGGAAGATGATCTGCGCCTTCCTGCCGGCGACGGCGAGGCACTGCACCGGTCCCGAGTAGATGGCGTCGAAGCTGCCGTAGTGCTGGGTGAACGTCGCGGTGCCCGTCGCGTTCTCGCCCGACGGGCCGCTCGCCGCGTCGAAGTCGAAGTCGATCGGAACACTCCCTGCGGCGGTCCCGGACCCGAACGCGCTGTCTCCGACTGCGGTGATGGCGTGAGCGGGCGCGGCGCTCAGGAGGAGCAGCGCAGCGGTGGAGCCGACCGCCAGGAGGCGGGTGCGGAGGGACATGGACAGCCTTTCGATGGGAATCTCGCGGGCGGCGGCTCTCGGAGCTCGCCTGTAGATGAAGTAACGGCGGTGAGCGAAAGAACCGTCGATCTCCGCGTTTCCGGTCAGGGGATCCACCTTGACGGGTCACCTAGACTGCTCTGCGATCGGCCGATAGTCGCAGCCGTCCGCCACCAGCTCCCCGCCACATACGGGGACGCCCAGGACGGGGTCCGTGAGCGCCGATCCGCCCCTTGCGGGGTACGGGGACTCCTGTGCTACATTGCTTGGTCGCGCTTTCATCGCGCCGGGAGCGAGTCCCGAGCGTGGTGAAACGTCTCTCTCCCGTTTTGTAAGTCCTCCAGGTAGGAGTCGCTAAAGCCTTGGCTTCCCCCGATGCTCTCCGTACGCGCCGTTCCTTCGCGCGCCTTGAAAAGGTGCTCGAAGTCCCGAATCTCATCGCGATCCAGAAGAAGTCGTTCGACTGGCTCGTGGACACGGAGAAGGGGGGCCTGCGTGAGACCATCGACGACATCTCTCCCATCGAGGACTACACGGGCAACCTGGCCGTGCAGTTCGGGGAGTTCGTCTTCGACGAGCCGGTCGCGAACCTGGACGAGTGCCGGGAGAAGGACCTCACCTACGCGCGGCCGCTGACCGTCACGGTCGGGTTCATCAACCGGGAGACGGGCGAGATCCGGGAGCAGTCGGTCTTCATGGGCGACTTCCCGTGGATGACGGAGCGGGGGACCTTCGTCATCAACGGCACCGAGCGCGTGGTCGTCACGCAGCTGGTGCGCTCGCCGGGCGCCTACCTGATGGAGCCCAAGGACGCCGAGAAGCAGGTCTTCGTCGGCAACCTGATGCCGGCCCGCGGCTCCTGGCTCGAGCTGGAGATCGACAAGAAGGGCAAGGTCTTCGTCCGCATCGACCGCAAGCGCAAGCTGCCGGTCACCGTTCTGCTCCGCGCCATGGGGTACGAATCGGACGAGGAGATCCTCAACCTCTTCGACAACAGCCTCTACCTGCGCAACACGATCGAGGCCGACACGGACGTCACCCGCTCCGAGGACGGCGCGCTGATCGAGCTGTTCAAGAAGCAGCGCCCGGGTGAGCCGCCCTCCGTCGACAACGCCAAGGCGCTCCTGCACCAGCTGTTCTTCGACCCCAAGCGCTACGACCTCACGCGCGTCGGTCGCTACAAGCTCAACAAGCGCCTCGGGCTCGACATCGACCTCGACACGCGGGTCCTGACCCACGACGACATCATCACCCTGATCCGCAAGCTCGTCGAGCTGCCGCGCGACCTGGGGATGCCCGAGGACATCGAGACCGAGGGCGTCGTCCGCGACTACGCGGCCGAGGCCATCACGATGCCGCGCGAGCCGATCGCCGATCACCTCGACGAGTACGAGCACTTCGGCAACCGCCGCCTGCGCACCGTCGGCGAGCTCATCCAGGAGGCCTTCCGCATCGGTCTCTACCGGATGGAGCGCGTCGTGCGCGAGCGCCTCACCACCGAGGACGCGGACACGATCACGCCGCAGACGATCATCAACATCCGCCCGGTCGTGGCCGCGCTGAAGGAGTTCTTCGGCTCCTCGCAGCTCAGCCAGTTCATGGACCAGACGAACTCGCTGTCGGGCCTCACGCACCGGCGTCGCCTCAGCGCGCTCGGCGCGGGCGGCCTCACGCGCGAGCGCGCGCCGATCGAGGTCCGCGACGTCCACCCGACCCACTACGGCCGCATGTGCCCGATCGAGACGCCGGAGGGCCCGAACATCGGCCTGATCGGCTCGCTCTCCTCCTACGCGGAGATCTCCGAGCACGGCTTCGTCACCTCGCCGTACCGCGTCGTCAAGAACGGCAAGGTCACCGACGAGGTCGTCCACCTCGACGCCAACGTCGAGCAGGAGGTCGTCATCGCGCAGGCCAACGCGCAGCTCGACGACAAGAACAACCTGGTCGGCGACATCCTGTGTCGCACGCAGGCGGGCAGCTACGAGCTGTACCCGCCGGCCGAGATCGACTACATGGACGTCTCGCCGGAGCAGATCTGGTCCGTCGCGACGGCCATGATCCCGTTCCTCGAGCACGACGACGCCAACCGCGCCCTGATGGGCTCCAACATGCAGCGCCAGGCGGTGCCGCTGCTCAAGACGGACGCGCCGGTCGTCGGCACGGGCATGGAGCGCCGCGCCGCGCTGGACACGGGCGACGTCGTCCTGGCCAAGCACGGCGGCGAGGTCGAGTTCATCGACGCGACCCGCATCGTCGTCGCCCACAAGGACGGCAAGGACGAGTACGAGCTGCAGAAGTTCATGCGCTCCAACCAGGGCACGCTCATCCACCACAAGCCGCTGGTCGTCAGCGGTCAGAAGGTGGCCGAGGGCGAGGTCCTCGCGGACGGCTCCGCCACGGACAAGGGCGAGATGGCGCTGGGCAAGAACCTGCGCGTCGCCTTCATGTCCTGGGAGGGGTACAACTTCGAGGACGCGATCATCCTCTCCGAGCGCCTCGTGCAGGACGACGAGCTCACCTCGATCCACATCGAGGAGTACGAGATCGACGCGCGCACGACGAAGCTCGGCGACGAGGAGATCACGCGCGACATCCCGAACCGCTCGGAGGAGTCGCTGCGCAACCTCGACGACCGCGGCATCGTGCGCATCGGCGCCGAGGTCGGGTCGGGCGACCTGCTGGTCGGCAAGGTCACGCCGAAGGGCGAGACGGAGCTGACCGCCGAGGAGAAGCTGATCCGCGCGATCTTCAAGGAGAAGGCGCGCGAGGTCCGCGACACCTCGCTCAAGGTCCCGCACGGCGAGGGCGGCGTCGTCATCGACGTCAAGACCTTCAGCCGCGCCGACGGCGACGACCTGGCGCCGGGCGTCAACGAGCTCGTCCGCGTGTTCGTGGCCAAGAAGCGCAAGATCGCCGA
>CAVUFN010000011.1:0-98639 GCA_963740765.1 uncultured Solirubrobacteraceae bacterium | reverse complement strand
GCGCATCGGCGTCCCCGGCGCGACGCTCGCCGACGCCCTCCCGCACCTGCGCGAGACCTACTGCGGCACGATCGCCTACGAGATCGAGCACATCGCCTCGCACCGCCAGCGCGTGTGGCTGCGCAAGGCGATCGAGTCCGGCGAGTACCGGAGCCCGCTGACGACCGAGGAGAAGAAGGCGCTGCTCGGCCGCCTCACCCAGGTCGACTCGCTCGAGCGCTTCATGCACAAGGCCTACCTGGGCCAGAAGCAGTTCTCCATCGAGGGCCTGGACATGACGGTCCCGATGATCGACGAGCTCATCCAGCTCGCGTTCCACAAGGGCGCGCGCGAGGTCGTGCTCGGCATGGCGCACCGCGGCCGGCTCAACGTCCTCGCCCACAACCTCGGCCGCGCGTACGAGACGATCTTCCGCGAGTTCGAGGGCGCCTCCGACATCGAGGCCGTGACGACGATCCCGCAGGGCGGCACGGGCGACGTCAAGTACCACCACGGCGCGCAGGGCACCTACCAGGTCGGCGACGGCTCGCTGATCGTGCGCCTGGAGTCCAACCCGTCGCACCTCGAGTACGTCGCACCCGTCGTCACCGGCGCCACCCGCGCCGTGCAGACCACCCGCCAGGGCCCGCACACCCACATCGACCACGCCGCGTCGATGCCCATCGTCCTGCACGGCGACGCCGCCTTCCCGGGCCAGGGCGTCGTCTCGGAGACGCTCAACCTCCAGGGCCTCGACGGCTACACGGTCGGCGGCACCGTCCACATCATCCAGAACAACCAGATCGGCTTCACCACCGATCCGGAGGAGTCGCGCTCGACCCGCTGGGCCTCCGACCTCGCCAAGGGCTTCGACGTCCCGATCATCCACGTCAACGCCGACGACGTCGCCGCCTGCATCGCCGCCACCCGCCTCGCCTTCGCCTACCGCGCCGAGTTCGGCCACGACGTCGTCATCGACCTGATCGGCTACCGCCGCTGGGGCCACAACGAGACGGACGAGCCCGCCTACACGCAGCCCGAGATGGCCGCGAAGATCAAGGGCAAGACGCCGGTGCGCGAGATCTTCGCCGAGCAGCTCGTCGCCGACGGGACGCTGACCAAGGAGGAATCCGACGGGGTCGGCCAGGAGATCTGGGACGCCCTCGCCGCACGCCACCGCCAGCTCAAGGAGGAGCTGGCCAGCTCCCACGCCGAGCAGCCCACGGGCGGCTACGAGCTCGACCGCACGCAGTCCCCCGAGGTCAAGACGGCGGTGTCCGAGGACCGGCTCATCCAGCTCAACGAGGACCTGCTCAAGGTCCCGGAGGGCTTCGAGATCCACCCGAAGCTCGTGCGCCAGCTCGACAAGCGCCGAGAGGTCTCCGAGACCAAGCGCGGCATCGACTGGGCCCACGCCGAGGAGCTCGCTTACGCGTCGCTGCTCAGCGAGGGGACGCCGATCCGCCTCACCGGCCAGGACGTCGAGCGCGGCACCTTCTCCCAGCGCCACCTCGTCTTCCACGACGCCAAGACGGGCCGGCGCACGTCGCCGATCCAGAACCTGCCCGGCGCGCTCGCGCCGATGGAGCTGCACAACTCCCCGCTGAGCGAGGTCGCCTGCCTCGGTTTCGAGTACGGCTACTCGATGGAGGCGCCGGAGTCGCTGGTCCTGTGGGAGGCGCAGTTCGGTGACTTCGCCAACTCGGCGCAGGTCATCATCGACCAGTTCATCATCAGCGCGCTGGCCAAGTGGGGCCAGACCTCGCGGCTGACGCTGCTGCTCCCGCACGGCTACGAGGGGTCGGGCCCGGAGCACTCGAGCGCGCGGTTGGAGCGCTTCCTCCAGCTCGCCGCCGAGGGCAACATCCGCGTCGCCAACCTCACCACGCCGGCGCAGTACTTCCACCTCCTGCGCCGCCAGGCCCGCGTCGCCAAGCAGCGCCCGCTGGTCATCTTCACGCCCAAGCAGCTGCTGCGCCTGCCGCAGGCGATGTCGCAGATCGCGCACCTCAGCGACGCGCGCTTCTACCCGGTGCTGAGCGAGCCGCGCATCGACGAGGACGCCGTCACGCGCCTGGTCTTCTGCACGGGCAAGGTCTTCTACGACCTCCAGAACCACGCCACCCGCGAGGACAACCCCGGCGTCGCGATCTCGCGCGTCGAGCTCCTGTACCCCTTCCCGCAGGCGCAGATCCTCGAGGAGATCAACCGCTACCCCAACCTGCGCGAGGTCCTGTGGGTGCAGGAGGAGCCGCGCAACATGGGCGCCCGCGCGCACATGAGCCCGCGCATGCTCCACATCCTCCCGGACCACCTCGAGTTCGGCTACGTCGGCCGGCCCGAACGCGCCAGCCCGGGCGAGGGCTACCCGGCCGCCCACACCATCGAGCAGAACCGGATCATCCGCACCGCGCTCGACCTCGACGTTCCGGTCAGCGTGAACCCGTCACGCGCGCCCGGGGATCGCTGACCTGAGCAGCCGCCGCGCGCTCGGCTACGCGTCGTAGCCGTGCTCGGCCAGCAGCGTCTTGAGCCTCCGGAGGAAGCCCGGCTTGACGTAGCCGCGCCGGATGGCGGTGCGGACGAGCTGGTAGCCGGTCCGGCACTCGCCGAGCGTGCATTGGTCGGCGGTGTACGCGGCGAGCGAGCTGCGCACCGCCTCGCGGTACTCCGGGTGCTTGCGCAGCCTGCGCTTGACCTTGCGGTAGATGCGCTTGTAGTCCGTCGCCTGCGTACTGACGGTGGGCTTGAGCCCGTCCTCCCGGGTGACGTCGACGAGCGCGCCGTCGACGAGCCGGAAGATCTGCGCCGGGAACAGGCTCGCGGCATAGGAGGAGAAGACCGAGTTGAACCCGTTGTCACCCGAGCGGAACTCCGGGACGCCGTCGCTGTCGAGGTCCTCGAGCGCGTAGCCGGGGTCGCCCCAGTTGCGCTCGATCTCCATCGCGCCCTTGTAGAGAAGGAGCACCTGGCAGCAGTGCGCCCCGCCCGTGTACAGGTCGAACAGTGCCTCCCCGGTGCCGTCGCCGTCGAGGTCGCGGACGTGCACCGACCGGGAGCCCGTGTTCATCCCGATGGGGGACAGGTACGCCTTGTTCGGGATTGCCTTGTCCACGATCTGCGTGTCCCCGTCGAAGACCCGCAGCGTGACGCCGGTGGCCTGGAAGGCCGACTTCTTCGTGTAGGTCAGCTCGGCGCGGATCGTGCCGAGCGAGGCGACCTCGGTCTTCGCGGCCGCCGGCGCCGCCAGCGCCAGCAGCGCGAGCAGGGTGGCCGCGGCGAGCCGCATCACGGCGCCGCGACCTCGTGCTCGTGCGCGGTCATCTCGCGCGCGTGGACCGGTTCCCCGCACTCGCTGCACACGAAGCGCGGCGTGCTGACCTGGCCGCAGCCGTGGTGCTCGAGCGTGAGCGGCGGCTGGTCGAGCCCGCCGTACCGGTCACCCCACTGCATCAGCGCGACCAGCACGGGATAGAGGTCGATGCCCTTTTCGGTCAGCCGGTACTCGTAGAGCGTGCGGCCGGGGTGCTCGGCGTAGGGACGGCGCTCGAGGATCTCGGCGTCGACGAGCTTGGTGAGCCGGTCGGTGAGGATGTTGCGGGCGATGCCGGTGCCCTGCTGGTAGTCCTCGAAGCGACGGGCGCGCATGAACGCCTCGCGCAGGATGACCAGCGTCCAGCGCTCGCCGAGGACGGCCATGCTGCGGGCGATGGAGCACTGGGCGTCGGCGAGATCGTCGTGGCGCATGGGCGCCGCGGAATCTAGACGTCGGAGCGGGCGTCAGGTGGCCCGGCTGCGACCAGGCGACCGAAGATGTCGCCCAGCAGCCCGACCTCGTCGCACGTCAGGCGCCCGAGGAAGCGCGACTCGACCGTCTCGAAGAACGTGTCCTGCGCCGCGGCGAGGAGCGCCTGGCCGGCCGGGCTGATCGTGGCGTGCACCACGCGCGAGTCCGTCGCGCAGCTCTTGCGCTCGGCAAGTCCGCGGCTCTCCAGCGCGTCGATGACGCGCGACACGCGGCTGAGGCTGAGCTGCGACTGCCCCGCCAGTTCGGACATGCGCAGATGGCCGTCCTCGGCGTGGGCGAGACGGGACAGGACCTCGTAGGCGCTGAGGCTCAGCCCGTGCTTCGCGCTCAGGCAGGCGTCCAGCCCGCGGGTCAGCTCGGCGTGTGCCGCCAGCAGCCCGAACCATGCCGCCTCGCGCGGCGGTGGGAAGTACTTCAGCCCGGCATCCGTCCTGAGGATGGTGGGATCGTCGGCTACTGACACAACCCGCAGTGTACGCCTCTAGGCAACACTTGCTTGCGCAAGCATTGTGCTACACTTGCTTCAGCAAACGATTTCCCAGGAGGGATCCAATGAGCACCATCGAGCAGAGCACCGTCCCCGCCGGCACCTGGACCGTGGACCCCGTCCACTCCAAGGCCGCCTTCGCCGTCAAGTACTCCGGCGTCGCCACCTTCCGCGGTCACTTCTCCGAGTTCTCCGCCGAGCTCAACGACGGCACGCTGACCGGCACCGTCGCGGTCGACAGCGTCGAGGTCCCGATCGCCCAGCTCAAGGGCCACCTGCAGGCGCCGGACTTCTTCGACGCCGAGACGCACCCGCAGATCACGTTCGCGGCCTCCGACCTCCAGGTCGACGGCGAGCGGCTGACCGTGCGCGGCGAGCTGACGATCAAGGGCGTGACCCGCGAGCTCGAGGCGACCGGCACGTTCGGCGGCCCCTACACCGGGCTGGCCGGCAACGAGAACGTCGCGCTCTCGCTCGAGACGGTCCTCAACCGCCACGACTTCGGCATCAGCTGGAACGCCGACCTCCCCACGGGCGGCAAGGCGCTGGCCGACGACGTCACCCTCACGGTCGACCTCGTCCTCACGAAGGGCGAGTAGCAAGATGAAGCTGCTGGGGATCGTGGGCTCGCTGCGGCCCGGCTCCTACAACGCCGCGCTCATGCAGGCGGCGATCGAGCTGGCGCCGCACGGCGTCGAGCTCGAGGTGTGGGATGGACTGCGCGACGTCCCGCCGTTCGACGAGGAGGATCGCGAGTCGTCCGCGGCGCCGGACCCGGTCCGCGCGCTGCGCGCCGCGGTCGCCGACGCCGACGGCGTCCTGTTCGCGACGCCGGAGTACAACGGCTCGATCCCCGGCCAGCTCAAGAACGCGCTCGACTGGGTCAGCGTCCCGTTCGAGCACAACGTCCTGCGCAACAAGCCGGTGGCCGTCCTCGGAGCGTCCACCGGCATGTTCGGGGCCGTCTGGGCCCAGGCCGAGCTGCGCAAGGTGCTCGGCCTGATCGGCGCCCGCGTCCTCGACCGGGACACGCCGGTCGGGCTCGCCGAGGTCGTGTTCGCCGGCGACACGCTCGACGCCGAGCCCGCCGAGGCGGTGCGCAGCGTCCTGCACGACCTCACCGCCATGGTGCGCGAGCGCGCCGCGCTCGCGCAGGCCGCCTAGCGCTGGTCGCGGCGAGCGGCCAGCGCGTCGGCGACGGCCGCGGTGACCGCGACGGCGCGGGCGACCGTGCCGTAGTCCAGCCGGTCGGGGGTGTCGGTCATCAGGTGGTAGTTCGAGAGCTGCTTGGTGGCCGGCTCCCACGAGCACAGCGTGGCGGTCGGGTAGCCCGCCCGGCTGGTGACGACGGAGTCGGTGCTCGTGCTGGCCCGGCAGCCCCGGCGCAGCGGGCCCGACACGCGCTCGGCGGCGGCGGCGACCAGGTCGCGGAACGCCGGATCGCGGTAGTCCTCGATCACGAGCGTCCCCTCGCCCTCGAGCATGATCAGCTCGGGCGACCCGACGGTGTCGAGGTTGAGGACGAAGGTGGTCGCCGGGTCGAGCGCGCGGAGGTGGTCATCGACGAACGCGTAGATGCCGCCCTGCAGGACCTCCTCGGCGCCGCAACTGGCCAGGATCACGCGCACCGGGAGCGGCTCGCCCTCGGCCAGGGCGACGAGCGCCGCCACGCCGGACAGGTTGTCGTTGGCGCCGGGGACGATGCGGTCGCGGGCGATGTCGGCTCCGACCGCCGTCGTGGCGAGGCTGCCGATCAGGCCGATGCGCTTGAGGAGACGGCTGCCGGTGAGCGCCCCGGCGGCCGTGAACAGCGGCATCGCGAGCACGGGCCACCACAGCGGCGCGCTCGTGTCCGTGCGGGCGACCTGCTCGGGGAAGCGCCGCGCGATCCATCGCTGCGGGCGCGGGTCGAAGACGACGCCGGTCGGGGCGGCGTCGTGATGGGCGAGGACGACCAGCGTCGCGCCCACGCCGGGGTCGCCGCATTCGGCGATGACGTTCGTGGTGGTGCGCTCGGGCACCGTCGCGCGGCGCCAGAGGCGGCGACGATTGTCGACGTCGTCAGCGACCAGGGCGGTGACGGCCGCCGCGAACAGCGCGACGCCGGGCCGCCGGACGCCGCGGCGCGCGGCCAGCGCGGCCGCCACCGCCGCGAGGTTGAGCGGGAGGAGCTCCCGCGCGTAGCCCGGGCGGTACGGGACGTCCTCGACGCGCACGTCGCGCGCCCCGGCGGCACGCAGGCGATCGGCGAGCCACTCGGCGGCGCGCCGCTCCTCCGGGCTGCCGGCGGCGCGGCGCAGCGGCGCGAGCGCCTCGACGACCTCGCGGAGGGTCGCCTCAGCCACGGCCCAGCGCGGCGCGGACCGCGGCGCCCGCGGGCGCGAAGTCGTCGGTGAGCCTGTCGAGCAGGTCGAGCCAGCCGGGGTGCACGGCGGCGGCGCGGCGGACGGCCTCGGTCCCGTTCTCGAGGTCACCGGTCTGGGCCATGCTCAGCCCGGCCCAGAACAGCAGCTCGTCCGAGTCCGGCGCGAGCGCCGCCGCCTGCTCGTAGAGGCGGCCGGCGCCGGCGGCATCCCCGCCGCCGAGCAGCTCGTCGGCCGCCTCGGCGAGGGCGTAGGCGCGGGCGAGGACGACGAGGCGGCCCATCTCCGTGACCGGGTCGGCGTGGTCCTCGACGCGCAGCTCGAGCCTGGGCGTCAGCGCCCGGGGGTCGGCGCTGACGACGAGGAGCGCGGCGGACTGGCGCCCGCGGACGTCGCCGCCGGCGCGCTCGGCCGCCTCGAGCGCGGCGAGCATGCGGCCGGCGAGGTCGGGGCCGTCAACGGCCGCGAAGGCCTGCGCCATCGCCTCGGGGACACCGGCCCGGGCCATCATGTTCGCCTGGCAGGAGAAGCCCTCGCCCTGGACGTGGCCGGCGTGCGGGATGCAGTCGGGCCCAGTGTGGACGGCGAGGCGCCCGCCGGCGTCGATCGCGGCGACCTGGCGGACGTCGCGCAGGTCGTCCGAGGCCAGCTGGGCCGCGAGGGCGGCCTCGATGTCCTCGCCCGCGGCCAGCCGTTCCAGCGTCCGCGGTCCATACGCAGGATCGGCGACGCTCTGGGTGGCTACCGTCCCCACTCCTGGCCGACCCCAGGTGACGACGGCGCCGACGGAGAACCAGTGCGACTGGACCGCGACGCCGAGATCGCCGGAGACGGGGTCTCGCGCCACGATCGAATACGTCCCATTGCGCACCGACAGCGAGCATACGCGCACCGTCCTGGCCCGGGTCCGCGCGATCCCGGAGGGGTTCGTCCGCGCGTACGGGGACATCACCCCGGGCGCGCCGCGCGTCGCCGGCGCCGTGCTGCACGACGTCGACGAGCCCGGCCTGCCCTGGTGGCGCGTCGTGCGCGCCGACGGCTCGCTGGCCAAGGGCGCGCGGCAGCGCGAGCGCCTCGAGCAGGAGGGCGTCCCGTTCTGCGGCGAGCGCGTCGACATGAACATCGCGCGCATCCCGTGACTCAACGAACGCTGAAGCTCGACCCGCGCCCGCGCGGCTTCCACCTGATCACGCGCGAGATCGAGGCCGCGCTGGCCGACATGACCGACGGCGAGGACGGCCTGCTGCACGTCTGGTGCCGGCACACCTCCGCGGCGCTGACCGTCAACGAGAACGCCTCCCCCGACGTGCGCCGCGACTTCGAGTCCTGGTTCAACCGCGCCGTGCCCGAGGACGCCGCCTACTGGACGCATACGCAGGAGGGACCCGACGACATGCCGGCCCACATCAAGGCCTCCCTGCTCGGGCCCTCGCTGACCCTGCCCGTGAGCGGCGGCCGCCTCGCGCTCGGGACCTGGCAGGGCGTGTACCTGTGCGAGCACCGGGACCACGGCGGCGCCCGCGCGCTGGTCCTGACGCTCACCGCCTAGCGCAGATCAGCGTCCCTGCCAGTTCGGCTCACGCTTCTCGGCGAACGCCTTCGCGCCCTCCTGCGCGTCCTCGGAGCCGAACACCCCGCCGGCGATCTGGCCCTGCTTGTCCCATGCCTCCGCCTCCGTCCACTCGCGGGCGCGCTGTACGACCGACTTGGACGCGGCCAGCGCGAGCGGGGCGTTGCGGACGATGGCGCTCGCCAACTCCTGCGCGCCCTCGAGCGCGCTGCCCGGGTCGACGAGCCGGTTGACGATCCCGATCTCCGCCGCGCGCTCGGCGCCGATCGGGTCACCCGTGAGCGCAAGCTCCATGGCCAGGTGGTAGGGGATGCGTTGCGGCAGCCGGAACAGTCCCCCCGCCGCGGCGACCAGCCCGCGCTTGACCTCCGGGATCCCGAACCGCGCGTCGCGCGCCGCCACGATCAGATCGCACGACAACGCGATCTCGAAGCCGCCCGCCAGGGCGAACCCCTCCACGGCCGCGATCAGCGGCTTCTCCGCCGCGCGCTGGGTGATGCCGGCGAAGCCGCGGTCGCCGGCCCACGGCCGCTCGCCCGTCACGAACGCCTTCAGGTCCATGCCCGCGCAGAACGTCCCGCCCGCGCCCGTGACGATGCCGATGCGCAGCTCGTCGGAGGCGTCGAGGCGGTCCAGGGCGGCGGCGATCGCCTCCGCCACGGCGCCGTTGACCGCGTTGCGCGCTTCGGGCCGGTCGATGGTGATCGTGAGGACGCCGTCCGCGGCGTCGACGTGGACGGGCTCTTCGCTCATGGTTCGCACCCTAAACGGCGGGTAGGCCCGTTCGCATGGCCAACGTCCGCATCCCGCAGGGCTTCTGGGTGGCACTCGCCGCCGTCTTCGCCCTCCTCACCATCCTGTTCCTCTTCAAGGGCATGATCCTGATGGTGATCGTCGCCCTCGCGATGGCGGTCTTCACCGGCGCGGAGGCGACGGGTCACGGCGTGCTGCCGGGCCGCGACGCACCCAGCAAGTCCTAGGCGGCGAACAGCGTGAGCTCGGGCTCGCGCTCGCCGCGCAGCACCGCGAGGTCGACCTCGACCCAGGCGATCCCGCGTGCCTCGGCCAGCACGCGCGCCTGCGGCTTGACCGTCTGCGCGGCCAGCACCCCGCGGCAGCCCGCCATCGCGGGGTCGCGGCTGATGCGCTCGAGGTAGCGGCTGAGCTGCTCGACCGCGTCGATGGTCCCGATCCGCTTGATCTCGACGGCGATCCATTCGTCGTCCCCGTCGCGGCACATGAGGTCGACGGGCCCGATGTCCGTCGGCCACTCGCGGCGCACGAGCCGGAAGCCCTCGCCACACCACTCGGGCTGCTCGGCCAGCAGTTCCTGCAGGTGCGTCTCCACGCCGTCCTTCTCGAGGCCGCTCACCGCGTCGCACTCGACGGTCATGTCGCTGATCACGTCGCTCAGGGCGATCGTCAACTGGTCCTCGCCCTTGACCTTGCGGACGGTGATCGTGGCCCCGTCCTCCTCGATCGCGGTCGGGGCCGTCATCCAGTTGAGCGGTTTGTAGCCGCCGCCATCGCAGTGCACGAGCACCGAGCCATCGGCCTTGAACATGAGCAGCCGCACCGCCTCCGGCAGGTAGGCGTCCAGGCGGCCGGAGTAGGTGACGGAGCAGCGGGCGACGACCAAGCGCATCGGGGTCCGAACCGTAGGAGGCAAACCGGACGGCACCTGCGTACGTTCAGCGCCTGACGGTCGATCGGCGACGGACCGGGAGATTCAACCTTTGCTGTTGACATTCCGACAACAGGAAGGTGCTCGGTCTCCCTGAGGGAACACTCCGCCTATGCGGACACATGGGCAGGTCGACGACTGGTTCAACCAATGGCTTGACCAGGGGGCACGGGTGAGCGAGTACGAGCTCTCACACCCGATGAGCGACGCGGTGATCGAGGAGATCGACGGGCGCATGATCCGGATCGGCGACGAGTGGCTCGCCGACTTCGCATCGTGCAACTACCTCGGCTTCGACCTCGACCGCGAGATCATCGATGCGGTCCCGGCCTACCTGGAGAAGTGGGGCACCCATCCGAGTTGGTCGCGGCTCATCGGCAGCCCGCTGGTCTGCGAGGAGATCGAGGCCGAGCTGGTCTCCCTCCTCGGTGTCGAGGAAGCGCTCGTGCTGCCGACGATCACCCACATCCACGCCGCCGTCATCCCCCTGCTCGCGGGCAGCGGGACCATCTTCATCGACGGTCGCGCGCACAAGTCGATCTTCGACGGCTGCCAGGTCGCCCGCGGGCGCGGTGCGGCCGTCCGGCGCTTCCGCTTCGAGGACGCCGACCACCTCGACCAGATGCTCGCCGCCGAGCGCGACCCGCGCCGCATGGTCTGCATGGACGGCGTCAACTCGATGACGGGCAACCCGCCCGATCTGCCGGCGTTCGCCGAGGTCGCCGCGCGTCACAACGCGCTGCTCTACGTCGACGACGCGCACGGCTTCGGCGTCATCGGCGACCGGACCGCGGACGAGCTGAGCCCGTACGGCACCGGTGGCAGCGCCATCGTCCGCTACTTCGGGATGGACTACGACAACATCGTCCTCGTCGGCGGTTTCTCGAAGGCGTACTCGTCGCTGGCCGCCTTCATCACGGGGCCGCGCATGCTCAAGGATCTGATCAAGGTCGCAGCGCCCCCGTACGCGTACTCCGGCCCGTCCCCGATCGCTTCGCTGGCCACCGTCATGGCCGGCTTCAAGGTCAACCGCGACCGCGGCGACGTCCTGCGCGCGGAGCTGTACCGGCTCACGCGACGCGTGCTCGACTGCCTCGACGAGCTCGACGTCTACACGCCGAACCGCACCGGGATGCCGATCATCGAGATCCCCCTGCGCGACAGCACCCACATCGACGCGGTCGGCAAGGAGCTCTTCGCGCGCGGCCTGTTCGTCACGCTCGCGCGCTACCCCGTCGTCCCGCGCTCCGACGTGGGCTTCCGGGTCCAGCTGACGTCGTCCAACACCGACACCGAGGTCGACACCCTGATCGCGGCCCTCCGCGACCTCGACGCGCGCGGTGAGCTGCGCCACGTCGACGAACGAGAGCTCGCCATCGCATGATCTCGCGCCGCGCCTGGATCGCCTATTTGGCTGTCGGGGCGCTTGGCGCACTCGTCTACCTGGCTGCCCCGGCGCCGCTGCGGGGCAGCTATCCGCTGTTCAACGTCCTCGGCCTGTCGCCCGTGCTCGCGATCGCGATCGGCGTCCGGATGCACCGCCCGGCGCGCCCCGCCCCGTGGTGCATCGCCGCGGTCGCGCTGTTCCTGTTCTGGCTCGGGGACGTCTACACGTACTCCTACGGGAAGCTCACCGGCGAGGACGTCCCGTTCCCGAGCCTCGGGGACATCCCGTATCTCGTCTTCTATCCGGTGCTGATGCTCAGCATGCTGCTGTTCGTCCGGCGCCGCGACGCCGGTCGGGACCGCCGCGGCCTGCTCGACGCCGCCATCCTCAGCCTCGGCCTGGCGCTGCCGCAGTGGACGGCGCTGATCGCCCCGTACCTCGCCGACGATCAGGCGTCCGTCGTCGTCAAGCTGGTGTCCGCCGCCTACCCGGTCGGCGACATCCTGCTGCTGGCCATGGCCGTCCGCCTGACCCTCGACCGGGGTCGCCGCGACGCCGCCTTCTGGCTGCTCACGTCGAGCATCGTGTTCCTGCTGGTGGCGGACACGCTCTATGGGATCATGACGCTGTCGGGCGCGTTCGACCGCCAGCTGTGGCTGGACCTCGGCTGGGTCGCCTTCTACCTGCTCATCGGAGCCTGCGCGCTGCATCCGAGCATGGCCAGGCTCGACGAGCCGGGCCCGCTCGAGAAGTCGGTGCTGACCGGGCCGCGGCTGACCGTGCTGGCGCTCGGCACGCTGATCGCGCCCGCCATCGGGCTCCACCATGCCCTCACCAACGACGACACCGCGATGGCTGTCGTCCAGGTCGTCTCGATCGTGCTGTTCCTGATGGTGGTCGCGCGCATGTCCCTGCTCGTGCGGGACACCGCCGCCCTCTCCCGCGAGATCGAGCGGCGCGACAGCCAGGTGCTCTTCGAGTCGCTCGTCCGCCAGTCGAGCGACCTCATCACCGTGCTCGACACCGATGGGCGCGTCACCTACCAGAGCCCCTCGATCGAGCGCGTGCTGGGCTGGGAGCCCGAGCGGATCGTCGGCCGGCACTTCGCCGAGCTGATGTCCGAGCCCGAGGCAGCCGAGCTCGAGCAGATCATCCACACCGTCGAGACGCGCGGCACCCGGCGCCCGCTTCAGTGCGCGTTGCAGTGCAAGGGCGGAGGCGAGCGCCACTTCGAGCTGCTGTGCTCGCCGCTGACCACCGAGCCGGGGGTGGTCCTCAACGGCCGCGACGTCTCCGACCGGCGGCGCTTCGAGGCCGAGCTCACCCACCAGGCCTTCCACGACTCCGTCACCGGGCTGGCCAACCGCGCGTTGTTCTTCGAGCGCGCTCGCCACGCGCTCGCCGCCGCGCGCCGTAACGAGGACTCGCTGGCCATCCTGTTCCTCGACCTCGACGACTTCAAGACGATCAACGACTCGCTCGGGCATGCAGCCGGTGATGCGGTCCTGATCGAGGTGGGCCGTCGGATCTCCGACAGCATCCGCGCGTCGGACACCGCCGCGCGCTTCGGCGGCGACGAGTTCGCGATCCTGCTCGAGGACGTGGAAGGCATCCAGGAGGCCGCCGACACGGCCGACCGCATCCGCGCCGCCATGGGGCGCCCCTACCGCGCGGGAGATCGCGTCGTGACCCTCGCCGCCAGCATCGGCATCGCCCTCGCCGAGCCCGGGTCCCTCACGGGCACCGACGAGCTCATCCGCGACGCCGACGCCGCGATGTACATCGCCAAGCAGGACGCCGCGGGCGGCTACCGGATCTTCGAGCCCGAGATCCACGAGAGCGTGCTCAAGCGCCTCGAACTGCGCACCGACATGAAGGACGCCCTGGGTGCCCACCAGCTCGAGCTGCACTACCAGCCGCTGGTCCGGCTCTCGGACGGGGAGGTCTCGAGTTTCGAGGCCCTGCTGCGCTGGAGGCATCCGGAGCGCGGGCTGATCCCGCCCGACCAGTTCATCCCGATCGCCGAGGAGACGGGGATGATCATCCCCATCGGCCGCTGGGTGCTGCGCGAGGCCTGCCGCGACGCCACGCAGCTCTTCGAGTCAATGCCCGGTCAGGGCGCTTCCCTGGCGATCAACCTGTCCGTGCGCCAGCTGCAGGGCTCCGACATCGTCATGGATGTCCACGAGGCGCTGGCGGAGACGGGGCTCGACCCCGCCAGCCTCACGCTCGAGATCACCGAGAGCGTGATGATGGGCGACACCGAGCTGGTCGTCGGCCGCCTGCACGAGCTCAAGGCGCTCGGAGTCCGGCTCGCCCTGGACGACTTCGGCACCGGCTACTCGTCGCTGAGCTACCTGAGCCGCCTGCCCGTCGACATCCTCAAGATGGACCGCTCGTTCCTGGACGAGGACGCCACGGAGCGCGGCCGCGACCTGACGCCCGCGGTGCTGGCCCTGGGCCACACGCTCGGCATCAAGGTCGTCGCGGAGGGCATCGAGCAACCCGAGCAGGCGGCCCGCCTGACCGCGCTCGGCTGCGACTACGGGCAGGGCTACTACTTCGCCCGGCCCATGGACTTCAACACGGCGCTCGACTACCTCGGCGGCGTCGCGCTCCAGCTCGACTAGGTTGCCAGCGCCGCCGCCAGGCGGGTGCCGGACAGCCACGCGGACTCCACCCGCGGCGCGCCCTCCGGGCACCACTGATCCCCGCTGAGGCCGACGCGGCCGACGCGGCCGAACGGCTCGGGGTGCCGGCCCGCAGGCTTGGCGTAGGTCCAGCGATGCGCGTGCGTCCACTCCGGGCCGCCGGTGCTGAACAGGTCGTCGAGCGCCGCGAGCACCGGGGCGACCGCCGCGTCCGGCTCGTCGAGGTGCGCACGAGCGCGGGCGGGCGTGGTGTGGGCGACGATCACGGCCGCCCCATCCCCGCGGCGGTCGCCGTCGTCGGCGACGAAGGTGACGTCGGGATGGTCGTTGACGAAGGCGGCGTGCCGGAAGGACCACCGGCGCTCGGCGAAGCCCGCGGCCACCGCGATCACCGGCTCGAAGCCGACCGGCTCGGGGACGGCGACGAGGCGGGCGGCCTGCGGGTCGGGCATGGCGACGACGACGTCGCCCGCCGGGAGCTCCGTCAGTTCGGCGACCTCGATCGCGATGCCGTCGAGCAGGTCCCGCACGAGCGAGCGCAGTCCGCCCGGCGCGGCCCAGCGCACCGGTCCCGCCGTCGGGTCGCCTCCAGCCACGGCGAAGGTGTCCGTCCACTCGCGCGCGAGCCCCGCCGCCCGCCAGCGGTCGACGACCGCCGCGAAGCCGCCGTCCTTGACCGTGAAGTAGCCCGCGCCGAGATCCACGCGGCGTCCGTGCAGCTCCGGCGAGCTCATCCGCCCGCCCGGCGCCCGGCCCCGATCGACGACGCGCACGTCCACCCCACGGTCTCGCAGCGCCACTGCGCACGCCGCCCCCGCCATCCCGGCGCCCACGACCGTGACCGTCAAGCGGCGAGCTCGCGCGGGACGCGCTCGCGGACCGACGTCGCGAGCGCGCGGACCTCGGGGTCGTCGGCGAGCGACAGGGCACGCTCGCAGGCGGCGAGGCAGTCCTGGGTGCGGTCGGTGCGGGCCAGGGCGTGGGCGTAGCGCGACCACGCGCTCGGGCTGTCGGGCTCGACCTCGGTGGCCTGCCCGCAGGCGGAGACCTCCGTGCCGAGGTCGCCCGCGAGATGCGCGATCGTCGCGAGGTCGAGCAGGCCCTCGACGGATGGGTTCAGCGCGCGGCCGCGCTCGAGCGCGGCGCGGGCGCCGTGGCGGTCGAAGCGCCGCATGCGCAGGCGGCCGAGGCGCTCCCAGGCCGTCGCGTCGCGCGGGGCGGCCACCGTCTCGCGCTCGGCGGCGTCGATCGCCTGCGAGAGCGAGCCCATGTCCTCGTAGATGCGCGCGGCGGTGCGCCACGGCCCGGGCCGCTCCGGCTCCGCCCGGGCCCAGTCGCGCACGCAGCGCGCGGCGGCGGAGTAGTCGCCCGCCTGCCAGAACGCCGTCGTCATCAGGCGCAGGACCTGGACGTTGGTGGGCTCGGCGTCGCGGGCGAACACGAGGCGCTTGGCGGCCAGCTTGAAGTCGCCCTCCGCGAGCGCGTGCTTGGCGGCCTGCGTGAAGCGCTGGACGCGGTCGGCAGCAGGGTCGGGCTTGGAGAAGTCGACGAAGTGCAGCGAGCCGGCGGGCACGGTGCGGATCCCGACGTGGAAGGACACCCGCGCCCACTGCTGCATCGTGTCGTCGGGGTCACCGGTGAAGTAGATGCCCTGCACGGTCCCGACGCCCCACTCGGGGTAGGACAGGCAGCGCGCGTAGCGGTGCACGACCGAGTGGTCGGGCATGCGCGAGCCGAAGGGGTCGTGCTTCTGCTGGTCAGCGGCGGCCGCGCGCTGGCGCTGCTCCTCCTCGTAGTTGCGCTTGCCGGCCTCCTCGCGCGCCTTGCGGGCCGCCGTCGCCGAGACCTTGACGGCGTTGCGGGTGACCTTGCCGCCGCGCGACTGCTCGGCGAGGCGCTCGAGCGTGTCGGCCGCCTCGTTGATGACCTTCAGGTGCCGCTCGTGCTCGAACTGCTTGCCCGGCGGGGCGATGTCGGGATGCCACACCTTGGCCATCCGCCGCCGCGCGAGCTGCACCTCGCGCTTGCCGAACGGGGGCTCGAGCTCGAGCAGCAGAACGGCTTGTTCGACGTCGAAGATCGGCGGTGCCACAACCTTCCAGGATACGCTTCGCCGGTCAGTCGATGAGGCGCGCCCGCAGGCGCCAAGCGGCGAGCTGCCACATCAACAGGCCGAAGACGACCAGGGCGCCGACGTGGCCGAGGTCCACGGCCTCGAAGCCGAAGGCGGCGTGCTGGACCAGCTCGACCGTGTGGTAGAGCGGGTTGAACTGCGACGCGACGATCGCCCAGTGCGGGAGCTCGTCGAGGGGGAAGAAGGTCCCGGCGAGCAGGAACATCGGCGTGATCAGCAGGCTCTGGACGTACGACGTGTTGTCGAAGGTCTCCACCAGCGCCGCGATCAGCATTCCGGCCGCGGCGAGGCCGAAGCCCGCCAGCGTCCCGATCAGCGGGACGAGCAGCATCCCCCAGGACGGCTCGAGACCGAAGAAGAACGTCACGATCAACGGCGCGCAGCCGTAGACGCCCGAGCGGACGCCGATCCACAGCGACTCGGCGGTGACGATCTCCTCGACGCTCACCGGCGCCGCCAGCAGCGCGTCGTAGGTGCGCTGGTACTTCCACTTGAGCAGCGTCCCGAAGATCCCCGAGAAGATGCTGGAGAACAGGATCGCGGTGGCGACCGTCCCGAGGCCGACGAACTCGATGTACTCGATGCCGCCGACCTTGTCGACCAGCGTGCCGAAGCCGAACCCGAAGGCGAGCAGGTAGACGATCGGCTGCACGATCGCGCTGAACGTCGACGACCGCCAGAAGGTGCCGAAGTTGATCACCTCGCGGACGAGGACGCCCATGATGCCGGAGCGCTCGAGGCGGAACATCAGTCGACCCGCTCCCCCGTGAGCAGGACGAACACGTCCTCGAGGCTGGCGACGCGCGTCTGGCCGTCCTCCGGCAGCTCGCCGTTGGCGCGCTCGCTGCCGAGGATCGCGACGCTCGTGCCGGTCCGCCGCGTCCGGAAGCCGCTGCCCTGCACGGTGGCCTCGACCTCCTCCAAGCGCTGCCGCGGCCCGTAGACCTCGGTGACCTGCGCGCCGACGTGCTCGCGCACCAGCTCGGCCGGCCTGCCCTCGGCCACGGCCCTGCCCGCCGCCATGATCAGCACGGTGTCGGCGAGACGTTCCGCCTCCTCGATGTAGTGCGTCGACATCAGGATGGACACGCCCTCCGCCCGCAGTGAGTCGATCAGGCCCCACAGCTCCTGGCGGACCTGCGGGTCGAGGCCGACGGTCGGCTCGTCGAGCAGGACGAGCTCCGGCTCGTGGACGAGCGCGCGGGCGATCAGCAGCCGCCGCCGCATGCCGCCGCTGAGCTTGTCCACGCGGGTGTTGCGCCGGTCGGCGAGGTTGCCGATCCCCAGGCAGCGCTCGATCGCGTCCTTCCGGCGCGACCCCTTCACGCCGTAGAGGTAGGCGAACATCATCAGCGTCTGCTCGACGGTCAGCGCGATGTCGAGGTTGTCCAGCTGCGGGACGACGCCCATCCTGCGTCGAGCGTCCTTGGAGTCCCCCGGCATCTCGTGGCCGAGCACGTGGATGGTGCCCTCGTCGGCGACCGTCTGCGCGGTCAGCATCCGCATCGTCGTGGACTTGCCGGCGCCGTTGGGCCCGAGCAGGCCGACGCACGTCCCGGCGGGCACGGTGATGTCCAGGCCGTCGACGGCCTGGATGTCGCCATAGCGCTTGCGCACCCCCCGGACCTCGATCGGCTCCATGGCAATCACCCTACGTATCGACGCCCGGGGCGCAGCTCGTGCGCGTGCCGGTGGACCGCCTCGCGGACGTTGCCGCGCACGTGGGCCGCGGCGGGCAGTGCGACGGTGCTGACGAGCAGGCCGTCCGCCGCGAGGACCTCGGCGTCCGTGGCGTGTTCGAGCCCGGCCTCGCTGACGTGCACGGCGTCGCGCCCGCGGGCGCGGAGCTCCTCCGCCAGCTCGACCGGCAGCCCGCCGTCCAGTATCAGGCGACGCATTCCCACCACCGCTTCAGGTCGGGGTCGTCGAGCGCGTCCTTGACCGGGGTCCGCGTGCCCGGGCGACACGGCTCGCCGGCACAGCGCTCGGGATCGACGGAGACCGGGATGCCCGTCATCAGCGACGGCCAGCCACCGACCCGCAGCAGCGCCAGGGCGTCGAGCCGGCCGTCGAGCCCGAACACGCGCTGCTCCGAGAAGACGTCACGCAGGCCACCGGGACCTTCGACCGCCAGGATGCCGTCGATGACGTGGACCTCCCCGGACGCGAGCGGGTGCTCGCCGCCGAGCGCGTCGACCGCCCGCCGGATGGTCGGGAGCGTCACGCCGGCGTCGAGCAGGATCCGCACCGCGAGCGCGTCCGCGACGTCGTCGAACGAGTACACGTGCGGGTCGCCGTCGGAGACCGACGCGCGGATGTGACCCCACCGCGCCCACTGGCCGATGCGGTCGCCGTCCACCCCGGCCAGCCGCCCGGCTTCCGCTGCGAGGTACCGACCTACAGTGACGACACTCATGAGCTCGCAGTACATCTTCACCATGCATCGCCTCACGCGTCGGTTCCCGCCCGACAAGACGGTGCTCCAGGACGTCTCGCTGTCCTTCTTCCCCGGCGCCAAGATCGGCGTCCTCGGCTACAACGGCGCCGGCAAGTCGACCGTGCTGCGCATCATGGCGGGCCAGGACCACGAGTACACGGGTGACGCCCAGCTCGCGCCCGGCGCGAGCGTCGGCATGCTCGAGCAGGAGCCGCACCTCGACGAGGCCAAGGACGTGCGCGGAAACGTCGAGGACGGCGTCGCCGAGGTGCGCGACCTGATGGCGCGCTTCAACGAGCTTTCGATGAACTACTCCGACGAGACGGCGGACGAGTTCGCCCGCCTCCAGGACCAGATCGACGCGGTCGACGGCTGGAACCTCGACACGGTGATCGACACGGCGATGGACGCGCTGCGCCTGCCGCCCTCCGACTCGCCCGTCACCAACCTGTCCGGCGGCGAGCGCCGCCGCGTCGCGCTCTGCCGGCTGCTGCTCAGCGCCCCCGACCTGCTGCTCCTCGACGAGCCGACCAACCACCTGGACGCCGAGTCCGTGGCCTGGCTCGAGACCCACCTGGCCGAGTACAAGGGCGCGATCGTCGCGGTCACCCACGACCGCTACTTCCTGGACAACGTCGCCCAGTGGATCCTCGAGATCGACCGCTCGCGCGGCATTCCCTACGAGGGCAACTACTCGTCCTGGCTCCAGCAGAAGCAGCAGCGGCTGCTCCAGGAGGAGCGCAAGGAGAGCTCGCGCTCGCGCACGATCGCGGCCGAGCTCGAGTGGGTGCGCACCAACCCGAAGGGCCGCCGCGTGAAGAACAAGGCGCGCCTCGCCCGCTACGAGGACCTCCTCGCCGAGGACCGCAACGTCAAGCTCGACCAGGTCCAGATCCACATCCCCGCCGGCAAGCGGCTCGGCGACACGGTCATCGAGGCCAAGGACCTGCGCAAGGGCTTCGGCGACAAGCTGCTCATCGACGATCTGTCCTTCACCCTCCCGCCTGCGGGCATCGTCGGCGTGATCGGCCCCAACGGCGCCGGCAAGACGACGCTGTTCAAGATGATCACCGGCCAGGAGCAGCCCGACAGCGGCATCCTGCGCGTCGGGGAGACCGTCGACCTGGCCTACGTCGACCAGTCGCGCGACGCGCTCGATCCCGAGCGGTCCGTCTGGGAGGAGATCTCCGACGGCTACGACATCATCAAGGTCGGCGACCGCGAGATGAACTCGCGGGCGTACACGAGCGGCTTCAACTTCAAGGGATCGGACCAGCAGCGCAAGGTCGGGGTGCTCTCCGGCGGCGAGCGCAACCGCGTCCACCTCGCCAAGCTGCTCAAGTCCGGCGGCAACCTGCTGCTGCTCGACGAGCCGACCAACGACCTCGACGTCGACACGCTCAGGGCGCTCGAGGATGCGCTGGTCAACTTCGCCGGCTGCGCGGTGGTCATCTCCCACGATCGCTGGTTCCTGGATCGCATCTGCACGCACGTGCTCGCGTTCGAGGGCGACTCGCAGGTGACGTGGTTCGAGGGGAACTTCGAGGCCTACGAGGAGCACCGCCGCGAGCAGCTCGGCGAGGCCGCCGACCGGCCGCACCGCATCACGTACAAGAAGCTCACCCGGGCGTAGCCGCCAGCGCGGCGCAGCGCGCCTGGTCCAGCGGCTGCCCGGCGGCCGCGAAGCCGTCCGCGGCGCGGCGGAAGTGCGTCAGGGCCGCGTCCCCGCGGGCGCGGTGGCCGCGCAGCTCCTCCAGGGCGGCATCCCACGCCGGGAGCCGCATGACGACGTCGACGAGGTAGCCGGCCACCTCGGCCCAGCGGTCGGCGCGCTGCTCGTCACCGGCCCGGGCGGCGGCGATCGCGGCCGGCATGGCGAGCGTGATGCGACAGCCCGGACAGGTCTCGACGGGACCCCGGACGGCGGCCTCGGCCTGGTCGAGCGCGGCGAGCGCGGCGCCGGGATCGGGCGCCGCCGTCACCAGCGTCCCGTAGATCCTGTCGAACAGGTGGAAGCCGACGTCGGACTCGCGGGCGATGGCGAGGGCCTCGTCCAGCCGGCTCATCGCGAGCCGCCGGTCGCCCCGGTGCAGCGCGACCTCCGCGAGGCGCTGGGTCGCGAAGGCCTCGCCGGTCGCGGCGCCGATCCGCCGGTGGGCCTCGACGCCCGCACTCAAGTCCGCCTCGGCGTCGTCGAGCCGACCGGACAGCAGCTTGGCCTCGCCGCGGATGGTGACGGCGAACGCCAGGCCGCGGGCGGCGCCGATGCGCGTGGCCTCCCTCTCCAGCGCATCGGCGAAGGCGATCACGTCCGCGTACGGCCGCGCGCCATAGAGCAGGCGCTGGGTGATGCAGAGCTGGCCGTCGAAGGCGCTCGTGGCCAGCGCACCGAGGGCGTGGGTGTCGTGCAGGTCGGCACGGACGCTGGTGCGCAGCTCGCCGCCGGCGTGGGC
Organism: uncultured Solirubrobacteraceae bacterium; assembly: GCA_963740765.1. GTDB lineage: Bacteria > Actinomycetota > Thermoleophilia > Solirubrobacterales > Solirubrobacteraceae > DATLGB01. The sequence goes on along the minus strand of CAVUFN010000011.1, from coordinate 77,686 downwards.
CGCGGCCGCCTGCGCCCAGCTGGCGACGGCGACCGCCGCCGGGTCGCCCGAGGCGAAGGCGAGACGCCGCGCCTCCGCCGCCTCGGCGGCGCCCCGGGCGGGGTCGCCGAAGCCCAGAGCTGCGGCGCCCGCGTACGCGAGGGCGCGGGCGAGGCGCCCGTCGAGGGTCGTCGGCTCGACGGTGGCGAGCGCGGTGAGGGCGCCGGGCGCGTCGCCGAGCTTGATCTGCGCGAGCGCCCCCTTCGCCCGCAGCTCGTGCGCCTCCCCGGGAGGGGCGACCGCCGCCGCCGCGGCGTAGGCAGCCAGCGCCGCCCACTCGCCAAGCGCGTCGAGCGCCTCGGCCCGGAGGTGCATGGCCTCCGGGTGTCGCGGAGCGTGCTCGAGGACGTGGTCGAGCTGCCGGATCGCGTCGGCGAAGGCCCCGAGGCCCACCGCGCGCCGGGCCGCCTCGAGATGGAACGGCTCAGCCTGCGCGGGACGGCGAGCCGCCCGCCAGTGCCGGGCGACGAGACCCGGATCGGCACCCGCCACGGCCAGCCGCTGCGCCGACGTGCGGTGGGCGGCGCCGCGACGGTGCGGCGGTATCTGCTCGACCAGGGCCTGGCGGACGAGGTCGTGGCGGAAGCGGAAGCGCCCCTCCGCGACGATCAGCACGCCCGCCCGCAGCCCGGCGTCGAGCGGCGCGTCCGTTCCGGCCACGGCGAGGGCCTCGTCCGCGCCGAGGTCGTCGCCCGCGAGCGCCAGCCGGCGCAGGGCGTCCGTGACGTCGTCGGGAAGGTCGACGAGCCGGGCGGTGATCGCGCCGGCCACCGACCCCGCCAGCGCGGGCACGCCGGCGACGGCGCTGCGGGCCAGCTCGCCCAGGAGGAAGGGGTTGCCCTCGCCGAGTTGCAGGATCCGGGCGACGGTGGCGTCGTCGCGCCGTGTCGGCGAGGCGACGGAGATCAGAGCGGCCGCCTCGGGATCGCGCAGCGGCGCCAGGTCGAGCGGCCGCCCGCTCGCCTGTGCGACGACGCGGGTCAGCGTGTCCGGCGCCGCCTCCGGCCGGTAGGCGAGCACGAGGACCATGGGCTCGCCGCTGGGCGAGCCGAGGTGGCGCAGCGCGTCCAGCGTCGCCTCGTCGGCAAGCTGGGCGTCGTCGAGCACGAGCAGGGGCGGCGCCTCGCCGGCCGCGGCCACCAGCAAGCGGCGGAACGCGCCGATCACCCGGTGGCGGGTCAGCTCCCGTCCCGACGTCGCCGCGAGCCGGGCCAGCACGGCTGCGGCGGCGGGACCCGCACGCGCGGCTGCGCCCGGGTCGCGCGCCGCGATCGCCGCAGCCGCGTCGAGCAGCGGCGCGTAGGGCGCGGCCGCCTCGTGTGCCGCCACGATCACGGTGAACCACCCCTCGGCCGCGGCGATCCGCTCGACCTCGCGGCAGAAGGCGGACTTGCCGATCCCGCCCGGGCCGCAGACGGGCAGCAGGGTCAGGCCGTCGGCTGCGCGCAGCACCGCCGTCGCCCGGGCCAGCTCCAGTTCGCGGCCGACGAAGACGGGCTCCTCGGCGGCGAGGCCCGCGACGGCCTCCTCGTAGAGCGCGAGCGTCTCCGCGGCGGGGGCCAGACCGAGCTCGCGCCGCAGCGCCGAGCGCAGCGCGCCGTACCGGCGGATCGCCGCCGGGCGGCTGCCGCGCTCGAGAGCGCCGCGCATGAGCGCCCGGACGGCGGGCTCGTCGGTCGGGTCGAGCGCGACCAGCGCCTCGAGGTCCCCCGCCGTCCGCAACGCGTCCAGATGCCGGCGGCGCAGGTGCTCGCGTGCGGTCAGCGTCCACGTCTCGTACGGCGCGTCGGGCAGCAGGTCGCCGCCGTACGGGCCGGTGCCCGCTTCGAAGTCCGCGACGTCCGTGCTCACCTCGCGGCCGGGGAACAGCGCCACCAGGCCACCGCGCAGCACGATCGCGTCGGGGTCGCCGAGGGCCTGGCGGGCGTGATGGGCGGCCTTGCGCAGGTTCGCCGCGCCCGCATCGGCGTCCAGGTGCGGCCACAACGCCTCGATCACCTGCTCCCGCGGCAGCCGCCCGCCGTCGAGCGCGAGCCGCTGCACGAGCTCCGCTGCGCGCCGCGACGGCCATGCGCTCGTCTCGATCTCGCGGTCGCCGACCCGGACGCGAAAGGCGCCGAGCAGTTCGATGCGGATGTCGGAGGCCGGCACAGGGAACGTTCGAGGAACGGGGACTTGGGATGGTCACCAGGTCGATCCACCCCGTCAAGAGGAGACCAGATGCGAGCGATCACCCGCGAGGAAGCCGAGATGGCCATCGAAGGCGACGGCGTCGAGTTCCGCCGCCAGCCGATCGGCGGTGGCATGTCCACCGCGTTCGTCCGCCTTCCGCAGGGGGCCGACCTGCGGCCGGCCACGGCCGGGCTGCCCGACGATCTGTGTCCGTGCCCGCACTGGGGCTACATGCTGTCGGGCTCCCTGCGCATGCACCTGCGCGACGGCGCGCAGGACTACGAGGCCGGGCAGGCCTTCTACTGGGCGCCCGGCCACGCGCCGGAGGCGCTGAGCGACGTCGAGTACGTCGACTTCTCGCCCACGGACGAGCTCGAGCACGTCATCGCGCATCTCCAGGGCGGGTGACGCCGCCGCTCCGCCGCGTCCACGCCGCCGGCGGCCAGGGGCTGAGGCACCTGCAATACCGTGCCCCGCTTGATCGTCGCGACCTTGATCTGCGGTTCGGTCCTGCTCGCCGCGGCGGCGCTGAAGATCGCCGACCCGGCCGGGTCGCGCGTCGCCCTCGGGACCTACGGGATGCCGTGGGCGCTGTGGCCGGTCGTCGTGGCGGAGGTGGCCGTCGGCGTCGGGCTGCTGGCGGGTGCGCGGCTGGCCGGGCCGGCGGCGGGCGCGCTCTTCGCCGTCTTCACGGCCGCGCAGGTCACCGTCCTCGCCCGCGGCGGCGGCGGCGCGCCGTGCGGCTGCCTGGGCGCGCGCGGCGCGGTGACGTGGACGTCCGCCGGCCGTGCCGCCGTGCTCGCTGCCGTCGCACCGTTCGCGGCGGGCGGTCGCCCGCTGCTCGCCCTGGCCGGCGTAGCGGTCGCCGCCGTCGCCGCGACGCTCCTGCAGCGCGCGCCACGCGGCGCGCTGGACGTCGCTGACGAGGGGCCCGCGATCGGCTCGCGCACCGACCTCGCGCCGGGACTCAACCTCTTCACCGCGCCCAGCTGCCGCCTGTGCGCGCGCGTCAAGCGCGGCCTGCGCGACTTCGCCGAGCTCGACGAGGAGCGCGACGCCGCCGCGTGGCTGGCCGCCCGCGTCCCCGGCGCGCCCTACGCCGTGCACGTCGACGCGGACGGCACCGTCACGGCCAAGGGCACGGTCAACACCGCCGCGCAGGCCCGGTCCCTGGTGGGTGGGCGGGGTCCGGATCTCGACCGCCGGACGCTGCTCGGCCGCGCCGCCGCGCTCGCCACCGTCGGCGGCGTGCTGCGCCCCGGCGAGGCCGAGGCCTACCACTTCTGCGGCCACATCTACACGACCGACTCCTGCCCGCACCCGACCGGGCTGCCGCGCATCGACCACGCCGGCCTGCCGCTGCGCGCACGGGACGGCCACCGCGTCGACGACCTCGGACGCCTGGTCGACAAGCAGGGCCACCCCGTGTCCGAGGGCGGCGCGCTGCTGCGCGACGCCGACGGCGTTCCGCTCCCCGTCGCCACCCGCACCAAGGTCTGCACGGCCACCGGCCGCGCGCACGGCTTCTCCACCCAGACCGACGGCGCCTGGTACCGCTGCTGCAAGGGTCACGTCCGCAAGCTGGTCGACTGCTGCTCCGACCACCCTCGCCGCATCAACGGCGACAAGGCGCTGACGGGCTACTGCTACGGCGGGCGCAAGGTGTTCTGCGTGATGTTCTTCCAGACGAAGGTGCCGTGCTGATGCGCGAGGCGCTCGTGATCGTGGCGCTGCTGGCCGGCCTGGCCGGGTCGTGGTCGCCGTGCGGCCTCTCGATGGTGGAGACGCTCGAGCGCGCCCGCGGCGGCATCGTGACGTTCGCGGCGGGCGCGCTGGCCGGTGGCGTCGTCACCTTCGGCGGCCTCGCGTGGCTGGGCGCCTCGCTCTTCGGGCCGCTCGTCGCGCTGGCCGTGGCGGTGCTGCTGGTGTGCGCGCTCGGGGATGCCGCCGGGCGGCGGATCGTCCCGCAGGTGCGCCGCCAGGTCCCGGAGTCGTGGCGGCGGATCCTGCCCGTCCCCGCAGCGGCGGCGCTGTACGGCGTGCTCCTCGGTCTGGGCTTCACGACCTTCCTGCTGAGCTTCGCCACCTGGGCGCTGGCGATCGCGTGCCTGGCGGTCGGGACGCCGGCGACCGGCGCGCTCGTCGGGCTCGCCTTCGGCGCCGGCCGCGCCCTGCCCGTCGCCGTCCTGGCCACGCGTGCCGACGGCGCCGCCCGCATCGCCGAGCGGCCGGACGTCCTGCGGGGCCTGCGCGGGGCGGTCGCCGCGGCGCTGCTGATCGCCGCGGTGGTGCTCGCCGCGACGCCGCCGAGCGCCCGCGCCGACGTGCTCGCCCGCAACGCGACCGACCCGAGCGCCTCCGCCGGCAACGTCGCCTTCCACGTGCCGGGCAGCGCCGGGCAGCTCGTGCGCAGCGACGGCACGCGCACCGCGCTCCCGGGGACCCACCCCGCGCTCGCGGGGAACCTGGTCGCCTGGATCGCCGCCGACCGCGTCGTCGTCGCCGACGTCGCCACGCTCACGCCGGCGCTGACCATCCCCGCGCCGGGCGCGAACGCGCTCGCCCTGTCGGCGAGCCACGTCGCCTGGCGGGCGGGGGACGCGATCGTCGCGCACGCGCTCGCGGGCGGCGGCGCCGTCACCGCGTACGCCGGTGCCGGCCTCGGGCGGCCGGTGCTCGACGGTCCGCGGATCGTCTTCGACCGCTCGACCCGGACCGGGAGCCGCATCATCGCGGTGGACCTCGCCACGGGCGTCCGCCGCACTCTGCGCCGGGCCAGGAGCGCGCTGCTGCTCGGCCCGAGCGTGGTCGGCCGCCGCCTCATGTACGTCCGCTCGACCTACCGCCGCCAGCGGATCCTGCTCGGCGGCCGCGTGGTGTACTCGACGACCCCGACCGCCCGCCGCGACGTGGGCTACGAGACGGGTCGCCACCCGCACCACCAGGGGTATCCGAAGGGCAGGCGCCCGGCCGGCTACGCCCGCCCGCCCGCCGGCCTCACCGTCACCCTCAGCACGACCGCCTTCGACGGGGCCACCGGTTACGTCACCCGCCTGCGCCACCGCGGCGGCCGCACCACCGCGCGCATCCTCCGCTTCAGGGCCTGAGGGGCGGCGGGTCCGAGCGCATCACCGGGGGCCGGCCCGGCGATAGTGCGCCGCCGCCTTCTCGCGGTTGCCGCACAGCTCCATCGCGCACCAGGTCGCGCGAGCGTTCGGCGAGCGGTCGTAGAACGCCCACTGGCAGACCGAGCGCGGACACGCCTTCAGGCGCGCCCAGCGCCCGTCGGCCTGCGCGAGGAAGGCGGCCGCAGCGATCTCGGCCAGCACGCCGTCGAGGCCACCCGCCTCCGCTCGCAGGGTGCCGGGCCCGAACGCCGGGACGATCCGGCCGCGCCGCGCGGCGCGCTCGAGGACGGTGTGGCCATCAGCCTCGCCACCCGCGCGCAGGAGCAGCACGCGCAGTGCCTCGCGCACCTCCACCATCTGCGCGAGGTTGGCCCGGCCCGGGAGGTCGCGGTGGGAGAGCCACGCCTGTGCGCCCGCACGCGTGCCCAGGAGGTCGACGCCGTTCTCCCGGTCAACGGTGTTGACGAAGTCCTGGATCAGCCGGAGATCGCCCGGAGCCGGCTCGCGACCGCCCGGGTGTCCCTCACCCCGGACCAGGGCCATGGCTCGCATATCTAACCGGTACCCGGGTAGTGCTGGTTATATGCCCAGCCTCATCGCGATGATCGCGGCCGCTGCCGTGGCGGCCCCCGCGCCGCCCGCGCCGGCGCCCGTCCTGATCAAGCTCTCCCGCTACCGCGAAGCGGGGGCCACCGTCCGCAAGCTCACGGTGCGCCGCGACGGAGCGGTCGCCATCGACGACCCCGGCGGCGGCGCGGGCCGCCGGCAGTCCTCCAAGCAGCTCACCCCGCACGCGACGCGCTCGATCCACCACCTGGTCGCCCGGACCCCGTGGAGCCATCTGTCCAAGCACGGGACGACGCTCCCGGAGGTCGACCCCGTCGCCTACTTCGTCGTCCGCCACGGCGGCGAGGACACCGTCACGTTCAACGGGCGGGTGAGCGCAGACCTCAAGCCGCTGATCCGGCGCCTCAACGCGATCCTGGACACCGGCGGCGCCACGCTCGACTTCCACTACTTCAGCCCGTCGTAGCCCTCACAGGGTCGGCAGGAGCGGAGCCAGTTCCTCGGCGCCGGACACGACGTGGTCGGCCTCGGCGAGGGCGTCGGCGGTGAACGGGCCCGTGGTGACCGCGACGACGCGCAGGCCGTCGGCACGGGCGCAGGCGATGTCACGGGGCGTGTCGCCGACCACGACGGTGCGCTCGCGCGGCCAGTCCCCCGCCCGGGCGCGCGCGATCGGCGGCAGCGCGGCGCGCTCCTCGGCGTCGGACCCGAAGCCGCCCTGGCCCGGCTCGAAGTAGCTGCCGATGCCGGCCCGCGCGAGCTTGAGGCGCGCGACGTCCTGGAAGTTGCCCGTCACCAGCGACGAGCGGTAGCGCTCGTCGGCGTGGACGGCGGCGAGCAGGTCCGGGATCCCGGGCGCGACCTTCTCCGAGAGGTCGGGCGGGCACAGCCGCTCGTAGTGCTGGGCGGTGACGCTCGCCACCGCCTCCACGCAGCGGTCGATCGCCGCTGCCTCGATGCCGCAGGCGAGCAGGATGTCGCGCGCGATGGCGCCGTCCGTGCGTCCCGCCGCCTCGATCCCGCTGACCTCCTCCACCCCGAGCCCGTCGCCGTGCACCACGGCGAGGGCGTCGAGCAGCGCGCGCGCATGCTCCCGCGATGCCCGCTGCAACAGCGTGCCGTCGATGTCCCAGAGGATCAGGAGCGGGACGCTCACGCGCCGCGGCGACGGATGAACGCCGCGCACAGCCGGGCCGTCGCGAGCACGTCGTCGACCGCCACCATCTCGACCGCCGAGTGCATGTAGCGGCACGGCACGCCGATCGACGCGGTGGCCACGCCGGCGCGGCTGTTGACGACGGCGTCGGCGTCCGTGCCGGTCGACCGGCCCGTCGCCTCGATCGTGTACTCGATCCCCTCGGCCTCGGCGGCGTCGACGAGCCCGTCGAAGACCCGCCGCGACAGCGTCGCCCCGCGCACGATGGCCGGCCCACTGCCGTAGAGGTGGCGGCCGTTCTCGTTCTCGGGGACGCCGGGGGCGCCGGTCTCGTGCGTGACGTCGATGACGAGCACGATGTCGGGCTGGAGCGCGTACGTCGTCTGGATCGCGCCGCCGAAGCTCGTCTCCTCGTGGTTGACGGCAACCGCGTACGCATCGCCCGCGGGCGCGTCGCCCTCGGAGAGCAGCCGCAGCGTCTCGTAGGCCACGAAGCAACCGACGCGGTTGTCCAGCGAGCGCGACACGACGCGGCCGTTGGGCAGCTCGACCGGCTCCGCCGCGATGACGGCGACGTCGCCGACGCGGGCCATGGACCGCGCCTCGTCACCGTCCCTGGCGCCGATGTCGATGTGCAGGTCCTTGAGCTTGGGGACCGCCTTGCGCTCGTCGTCGGTGAGCAGGTGGATCGGCTTGCGTCCGGCGACGCCGGGGATGCGCCCGTCGCGCGTCAGCACCTCGACGCGCTGACCGACGAGGATCTGCGGGTCCCAGCCGCCGATCTGCGTGAACCAGAGGAAGCCCTTGTCGTCGATGTGCGTGACGATCAGGCCGATCTCGTCGATGTGGCCCATGACCGCGACGCTCGGGCCATCGCCGCCCTCGAGCCGGGCGACGGTGGAGCCGTGGTCGTCCGTCGCCACGGAGGTGGCGATCGGCTCGCACAGCCCGGCGAAGGCGGCCGCGGCCTCCTCCACGTGGCCCGACGGGCCGGGCGTCGTCAGCAGGGTGCGCAGACCCGCGGGGAGGGCGGTCACCCCGCGTCCTTCGCGAGCAGCTGGCGCAGCACGTAGGGCAGGATCCCGCCGTGCTTGTAGTACTGGACCTCCTTGGGCGTGTCGATGCGCACGCGGCAGGTGAACTCGGTGTCGCCGGCCGTGACCGTGACCTCCTTCGCCTCGCCGCCCTCGACGCCCGTGATCGAGAACTCCTCGTCGCCGCTGAGTCCCAGCGACTCGGCGTCGTCACCGTCGGCGAACTGCAGCGGCAGCACGCCCATCCCGACGAGGTTGGAGCGATGGATGCGCTCGAAGGAGGCGGCGATCACCGCCTTGACGCCGAGCAGGTTGGTGCCCTTGGCGGCCCAGTCGCGTGACGAGCCGGAGCCGTACTCCTTGCCCGCGAGGACGACGAGCGGCACGTCCTCCTCCGCGTAGGCCATCGCGGCGTCGTAGATCGACATCTCCTCGCCGTCCTTCTTGGTGACGCCGCCCTCCGTCCCGGGCGCGAGCTCGTTGCGCAGGCGGATGTTCGCGAACGTGCCCCGGACCATGACCTCGTGGTTGCCGCGCCGCGAGCCGTAGGAGTTGAAGTCCTTCGGCTTGATGCCCTTCTCCTGGAGGTACTCCCCGGCGGGCGCGTCCTTCTTGATCGCGCCGGCGGGCGAGATGTGGTCCGTCGTCACGGAGTCGCCGAGCTTGGCCAGCACCCGCGCGCCCTCGATGTCCTCCGGCTCCGTCGGCTCGGCGGGGACGTCGATCAGGAACGTCGGCCGCTGGACGTAGGTGGAGTCCTCGTCCCACGCAAAGCGGTCGCCGGTCGGCACGTCGAGGTCGCGCCAGTTGTCGTCGCCGTCGAAGACCTCGTCGTAGGAGGACGTGAACATCTCCGAGTGCACCGACTCCTCGACGACCCTGGCGACCTCCTTCGCGGACGGCCAGATGTCGCGCAGGTAGACCTCCCCGCCGTCCTGGTCCTCCCCGATCGGGTCGTTGTACGGATCCCAGCACATCGTCCCGGCCAGGGCGTAGGCCACGCACAGCGGTGGTGAGGCGAGGAAGTTCATCTTGACGTCGGGGTTGATGCGGCCCTCGAAGTTGCGGTTGCCGCTGAGCACGGAGGCGACCGCGAGGTCCTCGTCGTTGACGACCTTCGAGATCTCCTCGGGCAGCGGGCCGGAGTTGCCGATGCAGGTCGTGCAGCCGTAGCCGACGAGGTGGAACCCGAGCGCCTCGAGCGGCTCGACCAGGCCGGCCTCGCCGTAGTACTCCATGACGACCTTCGAGCCGGGCGCGAGCGACGTCTTGACCCACGGCTTCGACGTGAGGCCCTTGGCCACCGCGTTCTTGGCCAGCAGGCCGGCGGCGACCATCACGCTCGGGTTGGAGGTGTTCGTGCACGACGTGATCGCGGCGATGACGACGTGCCCGTGGTCGAGGAACGTCTCCGTCCCGTCGGCGAGCGTGACGGGCGTCGCGTCCTCCTCGAGCGTGGCGGTGACGGCCTCCTCGCCGGGCGCCTCGGGCGCCTCGGAGTCCTCTTCGTGGCCGTTGGAGTCGCCGGAGGACGGCGGGTCCGACGCCGGGAACGACTCGTCGGAGGCCTCGTCCCGCCTGTCCTGCAGCGAGGACACGTTCTGCCCGAGCAGCTCGACGATCTTGTCGCCGATCTCGTCGAGCGCGATGCGGTCCTGCGGGCGCTTGGGGCCGGCCAGCGAGGGGACGACGTCGCCGAGGTCGAGCTCGAGCGTGTCGGAGAACGTGGGCTCCTCGGAGTCCTCGTCGTGCCACATGCCCTGCGCCCGCGCGTACGCCTCGACGTACGCGCAGTGCTCGTCGCTGCGGCCGGAGAACTTCATGTAGCGGATCGTCTCCGCATCGATCGGGAAGATCGCGCAGGTCGAGCCGAACTCCGGGCTCATGTTGCCCAGCGTCGCGCGGTCGGCGAGCGACAGCTCGGCCACGCCCGGGCCGTAGAACTCGACGAACTTGCCGACGACGCCGTAGTCGCGCAGCATCTCGGTGACGGTGAGCACGAGGTCGGTCGCCGTCGAGCCCTCGGGCAGCTCGCCGCCGAGCTTGAAGCCGATCACCTGCGGCAGCAGCATCGACATCGGCTGGCCGAGCATGGCCGCCTCCGCCTCGATGCCGCCGACGCCCCAGCCGAGCACGCCGAGGCCGTTGATCATCGTCGTGTGCGAGTCCGTCCCGACCAGCGTGTCCGGGTACAGGACGCCGTCGTTCTCGAACACCACGCGCGCGAGGTACTCGAGGTTGACCTGGTGGACGATGCCCGTGTCCGGCGGGACGACCTTGAACTTCTCGAACGCCTGCTGGCCCCACTTGAGCAGCGAGTAGCGCTCCTCGTTGCGCTCGAACTCGAGTGCGGCGTTCTTGGCGAACGAGTCCCGGTGACCGAAGGAGTCGACCTGCACGGAATGGTCGATGACCAGCTCGGCGGGGACCTGTGGCTCGATCATGGACGGGTCGCCGCCCATGTCGGCGATGGCGTCGCGCATGGCGCCGAGGTCGACGACGCAGGGAACACCGGTGAAGTCCTGCAGGACGACGCGCGCGGGCGTGAAGGCGATCTCCTCGCTCGGCTCGGCGCGGTGGTCCCAGTTCGCGATCTTCTCGACGTCCTCCTTGTGGACGGCGTCGCCGTCCTCGTTGCGCAGCACGTTCTCCAGCAGCACCTTCAACGAGAACGGCAGCCGCGCCACGTCGTACTTCGACTGCAGCGCGTCGAGGGCGTAGTAGGTGTACGTGGTCCCGTCGACGTCGAGCTCAGCCCGCGCGTCATAGCTGTTCTCGCTCATACCCTCAGACTATGCCCGAGCGCGTGTGGGACTACCCCCGGCCCCCGGCGCTCGTGCCCTGCGACCGGCGCGTGCGCATCGAGGTCGACGGCACGGTGATCGTCGACTCGACCGCGGCGTTCCGCGTGCTGGAGACCTCGCACCCGCCGACGATCTACGTCCCGCCCGCCGGCATCGCTCCGGGCGCGTTGACGCCCGCGCCGGGCTCGTCGTTCTGCGAGTGGAAGGGCGCCGCCTCCTATTACGACGTCTGCGGCCGTTCCCGAGCGGCGTGGTTCTACCCCTCCCCGGTCGCCCGCTACGCGGCGCTGCGCGACCACGTCTCCTTCTACCCGAGCCGCATGGACGCGTGCTGGCTCGACGACGAGCGCGTGCAGTCCCAGGCGGGCGACTTCTACGGCGGGTGGATCACCGCCGACCTGGTGGGTCCGTTCAAGGGTGGACCTGGCACGATGGGCTGGTGAGCACACGCAGAGGGTTCATCGGGGGCGCGGCGGCGACGGCCGTGCTCGGATCGGCCGACGCGGCGGAGGCCGCCAAGCGCAAGAAGAAGAAGCGCAAGCCCGTCCGGAGGGCGGACGTGATCGTGGTCGGCGCCGGGCTGGCCGGGCTCCAGGCGGCGCGCTCGGTGGTGGCGGCCGGCAAGTCGGTCGTGGTGGTCGAGGCGCGCGACCGCGTCGGCGGGCGGACGCTGAACGCCGACGTGGGTGGCGGGGAGGTCGTCGAGATCGGCGGCCAGTGGGTGGGGCCGACGCAGGACCGGCTGCTCCAGCTCGCGTCCGACCTCCAGGTCGAGACCTTCAAGACCTACTTCGACGGCCAGGGCGTCCTCAGCTACAAGGGCTCGCACCAGACCTTCGACGCGACCGGCCCGCTGGGCCCGATCCCGCCCGTCGTGGACGGGATCGCCGACGCGGCGACCGCGATCGCCAAGCTCGACGCGATGGCCGCGCAGATCGACGTGCAGCGGCCGTGGACGTCGGACAACGCCACCGAGTACGACGGCCAGACCTTCGAGACGTGGAAGCTCGCGAATACGACCACGGAGGGCGGGCGCTTCCTGGTCGACCTCGGCTTCACCTCCGTGTTCGCCGCCGAGCCGCGCGACGTCTCGCTGCTGTGGTCGCTCTTCTACATGGCCTCGGCGGGCAACCAGACCACGCCCGGCACGTTCACGCGTCTGATCGGGACGGACGGCGGCGCGCAGGATTCGCGCTTCGTCGGCGGCTCGCAGACCGTGTCGCTGAAGCTGGCCGCGGCGCTCGGCCGGCGCGTCGTCCTCAAGGCCCCGGTGCGGTCGATCGCACAGACTCCGAGCGGCGTCACCGTCACCGCCGGCAAGCGCACCTTCAAGGGCAAGCGCGTCATCGTCGCCATCCCGCCGACCCTGGCCGGCCGCATCCATTACGCGCCCGGGCTGCCGTTCCTGCGCGACCAGCTCACCCAGCGGCTGCCCATGGGCACGGTCATCAAGACATGCGTGGTCTACGACAAGCCGTTCTGGCGCGACCAGGGCCTGGCCGGCTACGCGAACACGGACTTCGACGCCGTCCGCCTCACCTACGACAACTCCCCGCCGGACGGGTCACCCGGCATCCTGCTCGCCTTCATCGAAGGGGAGGCGGCAAGACGATGGGGCACCCGATCGGCTGACGACCGGCGCAACCAGGTCCTGTCCGAACTGACCAAGCTCTACGGCGACCAGGCCGCCAAGCCGGTCCAGTACATCGAGCGCTCCTGGGCGACCGAGGCGTTCAGCCGCGGGTGCTACGGCGGCTACGCCCCGCCCGGCCTGCTGCTCGGCTACGGCGCCGCGCTGCGCGAGCCGGTCGGCCGCATCCACTGGGCCGGGACGGAGACGTCGGACTACTGGAACGGCTACATGGACGGCGCCCTGCGCTCGGGCGAGCGCGCGGCGGGGGAAGTGCTCGCAGATCTCTGAGAAGCGGGTAGGACGTCCAGCATGATCGTGACGGTGCTGGGAACGGGGACGATGGGTGCGCCGATGGTCCGCAACCTCGTCGGGTCCGGGCTGGAGGTGCGGGCGTGGAACCGCTCACCGGAGAAGGCGGAAGGGCTCGGCGCCGAGGCGTTCGACGACGCCGCCGCGGCCGTCGCCGGCGTGGACGTCGTCGTCACCATGCTGGCCGACGGGGATTCCGTGGACGCCGTCCTGGACGCCGCGGGCCCGCTGCCCGACGGCGCCGTGTGGGCACAGATGAGCACGGTCGGGATCGCCGCCGCCGAGCGCCTCGCCGGGCGTGCCGGCGGCGCCGTCTACGTCGACGCGCCGGTGATCGGCACCAAGGCGCCGGCCGAGGCCGGCGAGCTGGTCGTCCTCGCCTCCGGGCCGGCGGACGCGCTGGAGCGCTGCGCACCGGTGTTCGACGCCATCGGCAAGCAGACCGTCACCCTTGGAGAAGCGGGCGCGGCCAACCGCATGAAGGTCGTGGTCAACACCTGGCTGACGGGCCTGGTGGAGACGCTCGCGGAGACCGTCGCGCTGGCCGAGTCCGTCGGCGTCGCGCCCGGGGACTTCATCGACGTCATCGAGGGCGGGCCGCTGTTCGCGCCCTACGTGAAGCTCAAGGGCACGGCGATGGCCGCGGGCGACTTCGACCCGAGCTTTGCGCTGAAGCTCGCGCTCAAGGACGTGCGCCTGTCGCTGGAGGCCAGCGACCTGGAGCTGCCGCTCGTCCAGGCCGTCGCAGACCAGTTCGCCCGCGGCGTCGACGCGGGCTACGGCGACGAGGACATGAGTGCCACCGTCCGGACCGCCCGGGGCTGAGCTCGCGGCGGCGCTCCGCCGCGGCGTCGCCGACGAGCGGGTGCTGGCGGCGATCGCCGCCGTGGATCGGGCCGCCTTCGTGCCGGACGCGCTGCGCGAACGGGCGTGGGACAACGAGGCGCTGCCGATCGGCGGCGGGCAGACCATCTCCCAGCCCTTCGTCGTGGCGCTGATGTGCGAGCTGCTCGCGCTGCGGCCCACCGACCGGGTGCTCGACGTCGGCACCGGCTCGGGCTACCACGCCGCCGTGCTGGCACAGCTGGCCGCCGCGGTGTGGACGGTGGAGGTCCGCGCGCTGAGCACGACGCGCGTTGCCGGCGTGCGCTACGAGACGGGCGACGGGCTGGCCGGGCTGCCCCGGTGCGCACCCTTCGACGCGATCAACGTCGCCGCCGCGTGCTCGGCGGACCAGCTGCGGACACTCCTCGGCCAGCTTGCGCCCGGCGGACGCCTGGTCGCGCCCGTCGACGACCGCCGCGACCAGGTGCTGACCCGCTTCACTCGCACCCGCACCGGGTTCGACCAATCGGCGCACGGGAGGGTCCGTTTCGTACCAATTGTCGGATGAAGGGTCGAGTCTTTGTGCCTTTCGTGACAGTATCTCGGCCGATGTCGCAGCTCACCTGCCCCGTCTGTCGGCTCACGATCCCGGACTCGGTCGCCGGATCGGCACTGCAGCCCTGCCCGCGGTGCCTGCTCCGCGACCGGACCCATCGCACGATGGAGCTGCTGCGGACTCAGCCGACGAGTTCGAGGCGGTCGTTGGGCCGGTACGCCCGCCCGACCTTGGCGCAGGGCCGGCCGTCGACCACGACGACGTCCGCCGTGAAGTCGTCCGCCCCCCGGATGAGGGAAGAGCCAACGCCGTAGGCGTCGACGGGGACGTGGTCGGCCTCGAAGCGGCGGATGCGGTTCGCGTCGAAGCCGCCGCTGACCACGATCTTGACCCGCTCGAAGCCCTCGCGGTCGAGCGCGTCGCGGACGGCGTGCACAAGGCGGGGCGCCACGCCGCGCGGGCCGTCCGGACCCAGCGCGATGTCGGTCAGCGTCTCGCTGGTGTCCAGGCGCACCGCCCACAGCCGCTCGCCCAGCGCGCGGGCCACGGCGAGCGAGGTCCCCACGGAGTCGTTCTCGAAGTCGACCAGGACGGTGACGTTCATCTCGTCCGCGTAGCGGTCGGCGAACTCGCGGGCCGCCAGCACCGTGTCGCCTCCGTAGGCCGCGATCAGCCCGTGCGGGACGGTGCCGACGCCGCGGCCTCCCCACCACGACGCCTGCGCGTCCGTGGACACGCCGATCGATCCGCCCACGTGCGCGGCCCAGCCATCGCCGGTCTGCACGAGCCAGTGGTCGTGGCGGGCGGGGAAGTAGATGATCGGCTTGCCGCCCGCCGCCTCGACGACGTTGCGGACGTTGGTCGTGATCAGCGACCGGCGCGCCAGCGTCCCGAGGTAGACCGTCTCCAGGTGGGCGAACAGGCCGTAGTCCCCCTCGATCGTCATCACCGTCTCGTGCGGCTCGATGCGGTCACCCTCGTGCAGCGCGTGCACCACGAGCCCGTCCCAGTCGTCCGCGCAGAGCTTGAGGATGGCGATCGCCTCGTCGATGCCACCCAGGAGCGCCTCCTGCTTCTGGAAGACCTGCATCACCACGCGCGGGTGGCGCTCGCGCTCGTGCAGCAATCGCTTGGTGAAGTTGAAGTACGCGTCGCTGTAGTAGCCCGAGCGGATGCGCTCGACCGGGAGCCGGAACGTCTCGGGCGGCAGGCGGTCGCGCGTCATCCGGGCAGCGTATGTTCCCCCCATGCGCTTCGGGTACAAGGCCTCCGCCGAGCAGTTCGGTCCCTCTGAGCTGCTCGCGCTGTCCCTCGACGCCGAGCGCCAGGGCTTCGACACGGTCGCGATCTCCGACCACTTCCAGCCCTGGCGCCACCACGGCGGCCACGGCCCGGCGGCGCTGCCGTGGCTCGGCGCGCTGGCGGCGCGCGCG
Source organism: uncultured Solirubrobacteraceae bacterium (assembly GCA_963740765.1). Taxonomy (GTDB): domain Bacteria; phylum Actinomycetota; class Thermoleophilia; order Solirubrobacterales; family Solirubrobacteraceae; genus DATLGB01. The sequence continues at coordinate 62,030 of CAVUFN010000011.1, read as the reverse complement.
GAGTCGGCGACCATCGGCACGTCGGTGCTGACGCCGACCCTGCGCTACCAGCCCGCCGTCATCGCCCAGGCCTTCGCCACCCTCGGCTGCCTCGCGCCGGGCCGCGTCTTCCTCGGCATCGGGACGGGCGAGGCCCTCAACGAGACGCCGGTCACGGGCGACGCGTTCCCGGCCATCAAGGAGCGGCGGATGCGCCTCGCCGAGGCGATCAAGCTGATCCGGCAGCTGTGGACGGAGGAGCGCGTCGACTTCGAAGGCGAGTGGTACCGCACCGAGAAGGCGACGATCTACGACCGCCCGGACGAGCCCGTGCCGATCTACGTCGCCGCCTCCGGGCCGCTTGCCGCCAAGCTGGCCGGGCGCGCCGGGGACGGGCTGATCGTGACCAGCGGCAAGGACCCCGAGCTCTACGACAAGCTCGTCGCCGCCGCGGCCGAGGGCGCCGAACAGGCGGGCCGGGGGGCGGGCGGTGCGGGTCTCAAGCACATGATCGAGATCAAGGTCTCCTACGACCACGACGTGGCGTGGGCGAAGGACGCCTGCCGGCCGTGGGCAGCGCTCGCACTGTCGGGCGAGGAGAAGTCCGGCATCGAGGACCCCCTGGAGATGGAGAAGGCCGGTGAGGCCGCCGCGGACCGCGCCCACACGCGCTTCATCGTCTCCGACGATCCCGACGAGGTCGTGGAGAGGATCGCGGTCTACGTCGACCACGGGTTCACCGAACTGATCTTCCACTTCCCGGGCGACGACCAGGCCCGGCAGGTCGGCGCGTTCGCCGGCGACGTCCTGCCGAAACTCCGCGACCGCTTCGGGCTCTAGCCCACGCCCGAGTGGTCGATCAGGCGCCCATGAGCCGTGCGCGCGCGCTGTGGCTCCCGGCGCTCCTGGTCCTCGCCATCCTGGCCGCCACCGTCGGCGCCTCCCGCGCGCTGCACGACATCGAGGCCGTCCATCGGCGTGACGTCGTCGCCGGCCGGCTGGACCGCGCCGCAGCGATCGTCGACGCGGCGTTCCGCGCGCCGCTGGAGCGCCTCGCCCAGGTCGCCGCCGGCGTCGAGGCGGGCGGCGCGGACGACGCCGCCGGCTTCACGATCCTCACGCGCCAGATGCTGCGGACCCCCGAGGTCGGCGCCATCGGCCTCATCGACCGCGTCACGGAGACCGACCGCGCCCGGTGGGAACGCCGCTACGGCGTCGAGATGAAGGAGGCCGCCTCGACCAGCGACGCGCCCGCCCAGGTCCGCCCCGTGCACTACGCCGTCCGCGCGGTCGCGTCGCGCACCAGCGTCCCGCCCGGCACCGACCTCGGCTCGGACGCCACGCGCATCTCAGCGATGCGCCGCGCCGCCTCGCTCGGGGAGGCGACCTTCACGCCCCCGGTGACCACGTTCGGCACCAACGACCGCAAGCTCGTCCAGCTCGTCGCCTTCCAGCCCGTGCGCGGCGGGGCGCTCGGCTCGCGCTACGTCTCCGCGACCTTCACGTTCGACGCGCTGGCGGCGAGCCTCGACGCGACGCTCCCGCCCGGCACCACCGCGACCATCGACGACGGCCCGAACCGCCTCGTGCGCGTCGGCAACGGTCGCGGCGACACGGAGACCCGGACGCTGCGCCTGGCCGGCCGCGACCTGCGCGTGCGGACGCAGATCGACTACGGCGAGGGCACCCCCTGGGACGAGATCGTGATCGGGGTCGGGCTGCTCGTGGCGCTCGGGGTCGGCGCCTTCGCGGCTGCCGCCCGCCGCCGCGAGCAGCACGTCAAGGGGCAGGCCGGGGCCGAGCTGGCCGAGCGGCTCGCCGTCGAGGAGGACCTCGATCGCGAGCGCGGCTTCTCCGCCACGCTGATCGCCGCGCTGCCGGACGGGTTCGTCGCCTCCGACAACCGCGGCATCATCGTCGTCAACGACGCGATGTGCGAGCTGACCGGCTACGCCCGCTCGGAGCTGACGGGCCGCCTGTTCCCGCACGGCTTCTGGCCCGAGGAATCCCTGACGGAGGTCCAGCGCCTGCGCGACCGGGTCTCCGAGACCGGCGCGGCCCAGATGGAGCTGACCCTGCGCACCAAGGACGACCGCCGCATCCCGGTGCTCGTCAGCGGCTCGCGGGTCGACGGCCGCCACGGCCCGGTCGAGATCCACCTGATCCGCGACCACCGCGAGCGCGCCGAGGCGACGCGCACGCTGACCGAGTCCGAGGCGCAGCTGCGCTCCCTGGCCAACGCCGCCAAGGACATGGTGGTGCGGCTCTCGCGCGCCGAGCGCATCGAGTGGGTCTCCCCGTCGGCTGAGCAGATCCTGGGCTTCGAGCCCGAGGAGCTGCTCGGCCGTCGCCTCAGCGATCTCTTCGAAGGCGAGGAGTTCGGGCGCCTGCGCGCCGAGGCAGGCGTGTTCCGGATGAAGCGCAAGGACGGCGAGGCGATCTGGGCGGAGATCACGGTCACGCCGACCATCGACACCGAGGGCGCCCTGACCGGCATGCGCTCCTCGATCCGTGACGTCACCGAGCGCGAGGACGCGCGCGCCGAGCTGCAGCGCGCGCACCGCCGCTACCGCCGCATGGCCGACCTGCTGCCGGACACCGTCGTCTTCATGGCCGACCGCGACCGCCGCTTCGTCGTCGCCGCCGGCGGCGGGCTGGCCGCCACGTCCCACACGCCCGAGCAGATCGAGGGTCGCACGGTCGACGAGGTCCTCAGCGCGCCCGGGCAGCAGCACCTGCTGCCGCACTGGGAGGCCGCCTTCGCGGGGCGCGGCGGCGAGATCACCCACACGTCGCGCTCCGGGCGCGAGTACCTGAGTCGCTTCCTGCCGTTGCAGGACGAGGACGGGAGGCCGGACGGTGCGATGGTCGTGGCGACGGACGTCACGCTGCTGCGGGATCTGCAGGACCGCCGGGCCGGCGGTCCCACCTCGCTTCGCTCCTGAGCGGCCGGCCGGCCCTCACTCCCAGGGCAGCAGCGCCAGGAAGCGGCGCGTCGAGTCGACCAGCCGCGCCCGCGGGAACGCCGGCTCCTCGAGCAGGATCCGGCCGAGCTCCTCGGCCAGCGTGAAGAGCAGGCGGGCGAGGACGTCGGCGTCCTCGGCCGCGAGGTCGAGCGGCAGACCGTCGAGGCCCCAGGCCACCAGCGGCCGCAGCTGCTCGGCGAGGTCGTTGCGCTGGCGGGCGACGACCTTCTGGGCGATGGCCGGAGCGCTCTCGGGCCGCAGCAGCGCCACGCGCCAGGTCAGGGCATCGGTCGCGACGAGGTCGAGGAAGCCCTCCAGCGACGTGGTCACCAGCTCGTGCGGCGTGCGCTCGCCGGGGTCGGCCGGGAGCAGGGCCTCGAGCTGCGCGCGCACGCGCGCGGACTCGCGGCGCATCAGCGCCAGCAGCAGACCGGGCAGGCCGGTGAAGGACCGGTAGACGACGACGCGGTTGACCCCCGCGCGCCGGGCCAGCGCCTCCACGTTGAGCGCGTCGAAGCCCTCGTCGCCGATCAGCGCGAGGGTGTGGTCGAGCAGGTCCTCGCGGCGCTGGGCGCGCGGGACGCGGCCGCCGACGGCGGGCGTCGCGCGCGCCGCGGGGGACGGCTCCGGCGCGTACTCGCCGGGCGGCTCGATGGTGACGTCGGACGGGATCAGCGTGACCAGCTGCGCGACGACCGTGGTGAGCCGGTCGGGCGAGTAGCGCCGCGGGTGCGCGACCACCAGCCGCGCGCCGTCCTCCCCGATCGCGACGACGAGCCGCGCGAGCAGGTCCACGTCGAGTCCGCGCGGCCCGCCGCGCCGGTCGATCCCCCAGCGCAGCAGCTCCGCGACCCGGCCGGTGATGGTGCGGCGGCTGCGCTGTACCCGCTCGCGCAGGTCGGCCGAGCCGCCGTCGGGCGGCATCAGCACCATGCGCCACGTGCGCGGCGCCGCCTTGACCTCGGTCAGGAAGGTGCGGACGGCGTCGACCAGGAACGCGTCGGGGTCGACGTCCTCGCCGGGGTCGTCGCCGATGATCCGCTGGAGCGGTGCGAGCGCGGTCGCCTCCTCGCGATCGACCAGCGCCACCAACAGCCCGTCGAGATCGCCGAACTGGTCGTAGACGACGGGGCGGGTCACCCCCGCCTTGCGCGCGACCGACTCGACGTTGACGGCGTCGAAGCCCTCCGTGGCCAGCAGCTCGAGCGCGGCGTCGAGCAACTGCCGCCGCCGCTCCTCGGGGGGCAGGCGCGGCGTGCGGGCGGGCTTCGTCACGGTGACGTAGCCTAAGTATCGTCGCCCAGAGGGTCGAGCCTGCGAGTGCCCGGCCGGGCGAAGCCCCTCTTGTTGCCGACGCCCTGCCTCCTGATCGACCCGGACGCGGTCGACGCGAACCTCGCCGAAGCCGCGCGCCAGGCGCGAGGCGTGCGCATCCGGCCGCACTTCAAGGCGCACAAGTGCGTGCCGCTGCTGCGCCGCCAGCTCGCGGCCCCCGGCCACGCCGGGGTCACGTGCGCCACCGCGGCCGAGGCGCTGGTGCTCGCGCGCGCGGGCATCGGGGACCTGCTGGTGGCCAACGAGGTCCTCGCGCCGGTGGCAGTCGGCGAGCTCGCCGAGGCCGCGGCGCTGGTGGACGTGCTGGTGGCGGTGGACAGCGAGGAGGGGCTGCGGGCGCTGGACGGGATCGATGCGCGCGTGTTGGTGGACGTCGACGTCGGGCAGGGCCGCTGCGGTCTGGCGCCGGGCGACCCGCGGGTGGTCGAGCTCGCGAAGGCGGCGGGTGCGCGCTTCGCCGGGCTGATGGGCTACGACGGGCACGCGCAGCACGCCGACGCCGGTGAGCGGACGGCGAGCAGCGTGGAGGTGGCGGCGCTGCTGGACGCCGAGCGCGGGCGACTGGAGGCGGCCGGCATCCCGGTGCCGATCGTGTCCGGCGCGGGGTCGGGCACGCTTGCCGACGCCGCCCGCTGCGGCGTCCTCACCGAGACGCAGCCGGGTTCCTACGTGCTCGGCGACGCGGATTACGGGCGGCTCGATCTGGGCTTCGCCCAGGCGGTCTGGTGCGTCGCCACCGTGGTGTCGCGGCGCGCGGACACGGCGGTCCTCGATGCCGGGCTCAAGCACCTCAGCGCCGAGTCGGGTCTCCCCGCGGTGGAGGGCGCCGAGGTCGTCGGGATCGCCGACGAGCACCTGACGCTGCGCGTCCGGGACGGCTTCATGATCGGGTCGACGGTGCGCGTCGTGCCGTCCCATCTCGACCCGACGCTCAACCTCCACGACGCCGTCGTCTGCGCGGGCGATCTGTGGCCGGTCGAGGGCCGCGCGTCGGTCAGTGAGCGATGGACGCGCGCGCGCTGACGCTCGAGCTGCTGGCCTGGCCCAGCGTGACGGGCACGGAGGACGAGCGCGCCTTCGGGCCGCGCCTGCGCGACCGGCTGGTCGAGCTGCTGCCGGGGGTGGAGGTCTGGCTCGAGGACGCCGGCGACGGGCGCTCGACCGTGTGCGCGCTCTCGCGCGGCCGCGGGGACGCCGGCGTCGTGTTCGCCGGGCATTACGACGTCGTCGACGACAGCGGCGTGCCACCCGTGCACTGGCGCGACCACGACTGGCTCTGCGGCCGCGGGGCACTGGACATGAAGAGCGGCCTCGCCGCGCTGATCGAGGCGCTCGCGGGCCACGCCGCGGACCCCGACCGCGCGGGCAACCTCCTGCTCGTCGCCTGCCCGGACGAGGAGGCCCACTCCGCCGGCGGCCGCGCGGCGGCGCGCGCCATCCGGGGACTCGGCCTCGACTGGCGGCTGGGGATCAGCGCGGACGTCGTCACCGACGCGGGCGACGGGGAGTTCGGGCGCTCGGTCTTCTGCGGCGGCGTCGGCAAGCTGCTGCTGTGCGCGCTGGTCCGCGGCCGGCCCGCGCACGTCGGCGAGCCGCTCGCCGGTCTCAGCGCACACTGGCTGGCGGCCGAGGTCGTGCGGACGATCGAGGGACAGCCGTTCCCGGGCGGGACGCTGCCGCCGGTGCTGCTCGGCGGCGGGGACACCAAGGCGGTCTACGACGTCACCATGCCGCGCGACGTGCTGCTCGTCTTCAACCTGCTGGTGGACGAGCCGGACGGCAGCGCGGTGCTGGCGGCGTTCCGCGCGCGCGTCGAGACGGCGCTCGCGACGGCGGTGGCGAACTGGCCGGGCGCGCGGGGTGACGTCGGCATCGTCGACGCCGACGTCCCGCCGTCCACCGCCGACCCGATCGCCCTCGCCGCGTCCACGCTGACCGCCGCGGCCGGTGACCTCGTCGGACCGGGCGCCGTCATCGGGCTCGGCTCGGTCCGCTACCGCCCCGTCCCGTGGACCGACCGCGCGCTGCGCGAGCGCCTGGCCCCCGTCGCCGCGGCGGCCGGTGCGCGCCTCGCCGGTGCCTACCCCAACCCGTCCGACATCTCGTTCCTCGCCGACGGCGGGGACTTCCCGTGGGTCAACGCGGGACCGTGGGGCCGCGACTTCCACCAGCCCGGCGAGTGCGTGTTCGCTCCCTACGCCTTCGACGTGCTGCCCGGCCTGATCGCCGGCCTCGCGACCGCCGCGCTGGCATGAGCCTGCCCGCACCCGTGCGGGCCTTCGCCGAGCACGTGGTGACGGTGGCGCGCGCGGAGCTCGACGCCATCGCGACGACACCACCCGCGGGGAGCACCTCCGCACCGGTGCATGGATCTCGAAGGCGGACGTGCGATCGTGTGCGCCGTGCCGATCCTCGCGCTGCTCCTCCTGATCCTGCTGACCCCGTCGACCGCGTTGGCGGCGGACAACCCGTACCTATCGCAGCGGGTGCTGAACATGACGCACCAGGGCGGCGAGGACGAGTACCCCTCGAACACGATGTACGCCTACCGGGAGTCGCTGGCGCTGGGCGCGGACAGCATCGAGCTCGACGTGCAGCCGACCAGGGACGGCCACCTGGTGGCGCTGCACGACGCGAGCGTCCTGCGCACCACGGGCGAGGACCGCTCGACCTACGACATGACCCTCGCCGAGGTCCAGGCCCTCGACGCCGCGCATCAGTTCATCCCCGGCCGCGGCACCGTCAGCGGCGAGCCCGCCGAGGCGTACCCGCTGCGCGGCGTGCGCACCGGCGCCAAGCCGCCGCCGCTCGGCTACACGGCCGAGGACTTCCGCATCCCGTCGCTCGAGGAGGTGCTGCGCGCCTTCCCGGACGTCCCGATCAACGTCGAGATCAAGGGCAAGAGCGACACCGACCCCGAGTCGTTCAACCGCAACGCCGACCTGCTCGTCGCGCTGCTCGAGCGCGTCCCCCATCAGCACCTGATCGTCGTCTCCTTCCAGCAGACCGCGGTGGACCGCTTTCACGCCGCCATGCCCGAGGTGCCGGTCGCTCCCGGCATCGCGGGCGTCGCGCAGTTCATGGCCACCGGCATCGCGCCAGCGGGGACCGTCGCGCTGCAGGTCCCGCCGTCGTTCGGCGGGCTCACGATCATGACTCCGGACTTCGTGCGCCGCGCGCACGAGGCCGGCTACGCCGTGCACGTCTGGTTCAGCGGGCAGGAGGAGTCCGAGCGCGTCTACAACGAGATGCTCGACATGGGGGCCGACGGCCTCATGCCTGCCAAGCCGGCGGCACTCGAGCAGACGTTGTGCGCTCGCGACGCCCCGCGCCCCGGCGCCACCCCGGCGCACTGCGGCGGCGGTCGCGCCACCGCCGCGCAGGCGTGCGTCGCCCGCGTCCGTTCCAGCGTCGGGCGCGTGACCCTGCGGCTGCGTCGCCGCGGCCCGCTGACCGTCGCCTGCGGCGGGCGCGTGCGCCTGCGCACGAAGGCCGGCGCCAAGCTCGGCGGCGCGCGCTTCCGCTTCCCCTACGGCATCCGCGCGACCACCGTGACCGTCCCGCTCGAGCGCACGGCGCGCCGGACCACCGCGCGGGTCCGGGTGACCGGCGCGAAGCGGGCCACGCGGAAGAAGCTGTAGCTACTCGAGTTCCGTGAGCGCCGTCTCGAGCCCGTCGAGCAGCGCGGCCAGCAGCTCGGTCCCGGCGACGCCGCCCATCAGCCGCTCAGCTCGTCGCGGAGCTCGCGCTTGAGGACCTTGCCGGTCGGTGTCTTGGGCAGCTCGTCGAACTGGTGGATGCGGCGCGGCACCTTGTACCTCGCCAGCCGCTCGCGGACGTGCGCGACCAGCGCGTCCTCGTCGAGGTCGCCCTCGGCCACGACGACCGCCGTCACCGCCTCGCCCCACTTGTCGTCGGGCAAGACGAGCGCGGTCTCATCCGCGCGGACCCGCGCGTGATCGCGCAGCAGGTCTGCCAGCCTCACCTCTCCCATGGGTCGGGCGTACCCGACCCATGGAAGTTCACCCGTTTACGCGTCGAAGCGATCGAGGTCCATGACCTTCGCCCAGGCCGCGGCGAAGTCGTGGACGAACTGCTCGCGCGCGTCGTCGCTGGCGTACACCTCGGCCAGTGCGCGCAGCTCGGAGTTCGAGCCGAACACCAGGTCCACGCGGCTGCCGACCCACTTGAGGTCACCCGACTCGGCGTCGCGGCCCTCGTAGGCGCCGTCGGCCGTCGCGGACCAGGCGGTGCCGGGGTCGAGGAGGTTGCGGAAGAACGCGTTGTCGAGCGTCCCCGGCGTCGTCGTGAGCACGCCGGTCTCCGCGCCGCCCGCGTTGGCGCCCAGCACGCGCAGGCCGCCGACGAGGACGGTCATCTCCGGCGCGGTCAGCGTCAACAGGTTGGCCCGGTCGATCAGCAGGTACTCGTCCGACAGCCGGTGCTCGCCGCGCAGGTAGTTGCGGAAGCCGTCGGCCGACGGCTCGAGCGGATCGAAGGAGTCCGCGTCCGTCTGCTCCTCCGTCGCGTCGCCGCGTCCCGTGGTGACGGGGATCTCGATCTGCACGCCGGCCTGCTGGGCCGCCGCCTCGACCGCGGCGGTGCCGCCGAGGACGATGGCGTCCGCGAGCGACGCGTCGCCGCGCACCTCGTCGAGCTGGGCCAGCGTCTGCGCCAGCTCGGCCGGGTCGTTGACCTCCCAGTCCTTCTGGGGCGCGAGACGGACGCGGGCGCCGTTGGCCCCGCCGCGCTTGTCACCGCCGCGGAACGTCGAGGCAGACGCCCACGCCGCCTTGACGAGCTGGGCGACCGACAGGCCGGAGTCGAGGATCCGCTGCTTGAGCGCGGCAGCGTCCGCGGCGCTCAGCGGCGTGCCCGCCGGCACCGGGTCCTGCCAGATGAGGTCCTCCGCCGGCACCTCGGGACCGAGGTAGCGCGGCTTGGGCCCCATGTCGCGGTGGGTGAGCTTGAACCACGCGCGGGTGAACTCGTCGTGGAGCTCCTCCGGGTGGTCGAGCCAGCGGCGCGTGATCTTCTCGTACGCCGGGTCCATGCGCATCGACAGGTCGGTGGTGAGCATGGTCGGGGGCCGGCGGTCGTTCTCCGGATCCTGCGGGCCGGGGACGGTGCCCGCTCCGCCGCCGTCCTTGGGCTCCCACTGGTGCGCGCCGGCGGGGCTCTTGGTCAGCTCCCACTCGAAGCCGTACAGGTTCTCGAGGTACAGATTGCTCCACTCGATGGGACGCTGGGTCCACGTCACCTCGATGCCGCTGGTGATGGTGTCGGCGCCGGAGCCGGTGCCGTAGCTGTTGCGCCAGCCCAGACCCTGCTCCTCGATGCTCGCGCCCTCGGGCTCGGCGCCGATGTACTCCTCGGGGTCGGCCGCGCCGTGGGTCTTGCCGAACGTGTGACCGCCGACGATCAGCGCCGCGGTCTCCACGTCGTTCATGGCCATGCGGCTGAACGTCTCGCGGATGTCGGCGGCGGCGCGGACCGGGTCGGGCTCGCCGTTCGGGCCCTCGGGGTTGACGTAGATGAGGCCCATCTCGGTGGCGCCGAGCGGCTCCTCGAGCGCGCGCTCACCCGTGTGACGCTTGTCGGTGACCCATTCGGTCTCCGGGCCCCAGTAGACGTCCTCGTCGGGCTCCCACACGTCGACACGGCCGCCGGCGAAGCCGAACGTCGGGCAGCCCATCGACTCCAGCGCGACGTTGCCCGTGAGAACGATGAGGTCCGCCCACGAGAGGCTGCGCCCGTACTTCTGCTTGACCGGCCAGAGCAGGCGGCGGGCCTTGTCGAGGTTGGCGTTGTCGGGCCACGAGTTGAGCGGGGCGAAGCGCTGCTGCCCGGCCCCGGCACCGCCGCGGCCGTCGCTGATGCGGTACGTGCCGGCGCTGTGCCAGGCCATGCGGATCATGAACGGGCCGTAGTGACCGAAGTCCGCCGGCCACCAGTCCTGGGAGGTCGTGAGGACGTTCTCGATGTCCTGCTTGACGGCGGCCAGGTCGAGCTCGCTGAACGCGGCGGCGTAGTCGAAGTCCCCCCCGTAGGGGTTGGCGACGTCGGGGTTCTTGGCGAGGATCTTGAGGTTGAGCCGGTCGGGCCACCAGCCCCGGTTGCCGCCGCCCTGCGTCGGATGCGGCGCGCGCCCGTTCACCGGGCACCCCGAGGTGGGGTTCTCCGAGTCCATGAAGCCTTCGACGGCGTCGGGCTGGTTGTCGTGATGCTCAGGCATGGGACTCCTCCGGGTTGTTCGTTGCAGCGGTGGATGCGCAGGCGGGGCACAGGCCCCGGTAGACGACCTCGGCCTCGTCGATGACGAAGCCGTGGCTCTCGGCGGCGGTCAGGCACGGGGCTTCGCCGACGGCGCAGTCGACGTCCGCGATCGTCCCGCACTCGCGGCACACCAGGTGATGGTGGTTGTCGCCGGTGCGGGACTCGTAGCGCGCGGCCGAGCCGGGCGGGTCGATCCGCCGGACCAGGCCCGCGTCGGTGAGCGCGCGCAGCCCGTCGTAGACGGCCTGGACCGACACCTCCCCGAGCCGGCTGCGGACCGCGGCCACCAGCGACGCGGTGTCCGCGTGCGGGTGGTCGTGCACCGCCGCCAGGACCGCCATCCGCGGACGCGTCACGTGCAGTGATGCGTCGCGCAACAGGCGCTCGAGATCGGTGGTCTCCGGCACACCCCCAGTCATATCAGATCTGGATCAATTCCAAATCTTGCTCGCGGGTAGGGTCCCCGGGATGAGCGTCGTCAAGATCAACGCGATCACGGTTCCGCGCGAGCGCTTCGACGACTTCGAGCGCCGCTTCGCCGCGCGCGCCGGGCGGGTCGAGCAGTCCGAGGGCTTCGAGTCCTTCCAGCTGCTGCGGCCCAACGACGACCGCGAGGTCTGCCTGGTCGTGACCACGTGGCGATCCGAGGAGGACTTCCAGGCGTGGGTGTCCGGCCCCGACTTCGCCGCGGGCCACGCCCAGCACCGGGCGGAGGGCCCGGTCGGGACGGCCAGCGAGCTCTGGTCGTTCGACGTGCTCGAGCAGCTGTAGCCGCGGCGCGGCGGCCGCGACCCGCTCGCGCTCGACGACCGGCCGGGCGCCGGGATCACCCGGCGCCCGTCGCGATCACGCGTCCTAGTTGAAGGCGTACTTCATGTAGTCCGCGACGTTGTCCTTGGTGACAACGGCGGCAGGCACGATCATCTGCCGCGGGACCTCGGGCGGGGAGAGCTCGGAGAAGCCCTCGCCGAGCGCGATGAGCCGAGCCATGTTGACCGCGGTCGCGGCCATGCTCGGGTTGTAGAGGAAGGTCGCGCGGTACAGGCCGCCCGCCTCGATCTGCTTCATCGCGTCCTCGGAACCGCCGACGCCCGTCAGGAACATGTCCTTGTCGCGGCCCGCGTTGCGGATCGCCTGGACGACGCCCTGCGCCATGTCGTCGTCGTGCGTGTACACGGCGTCGATCGACTTCTCGGACTGGAGGATGTTCTCCATGACCTTCAGGCCGGTGTCGGGGTTGAAGTCACCGGGCTGCTGGGCGACGATCTCGACGCCCCCGTCCGGGCACTTCTTCCCCAGCTCCTCCTTGAAGCCCTTGGAGCGCTCCTCGGTGACCGAGATGCCGGCCAGGCCCTGGATCTCGACGACGTTGCCCTTGCAGCTGAGCTCGTCGGCGATGTAGTCGGCCGCGAGGACGCCGATCTGGTAGTTGTCGCCGAGGACCGTCGCGGTGGCCGCGTCGGGCGTCGTGAACAGGCGGTCGATGTTGACGACCGGGATGCCGGCCTCCTCGGCCTTCTGCGCGACCGGGGTCAGTGCCTCGCCGTCCTGCGGCAGCACCACGAGCGCGTCGGGCTTCTCGGAGATGACCTGCTCGATCTGCTGGGCCTGCGAGTCGGCGTCGGCGGCCTCGAGCAGCTTGAAGTCGACGTTGGGGTACTCGGCCGCGGCCTTCTTGGCGTTCTTGGAGATCGCGCCGAGCCAGCCATGATCGGTGGGCGGGACGCTGGCGACGATCTTCACCGTCTTGCCGGAGCTCGCCGTGTCCTCCGAGCCGCCTGCGCTCGTGGACTGGACCGTCACGGTCTTGGTCTTCCCTTCGCCGCCGCAGGCAGCGAGCACGAAGGTCAGCAGCGCCGCCGCGGCGATCGAGGTGATGAGTCGCTTGAGCGACATCTGAGGGGTCCTCCTCCTTGGTGGGTGATGGTGCATCTAGTACCGCGCTTCCGGCCTCTGGAGCAGCACCGCGCCGAGCACGATGGCTCCCTTGGTGACCTGCTGGACCTCCGTGGAGAGGTTGAGCTGGGTCATGAGGCTGAAGATGAGGGCGAAGGTCAGGACCCCGAGGAAGGTCCCGACGATCGTGGCGCGCCCGCCGGCGAGGCTGGTGCCGCCGATGACGACGGCGCCGATCGCGTCGAGCTCGTAGAGGTTGCCGCTGACGGGCGAGGCGCTGCCGAGGCGCGCACACAGCAGGATCGTGGCGACGCCGGCGAGCAGGCCGGACAGCATGTAGACGCTGAAGATGACCTTGCGGACGGGGACGCCGGCGATGCGCGCCGCCTCCCGGTTGCCGCCGACGGCGACGACGTAGCGGCCGTAGCGGGTGCGGTTGAGCAGGACCCAGCCGGCGACGGCGATCAGGATGAAGACGTAGACGGAGACCGGGATCCCGAGCAGGCGGCCGGTACCGAACCAGAGCAGGCTGAACGGCGACGGGTCGCCGAACGAGCCCCCGTTGAGGTCGAGCAGGCTGACGGGCAGCTTGTCGTTGAGCAGCAGCGCCAACCCCCTGGCCACCGAGAACATCGCCAGCGTCGCGATGAAGGGGACGACCCGGCCGTAGGAGACGGCGGTGGCGTTGATCGTGCCGAGCAGGGTCGCGAAGCCCAGCGCGCCGACGATGAAGACCAGGCTCGAGCCCTCGGGGTCGACGAGGATGCCGCCGAACACGCCCGCCGCCGCGACCATCGACCCGACGGAGAGGTCGATGCCCGACGTGGCGATGACGAAGGTCATCCCGATGGCGAGCACGCCGATGACGCTCGCCTGGGTGAGCATGTTGCGGACGTTGTCCCAGGTCGGGAACGAGTCCGGCTTGAGGATGGCGCCGGTCACGAACAGGAGGACGACGACGCCACCCAGGGCGTACTCCTGGAGCTCGATCCCGCGCAGGCGGGAGCGAGGTCCGGCGGTGGCGGCTTCGGCGGTCACGCGATCTCCTCGGTCAGGACGGGGGCTTCGATGGGGGCGACGGCATGGCGGAGCAGCTCCTTCTCGGAGGCCGCCGCGCCGTCCACCTCGGCGACGATCTCGCCCTGGCGCATGACGAGGATGCGCGAGCAGATGCCGACGAGCTCCTCCAGCTCGGAGGACACGACCAGGACGGCCAGGCCGGACCTGGCCAGGTCGGCGATCAGGCGGTAGATCTCCGCCTTGGTCGGGATGTCGACGCCGCGGGTCGGCTCGTCGAGCAGCAGCACACGGCACTCGCGCAGCAGCCAGCGGGCGAGCACGACCTTCTGCTGGTTGCCGCCGGAGAGCAGGCGCGCAGCGCGGTTGACGTCGTCGGGGACGGTGTTGAGCGCCCGCAGCTGGTCGCGGACCGCTGTCTTCTCGGCGCGGATGTCGAGCAGGCCGCGGCGGCTGAAGCGCCCGAGGTCGGCCAGGCTGGCGTTCTTGGCCAGGCTCCAGTCGAGCACCAGGCCCTGGGACTTGCGGTCCTCGGGCGCGTAGCCGAGGCCGGCGGCGATCGCCTTGGTCGGACTGCCCGGCGGGAGCCTGGTGCCCGCGACGAGGGTCTCGCCCTCATCGGGCGTGTCGATTCCGTAGATGAGGTTGAGCAGCTCGCTCCGGCCTGACCCGATCAGCCCGCCGAGCCCGAGGATCTCGCCGGCGCGCACCTCGAGGCTGACGCCGCGCACGGCCGGCAGGCGGCGCAGGCCGCGCGCTTCGAGCATGACCTCGCCCGACGCCTGCGGGCGCTCGGGGTAGAGCTGCTCGACGCGGCGGCCGCCGATCATCAGCGACACGAGCTCGTCCGTCGGCGTGTCCGCCGGGATGCCGGTGGCGGTGGTGCGGCCGTCGGCGAGCACCGTCACCCGGCTGCCGATGCGGCGGATCTCGTCGAGGCGGTGGGAGATGTAGACGACGCCGACGCCCTCGCCGGTGAGCCGCCGGACGACGCCGAACAGCGTCTCGATCTCCTCGTCGTCGAGGATCGCGGACGGCTCGTCCATGATCAGCAGCCTGATGTCGCCGGAGATCGCCCGGGCGATGGAGACGACCTGCTGCGCGGCCGGCCGCAAGGCCTTCACCTTCGCCCGCGGGGGAATGCCGGTGTGGCCGAGGCGCTCGAGCAGCGCGCTCGCGTCGCGGCCCATCTTGTCGCGATCCAGCAGGGGCCCGCGGCGGGGCTCGCGGCCGAGGAAGATGCTGTCGGCGACAGACAGGTCCTCGACGAGGTCGAGCTCCTGGTAGATGGTTGCCACGCCGCGGTTCAGCGAGCCGGCGGGGTCACCGGCGGGCAGCGGCTCGCCGTCGAAGAGGATCTCACCGCTGGTCGGCTCGACCGCGCCCGACACGCACTTGATCAGCGTCGACTTGCCGGCGCCGTTGGGGCCGAGCAGGCAGTGCACCTCGCCCGCGCGCACATCGAGGTCGACGCCCTGCAGCGCCTTCACGCCGGGGTACTCCTTGACCAGTCCGCGGACCTCGAGGATCGCGCTCATCCGACGACGAGGGGTCGCAGATGGCGGTAGGCGATGCGCAGGCCCTGGTCGACCTTCTCGGGCGATCCGCCCCAGACCGGGTCCTCGTGCTCGACGCTGAGCACGCCCTCGAAGCCGCCCTCGTAGAGCGCGTCGACGTAGCCGCGGAAGTCGACCTGGCCGAGGCTGGGGATGCGGTACCGCCACCAGCCCATGTCCCACGGGTCGGTCTCGCGGGTGGAGGTGCGGCCGAAGAAGCCGTAGCGGTTGCGCCGGTCCGGGAACGTCTCGGCGTCCTTGGCGTGAGCGTGGACGACGCGGTCGACGTAGGGCCGCAGCGCCACGATGGGGTCGATGCCGAGCCACAGCAGGTGCGACGGGTCGAAGTTCAGGTACAGCCCGAGGTCGAACATCCACTCCCACAGCTCGGGCGAGTAGGCGAGGTTTCCGGGATGGCCGTCGGGGTGCCAGCCCTCCATCACGCAGTTCTCGATCATCAGCTGCACGCCGCGCTCGCCGGCGTAGTCGATCAGCGCGGGGAAGACCCGCTCGGCCTCGCTGAGGTTCTCGGCGACGGACTTGGCCGGGTCGCGGCCGATGAACGTCCCGACTGGGCAGCCGAGCTCGGCGCCGGCGTCGATCACCGTGCGCAGGTGGGCGTGGATCGCGTCGCGCTCGGCGGGGGCGGCGATCAGGTTGTTGTCGTAGTAGGCGAGCGCGGAGACGCCGAGACCGTGCTCGGCCAGGATCTCGCCGGCGTCCGGGGTCAGATGGCTGGCGACGAAGGGGCGGTTCCCCTCGCCGGGCCAAGCGGCGAGCTCGAGCGTCTCGAACCCCTCGGCGGCGGCGAACGCGGCGATGTCCTCGAGCGAGCGCTCGGGCATGGAGGCGGTCAGGAAGCCGAGCTTCATGCCGGCAGCTCCGCGGTCGCGACCTCGACCCAGCGCTCCTCGCGGGCGGACGTGAGGACGGCGTCGGTGAGCCGGACGGCGCGCAGGCCGTCGTCGAAGGTAGGGAGGCCGTCGGGCTTCTCGCCGGTGCGCGCGGCGGTGAAGACGTCCTCGACGAAGAGGTTGAAGCAGTCCTGGTAGCCCTGCGGGTGGCCGGCCGGCACGACGGCAAGGCGCGCCGCGCTCGGAGCGAGCAGCGCCGGATCGCGGCGGATCGTCACCGACTCGTCGCGGCGGCCGAGCCACAGTTGCTCGGCGTCCTCCTGGCTGAAGACGAGCGACTGCTCGGCGGCGTCGACCTCCAGCCACAGGCGGTTCTTGCGGCCCGCGGAGACCTGGGAGATGACGGCCGAGCCGATTGCGCCGCCGTCGGTCTCGAACTGCACGAGCACGGCGTCCTCGGTGCTCACCGCCCGGCGCTCGCCGTCGCCGCTGCCGCGCGCGAACGCCTCGCGGTGCTCCTGATGGGTGCGCTCGGCGATGGCGGTGTGCGTGCGGGCGGAGAGCCGGGTGATGCGCTGGCCGGTGACGAACTCGGCGAGGTCGCACCAGTGCGAGCCGATGTCGGCGAAGGCGCGCGAGGCGCCGCCGAGGTCGGCCTCGACGCGCCAGTTGTCGTCGTCGGGGCTCAGCAGCCAGTCCTGCAGGTAGGTGCCGTGGATGAGGTGCACGGCGCCGCTCTCACCCGAGGCGATCCGGGCACGGGCCTCGCGCACGGTGGGGTAGTAGCGGTACGCGAACGGCACCGCGGAGGACGGCGTGGCCGCGGCGACCAGGCGCTGGGCGTCGTCGACGCTGGTGGCCAGCGGCTTCTCGCAGACGACGTGCTTGCCGGCCTCGAGCGCGGCAGCGGCCAGCTCGGCGTGCAGGTGGTTCGGCGTGCAGATGCTGACGACGTCGACGTCGGGGTCGGCGAGCGCCTGCTCGGCGCTGTCGTAAGCGCGGCGGGCGCGCAGGCGCTGGGCGGCGGCCTGCGAGCGGGCGGGACTCGAAGCGAGCACGCCGACGACCTCGCCGCCGGCGACCCGCACGGCCTGGGCGTGGACGGCACCGATGAACCCGGTGCCGAGGATGGCAACCCTTCCTTTCATCTCGATTGCGGAACCTACGCAGACTTCTGTCGGTTGTCAAGCATAAGTTTTGCGATTGTTGTTAGAAGTCGCTCGACTCACGGTTGAAGTCGTGCTTTACTCGACGCAGTGGCCGCCACCGACTCCGCGCCGAACCGAGGGGCCATGGGCGGCGCCGGAGCCGTCCTCAAGCTGATCCGCAACGGCCACGCCACCACTCGCGCCCAGCTGGTGCTGGAGACCGGGCTGGCGCGCTCCACGGTCAGCCAGCGCGTCGACGCGCTCGTCGCCGCCGGCCTCGTCCACGAAGCCGGGGACAGCCACTCCACCGGCGGGCGGCGTCCCACCCGGCTCGCGTTCAGCCACAGCGCCGGGGTCGTCCTGACCGCCGATCTGGGGGCCACCCACTCCCGGCTCGGGCTGCACGACCTCGTCGGCGCCCCGGAGGCCGAGACCGCGTTCGAGGCCGACATCGCCGACGGCCCGGAGGCGCTGCTCGGGCTGGTCCACGAGCGCTTCCTCGCGATGTTGGGCGAGGCCGGTCGGGAGCTCGGGGACGTGCGTGGCATCGGGGTCGGTGTCCCCGGGCCCGTCGCGTTCGGGTCCGGTCAGCCGGTCAACCCGCCGATCATGCCCGGCTGGGACGGCTTCTCGATCCCGAGCTGGTTCGATCGGCGCTTCCCTCACGCCCCTCCGGTGCTCGTCGACAACGACGTGAACATCATGGCCCTCGGCGAGCACGCCGCCCACTGGCGCGAGGCCGAGCACCTGTTGTACGTCAAGGTCGGCACCGGCATCGGCTGCGGCATCGTCGCGGGCGGCGGCATCCACCGCGGGGCGGTCGGCGCCGCCGGCGACATCGGCCACATCAAGGTCGACGACAACGAGGACGTGATCTGCCGGTGCGGCAACACCGGCTGCCTCGAGGCCGTCGCGGGCGGGCGGGCGCTGGCCCAGCAGCTCACGGCCGCCGGGCATGGGGCGACGCGCAGCCGCGACGTCGTCCGCCTGGTTCGCGAAGGCAACGCCGACGCCGTCCAGCTCGTCCGCACCGCCGGCCGCTCGCTGGGCGAGGTCCTCGCGGGGTGCGTGAACTTCTTCAACCCCGGCGTCGTCGTCATCGGCGGAGACCTCGGCGACATCCACGAGCACCTCCTCGCCGGGGTCCGCGAGATCGTCTTCCAGCGCTCGCTGCCCCTCGCCACCCGCGACCTGCGCATCGTCCCGAGCCAGCTCGGTGACCGCGCCGGCGTGACGGGCGCGGCCAACATGGTCATCGAGCACCTGCTCGCGCCCGCCGCGGTGGACGACGCGCTACGAGCCGCTGCGGGTTAGCCCGCGGTCGCTCAGCCGAGCCCCTGGACGAACCCCTGCCGCCAGCTCGCGTAGCGGGGCTGCCAGCCGAGCTCGCGCCTGGCCTTCTCGTTGGACGCTCCGCGTGCCTCGGTCATCATCGTCGCCGCGGCCGTCCCCGCCACGAGGCGGCCGAGCCAGCGCGGGAGGTGCCGGGGCGGCCCGGCGTCCAGCGCGCTCGCCAGCGCCGGCAGCCATTCCCGCACGGGCGCGGGCTCGTCGTCGACGACGTAGTAGACGCCCGGCCGGCCACGCTCGACGGCGATCGCGGTCGCCGCGGCGGCGTCGTCGATGTGGACGTATGAGGAGACGCCGCCGCCGTCTCCGACGATCGGGAGCTGACGCTTGCGGATCGGCGCCGCCATCTGCGCGTCGGGGGTCAGGCTGATCGAGGTCCCCGGGCCGTAGAAGGCGCCGTAGCGCAACGCGATCCCCTCGCCCCAGTCGATCGCCGTGACCGCGCGTTCGAGGTACAGATAGCCCTCCTGGATGCTGCGCAGCGCCGGCGGCGTGGCGGTGGGATCGAGGGCGTCGGCCTCCGTCCGCACCGGTCCGCCCGCGCGGTCGAACCGGAAGGCGCCGAAGCTCTGCGCAACGACGCGCCGGGCCCCGGCGGCGCGCCCGGCGGCCAGGAGGTGGTCGGTCGCCTCCGTACGCAGGCGGTTGGTCATGATCGCCGCCGAGGAGCGATCGGGACGCCGCGCGTCGCGCACGCTCATGGGTCCCGACAGCGCCGTGAGCTCGTGCACGATGACCTCCGGTTCGGCGGCCGCCACCGCCCGGGCGACCGCATCGGGATCCAGCGCGTCGGCCACCACCGGGCGGGCACCCAGGCCGCGCACCAGCTCTTGCTTGGACGCGGTCCTGGTCATGCCGACGACCTCGTGGCCCCGAGCCACCAGTTGCGGGACGAGTGCTCGACCGAGCACCCCGGTGGCGCCGGCCAGGAAGACCTTCATGACTGCTCCTTTCCGTTCGTATGCCCCAATGACGAGACGGAGTCGTCGGATGTGACATCGCCATGTCACGCTGTGGTGAGCTACGTCGTCAGTCAGGCATGAACGAGATCGTGATCACCGGATCCACCGGCGTCCTCGGCCGGCGCGCCGTTCGGGAGTTGCTGGCCGCCGGCCATCGCGTCACGGGCGTGACGCGCTCCGCGCGAGGACGCGAACGGCTCGAGCG
Source organism: uncultured Solirubrobacteraceae bacterium (assembly GCA_963740765.1). Taxonomy (GTDB): domain Bacteria; phylum Actinomycetota; class Thermoleophilia; order Solirubrobacterales; family Solirubrobacteraceae; genus DATLGB01. The sequence continues at coordinate 42,486 of CAVUFN010000011.1, read as the reverse complement.
CCTCGGCGCGCGTGCCGTCGAGGCCGACGTGTTCGACGAGGCCTCGCTGCGCCGCGCGTTCGACGGGGCCGACGCGGTCGTCAACCTCCTGACCCACATCCCGAGCCCCGACCGCATGCCGGACCCGTCCGCGTGGGAGGAGAACGACCGGCTGCGCACCGAGGCGTCGGCGGCGATCGCGCGCGCGGCCCGGGCCGCCGGCGTGCGGCGCCTCGTGCAGGAGTCGATCGCCTTCGTGTACGCCGATGGCGGCGACGCGTGGCTGGAGGAAGATGCGCCCGTCACCGGCGGCGGGGTGACGACCACCGCGCTGACGGCTGAGCGCAACGCGCGCGAGCTGTTCGACGGCGACACGGTCGTGCTGCGCTTCGGGCTGTTCCACGGCCCCGACAGCGAGTCGACCCGGGCGGCGCTGGAGGCCGCCCGCGGCGGGGTCTCGCTCGCGGCCGGACCGCCCGGGGCCTTCCGCCCGACGCTCTGGCTCGACGACGCGGCAACCGCGATCACCGCGGCGCTGCACGTCCCCCCCGGGACGTACAACGTCGCCGACACCGAGCCGTCGACCAACGCCGAGATCGATGCCGCGCTGGCCGCCGCCGCCGGGGTCGGCGCGCTGCGTGCCCAGCCAACGCGGGGCGGGCCGCTGGCGCGCTCGCAGCGCGTGTCGAGCCACCGGCTGCGCGAGGCGAGCGGCTGGTCGCCGCGCGTGCGCGCGGGCACCGACGCCTGGGTGGCCGCATGACCGTCACCGAGCGCTTCGCGGAGGCACGCCCGCGGCTGCTGCGGCTCGCCTACAGCGAGCTGGGGGACGTCGGTGAGGCGGAGGACGTCGTGCAGGAGGCGTGGCTTCGCCTCGAGCGCGCCGACGCCGGCGCCATCGAGAACCTCGACGCCTGGCTGACCACGGTGGTCGCGCGGCTGGCCCTCGATCGCCTGCGCTCCGCTCGCGCCCGCCGCGAGACCTACGTCGGTCCGTGGCTCCCCGAGCCACTCGTCTCGGAGGACCCGGCCGACCGCGTGACGCTCGACGAATCCGTCAGCTACGCCCTGTTGACCGTGCTCGAGCAGCTGTCGCCCGCGGAGCGCACCGCGTTCGTGCTGCACGAGGTCTTCGATGTGCCGTTCGGCGACGTCGCCGAGGTGGTCGGCCGGTCCCCGGAGGCGGTGCGGCAGCTCGCGTCGCGCGCCCGCCGGCACGTCAAGCGCGAGGGCCCGCGCTTCGCGGCCTCGCCCGACGAGCACGACCGGGCCGTGCGTGCTTTCGCGCAGGCCGTCTCCGACGGCGATCTCGAGGGCCTCGTCGCGGTGCTCGACCCGGACGTCGTGTGGACGTCGGACGGCGGCGGTCACGCCATCGCCTCGCGCAAGCCGCTCCGCGGCGGAGCGCGGGTCGCGCGGGCGTGGGCAGCGCTCAGCCGCAGGGTGACGCACCCACCGATCGAGGTCGAGCTCAACGGGCGGCTGGGGCTGCTGCTCCCGAGCCGCGACGGCGATCGCGCCGCGCTCTCGCTCGTCGTCAGCGACGGTCGCATCACGCGGATCGACGCGGTCCGGAACCCGGAGAAGCTGCGCCGCCTCTGAGCGCACAGCAGCCGGACCGCGAACGACCGGTCTCAGCTCGCGCCGGGCGGGCCGCCGAGGAGGGTCACGGAGGCAAGCAGGTAGGCGGCGACCGCCACCACCAGCAGCGCGAAGCCGCGGCCGAGTCGGCGTTGGGGAATGCGGCCGGCGAGGGCCGCGCCGGCGAGGGCGCCGGCGACGCACGCGGCGGTCATGGTCGCCGTCAGGCCGACGTCGAGCGAGCGTCCCGCCACGAGGTGCGCGGCGAGCCCGAGGAGCGAGGTGGCGGTGATGATGACCAGCGACGTGCCGATCGCCGTGCGCATGGTGAACGCGAGGGCGATGGCCAGCGTGGGGACGATGAGGAAGCCGCCGCCGACGCCGAAGAAGCCGGTGACGAGACCGACGGTGGCGCCGGCGACGAGGTCGCGCGGGAGCCGGAGGGGCGGGCAGGCGCCGCCGCTCTCCCAGGCGCCGTCCGCGTCGGGTTCCTGGTCGTCGGCTTTGCGCCAGGTGGCGTGCGCGGCGGCGAGCATCACCAGTGCGAACCCGGCCAGAAGGAGCTCGCCGCTGACCGCCTCGGCGGCGAGGGTGCCGAGGGCGACGCCGGGCAGGGCGGCGAGGGTGAAGGACGCCGCGTGACGCCAGCAGACCCGTCCGGCACGGGCGTGGCTGAGGCCGCCGGCAACCGCGCCGGCGGCGACGACCACCAGCGATGCCGTCGTGGCCTCGGGGACGGACTGGTCGAGGACGTAGACCAGGACGGGGACGGCGAGCACGGACCCGCCGCCGCCGAGGGTGCCCACGGCCAGCCCGATGGCAAGCCCGAACGGGATGGCCAGCAGCAGCACGGGCCTCTACGTCTCGGGCTGCTCGGTGGGCCAGCCCTCGCGCTTCCACTTCGGCACGCCGCCTTCGACGACGTGGATGACCTGCTTGGCGCCGTGCTGCTGCAGGAGGCTGGCGGCGACGGCGGCACGCTGACCGGAGCCGCACATCACGGCGACCGGCTGGGCGGGATCGATCCCGTCGGGAACGTCCTCGATGTCGTGGTACGGCTTGTGGATGGAGCCGGGGATGTGGCCGGCCTCCCACTCGCCGTTCTCGCGTACGTCGAGGATCTGCGGGCGGCGCGCCTCGTCGGCCCAGAGCTCGTGGACCTCGGAGACGGTCATCCGCTCGACGCGCTCGACGTCGAGCTTGTCCTCGCGCCAGGAGGTCATTCCGCCGGCGAGGTAACCGCCCATGTTGCGCAGCCCGACGGCGGCGGCGAGCGCTGCAGCTTCGAGGGCGTCCTCGTCGTCGCGCCCGACGAGGACGATGGGCTGCTCGGGCTTGGCGAGCCACGCGAGCTTGGAGCCGAAGCCGGCGCGGCGCGCGGTGATGCTCAACGCGCCCGGGATGTGCGCCTCGTCGAACTGCAGCTCGGTGCGGACGTCCACGACGAGCGCCCCGTCGCGCTGGGCGTGCTCGACCTGGCGGGGGCTGAGGGGGTGTGCGTCGACACTCTCCTTGACCAGGGGGCCGCGGTTGAGCGCGACGATGTTCTCGAAGTTCGGCGGCTGGGGGCCCAGCGTCGAGATCGTCTTCTCGACGAACTGGTCCTCGTCGGTGATCTGCAACAGCTCCTGGTTGACCCGCTCGAAGCCGACGGTCGTGGCGACCTTGAGGTCCATCCCTGGCCCGCCGCACAGCGAACCGCCGAGATGCCCCGGCCACACCTCGACGGTGTCGGGCAGGCTCATGAGCTTGTCGTTGAGCGAGTGGAAGATGCCGCGGGCCCCCTCCTCCTTGTCGACGGCGAGGTCGGGGCGAGCGATGTCACCGACGAACAGCGTGTCGCCGGTCAGGACCGCCCACGGCTCGTCGGAGCGCGCGGTGTCGATGAGCGCGAACGCGGTGTGCTCGGGGCGATGGCCCGGGGTGTGCAGCGCGCGCACGGTGACAGCCCCGAGCGCGAGCTCCCAGCCGTCGTCGAACGGCTCGTGGTCGTACTCCGGGTCGGCATCGCGGTGGATGTGGACGGTCGCGCCGGTGGCGGCGACGAGGCGGCCGTGGCCGGAGACGTGGTCGGCGTGGTTGTGGGTCTCCAGCACGTGCTCGATGCGCACGCCGAGGTAGCGCGCGAGCCGCAGGTACTCGTCGATGTCGAGCTTGGGGTCCACGACCGCGGCGACGCCGTCGTTCTCGTCGCCGATGAGGTAACTGGCACAGCCAAGGTCGTCATGGGTGAGCTGCCGGAAAATCATGCGGTCCTTCCGTTGGAGTGGTCGGTGCGGCCGTCGAGGCCCACGGTCATGAGGCGTGACCGAAGCGGACGTCGGGCAGGATCCGATCGAGCGGCTTGGGCAACCACCATGCCCACTTGCCCAGCAACCGAAGCGCGACCGGCACGAGCAGGAGGCGGACGAGGGCGGCGTCGAGCAGGACGGCGACGCCCAGGATCACGCCCATCTCCTTGGGCGGCAGCGGACCGGACAGGGCGAACGTGAAGAACACGGCGACCATCACCGCCGCCGCCGCGAAGACGACGCGACCGGAGTGCGCCACGCCCGCGACCATCGCCTCGCGCGGGTCCTGGGTGCGGTCCCAGTGCTCCTTGGCGGACGAGAGCAGGAAGACCGTGTAGTCCATCGAGATGGCGAAGACCATCGCGAAGAAGAACACGGGCGCCCACGCGTCCAGGAAGCCCTGCGGGTCCAGCCCGAGCAGTCCGGCCAGGTGGCCCTCTTGGAAGATGAGCCGGGCGACGCCGAACGCGGCGCCGACGGCGAGCAGGTTCGTGACCACGCCGACCGCCGCGATGATCGGTGCCTGCAGGGCCACCAGCAGCAACAGGAAGCCGAGCGCGAGGACCACGCCGATGACCAGCGGGGTCTTCCCCGCCAGCGCGGCTTCGAGGTCGTGGTTCTCGGCCGCCGAGCCGCCGACGAGCGCGGCGGTGGGCAGGTCGGAGCGGAGGCGGTCGATGGTGGTGCCGAGGGCCGCGCTGGACGGATCGTCCTTGGGCACGACCTGGACCATCACGTCGCCGTCGCTACCGAGCATCGCGGGCGCGACCTGCGCGACACCGGCGTCGGCCTTCGCCACCGCTTCGACCCGTTGGGCGGCGTCCTTGGGCGCGACGACCTGCAGCGCACCAGGGGCGCCCGTGCCGAACGCATCCTGGACCTGCGTGTACGCCGTGCGGGAGCCGTCGCCCTCAGGCACGACCTTGATGGACGGCATGCCGGTCTTCAGGCCGAGCACCGGGATGGCGAGCACCAGCAGGATGATGAGCGACAGCGCACCGAAGGCGACGGGCCGGCGCCACAGGCGCTCCGCCCAGGCGGCGAACCGCGCCGAACGGTGCTCGCCCGAGTGCGCCCACGGCAGCGAGAGCTTGTCGACGCGCGGGCCGAGTTTCGCGAGCACGGCGGGCAGCAGCGTCAGTGTCGCCGTGAGGATGAAGACGACCGACAGCATGATGCCCACCGCCATCGACCGGAACGCGGGCGACGGGACGAGCAGCACCGCACTCAGGGAGATGAGCACGGTCACGCCGCTGAACAGGACGGCCTTGCCGGCGGTGTCCATCGTCTCCGCCACGGCGTCCTCGGCGGACAGTTTGCTGCCGAAGAACGCGCCGCGGAAGCGCATCACGATGAACAGGGCGTAGTCGATGCCCAGCGCGAGCGCGAACATCAGCGCGAAGTTCATCGCCCAGATGGAGATGTCGAACAGCTGCGTACCGAGGTAGAGCGACCCGGCAGACGCGACCAGGCCGAGGATGGTCAGCATCAGCGGCAGGCCGGCGGCGACCAGTGACCCGAACGCGAGCAGCAGGATGCCCATTGTCACCGGCCAGGAGATGACCTCGGACTTCAGCATCGCCGAGCGGTTGGCCTCATTGAAGTCCGACCACATCCCCGACGCGCCCGTCAACGAGACCTGCACGCCGTCGCCCTCCAGTCGATGCAGCTTGTCCTTGAGGTCGTCGGCGGCGCGCACCATCTCGTTCGAGCTGGCGGCGGCGCCGGCCTGGATGACGGCGGTGTGCCCGTCGCGGGAGATCGACTGCCCGGGCCGCGGCGCGACGACCTGCGTCACGCGCTTGTCGAAGGCCAGCGTGTGCTGAGCCCTCGTGACAACGGCCTTGAAGGCCGGATCGGTGGCGGTCTTGTCGCTCGAGTGCACGACCACCATCAGCGCCGACGACGACAGCCCGCCGAAATCGCGGTCGAGGGTCTCGCGGACCTTCAGCGACTCGGAGCCGGTGGCCTCCCAGCCCGCGCCCGAGAGAGCGGTCTCGACGCGCGGCGCGAGGACGCCGAGGCCGACGGCGACGACGACCCACGCGATCGCGACGGCCTTGAAATGCGTGGCGGTCCAGCGGCCGAGACGGCCGACGGGTCCATAGGCATGCGGGGAAGACATTGGCGTGCTCCTGACTAGGAGGTGGGAGAGGTGGGAGAGGTGCCGAGCAACTGATCGAGTTCGGCCACCTGCGAGCGCAGGCCGCCGCAGACGAGCTCGCACAGCTCGAAGATGGTCTCGTCGGCGACGGAACAGCGGACGCGGTTGCCGTCCTTCTCGCGGCCGACGATGCCGGCCTGAGCGAGCACGCCGACGTGCTTGGAGACGTTCTGCTGGCCGGCGCCCAGCGCCTCACTGAGCTCGTTGATGGTCAGCGGCCCGTCGCGCAGCGCGTCGAGCAGGCGGATGCGCATGGGCTCGCCGATGATCCGGAAGCGCTGCGCGATGAGCTCGACGAGCGCCTCCGGAAGGGGGTGAGGAATGGACGCCGACTTGGGCATGTCCACAACTGTACCACCGTTGAGTTGTCTATGCTTCCTCTGAGGTATCGCTGAACGGGCTCTGGCAGCTCGTGCAGCGACGCGGGATCGAACCGGGCGCGGTGCGGCGTAGAGTCGCGGGATCGTTGGTTCAAGAGCTCACCCTGAGGTCCATCGCAGCCAGCGGTCGAACTGGCTGCGCGCGGCGGTTCTCGGTGCCAACGACGGGATCCTGTCGACGGCGAGCCTCGTGCTCGGGGTCGCAGCCTCCGGTGCAGCCGGTGGTGCGGTGCTCACCGCAGGTGCGGCCGGGCTCGTCGCCGGGGCGCTGTCGATGGCCGCGGGCGAGTACGTCTCGGTCAGCTCGCAGCGTGATGCCGAGCGCGCCGATCTCCGGCTCGAGGAGCTCGAGCTGCGACGCGACCCCGCCGGCGAGTTGCGCGAGCTGACCGCGATCTACGAACGCCGCGGGCTTCCGCCCGCGCTCGCGAGCGAGGTGGCGACGACCCTCTCGACCCGCGACGCGCTGAGTGCTCACGCGCGGGACGAGCTCGGCCTGGACGCGAGGCGCCTCGCCCGGCCATTCCAGGCGGCCTGGACCTCCGCGGCCGCCTTCGCCACCGGAGCCGCGCTGCCGCTGATCGCGGTCGGGTTGATCCCGGAGCCGACGCGCGCGGCCGGCACGGCCGGTGTCACCCTGCTCGCCCTCGGTCTGCTCGGTGGTATCGGGGCGCGTCTGGGCGGCGCGCCCCAGGCCCCCGCGACCGTTCGCGTCGTGGTGTGGGGCGCGGTCGCCATGGCCGCGACCGCAGGGATCGGCGCGCTCGTGGGGACCGTCATCTGACGGAGAGCGCTCAAGCCGGTGCGGGAGCCGTCCGCGTCTCGATGCTCTCCAGATAGGGAGCGAGGTACTTCGCGGCGATCTTCACCGGCGGCGTCCAGGTCGCCGTGTCGGTGATGGTGGACTGGAAGCCGCGGCCGCCGACGACGCGGGCGCTGATGTAGAGCGGGTCGCCGCCGGTGAGCAGCATCCCGCGGATCTCGGGCCGGTAGGGCACGCGCTCGACGGGAGCCCCGGCGTCGGCGGCGATCATCGTGGCGATGGTGTCGGCCTGCAGCGCGGCGAGCCCGCCGTGCTTGATGGGGTGGTCGGCGCCGTCCCCGGCGGCGTAGACGCCGTCGGCGCCGGGCACACGACAGAACGCGTCCACCGGGAGGAAGCCGTGCGATCCCGCCGGAAGGCCGCGCACGGAGGGGCCGGTGAGCTGCGGCAGGGCGATCACGCGATCCACCGTCACCCGGCGGGTGCCGGGCGCGATGACGACCAGCCCGGGCTCGGGAACTTCGGCGTCGGCGGAGGTCTCCACCACGATGCCGGCGAGCGCGAGCCGCTGGGCGATCGCCGTGCTCGCGCCATCGCCGAAGACCGCGAGCGGAGAGCGCTCAGGCGTCACGATCGTGACCGCGAGTTCGACGCCCATGTCGAAGGCGCGGCGCGTGGCCATGAGCGCGAGCTCGTAGACCGGCAGCGGCCAGGCGACGCGGGTCGGGATGACGAACGCGAGGCTCTTGACGTAGCCCGTCTCGATGTCCTGGACGAGGCCGTGGAGCTGGTCGTCGAGGCGCGCGGCGTCGATCGTGGTGGCGTGGGGGTAGCGGTCCGTTCTCCGCGCGCCCGTGGCCACCACGAGGGCGGAGTAGTGCAGCTCCTTGCCCGACGTGCTGTGGGCGACCTGGGTCGTGGCATCCACCCACGCCAGCTGCCCGTCGACCAGCGACGCGCCGGCATCGTGGACCATCGGCCGAAGATCGTGGCGTCGCGCGCGCGGCAGTGCGAACGGCTCGCCCACGGTCATGGGTCGGTAGAGGAACTCCGCGTCGGGAGCGAGCATCGTCACGGTGGTGCGCTCCCCGGCGAGCGCTTGCAGCGCGAGGGCGGTTTCGAGCCCGGCGACACCTGCGCCGGCGACGAGGACGTTCATCGCGCCACCCCGACCGGGAGGAAGCCGTCGGTGACCTTCGGCGCGCCGGACAGCAGGATCCGCGGCGTGACGAGCAGGGGTGTGCGGCCGTCTCTGAGCAGCCCGGACGAGGTGCTCCCGACCATGACGCGATGCAGCGCGCCGAACCCGCGGGAACCGGCGATCAGCAGGTCGGCGTCGCGCGCGGCGTCGGCGATCGCCAGGGCAGCGGGGCCGTGCAGCAGCTGGGCATCGGCGATGACGCCCTCCGGTGCCCGCGCCGTGGCGGCGGCAAGCTCGGCGCGCGCCTCCTCCTCCCGCGCCTCGTCGAAGCCCTCCACGGCACCGACCGCGAACCCGGAGGCGAACACGAACGGCTCGAGGGCGAGGTGCAACCGCACCGTCGCGGACGTCGCCGACGCGATCGCGTAGGCCGTATCCAGGGCGAGGCGCGCTTCGGGAGATCCGTCGTACGCAACGGCGATCCGGGGCGCGGTGCCGAAGCGCTCGGACTGGCCCGGCGATGCGACCGCAACAGCGCACGGCGCGCCGTGCAGCAATCCGCGCGCGGTTCCGCGCGCCATCAGGTCGAGTCCGTGATGCGCGTCACCGAGGACGATCAGATCCGCGTGGATCTCCTCCGCGATGGTGTTCAGCGCGGCCGCGACCGAGGGTCCGGACGCACGGCGCCGTTCACACGCGATCGTGTGGCTGACGGCCGCCTCGGCGTGCGCGAGGATCTCGTCAGAGCGCTCGGCGAGCCAGCCGGAGTAGTCGAACGCCAGCTCGGAGGGCGAGAACGCGTTGACCAGGACCAGGCGGCCTGCGGGGTCGAGCAGCTGCTGGGCGAACGCGATCGCGTTGGCTTCGTGCTCGGAGCCGTCACAACCGACGACGATGGTGCGATACATGAGTTCTCCTGTCGTCCTACGAGGTCGGGGACTGCGGAGCCGTCGAGCGGTCACGTCGGGGACAAGTTGCCGGTGGTTTCCCTGAGGCACTTCGCGCTCGCACCGTCCCGCACGGGCTTTCCGGCGCCGGAGCGGGTCGGCGGCGCGATCGAGGCCAGATCGGTGCCCTTGACGGCGGCGGCGAGGCCCGTCGCGATCGCGCCGACCCCGAACGCGATCAGCAGGACGCTGGCCGCGGGGCCCGCGTACTTGAGAAAGGCTGAGGTCACGAACGGCTCCTGACGTCGTCGAGGCGATGACGCTGGGCATCGCTTCACGCCGGCCGAAGGGATGGAGCCGGAACTGCGAGGTCCGCCGGGAGATGGGGCGAGACCACGTCCGACTGTAGTCCTCCCGGTAGCGTTCAGAGCGTTGATGCGCGACCTCGGCACCGACCATCTGCGTGTGCTGATCGCCAATCAGCGCAAGGATCGCCTCGCTGAAGTCGCCGCCGCTGTCACGAGCCTGGGCCACGAGGTCATCGCCCGGGAGATCGAGGTCACCGACGTCGCCCAGGTCACCGCCCGCGAACGACCCGACGTGGCGCTGGTCGGTCTGGGTGACAGCTCAGAGCACGCCCTCGACCTCATCGACCAGATCGTCCGCGAAGCCGCCTGCCCCGTCATCGCGCTTCTGCACGCGCGCGACCCGGCGTTCATCACCGAGGCGTCCAAGCGCGGTGTGTTCGCGCACGTCAACGATGCCGACGTCGACGACTGGCAATCCGCCATCGACATCGTGCTCCGACGCTTCGCCGAATATCACGCGTTACAGGGCGCCTTCGGGCGGCGAGCGCTGATCGAGCGCGCCAAAGGCATCCTCATGGAACGCCACCGCATCACCGAGGCGGAGGCCTTCGAGCTGCTGCGCTCCCATTCGCGCACCGACAACCGCAAGTTGATCGACCTCGCAACCGCGATCGTGGATGGCCACCGGATGCTCCCCGGCGAGCCCGGTGGTGCGGCCCGGCAGTGACCTGAGCTCGGACGGCGCCGACGTCCCGACCGAGGGACCGAGGCCGCGCTGGTGTCTCAGCGCGGCGATGGCCACGCGGTTCCTCGACCGCGGTCTTGGCGTTCGCTGGACTGCTGTCGGTGACCCCCGGGGCCCGCCGGCGGAGTGCGAGACGAGCCCGAACCTGGTGTCGGCGGAGTGACAATGTCCTCGCGGCTTAGAGGAAGTCATAGGTGCAGACCGAGGACCAGCACGACGCCGTTGAGGGACCCTGCTGAGGGGGTCACCATCGAAGCCGACAAGAAGCAGATCAGCGTCGGCGGGCGAGTTGGATCGGCCCGGCCGGGCGAGGCTGCGTCGGCCTCGCAAAATCTTCCCCTGCGCCTGTGTCTCAGCTGCCCACTGGATGCCACGCCGTCTTCATCTCGATCACGGCCTCCAACCGATCGAGCGAGTGGGCGTCGGCCGCCCCGCCCGCAACCGGCCGGGAGACGCGCTTGATGGTCTCCGCCGCCAGGTGCCCGGCTCGCTGACCGATCGCGCGGTCCCCCGTGGCATCGATGATTGCGTTGACGGCGCGATGACCGCACAACGGATCCAGGAGCTCGTCGAGACGACCCGACACAAGGTTGAGCACTCCGGCGGGAACGTCGGATGTCCCGGCGATCTCCCCAAGGTCGAGGCCCCTCACGGGCCAGCGCTGCGAGACGATCGCGACGACCGCATTCCCTGCCGCCAGCGCGGGCGCCAGCTCGCGCACGAGCCCCAGTACGTCGGGCTCTTCGGGCGCGAGGATCGCGACGATCCCGGTCGGCTCCGGCGATGTGAACGACAGGAACGGCGCGGCGACTGGGTTGACGCTGCCGAGCACAGCGTCGAGCTTGTCCGTCCAGCCTGCGTAGTGGACCAGAGCGTCGACGGCCGCTGAGATCTCCGCCTCCGCGTCTCGCGCCGTGACCCCCTGCGAGGCCACCGCCGCACCGGCGATCTCGTGAGCTCGCGATTCAAGCGTCTCGGCCATCCGGTACAGGATCTGACCCCGGTTGTACGCCGTCTTCGCAGCCCAGTCGGCCTGAGCCCCGCCCGCCGCCTTCACCGCGTCCCGGACATCCTTGCGCGACCCGAGCGGGACGTTTGCAACCCGGTTGCCGTGATTGTCGTGAACCGCTCCCGACCGGCCGGACTCTGAGCGGACGAAGGCCCCTCCGATGTACAGCTTGTGCGTCTTCATCACGGCCATCCGCCGGCTCATGAGGCCACCTGGACATAGGGCCGAAGACCGGCCTTGCCGCCCTCGCGACCGAAGCCGCTCTCCTTGAAGCCCCCGAACGCGGCCGTGGGATCGAACTTGTTGTAGGTGTTCTCCCACACCACTCCGGCCTTCAGCTGCGAGGTGACCTGGAACGCCTTCGCGCCCTTGTCCGTCCAGACCCCCGCCGCCAGCCCGTATGCCGAGTTGTTCGCCCTGGCCACAGCCTCGGCAGGCGTGCGGAACGTCGTGACGGAGATCACCGGCCCGAAGATCTCGTCCACCGCGATCCGGTGCGCGGGCGACACGTCCAGGAACATCGTGGGCGCGAACCAGTACCCGTGCTCGGGGAGCCGGCACTGGACCGATCGGCGACGCGCACCTTCGCGCTCGCCCTCAGCCACCATGTCCTCGATCCGCGCGAGCTGCGGCGCGGAGTTGATGGCGCCGACATCCGTGTTCTTGTCGAGCGGGTCCCCGACGCGCAGGCGCTGCATCCGGTCCCACAGCCGGTCGGTGACCTCGGTGGCGATGGACTCCTGCACCAGGAGACGGGACCCGGCGCAGCAGACGTGGCCCTGGTTGAAGAAGATTCCCTCGACGATGCCCTCGACGGCTTGGTCGAGGGCGGCGTCCTCGAAGAGGATGTTGGCGGACTTGCCCCCGAGCTCGAGGGTGAGCGCGACGTCAGTTCCGGCAAGGGCAGCCTGGATATCCCGGCCCACCGCCGTTGAACCTGTGAACGCCACCTTGTCTACTCCGGAGCGGACGAGCGTGGCGCCGGCCGCGCCGCCGCCCGGGATGATGTTGACGACTCCGGCGGGCAGCTCGGCTTCCTGGCAGATCTCGGCCAGCAGCAGCGCGGTCAACGGCGTGGTTTCCGCCGGTTTGAGCACAGCGGTGTTCCCGCACGCAAGCGCGGGGGCGAGCTTCCATGCCGCCATGAGCAGAGGGAAGTTCCACGGCACGATCTGCCCGACGACGCCCCTAGGCCGGATCTCGCGGCCGGGCATCGCATAGGCGAGCTTGTCGGCCCAGCCGGCGTAATAGAAGAAGTGCGCAGCGGCTATCGGGATGTCGACGTCGCGCGACTCCCGGATGGGCTTGCCGCCGTCGAGCGTTTCCATCACGGCCAGTTCGCGGGCTCGCTCCTGAATCAAGCGCGCGATGCGAAACAGGTACTTGCCGCGCTCGAGCCCCGGGAGGGCGGCCCAGTCAGCGGCGGCGGCGCGGGCCGCTTCCACCGCCTTGACGACGTCAGCCTCGCCCGCTTGCGCGACCTCTGCCAGCGGCTCCTCGGTCGCCGGATTGATGGTGGCGGCACGGACTCCGTCCTGCGGCGGGACGAACGCGCCACCGATGAAGAGGTCGTAGGACTCCCGCAGGCCGGCGGTGTTTGGTGACTCCGGAGCCGGCGAATACTCCCACTGGACGCCCGCAATGGACGAGTTGGTGGCCGGGGCTGCCGGAACGGGTCCGTCACTCATAAGAGAAGTCCTCCGCGCGGCCGTAGCGCCCGCTGTCGAGCTTGGCGTACTGCATCAGCAGGTCGTTGAGCACCGAGGAGGCGCCGATCCTGAACCGGCTCGGCGTGAGCCAGTCGTCGCCAAGGGTCTCTTTGACAAGGACCAGCATATGCAGAGCGCGCTTCGCTAGCGACACCCCGCCAGCCGCCTTGACGCCCACGACACGCCCTGTGCGTTGATGGTGCGCCCGCACGGTCTCCAGCATCACCAGGACGACCCCGGGGGTGGCGCCGGCGGTCGACTTCCCCGTCGAGGTCTTGATCCAATCGGCGCCCGCGTCGATCGCCAACTGGGAGGCATGCCGAACGTGGTCGTAGCTCGGAAGCTCAGCGGTCTCCAGGATCACCTTCAGATGCGCCTCGCCGCAGGCCTCCTTCACGGCCTCGATCTCATACGCCACCAGGGCGTCGTCCCCTGATAGATAGGCCGCACGCGAGATGACCATGTCGATCTCGGTTGCGCCGTCCGCCACGGCTCGCCGGGTCTCCACCAGCCGCGTCTCGAGCGGCGTCTGACCCGCCGGAAATCCCGTGGCCACCGACGCCACCCGAACACCGGATCCGGCGACCGCGTCGCGTGCGGTCGCGACGAGGTTGGGATACACGCAGACGGCCGCGCAGTTCGGAATCTCGGGGCGCAGCGGGTCGGGGGCGACCGCTTTGGCGCAAAGATGCTTCACCTTGCCCGGCGTGTCCGAGCCCTCGAGCGTGGTCAGGTCGATCATCGAGACCGCGAGGCGGATGCCCTGGGCCTTGGCCTCGGTCTTGATCGAGCGCCCCCCGAGACGGGCTGCGCGCTCCTCGACACCGACGCGGTCGACCCCTGGAAGGGTGCGGCGCATCAGCCGATGCTCTCAGCTTCGCCGACCGCAACCTGGGAGCGGAAGTGGCAGGCGCTCCACTGTGGACCGATCGGCTCCAGCGTGGGGGTCTGGGTGACGCAGATCTCTTGGACGTACGGGCAGCGCGAGCGGAAGCTGCAGCCTTCCAACCTGCCGATCGGGCTCGGCGGCTCACCGCGCAGCTTGGGCGCCAGCCGGCCGGGTTCGGTACTCGGAATTGCTGCGAGCAGGCCCTCCGTGTAAGGATGCGCGGGTGCGGCGAACACCGCCGCGGCGGGACCCCGCTCGACGACCTCGCCGCGGTACATGATCGCGACGTCGTCGGCGATGTGGCGCGCAACTCCGAGGTCGTGCGTCACGACGAGCAGCGCGACGTTGAGGTCATTGCGGAGCGATTGGAGCAGTGAGAGCACCCGAATCGCAAGCGAGGCGTCCAGCGCGCTGACCGGTTCGTCGCAAACGAGCACGCTGGGCTCGGACGCAAGCGCGCGCGCGATCGCCGCTCTTTGCCGCTGGCCGCCGGAGAGCATCCGCGGACGAGCGTCAGCGGCGCGCGCGTCAAGCCCGACGCGCTCGAGTAGCTCGAGGGCGCGCTCGCGGCGGCTCGCGCGCGGCACCCCCCTCAGGCGGAGCTGCTCGTACAGCATCGAGCTAACGGTCATCCACGGCGTGAGCGAGCTGCCGGCGTCCTGGAACACGAGCTGTGGTGGACCGCCGACCGAGACCACCTCGCCACTGTCGGGCTGCAGAAGCCCGCATGCGATGCGCAGGGTCTTCGTCTTTCCGGAGCCGCTCTCGCCCACTAGCGCCAGGACGCGGCCCCGCCGAAGCTCCAGGGTCACGTGCGAGACCGCATGCAGCTGATCGTGCTGGCGCCCGAAACGGCCGGTGGCCAGCGAGAACGTCTTCGACACCCCGCGCAGCTCCAAGGCGATCGATGCGTCGTCCGCGACCTCCGCCTGATGTGGTTCGGCGGGGATCGCGGGCACCGCCCTGATCTGCGACGGGGGCGCGTGCGGGTACAGGCAGGCGACCGACCCCGGGCCGTCGGGAGCGGGCCTCGGTACCAGCTCGATCAGCTGCGCCCGGCAATCGTCGCGGACGTTCGGGCAGCGCGGGGCGTACGGACAGCCCGGCGGCAGGTCGAGGGGGTTCGGCGGAGACCCGGGAATCGCCGTAGCGACATCCCCGCGTGCCGCGTCCACTGAGATACGCGCGTTCAGCAGCGCGCGGGTGTAGGGGTGAGACGGGCTGGCGAGCAGGTCAGCGGCCGGGCCGATCTCTGCGAGACGCCCGGCGTACATCACCCCGATGCGGTCGGCGATCGACGCCGCGACACCGAGGTCGTGCGTCACGAACAGGACCGCGCATCCGTGCTCGCGTCGCAAGCGGTCGAACAGGAGCACAACCTGCGCCTGCACGCTCACGTCGAGCGCGGTCGTGGGCTCGTCGGCCACGATCAGCTTGGGAACGCCGCGAGCATCCTTGAGGATCACCGTGCCCACGGACTCGCTCTCGTCGGCTGGAAGCTCCTCGAGGTCGTTGGCCCGCGGCGTACCGAGCGCCATGGCGATCATCACACGCTGGCGCAAGCCGCCGGACAGCTCATGGGGGAACTGCTCGATGCGTTGCTGTGGCTCCGGCACTCCGGCGTCGAGCAGGTTGGCCAGCGCATGCTCGCGGGTGATTCCGCGCTCCGTGAGCTGGTCGCCGATGCGCATCGTCGGGTTCAGCGAGGTGAGGGGGTCCTGGAACACGGCGCCCAGCGCGTGGCGCCGGACGACCTGGCACGTCTTGTGGGAGTGGCTGAGCATGTCGACGCCCGACACCGCGACCGTGCCTGAGACCTTCGAGCCCTGCATGCGGGTGACGAGCCCGAGGATCGACATGCTGAGCACGCTCTTGCCGGACCCGGACTCGCCGACCAGCGCGACCACCTCTCCGACGGCGATGTCGAGGGACAACGAGCGCACCGCCTCGACGCGGCCGGCCGGGACTTCGAAGCTGACCGACAGATCGCGGATTGACGCGACCGCGTCGCTCGGCGCCACTTCTCGCTCCTCTTGGTGTGCTGGCATTCCGGTGGTCACGCGGGGTCTCTCAGACGAGGATCCGCAACGGCCTGCAGCACGTCGACCAACCCGTTGACGACGACGTACACGCCGCCGAGCACGAGCGTCACTCCGACCACCGCGGGGAAGTCAGAGTTCGCCAGCGCGTTTGCGGTGTACAGCCCGAGCCCGGGCCACGCGAACACCACCTCCACGACGACGACCCCGGTGAGGAGCAAGCCGGTCTGGAGCCCGGCCATCGCCAGGGTCGGTGTGAGCGAGTTGCGCAGCCCGTGGCGCAGCAGGACCCGCAGTTCGCTCATGCCCTTGGAGCGCGCGGTGCGCACGTGGTCCTGCCTCATGGCCCCGATGAGCGCACCGCGCAATACCCGACCGATCGCGACGGCGGGTCCGACGGCGACGACGGCGGCTGGCAGTATCACGTGCTTCAGGGCATCGAAGAACCCGTCAAGGTCGCCGCTGAACAGCGTGGAGAAAAGCACGAAGCCGTGAGCGGTCTGACTGCTCGTGCGACCCGACGCGGGTAGCCAGGAGAGCCATGAGTAGAAGATGAGGATTGCCAGCAGCCCGAGGAAGAACGTCGGGGCGGACGCGAGGGCGACCATGACGCGGCGGGTCACGCCGGACCCGCGCGTGCCGGCGGCCGCCCAGACCCCCAACCCGAGCGCCATCACGAAGATGAGCAGGCTGGCAACCAGCGCGAGCTCGATCGAGGCCGGGGCGAAGGTCTTGATGTCAGAGAGGACGCGGTCGTGGGTGCGCAGGGACGTTCCGATGTCCCCCTTCGCCATCCGTTGCAGAAAGCGCCAGTACTGGACCGTGATCGGCTTGTCGTAGCCGAGCTCTGATCGCTTCTCCTGGACCAGTTCTCGGCTGGCTCCGGCGCCGAGGTTCGCTGCCACCGGGTCGGTCGGGACCTGTGACTGAATCACGAAGACAACCAGGGTGAGCGCGAGGAGGACGCCGATCAGCGATGCCGTGCGGATCATTACGAAGCGAGTCATCTCAGTCCTCGATCACGTCTCGCACGGCGTCCCCGACGAAGTTGCCGACGAACGCCAGAAGGAACACGGCGGCGGCAGGGATGACGGCAGCCCACCAGCCGGTGAACAGGTAGGTAAGGCCTCGCGCGGACATCGCCCCCAGCTCGGGCGAGGTGTCCGGGGAGCCCAAACCGAGGAACGAGAGGCTGGCCAGCAGAAGGATTACGTTGCCGATGTCCAACGAGGCGGTGACGACGATCGATCCGAAGGCGCCCGGGAGGATGTGCTTGAGGGCGACGCGGGCGCGACCGAGACCGGCCAGCCTCGCGGCCTCGACATGCGGTCTCGAAGCGGTCGCGCGCACCTGCCCTCGCACGATGCGTGCGTACCAGGGCCACCACACGACGGCGAGGCCGATCAGCGTGTTCCGGAGGCTGGCACCAAGCGCGGAAACGACCGCGAGGACAAGGAGGGGCCCCGGTAGGCCCAGGAACAGATCGGTGAAGCGCATCAGGACCGCATCCACCCAACCGCCGGCGATCCCGGCGACAAGGCCGATGAAGCCGCCGATGAGAACTCCGGAGGCGATGACTATGAGCGCCGCGACGATGCTCGTGCGCATCCCGTACATGACGCGCGTGAGGATCTCGTACCCCTGCTCGTCGGTGCCGAAGGGATGCTGGGCCGAGGGCGCCGAGAGCGGCGCCCCGGCGAGATCATTGGTGCCGTAGGCGAGCAGCGGCGGCAGGACGATGACGACCAGCAGCAGAAGCGCTCCGAACGCCAGCATCGCCTTGTCGGCGCGGCCCAGGACCTGGGCACGCCCTCTCGACCGGGACCCGTTGCCGGCTCTGTGCCAGAAGGGGCGACGGGCGTCGAGCCCGGTCGAGAGGCTACCCACCTAGCTGCCTGCCTTCAGCGCCGCCAGGTTCAGGCAGGTCGGGCACTCGAGCTGGTGCTCGAAGCCCGAGATGCCAGCGCGAGCCAGGAACGTGTCCTCGATGTCGGCCAGCGTGATGAACGTGCCGTCAGCGTGGATGATGTCGCCGGCCTTCGCGTACAGCGCGATTTCCTTGGCACTGTCGACCTGGCGGATGCCGGCGTCCATCGCCTCATCGGCCTTGTCGCTGTATCCGCGCAGGTAGTCGAGCGCCGAGCCCTTGTACATGTAGGACCGCGACCAGGTGTCGGGGTGCCCGAGTCGGAGTTCTCGTTGCCACGACAGCTTCGGCGCCTTCCTCGCATCCTGGCTGGGGTAGCCGAACAACCGAGACACCGTCACCTGATGCACGTTCGGCACAAGCCCGGCGTCGCGGAGCTCATTGCCGAGCTCGCCGGCGATTCGCTGGATGTCCGCGCCGTAACCCGAGAGGTAAACGAGCTCCACCTTGCGATCGCTGGCGGGCATTGAGGCGACGGCTGCCTTGAGCTTCGAGGGGTCGAACGGCTGAGGATCCTCGGCGGTGCCCTCGGGCATGAGCCCCGCGGGATACATCTGCGTCGAGGTCGTGGCGTACTCCCCGAAGAAGGTCTTGGTGATCTTCTCCCGGTCGAACGCCTGCCCGAGAACCTTGCGCGCGGCCGGGTCGTTGAACGGCGGCCGGTTCGGGTTCACGTGAATCCAGCTCTTGAGAACCACGGGGAACGCCTTCACCTGGTAGTTCGGATCTTCCTTCAGGCTGTCCAACGTGGTGATGGGCTGCTGGTGAAGGATGTCCAGATCTCCGCCCTTGAGCTGCAGCACCTGACTTCCGGAGTCGGTGATCAGCTTGAACACGATCGACTTGTAGAAAGGCTCTTCGCCCCACCACTTGGGATACGCCTTGGCGACGTACTGCTGCCCCAGTGAGAACTGGCTGAGCATGTAGCGGCCCGTCCCGGCATCGTGCTTGCCGAGCCATTTCTGACCCAGGTCCTTGCCGCCCTGCGTGTGCTTCTTGATCGCCGTCGGGCTGATCATCTTCACGCCGTAGGGCGACGCGAGATAGCTCATGAATGCGGCGTTGGTGCCCTTGAGGGTGATCTTCAGCTTGCTCGGAGAGGGCGTCTTGATCGACTCGATGTCCTGCACTTGGTAGAACGCGCCCTGCTTCATCGCGATGCGGCGCTCCAGGCTGGCCTTCGCGGCCGCAGAGTCGAAGGGGGTTCCGTCATGGAACGTGACGCCCTCGCGCAGGTCGAACTCGTACACGCGCTTGTCCGCCGAGATCTACCACGAGGTGGCGAGCCAGGGCACGATCTTCGTGCTGTTGCCGGGGGCGTAGTGCACGAGGCCCTCGTACACGTTGTTGACCAACTCGAGTCCTGGGATGTCGTACTGGACGTCAGGGTCTGGACTCTGGATGTCCTCGTAGTAGCCGAGGCGAAGGGTCGTGTCGGTGGAGGACTTGCCAGACCCCTTGCTGCTGCTGCCACAGCCGGCCGCAAAGACGCCCACGGCGAGACACAGCAGCGCGATTTTCAGATTGCGATGAAGCATGGTGCAGCCTCCTAGAAGCTCTTGTGAGTCACTGGCGGTGATGTGTTGGGGGCCGTTCGAGGGCACGTCTACTGAGGCTCGGACCGTGTCTCAGGGACGGATGCGACGTCGGGTCCGCCCGCTGCTCGGGGATGGAGATACGCAGCGCCTTCGACCGCCGCGCGGCGCATCGCCGTGCCCACGAGCGCGTCCAGCACGAGCCGGTGGCCGAGCAGAGCAGTGATGTTGTTCCCGACGTCGGACGGCGGGCTGACTTCCACGAGATCCATGCCGACGATGCCCACCTCGTGAGCGAGCCGGCGGACGGCGGTCATCGCCTGGAGACTCGTGAGCCCTCCCGGCTCGGGCGAGCCAGTGCCCGGCGCGAACGCCGGATCGACGCCGTCGATGTCGAAGGTGATGAACAAATGCTGCGGGCGCCGGGCCTCCTCGATCACGTCCTCGAGGACCGCCTCGAACCCGCGGTGGAGGATCTCCGCCATGTAATGGGTGCGGATTCCCTTTTTCTCCATCCAAGCCGTGACCGACGGGTCGGGCCAGTTGCCTCGGATCCCGACTTGAATGAAGTTTTCGGCCTCGACGGCTCCGCTCTCGATCAGCTGCCGCACCGCGGTGCCGTGATTGCCGACGGTTCCGGGATCGGGAATCGCCGTGTCGGTGTGGGCGTCGAACTGCACGACGCCGACCGCCCCGGCTCCGTAGTGCTCAGCGAATGCGGAAACGATCGGCCACGTAATCCAGTGATCGCCCCCGAGCAACATGGGCATTGCGCCTGCGTCGAGGATCTCCTTCACGAAGCGCTTGATGTTCTGCTCGGTCGCCGCGGGGTTGCCCGGAACGACCTGGGCGTCGCCGTAGTCCGCCATCGTCAGGTGCTCCACGGGATCGACCCGCACCCATTGCGATGGGCGATTGAGCGGAGGCGACCAGGCGTTGTCGCTGCGCCGGATGCCCTGCGGCCCGAGGTGCGTCCCGGCACGTGCGGTGTTGGTCCCATCCCACGGAATACCGCCGATGGCCACGTCGATGCCGCCTTCGACGAGGTCCTCCGAGGTCAGGCAGATGGGGAGCTTGAGAAAGCTCTGGATCCCCGAATAGGACGGTTCCCAGTCGTAGCGCGCCACGCTGCGAGGGCCGGTTGCGCCGCGTTCAGTCAAGGGATCAGCCTTTCGTCACTCTGCTGGTGATAACGATTTCAGTATCGTATGC
This sequence comes from uncultured Solirubrobacteraceae bacterium, assembly GCA_963740765.1. Classification (GTDB taxonomy): domain Bacteria; phylum Actinomycetota; class Thermoleophilia; order Solirubrobacterales; family Solirubrobacteraceae; genus DATLGB01. The sequence goes on along the minus strand of CAVUFN010000011.1, from coordinate 21,927 downwards.
CTCGGCCTGTGGCATGTCAACTGGCCGTGTCAGGGGAGGCCCAGACTTCATGTCGTGGCCTCGATCGCGTCATCATCGAGTATCGATTTCAGCGCCGTCAACGTGGACGGCCCCGGATAGGACGACTGCGTACCCTCGCGCTCGACGCTGCTCGACGCGCATGCGCAGGCGAACTCGGCCGCCCGCTCCGGTGTTGCCTTCCTGGCGAGCGCGTATGCGAAGGCGCCCGCGAACGCATCGCCCGCGCCGGTCGTGTCCACCACCGAAGCAGCGGGCGCAGGGACGTGGCTGACGGAGCCGTCCCCTGGTGAGTACAGGACGGCACCGCGCTCCCCGCTAGTCACCGCCAGCGCCACGCCCAGCTCGCTCGCCAGGGCGGGAACGTCCTCGCTCAGCGTGGTCGGCTTCCCTCCGAGCGAGTTCTGGCGGAGCCCCTCGAACTCGATCTCGTTGGGGAGGATCCAGTCCGCCAGACGCAGCGTCGAAGGCTTGATGGGCTTGACTGGAGCTGGGTTGAGGATCGTGACGGCACCGGCGCGCCGGCCTTCCAGCAACGCCTGCAGGACACACTCGGCCGAGATCTCCAGCTGGCAGAGAACGACGTCCGCGGTCTTCATTTTCGCGAAACCGGCCTCGATCTCGTCCGGGGCCAGTTGCGCTTTGGCCCCGGAAACGATGACGATCCGGTTCTCGCCGGTCTCGTCAACCAGGATTGGAGCCACCCCGGTCGAGGAGCCGGTCACGCGGCGCACCGCGGCGGTCGCGATCCCCCGCGCCTCGAAGTTACGCAAAGCCTCCTCGCCGAAGGCGTCGTCCCCGACGCAAGCGATGAGCTCGACCTCGGCGCCCAAGGCAGCGGCCATCACAGCCTGATTGGCGCCCTTGCCGCCGTTACCCAACTGAAACGAGGTGCCCTCGAGAGTCTCGCCGGCTTCTGGCATTCGTCCGACGCGCACGAGCATGTCGGTCATCACGCTTCCAACGACCGCAATGCGCGGCACGGTCAACTGCTCGCACGCTCAGATACCGCGTTCGCGCCGAGCCACTCCACGAGCTGACCCCAGAAGCGCCCGTAGTGCTCCCAGGCCATGAACTCCGGGCTGCCCCAGTGCGGCGAGCAGTCAGACGCGAAGGCCGCAGTCCTGCCGTCGCCGTGGGCGCCGACCACGAGAAAGGGGTCCCCGTCCACGCTCATGACGAGCTCCGCATCGGGCCTGGCCGTGAGTTGGTTGTATCCCAAGAAGAAGGGCCACTCGCCCTCGATGCCTGCGAGCACCTCATGCTGCTTTTCCACCACCGGGACCACGCCCTCACAGGTCTCCATGCGGTCGTCGTAGCCGAGCATGCCGACCGGCAGGACCCGGGCCAGGGGCGTCGCCTGGTAGTGGGCCTTCCCCTCGATCCCGGAGAAGGACATGTACCCGCCGACCATGATCAGGCCACCGCCGGCAGCGGTGTAGTCAGCGAGGATCCTCAGGCGATCGGGCGTCTTCTTGCCCCGGTCGAAGCAGTCCGGATCGATCTGCAGCGTGTCCGCGGAGATGTCGCTGAGCATGATCACGTCGTACTCGGAGGCCGCCTCTACGTCCCACGGGAACGTCTCCACTGCCTCGTGGTTCGGGATGTGGGTCACCTCGTGACCGCACTCTTCTAACGCCTCGACCAACTCGGTCAGGCCGACCCCGAACGAGATCGTCCAGAGGCGGAGAACCCCTTGACCTCGACCTTGTTCTCAATCCAGGTCTCGCCTGCGATGAGGATCTTCCTTGCTTGCACGTGCTCTCCTAGGGAGTGGTTGGTCGGCGGCGGGGAAGGGGACCGGTTGAGTCCCGCACTGAAAGTCTCGTTTCCAGCACCAACCGCGCCCGAACTGGGGGCACCGCCGTTGAGGCGCTCGGTGAGCAGCGACATCGCCAGCTCCCCTTGCTCGGTGGTGGGACGGCTCACGGTCGTGATAGCGGGCGCCAGGAGATCGTTGAGATCCAGATCGTCGAAGGAGACGAACGGCAAGTCTTGGGAAGCCGCAGCCCGGCCTCCTTGCACGCCGCAGCGCACCGATGGCCATCAGGTTGTTGGCGACGAAGACGGCCGTCGGAGGACGCTCGAGTCCCATCAGCGTCTTCAGGCCCAGGTACCCGCTGATCTCGCTAAAGTCGCCCTGCTGGATGAGCCGGTCGTCGGTGTCCAGGCCCGCCGACTTCGCCGCGGCCGAGAACCCCTCGTAGCGAAGGCGCCCCGGAGTCGAGTCCAGCGGCCCGGCGATCGTCGCGACGCGCTGGTGCCCGAACTGCGCGAGATGGCGCACGACCTGATTCGCGCCTCCGAAGTTGTCCACGACGACCGAGTCGAAGCCGTGGTCCTCCCCCCACTCCCGGTCGAGAAGGACGACCGGAACCTCGTTGCTAGCGAGGGCCTCCGGCACCGCGGCTGACTCGATCGCCGGCGTGAGGATGAGCGCGTCCACGAGGCCGACGAGCGTTGTGAGGATCTGGCTCTGACGCTCAGCGCTCTCGTCGCTGTTGGCCAAGAAGATGTTGTACGCCTGGTCTCGCGAGGCCCGTTCGATTCCCTTCACCGCCGAGGCGAAGAACGGGTTGGTGATGTCCGGAACCACGACGCCGATGTTGCGAGTCACGCCTGACTTCAGGCTGCGCGCGATGGCACTGGGCGAGTATTCGAGTGCGCTTACCGCCTCGGCGATGGCATCCGCCGACCGGACCGTCCGGCCGCTCAGATACCGCGAGACGGTGGCGGGGGAGACCCCAGCGCGCTCGGCTACATCGTGGATTTTCGCCATTCTGGACCCAGGGACCGTTCTCAGCTGATAACGATTTCACGCTAGCAGTAGAGCCGATGGTCGGTCAAGGGGGAGGAGCATTGTGATGTCCTCCTTCAGGAGGGTGCTCCGCTCCGGCACCTGAAGGACGATCCGTCCTTGCGCGCTCGATCGGTCATCCTGCTGCTGGCCAGCGGCGCGGCGGTCAGCCGCTGTTCCTGACAGTCGTCCGGGAATCGCCCGAGGAGCACAACAGCCCGGGCGGTCAGAGGGACCAGAACCCCAAGAACGGGAGCCCAGGCGTGTCAAAGCGTGCCGTCGGGGTCCCTGGACACGTGACGCTTCCACAGGGGTAGGCGACCCGACGTGCCGGTCCGGCAACCCCGGATGTTGCCGCCCGGATGCCGCCGGCCCAGCAGTGCCAGGGCACGCGCGGGTCGCCGGCGACGGTGTTCCGGTGCGTTTCAGAGGTCGCGCATCACCCCGGCGGCGGAGTCGGGCGGTGACCCGCCCGCCTGTCACAACCGGGAGGGTTACCGCGTCATGTATTCGTGCCATCCATGATCGTCATCGGCGCCGGGCCGGGGATCGGCTTGGCCGTCGCCCGGCGGTTCGCCGCCGGAGGGTTCGACATCGGGCTCGTCGCGCGGTCCCAGTCGACCCTCGACGCGGGCGCAGGCGCTGGCCGACACCGGCCGACGGATCCGGACGCGACTGCGCATGTCGGTGACGCGGACGCACTCGGCTCAGCGCTCGAGGGGCTCGTGGACGCTCACGGGGTCCCTGACGTCCTGGTCTACAACGCGGCGATGATCCAGCGGGACGAGGTCGGGGAGCTCTCGTCGCGGCAGCATCTCGACGCCTGGGCGGTGAACGTCGTCGGTGCGATCGTCGCCGCGGGGCGGATCGCCCCGCGGATGGCACAACGCGGTAGCGGCTCGATCATCCTGACGGGAGGCATGCCAGCGCCGATCCCCGAGGTCGTCAGCCTCTCGCTCGGCAAGGCCGGGTTGCGTGCGCTCACCGAGCTCCTCGCGACGCGGTACTGGCCGGCCGGGGTTCACGTGGCGACGGTCACGGTCGGCGGTGCGGTCGAGGTCGGCGGGACCTTCGACCCGAGCGCGATCGCGGAGGAGTATCGGGCGCTCCATGCGGAGCCCGTTCGTGCGTGGCGCCGCGAGGTCGCTTACACCGGATGTCACAGCCCGGGCGGGCGTCTTGTCATATAGCCAGTGATCTTCGATGAAGGGGGTTGGCGATGAAGGTGTTCGTGGCTGGGGCAACAGGAGCGATCGGCAGGCAGCTCGTGCCGCGCCTCGTCCGGGCGGGACACGAGGTGCACGGCATGACGCGAAGCGCAGGAGAAGCAGGCGATGCTCCGCGATCTCGGCGCGGCGCCGGTCGTGGCCGACGCGCTGGACCTCGACCAGGTCTCCGCCGCCGTCGCCACGGCGAAGCCTGACGTGATCGTCCACCAGCTCACCGCCATCGGGTCGGTGAATCCGCGGCACATGGACCGCGATTTCGCGATGACCAACCGGTTGCGGACGGACAGCACCGACTACCTGCTCTCGGCGGGGCAGGCCGTCGGGGTGAAGCGGTTCGTTGCCCAGAGCATCGCGGGCTTCGGCGCCTACGCGCGCACTGGTGGAGCGCGTCAAGAACGAGGAGGATCCGCTCGACGCCGAGCCCCCGCGCGCCATGCGCAGCGTGCACGCGGCCGTCCACCATCTCGAGGATGCGGTCCTCGGGGCGCAGTGGACCGAGGGCATCGTGCTGCGCTACGGCGTCTTCTACGGGCCAGGTACGCTGCTGGCGCCAGGCGGAGAGCAGTTCGAGTTGATCCGCAAGCGCAAGTTCCCCCTGGTCGGCGATGGTGCGGGCGTGTGGTCCTTTGTTCACGTCGCCGACGCTGCCGGAGGCGACCGTCGCCGCGATCGAGCGCGGGCAGCCGCGGCGTCTACAACGTCGTCGACGACGATCCCGCGACCGTCGCCGAGTGGCTGCCCGTCGCTGGCACAGACGCTGGGCGCGAAGAAGCCGCTGCGCGTGCCACGCTTCGTCGGCCGTCTCGCCGCAGGCGAGGTCGGTGCGATGATGATGACCGAGGTCCGTGGCGCTTCGAACGTGAAGGCCCGGCGCGAACTGGGGTGGCGCCCGCACCATTCCAGCTGGCGGGTGGGGATGTCGGCATGACGGATCGCGAGCGGCTGCTCGAAGAGCTGCGGCCGGGGGCCTTCGCGATCGCGTACCGGATGCTCGGAAGCGTCACCGAGGCCGAGGACGTGGTGCAGGAGGCGCTGGTGCGCGTTCGACCGGGCGCACGGCGCGGGCGAGGAGATCGCGTCGCCTCCGGCGTTCGTCTCGACCGTGACCACGCGCCTCGCCATCAACGAGCTCCGTTCGGCGCGGGCGCGTCGCGAACTCTACTGTCGGCGAATGGCTGCCCGAGCCCATCCTCACCGACGGCCAGGACGATCCGGCGCAGCACGCCGAGACCGCCGATTCGCTGTCGCTGGCGATGCTGGTGCTGCTGGAATCGCTGTCCCCCGAGCAACGAGCGGTGCTGCTGCTGCGCGACGTCTTCGACTATGACTACCGGGCGATCGCGGCGATCATCGGCAAGAGCGAGGACAACGCGCGCCAGCTCGCGACGCGCGCGCGGCGTCATCGTCGCCGACCGCCGGCCTCGCTTCCGGACGCACGCGCAAGCAGCACGACGAGCTGGCCCGCAGGCTTCTTCGCGGCGGCTGAGCACGGCGATCTCGCGGCGCTGGAAGCCCTCCTCGCTCACGATGTCGAGCTGACGGGCGACGGGGGCGGCAAGGTCCCGGCCCTCGCGCGCTCCCTGCACGGTCGCAGTCGTGTCGCCCGCGCGCTGATCAACTGGTTCCGCCTGGCCGAGCGTGTGCCCGAGGTCTCGCTCCGGTTCGTCGAGGTCAATAGCGGCCCCGGCGCGCTCTGCCTGGACGAACAGCGACGGGTCTTTGGGGTCCTCGCGCTTGACATGACCGATCGGTACGTCACGAGCGTCAGCTCGATCGTCAATCCGGACAAATTGACGCATCTCGGCCCGGTGGGCGACTACACGGCGTTGTTGCGGTCCCGGAAGTCAGATGTAGATCATGCAGGCAGCAGTCATCAGCAGCTTCGGCGGGCCGCACGTGCTCGGCATCGAAACGGTGGACGACCCGTCGCCGGGTCCCGACGAGGTGCTGGTCGGCGTCGACTACGCCGGCGTGACGTTCGTCGAGACCCAGGTCAGGAGCGGGCGGCCACCCCATCCGGCCATGACGCCGACGCTGCCGGCCATCCTTGGCAACGGGATCTGAGGCCGGGTCCTGCAGGTCGGAGCGGGGGCCGACACCGACCTGGTCGGCCGCGTCGTCGTCAGCACGACCGGCGGCCGGGGCGCTACGCGGAGCTGGCGGGGGTTGACGCCACGCTGCCCATTCCCGTGCCGGAGGGCGTGCCCGTGCGCGACGCCGTCGCGCTGCTGGCAGACGGTCGCCGGCACTCGCCCTCGTTCAGGCGGCGCGGGTGGTCGCGGGGGAGACGGTCCTCGTCTAAGCCGCTGCCGGAGGCGTCGGCACGTGCCTGATCCGAGCTCCTGCGCGCGGCCGGCGCGACGGTCCTGGCGGGCGTCGGGTCGGCGGGCAAGCGCGACGTCGCCGTTCGACTTGGCGCCGCCCTCGCCGTCGACTACTCCCAGGACGGCTGGGCGGAGCGCGTCCGCGAGGAGTTCGGCGCCGTGGACTTGGTGTTCGACGGGGTAGGTGGAGCAATCGGCGCGGATGCCCTCGCTCTCACGGTCCCCGGCGGTCGTCACTGCCGCTACGGGATGGCGAGCGGCGCGTACACCGACACCACCGCCGCACGCACGGACGTGGAGGTCATCGAGGGATTCGCCCTTACCCCGGCGCGGTCGCGGCAGCTGAGCGTCGACGCGCTGGACCTCGCCGCATCCGGGCAACTCGCGGCGACGATCGGCCAGGAGCACCCACTGCAGGAAGTCGCCGAGGCGCACCGCGCGATCGAGTCGCGCTCGACCATCGGCAAGACGCTGCTGCGGGTCGCGCGGAACTTCGGGGAGCGGGAGCGACGGGACTCGAACCCGCGACCTCCGGCGTGACAGGGAGGCCGGGGGTGTCGAAGCGTACCCCTGAGGTCCCTGGGACCGCGGCGCGGAGCCGCTCGAGGACATCCGACGTCCGACTCAGACAGCAGCGGATGTTGCCGTCAGGTTGCCGCGCCCCGCCAGCTATGCCACAAGCGTCGAGGCCCTTTCGCCGGCGGCTAGAAGGTGATCACTTGGAAGCCGTCGTTGACGAGCGACCGGAGGCTCGGGTGGTCGCGGAAATCGTCGAGAAACGGCACTCCCGTGTCTTCTATGGCGTCCTTCACGCCGTAGGCGCGCGAGCAGTACAGGCACGCCCCCGCGATCGCCGGCTGCACCTGGGTGAACAACCGGTGGTACTTGTGTTCGCTCTCCGCGAGCGTCGGGACCCACGTTACGCCGGCCCCGTCGAAGATCAGTCGGACCTCGTCTCCCGCATCGTGGAACTCGCGTGCGGTTGTGAGGGCGTTGGCCATCCGGCCGGAACCTTCCGGGGTTTCGGCGCCGGCGAGGAGGATGATGGCGACTTTGAGCATGGCGTTGGCCTTCCGGGACGAGAGCAGGTACCCCTATGACCCTCGCTGACCAACCACGGTTCACGGGATCTTTGGCGGGTAGGTAAGCGCCATGCCGGCGACACCGACCGAAGCTCGAGCACCCGAGATCGTCGTGTTCGACGTCAACGGCACGCTCTCCGACCTTGGAGGACTCTCACGCAGACTCGAGCAGGTCGGAGGTCCTGGTGACGTCATCGACGCGATGTTCACGGCCACGCTTCGCGATGGATTCGCCCTCACGGCGTCAGGCACGTTGGCGCAGTTCGCCGACATCGCCGTTCCGACGCTGGCGGAGATGCTCCGGGACATGGACGGACTCGACGTCACCGCGCAGGCGGCCGCCGAGCATGTCGTAGCGGGGATGTCCGAGCTGGATCTGCACCCCGACATCGGCCCGGGGATGCGGCAGCTCGCGGAGGCCGGCGTGCGGATCTTCACGCTGAGCAACGGAGCGGCCAGCGTGGCCGAGTCGCTGCTGGAACGGGCTGGGCTCACAGATCTCGTCGAACGCTGCCTGTCCGTGAGTGACGCCGGGCACTGGAAGCCCGACCCGCGGGCCTACGCGTACGCCGTCCATCAAGGCGGTGTTCGGGCGCAGGACATCGCGCTCGTCGCCGTGCATCCTTGGGACATCGACGGCGCCCGACGCGCAGGTCTGCGAACCGGCTGGATCTCCCGCGACGCAAAGACCTACCCACCGTTCTTCCTCGCGCCGGACGTGACCGCGCGAAGGCTTGGCGACCTCTCAACGGCGTGGACGACGCGTACTCAGCGGCCTGCGCCCTAGGGCTTCGTTCGGAGCTGGATCACGCCGTAGAGGATGTTGAAGGCGCCAACGAGCGCGAGTGCGATCGCGTAGGTCGTGGCGTCGTCCAAAGTGTCCGGCGCGCGCGGCGTCAAGGCCAGCGTCAGCCCACCGAGGGCCACCGTCGCGGCGAACCCGGTCTCGCTGACGAGGAATCCGCGGCCGCGCAGCACGGCGGCGAGCACGCCGGCAAGTCCTACGCCGACCAGATAGGCACCGGCGGTGTCGATGTCGGCCGGTCGGATCTCCCCCATGTACGCCACCGCCAATCCCCAGCCGGTGAGGCCGAGCGCGGTCGCCCAGTACCCGCCGCGCGGACCGTCGATGGTGGCCGCGAGAAGGTAGGTGACTCCGAGGATCAACGGAGTCCAGTAGAACGGGATCCGGTCGGTTCCCGCCGTCAGCGCCAGCGCCGCCGCCCCGCCGGCCAGAACGAGGCCCTGGATGACACGGTTGCCACCGGTGCGCACCGGCGCGAGGCTCGAAGTGTGTGAAGTCACGCCGCTTGGACCATCGCGTCGGCCTGGTGGTTCACCCTGTTTTGCGTTTGCGGCTGACGCTGCGCTGAATCGTTTCCCGGTCGGTGATGTCCAACGCCCCATGGCCGACACGCTCAGGCACGCGGTTGAATCGACTGGCCCGCTTGGACCGATCGTGTTCGTCATCGCCTACGGACTGCTCACCGTGGCGCTGGTCCCGGGCACGATCCCGTCGCTGGCCGCGGGCGCGCTGTTCGGGCCGGTCTGGGGGTCGCTGTTGACCATCGCGGGGGCGACCGCCGGCGCCATGGCCGCGTTTGAACTCGCGCGGCGCCTCGGGCGCGAGCGCACACGACGCGTGGTCGGAGCACGCGTCCTCGGCGCGGATGATTGGCTGCACCGCCGGGGCCTCTCGGGGGTGATCGCCCTGCGCCTGCTGCCCATGGTTCCGTTCAACGTCCTGAACTACGCGTTGGGGGTCTCGTCGGTGGGCCGCCGCGATCATGCGCTCGGGACCGTTGTCGGGATCGTTCCCGGTACCGTCGCGTTCGTGGCGCTCGGCAGCACTCTGGGACGTCCCGGCTCGGCCGGCTTCGTCGTCTCGCTCGTTGCGGTAGCCGCGCTCACCCTCGCATCGATCCTGGGGTCCCGCCGACGCCGAGCCCGGATGGCGGCCGAGGGTCGGCCTCAGCCGGGGTCGTAGGCGGCATCGCTGCCCGCGTCGCGCGTCGGGCTCGACGCGCAGTCGGGCGAGGACGCTCTCGCTCACGCCCGATCGCCGGGCTCTCCGCGCCGCGAAGCGCGCTGAGCGCCGACACCGTGCGCCGGAGACTCGCGAGCAACCGCATGCACGGCGGGCACACGTGCGCGTGGTGTTCGACGCGCTCACGATCGAGACCGTCGAGATCATCGTCGAGATAGTTCGATGCCTGCGCGCGCGTGAAGCGGTGATCGCCGGCAAATCGCAGTGGGTGCAGCAGAGCCTCTCGCATCATGGCTGATCGTCCTCCGGGAGATACTGGCGGATCGCGGAACGGACCTCCAGCCGCGCCCGGTGCAGTCGACTCTTGAAGGCCGCCTCGCCGATCCCGAGGATCTCTGCCGCCTGCGTCGTGCTGAGACCCTCGACGTCGCGGAGCACCAACGGCGCGCGGTAGTCGGGCTTCAGTTCGCGGATCGCCTGCTCGAGCGCCCGCCGCAGGTCACCGTGCTGAAGGGACTGCGACGGTCCGGGCCGGGCGTCGGCCGGCTCGACCTGGTCCTCCAGCGAGGCGACCGGACCGCGTCTGCGGTTGCGCGCTGTGCGGCGGCTCGCTTCGTTGACGCCGATCCGGTAGAGCCAGGTGAAGAACTGGCTGTCACCCTTGAACTTGCCGATCGCGCGCCACGCGCGAAGGAACGTCTCCTGGGTGACCTCCTGGGCGTCGTGGTCATCGTCGACGAGGCGCCGCACGACCGCGTGCAGGCGGTCCGCATACAGGCGTACGAGGTCTTCGAACGCGCCCTGATCGCCAGCGCGGGCGCGATCGACGAGCACCTGATCGTTGCGGTCAGGCCTCCCCGCCTCCGTCATCTGGAACCTCCGGGCACGCCGTTCAGCTTGCCAGGAACGCTCGGATGTGCTCGCGATCGTCACCGCTGGGTGCCGTCCGTGCGCTCAGCCTGCAGCCGCTCCAATACGCCGGGCACGACCGACGGGCTCTTGCGGGGCGACTCGCCGATCAGTCGCATCGCGGCACGGACCCGGATCAGGCCGCGGAGCATCGGTCCGCATTCGGGGCATTCGTCGATGTGGCGAGCAAATCGCGCCCGCTGCCGCGGGCTGAGCTCCTCGTCCATCGCGGCCGGCATCAGCCGCTGGGCGTAGCGATGGTCCCGGTGCTTGCGGCCCCAACTGCTCACGAGCGGTCTGACCCCGAGCCGATCCAAAGGATTCAGCCGATCAGGAACCGTTCCGTGCGGTCGGAGGTCTGAGGACTTGATGGTGACCTCTTCCCGCGGCGCCGCTCGGCACTTTCCGTCGATCGCCGCGTTCCTGCGCCACGCCGCCGACCTGTGGCGCCGCTCCCGGCCTGTGCATCCAGACACAGAAGCAGCGCTGATGCGGCGTTGGCACGACCTCCCCGACGTGGCGCGCACCGATGCGCAGCTCCTGGGCAGGCGCACCGTCGGCTGCGAGGGCACCCACGGTGTCTTCCCGCGCTGCAACCTCGCGTGCACGCCGTGCTACCACGCCAAAGAGGCCCAGCGCGTGCGCACCGACGGCGACCACACCGTCGCGCAGGTCGACGCGCAGATGGGCTACCTGCGCTCGGTCCGCGGGACCGGTCAGCACGCACAGCTGATCGGCGGCGAGGTCTCCCTGCTGTCGGCCGAGGACCATGCGCGAACCCTCGAGGTCATGCGCGCGCACGGGCGCAAGCCGATGAGCATGACCCACGGCGACTTCGACTACTCCTATCTGCAGCGCCTGGCCGTGGGACCCGACGGCAAGGCGCGCTTCGCTTCGCTGCGGATGGCCGGTCATTTCGACTCGCTGATGCTCGGGCGGCGCGCGGTCCCGCGCCCCGAGACCGAGCGCGAGCTGCATGCTGAGCGCCGGCGGTTCGTCGCGATGTTCGACCGCCTGGCAGCCGAGCACGGCGTCGCCCATGACCTGGCGCACAGCATGACCGTCACTCCGGGCAACCTCGGCGAGGTCGCCGAGGTCACGCGCGCGGTGATGGGCATGGGCTACGGGATGGCGTCCTTTCAGCCTGCGGCGCACGTGGGCAACCCCATGCGCTGGCGCGAGGACTACCGGCCCGCTGGACATCGATGCCGTGTGGGAGCAGATCGAGGCCGGCGCCGGAACCCGGCTGCCCTGGGCGCATCTGCAGATGGGCGACCCGCGCTGCAATCGCTCCGCATACGGGCTCGTCGCGGGCGGGCGATGGTTCGCCTGGCTCGAGGATCGCGACGCACGTGACCTGCGCGCCCGTGACCTGTTCCTGACCGCATTTGGCGGTATGGACTTCGAGCGTCCGCCGCTCGCGCGCGCGGCCGCGATCGCTGCGCGTCACGTCGCGACACCCCGCCGTCGTCCCCGCCGCCGCAGGCTGGGCGCTGCGCTTCGCGCGCCGCGTCGGCCTTCGACGGCTGCTGCGCGGCCGGCCGCGCGCGATGACGTTCGTGGTGCACGCGTTCATGGATGCCGACGTCGTTCGGCCCGCCTGGGAGGCGATGGAGCGCGGGGAGGTCGCGGAAGACCCGGAGATCCGCGCCGCGCAGGAGCGCCTGCAGGCCTGCTCGTATGCCATGGCGCACCCCGAGGAGAACCGGACGGTGCCGCCTGCGTTCAGCACTCGGTCCTCGACCCCGCCGAGAACATCGCGCTGCTGCAGCTGCTGCCGATGCAGCACGGGCGCGTGACCCCTGGCGAGGAGTGGATCCGTCTTGAGCTCGCCCGGCTGCAGTCCCGGCGATACGCGCCAGTGGCGATCGCCGAGTTCCTCGCCGCCTCGCAGCGTCGCGCCGGCGACGTGCGACGCGAGCGGCCGCAGCTCGGCCGGCGCGCACGCAGCTGGGAGGCCGCGGGCGCGGCCGCCTGGCTCGGCCTGGCGTGCGCCGGGCGCGAGCCCTACCGCCGTCGCGTCGTCAGCGGCCTGGCGTGGTGGGGGCTGACGTCGCTGATGCTCGAGTGGCACCTCGGGATGGTCGAAAGCGAGGACGGCGAGCCGCGCAACCTCGGTCCGGCCGACGCGCTGACGCTCGCTCGGGCGTGGCTGGCGCCAGTGATCGCCGATGATCTCGCACCGGCGGCGCTGCTCGCTGCCGGGATCAGCGACGTGCTCGACGGGCAGATCGCGCGCGCGGGCGTGCCCACCCGAGCCGGGCGCGACCTCGAGGGGCTCGCCGATGCCGCGGTCCTCGTCGCTGGGCTGCGCTGCGCCTGGCGTCAGGAGCGGGTGAGCCGCGCCGTGGTGGGCCTGGAACTCGGGCGCATGGCGGCTGGGTTCGCCTACGCCGCGGGCATGTACTTCGCGCAGCTCCGCGCGCCGAGCCCGACGGTCGTGCGCGCCGGTCGCATCACGACTCCCATCCGCGTCGCCGGCCTGCTCGCCGCCGGCACCGGGCGCCGCCGCGCCGCGAACGCGCTCATCGCCGCCGGATCGCTCGCGAGCCTCGCCGGCTTGGCCAACGCGTTGAATCGTTCCGGGTCTGCTGGGGTCACCTCCTGATGCTCGACCAGCGAGCCCGCGCGCTGTACGCCCCGGCGATCGGCCGAGTCGCCGCGGGCGCCGCCGGCGCGGGCATCAGCGCCGGCGCGGTCACCGGGGTCGGGCTCGCGGTCGGCATCGGTGCCTGCGTCGCCGCGGCGCTCGGCGCCTGGGGCGTGGCGTTGGTCCTGTGGCTGGCCAACCGCACGCTTGGACGGATTGGATGGCGCGATCGCCCGCCGCACTCGCGCCTCGGACCTCGGCGGGATGCTCGACTTCCTCGCCGACTTCGTCGTCTACGCGGGCTTCGTCGTGGCGGTCGCGATCGCGATCCCCGACGCTCGCCTGGCCGCGACGGTCCTGCTCGCCGCCTACCTGCTCAACAACATCGCGCTGCTGAGCTTCGCGTCGCTGATCGAGAAGCGCGGTCTGGACCTCGGGGACGAGCGCTCGCTGCGCTTCACCGCCGGGTTGACCGAGGGAACCGAGACGATCCTGGCCTATGCCGCCATCTGCCTCCTGCCCGCGCATGCCGCGACGATCGTCTGGATCTTCGCAGCGCTGGTCATGATCACTGTGGGCCAGCGCGTCGCGCTGGCTGTCCGGACACTGGTCTAGAACGGAGACCGCCGACGATGCCCAGGCGTGACGGTGGGATGCTGGAGACGTGGGACGAGCTCAGCCGCCACTACGACCGGCAGCTGTGGCTCGAGCGCTCCGCCGTCGCGAGCGCGCTCGAACTGCTGCGCCCGCAGCATCACGAGCGCCTGCTCGACGTCGCCACCGGGACCGGCGAGGTGCTCCGTCAGCTCGCAGGCCGCCCCGATCGCCCGCGGCAGGTGATCGGCATCGACCAGTCCGCAGCGATGCTCTCCCGCGTCCCGGCCCTACCCCAGGGCTGGTCGACGCAGAAGGCCGACGCACGCGACCTGCCGTTCGCCGACTCCCGCTTCGACGCCGCCGTCGCCTCCTACGTCCTGCAGCTGCTGGCGATCGACGATGTGCCGGTCGCCCTCGCCGAGCTGCGGCGTGTCCTGCGCCCCGGCGGGCGCCTCGTGACGCTCACGCCGGCCATCCCGCCGCGCGGTCCGGCTCGCCCGCTGGCCCGTGCACTGGACCGCCTGGCCGCTTGGCGACCGCACCGCTACGCCGGCCTGCGCGCGCGCGACGTGCGACCGGCGCTCGAGCTCGCGGGCTTCGAGATCGCCGAGGCGCGATGGAACCTGCGCGGCTATCCGACGCTGTGCGTGCTGGCACGGGCGCCGACCTGACCCGGCGCCACGGCTCGCACCTCGACGCCGCCCCAGAACGCGATGCGTCCCTTCACGCGCCGCGCGAGCGGCGACGGGTGGCGGTATCCCCACGCGGCGTTCCTGGCGCGAACCCCATCCACCTCGACGGTCCAGTAGTTCGCCAGCCCCTTCCACAGACACGCGTCGTCGCTCGTCGCGATCCTCTCGCCGTTGAAGGTCGCAGTGACAGTCATCAGCGATCCTGACGAGCGTCAGCGGCCGCCTCGCCGCGCGAGCGCCGCGCGCGCAGCCAGCACCGGTCGGACGAGAGCCCGATAGCGCGGCGCTGCGTAGCGCGCCCTGAGGTGCTCGTCGGCGGCTCGCGACGGGCCCTCGGCGAGGGTCGGATAGGCGTGAACCGTCGTGGACACTGCATCGATGCGGTTGCCGGCCTTGATGTGCGCAGTCATCTCAGCGATGGCCTCACCCGCGCCGGGGCCGGCGATCGTCGCACCGACGAGGCGGCGCTTGGGATCGCCGACCAACAATGCGAAGCCTGTGTTCTCGCCTTCGGTGATGGCGCGGTCGAGCGTGGCGTAGTCGCTGCGTGCAGTGATCGCGCGGTCGCCGTAGCGCTCTTTGGCCTGGGCCTCGGTGAGCCCGACGTGGGCGACCTCGGGGTCGGTGAAGGTGACCCAGGGGATCGTCTGGTCGATCGTGCGGCGCAGGCCCAGCAGCGCGTTGATGCTCGCGACGCGTGCGTGGTGCGCCGCGACGTGGGTGAAGGGCAGGAGCGCGGTCACGTCGCCGGCGGCGTAGATGCGCGGGACGTTGGTGCGCAGGCGCTCGTCGACGACGACGGCGCCGCGCTCGTCGAGGCCGACGCCGGCGGCCTGCAGCCCGGCAGCCTCGGTACGGGGCTCTCGGCCGGCGACGACGAGGATGGCGTCGAACTCGATCTGCTGTCGACTGTCGCCGCGGTCGACGATCAGGTGCTTGGGCGCATCCTCGGGACGACGCAGTTCGACGGCGCGTGTGCCGAGGCGGATGTCGACCCCGTCTGCGGAGAGGCTCTTGGCGACGAGCGCTCCGGCGTCGGGCTCCTCCTTGAGCAGCAGCCGATCGGCGAGCTCGACGATCGTCACCTGTGCGCCGAGGCGGGCGAAGGCCTGCCCGAGCTCGCAACCGATGGGCCCGCCCCCGAGGATCACCAGCCGCGCCGGCAGCCGGCGAAGGCGCCAGATGTCCTCGGTCGTGAACACGTCATCGCCGCCGAGCCCCGGAACGGGCGGTATCGCGGGCTGCGACCCGGTGGCCACGATCGCCGACGTGAAGCGCAACCGGCGGCCGGCCGCCTCGAGCGTGCGCGCGTCGATGAACTGGCCGTCAGCCTCGATGACCTCGACGCCGGCCGCGCGCAGCCGCGCCGGGGAGTCATGCGGCTCGATCTCGGCGATCGTCGCGTGCACGCGGTCCATGACGCGAGCGAAGTCGACCTTCGGCTCCACCGGCGCGAGCCCGACGCGGTCGGCGTGGCGCATGCGGTGCGCGAGGTGCGCGCTGGCGAGCAGGCTCTTGCTCGGCACGCACCCGGTCCACAGGCAGTCGCCGCCGGTGCGCTCTCGCTCGATCAGCGCTACCCGCGCGCCCATGCCCGCGGCGATGAACGCTGACACCAGCCCGGCGGTGCCTCCGCCGAGGACCACCAGGTCGTAGCGGTCACTCATGGTCGCGGTGAGCGGTTTCGGTGAGCACGGCGGTTCGACCCAGGCGACCGCGTGAACGGTTCAGGCGCTTCCTCAGCCGCTCGCGCTACGACCACGACCTCTGCCGATGTGCGCCGGCGGACCGCCCTGGCGAAGCGGCGCCCGGAGAGTCCGTGCCCCGGCGCGACGATGAGGTCTGCCCCGATCGTCCGGGCGACGTCGGCCAGCCCGGCGGCGCCGGCGCCCTCCGCGACCATCAGGTGGCCGGTGCAGTGCTCCTCGCTGAGCACCGCTCGGGCTGCGGCGAGCTCCTCCTGGGCGAGGTCGTCCATCTCGCGATTCCAGGCGTTGGCGCCGACGCTGCAGCCGATTGCCTGGCGCTGGTGGCCGGCCAGCGCCACAACGGTGAGCGCCCCGCCTCCGGCGCGAGTCAGCCGGGCGGCTTCGCGCAGGGCGCCGGCGGCGTCACGGGACCGGTCGCAGAGCACCAGGGTGTGACGGCGATCAGCCATAGGCGTCTGACCCGCCGGCCGACCAATCGATTCGCGGGCGCTTGCGTCGCGGTGGTGAACCGTTCGCCGAGCGATCCGGGTCCAAGCCGCGATGCCCTCTGTCACCGTCACCGTCCATGTCCTCAGCGGATGCCCGCACTGCACGCGGGCGCTTGCGCTCCTGCAACGGCGCGGCATCGCGCACGACATCGTCAATGGCGACGGTGTGCACGGCTTTCGCGAGCAGATGCAGGCCCGGACGGGCGGCTGGACGGTGCCACAGGTCGTGATCGGTGGGCGGGCGATCGGCGGCGCGGATCGGCTCGCGCGGCTGGACCGCCTCGGCGTCCTGGCGGCTCTCGTCGCCGGCGACAAGCTCCCAGTGATGCGGGTGCGGAGGCGGCGTCTGGCGCGTGCGTCCGCCCGCTGGATCGCCGAGCTCTACGACGCGGCGGGTCAGCGCGTTGCGCGGGGCACCGGCGGTGACCGTGACCGGGCCTGCGAGGCAGTCCGCGTCGCGTGGTCGGCGCCGCTTGCGGCCGGCGGTTGACGCCGGCTCAGACCTGCCCGTGGCCGGCGCTGCGGGGCGGGACGCGCCAGAGCCGTTCGCCCGGCAGCGCGATGCCGACGTCGTCTCCGACGCGCGGGGTGTCGTGTGGCGCGACGTGAGCGGTGATCGATCGCCCGTCGCAATCGACGACGACGCGCACGTGGTCGCCGGCGTACACGGTCTCGATCACGCGTCCGCGCAGCTCGCCGTCGTCGTTATCGGTCAGGACGACATGCTCGGGGCGGATGGCGAGCGTCGCGTCGCCGTCGGGCAGGAGGTTGGTCGCTCCGAAGAAGCGGGCGACGGCGGCGCTGACCGGCCGCTCGAAGAGGCCGCGCGGTTCGTCGTGTTGCACGATGCGGCCCTCGAGCATCAGGGCGATGGTGTCGCCGAGTTCGGCCGCCTCGCTGCGGTCGTGGGTGACGATGACCGTCGTCAGCTCGCGGTCGCGCTGGATGGTGCGGATCAGCCGGCGGAGTGCGCCGCGGCGATTGGGGTCCAGCGCCCCGAGCGGCTCGTCGAGGAGCAGCAGCTGCGGCGAGGCCGTCAGGGCGCGGGCCAGCGCGATGCGCTGCTGCTCGCCGCCCGACAGGCCTTGCACCCGCCGCTGCGCGAGCGCGGCCAGACCGACCTCCTCGAGGTGTGCCGCCGCCACCCGGCGGCGCTCCGGCCTTGCGCACGCCGGTGGCGCGCAGCGGAAGAGCGATGTTGTCGAGCACATCGAGATGTCCGAGCAGGCGAGGTTCCTGGAACACGACGGCGATGCCCCGCCGGTGCGGTGCCAAGCCGTCGATGCGGGTCTCGCCGAGGTGGATCTGGCCGCCCGCCAGCGGCTCCAGACCGGCGACGGCGCGCAGCAGCGTCGTCTTGCCCGCTCCGGACGGGCCGACAAGCGCGGTGCGCGTCCCCGGCGAGACGTGCAGCGACAATCCGCGCAGGATCGGGCCAGCACCTCCGGGGGAGGCGACGATGTCGGCGCAGCGCAGTCCGTGACGGCTCACAGCGGCTGCCTTCCGGCGCGAATGGTGAACACCAGGGCGGCGATCGCCGGAGCCAGGAACACGAGAGCAAGCGTGGCGGCGACCTGCGGGTCGCTGCCGACGAACGGCAGCAGGACAACGGGCAGCATCGGTCGCCCGGCGCCGATGGCCAGGCTCGACCCGTAGTCGCTCCAGGACACCAGGAACCCCAGCAGCGCCGCGGCGGCGACGGTCGGGGCGGCGGCGGGGATCGTCACCCAGCGCAGCCGTCGCAGCGGTGACAGTCCGCTGACGCTTCCCATCTCCTCGATCGCGGTCAGCCGCGGCCCGAACCCGGCGAGGAGGACGAGGGTCACGTACGGAAGGACGGCGGTGAGGTGGGCGGCCACCAGGCCCGGGGTGGTGCCGTCGAGACCCAGGCGGATGAACCACTCCGTCAGACCCGTTCCGACCGCGTAGCTCGGGACCAGCAGCGGCATCGCCAGCAGCAGGAACACCGGCGCGGGATGGCGCAGGCGCCGCTCGCCGAGCACCCGCGCGGCCGGCCACGCGATCGCGAGCGCGACGATCACCGTCAGGAGCGCCACTTCGGCGGAGTTGACGAACGCCGCACCCGTCTCCGAGCCAAGCGCGATGCGGACTCCGCGCAGCCCGAGCCGCTGGGGCCACAGCGCTGGTGAGCGCCACTCGTCGGCAAAAGCTCGCACCACGAGCGCCAGCAGCGGTGCCACGATCGCGACGCCGGCGAGCAGTGCAGAGCCGGGCCGAGGGACTCGCCTAGACACCTTGCGGGTCCTTTGCCGCGCGTACGGCGAGCGCCGCGAGCACGATCGACACCGCCGCGCTCACCAGCAGCGCCGCCGCGGCGACGCTCGGTCCGGAGATCAGGTCCGCGTCGGAGCTACGCAACGCGTACTCGGCGACGGTCGGCGGGTATGACGGCCCGACGGCCAGCGGGACCTCGAAAGCGCCGGCGACGTACGCGAACACGACGATGCACCCGACCACCAGCGGTCCGCGGATCGTCGGCCACAGCACCCACCGCAGTCGTTGCGCTGGTGAGACGCCGACCGCGGCCGCCGCCTCGTCGCGTTCGCGGTAGCCCTGCCCCATCGCCGCGAGCATGAGCACGACCAGGAACGGGACCTCCTTGTAGACGTAGACGAGCACGATCCCGGCGCCGGCGCGGTCGTGGACGAAGTCGATGGGCAGACCGCCAAGGATGCGCTCGGCAAGCCCACCGGGCGCCAGCCAGAGCACCGCGACGGTCGCCACCAGCAGGTGCGGCACCGGAACCGGGGCCGCGAGCAGCGCCCGCACCGCGGTGCTGCTGCGCCGCGCGGAGAGTGCGACGAGCACGGCGACGAGGGCAGCCACGGCGGTGCTCAACACCGCGGTTCTCAGCGTGAAGGCGACGGCGTCGCGAAACCCGGAGTCGTGCCACAGCGTCGTCCACGCACTGGCGCTGGCGTCGCCGCCGAGCGGCGTCAGGCTCGTCCGCACCGCGCCGGCCATCGCGCCGCCGAACAGCACGACCACCACCAGCACGGCAGGGGCCAGCATCAGCCGATCGCGGGTGGCGCGACCTCGAAGCGGCACCGCCGACATCTAGCGCAGGATCTCCTGGGTCCAGCGGCGCTCGAGCGGCGCGACGGCTGAGGCGGGCATCTCGGCGATGGTCTGGCCGAGGTCTGCGAGCAGATAGCGGTTTGCGGCGGTCCGTGCGAACAGACGCCGTTGAGCGCCCAGACGACCGACGTCGAGCACCGTCGGGTTGCCGAGCGACTTCGGGTCGAGCTTGGCCGCCTGCAGGCGGGGACTGAGCAGCAGATTGGCCACGACCTCTGCGCCGTCGGCGTGCGCGGCGTTGGCGGGGATCGCGACGAACGACGTGTTCTGCAGCGAGCGGCCGTCGAGCACGAACGGACGCGCGGATGCCGGAAACTGCCCCTTGCGCACCGCGGACGCGACGAACGCGGCGTCGTAGGACATGGCGAAGTCGACCTGGCCGTTGCCGAACAGCGTGTCGAGCTCCGCCTCGGTCTTCGGGTAGGTCGTCCCGTCGCGCCAGAGGTAGGGCTTGATCTGCTCGAGGTAGGCGAAGCCGCCGTCCTGGCCCTTGGCCTGGACGACCTGGCGCACGAACGCCGATCCGGTGAAGTCCGGCGGCGCGGGATAGGTCACGCGCCCGGGATGTGCCTTCGCGTAGGACAGCAGGGCGTCGAGGTTCTCCGGGGGCGCCGGGGTCTTTGCGCTGTCGTAGGCGTAGACGAACGCGGCCTTCTGCCACGGCGACTCCTGCCCGTCGACCGGTACCTGGAAGTCACGCCTGATCGCCGGGTCGGACTGATCGAGGTAGCGGCGGGCGTTCGGAAGCCGGGTGGCCCAGTCGCTTCGCCACAGCTCGGCCTGCTTGCCGTCGGCGAAGTTCTCGCCGTTGATCCAGATCAGATCCACCGCACCGCCCGACGTCTTGCCGGCGCGCCGTTCGGCGACCACACGCTGCAGCGCATCCGCGGTGTCGATGATCGGCACGCGCTTGATCCTGACGCCGAGCTTGAGCGCCGCCGGAGCCACGACGTCGTCGACATAGCGGTTGACCCGGTCATCGCCGCCGTACATCCACCAGCGCACCGTCTGGCCTCGAGCAGCTTGGAGCGTGCCGGCGAAGCCGCTGGCGGCGTGGTCAGCGGGCGAAGTGGTGCCGCTTCCGCCGCCGCAGGCGCGTCAGGATCAACGGTCGCGCCGGCGATCGCCGCCACTGCGGCAAGTCGAGTCAGTCCGATCATCGGTCACTCAGACCCGCGTCAGCCGGCAACGATTCACCCGCCGCGCACCGTTCCCGCGCCACTGCGGTCCAAGCAGGGGGTGCCCGCAGTCGAGCCCGTCCGTCAGGATCGTCAACCTTGCCGTCGCCCTCATCGCGACTTCAGCAACTGAACGAGGCCGTCGCGTATTGCGCGCGGACCGAACACCTGCGGCGATCGACCCGCATCGCGTTGGTCGTCGGGCTTGTGTTGACTGCCGTCAACCAGGGATCGGTGATTCTCGGAGGCGACGCCAGCACGTTGACGTGGGTGCGCTGCGCGGCGAACTTCATGATTCCCTTCGTCGTCTCGAACCTCGGGCTGCTCGGCGGGCGCCCAGGACGCGGCGACACCTGACGCCACGGGTACCGTTGACCGATGACCAGCGCCGATGTCGTCGCCGCCCACCGCGCCGCGGGCCGCCCTTTTGAGGCCGCCGGCCTTGAAGGCTTCGTACGCGAGGCCGGCAGCGGAGAGACCGTGCTGTGCATGCACGGCGTTCCCACGTCGTGCTTTCTGTACCGCAAGGTCCTCGACGAGCTCGCGGCCCGCGGCCTGCGCGGGGTCGCCTTCGACCTGCCCGGCCTGGGTCTTGCCGCCCGGCCCGAGGACTTCGATTACACGTGGACGGGGCTCGGCAGCTATTGCGCCGCCGCGGTCGATGCGCTCTCGATCGACCAATTCCACCTCGTCGTCCACGACATCGGCGGACCCGTCGGCTTCGAGCTGGCGACGATCATGCCCGAGCGCATCAGATCGCTCACGATCCTCAACACGATCGTCGACGTCGCCGACTTCAAGCGGCCGTGGTCGATGGAGCCCTTCGCACGCCGTCATGTCGGCGAGCTGTACCTCAAGTCATTGTCCAAGCCTGCGTTCCGCCTGCTTATGCGCCTCCAGGGCGTCAGCAATCGCAGCATGGTCGCCGACGCCGAGCTCGACGCCTACGTCGACCTGCTCAAGCGCCAGGACGGCGGCCGCGCCTTTCTGAAGATCATGCGCGGCTTCGAGCGGACCGCCGCCAAGCAGGCGCAGTACCGCGCCGCCGTGAGCAACGACGCGCTACCCCGTGCAGGTCGTCTGGGGTGAGCAGGACCCGGCGCTCAAGATCGACGTGCACGGCGAGCTCGCTCGCAGTGCCGCAGGCGTCGACAGCATCCATCGCCTCCCGGGCAAGCACTTCCTGCAGGAGGACCAGGCACCCGCCATCGCCGACCTGATCGCGTCC
>CAVUFN010000010.1:0-552607 GCA_963740765.1 uncultured Solirubrobacteraceae bacterium | reverse complement strand
TCGCCGCCGCCGACCGGCACCCCCACCCCGCACTCGGCCAGGGCCTTCGACCCGTTGCAAGTCCCTGCATGCCGGACGCGTCCGCGGTGGCCAGCGCCGTCGTGACGAGCGTGGCGATCTGCCGATGCCTGCGGCCGCCGAGGGACGCCAGAGCCTGCGCCTGGCGCAGGCGGGCGTAGAGACCCAGAACACGGACCCGATTGCCTCCCAGTCCTCGGCGGCCCCCCGCCGCTGATCCGGATCGGGCGGGGTCCGCAGGCGCGACCGCTGGCGCGCGCCTGCTCGAGGTTGACCCGGGCGGCGAGGAGGGGAGCGGCGCGTCCGCGGCCAGGAGCTGCTCCACCCGCCCCACGAGGCGGTCCGCCTCTGCGGCGTCGCCGGCCTCGACGTGCGCCCTCACCGCGAGGGCGAGGAACCGCGCGGTCAACCAGAGCTCCTCCTCCGGCACCTGCACCTCCGCAACGGCGACCTGGACGATGGCGTCGGTCGATCCGTCCCGCCGACAGCGCCAGTTGGATGCGGCGGTTGCGGGCCTGCACCGCGTAGTGCGAGGCCATCTCGTCGATGTCGCCGAGCGCCTCGAGGTCACCGGCCGCCTCCGCCAGCTCGCCGGCCATCGTGTGGATGGTCGCCAGCTTGCCATGCGAAGGCGATCGAGATCCCGCGTTCCGTGCCGCCCGCTCGTACCCGACCAGCGCCTCCGCCTCGTAAAGCCGCCGACTTCCGCGGATCCCAGCGGCGATCGCCGCGTCAGTGCACAGCCGTCCGGCCCACCCAAGGCCAGCCAAGGTCCATCCAGCCCGGCCGCGTCGTGGCTGACCGCGAGCGCCTCATCATGTCGTGACCAGGTCTGGAGCACGGACAGGGCGTTGCTGACCCACCGCGAGAGGAGACGCGGGTGTCGCGACCGGACGACCAGCTCCCGTGCGGCGTGCATTCGCGTGATCGCCTCGTCGATCTCGCCGCGGAAGGCGAGGGAGGTGAAGCGCACCGTGGCGGCGATGGCCTCCTCGACGACCGCGCCGACCGCGTGGGCCGTCTCCTCCGCCTCGCGGGCGCGATCGACCGCCGCGTCGAAACGGGAGCTCAACATCAGCGCCCTGGCGGAGCGCGCCAGCGCCCTGGCCCTCGTCACCGACGGCTCGGCCGGGAGCATGCGCAGCGCCTCCTCCTGGCGGCGATGTTCCTCGCTGTCGACGCATGCCCCTCCCACTGGCATTGGCCGATGCGGGAGATGAGGTCGGCACGGGACGTCGCGTCGTCCTCGAGCGTTGCGGCGAGGGCGGCCTCGAAGAGCGTCGTCGCCCGCACGGCGTCGCCCACGCCGTCCCAGTTCGCCTCGGCGGCCCGGGCGAGCAGTTCCGCGCGGGTGATCCCGGCGATGACTGCGGCGTCGGGGTCCTCCTCCCGCGGCGACATCGCGCACTGGTCGTGCACCACGGCGTCCGCGGGGGCCGGGACGCCGTCCAGCGCCACGCCAGCAGCGACGGCGGCCCGTAGGGCCCGCGGCGCGTCCCCCGCCAGGGCGAGGTGCTGCGCGATCTCGGCGAGCTTGCCGGCGTGGTCACGGGTCGCGCGCTCAGCTTCGCCCCGATCCGCGCGTGCAGCCGCAGGCGCTCACTGCTCGGACTCGCCCTCGATCGCCCCGTGGAGGAGCGCGTGACGGAACGCGAGCTCATCCTCCGCGGACGAGGACGTGCGCATCAAGCTCCTCGCGCAGCGCGGCATCGAGCGCGGGCTCGTAGATCGCGGCCAGCTCGGCCAGCAGATCGAGGTCGACGGTGCGCCCGATCGCTGACGCCACGCGGAGCACGGCCTTGGCATCGTCGCCCAGGCGGTCGAACCGGGCGAGCAGGATCCCGCGCAGGTGGGCCCCATCGCCGGCCGCCACGAGCTCCTCCGCGAAGAACGGGTTCCCCCTCGGCGGCTCCGTGGACACGATCGACGAGCCGCACGTCCGGCGGTGCGCCGGTGATTGCGCCGATCAGCGCGGCCGTCTCGGCTCGCGAGAGCGGGGCCACGTCGACGCGTACGCCGCCGGCCGTGCGCTCCAGGCCGGCGAGGGCGTCGCGGACGACCGGGCGCCCGGACACCTCGTCGGGCCGGACCGTCACGACGAGGAGGACCGCGGCGTCGCCGAACCCGGAGATGAGGAAGGAGACGAGGTCCAGCGACGACGGGTCGGCCCAGTGCAGATCCTCGACCGCCACCACCACCGGGCCGTCGCGCGCGAGCACCTCCAGCGCGACCAGCACCGACCCGAAGAGCCGCGTGCGCGGAGGCCGCCCTCGTCTCGCTCGTCCGCCGCGGCGTCGAGCTCGGGGAGCAGGGCGGCCAGCGTGGTCCTCACGGCATCCGGCAGGCCGTCGAGAACGGGGCGGGGAACCTGTCGGAGGGCCTGCACAACGGGCGCGTACGGCAGGCCCGCCATGGACGCCGGTATGCACGCACCCCGCAGAATGTGGGCGCCGGCATCGCGCGCGCGCTCGAACACCTCCTCCAGCAGGCGGCTCTTTCCGATACCCGCGTCACCCGAGACCACAGCGACGACCGGCTCCCCGGCGGCGGCGCGTTCCAGCGCGGCCTCGAGGGCCCGGAGCTCCCGGCTCCGGCCGACGAAGTCCGCGCGGGTGGCCCCCGTGACTGCCACGCTGTGGTCTCGCCGAGCCGGTGCCCGGCTCGACCCCCTACTTCGCTTCGAGCCAGTTGGGGCCGCGGCGGCGGCGACCATCTCGCGGCAGGCGATCTCGCGGGCGGCGTCCATCTCGGCGGCCGGGCCCTCGAAGAGCAGCTCGTCGTGGATCTGCAGGATCAGGCGCGTCTGCAGGTCGGACTCGGTGAAGGCGCGGTGGCACCGGACCATGGCCAGCTTGATGATGTCCGCGGCGGTGCCCTGGATGACGGTGTTGACGGCCAGGCGCTCGCCCAGCTTGCGCACGCCCCAGTTGCGCGCGCGGATCTCGGGGATCTGGCGGCGGCGGCCGAACAGCGTCGACACGTACCCGTGCGTGGCGGCCTGCTCGACGGCGTCCTTCATGAACTGGGCGACGGCCGGGAAGCGGTCGAGGTAGCGGTCGATGAACTCCTGCGCCTCCTCCTGGGCGATCCCGAGCCGGTCGGACAGGCCGTACGCGCTGAGCCCGTAGACGATCCCGTAGTTGACCATCTTGGCCTTGGAGCGCATGCCGACGTCGAGCTGGTCGGCGGGCAGGTCGAAGACGGCCGACGCGGTCTCGGTGTGCACGTCCTCCCCGCGCTTGAAGATGTCGCGCAGGACGTCCTCGCCGGCGATGTGGGCGAGGATGCGCAGCTCGACCTGGCCGTAGTCGACCGAGAGCAGCAGGTTGCCGGGCTCGGCGACGAAGCAGCGGCGGATCTCGCGCCCCGTCTCCGTGCGGATCGGGATGTTCTGCAGGTTCGGGCTGATCGACGACAGCCGGCCCGTTGCCGCCACGACCTGGGAGAACGTGGTGTGCAGGCGCCCGTCCTCGGGTGAGACGTGCGCCTTGAGCGTGTCGAAGTAGGTCTGGGCGAGCTTGGACAGCTCCCGGAACTCCTCGATCCTGGGGATGATCGGGTGCTCCTCGCGGATCGCCTGGAGGACGCGCGCGTCGGTGGAGAAGCCCGTCTTGCCGCGCCGCTTGCGCGACAGGCCGAGCTTCTCGAAGAGGATCTGGCCCAGCTGCTGCGGCGAGCCGATCACGAACTCCTCGCCGGCCAGCTCCCAGATCTCCTTCTCGAGCACGTTGCACTGGTCGTTGATGCGCCGGCCGACGATCTCGAGCGCGGGGACGTCGAGCTTGATGCCCTCGTTCTCCATGAAGCGCAGCACGCGCACCAGGGGCAGCTCGATGTCGTTCATCAGGTCGACGAGCCCGCGCTCGGCGAGCTGCTCGGCCTGCCGCTCGGCCAGCGCGTGGATCAGCGCCGCCTCGCCCGCGACGTCGTCGTCGCACGCGACCGCCATCCCGCGCTCCTCGGCGAGCTCGTGCAGCGGGTAGCCCCGCCGCGCGGGATCGAGCAGGTAGGCGCCGATCTCCGTGTCGAAGACAAGGTTCTCGGGGACCGCCAGCAGCGCCTTGGCGTCGTGGGCGATGACGGGCCGGGTCCCGGCCGCCGCCACCAGGTCGGCCGGGTCGGGGACCGTGCCGACCAGCGCGGCGCCCTCGCCGCCCCAGGCGCCGAAGCGCCAGCCGTCGACGGGCGGGACCAGCTCGCCCTCGGGGACGACGGGCGCCTCGGCGGCCAGCGCGAGCCGCGCCCCGGGCAGCGCGGCCACGTCGGCGACCGTGCCCTCCGTGACCGGCAGCGCGACCGCGGTCTGGGTCTCCGGCCGCGGCACCTCCTCCTCGCCCTCGATGTCCTCCAGCGCCTCCTCGAGCCGCCGCAGCGGGTCGCGCAGCTCGAAGTCGCGGAAGATCTCGCGCAGCTGCGAGCGGTCGGGGGCCCGCTCGAGCTCGGCGGCGAGGTCGACCTCGACGGGGATGTCGCGCTTGACCGTCGCCAGCACCTTCGACACGCGCGCGTCGTCGGCGTGGTTGATCAGGTTCTCCTTGCGCTTGGCGCCCGAGATCTGGTCGACGGACGCGAGGATCGTCTCCAGGTCGCCGAACTGCTGCAGCAGCTGGGAGGCGGTCTTCTCGCCGATGCCGGGGATGCCCGGGATGTTGTCGCTGGTGTCGCCTTTGAGGCCGTAGAAGTCCGGGATCAGCTCCGGGCCGATGCCGTAGCGGTCGAGCACGGCCTGCTCGTCGTAGAGCTTGGTCTCCGTGATGCCGCGCGCGGTCGCCATCACGCGCACGCCGTCCCCCACCAGCTGGAACGCGTCCCGGTCGCCCGTGACGATCATCGTCGGGATGTTCTTCTGCTTGGCCTGCTCGGCCAGGGAGGCGATGACGTCGTCGGCCTCGTAGCCGTCGACCTTGTAGTTCGTGTAGCCGAACGCGTCCACGAGCGGCGCCAGCGAGGGCCACTGCTCACGCAGCAGGTCGGGCTGCTTGGAGCGCTGCGCCTTGTACTCGGGGTAGACCTCCTTGCGGCCGCTCGAGCCGGCGTCCCACACCACCACCGTCGGCTGCACGCCGTGGTCGGTGATCAGCTTGACCAGCATCGACGCGAACCCGAAGATCGCGTTCGTCGGCCGCCCGTCGGACGTCGCGATCGACTCGGGGAGGGCGAAGAACGCCCGGTAGGCGAGGGAGTTCCCGTCGATGAGGTACAGGACACGCTCGGCCACGCGCGAGAGACTACGATCCGCGCGCTTGCCTGAACCGACTCAAGCCCAATACCGGCTGACCATCCGTGTCCGCCTCGAGCACCGCCCCGGCTACCTCGGCCGGGTCACCACCGCGATCGGCGAGGCGGGCGGCACGATCGGCTCCATCGACCTGATCGAGGTCGAGGCCGGCCACACGCTGCGCGACATCGCCGTCGACACGGCCGGCGGGGAACACGGGGACCGCATCGTCGCAGCCGTCGAGGGGATCGAGGGCGTCCAGGTCATCGGCAAGCTCGACCGCACCTTCCGTCTGCACCTCGGGGGCAAGATCGAGGTCGCCAACAAGGTGCCGGTCCGGACGCGCGATGACCTCTCGATGGCCTACACGCCCGGTGTCGCCCGCGTCTGCATGGCGATTCACGAGGCGCCCGAGAAGGCCTTCCAGTACACGATCAAGCGCAACACCGTGGCCGTCGTCAGCGACGGCTCGGCGGTGCTCGGCCTCGGGGACATCGGGCCCGCCGCCGCCATGCCGGTGATGGAGGGCAAGGCGATGCTCTTCAAGGAGTTCGGAAGCGTGGACGCCTTCCCGATCTGCCTCGACACCAAGGACCCCGACGAGATCGTCTCCATCGTCACCGCGCTCGCCCCCACCTTCGGCGGCATCAACCTCGAGGACATCTCCGCGCCGCGCTGCTTCGAGATCGAGGACCGCCTCAAGGCGGCGCTCGACATCCCGGTCTTCCACGACGACCAGCACGGGACGGCCGTCGTCGTGCTCGCGGCGCTCATGAACGCGTGCAAGCTCACCGGCCGCAGGCTCTCCGACGTCCGCGCCCTGGTGGTCGGCCTCGGCGCGGCCGGCGTGGCCGTCTCCCACCTCCTGCTCGACGCGGGCGTCGGGGACATCGTCGCCTGCGACTCGCGCGGCGCCCTCGCGACGAGCCGCCCCGACTACGAGGACGGCAGCATGCCCGAGGTCAAGCGCTGGTTCGCCGAGCACACCAACAAGGAGGGCCGCACGGGGCGGCCGGCCGACGTCATCGACGGCACCGACCTGTTCATCGGCCTCAGCGGGCCGGGCATCCTCGATCCCCGCGAGCTCGCGCGCATGAACGACGACGCGATGATCTTCGCGATGGCCAACCCGAACCCGGAGATCACGCCCGAGGAGGCCGTCAAGCACGCCCGCGTGATCGCCACCGGGCGCTCGGACTACCCGAACCAGATCAACAACGTCCTGTGCTTCCCGGGCGTCTTCCGCGGCGCGCTGGACGTCCGCGCCCGGTCGATCACCGAGGAGATGAAGGTCGCGGCTGCCGAGGGCATCGCCGCGATCGTCGCCGACGACGAGTTGCGCGAGGACTACATCATCCCCTCCGTGTTCAATCGCGACGTGGCGCCCGCCGTCGCCGAGGCCGTTGCCCGCGAGGCCCGCGCCTCGGGCCAGGCGACCGCGGAGTTCGAGATGGGCTACGCCGCCGGCGAGCCCGGCTTCGGGCTCACCAGCTGACCGCTTGAACCGACGGCCGCCCACCGACCGTATGTTGGTCACATGCGCGTGACGATGACGGGAGCGACCGGGCTGATCGGGCCGAAACTGGTGCGCGCGCTGGTCGCGCGCGGCGACGAGGTGACCGTGCTCTCGCGCAACCCGGACAAGGCCCGCTCGGCGCTGGACGGCGTCGAGGCCGTGGGTTGGGCCGACCCGACGACCTCCCCCGCCCCGGCCGCCGCGCTCGACGGCCGCGACGCGGTCGTCCACCTCGCCGGCGAGCCGGTCGCCCAGCGCTGGACCGACGACGTCAAGCGGGCCATCCTGGAGTCGCGCGAGGCGGGCACGCGCAACCTCGTGGCCGGCATGCAGGCCGCTGGGACGGCCCCCAAGGCGCTGATCTCCTCGTCGGCGGTCGGCTACTACGGCCCGCACGGGGACGAGCGCCTCGGCGAGGCGACCCCGGCCGGGGACGACTTCCTCGCCGGCGTCTGCGTCGCCTGGGAGCGCGAGGCCCAGGCCGCGGAGGCGCTCGGCGCGCGCGTCGTGCTCGTCCGGACCGGCATCGTCCTCGACGACGGCGGCGGCGCCCTGGCGACCATGCTGACGCCGTTCAAGCTCGGCGTCGGGGGCCCGGTGGCCGGCGGCAAGCAGTGGATGCCCTGGATCCACGTCGACGATCTCGTGGGCATCTACCTCGCGGCGATCGACGGCGCGGACTGGAGCGGCCCTGTCAACGGCGCGGCGCCCGAGCCCGTCACCAACAAGGCGTTCTCCAAGACGCTCGGCAAGGTCCTGCACCGGCCCGCCTTCTCCCCCGTGCCGGCCTTTGCGATCAAGCTGCTCTACGGCGACATGGCGACGATCGTGGTCAACGGCCAGCGCGCCGTGCCCGAGCGCACGCTCGCGCTGGGCTACGACTTCCGCCACACCGATCTCCAAACCGCCTTGAAGGACACCCTGGGCAAGGGATAAGCTCCGTCGACATATGACGGAGTCACATGATCCCTGGGATCAGGCGCGGGAGCGCCAGCGCAAGGAGGTCGCCGAGATCTTCGCCAAGCGCGAGGCGAAGCCGGTCGAGGACCGCCGCCGCGAGTTCCGCCTGAGCCGCCGCAACTCGGCCATCGTGCTGGCGGTCGTGGCCGCGATCGGCCTGGTCGCGGTCTTCCTGGTCCCGGCGATGCGCGACGACGCCGCCCAGGAGCGCCGGGCGGCGGCGCGCGAGCAGAAGCGCCTCGAGGCCCAGGAGCGCGCGCGCATCCTGCGCGAGCAGACACCGCACTTCGCGCGCGGCCCCAAGCGCCGCCCCGGGGAGGATGCCCTGGCGCACCGGGCCAGGCTCGTCGACGCCGGCGGCGCGGTGATCGTCGCCGACGCCAAGCGGCGGATGGCGGCCGGCACCGTCGACGGACCCATCGCCGGTATCGAGTGCACGCCGTTCCCGACGACGGAGAGCCGCCGGGCGCTCGAACGCGACCCGAGCGTCCCGAAAGGCCGTTACGAGTGCCTCGCCTACGAGCGCAGGTTCCCGTTGTCAGAGCTCGAGGGCAAGGCCCGGACGGGCATCATCGGCGTCCCGTACTGGCTCGTCGTCGACTACACGACGGCGCGCATGGCCTACTGCCGCATCGTGCCGCGCGCCGGCGAGGGCGGCAAGGCGCTCGCCTTCGTGCACGTCGAGCGGGCCTGCGGCGACCCGCTCAGGAGCTAGGCGGAGTCGCCCGGGCGGGCGGCCGGCTCGACTTCGCGGACCGTCGACCCGCGCCAGCCGACCGTCTTCCACATCGACTCGGGCTTGGCCGGCCACGCCAGCCACACGAGCACACCGATGAAGTTCAGCAGCAGCCCGGCGGCGAGGCCGGGGCGCTCGCCGTAGCCCTTGCGCTGGGACAGGTACGCGGCGGCGATGGCCGACGCGAGCCACAGGTAGGTGAGGTAGAGGGCCTTGGCCCCCAGGAGCGCGATCACGGTGGTCATGTCAGATTCCGAGGTAGGCCTTCTGGACTTCGGGGTTCGCCTGCAGCTTGGCCGACTCGTCCGCGAGCACGACCGTGCCCGTCTCCAGCACGTAGCCGCGGTTGGAGACGCCGAGCGCGTGCGTGGCGCTCTGCTCGACCAGCAGGATCGTCACGCCCTGCTTGTTGATCTCCGTGACGGTCTCGTAGATGCGGTCCACCAGGATCGGCGCGAGGCCCATCGACGGCTCGTCGAGCAACAGGAGGGTCGGCGACGCCATCATCGCCCGGCCGATCGCGAGCATCTGCTGCTCCCCGCCCGACATCGTGCCCGCCGCCTGCTTGACCCGCTCCTTGAGGCGCGGGAACAAGTCGTACACCCGGGCGAGGTCGTCGTCGATGCGGTCGTCCCGGCGCAGGTAGGCGCCGAGCGTGAGGTTCTCCTCGACGGTCATGCGCTGGAAGCAGCGCCGTCCCTCGGGGGATTGCGAGATGCCGCGGCCGACGATCTCCTGCGGCGGCGTCTTGGAGATGTCCTCGCCCTTGAAGCGGATGGCGCCCGTGCGCGGTGGCGTGAGACCGGAGATCGAGCGCAGCGTCGTGGACTTGCCGGCGCCGTTGGA
The DNA here is from genome assembly GCA_963740765.1 of uncultured Solirubrobacteraceae bacterium. Lineage (GTDB taxonomy): Bacteria > Actinomycetota > Thermoleophilia > Solirubrobacterales > Solirubrobacteraceae > DATLGB01. The sequence goes on along the minus strand of CAVUFN010000010.1, from coordinate 543,313 downwards.
GCCGATCAGCGTGACGATCTCACCCTCGTAGACGGTGACGGAGATGCCCTTCAACGCCTCGATCGAGCCGTAGTAGGTGCGGATGTCGTCGACTTCCAGCAGCGGGGTGCGGCCGTTCGGCTCAGTCATCGTCCTGCTTTCCCAGGTAGGCCTCGATGACCCGCTTGTCGTTGCGCACGGTCTGCGGGTCGCCTTCGGAGATCTTCTCCCCGTGGTCGAGCACCGTGATCTGCTCGGAAACGCCCATGACCACCTTCATGTCGTGCTCGATCAGCAGGATGGCGAGGTCCCTGTCCGCGCGCAGCTTGCGCATGAAGTCGGTCAGCTCGGCGGACTCCGAGGGATTCATGCCCGCGGTGGGCTCGTCCAGCAGCAGCAGCTTGGGTTCCGACGCCAGCGCCCGGGCGATCTCCACGCGGCGCTGCTCGCCGTAGGACATCTCGGAGGCGACCAGGTCATGGCTGCGGGCGGGCACGCCGACGTAGAGCAGCAGTTCGCGGGCGTGCTCCTCGGCCTCGCGCTCCTCCTTGCGGGTCCACGGCGGGCGGAAGATGGCACCGAAGACGTACGAGCGCATGCGCGTGTGCCCGCCGACGATGACGTTCTCGACCGCCGTCATGGTCCCGAAGAGGCGGATGTTCTGGAACGTCCGCGCGATGCCGGCCTTGGTGATCTTGTCGGGCCGGCTGCCCGTCATGTCCTTGCCGTTGAACGTCACCTTGCCGAAGCTCGGCTCGTAGAGCCCGGTGAGCATGTTGAAGAAGGTCGTCTTGCCGGCGCCGTTGGGGCCGATGATCGAGACGATCGACTTCTCCGGCACCGCGAAGGTGACCTCGTTGACGGCCGTCAGGCCCCCGAAGATCTTCGTCAGGCCATCGGCCTCGAGCACGTTGCTCATGCCTGCACCTCCACGACGTCATCGTCGAGGGCCTCGGTGAGCTCTCGCGCCCGGCGTTTCTCGGGGATCATGCCCTGCGGTCGCAGGACCATCATGATGACGAGCAGGAACCCGAAGATGCCGAAGCCGAGCTCCGTGAGGTCGAAGTCCAGCCCGATCTTGCCCGGCACGCCGTTCAGCACGTCCGGGATCAGGTAGCGGTTGATGAAGGTCAGCGCCAGCGAGCCGACCACCACCCCCCAGATCGAGCCCAGGCCGCCGAGGATGATCATCGCGAGCACGAAGATCGAGAACGAGAACGCGAACTGGTCGGCGTTGACCTGCTCCACGTAGGAGCCCAGGAAGGCACCGGCGACGCCGCCCATGGCCGCGCCGATGGCGTAGGCGAGCAGCTTGACCTTGACGGTCGGGATGCCCATCGAGACGGCGGCGACCTCGTCCTCGCGCACCGCGATCCACGCCCGGCCCAGGCGCGAGTCGCGCAACCGGAAGTTGATGAACAGGACCACCACGACGAGCACCAGCGCGAGGTAGTACCAGGGTCTCAGGTCCAGGGTGGTGAACTGCCCGAACAGCGGGAGGTCGGGCTTGTCGATCGGGTTGATGCCGATGCGGCCGTTGGTGAAGTTCTTGCCGCCGATGTCGGCGCCGTTGATCGCGGCGCGCCCGATGATCTCGCCGAAGGCCAGCGTGACGATGGCGATGTAGTCGCCCCGCAACCGCAGCGTCGGGAAGCCCAGGATGGCCCCGAACAGGGCCGCCAGCGCCGCGGCGGCGATGATGATCAGGATGAAGTTCATGTGCCAGCCCGGCAGGTTCTGGATGAAGTCCGAGACGCCGATGTGCACCGTCTTGTTGATGAACGCCGTGCCCTCGGGGTCGAAGAAGCTCGACCCGAACCAGCCGATCGTGTAGGCGCCGATGGCGAAGAAGGCCACGTAGCCGAGGTCGAGCAGGCCGGCGAAGCCGACCACGACGTTGAGGCCGAGGGCCATGACCACGTAAGCGAGGGCGTACGTGGCGTCGTCGATGAAGCTCGAGCCGGAGTCGAAGAACAGTGGCAGCAGCACCGCGAAGGCGAGGACGCCGAGCGTGAACGCCCGGCCCGCCCACTTGCTCTCGCCGAGGACGCTCATCCCGCTTCCCTCCCCTTGTCGCCGAACAACCCCTGCGGCCTGAACACGAGGATGAGGATCAGGTACGCGAACACGATCGCCGGCGTCCACTTCGTCTCGATCCGGTTGTCCGAGAGCTGCTGGATGACGCCGATGATCAGGCCGCCGGCGACGGCGCCCTTGAGGTTGCCGATGCCGCCCAGCACCGCTGCCGTGAACGCGAGCAGGCCGCTCTGGAAGCCCTGGAAGAACCAGGCGTCCGTCTGGTAGAGGGCGTAGACGAGACCGGCGGCGCCGGCCATCATGCCGCCGAGCAGGAAGGTCAGGCCGATCGTGGTGTCGACGTTGATGCCCTGCAGGCGCGCTGCCTCCGGATCCTGCGCGGTGGCGCGCATCGCCCGACCGGCGCGCGAGTGGGTGATGAAGTTCACCAGCAGGATGACCAGCGGGATGGTGACCACCGCGGCGAGGATGTCGCCGTTGGTGAACGCCACGCCGCCGATGGTGAAGAGCTCGTGCTGGGACTCGACGACGTCCGGCACGCTGCGGTGCGAGCCGCCCAGCCACAGCAGGCCGATGTTCTGCAGGATGAACGAGAAGCCGACGGCCGTGATCAGCGGCGCCAGCTTGGGCGCCCCGCGTAACGGCCGGTAGGCCACGCGTTCGATCATCACGTTCAGCGCGCCCATCGCCGCCATGGCCACGATCAGGGTGAACAGGATGCCGAACACGGTGCCGAAGGCGCCGGTCGCGGCGGTCAGGCCGAGGGTCCCGAAGAAGCCGTAGGTGACGAACGTGCCCAGCATGAACACGTCGCCATGGGCGAAGTTGATGAGCTCGATGATGCCGTAGACGAGCGTGTAGCCGATCGCGATCAACGCCAGGATCGCGCCGTTCGACAGGCCGTCCTTGATGTTGCTGGCGAGGCGGGTGAGATTTCCGTCGTCGGCGAGGTCCTTGACGCCGTACAGGACGGGCATCAGGAGCAGCAGCGCGATGAGGATGATCTGGAACGCCCGGTCACGATTCTCGCCGCGAGAGCGGCGGGCACGTGGGGCGGCGGCGGTTGAGGCTTCCATCCGGTTTGTAAAGAGACCGGCCCGGCCGGCCGCGGGCTGCGGCCGGCCGGGGTCCGGGTCAGTCCACTTGGACTAGCTGGCTGCGCCCTTGATGGACTTGCTGAACACGAGCTTGCCGCCCTTGGCGATGTAGGCGCCGTAGGTGGTCAGGGTCGTGTCGCCATCGGGGTCGATCGAGTACGTCCCGAGCACGGAGTCCTTGTCCTTGATGGAGAAGAACGCCTTGACGACCGCGGCGCGATCGTCCTTGCCCTGGTCGATCGAGTCGAGGACCGCGTCGGCGGCCTCGTAGCCGTACACCGCGTACGGGTCGATCTCGTCCTGCGGATCGCCGTACTCCTTCTCGAAGTCCGCGTAGAACTTCTGCCCGGCGGGCGGAAGCTCGTCGGGGGACACGGTCGGGGCGGTGAGGAACGTCACCTTCTGGACGTCGGCAGGGATCTCCTTGGTGAAGTCCACCGTCGCCACGCCGTCGGGGCCGAACAGCTTGGCGTCCGGAAGCGCCGCGTGCAGATCCTTGTAGAGCTGCGGGGCGTTGTTGTCGATGATGCCGCCCGTGAAGACGGCGTCAGCGCCCGACGACTTGATCTTGGAGGCCAGAGCGCGGTAGTTCGCGGCCTTGCCGTCCCAGCCGTCCTCGCCGGCGATCTTGATGCCGACCTTCTCGGCGGCGGCCTTCGTGTTCGCCGCGACGCCCAGGCCGTAGACCTCCTGGTCGTCCAGGATGTAGACGCTCGTGACGCCCTCGTCCTTCATGTACTGGGCCTGAGCGGCGCCCTGGATCGTGTCGATCGGGACGACGCGGCCGTACGTGCGGTTGCCGGTCGGGTAGTACTTGTCCGGCTCGCCGGCCTCGGCGCCCTCGCCACCCTTGGTCAGACCAAGCGCGGTGTTGGACGGCGACACCTGCAGGAGACCGGCCTCGTTGGTCGTCGGGATGGAGTTCGCCGACGCGCCCGAGTTGAACTCGCCGATGTAGGCGATCGCCTTGTCGTCCTGAGCGACCTTGCGGGCGTTGGACTTGGTCTGACCCGCGTCCCACTTGCCCTCGGCCGCCGTGGCGTCGTCCAGCGACGTGTACTTGATGTCGAAGCCGCCGGCCTTGTTGCCGTGCTCCTTGAGGGCAAGCTTGATGCCCTTGATGACGTCCTCCGACTGCGGGCGCGATGCGCCCTGCAGCGGCAGGGACGAGTAGATGTTCAGGGTGCCGCCGCCGGAGTCGGCGCTGCCGCCGCCACCGCCGCCGCCACCGTCGTCGTCACCGCAGGCGGCGACAGTTCCAGCCAGGGCGACCACCAGGCAGCCCCAAAGTGCAATCCAACGTCCTCGCAAGGTCCCTCCTCAGGGATCAGATGCCAATTTCTCCGCGTACCGGGGGCACGCGCTGGGCGCATCCTAGACAGGCGAGCGGCCGAAAGGCAACACGCGACCGAACCTCTGCGTGAGCGAGGCTTACGAAACGTCAGTTGAACGGGGCAGCGTCGGGCTGCGACCCGTCGGATTCCTGGTTCCCGGGGAGCAGTGCAGCCACACCTCTGATGGTGGCCGCGGCGAGCACCACGAGCAGGAAGAGCATGCCGCCGTCGAAGCCCTTGGCCCCGATGCTCCAGAGCACGACCCAGAGGATCAGGCCCACGGCGGTGGAGATGACGACGATCACGCGGGTGACCTTATCGCAGCCCGGCGGCCAGACCGGCAACGAGCGCGCCAACCGCGGCGGGCGCACCGTCCCCGGCCTCGGCGGCGGCCCGGACCAGCCGGGAGCCGACGATCACGCCATCCGCACCGGCGTCCGCTGCCGCAGCGGCGTCGTCCGGCGTGGCGATGCCGAAGCCGAGCGCGACCGGGACGTCCGTCGCCGCCTTGACCCGGCCGAGGAGGTCCGGCAGCGGGGTGGGTGAGACATATCCGGTGCGTTCGCCGGTGGTCCCGCTGACGGAGACGGTGTAGACGAAGCCGCGCGCGCGAGCGCCGATCGCGGCCAGCCGGTCGGGCGGGGTCGTCGGGGCGACCAGCGGGACGAGCGCGACCCCGTGCGCGTCGGCGGCGGCGGCGACCTCGTCCGTCTCCTCCAGGGGGAGGTCGGGGATGATCAGGCCGGCGACACCGCGCGCGGCGAGGTCGGCGGCGAAGCGCTCGGCGCCCCGCGCGTAGACGAGGTTGGCGTAGCACATGCACACCACCGGGCAGAGCTCGGCGAGGTCGGCCATCACGTCGAGGACGCCGGCCGTGGTGGCGCCGTTGCGCAGGGCCTGCGTGCCGGCGTCGTGGATGACGGGGCCGTCCGCGAGCGGGTCCGAGTACGGGATGCCGACCTCGAGCAGGTCCGCCCCGTTCTCCACGCAGGCGGTCCCGATCGCCAGCGAGGTCGCGGCGTCCGGGAAGCCGCCCATCAGGTACGGCATCAGCGCCGCGCGCTTGCCGTGGCCGGCGAAGGCGGCGGCGATCCTGTCGTGGCCGGGGGCGCGCGCCGCGCCCGTGACCGACGGCGTGGTCACTGCGCCAGCACCTCGGCGAGGTCCTTGTCGCCGCGGCCGCTCAAGCACACCAGGTCCAGTGAACTCGCCCCCGCCCCCCGTTGGCCAGCACCCAGGCGAGCGCGTGCGACGACTCGAGCGCCGGGATGATCCCCTCGAGCGCGGCGGTGCGCCGGAAGGCGACCAGTGCCTCGGCGTCCGTGACGGCGACGTAGCGGGCCCGCCCGGAGTCGCGCAGCCACGCGTGCTCGGGGCCGGTGCCGGGGTAGTCGAGGCCGGCACTGATCGAGTGCGCCTCGAGGATCTGGCCGTCCTCGTCCTGCATGATCGCGCGGAAGGAGCCGTGCAGGACGCCGCCGCGGCCGCCGACCGTCAGCGGCGCGCCGTGACGCGGGGTCTCGACCCCCTCCCCCGCTGCCTCGACGCCGATCAGCTCGACGTCGGGGTCGTCGTAGAACGGGGCGAAGATGCCGATCGCGTTGGAGCCGCCGCCGACGCAGGCGACGACGCGCTGCGGCAGCCGGCCGGTGCGCTCGAGCACCTGCGCCCGCGCCTCCTCGCCGATCACGCGCTGGAGGTCGCGCACGATCGCCGGGAACGGCGCGGGGCCGACCGCCGAGCCGATGATGTAGTGCGTGTCGTCGACGTTGGCGACCCAGTCGCGGATGGCGGCGCTGACCGCCTCCTTGAGCGTGCGGGCACCGGACTCGACCGCCTCGACGCGTCGCGCCGAGCAGGCCCATGCGCTGGACGTTGGGCAGCTGGCGCCGGATGTCCTCCGAGCCCATGTAGACGACGCACTCGAGGCCCAGCAGCGCGCACGCGGTGGCGCTGGCCACGCCGTGCTGGCCCGCCCCGGTCTCCGCGATGATGCGCGTCTTGCCCATGCGCTTGGCGAGCAGGGCCTGGCCGAGCGCGTTGTTGATCTTGTGCGCGCCCGTGTGGTTGAGGTCCTCGCGCTTGAGCCAGATCGGATGGCCGGCCGCCTCGCTGAGCCGCTCGGCGAGGAAAAGCGGGCTGGGCCGGCCGACGTAGTCGCGCAGCAGGTTCGCGAGCTCGCCGATGTAGTCGGCGTCGGTCCGGGCCGCGATCCACGCCGCCTCGAGCTCCGCCAGCGCGGGCATCAGCGTCTCGGGGACGTACTGGCCGCCGTACGGGCCGAAGCGGTGCTCGACGACCGTCACGAGACCACCGGGGTGGGCTGCGCGGCGGCGAAGAACGCCTCCAGCTTGGCCGGGTCCTTGACGCCGGGGGACGCCTCGGTGCCCGATGCGACATCGACCGCGAACGGGCTCGTGGCGGCGATGCCGTCTGCGACCGTCTCCGGGGTCAGGCCGCCGGACAGGATCAGCGGGACGCGCGAGCGCCGCTCGCGGGCCAGCGACCAGTCCCACGTCTCCCCCGTCCCCCCGACCGTGCGCGTGTCGTAGAGGTGGTAGGCGACCTCGCGGAACGCGTCGGCCTGCTGGACGTCGGCGTTGGAGGTGACCGCGAAGGCGCGGATGACCGGGACGGTCGTGCGGTGGTGGACCGCCTCGCAGAAGGCCGCGCCGACCGACCCGTGCAGTTGCACCGCGCCGAGGCCGAGGCCGTCGACGGCGTGGGCGACCTCGTCCAGCGTCGGATCGACGAAGACCCCGACGCACAGCGCCGAGCGCCGGTGGCGGGCGGCCATGCCCGCGACCAGCGCCGGGTCGGCCGCCCGCGGCGAGGACGGCCACAGGATGAAGCCGAGCGCCCACGCGCCGAGGCCGACGGCCAGCTCGGCGTCGTCGGGGCGGGTGAGGCCGCAGATCTTGACCCGGGTCACGCGAGGAAGGCTATGGGGGCCCGCCTACGGCCAGCGCTCGGGCGAGCTCCTCCCGCGAGTGGATGCCGAGCTTGCGGTACGCGTTGCGGAGGTGGTACTCGACCGTCTTCGGGCTCAGGAACAGCTTCGCCGCCGCCTCGCGGGTCGTGTGCCCGCTCGTGAGCACGAGCGCGATCTGGAGCTCCTGCGGGGTCAGGTCATCGAGGGTGCTCGGATCCCGCCGGCGAGCGCGCTCGCCCGTGGCCAGCAGCTCGGACCGGGCGCGGTCGGCCCACGGGCCGGCGCCCAGCGACTCGAACCCCGCCAGCGCGGCGCGCAGCTGCTCGCGGGCGCGCACCCGCTGGCCGGCCCGCCGCAGCCACTCGCCGAAGCAGAGCCGGGTGCGGCCCTGCTCGAAGGCGTCGGGGGTCGCGGCATGGTGGCGCAGGGCGGCGTCGAAGCCGGTCTCGGTGCCCTCGAGCAGGCCGCGGGCGCGGGCCAGGCGGGCCAGCGCCCACGGCTGCGCCTTGCGCTCTGCCGCCTCCCCGAAGGCGCCGAGCCGCGGGACCGGATCGTCCCTCGGATCTGGCGCGCGGACGTGCGCCTCGACGAGGTCGGGCACCGGCGAGAGGTCGGGATCGGACAGGCCCAGCTCGTCGAGCACCGCCTGCTTGGCACGCAGCTGCACGCCCGCCTCGGCCCACTCGCCCGTGGCCAGAGCCAGCTCGCAGAGCGCCTCGAGCGCCCACACGCGGAAGAAGCCGAGCCCGTGCCGCTCGCTCAGCTCCAGCGCCTCCTGCGCGCCGGCCGGACCTGCCACGGCGCCCCGTGCGCGCGTGCAGCAGGGCCAGGCCCGCCAGCGCGCCGGTCAACGGCATGTCCTGCGCGGTCTCGCGAGCGAGCGCGATCGCCTCCTCGTAGAGGACGCGGCCGAGCGGCCACCGGCCCCGCGCCACTGCGTCGCGGCCGGCGCAGGCGAGCGCGAACGGCAGGGTGCCGAGCGCGCCCTCGGCACGCGCGAGGTCGATCGCCCGGTCGACGAGGACCCGGCCGCGGTCGCCCTCGCGCAGCCACAGCGGCGCCAGCGCCGCCGCCGACAGCAGCCGCGGGTCGCCCGACAGGACGTCCGAGCCCTCCAGCCGCGCTTCCGCCGCCTTGAGCAGCCGCGCGCCCTCCTGGCCCTCCCCCGCGTAGATCAGCGCGGTCCCGAGGGCGAGGTCGGCGAAGAAGGCCTCGCGCGGGCCGGCATCGGCGGGGAGCAGCTCGGCCGCCCGCCGCGCCGGTGCCAGCATCGCCGCCGGGCGCCCCGCGTAGACGCACGCGTCGGTCGCCTCCGCGAGCATCACGACCGCCTTGGCGGGATCGTGCGGGCCATCGCCTCCGCGCCCGCGACCAACGTCGCGTGGCCGTCCATCACCGCACCCGTCCGGATCGCGATCTCCCCGAGCAGGTGGTCGATCTCGCCGCGCAGCCGCGGCCCGGGTTCGAGCCCGCGCGCCTCGATCAGCGCCGGCTCGGCGCGCGCCGGCTGCCCGCCCAGCCACGCCGCCTCCGCCGCGGCGACCAGGCGACGCGCGCGGTCGGCGTCGTCAGGGCTCAGCCGCGCGGCGCGCTCGGACGCGGTCGCGGCCGTCGCGTACGCCGAGCGGGCGCGGGCGCGGGCCGCGGCCCCGTCCAGCGCCGCCGCCGCGGGCTCGTCGGCACCGAACGCGGCCGCGGCCCGGTGCCAGGCGCGGCGGTCGGGCTCCGCATCGGGCAGGACCGCGGCCAGGGCCGCGTGCGCGGCGCGGCGCTCGTCGGGGTCGACGGCCTGATAGGCGGCCGAGCGGGCGAGCGGATGCCGCCAGGTCAGCGCGCCGTAGGCGACCTGCACCAGGCCGGCCCGCTCCCCCGCCTCGAGGTCGGCGAGGTCGAGGCCCAGCGCGTTCGCCGCCGCCTCCATCCAGGCGAGCCGCCCCGTGTCCTCCGCGGCCGCGAGTGCCAGCGTCCGCCGCGCATCCGGCGCCAGCCCCTCGAGCCACCGCGCGTACCCGCTGCCCGTCGTCGTGCCGATCGCGAGCGGGTCGCCGCGCCGCCGCCCCGCGGCCAGCTCGACCAGCGCGAGCGGGTTGCCCGCCGCGGCGCCGGTGATGCGCTCCAGCACGTCGGCGCCGACCGGCACGACCGCGTGGCGGCCCACCAGCGCGGCGGCGGCATGCGCGTCGAGCTCGCCCAGCGTCAGCGCGGGGAGCCCGGCCGTGGCGAGCGGGGGCGCGGCATCCTCCCGCGCGAGCGACGATCACCGCCACCGGGTCGACGAGCAGCCGCCGCGCGGCGAACAGCACCGCGGCCAGCGACGGGTCGTCGAGCCACTGCGCGTCGTCGATCACCACCGCCAGCGGCGCGCCCTCCGAGCGCGCCGACAGCAGGTTCAGCAACGCCGCGCCGATCAGGAACCGGTCGCGCTCCGGCGCGGGCTCGAGGGCGAGCCCGAGGGCGCCGCGCAGGGTGTCGGCCTGCCGCTCCGGGATCCGCTCCAGGGCGTCCAGCGTCCCGCGCAGCAACTCCAGCAACCCGGCGAACGGGACCTCGGCCTCCGACTCGACCCCCCGCGCGGACAGCACCTCCATGCCCGCCGCGCGCGCCTACTCGGCCGCCCACTCGAGCAGGGCGGTCTTGCCGATCCCGGGCTCGCCCCACACCACGACGGTCGCGCTGGTCCCGAGACGCGCCGCCGCCAGCACGCCGTCGAGCGCGCCCTGCTCGCGCTCGCGCCCGAACAGCGCGTCCATCAGCGCAGCAGGTCCGCCAGCGATCGCGCGGCCCGGGCGGCGCCGTCGGTCTCGACCGGCGGGTAGTCGACCTCGCGGCCGATCTCCTCGGCGATCGCGGCGGCGATCTCCTCCGGGCCGTCGGTCTCGAAGTCCATCGCGCCGGCCCGCGCCGTAGCGCTCGAGCCGGTGGCGGACGTGGAAGTTCTGCTCGAAGTGGTGGCGCAGCGGGAAGTAGAGGAACGGCCGCCTGGCCGCGGTCAGCTCCATCGCCGTGGTCAGCCCGCCCTGGACGACGGCGAGGTCGCAGGCGGCCAGGTGGCGGTAGAGGTCGTGGACGTAGGCGCGCACCTCGAGCCCGTCGGCGCCGGGCAGCGCCGCCGGGTCGATCCGCGGGCCGGCGACGACGATCATGCGCAGCTCCGGCACCAGCGCGCGCGCCGCCGGGAACGCCGTCGATCACCCGCGCGCAGCAGGCGCGCGCCGACGCCGGAGCCGCCGACCGTGACGATGCAGACCCGCTCGTCCGGGCCCGTAGCCGAGCTCGGCCCGCAGCGCGCTCGCGGTCGGCGAGCTCGGCGGCGTCGAAGCCGGTGACGTAGCCGGCGAAGTCGAAGTGCTCGCTCGGTCCAGTCGCGGATCGTCGGGCAGCTCCGGGCCGAACGCGTCCGGCGACGACGTCGTCGGGGTTGCCGACGAAGATCGCCCGGTCGCGCACGCGCGGGTAGCGCGCGATGTGCTCGACCATCTCGGCGTTGTAGTCGGCGGTCAGCGACCGCCTCGCGCTCGCCGCCGTCGGGCATCGGCAGCCAGCCGACGAAGTCGGTCAGCCACGCGTACGGCGGCGCGCTTGAGCTCCGGGTTCTCGTGCAGGAAGTAGTCGACCTCCCACGCCTCGTCGCCGATCCACAGGTCGTAGCGCTCGTCGCGCGACGACGTCGTGGAAGACCATGAAGTTGGCGCAGCAGGATCTCGTCCATCCGGCGGATCGCCTGGAAGGCGTGCAGGTCGTGCTCGCGCGCACTCGGACTCGATGTGCGCCGGACTCGCTGGCCAGGTGGCGCTGGCCGGGTGGACGCGCTCGCCCTGCGCCTCGAGCACGCGCGGTGACCGGGTCCTGCGCGAGCCAGTCGATCTCGAGGTCCGGGATGCGAGCGCGCGCAGCTCGCGCGGCGATCGCGACGTCGCGCCGGGCGTGGCCGAGCCCGATCGGCGAGGAGACGTACAGCGCGCGCTGCGGCCGCGCGCGGCGCCGCGGCGCCAGCGCGCCGGCGCGCGGCCGGCGCGACGCGGTCGACGAAGTCGCGCAGCAGGAGGTTGACCGCACCGGGTCGCGGGCCTGCGGGACGTGGCCCGCGCCCTCGAGCGTGACGAGCTCGCCCGCCGGTCGCGCTCGGCCAGCGCCGCGCCCTGCGCGTGCGGGCGGATCAGCGTCGCGGTCGCCGTGGATGACCAGCACCGGGCAGCGCACGCGCGCGGCACACGCCGCGACGCTCCGGCTCCGCAGAGCGCGAGCGCCGGCATCGTGTCGGCCAGCATCGTCCGGGGTCGGTCTCGAGCCCCCAGCCGACGCAGTCCTCGATCTGCTTGGTCGAGTGCGGCTCGGGAACATCTGCGCGAAGAAGAACTCGAGGAAGCCCGCGTAGTCGCGCGCGCCAGTAGTGGCGGTTGTACTTCGCCCAGCCCTCGTCGGTGTCGAGCTCGCTCGTCGAAGCGGCGCTGACGTCGCGCTCGGGGTGGCCGGGCGCGAGCGGCACGGCCGGGCCGATGCAGGCGACGCGCCGGCGACGCGCTCGGGGTGGTCGGCGGCGAGCAGCATCGCCCACGGCGCGCCGCAGCGAGAGCCGCCACGAGCACCGCGCTGCTCGGTCGCCGGTCGCGTCCATGCACGGCGAGCGCGTCCGCGACGAACTCGCGTCGTCGGCGTAGGCCGCCGCGCCGCGCGGCCGGTCCGAGCGGCCGTTGCCGCGGCCGTCGAAGGTGACGACGCGGAAGTGGCGGGCGAGGTACGGGATCTGCGCCTTCCAGTGGCGCGAGTGGACGATCGACCACGTCGGCAGCAGCAGCACGCGTCGGCTCGCCGTCCGCCGTAGACCTCGTAGACGATCCGCACGCCGTCGCGCTCGACGAGCCCTGCGCGTCCGGGTAGCGCGCGCGCGACTGCTCGCGAGCGCGGCCGGCGTGCCAGCAGTGGACGTCATCGTGTCACGGCTCGCGCCTCGAGGACGAGGTTGAACGGGGTCTCGGCGGCGCGCCGGAAGCGGCGTGAAGCCGCGCGTCGTGACGACCTCGCGCAGGCGCGCCTCGCCGGCCTGGGCGCCGAGCGCGAGGCCGACCTCCTGCGACAGCGACGCCGGCGTGCAGAGCAGCGTCGAGAACGCCGTAGTAGACGCGGCCGACCGGGTTGAGGTTGTCCTCGACGCGGTCGCCCGCGATCGGCTCGACGATCATCCAGGTGCCGTCGGGCGCGAGCGCCTGGCGGACGTGGCGCGCCGCGCCGACGGGGTCGCCCATGTCGTGCAGGCAGTCGAACATCGTCACCAGGTCGTAGCCCGTGCCCGGGAAGCTCGGCGGCGCGGCGCGACCTCGAAGCGCACGCGGTCGGCGACGCCGGCGTCGCGCGGCCCGCTGGCGCGCGCGTCTCGATCGAGCCCGTCGTGGTAGTCGGAGCCGACGAACGTCGAGTTCGGGTAGGCCTGCGCCATCAGGATCGTCGAGGCGCCGTGGCCGCAGCCGATGTCGGCGACCGTGCGCGCCGCGCCTCGCAGCTTCTCCTCGACGCCGTCGAGCGCGGGCAGCCAGGCCGGGACGAGGTTGCGCGTCGTAGCCGGGCCGGAAGAACCGCTCGCAGCCCTCGAACACGTCGTCGTCGTGCTCGTGCCAGCCGATGCCCGCGCCGGTGCGGAACGCCTCGGTGATGCGCGGCTCGTCGCGCACGCGTGGCCGCAGTGCGAGCTGGAAGGCGCCGGGCAGGAAGGCCGGGCTGTCTCGTCGGCGAGCGCGAGCGCCTGCTCGGGCGGAGCGAGTAGCGGCCGCCGCTCGGCGTCGTACTCGACGTAGCCGCCGGCGGCCTGGGCGCTCAGCCACTCGCGGACGTAGCGCTCGGGTGCCGGTGCGCTCGGCGAGCTCGGCCGGCGTGAGCGGGCCGGCGCCGGCCATCGCGCGGTACAGGCCGAGCTTGTCGCCGATCACGACCAGCGCGGCGTTCAGCGTGGCGCCGAGCTCGCCGACGGCCTTGCCGACGAACGCGTCGAGCTTGTCCTCGTCGATGGGTGGGGTGGGGATGGTGGTAGCCATGGCCGGGATCGTGCGACCGCGCCACGCCCCCGTCGCCTCAGGTGGCCCCCCTAGTCCGGCGCGCCGACCCAGTCGTCGAGCACCTGCCAGCGCTCGTAGAGCCAGCGCGATCAGCGCCTCGCGCTCCGGCGGGCACCTCGGCCGCGGGGTGGCGCCAGAAGCTGACGCGCACCGTCGTGCCGACGAGGCCGCCGCGCCCAGATGTCGCGAGATGTACTCGAAGCCGTCGAGGCCGACGTGCCCGCAGAAGACGACGTCGGCGCCGCGGCTGCCTCGAGCAGCGCGAGCGGCCCGCCGAGCCGCGGCGGCAGGACGTTGCGCAGCCGGTCGGCGAGCGGCGCGACCTCGGGCTGGCGCTCGCGGATGATCTCCTGCGCGCGGGCGAGCTTCTCGGCCGTGTAGCGCGTGCCCTCGGGGTAGATGAGGATGCCCTCGCTCGGGCTCGAGGTCCTGCGGCGAGCTTGCGCAGCGCGCGAGCTCGCGCGGCCGTGTCGCCCGACGCCGCGGCGGACGAAGTTCGTCGGCACCCAGCGCGCCGCCGATGTCGATCGTCGGCAGCATCTCGCAGCTCGCGCTTGAGCACGAAGCGCAGCCCGATCCCGTGCGCGCGGCCGATCACCGCGTCGGGCAGCGTGTTGTCGATGATGCTCGCGTGGCGGATGAGGACGAGCACCGGGCCCGGGCGCGGCGTCCTCGAGGCCCTCGATCTCGAAGCTCAGCCCGAACAGCGCGCTGCACGCGCGCCGAGGTGGCCGGCCGCCCAGCGCTGGCGCAGCCGGTAGACGCGGAGCGCCGCGTGCGCGTGTCGCGGCCCGCGAGCCCAGCCAGATGCAGGCCAGCGCGACGACGCCGCGCAGCTCGCCGAACAGGAACCACCAGGCCATCGCGACGAGCCGCACCGCCATCCACGGCTTGCGGCGGACGAGCCACAGCGCCAGGTCGACCAGCACGGCGGCGGCGAGCAGCAGCGGCGGCAGCAGCGTGACGAGCGACGAAGGCCGCCGGCCTCGATGCGCGATGCCGCGCAGCGCGGCGGGCCAGGCGCGGACCGAGCGGCCCCGGGTCGGGCAGCAGCGGTCCGATGCACGCCAACGTACCGCAGCGTCGGGGCGGCCGGCGGGCTGGTCGCCCAGGGTGACGCAGACCGTCATCGGCTTGCCGTCGCGCTCGAGCGCGACCTCGACCGCGTCGCCCGGCTTGCGGCCCTCGAGCGCCCGCGCAGGTCGTCGGCGCTGCGATGGGCGTCCCGTCGATCGCGTGACGACGTCGCCGCCGAGGAGCACTCCTCGCCCGTGTTGAGGTCGACGGGCGGTTGCCGCCGCGGACGCCGGCCGCCGCGGCCGGGCCGCCGGGCATCACGTGCTGGACGAGCAGGCCGGTCTCGCGCCGAGGTCGAGCGAGCGCATCGGTCCGTGATGGCACGAACTCGAGCCCGAGCCACGGGCGCTCGACGCGGCCGTGCGCCTTGAGCTCGCGCGACGACCCGCTTGGCGGTGTCGATCGGGACGGCGAAGCCGATGCCGACCGAGCCGCTGCCGGTCCGCCGCCCGTGGCGATCTGGGAGTTGATGCCGATCACGCGGCCGCCGGCGTCGATCAGCGGGCCGCCCGAGTTGCCGGGGTTGATCGCGGCGTCGGTCTGGATGACGTTCTCGATCGTGTAGCCGTCGGGCGCGGTGATGCGCCGCTGCAGCGCCGAGACGACGCCGGTGGTGAGCGTGCGGTCGAAGCCGAACGGGTTGCCGATCGCGACCGTCGGGTCGCCGACCTGCGACGGTCGCCGAGTCGCCGAGCTCGAGCGGCTGCAGGTCGAGCCCGTCCGGGTCGACCTTGCAGCAGCGCGAGGTCGGTGCGACTCGTCCTTGCCGACGATCTGCGCGTCGCGGGTCGTCTTGCCGGAGAACGTCACCGCCACCGCGGTCGCGCCGTCGACGACGTGGGCGTTGGTGAGGATGTGGCCCTCGTCGTCGAGCACGAAGCCCGAGCCGGTGGCCTCGCGCGCTCTGCGTGCCGGCGCCGTAGAGGTCGAACGGCGAGGCGTCGGCTGCACGTGCGCGACGCGGACGAAGACGACGCCGGGCGCGTCGCGCTTGTAGATGTCGCGCGCCGTCAGCCCGGCGTCGCGCTGCCGTCGCCGGCGGCGCCGCGCCAGCGGCGCCTGCTGGTAGACGTCGTGGTCGCGCTCGCCGTCGACCACGCCGGCGCCGAGCAGGACGCCGGCGGTGACGCCGCCGCCGATCACGGCGGACGCGAGCGGGGTGGCGAGCAGCTTGCGCATGCGGCGCCAGGGTGCGTCGGCGGCCGCTGAACGGCGCGCTAAAGCTCGTCGGCTCGGTCGCCCGGCGAGCGTCGCGGCAGGCCGCCTCGATGTCCGGCGGCGCGCATCAGCGTCTCCCCGACCAGCACGGCGTCGACGCCGACGCGCTCGAGCTCCTCGAGCTGCTCGCGCGTGCGAGATGCCGGACTCCGACACGACGATCTTGCCCGCCGGGACGTCGGCGAGCAGGTCGAAGGTGCGCTGCGAGGTCGACCGAGAAGTCGCGCAGGTCGCGGTTGTTGATGCCGATCACGTCGGCGTCGACGCTCGAGCGCGACGTCGAGCTCCTCCTCGTCGTGGATCTCGACCAGCACGTCGAGATCGAGCGCCGCGCGCCTCGCGCAGCAGCACGCCGAGGTCGTCGGGGTGCAGCGCGGCGACGATCAGCAGGATCGCGTCGGCGCCGGCGGCCGCCGCCTCGTAGACCTGGTAGGGGTCGACGATGAAGTCCTTGCGCAGGATCGGCAGCTCGGTGGCGGCGCGCGCCGCGCGCAGGTCGTCGAGCGAGCCGCCGAACTGCGTGCTCCTCGGTGAGCATCGACAGCGCCGCGGCGCCGCCGCGCTCGTAGGCCGCGACGACTCCTCGACGCGTCGCGCCCTCGCGGATCGTGCCGGCCGACGGCGAGCGGCGCTTGTGCTCGGCGATCACCGAGATGCCCGGGCGCGGTCAGCGCCTCGGCGAACGGGCGCGGCTCGTCGCGCGCCGGCAGCGGCGGCCTCCAGCTCGGCCAGCGGCACGCCTCGCGGCGGCGGTCGACCTCCTCGCAGGTGCGCTCGACGATCTCGCTCGAGGACGTCTCATGCGGGCAGCCAGCTCGGCGTCAGGCGCGACCGAGCGCGTCCAGCGCGTCGGCGGCGGCGCCGGAGTCGATCGCCGCCTCGGCGGCGCGGACGCCGCGCCTCGAGGTCGTCGGCCCGCCCGGCCGACGTAGATCGCGGCGCCGGCGTTGAGCACCGCGAGGTCGCGCGCGCGGGCCGGGCTCGCCGGCGAAGATCGCGCCGCGCGATCGTCGGCGTTCTCCGCCGGCGTGCCGCCGCGCGACGTCGTCGAGCGGCGCGCGGCGCGAGCCCGACGTCCTCCGGCGCGACGTCGTAGGCGCGCAGCGCGCCGCCGTCGACCTCGACGACCCGCGTGGCGCCGGCGTGCTCAGCTCGTCGAGGCCGTCCTCGCTGCGACACTACCAGCGCCTTGCTCGGCGCCGAGCGCGCCAGCGCGCCGGCCACGTGTCGAGGTAGCGCCGGGTCGGACACGCCGATGACCTGGCGCGCGGCGCCGGCCGGGTTGGTCAGCGGGCCGAGGAAGTTGAAGATCGTGCGCACGGCGAGCTCCTTGCGCACCGGGACGACGAAGCGCGTGGCGCCGTGGTGGGCGGGCGCGAACATGAAGCCGAAGCCGACCTCGCTCGATGCAGCGCGGCGACGGCCTCGGGCGTCGAGGTCGATGCGCACGCCGAGCGCCTCGAGCACGTCGGCCGAGCCCGACCGGCCGGTGGCCGAGCGGTTGCCGTGCTTGGCGACCGCGCAGCCCGCGCCGGCGGCGACCAGCGCGGCGGTCGTCGAGACGTTGAAGGTCGGGCGCCCGCCGCCGGTGCCGGCGGTGTCGACCAGGTCGTCGCGCGCGGCGCGCACCGGGCGTCGCGAACGCGCGCATCGTGCGCGCGAGCCCGACGAGCTCCTCGACCGTCTCGCCCTTGGTGCGCAGCGCGATCAGGAACGCCGGCGGTCTCGACCTCGGACGCGTCGCCGGCCATGATCTCGGCGAGCACGGCGGCGGCCTGCGTCGGCGCGAGAGGTCGTGGCCGGAGGCGAGCGCGTCGATGGCCTCGGTGAGGACGGGGTTAGGCAAGGGACGGCGAGGAAGTTGCGCAGCAGCGCCTTGCCGTCGCGGCGTCAGGACGGACTCGGGGTGGAACTGGACGCCGTAGGCCGGCAGCTCGCGGTGGCGCATCGCCATCAGCACGCCGCCGCCGCGCGCGGTCGCTCGAGCACGTCCGGGCAGCGTCTCGGTCGACGACGAGCGAGTGGTAGCGGCCGACCGTCAGCGGGTCGCGGCAGCCCGGCGAAGAGGCCCGTCGCCGTCGTGGCTCGATCTCGGTCGTCTTGCCGTGCACGGGCTCGTGGCGGACGACCTTGCCGCCGAAGGCCTGCGCCAGCGACTGGTGGCCGAGGCAGACGCCGAGCGTCGGCACGCCCGCCTCCGGGAAGCGGCGCATGACCTCGACCGAGATGCCCGCCTCGTCCGGCGTGCACGGGCCGGGCGAGACGACGACGCGGTCGGGCTCGCGCGCGAGCAGCTCGTCGACGGTCGCGGCGTCGTTGCGCACGACGCTCGAGCTCGCCCCCAGCTCGCCCAGGTACTGGACGAGGTTGTAGGTGAACGAGTCGTAGTTGTCGACGACGAGGACGCGCGTGTCATGGCCACTCCGGCTGGCGCGCGGCCAGCTCGATCGCGCGCGACCACGCCGCGCGCCTTGGCCCGGACTCCTCGTACTCGTAGTCGGGCTCGGCGTCGGCGACGGTGCCGCCGCCGGCCTGGACGTGGGCGCGGCCGTCCTTGAAGACGACGGTGCGGATGCAGATGCAGGTGTCGAGGTCGCCGGTGTAGGACAGGTAGCCGACCGCGCCGCCGTAGGCGCCGCGCTTGACCGGCTCGAGCTCGTCGATGATCTCCATCGCGCGCACCTTCGGCGCGCCGGACAGCGTGCCGGCGGGGAGGACGCGAGCGCAGCGCGTCGATCGCGCTGACGTCCGGCGCGCAGCGTGCCCGGCGACGTCGGAGACGATGTGGATGACGTGCGAGTAGGTCTCGACGGCCATGAAGCGTCTCGACCTGCGACGCTGCCGTACTCGCAGACGCGGCCGAGGTCGTTGCGGCCGAGGTCGACGAGCATCACGTGCTCGGCGCGCTCCTTCTCGTCGGCGAGCAGCTCCTCGGCGATGCGCCGCGTCCTCCTCGGCGTCGCCGCCGCGCGGGCGCGTGCCGGCGATCGGGCGCGTCGGCGACGCGGCGGCCGGTCGACCGTGACGCAGCGGCTCGGGCGAGGCGCCGACGATCTGGAAGTCCTCGAAGTCCAGGAAGTACATGTACGGCGACGGGTTGACCGCGCGCAGGCCGCGGTAGATCGAGAACGGCTCGACGGTCGACCGCCGCGCTCCAGCGCTGCGACGGCACGACCTGGAAGGCGTCGCCGGCGTGGACGTACTCGACGATCCGCGCGACCATCGCCTCGAACGCCTCGCGCGGCATGTTGGAGCTGGAACGCGGGCGGGTCGGCGCTCGGCCTGCGGCCGCGCGCGGGCAGCGGGCCGGCGAGCCGCTCGCGCACCTCGGCGATCGCCGCGACGGCGCGCGCGTAGCCGGCGTCGACGTCGTCGGCGTCGACGTTGGCGAGCACCGTCGTCGTGTGCTTGAGGTGGTCGAAGGCGACGATGCACGTCGGAGAGCATCAGCGCCATGTCGGGCAGCCCGAGCGGGTCCGGGTTGGGCGCCGGGCAGGCGCTCGACGGCGCGCACGCAGTCGTAGCCGAAGAAGCCGACCGCGCCGCCGGCGAACGGCGGCAGGTCGGGGCGGATGGCCTGGCGGTGCTCGGCGACCGCCTCGGCGGCGGCGAGCGCGTACGGGTCGCCGCCGTCGGCCAGCGACCAGCGCAGCACGGAGCGCGGCTTGTAGCCGATGAACGACCAGCGCCCGACGCGCTGGCCCTGCTCGGCGGACTCGAGCAGGAACGCGGGGCCGTCGCCGCGCAGCTTGAGGAACGCCGAGACCGGCGTCTCGGTGTCCTCGATCACGGTCTGGGTGATCGGGATCAGGCGGTGCTCGCCGTCCCGTTGGCGGCGAGGACGCGGACCTCCTCGAGCGTCGGCGTGATCACGCCGGTCAGCGCTCGCGAGCTCAGCGGCGCCGCTCAAGGAGCACCTCCTCGGCGTCGCGAGCGACAGGCCGCGCGCGGCCAGCAGCACGGTCAGGTGGTAGAGGACGTCGGCGGCCTCCTCGGCGACGCGCTCGTCGGTCTCCTCGCGCGCGGCGCGGGCGACCTCCTCGGCCTCCTCCTCGACCTTCGCGCCGATGAACGCGGTCGGTCGAGCAGCGTGTCCGTGTAGGAGCCCGGTGCCGCGCGCGCTCGGCGATCGTGCGCTCGAGGCCGGGCAGCGCCTCGTGCGGCGCGGCGCGGCTCGAGCTCGCCCGCTGTGGAAGCAGGTGCGCTCGCCGGTGTGGCAGGCCGGGCCGGCGGGCTCGACGAGCGCGAGCACGCGCGTCCGCGTCGCAGTCGAAGCGCAGCGCGCGGACCGCCTGCGTGTTGCCCGACGTCGCGCCCTTGTGCCACAGCTCGTCGCGGCTGCGGCTCCACAGGTGCAGCTCGCCGGTCTCGCGCGTGCGCGCGAGCGCCTCGGCGTTCATGTAGGCGAGCGTCAGCACCTCGCCCGTGCGCCAGTCCTGGATGACGCACGGCGCGAGCCCGCGCTCGTCGAAGCGGATCTCCATGGGCGGCTCGGACCCTAGGGTCACGCGTATGAGGAAGCCCCTGTTCGCCGCCCTCGCGACCGCCCTGTTGCTGCCCATGCCCGCCGCCGCCTCCAAACAACAACGGCCAAGGCGCCGACCGTCACGGTGATGAGCCGCAACCTGTACCTCGGCGCCGATCTCGGCCCGGCCATCAGCGCCGGCAGCATCTGCGACGCCATCGACGCCGGCGGCAAGATCCTCAACGACGTCGACGCCTCGAACTTCCCCGAGCGCTCCAAGCTGCTCGCGGCGGAGATCGCCAAGGCCAAGCCGGACCTCCTCGGCCTGCAGGAGGCCGCCCTGTGGCGCTTCCAGGAGGACGCCGACTTCACCGGGCCCGCCGGCGACGAGGTCCGCTACGACTTCCTGGGGACGCTGCTCGACGACCTCAGGCGGCGCCAATACCGCGTCGCCGTCGTCCAGGACGAGTTCGACCAGGAGCTTCCGGCCGACCGCGACTTCAGCGACGCGACGCAGGACGCCTCGCCTGCCGCTGTGCGGCGCCGACGAGGACGGCCGGCTGACGATGCGCGACGCGATCCTCGTCCGCAAGGGCAGCAAGGTGAAGGTCTCCGCGCGAGAAGGCCACTTCAAGACGCTCTACAAGGTGCTGCTCGGCGGCGAGATCGAGGTCAACATCGACCGCGGCTGGACCTCGGTCGAGGCCAAGGTCGGCAAGAAGACAGTTCCGCTTCGTCAACACGCACCTCGAGTCGTTCGGCGACCCCGCGATCCGCGAGGCGCAGGCCCGCGAGCTGTTCGCCAAGGGCGGCCCGTGCGCACGCGAAGCAGCTCATCGCGCTCGGCGACTTCAACTCGGGCGGCGCCAAGGACAAGATCGGCCCCGGGTTCACCATCGCCGGGGACGAGCACGCCTTCAACGCGCTCTCGACTTCGGGCTGACCAACCTCGGCACGCGGCAGACCTGCTGCTACCCGGACGTGTCCGGCCGCATCGGCGCTACCGCTTCGACCACACGGTCGACCACGTCTTCGCCAAGCCGAGCTCAAGCAGTGGGCGCCGTGACCGGGTCCGACCCGTCCGTCGTCGGCCGGCGGGCTCGTGGCCTCCGACCACGGCGGCCTCTGGTCAGCACGCTGAAGCTGAAGTAGAGCGCGCGGCGGTCCTCCACGAGTACGGCGCCGACGCCGGTCGTCGAGGACTCGGCCGACCCGCGGGCGACGAGGTCGTCAAGGTCCTCGCCGCGGGCTTGAACCCGATCGACCTGCGGGTCGCGTCGGGGACGCTGGCGGCGCGGCGGCCCGAGCTGCCGGCCGTGCTCGGCCCGAGGGCGTCGGCCGGACGCCGACGGCAGGCGCGTGTACTTCTCGGGCGCGCGTTCGCCGAGCGGGCGGAGGCCCGGAGTGCGTCGAGGTGCCGGACGGCGTCGAGGACGCGGACGCGGTCGCCTACGGCGTGGCCGGGCTGGCGGCCTGGCTCGCGCTCGACCGCGCGCGGCTGGCCGAGGGCGACCGGGTGCTGGTGCTGGGCGCGAGCGGCCCGGTCGGCGCGTCGCGCTGCAGCGCGCGGCTGCGCGGCGCGGGCCGCGTCGTCGCCGCCGCGCGCCGGGAGGTCAGCGGCGCGGACGCCTTCGTTAGCTGGGCGACGACCCGGCCTTCGACGAGGAGTTCGACGTCGTGATCGACCCGCTGTGGGGCAGCCCGCCGCGGCGGCGGTCGAGCGATGGCCTTCCGCGGCCGGCTCGTGCAGATCGGCCAGTCCGCGGGCGGCGAGGCGACCCTCGCGTCAGCCGACATCCGCTTCAAGGAGCTCGAGATCCTCGGGCACACGAACTTCGCCTCCCCCCCCGAGGTCCGCGCAGCGGCGCTGCGAGCGATGTGGGAGCACGCCGCTGCGGGTCGGTTGTCGGTCCCGTGCGAGACCTACGCGCTGGATGACATCGCCACCGCCTGGGAGCGCCAGTCGCAGTCGCCGGGCGTCAAGCTCGTCATCGTCCCTGGAGTAGGGTTGCGCCATGGGACGCTTCGCGTGGTCGGTGGCAGTGACGCTCGCGATCCTCGCGTGCATCCCGTCGGCCGCGGCGGCGAGCTCCTGCGGAACCCAGATCCACCCGGCGGACGTCACGATCGGCAACGGCCCGCCCACGCAGGCCTCCAGCTCGATGTACGTCGAGGCCCGGGTTGACCGCCGACGGAGGGACGCTCGAGGACGTCAACGCGCGCGTCAAGATCATCCATCCGAACACCGGCGACCTGAGCATCACGCTCTCCCACAACGGCAAGACGGTCACCCTCCTCAGCGGAAACGGGGCGTCCGGGTCCAACCTCACCAACACCGTCTTCGACGACGAGGCGGCGGGCGCGATCGGCACCGGTTCGGCGCCCTACAGCGGGACCTTCAAGCCGGCCCAGGCGCTCAGCGCGCTTCGATGACGGGCCGATCGGCGGGGTGTGGACCCTGACGGTCAAGGACAACGTCGGGGAGCTCGCGCCCCGGCGGGCGGGACAGCAGACACTGGTGTCGTGGGGGCTGAACCCGAGCACCGCGGTCTGCGCCACCGGCGTCGCCGTCTGCGATGGCTCCCTCTCGAAGGTCGGCGTTCACTTCGGCGACTTCGGATCGCTGTCGACCACGCAGAGGACGGTCGGGGCGGGCACCGTCACCGGCGTGACGGTCACGATGAACGTCGACCACCCCGCCGACGGCGAGGTCGTCGCGACCTTCAAGCGCGGGAGCACCACCGTCCCGCTGGTCACCCACCGCGGCGGGTCGGGCGCGAACTTCGTCGACACGACGTTCGACGACACGGCGGGAACGGCGATCTCCGCCGGCAGCGCGCCCTTCACCGGGTCGTTCCGGCCCGAGTCGCCGCTGGGCGTGCTCGAGTTCGGGCCCGCCGCCGGCGACTGGACGTTCACGGTCGGCGACGACGGCGCCGGCGGGGGCGGCGGGACGTTCGTGTCGTGGGGCCTGACCGTCACCTCCAGCCTCTGCGTGGACCCGGACGCCGACGTCATCTACTCGGCGCTCGACAACTGCCCGGACGTGGCGAACGTCGGGCAGGAGGACTACACGCCGTCCGACGGGGAGGGCGACGCGTGTGATGCCGACGACGACAACGACGCCTTCGACGACACCGTCGACGCCTGCCCCCGGGGGACCATCGGCGCCGGGCCCGACTTCGACCGCGACGGCTGTCAGGACGAGGAGGACCCCGATGACGACGACGACGGCGTCGCGGACGCGGCCGACGCCTGTCCGCAGGCCGCGATCGGCCCCGGCGGGGACACGGACGGCGACGGCTGCAAGGACTTCGAGGACACCGACGACGACGGGGACGGCGTCGCCGACACCGCCGACAACTGCCCGCTGGTCGCGAACCCGACCCAGTCCGACACTGGACGGTGACGCGCAGGGCGACGCCTGTGACCCCGACGCCGACGGGGACGGCATCATCGACGGCGCCGACCCCGACACCGCACGGCGCGAACCCGCCGGGCGCCGACGGTCCGGCGGCCGCGCCCGCGATCACGCGCCTCAAGCTCACGCCGTCGCGCTTCGCCGCCGCCCGCTCCGGCGCGTCGATAGCCAAGAAGAGGAAGGCGCCGGTCGGTACCAGCCTCAGCTACACGATCGACCAGGCGTCGATCACCACGGTGACGATCGCCCGGGTGCGTCCGGGCACCACGAAGGGCGCGAAGTGCGTCAAGCGCAAGAAGGGCGCCAAGGGCAAGGCCTGCTCCCGGCTGACGACGGTGGGGAAGCTGTCGCACGCCGACGCGGCCGGGGCGATCACGTTCCGCTTCACCGGCCGGCTCAAGGGCAAGGCGCTCCGCGTCGGCACCTACCGCCTGCAGGTCCAGGGCGTGAATGCGAAGGGCAGCGGCGCCGCGGTCACCAGGCGGTTCAGGATCTCAGACGTACTGCGCCGCCGCGTAGCCCGACGCCCAGGCCCACTGGAAGTTGAAGCCGCCCAGGTGGCCGGTGACGTCGAGCACCTCGCCGATGAAGTACAGGCCCGGGCTCTTGCAGCGACTCCATCGTCTTCGACGACACCTCGCGGGTGTCGACGCCGCCCAGCGTGACCTCGGCGGTGCGGTAGCCCTCGGTGCCGGCCGGCACCACCTGCCAGGCGCCGAGCGTGTCGGCGATGTCGCGCAGCTCGGCCGGCGTGTACTGCTTCATCGGCTTGGACGCGAACCAGTGCTCGGCCAGCAGGGCCGCCATCTTCTTGGTGAAGACCTCGCCCAGCACGGTCTTCAGCTCGCTGTCGGGACGCGCGGCCTGCTGGCCCTGCAGCCATTCGAGCGCGTCGTGATCGGGCAGCAGGTTGATCTCCACGGCGTCGCCGAGCTGCCAGAACGAGGAGATCTGCAGGATCGCCGGGCCGCTGAGGCCGCGGTGGGTGAAGAGGATGTTCTCGCGGAAGCTCTGGCCGTTGCAGCTGACCACGCAGGCCACCGACGTGCCGGACAGCTCGATGCACAGCTCCTTGAGCTGGTCGGTGATGGTGAACGGCACCAGGCCGGCGCGGGTGGCCAGCACGTTGTGGCCGAACTGGCGGGCGACCTCGTAGCCGAAGCCGGTGGCGCCCAGCGTCGGGATCGACAGGCCGCCGGTGGCGATCACCACCGACTGCGCGGCGACCGGCCCGAGGTCGGTGCCCAGCACGTAGCCGGCCGTCGGTCTTCTCGATCCGCTGCACCGCGGTGTCCAGGTGCAGCTCGACGCCGGCCCGCTCGCACTCGTCGCAGCAGCATGTCGAGGATGTCCTTGGACTTGTTGTCGCAGAACAGCTGGCCGAGCTTCTTCTCGTGGTAGGGCACGCCGTGCTCGCTGACCATGGCGATGAAGTCCCACGGCGTGTAGCGGGCCAGGGCCGACTTGCAGAAGTGCGGGTTCTGCGAGAAGAAGTTGGCCGGCTCCGCGTACATGTTGGTGAAGTTGCAGCGGCCGCCGCCGGACATGAGGATCTTCTTGCCCGCCTTGTTGGCGTGCTCGATGAGCAGCACCTCGCGGCCGCGCGCGGCGGCGGTCAGGGCGCACATCAGGCCGGCGGCACCTGCGCCGATGATCACGACGTCGGTGGAGCGCACACCGCTTCCGGACAGTAACCGGACGCCGCCGCGGCGCTGAGGGAGCAACGCGGTTTCGACGTAAGCCTTCGGACTTGAGTGACGACCTAGCGGTGTTCGGTCTCACCTGCCGCGTCTGCCTCCAAGCAGCATTCGAGCGGTCGTAGGTCTAGTCCGTGGCGGGTCGGTCGAGGCTGACGACGATCTCGTCGCCGTCGACGCCGACGCGGTAGCGGCGGACGCGCAGCCGCGGCTGGACCAGGCACTGCCCGGTGGCGATGTCGAAGTCCCACTTGTGCCACGGGCAGCGGACGAGCGCGCGGCCGGTCCCCAGCGCGGGGGCCCGTCGCGGAGCTCGATGCCGCGGTCGGCGCTGCCGCTCGAGCACAGCGGCGCGCCGCGGTGCGGGCAGCGGTCGGCGAGCGCGTGCAGCTCGTCGCCGACCCGGTAGAGGCCGATGCGGTGGCCGCCGACCTCGACCATCCGGACGTCGCCCTCGGCCGGGCGCATCGGCGAGCGGGATGCGCGCTCCCGCGGCTGCTCATGCGGCGACGGCGGCGCGGGGAGACCGAAGAAGCGCTTCGCGTTGCGTGCGCGACGGCGTCGCGCCATTCGGCGGGGAGCCGGCGGAGCGTCTGGCGCGGCTCGTCGAAGTCCCAGTGGGGGTAGTCGCTCGAGAAGCACAGCGTCGCCCCGGCCGCAGGCCCTCGATCGCCGGTGCGAGCAGCCGCTCGTCGGGCGGCTCCTCGAGCGGCTGCGTGGTCAAGCGACGTGCTCGCAGACGTACTCGGACGGCGGCCGCACGCACCACGGCATCTCGCTGCGGCAGCGCGCCAAGCGGTGTCCAGCCGCCACAGCAGGCCGACGAACGCGACGAGGCCGCCCTCCATCAGCATCACGCGGTGCGCGGGAAGCGCTCGAAGATGCCGTGGCAGAGGATCGAGGCGAAATGCCCGTGCATGCCCGAGCCGCATGAGGGCGTGGTACTCGGCGTAGTAGTCGGGATGCCCGGCGGCGGTCACCGGGCCGCGATGCCGACGCCCTCGAAGTGCGTGTGGAGGCGACCGGCAGGCCGAGGTCGTCGCACGCTCGCCAGATCGGGTCGTGGACGGGGTTGCCGTACGGGATCCGCGCCGCGCCCGGGAGGAAGACGCCGACGAACTCGTCGCGCTCGCCGAGCCGCCGGATCTCGGCGGCGGCGGCCTCGGGGTGCTGGGCGGGGACGACGATCAGGCCGCGCAGCCGCGGCTCGGGCTCGAGCCAGTGCTCGAGCAGCCAGTCGTTGTAGCCGCGGCAGAGGCGGGCGGCGAGGAGCGGGTTCGGGAGGACGAGAACGCCGCCGCCTCGTCCGGCGTGAGGATCCCGAGGTGACCCCGAAGGGTCGAGGACGTTCGCGCGCACCTGGTCGAGCGTCTGGCCGACGAGCTGCGCGCCTTCCGCGGCGCTCCGCGGTCGTAGGCGTCGCCGCGCAGCCAGCCCGTCGGGTGGTACCACGGGTAGCTACGGCATCCCGAGCCCGTTGGTGCCCGACTGCTGCACGAGCTCGGCGGTCGCCCGTCGAGGTACGGCAGCAGGTCGCGGAGCGAGTCGTAGCCGACGTGGATGTCGCAGTCGACCAGCATCACGCCACCTACGGTCGGCATCGCTCACGATGTGAGCTGCCGCGGGCACAGTCGCTGACCGCGCGCTCGCGCTCCTGCGGGCCGTGGAGCGTCCGGGCGGGGCGGCGTCCACCGCGGAGCTGGCGCGCGCCACCGGCCTCCGCTGGCGACCGCCGGCGCCTGCTCGCGACGCTGGAGGACGCCGGCTTCGTCGAGCGCGCCGCCGGCGGCTGGCGCATCGGGCCCGAGCTCATGCGGCTCGCGCGGCGCGCCGACCCCGATCGGGCGCTGGCGCGGCGGCGCGGCCCGTCCTCGAGAGCTCGCGGCCGCGCGGGCGAGTCCGCCATGCTCGGCGTGGCGCGGGCGGGACCGGCGGTGGACGTCATCGCCCAGGCCGACGGCCCGGGCCTGCTCGGCGTCACCAACTGGGTCGGGCGACCGATCGCCGTGCACGCCTCGGCGGCCGGCAAGCTCGTGCTCGCCGAGCTCGACGACCGCGCGCTCGCGGCGTGGGTCGCGCGCGTACGCCCCGCGGCTCACGCCCGCCACGCTCACGATCGCGCGACCTCTGCGAGCTCGCGCGGGTCCGCGCCCAGGGCTGGGCGGAGCTCGACGAGGAGTCCGAGCCCGGGCTGGCCTCGATCGCCGTCCCCGGTGCGCGACCCTGACGGGCTCCTTGGCCGCGATCCTCGGCTTCAGCGGACCGGCCGAGCGATTCAACCGGCCGGCTCGCTTAGCGCCGCTCAGACGCGCGGCCGACGCCCTCCGCTAACCGCTCAGCACGCTGACTAGGCGAAGTGCTGCTTACGGCTTGGAGCAGAAGCGTCGGCACGGGGACCCTCAGCCAGCGATGGGCTCGGTCGTCGCTGGGTAGCCCGCTCCCGTGGGCGCAGCGCTCTCCGTCGTCATCATCGTCTCGATCTCGTTCGTGATCATCCGCGTCGCGACGACCGCGCTCGTCATGACCGGCATGGCGCGGGAGTCGGCGCGCTTCCAGGCGCGGTCGGCGTTCCTGGGCGTCGGTTTCACGACGTCGGAGGCGGAGTCGATCGTCGATCACCCCGTCCGCCGGCGCATCGCGATCTGGCTGATGTGGACGGGCAACGCTGGCGTCGTCACCGTCCTCGGTGGCCTGATCCTCTCCTTCGGCGGCGGCAAGGCGACGCTCGGCAAGCTGGCGATCATCCTCGGCGGCTTCGCCCTGCTCGCCCTCTTCGCGCGCAGCCGCATCGTCGAGAAGCCGCTCGAGCGGCTCATCCAGCGCGCGCTGGTCCGCTTCGGCGGGCTGGACGTGCGCGACTACGCCGGGCTGCTGCACGTCAAGGGCGGCTGGACGATCGACGAGCTCAAGGTCGAGGCGGGCGACTGGATCGCCGGCCAGACGCTGGGCGCGCTCGACCTGCGCGACGAGGGCCTGCTCGTGCTCGGCATCGACCGCGCCGACGGTGAGTACCTCGGCACCCCGCGCGGGCGCACGGTGGTGCAGGCCGACGACACGCTGGTCATCTACGGCCAGCGCCGCCGCATCGCCGAGCTCGACGACCGCCGCCGCGGCGACGACGGCGAGCGGGCGCATGCGGCCGCCGTTCGCGCGCAGGAGGAGCTCGAAGGAGGCGTCACACTCGCGCGTGACGCTGCTCGACCGCCGCCTGATCTACGTGACGGGAAAGGGCGGCGTCGGCAAGACGACCGTGGCGTTGTCGCTCGGGCTGGCGGGCGCCGCGGCCGGCAAGCGGATGCTGGTGGTCGAGGTCGGCGAGGGCGTCGCAGCCGTCGGCCATCGATGGCATCGCGCGGGCGGCGATCGACCCCAACGAGGCGCTGCGGGAGTGGCTGGGCAAGCAGGTCGGCGGCCCGGCGCTGAAGGTGCTGTCGCGCTCGCAGGCGTTCGGGTACTTCGTCGCCGCCGCGCCGGGCGCCAAGGAGCTCATCACGATCGCCAAGGTGTGGGAGCTCGCGCAGGAGTCCGCTGGACCGGCTCGGCGGACACCTACGACCTCGTGGTGGTCGACGCGCCCGCGTCGGGCCACGGCATCGCGATGCTGCGCACGCCGGACACGTTCGGCGAGATCGCGCCCGGCGGGCCGATCAAGCGCCAGGCGGGCAAGGTCCGCGCGATGCTGCACGACCCGGAGCGGACGGCGTTCGTCGCCGTCGCGACCCCGGAGGAGATGCCGGTCAACGAGACCCTGGAGCTGCAGGACAAGCTCGTCGACGCGGTCGGCCGCGACCCGGACGCGATCGTCGTCAACGGCCTGTACCCGCAGCGCCTGACGGGCGCCGACCGCGCGCGCTGGCGTCGCATCGCCGCCGCGCCGACGGTGCCGCGGCGCTCGCGCGTGGACGCCCGCGCGCGCGACCAGCGGACCCACCTGCGGCGGCTGCGGGCGGGCGCCCGCGCGCCGTCGTCACGCTCCCCTACCTGTTCGACCGCGCCTCGACCTCGCCCCTTACGCGATTTGGGTCGCGGGTGGCAAGGATGGGAACGCATGCGTTCGCTGAAGATTGGCGTGAGCGTCCTGCAGGGGCCCTCGCGATCGCACTCCCTCCACTGCTGCCGCGTGGGCGCCCGCCGCCTCCGCGCCGATCCATCCCGGCGTGAACACCTACACCGACGGTGCCTCCGTGCACCGCGAACTTCATCTTCACCGACGCCGCGACGTTTTCATCGGCCAGGCCGCCCACTGCTCCGGCACCGGCGAGGCCACCGAGACCGACGGCTGCGACAGCGATCGCTGCCCCTCGGCACCCCGGTCGAGGTCGACCGGCGCCTCGCAGCCCGGCACGCTGGTCTACAACTCGTGGCTGACCATGCAGGCGCAAGGGCGAGACCGACCCCGACACCTGCGCCTACAACGACTTCGCGCTGGTGAAGCTCGACGCCGCGGACGTCGCGAAGGTCAACCCGTCCGTGCCGGTCTGCGGCGGGCCGACCGGCATGCGCTCCGGCGCCGGCGACCACGGCGACAAGGTCTACTCCTACGGCAACTCGATCCTGCGCCAGGGCATCACCGCAGCTCAGCCCGAAGTACGGGCTCCAGCCGGCGACGCGGCGGCGGCTGGAACCACACCGTCTACACGGTCACCCCCGGCATCCCGGGTGACTCGGGGTCGGGCTTCCTCGACGCGCACGGCAAGGCGTTCGGCGTCCTGTCCACCTCGCGATCGCGCCGCTCCCGGCCTCCAACGGCGTCGGCGACCTCGCCAAGGAGGTCGCCTACGCGCAGGCCAACGGGTTCTCCGGCCTGACGCTGGTCCACGGCACCGAGCCGTTCACCGGCGGGCCCCTGCCGCTCCCGTAGCCTCAGAGATGGACGCCGGCGACCTGCTCGCGGCCTTCGCGGCGCGCGAGCTCTCGCCGGTTGAGGCGCTCGGAAGCATGCGAGGCCCGCGTCGACCCGGGCCTCGGTGCGTTCCAGGCCACCTGCTGGGACCGGGCGCGCGTCGAGGCGGAGGCCGCCGAGGCGGCCTGGGCGCGCGGCGAGCCCACGGGCCCGCTGTGCGGCGTCCCGCTCGCGGTCAAGGACCTCTTCGACACCGCGGGCGTGGCGACCGAGTCGGCTCGCGCGATCCTCGCCGGCCGCGTCCCGGCCGCGACGCCGAGTGCGTGCGCGCGCGTGCGCGCCGCGGGCGCGATCGTCGTCGGCAAGACCACGACGCACGAGTTCGCGTGGGGCATGTCGATGTCGGGCGCCGACGACGAGCCCGCTCACCCGCAACCCGCACGACCCCGAGCGGCCGCCGGGCGGCTCCAGCGGCGGGTCGGCCGTGGCGGTCGCGGCCGGGGCGGCGCGCGCTGGCGCTGGGGACCGACACGGGCGGCTCGATCCGGCTGCCCGCCGCCTGGTGCGGGATCTACGGCTTCAAGCCGACGCACGGCCTGCTGTCGGTCGAGGGCGTCTGGCCGCTGGCGCCGTCGCTCGACCACGTCGGGCCGATGGCGCGCGTCGGCGCGCGACTGCGCGCTGCTGTTCGACGGTGCTCGGCGGGCCGGCTGAGCCGCCGACGGCGCGCGAGCCGCGCGTCGCCGGCTCCGAGGTCCTGCCCGACGGCGCGCTGTGCGCCGAGGTCTACCGCGCCTCATGCTCACCGAGGCGCTGGCGACGCACGCGCCGCTGGGCCTCTGGCCCTCGCGCCGCGCCGAGTACACGCCGGGCACCCGCACCCGGGCGGAGCTCGCCGAGCCGTTCACGCCGGACGAGGTCGCCGGGCGCCGCGAGGAGCTCGCGCGGCTGCGCGCGCACATGGACGCCGTGTTCGCCGAGTACGACCTCGTCCGCTCGCCCGTCGCCGCCACCGGCCCGCCGCGCTTCGACGACCGGGTCGACCCGCGCGACCTCGCCGCCGCCCACGTCGTCCTGCAGGACCTGCTCGGGCTGCCCGCGCTCGCGCTGCCCGACGGCACGCAGCTGACCGGCGCGCGCGGGACGGACGCGCAGGTGCTCGCCGCCGCGCGTGAGTCACTGTGCGGCATGCGTCTCGCCCTCGCCCTCGTCCTGCTCGCCGTCGTCGCCGCACCCGCTCAGGCGAAGACGAGGTGGCTGTGCTCGGCGGCCATGGCCCAGGACCCGTGCGACCGGCCCGGTGACACGGTCGCGCTGCGGACGGACGGGACCGCGAAGCGCGTTCCGTCGCGCAGGACGCACCGCAGCGTCGACTGCTTCTACGTCTATCCGACCGTCAGCGAGCAGAGGCGCACCAACGCGACTCCCGCCGAACCCGAAGTCCGCTCCATCGCCACCTACCAGGCGTCGCGGTTCGCGTCCCAGTGCCGCATCTTCGCTCCGCTGTACCGCCAGGTGACGCTGCAGGGCATCTTCGGCGGCGGGCTGGCCGGCGACGCTCGCGAGCTCGCCTACGGCGACGTCCGCACCGCGTGGCGCACGTACTTGCGCCGGTTCAACCACGGCCGCGGCGTCGTCCTCATCGGCCATTCCCAGGGCACCGGCATGCTGCGCAAGCTCGTGTCCGACGAGATCGACGACCGGCCGGCCGTGCGCCGCCGGCTCGTGTCCGCCTTGCTGCTGGGCGGCAATGTCCTGGTCAAGCGCGGCAGCGACCGCGGCGGCGACTTCGACCACGTCCGCTGTGCCTGCGCGGGAAGCAGGCCGGCTGCGTCGTCGCCTACTCGACCTTCCTCGACGACCCGCCCGCCGACGCCGTCTTCGGCCGCGCCACCGGCACCGACGCGCTCACCGGCGAGCCCGTCTCCGGCGATCTCGAGGCCGCGTGCGTGAACCCGGCCTCGATCGGGAGAAACGACAGCCGGCCGCTCACGACGATCAACCCGTCCGAGCGCTTCGCCGGCCCGACCATCCGTGCCGGCATCGAGGTCCTGTGGGGCGGCCCGCTGCCCACCGCCGGGACGACTGGCTCGAGCCCGCCGACCGCTACCGGGGCCGCTGCGAGCACATCAACGGCGCCCACGTCCTCAAGCTCGAGCCGATCGACGGCGCCCGCCACCTGAGTGCGACCCCGACCGCCGGCTGGGGCCTGCACCTCGTCGACGTCAACGGGGCCCTCGGCGAGCTCGAGACCACCGTCGCCCGCCAGTCCGCCGTTACGGGCGCCGATGACCGTGCCCGGTCCAGCCGTCGCCGTCCGCGCATCCCGGATCCGCCGAGCCAGTTCCCGTCGTCGGCGGCCCGACCCTCCTGCTGCTGTCGCCGCGTCAGCCTGTCGGTCGCGCCTCCTCCCGCTGGCTACCTCGCCGGTGCGCTCGCCTGGTGGCCGACGATCCCGGCGAACGCGCTCGCGCGCTACCTGCTGCTTCACCGTCTCCCATGACGCCGCGCACCACTCCGCTTCGAAGCACAAGCGGCTCAACGACCTCATCGGCCGACTCGCCATCGCCCTTCTTCGCGCTGCACGCAGCGTTCCCCATCTGGCGCTTCATCCACATGCAGCACCACCGCTTCACCAACCACGACGACGGCTCGGACCCCGACCCCTACACGATGCCCGGCCCGGCCTGGCAGCTGCCGCTGCGCTGGCTGACGGTCGACCTGCGCCTACCTCGCCTTCTACGCTGCCCGAAGCTGCGCAAGCGCCGGCGGGCCGGAGCGCATCGAGTTGATCGTCACGCTGGCATCGCTTCGTCGCCGCTCGTACGCCGGCCTGATCGCCACCGGGCACTCGTCGAGCTGCTGGTCCTGCTCTTCGTCCCGTCCGGCTGGCGATCCTGTTCCTCGGCCTGGGCGTTCGACTACCTGCCGCACCACGGGCTGCACCACACGCCGTCCGAGGACAAGCTCAAGACGACGCGCAACCGCGTCGGCGCCGAGCGGGTGCTCTCGCCGCTGCTGCTCTACCAGAACTACCACCTGGTCCATCACCTGCACCCGGTGGTCCCGTTCTACCGCTACCTCGCGGTGTGGCGGCGCAACGAGGACCGTACCTGGACGGCGAGCCGGCGCTGTCGACCGTCCGCGGCCGCGAGCTCACGGCCGACGAGTACCGCCGCCTGCGCGAGCTCGCCGACCACCCCCACTAGCGCCAGGCCCTCGGGCCGGGACCCCCGGCGGCCGCCCGGTCGCCCGGATTGGCCAGCCTGCAGCGACACAGCGACAGGCACCCGCAGCCGATGCACTCCGTCAGGCCGGCCCTCAGCCGCTCCATCTCGGCGATCCGCGCGTCGATGCGCTCCCTCCACGCCGAGGAGAGCCTGGCCCAGTCGCGGCTGTTCGGCACCGCGGTCGCCGGGCAGCCTGCCGAGCTCGTCCCCGATCTCGCCCAGCGTCAACCCGACGCGCTGCGCGTAGACGACGAAGGCGATCCGCCGCAGCACCGGCCGCTCGTAGCGGCGATGCCCGCTCCCCTCCCGCTCGGACTCGATCAGCCCTCCTGCTCGTAGAAGCGCAGCGCCGAGGCCGCCACCCCGCTGCGGCGGGAGACCTCGCTGATCGTCAGCAGCTCAGATCACTTGACTTCAAGCTTACTTGAACTTGAACAATGCGCGCAATGACTCCCACCCAGACCCTGACCGTCCGCGTGCTCGCGTGGCCCGGCACCCGCGTCCGCATCGGCGAGCGCGGCGAGTACGCCTTCGACGCCGGCGCGACCGAGCTCGGCCACCTGCACCACGACCGCGTCGCCCACTTCTTCTTCCCCGTGCCGTCGGCAGGACCTGCGACACGCCGGCCGCGTCGGCCCGCATCCCGTCAACCCCCACTCCCCCAAGCTCGCCGCCCGGCCGATCACCTCACCGGCGGACGTCGACGAGGTGCTGGCGCTGCTGCGGCTGAACTACGACCGCGAGGTCGCCGAAACCGTGAGGACCCCACCTGGCTTCACGTGATGCCGAGGCGGTCCAGCAGGGCGTCGTCGGCGCGCCAGGACCGGCGCACGCGGACCGACAGGTCGAGGTGCACGTGCTCGGCGACCTCGCGCTCGATCTCCTTGCGCGCGGCGGTCCCGATGTCCTTGATCATCTTGCCGCCGGCGCCGATCAGGATGCCCTTCTGGGACTCCGTCTCCACCCAGACGGCCGCGCGGACGGTGAGCAGGCCGTCCTCGCGCTCGTCGATCTCCTCGACCTGGACCTCGACCGCGTGCGGGACCTCCTGGCGGGTGCGGCGCAGCACCTGCTCGCGCACCAGCTCGGCGAGGAAGACGTCCTCGCGCAGGTCGGAGACCTCGTCCTCGGCTCGAAGTAGAACGGGCCCTCGGGCAGCGCGGCGACGATGTGCTCCTTCAGCGCCGGCACGCCCGTCGCCCTTGCGCGCGGAGACCGGGAAGATCTCGGCGTCGAGCCCGAACTCCTCCTCCAGCGCGGCGGCGGCCTGCAGCGCCTCGACGATCTGCGGTGCGGTCGAGCCTGTCGACCTTGTTGACGACGATCGTCACCGGCGGCTTGGCCCGCGCGAGCGCCTGGGCGATCAAGCGGTCGCCCGGGCCGCCGACGCCCGCGGCGTCGACGACGAACAGCACGCCGTCGCACTCGGCGAGCTCCTGC
Organism: uncultured Solirubrobacteraceae bacterium; assembly: GCA_963740765.1. GTDB lineage: Bacteria > Actinomycetota > Thermoleophilia > Solirubrobacterales > Solirubrobacteraceae > DATLGB01. The sequence continues at coordinate 508,496 of CAVUFN010000010.1, read as the reverse complement.
TCGACCCGGCGCTGCATGCGCGTCGGTCAGCACGTCGCGCGGGCGCTGCACGCCGGGCAGGTCGCACAGCACGGCCTGCCACGTCGCCGGGCTCGGTGGCGACGCCGCGGATCGCGCGCCGGGTGGTCTGCGGCTTGTCGGAGACGATCGCGACCTTGCGGCCGACGATCGCGTTGACGAGCGTCGACTTGCCGACGTTCGGGCCGGCCGGCGAGCGCGATGAAGCCCGAGCGGGTCATCGCATCCACGCCATGATCTGCGCCTGCAGGGCGAGCATCTCGCCCTCGTCGGTCTCGTGGTCCATGCCGACGAGGTGCAGCACGCCGTGGACGACGGCCTCCTCGAGGTCCTCGGTGTGCTCCGGGCAGATCACGACGTCGCCGAGCTCGCGCGGCCGGTCGGCCTCGCCGTCCTCGTCGACCCCGAAGGACAGCACGTCCGTCGGCCCGGGCTTGCCGCGGTGCTCGGCGTTGAGCTCGGCGATCGCGCTCGGCGTCGACGAACTCGACCGCGACGTGCCCGGCCTCGATGCCCGCCGACGCGAGCGCGACGGCGACGAGCTCCACCCGCGTCGGCCTCGAGGCGCGTCGCCCCGCGACGTCGAGCTCGACGCACCGCGGCGCTGCGCAGTCGGGCGCCGGCTGCTCGGCGTGCTCGGCGTAGGCCTTGACGATGCGCTGGACGATCTTGTGGCGCACGACGTCCTCGTTGCCGAAGTGGACGACGCCGACGCCCTCGACGCCGCGCAGGATCTCCCCCACCTCGACCAGGCCGGAGCGCTGGTCGCGCGGCAGGTCGATCTGCGACACGTCGCCGTTGACGACCATCTTGGAGCCGAAGCCCAGCCGCGTCAGGAACATCTTCATCTGCTCCGGCGAGGTGTTCTGCGCCTCGTCGAGGATCACGAAGGAGTCGTTGAGCGTGTTGTGCGTAACTAGTTAGTCTTCTTTCACATACAGCAAATCCACAGCGACGACCTGAATGCAGACGATCTCAACCTCGCCATCAAGTTCGATCAAGTCGACGAAACACATCGGACGCCCGCCGTCCTACGGGAGCTAGACGTCGAGTTCGCCATCCCGCCATTCGGCGACACCTCCGAGAGACCACTCAAGCTCGATGACGTCGTCGTGCGAGCCGTCATCGGCGAGCAGCTCACGGAGCGCGGCAAGCCTGGCCTCCGTAGCGTCGTGCAGGGACCATCTCGACAACTCGGCGACGCCACCGCGCCCGCACTTGGAGTTGCCATAGCTGCACAAAGTGCGCACGACGGCACGATCTCGCGTCGCGAGCTCGACGAGCGCACTGACGAGCGACAGCCCACTCCCCAGTACGAGCTCGTCCGTACTCATCGTCCGCTCTATCCTCGTTGTCCTTCACCGTCCACAGATGCTCAGCGCAGCAGCGGGTCGACGCGCCGTCCTGCGCGCTGAGTCGTAATACCTGCCTGCGTCCCTGCGTTACACGCCGAGCACCGTGTCGCGCGCCCGTCCGAGCCGACTACCAGGTCGCCTACGCGCAGCTAGCCGATCCGCTCCCAGCCGTCCGCGTGAGCACCCGCTGGTCGACCGGCTGGCCCGCCCGCGCATGAACGCCAGCGGCGCGACCTCGATGACGCCCTTCTCCAGGTGCGCCGTGACGCGCTCGGGGTCGAGCATGTCGTTCATGCGCGTCGAACAGCGGCCGCAGGTACGGGTCCACCTTGGCCATCAGGTCGCCGGGCAGGAAGCCGAGGCGCTCGCCGGCCTCGACGGCGGGGCGGGTGAGGATGATGCGGTTGACCTCGCGGCGCGACAGCGCGGCGACGGCCATCGCGATGGCCAGGAACGTCTTGCCGGTGCCGGCCGGGCCGATGCCGAAGGTGACCGTGTGCTCGCGGATCGCGTCGACGTAGCGCTTCTGGTTGACCGACTTGGGCGCGACGCGCAGGTTGCGGTGGCGCCAGACGACGTCCTCGAGCACCTGCGTCGGCGACGTCGTGCTCGCCGAGCACGCGCGGTGACCGACTCGATCGTCGCCGGGCCGAGCTCGTGGCCGCGGCCGACGAGGCTCGAGAGCTCGCGGACGACGGTGGCGCCGTTGGCGACCGCCTCGGCCTCGCCGTCGAGCGTGACGAGGTTGCCGCGCAGGAAGATCTCGCAGCCGAGCTGGCTCCTCCAGCTCGCGCAGCATCCGGTCCTGCGAGCCGGCGAGCTCCGCGGCGACCTCGTTGGAGACCTCGAGCTGGCGGCGGGCCACTAGGCGGTCAGCGCCTCCTTGACCTGCGCGGAGACGCGCGCGCCCTCGGCGCGGCCGCCGGCGGCGGCCATCGACGTGCTTGATCGCCTTGCCCATGTCGCGCATCGACTGCGGCGCCGGTCTCCTCGATCGCGGCCTGGACGAGCTCGTCGAGCTCGGCGTCGGAGAGCTGCGGCGGCAGGTAGGTCTCGATCAGCGCGGCCTCGGAGGCCTCCTTGTCGGCCAGCTCGGTCGCGGCCGGCGTCGCGGAAGGCGGTCTCGGCGTCGCGGCGGCGCTTGCGCTCGCGGCGCAGCACGGCCCGCTCGTCGCCCGCGCCCTCCTTGGCGTCCTTCTGCAGCTCGGCCAGGACGAGCCGCAGCGCGGACGCGCGCTCGCGGTCCCCGCGCCTTCATGGCGGCCTTGACGTCCGTCGGGATCTGCTCGGCGACACTCACTTGAGAGGATAGGCAGCGGCCCGGACCTAGGACGGGCATGAGAGTGGTTCGAGCCGACACCTTCCTCGAAGCGCGCCCGGCGGCCTCGGGTTCCGGCGCGACATGCCCGCCGACGAGGCGCTGCTGCTGCCGCGCTGCCGCAGCGTCCACACGTTCACGATGCGCTTCGCGATCGACCTGATCTGGCTGGACGCCGACGGGCGAGGTCGTCCGCGTCGACCGCGACGTCCGGCCCGGCCGGCTGCGCTGGTGCCGCGCCGCCCGCTCGGTGCTAGAGCAGAAGAGCGGTCCAGCCCTCGGCTGAGCGGCGGGCGCGCACGGCGCGGGCGAAGGCGGCGGCGACGCTCGTCCGCCTCGTGGCGAGCAGGCCGGAGACGATCAGCCGCTCCGGGCGCCTCGGCGAGCGCCGGCGGCGACCTCGAGCAGCAGCGGCCGGAGCAGGTTCGCGCAGACGGTCGGCGCGGCGGGCCCGGCCGCTCGCGCAGGTTGACCTGCGCCGACCTCGAGCGCCACCCCGTTGACGCCCGCGTTCACGCGCGTGGCGTCGACGGCGAGCGGGTCGTAGTCGACCGCGGCCACCGGGCGAAGCCGAGCTTGGCCGCCGCGATCGCGAGCACGCCGGAGCCGCAGCCCCAGTCGGCGAACGGCGCCGCCGGGCTCCAGCTCCAGCAGCAGCTCCAGGCACAGCCGCGTGGTCGCGTGCGCCGCCGGTCCCGAACGCCTGGCCGGGGTCGATGACGATGTCGAGCCGGTCGACGGCGCGGGCTCCCACGGCGGCCGCACCCGCAGCGGCCCGATCGCGACCGGCCGGTGCCACTGCTTCCAGCGCTCGTCCCAGTCGTCGGCGATCTCCGTCGAGGACACCTCGACGAGCACGTCGCCGGCCGCGGCCTGCGATCGCGGGCAGCGCGGGCAGCTCGCCCGGCGCGCCGTAGATGACGTACTCGACGCCGTCGGCGAGCTCGCCCTCCTCCACCCCGGCGGGCGAGAGCTCGAGCAGCTCGGCGAGGACGACGCCGCCGTCGTCGCCGCGCACCCGCACGGACGAGGCGGATCAACGCCACGAGCGCGGCGCAGCTTGCCGAGCAGGCCCTCGTCGGACGCGAACGCGTCGTCGGAGAAGGAGTCGGCCAGCTGCCTCGAGCTGGCGCCGCTGGTCCTTGGTGAGCTTGCGCGGGACGGCGACGTTGACGACGACGCGCAGGTCGCCCGGCCGGCCGCGCCGCAGCGGCGGCATGCCCGCGCCGCGGATGGTCTTGACCTCGCCCGGCTGCGTGCCGGCGGGGATCTCCAGCTCGTGCTCGCCCGTCGAGGGTCGGCACCGGCGACGGTCGTGCCGAGCGCGGCCCGCGGCGCCGGGACGTCGACGACCGTGACGAGGTCGTCGCCGTCGCGCAGGAAGCGCTCGTCCTCGCGGACGCGGACCTGCACGAACAGGTCGCCGGCCGGGCGCGCCGGGCTCGCCCGCGTGGCCGCGGCCGGACACGCGGATGCGCTGGCCGTCGGCGATGCCGGCCGGGATGTCGACCTCGACGCGCTTGCTCGGCCTGGACGACGCCGTCGCCCGCGCACACCTCGCACGGCGTCTGCGGCGACCTTGCCGTCGCCGCCGCACGTCGCGCACGCGCCGGTGCGGACCATGCTGGCCGAGGCCGGTCTGCGACGACCTGCTGGATCTGGCCCGGCGCCGCCGCAGGTCGGGCACGTCTCGATCGGCGTGCCGGGCTCGGCGCCGTTGCCGTGGCAGTGCTCGCAGCGCTCGACGACCTCGTAGGCGATCTCGGCGCGGGTGCCGCGCGGCGGCGTCGACAGCTCGATCGCGACCGTCGCGCCGACGTCGGCGCCCTGGCGCGGCCCGCGACCGGCGCCGCCGCCGCCGCCGAAGAACGCGCTGAACAGGTCGCCGAAGGAGCCGAACTCGTCGAAGCCGGGGTCGAAGCCGCCGCCGCGCAGGCCGTCGTGCCCGTACTGGTCGTAGAGCTGGCGGCGCTCGGCGTCGTTGAGGACCTCGTAGGCCTCGGCGACCTCCTTGAAGCGCTCCTCGGCGTTCGGGTCGTCCGGGTTCGGCGTCCGGGTGCAGCTGGCGGGCCAGGCGCCGGAACGCCTTCTTGATCTCGGTCCCGTCGGCGCCCGCGGTCGACGCCCAGGACCTCGTAGTAGTCGCGCTTGGTGCCTCGCTCAGCCAGTCGACCCAGACGTCCTCGACGAAGCGGCGAGAGCTCGCAGCGCGGCGGCGCGGACGGTGCCGATCATCGCGCCGTAGTCCATCCGGGTCGGGCCGACGAGCGAGACGGTGCCGAGGTTGCGCGCCGGCAGCCCGTAGTTGGCGGCCACCAGCGACATCGAGCGCAGCGCGGGCAGCTCGTTCTCGGCGCCGATGCGGACGTAGACCTCGCGGCTGTCGAGCGCCGTCTGGAGCGCGCCGAGCAGCACCGCGCGGCGCTCGAGCATCTCCATCAGCTCCTGGATCTGCGAGACGTCGCCGGCACGCTCCGAGCAGGCGGTGGGCGCCGTCGACGTACAGCGTCGTCTCCGCCGCCTCCTCGAGGTCGGTGAAGGCCGGGCATCAGCGACTCGACGAAGGCGCGCTCGGTCGGCGTCGAGCGCCGGGTCGGCGAGGCGCGCGCGCAGGGTGCGCGCGCCGAGCGGCCGGCCGGCGAGCTGCTCGTTGAGATAGGACGCGGCCCAGTCGGCGAGCCCGCTGTCGACCGGCCGACTCGAAGGTGAAGACGCGCTTGGAGACGCCGCCCGTGGAGGTGATGACGACGACCATCAGCACCTGCGGCTGCAGCAGCAGGACCTCGACGTGGCGGACGGTGGCGGTCTGGATCGGCGGCGCGGAGACGATCGCCATCAGGTTGGTGAGCTGCGACAGCGTCTCCGTCGTCGTCGCGCATCGCGTCGTCGACCTCGCGGCGGACGAGGCTCAGCTCGACCGTGCGCGCGGTGCGCCGGGTCGGCCGGGAGCAGCTTGTCGACGAAGTAGCGGTAGCCGGCGTCGGTGGGGACCCGCCCCGCCGACGTGTGCGGGTGGGCGAGCAGGCCGAGCTCCTCCAGCACCGCCAGCTCGTTGCGGATGGTGGACGGCCCGTAGGTCACGTCCGGCTGCGCCGCCAGCGCCTTCGAGCCCACGGGCTGGCCGGACGCCGAATGAGCGTCCACGACCTTGCGCAAGAGCTGCTCCTGGCGGGGCGTCAGCATCCGGTCACAGGTTAGGTCGCTGGTTTCTGGTGCGAGCTACGTTGTTATGTAACCGGGATCGGGTATCGACCCCGTGGTCGGGATGACCGCCGGGTGCCATGATGAAGTGCACGGTGGACGCGTCGGCTCGGGGGAGCCATAGGCACCGGCCGCCCGAATTGACCTCAAACACGCGTGATGAGCACGAAGCTCAAAATCCTGGCTGCGCTGAACATCGTCGGATGGGCGGTGGTCGCGCCCCTGCTCGTCTCCAGCCTGGTCCGGCCGCTGTCGGCTTCACGACTGGCCCGGCTCCTCGCTCGAGCCGCGGCCGGCGCAGACCGCGCCGCTCGCGCGATGCCGCGCCGCGCCACCGACAAGCGCGCCCGTCGAGGCCGCGAAGCGCCGGCGCCGCCCGGACGGTGTGCGCATCGTCCCCGGTCCCGACGCCGGCCCGGCACGGATCATCGGCCTGCCCGGCGGCACGGTCGGCGCGCGGCGAGAGGTGCGCCCGGCTGCCCAGCGACGGCGGCGCCTACGCAGCCCGGCGGTGGCGTGACGATCAAGCCGACCTCGCCCTCCGTCCCCGCCGACCCGGCGCCGGGCCCGCGATCGGTGGCGCCCGCGGTGCCCGCCGACCCCGCCACCACCGCCCCCGAGCTGCCCGCGCCGTCGGCCGGCGGGGGCGCCAGCCCCGTCACCCAGGCGCCCGCCCACCGGCGCCGCACGCCCGACCACCCCCGTCGCGGCAGGCCCCGGCCGTGAGCGCGCCCGAACTGCCGCTGCCGACCCCAGCGCGTCCCCGTCCCCCTCGCCGGAGCCGACCGCCTCACCGGCGCCGGAACCGACCCAGGATCCGGGTCCGGACCCGACGCGGGAGCCCGGGGCCGGCCCGACCGAGCAGCCGACCGCGACGCCGACCCCTGCGGCAACCCAGACGCCGGGCCCGCCGCCCGGTGAGGAGGACCCCGAGCCGTCGCACCACCACCCGGTCGCACCCGTCGCCGACCGCCCGCCCAAGGTCAAGATCACGCCCCCGGACGACGACTGCCCGCAGCCGCCGCCGCCACCTCCTCCGCCGCCGCCCGCGACGCCACCGCCGGCGCCCCCGTCGAGCACCCCGGTGAACGCGAACCCGGCGCCCGCGAAGACGCAGACGGTGCAGCAGCAGGCGCCGACGCAGTCGCCGACCGAGCTGCCGCCGGGCTGAGCCAGGGGTCGCGAGGCGCAGTCGCTCGCGCCCTCGCGCCCCGAGGCAGGCCCCCCGGCGATCTCAGCTGTCGCCGAGCTCGAGGACCGCCAGGAACGCTTCCTGGGGGATCTCGATGCGGCCGACCTGCTTCATCCGCTTCTTGCCTTCCTTCTGGCGCTCGAGCAGCTTGCGCTTGCGCGAGATGTCGCCGCCGTAGCACTTGGCGGTGACGTCCTTGCGGAAGGCCTTCACGGTCTCGCGAGCGACGATCTTCGCGCCGATCGCGGCCTGGATCGGGACGTCGAACTGCTGGCGCGGGATCTTCTGGCGCAGCTTCTCGGTCAGCGTCTTGCCGATGTCGTAGGCCTTGTCGCGGTGGACGACCATGCTCAGGGCATCCACCGGGTCGCCCGACAGCAGCACGTCGAGCTTGACGAGGTTCGAGGCACGCAGCCCGATCGGCTCGTAGTCCAGCGAGGCGTAGCCGCGGGTGCGCGACTTGAGCTGGTCGAAGAAGTCGAGCACGATCTCGGCGAGCGGCAGGTCGTAGGTGAGCTGCACGCGGTCGGCGCTCAGGTAGTGCATCCCGGAGTGCGTGCCCCGCTTGTCCTGGCAGAGCTCCATGATCACGCCGATGTACTCCTTCGGCGTGAGGATGTTCGCGCGCACGAAGGGCTCGCGGACCTCGGCGATGCGGGCCGGGTCGGGGTAGTCCGTCGGGTTGTGGACGGCGTTGACGGACCCGTCGGTCAGCTCGACCTCGAACTCCACCGACGGCATCGTGGCCATCAGGTCGAGGTCGTACTCGCGCTCGAGGCGCTCGCGCACGATGTCCATGTGCAGCAGGCCGAGGAAGCCGCAGCGGAAGCCGAAGCCGAGCGCGTCGGACGTCTCGGGCTCCCACTGCAGGGCGGCGTCGTTGAGGGTGAGCTTCTCGAGCGCGTCGCGCAGCTCGGGGAACTGGTTCTGCTCGATCGGGAACAGGCCGCAGAAGACCATCGGCTTGACGTCGCGGTAGCCGGGCAGCGCCTCGGTCGCGGGTGGGTGGGTCCGGGTCTTCGTCGTCAGCGTGTCGCCGACCGCCAGCAGGGTGACGTCCTTGAGGCCGGTGATCAGGTAGCCGACCTCCCCCACGCTGAGCGACTTCACGGCGACCATCGACGGGGTGAAGAACCCGATCTCGTCGATGTCGGCCTCGGTGCCGTTGGCCATCGCGCGGATCGCGTCGCCCTTGGTGAAGGTCCCGTCGACGACCCGGATGTAGGCGATCACGCCGCGGTACTGGTCGAACTCGGAGTCGAAGATCAGCGCGCGCGGCGGAGCGTCCAGGTCGCCCTGGGGAGGCGGCACCTTCTCGACGATCTCGTCGAGGATGTCCAGCACCCCGTCCCCCGTCTTGGCGGAGATGCGGCGGACGTCGCCGGGGTCCCCGCCGAGCAGGTCGGCGACCTCCTCCGCCACGCGCTCGGGCTCCGCGCCGGGCAGGTCGATCTTGTTCAGGCAGGGGATGATCTCGAGTCCGCCCTCGACCGCCAGGTAGGTGTTGGCCAGCGTCTGGGCCTCGACGCCCTGGGACGCGTCCACGACCAGCAGGGCACCCTCGCAGGCCGCCAGGCTGCGCGACACCTCGTAGGTGAAGTCCACGTGGCCCGGCGTGTCGATCAGGTGGAACTCGTAGGTCTCGCCGTCGCGCGCCGTGTAGGAGACGCGCACCGCCTGGGCCTTGATCGTGATCCCCCGCTCGCGCTCGAGATCCATGCTGTCGAGCAGCTGGGCGCGCATCGCCCGGGGATCGACGGTCTGCGTCATCTCGAGGATGCGGTCGGCCAGCGTCGACTTGCCGTGGTCGATGTGGGCGATGATGGAGAAGTTGCGGATGCGGCTCTGCACGGCCTCAGGACGTTAGGCGGCGCTGGAGCGCGAGCGCCTCCGGGACCCGGGCCAGCAGGACGAGCCCGAGATAGACCGCGAAGCCCGCGCCGATCGCGGTCCCGACCGTGACGATCTGGGCGATCAGCGCCTCCCCGATGGCGTCGTCGAGCAGCCGGTGGACGAGGTAGGCGAGCCCGCCCGCGACCGCCGCGGCGACCGTCATCCCGGCCAGGCCGCGCAGGGTGCTGACGATCTCGAAGCCGCTGAGCTCGCGCCGCAGGTAGACGACCTGCTGGAGCGTCATGACCAGGCTGGAGATCGCCGTGGCGGCGACGACGCCGGCGATTCCGAACGGCCCGTAGAGGACGAGGCTGAGGACGGTGTTGACCACGAGGCTCGCCGCGGCCAGCGCGGTCGGCAGCCACGGGCGCTGCAGCGCGAAGAACGTGCGCGTGAGCATCAGGTTCGCGCCTGCGAAGGGCAGGCTGAAGGCGAACCAGAACAGCGCGGTCGACACGTCCCCGGTCGCCGCGTCCCCGAACGCCCCGCGCTGGTAGACGAGCTGGGTGATGGGCTCCGACAGCGCCAGCAGCAGCGCCGCGCACGGGATCAGGGCCAGGAAGATCGTGCGCATCCCCTCCGCGCTCCAGCGCCGCAGGCCGGGTAGGTCCTTGCGCGCGGCCAGTCGGCTGAGCTGCGGGAACAGGACCGTGGCGACCGCCACGGAGAACATGCCCTGGGGGAGCATGTAGATGCGGAAGGCGGCGTCGATCGCGCGCGGCGCGCCCTCGTCGATCAGGGTCCCGATGCTCGAGTTGATGACCAGGTCGACGTTGATGACGCCGAGGCTGAGGGAGACCGGCAGCATCAGCGTGATGACGCGCCGCAGCCGCGGGTCGTGCCAGTCGAACGAGACCCGCAGCGGGAAGCCCACCCGTTTGAGCACCGGCACGACCATCGCCAGCTGGACCGCGGTGGCGACGAGGACGCCGATCGCGTAGGCGTAGATCTCGTAGCGGGCGTCGAACAGGCCGCGCAGCCCGACCATCCCGGCGATGATCACGACGTTCCAGACCAGCGGCGCGATCGCCGGCAGGCTGAAGTGGTCGTAGGCGGCCAGGATGCCGACGATCAGGCCGTTGACCCCGAGCAGGAGGACGATGGGGAACATGACCCGGCTGAGCCCGATCAGCAGGTCGGTGTCGAACGGGCTGAGCTCGTCACCCGCGAACAGCGGCATCACCAGCCCCGCGCCGAGGACGAACAGCCCGCTGATCGTCCCCACCACGACGAGGATCAGGCCGAGCAGCGACGCCGCCAGCGCGGCGGCCTCCTGCTTGCGGCCCTGCTCCTGCAGCTCGGTGAAGACGGGGACGAAGGCGCTGCTCAGCGCCGCATCGGCGACCAGCGCGCGGATCAGGTTGGGGACCTGGAAGGCCAGCGTGAAGGCCGAGGCGGGGCCGGTGACCCCGAAGTAGTACGCCGCTGCGATCTCCCGGATCAGCCCGGCGACCCGCGACAGCCCCGTGAAGACCGAGAAGATGGCGGTGTTGCGGACGACCCGAGACACAGCGGCGCTACAGTACGGACCGCTGTGGCCAACATCGCATCACAGAAGAAGCGCAACAACCGCACGGAGCGGGAGCGCCTCGAGAACCGTCGCCGGACGTCGGCGGTCAAGACGTACTTCCGTCGCCTCGAGGCTGCCGTCGCCGCGGGCGACGACGCCGCTGCCGCCGCCGAGCACCTCGCGCTGATCAAGCTGATCGACAAGGCCGTCAAGTCGGGCGCGCTGCATCGCAACACCGGCGCCCGCAAGAAGTCCCGCGCCGCGCGCACCCGCGCCGCCGTCTCCGCCTAGCCGCTCACAGCCCCGGCGGGTGGCGGGCTTCGAAGCCGCCGTTGGTGCGCAGGTTGTTCTGCCAGCGGCTGAACCTGGTCGTCGCGTCCGTGTCGCTCGTGTCGAAGCGGATCCCGGCGACCTCCATGTACACGTGCCCGCCGTTGGCGTAGAGCGTGATCCACTTGCCCTTGCCCGGCTTGCCGTAGGCCATCAGGTCGCCCGAGGTGTGCGGGCCGTCGATCAGGCCCGCGTAGAAGAGCGCGTAGGAGACCGAGCCGCTGCAGTCGTAGCCGTTGTCCTGGAAGCGGCCGTGGCCGCCGCCCCATTTGTACGGGGAGCGGGCGATGATGTTGCCGGCGCGGATGACGTCGAGGACCGCCTCGGGCGCCTCGAGCGGCGGGAGCGCGACGCCGTTCTGGAGCGCGGTCGCCTTCGTGGCGCTCAGGTTCTTGGCGTTGGCGTCGTCGGCCGCGCCCTGCTTGGTCTCCGTGGCGGGGCCCGTCGGCTTGGGCAGGCTGGTGTCGTCGGCGGGGGCGGTGCCGGCGTTCGCGGGCAGTGCGTCGACCGCGCTGGAGGTTGTCTTGCCCGCCTCGGGCTGGACGAGCTTGGCGCGCGACTTGGGCAGCGGCGCCATCACGGCCTCCTTGGCCTTCGCCGGCGTCTGGCCGCCGCTCACGGTGCGCTCGGTTTCGCTGCCGCAGCCGGCTAGGGCAAGAATGGCGAGCAGCGCGATGCGCTTCACGTCGTCACTTCGTAGATGACGCGCAGCGCGGCGGTCTCCTCGCCGAGTGCCGCGTTGCCCCCGCCACGCGTCTGGTGCTCGAGGTCGGCGAGCAGCTCGAGCGCGCGGCGGTACGTCGCCGCGTCGTGGCGGCGGACGTCCTCGATCAAGCGGTCCTTGGCCTGGAAGGGCATGCGCAGTCTTCCCTTGACATCGGATATTCGCTCGCCGTTCTCGAGCGCGTTGGCGACCATGCAGGCGGTCTGCACCCGCCCCGTCATCGCGTAGAGCAGCGAGCCGACCCGCTCGCCCTGTCCCCGCAGCTCGACCAGTGCGCGCACGGCGGCGGCCCGGTCACCGGCTACGACGGCATCGCCGAGCGCCCACTTCTGGCGTTCCGCCGAGGGTGCGCCGAAGGCCTCGAGGTCCTGGGCGGTCAGTTCCGCGCCCGGGCCGTGCTCGAGCGTGAGCTTCTCCAGCTCCCGGAGCAGGCGCTGCTGGCGCTCGCCGGTGCGGTGGATGAGGGCGCGGGCGGCCTCGTGGTCGAGCTCGAGGCCGAGCTCCTTCGCGCGAGCCTGCACCCAGCGGGGCAGCGCGCCGCCCTTGACCGCCGACTCGTCCTGGACGACGCCGCCCACCGCGCTGACCGCTTTGACCAGCGCCGCGGGGGTCTTGTAGCGGCCGTCCTCGCGGGCGAAGAAGGTGACGGTGAGGGTGTCGGCGTCGACGGTCTTGAGCGCAGCGACGACGGGCGCGACCTCGCTGTCCTTCCAGCGTTCCACGCCGTCGGCGATGATGAAGCGGCGGCCGATCGCGAAGGTCATGGCCGAGATGGCCCCCGCGACATGGTCGGGGGTGCCCGTCTCGTTCTCGAAGACCTCGACGCCCGCGCTGCCGCTCTCGGCCTCGGCGACGCCGCGCAGGCGCGCGCGCCGCTCGGCGATGCGGCCGTGGTCGTCGCCGTGGATCAGGTATGCGGCCTTGAACGTCGGCACTGGTGGGCGACGGTAGCGCTAGGAGGTGGCGCTGGGATGAAGGAGCGGGACGGCGCCGGACCACCCGTCGCGCAGGAGCTCGAGGAGGCTGGGCGGGGTGATGAGGCGGGCCGCGCCGGTCGGTCTGGGAATGCGGTCGCCGTAGCCGGCGGGCGTCCACGGTCGGAGGTGGTCGCCGAGGACGAGGTGTGGCGCGTCGTCGTGCACCACGAACGCGCCGTCGGGGAGGTCCTCGTGGCGCGCTTGGTGGGTGCGACCGCGCTCGGCCTGGAGGCGGCGGTCGATCGCGTCAGCCGGTCCCCAGCGGCGCTTGAGGAGGTTGAAGTCCTCGCGGCGGCACTCGGCGCACGGCCGGTGGCCCGCAGCGAAGGCGGTCGCCTCGTCGAGGAAGAACAGGCCCGTGTAGCGACCGGGCGGCATCACCTCGCGGTGGCGGCCCTTGAACTCCAGGCGGCACGCGATCCAGCGCCGCGTCGCCTGGTGGCGCACGATCCTGCCGCCGGCGTCGTGCAGGCAGCCGCGGTTGCCGAACACGAGGCCGTCGGTCCCCCTCTCCATGAACGTCCCGAGCGGGCTCACGAACGGCATGGCTCAATCGTGGCGGATCCGGGTGACCCACGTGCGGTCGGCGGTGACGTGCAGCTGGACCGTTCCGTCGCGGTCGGTGCGATAGACGTGCGGGACGGCGCTGAGCGCGTCGATCGTGGCGGCGGTCGGGTGGCCGTAGGTGTTACGGCGACCGACCTCGATCGCGGCGATCTGCGGCCGCAGTCGCTCGAGCTGGGCGGGCAGGCCGGGGTCGTCGCTGCCGTGGTGGGCGACCTTCAGCGCCTCGACCTCCGGCAGGTCGAGCGTGCCCGTGACGTCGGACTCGGCGTCGGCGGTGAGCAGGACGTCGAACGCGCCGCTGCTGACGTGGGCGACCAGGGCGCGGTTGTTCGGGTCGCCGGTCGGCGGCGCGCGCTCGGCCTCGGCGGTCGGCGAGAGGAAGCGGACGCGCAGCGCGCCGAGCCGCAGGTCGTCGCCGGCGGCGAGGTCGGTGAGGCGGGCGCCCGCCCCGCGGGCGGCGGACGGGTAGGCGCGCTGGACCGCGGTGGGCCAGCCCATCCCGCCGTCGACGACCAGGCGCGGGCGGAACCGGTCGAGGACCGGGATCGCCATCCCCTCGTGGTCGGCCTGGGCGTGGGTGGTCACGAGCGCGTCCAGTCGCGCGACGCCGACCTCCTCCAGGCGGCTGACGATCGGCCCGCCCGGCGGTCCGGTGTCGAACAGGATCGAGCGGCCGTCGCGCTGGATCAGCGTCGCGTCGCCCTGGCCGACGTCGAGGAAGCTGACCACCGTCTCACCCGGGCCCGGCGGCGGGACCCCACCCGGGCCGCGGAGCACCGCCGCCGCGACGAGCACCGTCACGGCTCCCGCCGCGAGCCTCGGCGCGCGCCAGGCGAGCGCGAGCCCCGCATAGCCGGCGCCCGCCCCGAGGAGTCCGGGCAACTCGACGGCGACGACGCCGTGCGGCACGGCCGCGGCGGCGCGGGCGATCCGATCCACGAACGCGACCAGCGGTCCGTTGAGCGCGTTCAGCGGTGCCGCGAGGGCCGGGTCGAGCTGCGCGAGCGCCGCCGCGACCATCCCGAGCCACATGATCGGAGCGACGACGGGCGCGACGATCAGGTTCGCGGGCAGCGAGGCGAGCGACACCCGGCCGAAGTGCACGGCCAGCAGCGGGGCGGTCGCGAGCGTCGCCGCCAGCGTGATCGCCGACGCCTCCGCGAGCGGTGCGGGCCACCGCCGCAGCCGCTCCCGGATCCGCGGGGCGAGCGCCATGAGCCCGACCACGGCGGCGAAGGACAGTTGCCACCCGACGTCCCCGGCCGCGTACGGGTTGAGCGCGAGCGTCACCGCCGCGGCCAGCCCGAGCGCGTACACCCGCGACGACGGCCTGCCCCGCCAGCGCGGCGACCAGTCCCGCCGCCCCCATCACCCCGGCGCGCTGGATCGACGGACCGGCGCCGGTGAGCGGGACGTAGAGCACGACGAGGCCGAGCGCGGCGGCGCGCCGCGGCCGCAGCGGCACGCCGAACAGGGCGCCGATGACGAGCGCGAGCGTGGCCAGCAGCAGGACGTTGGTGCCGCTCACGGCCAGCAGGTGCGCGAGCCCGGACGCCTGGAACGCCTCCTTCGTGTTCGTGTCGATGCGGTCGTCGCCGCCGAGCACCATCCCGTCCAGCAGCGCCGCCACCCCGCTCGGCAGCCCGACCCCGAGCCCCCGCTCCGCCCGCCGCCGGACCCCGTCCAGTGCGCCGGCGAGCCCACCCCGCCGCTCCCCGGTCGGCCGCGCGGCCTCCACGTTCACGGCCGCCAGCGCCCCACGGCGCCGCTGCACCGCGTCGAAGTCGCCCAGCGCCTCCAACCGGCCGCGGACCGCCAGTACGTCCCCCGCGCCGGGGCGTTGCCCGGCGGAGAGGCGCGAGCGGTCGGGGAGCTTGAGGAGCAGCGGCTCGCCGCGGACCTCCGCGCGGGCGATCACCTCGCCCGAGGCGCGCTCGCGCAGCGGCTCCAGCAGGGTCGCCCGCAGCTGCACTGCGGCGTCCAGCCGCGCGGGTAGGTGCCCGGTGTCGATGGCGTGACGTCGCGCGTCGGCCGCCATCGTCCCGGCGAGCACGGCCACGACCGCGATCGCGGCCAGGGGTGGCCGGCCCGCGACGAGGGCGGCGAGCAGGGCGACGGGCGCCGCCGCCCCGGGCGCCCAGCCGCCGCAGACCAGCCCGGCGACGAGCGCGAAGAGCACGAGATGACGGACGTGCAGCCGCGCGACCGCGAGCCACTCCCGTGCCGCCGTCACACCGTCACCTTGTCCCGCAGCGAGGCCATCGTCGCCTCGCCGATCCCCGGCACCTGGTCGAGCTCCTCGACGTCGGAGAACCCGCCCTGCTGCTCACGGAAGTCGAGGATCTGCTGCGCGGTCACCGGCCCGATCCCCTGGAGGGAGTCGAGCTGCTCGAGCGTCGCGGTGTTCAGGTTGATCGGCCCGGCCGGAGCGGTCGTCGCCGCGGTGCCGCCGCCCGCCGCCGCGACCGGCGGCGCCCGCGCCGGCACGACGATCTGCCGCCCGTCCTCGACCTCCTGCGCGAGGTTGACCTGCGTCAGGTCCGCACGGCGCCGCGCCCCGCCCGCGCGCCGCACCGCATCGTCCACCCGCGCGCCCGCGCGGAGCCGGTAGACGCCCGGGCGCAGCACCGCACCGGCGACGTGCACCACCACCCGCCCGCCGCGCTTGCCCTCCCCGGACCCCGACCGCTGCACCGCGATCGGCTCTGCGGTCGACTCCTCCTTCCGCGCCGACGCGATCTCGCGCGCCCCGAACGCCAGCACCGCGACCGCCGCCAGCGCGTAGGCGACGAGGTGCGAGCGAGGCAGGTCCGGCACCCGGTTGACCCTGCCGCGCTTGCCGCTACGGATCTAGGTGCAGATGTGACGATTCAGCGCGGAACGTGTGCCAAGGCTCTTCGGCAGTTCGAACCCGGGCAACGCCCCAAGCCCTACTTCACGACGAGGTTGACCAGCTTGTCCGGGACGACGATGACCTTCACGACCTCGCGCCCGTCGATGTGCGCCGCCGCATTCGGCAGCGCCCGGGCCGAGGCCTCCAGATCCTCGCGCGACGAGCCCGCGGCGACCTCGAAGCGGTCGCGCATCTTGCCGTTGACCTGGACGATCACCGTCACCGTGTCCTGCTCGAGGTAGGAGGGATCGGCGGCCGGCCACGGCTCCTCCCACACGCGCGCGCCCGTCAGCGCGTGGAACGCATCCGTGCCCGTGTGCGGCGCGAACGGGAAGATCAGGGAAGCCGCCGTGGTGGCCGCGAAGTGCAGCGCGTCCGGCGCGGCCTCGCGATGGCGGTAGCACTCGTTCACCAGCTCCATCACGGCGGCGATCGCGGTGTTGAACGCGAAGCGCCCCTCCGACATGTCGTGGGTGACCTTGTCGATCGCCCAGTGCGCCTTGCGCACCAGCAGGAGGTCGTCGCCGGACGGCTCGCCGGCGACCCGCGGCTCCCGGGTGCCCGTCGCATCCGACACCTCCGCGGCCAGCCGCCACAGCCGCGAGAGGAAGCGGTGGACGCCCTCGACCCCGTCGTCGCGCCAGTCGATGTCCTGGTCGGGCGGCCCGATGAACATCGTGTAGCAACGGGCGGTGTCCGACCCGTAGCGGTCCATGTAGGTCTGCGGGGAGATCATGTTCCCCTTGGACTTGGACATCTTCGCGCCGTCGCGGGTGATCATGCCCTGCGTGAACAGGCGGCGGAAGGGCTCGTCGAAGCCCAACAGCCCGAGGTCGTGCAGCGCCTTCACGAAGAAGCGCGCGTACATGAGGTGCAGGATCGCGTGCTCGACACCGCCGATGTACTGGTCGACCGGTGCCCACTCCGCCACCACGGCGGGATCCCAGGCGGCGTCGTCGTTGAGCGCGTCGCAGTAGCGCAGGAAGTACCAGGAGGAGTCGACGAACGTGTCCATCGTGTCCGTCTCGCGCCGGGCGGGACCGGAGCACGAGGGACAGGTGGTGTTGACCCAGTCCTCGGCCGCGGCGAGCGGGGACTTCCCCTGCGGCGCATAGTCCTCGACGTCGGGCAGGACGACGGGCAGGTCGGACTCCGGCACGGGCTGCATGCCGCACCGCTCGCAGTAGACGATCGGGATCGGGCAGCCCCAGTAGCGCTGGCGGGACAGCAGCCAGTCGCGCAGCCGGTAGTTGATCGACGGGTGGCCGAGGCCCTCCGTGTCGAGCCAGGCGACGATCGCCTCCAGCGCGTCGCGGTTCCCCTGCCCGTCGAAGCGCGGATCGGAGTTGACGAGTGGGCCGTCGCCGGTGTACGGCAGCTCGCCGTCCCCGCCCTCGACGACGCGGCGGATCTCGATCCCGAACTTCGTCGCGAACGCGTGGTCGCGCTCGTCGTGGCCCGGGACGGCCATGATCGCGCCGGTGCCGTACTCCATCAGCACGTAGTCGGCCACGTACATCGGGATCTGCTCGCCGTTGACGGGGTTGGTGACGGTGCGGCCGAGGAACACGCCGGTCTTCTCGCGATCCGTGTCCCCCCGCTCCTCGGCGGACTCGCGCGCGGCCGCGTTGACGTACGCGTGGACCTCGTCCTCCTGCGCGGTCCCCGCGGCGAGCTTGAAGACGTCGGGGTGCTCGGGCGACATCACGAAGAACGTCGCGCCGAACAGCGTGTCGGGACGGGTGGTGAAGACCGGGTAGTCGGTACCCAGCTCCTCGCAGCGGAACGTGACCTCGGCGCCGTAGGAGCGGCCGATCCAGTTGCGCTGCATGGTCTTGACGTGGTGGGGCCACTCGATCGTGTCGAGGTCGTCCAGCAGCCGGTCCGCGTAGTCGGTGATGCGGAAGAACCACTGCTCGAGCTGGCGGATCTCGACCTGCGTGCCGCAGCGCTCGCAGCGGCCGTCGATGACCTGCTCGTTGGCGAGCACGGTCGCGTCTTGAGGGCACCAGTTGACGGCGGCGTCCTTGCGGTAGGCCAGGCCGCGCTCGAACAGCTTCAGGAAGATCCACTGCGTCCAGCGGTAGTAGCGCGGCTCGTGGGTCCCGAACTCGCGCGTCCAGTCGATCGAGATCCCCCACCGACGGAAGTGCTGCTGGAAGGACTCGATCGACTTCGCGGTCGAGTCCCGCGGGTGCTCGCCCGTGCGGATGGCGTGGTTCTCGGCGGGCAGGCCGAACGCGTCGTAGCCCATCGGATGCAGGACGCGCTTGCCCGTGCGCCGGTGGAAGTGCGCGACCGCGTCACCGATCGAGTAGTTCTTCAGATGCCCCATGTGCGGCTCGCCGCTCGGGTACGGCAGCATCTCCAGCACGTAGGAGGTCTCGGCGCCGTCGACGTCGTTGCTGACCGCCCACGTCTGCTCGCGCTCCCAGACCTCCTGCCAGCGGGGCTCGATCGATTTCGGGTCGTAGCGGCGTTCGTCGCTCATCTCGAGCGGGCGACGATAGAAGGGACCAGGCGCGTTTCCTCGTATCTGACAGGGATGGCCGAGGGCCGCCCCCACATCGAGGCGAGCCGCCGCGTGGCGTCGATCATGCGCGCCGCGGAGGACGCCGCCACCCAGATCCGCGACGAGGCCGAGCGCCGCGCCGACGCCCGCATCGCCGAAGCCGCCCGTGCCGCCGACATCCGCGTCGCCTCCGCCGAGGAAGAGGCCGCGGAGCTGCTCGCGGAGGCCCGCGCCGAGGCCGAGGCCGTCACCGGCTCGGCCTCCGAGGACGCCACCCGGCTGCGGGAGGACGCCCGCGCCGAGTCGACCCGTATCGTCACCGAGGCCCGCACGGAGGCCGAGGAGGTCCAGCGCATCGCCGAGGTGTTCGCGACCCAGACCCGCGAGGAGGCCGAAGCCTCCGCCCGCAAGCAGCTCGGCCGCGCCCGCGAGCTGGCCGCCTCCGTGCTGCAGGACGGCGAGGAGATGAGCAGCCAGCTGCGCCAGCTCGCCGAGTCCCTGCGCCGCAATGCGGAGCTGATCCTCCGCGACGTCTCCGCCGCCCACCGGGCCATGAGCTCCAAGCTCGACGAGGTCGGCGGCGACCTCGGCGAGCCCCGCATCACGCGCCGGGCCCGGACGCCCGTCGTCGACGACGTCCCGGAGTTCATCCCCCGCTCACCGCGTTAGCGCGCGCTACCATTCGGGGCCGCACGGGGCTGTAGCTCAGCTGGAAGAGCGTCTGGCTGGCAGCCAGAAGGTCAGGGGTTCGAGCCCCCTCAGCTCCACCATTTGCTCGACGTTCGAACCGGCGACTTTTCCCGAAGGGTCGCCGGTTTCGGCGTTTCAGGGGGTCGCGCGACACGTTGCATCCCTCATTGCTCTGGCGTGGCCTCGTCCGCTACGCGCTCGCGCCGGAGGCTGCTGTTCTGGCATCGCGACCCGCTCGATGGCGACTCGGGGTGGTCGCCGCGCGGTGGTTGAGGGGTCCCGTCGGTCCGTTCGGTGACGGCCTGGCTGCGCGGCCTCGCGCGCTGGCCCATCGGTCTGGAAAGACGACGGCGTCCTCAGGCCACTGGACGCACATGCCGATGAAGAGTGGGTGGAATTCGGTTCAAACGGTCAGCGCGGGTTCACCCTCGTTGAGGTGATGGTCGCCGCATTCTTGCTCGTCACCGGCATGCTCGGTGTCGCCCAGCTCGCCAACGTGGCCAACCGGTCGACCAACAGCACGGCGGCACATGACGGCGCGACGAACGTCGCCCGGCGCGTGGTCGAGGCCGCACGGGGAGTCACCCCTCGCGACCTGACGCCGGCGTTGCTGATGAGCCGGCTGCGGGCCGCGGCTCCGGACCTCGTGGACTCCGACCCGGCAGATCCCAGCTGGACCACTACGCGCCGGGGGTACGTCTACACGATCAGCGCCTCGGTGTGCACGCTGGATGACACCTCGGACGGCATCGGAACGACCGGCTCTCACGATGCCTCCTTCTGCGCCGGCCCTGCCCAGACCTCACCGGCGGACAAGAACCCAAGCGACGCCAAGCAGGTGACCGCGACGGTGAGTTGGAGCGCACCGCGCAGCGGAACGGTCAAACAGGTCACCGCCGTTCCGGTGGGAGCCAGCTCAACGCTGCCCAGCGTGAGCGCGCTCACGATGACGTCGCCGTGGGCCTGCTCCACGGCCTGCCCGGTCATCACGAGCAAAACGACGACCTCAGCGGCCTTCTCCGTGACCACGACGAACAGTCCCCAGACCCTCTCCTGGCTGCTGCAAGGCGCCCCGATGGCCACCTGCCCGCCAAGCACCAGCACATGCAGCGGCTCGGGCAACGCCTGGGCGTTCACGTGGAACCTGGGCGCGCCCGTCGTCGACACCAATGCGGCAAGCGTGAACTATGGCCTGTGCCTGCCGGGTTCCTACACCTACGACGGAGTCTCGGAGGTCGGCGCCCAGGCGCAGGACGACTACGGCCTCTCGGGCTCCCCTGGCTCCTTGTCACTCGCGGTGAACCGCTGTCCGCCGCTCGCTCCACCGAACGCGGACGCCACCGGCCGCGAGAAGACCATCCCAGCGATCGACACCGTCTGGGAGACCAGCCCAGAAGGCGACATCGAGGGTTACCGCGTGTACAAGGGGACCGCGCGGACGAGCAAGACGCTCGTCTGCCCGTCCACCGCAACGGCCGTGATCCCGATCGACGCCGCGACGGAATGCACGGACACGTCGCCGCCGGCGTACACCAATTCCGCGTTCTACTACACCGTCTACGGGGTCGATCGCGATCCGGCCACCGGCGCATTGCGCGAAGGTGCCCTCTCCTCCGTGAACGTCAACACCGGCAACCGGCCGCCCAAGACGCCGGGCACGCTGACGGCCACCGCGGGCGGGTCGGGCACGACGCTCACGTGGAAGCTCGCTACTCCGCTCGATCCGGACAGCGGAGACACGATCGAGTCGTTCCGCATCTACCGCGCCCCCGGCTCGGTCACCGGGAGCCCGGCGATCGCCAATCGCTACGACCGCGAGTACATCAACGTGCTGTGCCCGACCATCGCCAACAACGCGACCTGCACATACGTCGACGCTGCCGGCGCCGGCAGCTTGAACACCTACTGGGTCACGTCCGTCGACACGCACGAGCGGGAGTCGGGGTTCCTGGGGCCGAAGAGCGCATGAGCCGCCTCGCGGACAGCCGCGGTTTCACGCTGATCGAGCTCCTGCTGGCAATGACGCTGATGCTCATCGTCATGGGGGCTGCGCTCGTGACCTTTGAGAGATACGTCGTGCTCAACGGCACCAACCAGGACCTCGCGTTCGACACCGAGAACGCACGCAACGCCATGGACCTCCTGTCTCGCGATGCGCGCAACGCGACGGCCTACCAGACGGCCTCCAACGCGTCCGGTACCTCCGTTCTGCGCGCCACGGACACCGATTTCGTGTTCAAGGCCGTTGATCCGGGGTCGGCTTCGTCGGCGACGAACACGTACGGCATCGGTACCGTCCGCTACTGCCTGGCGCCGTCGACTCAGCGTCTGCTGCGCCAACAGCGCACCGACGCCGTGGTGCCGTCGACCGCGTGCCCGGATACGAACTGGACGACCACCGCGACGGTGCCCAGCGTGGTCAACGACAGCCGACCGGTCTTCTCCTACGACTCGACCGACCCGTCCCGCATCAGCTCGGTGGCCGTGGACCTCTTCCTCGATGACACGCCGAACCGCGCGCCGGTCGAGACACCGCTGCACAGCGGTGTGTTCCTGCGCAACACCAACCGCCCCCCGCAGGCAGCCTTCACCGCCTCGGTGCAGCCCAATGGCCACGTCCGGCTCAACGGCTCGTCCTCTTCGGATCCCGACGCCGGGAGCCTGACCTACTCGTGGAAGGACGGAAGCACCGTGATCGCCCAGACCAGCCCCGTCGTGGACTATGTGGTGACGACGACCGGCACACACACGTTCACCCTCACGGTGACCGACCGTGGCGGCCTCTCGAGCACGACCACCCAGACCGTGACGGTGTTGTCATGACCGAGACGCAGTCCGAGCGCGGGTCGGCGCTCGTGATCGCGATCGTCCTGACCGCGCTGATGCTCGCGACCGCCCTTGGAGCGCTGGCATTCGTAGACCGCTCGCAGAGGCGGAGCGGGACGGAGCGGACCAGAGAGACGACCTTCAACTTCGCCGAGGCCATGCTCCACAACGAGCTGCTCGTCACCGCGAGCGCATGGCCGAACACCGCCCTCAAGGCGCTACCCCCTCTGTGCACCACAGCTGGGACCAACTGCCCGGACGCATCGCAGGCCCTGGCCGGCCTCGCCGGACCGGATGTCCTCGGCGGCGTGACCTGGGAAACCTCCGTTCGAGACAACATCGGCAGCAGCGCGACCTACTACACGAAGGCCGCGACCGACGCGACGGCGTGCGGGTCAATGGTGCCGTGCACATGGGACTCCAATGGCGACGGAGCGCTGTGGATCCGGTCTGACGCCACGGTCGCAAACGAGCGCCGCTCGCTGGTTGCGCTCGTTCGCCAAGAGGTGGCGCGCGTCACGCTCCCACGGACCGTGATCACCGCAGGGTGGTTCAAGACGAGCAACAACGGCCAGAAGACCATCATCGACGAGAAGGGATGCCAGGCCAAGCAGCGGCCGGCGTCCAACTGCAACGCCACCGACCCAGGTCCGATAGCCGTGCGATGCACGAGTGCGACCGCCGGGACGCCAGGCGATGCATGCCTTGGCTACCGCTCAGCGCAGGTCGCTCCGGCGGTCACGACCCAGGGCTACGTCGGCAACGTGCTGCCCGCCGCGAGCCTGGCCGCGATGAAGACCTATGCGATTCAGCTGGGGACCTACTACACGACCTGTCCGACGACGGCGCAGCTCACAGGGCTGATGGTCTTCGTCGATGGAGCCAGCTGCACCTACAACGGTGGCACAGCGAACTCGGCGGCCAGCCCGGGGGTCCTGGTGGTGAACGCCGGCACGATCAGCTTCGGCGGCAGCGTCAACTTCTACGGCCTTCTCTTCGCAGCCAACAACCTCACAGCGCCTGCTGATGCCGGCACGATTGTGAGCCTCACCGGAGCGGCTTACGTGCAGGGGGCGATCTTCGTCGAGGGGCCCGGAGGCATCATCGCCGGGTCCAGTGGCCTGAACGTCAGCTTCGATCCCAACGTGTTCAGCGATGTCAGAGTGGCGGGGTACCCGAGCATCGTCCAGAACAGCTTCCGCGAGCTGCCCATGGGGCAGTAGCGGCTCTAGCGCAGCTCGCAGCGTTCACCGATCGGACATGTGCCGGTCAGGCCATCGTCCGAAGGCCGCCTACGAGGCGGCCTTCTGCGTCTTCGGGGCCTCGCCCCACAGCTGCTCGAGGCGGTAGTACTCGCGGGCGTCCGGGGTGAAGAGGTGGACGACGACGTCGAGGTAGTCCATGAGGATCCAGTGCGCCTCGGGGAGCCCCTCGACGCGGCGCGGGATGATGCCGTGGTCCTGCTTCATCCCCTCGAGGATGCCGTCGTGGATCGCCTTGACCTGGCGGTCGGTGTTGCCCGTGGCGATGACGAAGTGGTCCGTGTAGCCGAGCAGCTCGGCGACGTCGAGGCGGACGACGTCGATCGCCTTCTTGTCGGCCGCGTAGGCCTCGATCTCGTCGACCATGATCATCGGTACAGCCCCTCGCGGGCGATGCGGTCGGCGACGCCGGCCGGGACGAGGTGGCGGATCGGTCGGCCGGCGGCGACGCGGGCGCGGATGAGGCTGGATGAGATGTCGAGGCGGGGCATGTCGAAGAAGGTGATGCGCTGAATGGCGCCGGCGAGGGACGAGCAGCGCTCGAGGATGGCCTCGCGCCCGACGTCGCCACGGTTGGCGACGGCGATCCGGGCGAGCGACAGGATCGTCTCCGGCTCCCGCCAGTCGGGCAGCCCGAGCGCCTGGTCGCCCCCGACGATGAAGGTCAGTTCGTCTCCCGGTGAAGCGTCATGCAGCCCTCTGAGGGTATCGACCGTGTACGAAGGGCCCGCGCGGCGGACCTCGTCGCGCAGGACCTCGAGGCCCGGCTCCGTCGCCGCGGCCAGCTCGCACAGCTCCACCCGCACTCGCGAGCCCGGATCCTCGATGGCCTTGTGGGGCGGCGTCCCGGCCGGAACCAGCTTGACGACGTCCAGGCCGAGCTGGTCGCGCGCCTCCATGGCGCAGACGAGATGGGCCAGGTGCGGCGGGTTGAACGTCCCGCCCAGCAGTCCGATCGACGCCACGCGGTCAGGGGCGGGAGTGGCCGGCGCCCTCGACCAGCCACCGGTAGGTGCACAGCTCGGTCAGCCCGATCGGCCCGCGGGCGTGGAGCTTCTGCGTGGAGTTGGCGATCTCGGCGCCCATCCCGAACTCGCCGCCGTCGGTGAAGCGCGTGGACGCGTTGACGTAGACGCAGGCGGCGTCGACGCCGAGCTGGAACGCCCGCGCGGCGGACGCGGACTCGGTCAGGATCGCCTCGGAGTGGCCCGAGCCGTGCCGGGCGATGTGCTCCATCGCCTCGTCGAGCGAATCGACGACCCCGACGGTCAGCTCGAGCGCCAGGTACTCCGTGCCCCAGTCCTCGTCGGTGGCGGTGCGGTCGCCGGGCTCCCCCGCGATTGCCCTGGCGCGCCCGTCCAGCGCCAGCGAGACGCCCGCGTCCCGCAGCGCCGGCAGCGCCCGCGGCAGATACGCCGCCGCGATGTCGGCGTGGACGAGCAGGGTCTCCATCGCGTTGCAGGCGCTTGGCCGCTGCGCCTTGGCGTTGACGGCGATCTCGACCGCCGTGTCGAGAGCGGCGGTCGCGTCGACGAAGGTGTGGCAGACGCCGGCGGCGGCGTAGATGACCGGGACGGTGGCGACGTCCATGAGCGCCTTCTTCAGACCCTCGCCCCCGCGCGGGATGATCAGGTCGACGTACTCGCGCTGCGTGGCCAGCTCGCCCAGCTCGGCCCGGCCCCCGCCGCCCACGAGCGACACGGCGGCCTCCGGCAGGCCCGCGCCGGCGACGGCTTCCCGCACGATCTCGGTCAGGACGGCGTTGGAGTGCAGCGCGCTGGACGAGCCGCGCAGGACGATCGCGTTTCCCGACTTCAGGCACAGCGCCGCGCAGTCGATCGTCACGTTCGGGCGCGACTCGTAGACGACCGCGATGACGCCGAGCGGGACGCGCACGCGGCGCAGCTGCAATCCGTTGGGCAGCCGCTTGCCGTCGAGCACCTCCCCGACCGGGTCGGGCAGCGTGGCCACCGCGCGGGCGCCGGCGGCGATCCCGGCCACCCGCTCCTCGTCGAGCCGCAGCCGGTCCATGAGCGCCTCGGTCAGCCCCGCCTCGCGGCCGGCCTCGAGGTCACGTGCGTTGGCCTCCAGGATCTCCGGCGTGCGGGCGAGCAGCGCGTCCGCGATCGCGTGCAGCGCCGCGTCCTTGCGCGCGGTGTCGGCCTGCGCCAGAACGCGGGCCGCGGCGGCGGCGGAGCGGCAGATCTCGGTGACGGACTCGGTCGCGAGCGCCATGCGCAGAGGGTACGCGCTCGCCGCCGGCTCAGTCGAGCACGAAGTAGTCGCGGTGCACGGCCTCCTCGGTCGCGCGCGGCAGCACCTCGCGCACGGCGGAGGACTTCAGGCCGCGGACCTGCAGCAGCTCGGCGGCCGAGTAGTTGCAGATCCCCTTGCCGATCCGCCCGCCGCCGCCGTAGACCTCGACCGCGTCGCCCGCGTCGAAGGTCCCCTGGACGGCGGTGATGCCGACGGGCAGCAGCGAGGTGCCGCCCTCGCGCAGCGCGCGGGCGGCACCGCCGTCGACGTCGATGCGCCCGTGCGAGGGCTTGGCGTAGCGCAGCCACAGCTTGAAGGACGAGATGCCGAGTGTCCGCGCCGGGACGCGGGTTCCCACCGCCTCGCCGGCCGCCGCGGCGGTCAGCGTCCCCGGCTCGAACCCCGATGCGATCACGGTCTCGATCCCCGCCGCCGTCGCCATCTCGGCGGCGACGACCTTGGAGCGCATGCCGCCCGACCCGAGCACGCCGGGCCGGTGCGAGACGCCGGACAGCGCCTCGAAGTCGGTGATCTCCGGGACGACCACGGCCCCGGGGTCCACGCGCGGATCAGCGCTGAAGACACCGGGCGTGTTGGTGAGCAGGACCAACAGCCGGGCCTGGAGCAGGACGGCGACCTGGGCGGCCAGGAAGTCGTTGTCGCCGAAGGAGATCTCGTCGGTGGTCGTCGTGTCGTTCTCGTTGATCACCGGGACGATCCGCCACGCCAGCAGCGCCTGCAGCGTCCGGCGCGCGTTGAGGTAGTGCGTGCGCGCGCTCATGTCGAAGAAGGTCAGCAGCACCTGGGCGGTAGTGAGGCCGTGGCCGCTGAGCAGCTCGTCGTAGGTGCGGTAGAGCCGCCCCTGGCCGACGGCGGACGCCGCCTGCAGCTGGTCGATCGACGCCGGCCGCGCGCCCAGCCCGAGCAGGTGCATCCCGCGCGCGATCGCGCCGCTGGTGACCACGACGACGTTCGTCCCGGTCGCGTGCAGGGCGGCGACCTGGTCGCACACGGCGGCCAGCGTCTCCAGACGCAGCTCCCCGTGGTCCTCCGCGACGACGGACGACCCCAGCTTGACGACGACGACGGGCACGTGCCAAGCGTACGATCAGGGGCCATGAGCGCCTCCTCGCCCCCTGCCGTCCCGACCCAGCACGAGGAGGGCCGCCTCTCCGGCGACATCTACTGGCAGTCGTGGCGCCCCGAGGGCGAGGCGAGAGCGGTCGTGGTCATCGCCCACGGCGCCTCGGAGCACTCCGGCCGCTACCGCTACGTGGTCGAGCGACTGGTCCCCGAGGGGTTCGCCGTCTACGCCGTCGACCACCGCGGCCATGGCAAGAGCCCGGGCGGCCGGGCGCAGATCGAGCGCATGCGGCTGGTCGTCGAGGACCTCGACCACCTCGTCGACCACGCCCGCACCACGCATCCCGGCCGCCAGCTGTTCCTGCTCGGCCACAGCATGGGCGGCCTGATCGCCATCACCTACGCGATCGTCCACCAGGAGAAGCTGGACGGCCTGGCACTGTCGGCGCCGCTGGCCGCGATGGAGGCGGCGCCCCTGCCCCTGCGGATGATCGCCAAGGCGCTCAGCGTCGTCACGCCCGGCGTCGGCGTCTTCCAGGTCGGGGCGGACAAGGTCAGCCGCGACCCGGACGAGGTCGAGGCCTACGAGACCGACCCGCTCAACCACCACGGGAAGCTGCCGGCCCGCACGGTGCAGGAGCTGGCGGACGCCGTCGCCTGCCTCGAGGCCGACAGTCCCAAGCTGACCCTCCCGCTCTTGATGTTGATCGGGACTGCCGATGAGCTCGTACCACCGGCAGGCGGGCAGATGGTCTACGAGAAGGCCCAGTCCACCGACAAGACCATCCACACCTACGACGGCTTCTACCACGAGATCTTCAACGAGCCCGCGGGCGACCGCGAGCGGCCGCTGGACGACCTCGCCGCGTGGCTGACCGCCCACATCACCTCTCCCTGACCCCCGACAACGCTCCCATCTCCTCGCGGCTGCGGCGCACCACGCGCCTCGGCAGCCTCGTCGCGGCCCAGGGCGGCCGCGTGGCCGGCGGCCGCGCGCTCGACCGGCTGCGCTCCGACGATGCCAAGGAGCGCGCGCAGGCCAAGCGGACCGCCGACGTGGTCGAGCAGATCGTCGTTCAGCTGGGCAAGATGAAGGGCGCGGCCATGAAGGTCGGCCAGGTCCTCTCCACGATCGAGTTCCCGGGCATGGAGGAGGAGGGCGCCGAGCGCATCCAGCGCCGCATGGCCGAGCTGCGCGACAACGCGCCCAGCGTCCCGTGGAACCAGCTGGAGAAGCTGATGGCCAAGGACTGGGGCCGGCCCGTGTCCAAGGTCCTCGCCGACATCGAGACGGACGCGATGGCCGCCGCCTCGATCGGCCAGGTGCACCGGGCCACCACGCACGAGGGCGTCGAGGTCGCGGTCAAGGTCCAGTACCCCGGCATCGCCGAGGCGGTCGACGCCGACCTGCGCAACCTGTCCCTGCTGCTCCCGCTGCTGGCCCGGCTGGCGCCCGGCCTGGACACCAAGGAGCTCGCCGACGAGCTGCGCGAGCGCATCTCCGAGGAGCTCGACTACGAGCTCGAGGCGCAGTCGCACCGGCGGGTGTGGCGCGTGTGGCGCGACCACCCGCACGTCCTCGTCCCGCGCGTCGACACCGACCTCTCGACCCGGCGCATCCTCGTCACCGAGCGCCACGAGGGCATGCGCTTCGACGACCTCAAGAACGCCGGCGAGGCCAAGCGCGACCGCGTCGCCGAGATCGTCCACCGCTTCTACTACAAGACCGCCGGCGACCACGGGATGGCGCTCGGCGACCCGCACCCGGGCAACTGGCAGGCGCTCGACGACGGGCGCGTGGTCATCTTCGACTTCGGCATGCTGCGCGACATCCCGCGCGGGCACGTGCTCCGCGAGGGCCCGGCGCTCTCCGCGGTCCACGAGCAGGACGCCGACGCCCTGTTCGCCGTGATGCTCGACCTCGGCTACCTCGGTGCCGACGGCTCGAAGTTCACCGATCGCAAGGACCTGCTCCTCGCCCACATGACGATCGCCGCCGCCTGGCTGATCGAGGACCAGCCGTTCCGACTGTCCCCCGACGTGCAGCGCGAGATGGGCCAGCAGCTGTTCAAGCTCGGCCCGGAGTGGCGCGACATGGTGCGCGAGTTCTCCCTGCCGCGCGAGTCGGTGCTGCTGCGCCGGATGGCGGACCTCCTGTTCGCCGGCTTCTGCCAGCTGCGCGCCTCCGCCGACTGGTGGGCGCTGGCCGAGGAGCTGCAGGTCGACGGCGAGCCGCGGACCGAGCTGGCCCGCGAGCACGCCGCCTGGGCGCGCTAGCGGCGGCGGGTCAGCAGCGACTCGCCGGCGCGCACGATCCGCGCCTTGCGCTTGCCGTACTTCGGCTTCACGGAGACGGAGCCGTCGAGCACCTTCACGCGCGTGCCCTTGCAGGTGTCCTTGGTCATCCACAGCGTGCCGCGCACGGTGGTCACGCTCTGGCTGCCGCGCGTCTTGAAGCTGCCGCCGTCGTCCAGGCCCCAGATCTTGCGGGACTTCCTGCGCTTCCTGCTGGCGACCGCGGCGGACCGGCGCGTGCCGCAGTCGAGCCTGCCGACGAGGTCGAGGACCACCGTGCCGACGCCCCGCTTGGACTGGCCCATGCGGAAGCGCCCCCCGGCGAACAGGCCGAACTGGAACCCGGTGCGCTCGTGGCCGGACGCGAGCAGCACGCGGCCCCGGCCCGCGTCGACGACCGTGCCCGGTGGCAGTGAGCCGATCCCGTCGAGCGCGGTGAAGGACTTCTGCCCCGGCGTCCTGACCTTCACGGAGCCGGAGGTCGCCGCGGCGAGCAGGGTCTCCCCCTTGACGGGCAGGGCGACAGCGGCCGGGCCGGGTGCCGGCGCCGGCATGACGGGGGGCTTCTCGGGCGTCGGCGGCGGGCTCGACGCCGGGGCGGGATTCGTGCGCAGCGACGCCTCCGCGCCCGTCGTCGTGCCGGCCTCGTTGACGGCGACCAGGCGGGCGCGGTAGTCCGTGCTCGGGGTCAGGCCGCTCAGCTGGAAGGTCACGGGCGTCGCGTCGGTGCTCGCGCCGACCGCGGTCG
Source organism: uncultured Solirubrobacteraceae bacterium (assembly GCA_963740765.1). Classification (GTDB taxonomy): domain Bacteria; phylum Actinomycetota; class Thermoleophilia; order Solirubrobacterales; family Solirubrobacteraceae; genus DATLGB01. Next base: position 478,846 of record CAVUFN010000010.1, on the reverse strand, counting down.
CGCCGACCGACTGCCAGGTGCCGTCCGGGCCGAGCAACTCGGCGGAGACGGTCGTGTCCAGGCCGTTGGGGCGAACGCCCGCCTGCACCGTGGTGGGCGTCGCCTCCGCCGCATCGACGCGCGGCGGCACGGTGATGCGCACGAGGTTCGGCGCGCGGTCGAGGGTCATCCACATCCGTCCGTCGGGCCCGGCCGCGATCGCCTGGCCCCGAGCGTGGTCCGGCAGGCCGGCGCCGTACGCCGTGGCGGCCTGGCCCGGCACGAAGCGGGTGACGGCCTGATCGGCCGCGCCCCACAGGGCGCCGTCCGGCCCGTCGGCGAGCGCGGCGGGCGTGGGGCTCATGTCGAAGGGGTCGACCGTACCGGCGAGCGGGCCGACGGTGTCGGCGCGGGCGTACCAGGCGGACGCCAGCGGACCCGGTGCGAGCGCCGTGATCGGCCCCTGCCCGGCCGTGTCGTACCAACCCACCTCGCCGGCGGTCGTCATCCGCCCGACGCGACCCTGGCCGCCGGACTCGGCGAACCACAGCGCGCCGTCAGCGCCGGTGACGAGCGCGTACGGGTTGGTGGACGCGCTCAGGTCGTCGTCGAAGCGCGCGGTCGAGTCCTCGCCCGCCTCGTAGCGGACGATCGCGTCGCGGGCGGTCGTGCGGTCGTCATCGTCGTCGTCGCGGCCGCCGTTGTCGGCCGTCATCCAGAGCGCACCGTCGGGGCCGGCGGCCAGCGAGGTCGGCGTTCCCCGGCGCAGGACGTAGCGCATGACGGTGCCGGCCGGGGTGATGCGGCCCAGCTCCTCGCCGCCGCCGCTCATCAGGAACCAGGCGCTGCCGTCGCCGAGCGCGACGACGCCGGAGGGCCTGCGGTTCTGCGGGAAGTTCGGCGTGGTCCCGCCGGTGAAGTCGGTCCGGGTTCCGTCGGCGTCGATGCGGATGACGCGCCCGGGAGCCTTCGACTGGGCCACCCACATGGTGCCGCCGGGGCCGCGTGCGATCGACTCGCCGGCCTCGGCGATGCCCGCGACGGGGGTCGCGGTCGGCTCGGCACCGGCCTCGGGGGCCAGGGCAACGAGAGACAGCAGGGCGAGGAGGGGTACGAGATGGCGGTGCACGATGCGGAGCATCGGCGGCGGACACCGCGTGGTTGACCCACGGGCGCGCTGCTCGACGGAAGGGGTGCGTCCCCCGTCAGCCGGCGGACGGGTCGAGCTCGAAGACCGTGCCACCGATCTCGACGTCGTCCCCCGGCTCGAAGCCCGCGCGCTCGAGCGCGGCGATGACGCCCATGCGCGCCAGGCGGCGCTCCACGAGCGCCTGCGCCTCCTCGTTCTCGAGGTCGAAGCGCGCGAACAGGCGCTCGACCGCATCCCCGGTGACGCGGAACTCCCCGGCGCCCGTCTTCTCGACCTCGAAGCTGCGGCCCGCCGCCGGCTTGAAGACGGCGAACTCCGCCACGCCGCTCTCGCGCTCGGGCAGCGTCTCGCGCGGTGGCACGGCCTCCAGCAGCCGCCGCCGCAGGTCGGGCAGGCCGGCGCCGGTCGCCGACGAGATCGCCAGCGCGTCCGGCCAGACGTCGAAGCTGGGATCGAGGTCGATCTTCGACAGGCAGACGATCCGCGGCAGCGCCGCCAGCTCGGGCGAGTGGGCGGCCAGCTCGCGCTCGATCAGCGCGAAGTTGTCCTGCGGGTCGGCGCCGTCCAGCGGCGCCACCTCCACGAGATGCACGAGCACGCGGCACCGTTCGACATGGGCCAGGAAGTCGTGGCCCAGCCCCAGCCCGTCCGACGCGCCCTCGATCAGCCCCGGGATGTCCGCGATGATGATCTGCCGGTCGTCGGCCTCGATCGTCCCGAGATTCGGTTCCAGGGTGGTGAACGGGTAGTCGGCCACCTTCGGCTTGGCCCGCGTCAGCCGGGCGATCAGCGACGACTTGCCCGCGTTGGGCAGCCCGACCAGCCCGACGTCGGCCAGCAGCCGCAGCTGGAGGTCGACCGGCCCCTCCTCCCCGGACAGTCCCTTCTCGGCCAGCCGGGGCGCCTGCCGGGTCGCCGTCGCGAACGTCTTGTTGCCGCGCCCGCCTGCGCCGCCGCGGGCGACGCGCACCTCCTGCCCCGGCGTGACGAGGTCGTAGCGGGCGCCGTCCCAGCGCGTGACCTCCGTGCCGGGCGGGACGCGCACCACCAGCGCCTCCCCGTCGGCGCCGTGCTTGAGGGCGCCCTGGCCGTGCCCGCCCCGGTCCGCCCGGAAGTGACCGGTGCGTTTGAAGAACTGCAGGTCGCGCAGGTTGTCGTCGCAACGCAGCACCACGTCGCCGCCGCGGCCGCCGTCGCCGCCGTCCGGCCCGCCCTTGGGCACGTGGGCCTCCCGGCGGAACGACACGGAGCCGTCCCCGCCCGCGCCACCGCGCACCTCGATCCGAGCCTTGTCCGCAAGCACTACACCAGAGGGTATGAAGACCTTCGTCATCACCGGCGCCTCGACCGGCATCGGGGCCGCCACCGCGCGCGCCGCCGACGCCGCCGGCTATCGAGTCGTCCTCGCCGCCCGCAGCCAGGACAAGCTCGACGAGCTGGCCGCCTCGCTGACCAACGCCGTCGCCGTGGCCACCGACGTCACCGACTGGGACAGCGTCCAGAACCTCGCCGCGCAGGCGGGCGGCGCGGACGTCGTGTTCGCCAACGCCGGCTTCGGCGCCGCCCGCGGCTTCCTCGAGGAGAGCCCGGAACACTGGAAGGCGATGGTGCTGACCAACGTCTACGGCGCCGCCCTGACCATCCGCGCCTTCCTCCCCGCCCTCAAGGACGCCAAGGGCCACTTCCTGCTGACCGGCTCCGTGGCCGGCCGCCGCGCGCTGCCGGGCTCGCTCTACTCGAGCACCAAGTGGGCGGTGACCGGGATGGGTGAGTCCCTGCGCCAGGAGCTCAACGGCACCGGCTGCCGCGTCACCCTGATCGAGCCGGGCATGGTCGACACGCCGTTCTTCACCAACCAGCCCACCGACGCCCTGCACGCGGACGACATCGCCAACGCCGTCATGTACGCCGTCTCACAGCCGCCCCACGTGGACATCAACGAGATCCTCGTGCGCCCGACGGCGCAGGAGGGCTGAGATCGAAGATCAGCGGCGAAGACGTTCGCTGGCGCCGGCTGGGCGCGCCCGGCGACGCGCAGCGGCCTCTAGGCCGTAAGCGTCCGACGGGTGCGGTCAGGCGGTGATCAGCGGGCGTCTTCGACGCTGATCCAGCGCTTGCCGTGCCGACCCGTGCGGAACTGCACGACACCGGGGGACTTGGCGAACACGGTGTGATCGCGGCCGAGGCCGGTGCCGGGACCCGGGTGGAACCGGGTGCCGCGCTGGCGGACGATGATCTCGCCGCCCGTGACCTGCTGGCCGGCGAAGACCTTCACGCCCAGGAACTTGGGCTTGGAGTCGCGACCGTTGCGGGAGGAGCCGAGGCCCTTCTTGTGTGCCATTAGGAGATCTTCTCCACTCGGATGCGGGTCAGCTCCTGCCGGTGACCCTGGCGGCGCTTGTACCCGCGCTTGGGCTTGAACTTGAAGATGCGGATCTTCGGGCCACGCTCGTGGCCGACGATCGTCGCGCTGACGGGCTTGAGGTCTCCGCCGAACTTCGCGTCGGAGCCGCCGCCTGCGGTCAGGAGCGTCTCCAGCTCGACCTTGGCGTCGATGTCGCCCTTGAGGCGCTCGACGAGCAGTTCGTCGCCGGGAGCGACGCGGTACTGCTTGCCGCCCGTCTTGATGATGGCGTAGGAGTCGGTGAGTGTCTCAGGCATCAGGGGTCGTTTCCTTCGCAGCGCGCGAACGGCGCCGTCCACCTCTGCGGCCGCGGCGCCGAGGCTTGGAGTCTAGCTCGTCGGAATCCGCCTCTCCGGCGGGCCCGGTGGAGGCCTTGATCTCGGCGTCGGACGCCTCCTGGGAGGACGTCTCGTCGACGGGGACCTCGTCGACGGGCTCGGCCGCCGGCGCCGGCTTGGGCTTCGCCTTCGGCCTGGCCTTGCGCTTGGGGATCACGCGCGCCGCGCGTGCCGCGCGCTTCTTGGCCGCGGTGATGCTCTCCTCCTCCTCGGGCGTCACGTCGATGAGCACCGCGTCGGCGGACGTGCGGCCCGCCTTCTCGATGCGCACGAGCCGCTTGGCGCCCACGAACGGGCCGGCGCCGCGCACGGAGATGATGTACCCGTCGATCTTGGCGACGGCGTCGTCGACCTCGTACATGTGCGGCTCGATGATGTCGACGTGGACCTCGTCCCCGTCCGCGAACGGGACGGCCGTCGCGATGACCTCCTCCCGCGAGCCCTCCAGCGTGATGCGGAAGTGGTCGATGGGCAGTCCGTCGGAGCCCTCGAAGGAGAAGAACTTGCCCGTGTCGGCCTCGAGCGCGTGCAGCATGCGCGCGTTCTCGCCGATGAACTGCGCGGTCACCTTCGGGTTGATGCGCACCAGGTAGGCGTCAGGCCCGTCCTCGCCGGCTTGCTTGGTCAGCTCGCGCAGCTTGCGGTCGACCTCGATGGCGACCGTCTCCTCGGACTTGACGACGCCCTCGCCGTCACAGGTCGGGCACCCCTTGGTCATGATCTCGCGGACGCCCTCGGTGACGTTCTGACGGGTCATCTCGACCAGGCCCAGCGGCGAGATCTCGACCACGAAGGTCTTGGTGCGGTCCTCGTCGAGCGCCTTGCGCAGCGTCTTGAGGACGGCGTCGCGGTTGCGGGCCCGCGCCATGTCGATGAAGTCGATGACGATGATGCCGCCGATGTCGCGCAGCCGCAGCTGGTTGACGACCTCCTCGGCGGCCTCGAGGTTCGTCTTGGTGATCGTGTCCTCCAGGCGGGCGGACTTGCCGCGCCCGATGAACGACCCCGTGTTGACGTCCACGACGGTGAACGCCTCGGCGTACTCGATCAGCAGGTAGCCGCCGCTGGGCAGGTCGACCCGCTTCTCGAGCATGCCCGAGATGACCTCCTCGACGCCGTAGGCCTCGAACACGGGCTCGTCGGACTCCCACAGCTCGACGCGCTCGACCAGCTCGGGCGCCGTGCGGGTGAAGAAGGAGACGAGGCGCTGGTGCTGCTTGGGATCGTCGACGACCGCGCGCTCGAAGTGCGCGGAGAAGATGTCCCGCACGACGCGCACGGACAGGTCGGCTTCCTGGAAGGCGAGGTTGGGCGCCTTGACCTCGGCGACCCGCTTCTCGACGACCTCGTTGAGCTTGAACAGGTACTGCAGCTCGCGCTCGAAGTCCTCGCGCACCGCGCCGTGCGCGGCCGTGCGCACGATCGCGCCGCCGCCGCCCAGGTCGAGCTTGGCGGTCTCCTTGCGCAGCCGCGAGCGCTCCTTGTCCTCCAGGCGCCGCGAGACGCCGACGCCCTCGCCCGTCGGGGCGTAGACCATGTAGCGGCCGGCGATCGTGAGCTCCATGCTCAGCCGCGCGCCCTTGGTCTTCAGCGGGTCCTTGACGACCTGGCAGACGACCTCCTGCCCGGGCTTGAGCAGGTCGGTGATCGACGGGCCCTTGCCGCGGCCGCGCTGCACCTTCTCCACCCCCGGAAGGACGATCTCGTCGACGTGCAGGAAGCCGTTCTTGTCCAGGCCGATGTCCACGAACGCCGCTTCCAGGCCCGGCAGGACGTTGTCGACGACGCCCTTGTAGATGTTGCCGACGATGGAGCGGTTGCCCCGGCGCTCGAGGTAGACCTCGGCCGCCCGGTAGCCCTTCGCCAGCTCAGGCCCGCCGCGCCTGCGGCGGCCACGCCGCCCGGTGTCGGTGGCAGCGTCCTTGTCCTCTGCTTCCAGGATGGCGACGCGTGTCTCCTCCCGGTCCACGGTGACCAGCACTTGCTTCTGCAAAACGATCTGTCCTTTTCATCAGACGGCCATCCTCGTCTTCAACGCTCCCGCCTCTTTGGCCTGCGCGGCGATGCTCTGCAGCAGGCCCAGCGCGAGGAACGTGACGAGCATCGACGAACCGCCGTAGCTCAATAGGGGGGCCGGGATGCCCGTGATGGGCATGATCCCGACCGTCATCCCGACGTTGACGAAGATCTGGAAGAGCAGCATCATCGTGATGCCGCCGGCGATCAGCGCGCCGAACAGGTTCTTCGCCTGCGTGAGGATGTGCAACCCGCGCCACAACAACAGCGCGTACAGAGACAGCACTAACGCGGCCCCGGCGAACCCGTAGGTCTCGCCGACGACCGCGAAGATGAAGTCGGTGTGGTGCTCGGGCAGGAAGTTCAGCCCGGTCTGGGTGGCGTGATCGACGCCTCGCCCCGTCTTCTCGCCCGCACCGATGGCGATCTTGGACTGCTGCTGCTGGTAGCCCTCCTTGCCCCCGACATCCGACGGGTGCAGGAACGACGTCAGCCGGTCCACTTGGTAGTCCTTCAGGACATGGACGCCGGCCGCCGGCAGCGCGACCAGGGTCAGCGCGATGGCGATGGCGCCCAGTCCGCCGAGGGCGGCGAAGTGCCGCCACGGCATGCCGGCCACGAACAGCAGCCCGAGCGTGCCCGCGATGTAGACGAGCGCGGACCCGAGGTCGGGCTGGGCCATCACGAGCATGGCCGGGACGAGGCCCAGCAGCATCACCCGCGCGGTGGTCTGCCGGCCCGGGGCGCCCCGCAGCCGGTCGACGATGAACGCGGAGATCGAGACCACGAGCAGGACCTTGCCCAGCTCGGAGGGCTGCAGGTTGAAGAAGGGCGTCTCGATCCAGCGCCGGGAGCCCTTGGTGGCCGTGCCCAGCAGGTAGACGACGACGATCGAGGCGAGCATGAACCCGTACAGCGGGTAGCGCAGCTCGCGCAACCGCGAGTAGTCCAGCCGCGAGCAGCCATACATGAGCAGGATCCCGATGCCGGCGAAGGCGATCTGGCGCTCGACGTAGTAGAGCGGCGAGCCGTCGATGTCGTCGGCGGTCGCGCCCTTGATCGCGATGATCGAGCAGGCCACGAGCCCGAGGGCCGCCACGAGCAGCAACGGGTCGATGCGCAGCCGGAGCTGCCGGGGCACCAGCGGCGGCGGCGGCTCGGAAGCCGGGGTGATGGGGGTGCTCGGGCTCATCAGTTGGTGGTGGAGTCCCCAGGCTTGCAGGCTTCAGGGTCCTTGTCGTACCAGGCCTGCATGATGGCGCACACGGCGGGTGCCGCGGCTTCGGCGCCGAAGCCGCCCTCCTCCACCGTCACCGCGACCACGATCGGCCGGGACGGGTGGGGCACGAAGCCGACGTACCAGGACTGGTCGCCGTCGTTGCCGCGCTCGGCCGTGCCCGTCTTGCCGTAGACGTCGAGGTCGGTGTTCTTGAAGACCGGCTCGGAGGTGCCGTTGGGCGCTGTCGCCGCGTCCTTGAGGCCCTGCATGATCGTGGACCGGGTCGTCTCGGAGATGTCGAGCTTGCGGCGGGCGGGGGCGCGCAGCTTCTGCTGCAGGCGGCCCTGGCCGTCCTGGACCTCGCGGCCGAGGTGCGGTCGCACGACCGTTCCACCGTTCTCCATGGTCGCGTAGGCGACCGCCATCTGCAGCGGCGTCGCCTGCAGGTCGCCCTGGCCGACGGAGAGGTTGACGTTGTCGCCGGCGCTCCAGGGGCGCTCGTAGCCGCCGCAGGCGAACAGCGCCTCCGTCGTCCCTTGCGGCACGTGCTTGCGCTCCGCGCAGGCCTTGTACTTCTCGAACTCGGAGTTGCGCAGCTGCGCGTCCGGGACGACGCCGGGGTACTCGCCGGGCAGGTCGATCTTGGTCGTGTGCCCGAGCCCCATGCGCTTGGCCCAGGTCTGCAGCACCTGGCCCTTGAGGTCGTTCATCCGGTAGCCGAGCTTGTAGAAGAAGACGTCGGAGGAGACCGCGATGGCGCGGATGATGTTCAGCGAGCCGTTGACGACGTCGCCGGCGTTCTTGAACGTCGTGGCTCCGTACTTGACGAAGCCCGGGTCGTCGACGAGGTCGGTCGGGCCGATCAGCCCCTCCTGGAGCGCCGCCGTGGCCGTGATCAGCTTGAAGGTCGAGCCCGTCGGATACAGGCCGTCGATGGCCCGGTTGAGCAGGGGTTTCCCGGCCTCCTCGGAGTTGAGCTCGTTGTACTTCTCCTGGCTGATCGGCTTGGCGAACAGGTTCGCGTCGAAGCTCGGGTAGGAGCCGAGCGCGAGGATCTCGCCGTTGCGCGGGTCCATCGCCACGAACGCGCCGGGCCGCCCGCCGCCTGATTCCGCGAGCGCCTGGGTGGCCTGCTTCTGGAGGCGGTAGTCGAGCGTCAGCTCGAGCTGCTGGCCCTGCTGGGGCTTGACCTCGCGGATCGTGCAGCGCACGGGGTCGTCGCACGGCTGGCCGAGCGCGTCGACGACCTGGCGGAAGTAGCCGTCCTGGCCGCGCAGGAACTCGTCGTAGGACTCCTCGACGCCGTCCTTGCCGATGCGCTCGCCCTCCTGGACGTGCCGGTAGCGCTTCTCCTTGAGCTCGTCCGGGGAGATCTCGCGCAGCGTCCCGAACAGGTGCGCCCCGATGTCCTTGTGGGGGTAGTTGCGCAGGTACTGGAGCTCGGGCCGCACGCCGGGGAACGAGTCGGAGCGCTCGAGCAGGTAGTTGTAGGCCGGCTTGCCGATGTCGGTCTTGACCGTGACCGCGGCGTACGGGGTCAGGGCGACCTGCTGGATCACGCGGCGGTGGATGGTGCGGGGCGACTCGTCGAGGACGCGGCCGAGGCGGCGGAGCAGGCTGCGCACCTGGCGGTCGGCCGGCAGCGGCGGCACCGCCACCGGGCGGATCTTGTTGGCGGCGCGCTTGAGCCGGCGCTGCTCGCGCTTCTGCGTGGGGGTCAGGCGCGTGCGGTTGCCCTTGCGGCGCAGGGCCTTGTAGCGATCGGAGGCACTGAGGCGGTCGCGCTCGGCGGCCGACAGCTTGGCGCCGTACTCCTGCGCGAGCTGCTTCTCGGCCTCGGGCAGCTCACCCGGCAGGATCTGCGCGACGGCGGCCTGGCGGGTCTTGACCAGCATCGTCCCGTGGCGGTCGACGATGTCCCCGCGCGGCGCCTCGATGCGGATCTTGCGCACCCGGTTCTGCGCCGCCTGGGACACGTAGCTCTCGCCGGACAGGACCTGCAGGAACCACAGGCGGAAGAACAGGGCCGCGAACAGCACGAACGCGGCGCCGCCGAGGATGGCGACGCGCCGCGCCAGTTGCGGCGACATCGTCGGGCGGCGTTCCTCGAGCTGAGGCGGCATCAGGCGCGCGACAACGGCGAGAGGCCGCCGGTCGTGTAGGCCCGGCGTCGGCGGCGTCGCGGATCGTCGGGCAGGAACCGGAGCAGGATGCGGCGGACCGTCGCGTGCACGGGCAGGGCCAGCAGCGTGCCGAGGACGATGCCGAGCAGGATGTCGCGCAGCAGCAGCAGGCTGATCGGGACGTCGACGCCGAGCAGGAACTGCAGGACGGCGAAGCCGAACGTGGCGATCGCGGCCGCGGCGGCGCCGACCGCCATCGGGATCAGGCCGTGGGCGGGGTCGCGCAGCTCGCGCAGGCGGCCCGCCCCGTAGCCGATCGTCACCAGCAACAGGCTCGACAGCCCGAGCGTCTGCAGCAGCGCGAGGTCGAGCAGCAGCCCGACCGCGAACCCGAACGCGGCGCCGGTGATCGAGCCGCAGAGCAGCCCGACCGCGGCCGCCAGCAGCGGCGTGATGTCGGGCGGGACGCCGAAGATCTCGAGCTGCGAGAGAGCGGCGACCTGGAGGACGACGCCGACCAGCGTCATGGCCGCAAGACGTCCGTAGAGGGCGGGTTCGTGCGTCACGGCGTGACGGTGCTCGCGACGGTCTGCGGCGCCTGGCGCTTGGTGAGCACCTCGACCCACTCGAGCGTCCCCAGGTCCACCGCCGGCTTGACCTGCACGCGGCTGTCCAGGTTGCCGTCCCCCGCCTCGATCTTGGCGACGGTGCCGACGAGCACGTCGCGCGGGTAGATGGACTGCAGCTTGAGGTCCGTCGAACCGGACGCGACGACCTGGTCGCCGCGGCTGATCTTGTCGACGTTCTGGACGTACTTGAGCTGCAGCTGGCCCGGGCGGTTGGGGTCCGGCCCGATCGCGACCTGCTGGCCCGAGCCGAGCACCTTGACGCCGGTCCCGAAGGACTCGTCGGTGACCAGCGTGACCTGCGAGAAGCCGCGGCCGACCTTGGAGATGCGTCCGACGAGGCCCTCGCCGTTGATCACCGGCTGGTTGAGCTGCACGCCGGCGCTGGCGCCCTTGTCGATCACGACGTGCGAGCCGTACACGGACGAGCTGCGCGAGATGACCAGCGACGGCACGGGCGCGAGGTCGCCGACGCTGTCGTTGATCCGTAGCAGGCCCTTGAGCTGCTTGTTGGTCGAGGCCTGCGACTGCAGCTCGGCGACCTGCTTCGAGAGCTCCTGGTTGTCCTGCTTGAGCTTGTCGCGCTCCTTCTTGGCGTCGACGGTGTCGCCGACCCAGCCGAACAGGTCCCGGACCGGCTTGAGGGCGCGGTGCGCACCCTCCTGCACGGGGCCGAGGAAGCTCAGGGTGCCGCGCTGGGCCGAGTGGAGGCCGCCCCCGGACCCCTCGCCGAAGTAGACCGTCAACAGCAGCAGGGACGCGATGACGAAGGCGGCGAGGGTCAGGCGACGGCGCCGGACCTGCTTGTCGTACATCAGCGGCGGGCGGGCTGGCGCCGGACGCGGCCGTTCTGACCGCGGTTGGACCGGTGGATCGCCTCGAACTCCTCGAGCGAGCGACCCGAGCCGACCGCGACGCACGTCAGCGGTGACTCGGCGCGGTGCGCGGGCATCTGGGTCTCCTCGCGCAGGCGCTCGTCGAGGTTCTGCAGCAGCGATCCGCCGCCCGCGAGCATGATGCCGCGGTCCATGATGTCCGAGGCCAGCTCGGGCGGCGTGCGATCCAGGGTCTCCTTGATCGCGTCGATGATCTGCACGAGCGGCTCCTCGAGCGCGGCGCGGACCTCCTCGGAGGTGAGCACCACGGTCTTGGGCAGCCCGGAGACCAGGTCGCGGCCCCGGATCTCCGCCTGGACCTCCTCGTCGAGGGGGTAGGCGGAACCGATCTCGAGTTTCACTTCCTCGGCCGTCTGCTGGCCGATCAGGAGCTTGTACTCCCGCTTGACGTAGTTGATGATCGACTCGTCGAGCTCGTCCCCGCCGATGCGGATGGACTGGCTGACGACGATGCCGCCCAGCGAGATCACGGCGACCTCGCTGGTGCCGCCGCCGATGTCGACGACCATGTTCCCCGTGGGCTCCCCGACCGGCAGGCCGGCGCCGATGGCCGCGGCCATCGGCTCCTCGATCAGGTAGGCCTGGCGCGCGCCGGCGCTCAGGCACGCCTCTTCGACCGCGCGCTTCTCGACGCCGGTGACGCCGGAGGGCACGCAGACGACGACGCGCGGGTGCGCCCAGCGGTTCTGGTGCACCTTCTGGATGAAGTGGCGCAGCATCTCCTCGGTGACGTCGAAGTCGGCGATGACGCCGTCCTTGAGCGGCCGGATGGCCTGGATCGTCCCGGGGGTGCGGCCGAGCATGCGCTTGGCCTCGATGCCGACCGCGTGGACCTCGCCGGTGCGGCTGTCGATGGCGACGACGGAGGGCTCGGACAGCACGATTCCACGCCCGCGCACGTAAACGAGGGTGTTCGCAGTTCCGAGGTCGACGGCCATGTCACGGCCGCCCATCCCTGTCAGATAGCCGAAGAAGCCCATAGCTCAGCGCCCCGCACGTCCGGACTGGTTCCGGCACGGCAGGGCCAAGGTCCGAGTCTAGCGACCGCCTCGAGCCCGACAGCCCCGTTGCGGGCCGCAAACTTGGCTGCAAATTCAGCCCAGCAAGCCGGTCCCCGTCAGGTCCAGCAGCGCGCTGACCGGGAGTCCGACGACGTTGAGGTAGTCGCCGCGCAGGCCGCGCACGAGCGCTGCGCCCTTGCCCTGGATGGCGTAGCCGCCGGCGCGGCCCTGCCACTCGCCCGTCGCGATGTACCAGTCGACGACGTCGCTCAGGTCTCTGAACGTCACTTCGGTGGTGACCGTGATGCCGTCCCCCTCATAGACGAGGCCCGAGATCACGCGGTGCGTCCGGTCACTGAGGGAGAGGAGGGTCTGGCGTGCCTGGGCTTCGCCAGTGGGCTTCCCATAGATGCGATCGTTCGCTGCGACCAGGGTGTCGACGCCGAGGGTGCCGGGGCGGTCGCCCGCCTTGCGGCGGGCGTTCTCCAGCGCGACCTGGGTGGGATCGCCCTCGGTGAGCTCGGCGACGTCCGCCGGCTCGACGACGTGGGCGATCCCCAGTTGGGTGAGGATCGCCGTCCGCTGCGGCGACCGCGACGCCAGGATCAGCGGCACTGCCGACTTCCACCCTGGAGCAGGGTGCAATCCGTCACGCGGGGAAGAAGAGCCCGGCTTCGCGCTGGCCGGACTCGGGCGAGTCGGAGCCGTGGACCATGTTCTGGCCGACCTGGATCGCGTAGTCGCCGCGGATCGAGCCCGTGGTGGCCTCGAGCGGGTTGGTCGCACCGATGACCTGGCGGGCGGCCTTGATGGCGTCCTCGCCCTCGAGCACCATGGCGACGAGCGGGCCGGAGGTGATGAACTCGACGAGCTCGCCGAAGAACGGCTTGCCGTCGTGCTCGGCGTAATGCTCCTTCGCGGTGCCCTCGGAGAGGGTCATCTTCTGGAGCTGGAGGATGCGCAGGCCCTTGCGCTCGAAGCGGGCGATGATCTCCCCGGTGAGGCCGCGCGCGAACGCGTCGGGCTTGACCAGGATCAGAGTCTGTTCGGTAGCCATATGTGCCCGGAGGCTATGGCGCTGGGAAGTCCACCGTCTCCTCGGACCGGCGGCGACTGGCGCGGCGGGCCTTGGGAGGGGCGGCGGAGGTGGACGGCTCGAAGGCGCCGACCTCGGTCTCGCAGTACGGGCAGATCTTCCAGCGCGAGTCGAGCGGCTTGGCGCACGCGGCGCACGGCTCCTTGAGCCGGTACAGGCAACTCGGGCAGCGCAGGTAGTCGCCGCGGATCTGGTAGTCGCAGTTGGGGCACAGCTCGAGGTCGACCGCGTGGAGGCGGTTCTCGGCGGCGTGCATCTCGAGCTCGCGCAGCCGGACGTCGTCGAGGAACTCGGGCGGGCGGACGATCGTGTAGACGATCGTGCCCACGAAGGGGAACAGCGAGGCGGCGGTCGCGCAGGCGACGAGCATCGGGTCGTCGATGCGGCGGCGCGCGTCGGCGTAGGTCCAGAACACCAGCGCTGCCCAGACGACGAACAGAAAGAGCAGAAGCACCTTGACCCCGGTGTCGACGCTGCGGTTGTTGATGCCGAAGACGGCGAAGGTCAGGGCGGCCACGCCGCAAGATTAGTCGTCCTAGAGGAAAATCCTCCCGAAGAGGTACCCCAGGGCGAAGAACACGAGGATCACGATCGCCACGACGGCGGCGACGAGGCCGATCATGGCGAGGACACTCGGACCCTGGTCTCGATCGCTCACAGGACCGAAGCCTTGCGCATCCCGGCCTCCGACAACAGGTCGGCGACGAGATAGATGGATCCGGTGGCGATCACGGCGCCGTCGGGACCGGCGATCCGACGCGCCCGCGCCAGCGCCGCGCGGGGGTCGCGCTCGAGCGCCGTCTCCCCCGTGAAGCCCACCTGGCCGGCCAGCGAGCCGAGCGTGGCGGGCGGCAGCGCGCGCGGGTTCGACGCCGACGTGAACACCGCGGCGGTGCAGGTCCCGAGCAGCTCGCGCAGCATCGCAGCGGCGTCCTTGTCGTCGAGGATGGACACGCAGGCCACGTAGTCGCGACGCTCGAGCGCGTCGGCCAGCGCCTCCATCCCGGCCGGGTTGTGCGCCCCGTCGATGATGGTCAGCGGCCGCGTGGCGATGGTCTGAAAGCGCCCCGGGACGATGACCCCGGCGGCCGCGGCGAGCACGCGGGCATCATCCACCTCCCCCAGGAGCGCCTCGACGGCGGCGCGGGCGAGTGCGGCGTTGTCGCGCTGGTAGCCGGCGAGCGGGAGAGCCAGCGGGGCGCTCACGCCGACGCGGCGCGCGTCCGTCTCCCGCACCACCGCCATCGCCTCCTCGGGCAGGCGGCCGTGGACGAGCACGCCGCCCGGCGGGACCACGGCGAGCTTCTCGCGCGCGATGTCGGTCAGGGTCGGGCCCAGCCAGCGCGTGTGCTCGAGGCCCACGGAGGTGAGGATCACGACGGGCGCCTGCAGGACGTTGGTGGCGTCGTAGCGGCCGCCCAGCCCGGCCTCGACCACGGCGACCTCGACGCCCGCGTCGGCGAAGGCCACGAACGCGGCGGCGGTGAGCAGCTCGAACTGCGTGACGAGGTCGTCGTCGCGGTCGACCTTGCGGGCCGCGGCCATCGCGCGCTCGACCGCCGCGCCGAACGCGGCCCCGGAGAGGTCCTCGTCACCGAGCCGGATGCGCTCGCGGAAGTGGGTCAGGTGCGGGGACAGGTAGGCGCCGGCGCGGACGCCGTGCGCCTCGAGCATGGCGGCGGCGAAGCGCGCCGTCGAGCTCTTGCCGTTGGTCCCGACGACGTGGATCGCGCGGAAGCTGCGCTGGGGCGAGCCGAGCACCGTCAGCAGCCGCCGCATGCGCTCCAGGCCGAAGCGCATGCCGAACAGCTCGCGGCTCAGCAGCTCCTGCTCGGCGCGCTCACTCGACCAGGGCATCGAGCTCTGCCTGGATCTCCGCGGCCTTCGCCTCTTCCTTGGCGACGACCGTGGCCGGGGCCTTGTCGCGGAACTTCGGGTTGTCGAGCTTCTTGCGCACCCGCGCCAGGTCCTCCCCGAGGGCGGCGGCGCGCTTGCGCTTGCGCTTCTCCCCCGCCTCCCAGTCGACGAGCTCCGAGCGCGCGATCCCGACCGGGCCGACCTTGACCGCGACGTCGTCGTCCGACCACTCCAGGCGGGCGAGGCGGGCGATCAGGTCGCGCACCTCGCCGTGGCCGTCGAGCCGGGCGGGCAGGACGGCGCCGGGCTTCACGCTCATGGAATCGCGCCAGCCGCGCACGGCGCGGATGACGTCGATGGCGCCGAGGACCTCCGCTTCGGCCTGCTCGTCCGGCTCCCCGGCGGGCGCGGGCCAGCTCGCCTCGGCCAGCAGCCCGTCCTCGCCGAGGTGCGACCAGATCTCCTCCGTGACGAAGGGCAGGACCGGGTGGGCGATGGCCAGCGTCTCGCGCAGGACGTGCTTTGCGACGCCGCCCTCCGTCTCCAGCCGCGGCTTGACGATCTCCAGGTACCAGTCGCACAGGTCGGCGTAGACGAAGTCGTAGAGGCCGAGCGCGGCGTGGTGGAACTCGAACGCCTCGATCGCGCGGGCCGTGTCGGCCTTCACGCGCTCGAGGCGGCTGAGGATCCAGCGGTCCTCGATCGCGTCGCCGCGCGTCTCGTTCGCCCGCCCGAGGATCAGGCGGGACGCGCTGTAGAGCTTCTGCGCGAGCGCGGCGCCCTGGGCGATCTTGTCCTCGTTGAAGCGCACGTCCTGGGTGGAGGACATCGCCAGCAGGCCGAAGCGCGTGGCGTCGGCGCCGTGGACGTCGATCAGGTCGAGCGGGTCGATGCCCGTGCCCAGCGACTTGCTCATGCGGCGGCCGTCGGGCGCCTGGATGACGCTGTGCACGTAGACGGCCGTGAACGGCACGTCCCCCATGTACTCCAGGCCCATCATCACCATGCGGGCGACCCACAGGAACAGGATGTCGCGCGCCGTCGAGAGCACGTCGGTCGGGTAGAAGGCGCGCAGGTCCGGCGTCTGCTCGGGCCAGCCCAGGGTCGCGAACGGCCACAGCGCGCTCGAGAACCACGTGTCGAGCACGTCCGGGTCGCGCTCCCAGCCGTCCCCCTCCGGCGGCTCCATCCCGACGTAGGTCTCCTCGCCGCGGTAGTAGACGGGGATCTGGTGGCCCCACCACAGCTGGCGGGAGATGCACCAGGGCCGGATGTTGGCCAGCCAGTCCAGGTAGCGCTTGCGCTGGCCCTCCGGCGTGATGGTGATGCGCCCGTCCTCGACGGCCTCGGCGGCCGCCTTGGCGAGCCGGTCCATGTCCATGAACCACTGCAGGGAGATCAGCGGCTCGATGCGCTCGCCGGAGCGGTGCGAGTACGGGACGGCGTGCTCGTAGGGCTCCTGGCCGGAGAGCAGGCCCTCGGCCCGCAGCGCGTCCACCACCGCGTCGCGGCACTCGAAGGCGGTCATGCCCTCCCAGCGCTCGCCGGCGTCGGCGGTCATGCGGCCGTCCTCGCCGATCACGGTCAGCTCCTCGAGCCCGTGGTTGCGGCCGATCTCGAAGTCGTTGGGGTCGTGCCCCGGGGTGATCTTCAGCGCACCGGTGCCGAACTCCGGCTTCACGTACGGGTCGGCGATGATCTTCAGCCGCCGCCCGACGAGCGGGAGGATCGCGTGCTCGCCGATCAGCCGCGTGTAGCGCTCGTCGTCGGGATGGACGGCGATCGCGGTGTCCCCCAGCATCGTCTCCGGGCGCACCGTCGCGATCGTGACGCTGCCCGACCCGGACTCGAGCGGGTAGTCGATCGAGTACAGCGTGTCGACGACCGTGCGCTCCTCGACCTCGAGGTCGGAGATCGCCGAGCGCGTGCCGGGGTCCCAGTTGACCATGTAGTTGTCGCGGTAGATGAGCCCCTTGTCGTAGAGGTCGACGAAGACCGTCATGACCGCCTTGACGTAGCGCTCGTCGAGGGTGAAGCGCTCGTCGTCGTAGTCGCAGGTCGCGCCCAGGCGCTTGAACTGCTCGACGATCGTGCCGCCGTACTTGGCGCGCCACTCCCACGTGCGCTCGACGAACGTCTCGCGCCCGAGCTCGAGCCGGCTCGAACCCTCGCTGAGCAGGAGGCGCTCGACCTGCGTCTGCGTGGCGATGCCCGCGTGATCGGTCCCGAGGATCCACTTCCCGCGCCGGCCGCGCATCCGGTGGTAGCGCATCAGCGTGTCCTGGACGGAGCCGTTGAGCGCGTGGCCCATGTGCAGCGCGCCCGTGACGTTGGGCGGCGGGATGGCGATGGAGAAATTGTCGCGCGACTCCCCCTCCGGCTCCGGGTGGTGGATGCCGGCTTCCATCCACTGCTCGAAGATGCGCGGCTCCGCCTCGGCGGGCTCGTAGCGGGTGCGGGCGGCGAGGTCGGACACGGGCGCCCGAGGGTATCGCCGCGTCAGCCGCCGGAGCGTTCCCTCAGGAACGACATCCCGTCGGATGGCGTCAGGCCGACTCGGCGGCCTGCTCGCCGGTCTCGTCGTCCGCGGCGGCGGTGACGAGCGTGGGCTTGAGGCCCTTCTCGACGGTCTCCTTGGTCACGACGCACTTCTTGACGTCGCGGCGGGAGGGCAGTTCGAACTGGACCTCGAGGAGGACCTCCTCGATGATCGAGCGCAGGCCGCGGGCGCCCGTCTCGCGCTCGATCGCCTTGGCGGCGACGGCCTTCAGCGCGTCGTCGGTGAAGACGAGCTCGATGCCGTCGAAGGAGAAGAAGCGCTGGAACTGCTTGACGATCGCGTTGCGCGGCTCGGTGAGGATGGTGATCAGGTCGTCCGAGCGCAGCTGGTGGACGGCGCTGGCGACGGGCAGGCGGCCGATGAACTCGGGGATCAGCCCGTACTGCATGAGGTCCTCGGGCAGGCATTCCTCGAAGATCTCGCCGAGGTCCTTGTCGGACTTCGCCGTGATCGCCGAGCCGAAGCCGATGCCCTTGTGCCCGATGCGCCGCTCGATGACCTTGTCGAGGTCCGCGAAGGCGCCGCCGCAGATGAACAGGACGTTCGTCGTGTCGATCGTCAGGAACTCCTGGTGCGGGTGCTTGCGGCCGCCCTGCGGGGGCACGGACGCCGTCGTCCCCTCGAGGATCTTCAGCAGCGCCTGCTGGACGCCCTCGCCCGACACGTCACGCGTGATCGAGGGGTTGTCGGCCTTGCGCGCGATCTTGTCGACCTCGTCGATGTAGATGATCCCCTGCTCGGCCTTCTTGACGTCGAAGTCGGCGGCCTGGATGAGCTTGAGGAGGATGTTCTCGACGTCCTCGCCGACGTAGCCGGCCTCGGTCAGCGCCGTGGCGTCGGCGATCGCGAACGGGACGTTGAGGATGCGCGCGAGGGTCTGGGCGAGCAGCGTCTTGCCGCAGCCCGTCGGGCCGAGCAGCAGGATGTTGGACTTCTGCAGCTCGATGTCCGTGTCGCCCTGCTGCATGAGCTGGACGCGCTTGTAGTGGTTGTAGACCGCGACGGACAGCGTCCGCTTGGCCTGCTCCTGCCCGACGACGTAGTCATTGAGGACGTCGTAGATCTCCTTCGGCCGCGGCAGGTTGGTCGGGTCGAAGGTCGCGGGAGCGGTGAGCTCCTCGTCGATGATCTCGTTGCAGAGATCGATGCACTCGTCGCAGATGTAGACACCCGGTCCGGCGATCAGCTTCTTGACCTGCCGCTGCGACTTGCCGCAGAAGGAGCAGAGGAGCTGTTCGTTTGAGTCCGTCGGGCGAGCCATAGGCAATCAGTGGTGCGCGATCACCCGGTCGATGATGCCATACGCCTTGGCCTCTTCGCTGGTCATGAAGTAGTCGCGCTCGGTGTCCTTGCGCACGTCCTCCACGTCCTTGCCCGCGTGGCCGGCGATGATCTCGTCCAGCTTGCGGCGCAGTTCGATGACCTCGCGCGCGTGGATCTCGATGTCCGTTGCCTGCCCCTGGAAGCCGGAGGAGACCTGGTGGATGAGGATCTTGGCGTTCGGAAGGGCCATGCGCTTGCCGGGTGCGCCGCCCGACAGCAGCAGGGCGCCCATGCTCATCGCGATCCCGACGCAGATCGTCTGCACGTCGGGCTTGATGAACTGCATGGTGTCGTAGATCGCCAGTCCTGCATAGACCGAACCGCCCGGCGAGTTGATGTAGATCGAGATGTCCTTCTCGGGATCCTCGCTCTCCAGGTGCAGCAGCTGGGCGACGATCAGGTTCGCGATCTGGTCGTCGACGGGGGTGCCGAGGAAGACGATCCGCTCGTTGAGCAGGCGGGAGTAGATGTCGAACGCCCGCTCACCGCGGGAGGTCTGCTCGACGACCATGGGGACGAGGGGACTCACAGCTCAGCTTTCCTTTGAGGTGTTCTCGGGTTCTCCTGCCTGTGCCCCCGCGCCGCCGGAGGCGGCTGCGGTGGGTGCCACGGGCTTGGCAGACTCGACGAGCAGATCGATGGCCTGGCGCTGGGCGACGTCCTCCTTGAGGTCGTCGAGGCGGCCCGACGACTTGATCCGCTCCAGCAGCTTCTTGGTCGACGTGTTCGAGCGCTCGGCGTCGGGCGCCAGTGCCTCCAGCAGCTGCTCGTCGGTCGGCTCGAGCTTCTCGGCCTCCACGATGGCGACCAGGACGGCCTCGCGGCGCAGCGCGTTCTCGGCGTCCGGCTTGCCCTCCTCGAGGATCTCCTCCTCGGTCTTGCCGGAGATCTGGAGGTAGACGTCGCGCGTGATGCCCTGGTGCGAGAGCGAGTGGATCATGTTGTTCCACAGCTCGCTCGCCTTGGCCTCGATGAGCGCCTCGGGGACCTCGACCGTCGCGTTTTCCACCGCCGCCTGGAGCGCGGCCTCGCGGAAGGCGGCCTCGCCCTGCTCGCGCTGCTGCTCGGCGAGGCGCTCCCGGATGTCGTCGCGGACCTCGTCGATGGAGTCGAAGCCCTGCTCGATGGCGAAGTCCTCGTCGAGGTCGGGCAGGGCCTTGGCCTTGACCTCCTTGACGCTGACCGCGAACTCGGCGGCCTGGCCGGCGAGTTCGGCGGCGCCGTAGTCCTCGGGGAAGTCGAGCTTGACCGTGCGGTCCTCGCCGGCGCGGGCGCCCTCGAGCTGCTCCTCGAAGCCGGGGATGAGCCGGCCCGAGCCGAGTTCGAGCATCTGGTCGCGCGCCTCGCCGCCCTCGAACGGGACGCCGTCGACGGAGCCGACGAAGTCCATGACCACGAAGTCGCCGCGGCCGGCGGGACGGTCGACGGTGTCCAGGCGCCCCCCGCGCTCGCGCAACTGCTCGAGCTCGGCGTCGATGGCCTCGTCGGAGACCTCGTCCGGGGGCTTGGGGACCTCGAGGCCCTTGTAGTCACCGAGCGTGGCGGCCGGGCGGACGCCGATCTCGATGCTGAACGTGAGCGGCTGGCCCTCCTCGGGCAGCGTCCCGAGGTCGAGGTCCGGCTCGCCGATCGGCGCGATGCGAGCGTCGTCGATGGCGCTCGAGTACCAGGCGGGCAGGTGGTCGCGGACCGTCTCGTCGAGGACCGCGGGGCGGCCGACGCGCTGGATGACGATCGGAGCGGGGATCTTGCCCGGGCGGAAGCCGGGCACGCGCAGCTGGCGGCCAAGCGTCTTCGCCGACTGGGCGATGCGCTTCTCGATCTCGTCTGGCGCAACCTCCGCCTCCACGCGCACACGCGACTCCGGAAGCTCGGTCACGCTCGTGCTGACACCCGCGGTGGCCATGCGCAGCGGACGATAGCGTCGGCCCGGTGGAGCGCTTTGCCGCATGGCTGGTCACCGGGCCGATCGGCCACCTCGTCGCGGGGGTGACCGACTTCGCCGTGCTGTTCTGGCGGTTGTTCCGCGCGCGGTTCGGGCCCACCGCCCGACGCCCGCCCGATTGACGGCGACGTTCCTGACTGCCTCGTCGATGCTTGCGCCCGCATGTAACCGGGCAGGGCCGAGGTCATGTCCTTCGGAAAGCTCGCCCTTCGGCTCACCCTCGGCTCCCTCTTCGTCGGCCACGGGACGCAGAAGCTGTTCGGTTGGTTCGGTGGTCATGGGCTCGACGGCACCGCCGGCTTCTTCGAGGGCTCGCTCGACCTCCGGCCGGGCAAGCGCCACGCGACCGCGGCCGGCGTCGCCGAAGCGGGCGGCGGCGCGCTGCTGATCCTCGGCGGCGCGGGCATCCCCGTCGCCACCGCCGCCATCACCGGCGCGATGGTCACCGCCATCCGCAAGGTCCACGGCTCCAACGGCCCCTGGGTCTCCGACTCCGGCTGGGAGTACAACGCCGTCATCATCGCCGCCCTCGCCGCCCTCAACGACAATGCGCTCGTCGGCGCGGCCGCCGTCGGCGCCGGCGTCGCGGGCTCCTACCTCACCACCGAGGTCGTCAACCAGCCCGCTCCGTCGGAGCCCGACGAGGCCTCCGCGGTCAACGGCTCGACCCCCGAGCCCGCCTACGCCACCGCCTGACCGGCGACCGTGGCGGGTTAGGCATCCAGGAGATGCCGAACCCGCCACGCCGTCCGCTCATGGTGAACGTGGACGTCGGCCCACCGGTATCGCTGAACCGTGATGCCGGCCGCCGCGAGGATCGCGTCGCGGTGGGCGTCGGCCAGTTTCATCAGTGGCTCGTCGTGGTTCCGGCCGTCGACCTCGACGACCAGGAGCGCCTGCTCCCAGAAGAAGTCGACGCGGAATCCGCAGGGTCTCGCCTGGCTGACCGGCTCAGGGAGGCCGTGCCTGCGCACCACGCGGTTCAGGAACGCGACCTCGAGCGGCGAGCCCGTTGGCGCCAGGTCCTCCAACAACGCATTCAGGAAGCGACTGGGTCGCCGGCCGTTGGAGAGCTCGAGCAGCCGGTGGTCGTAGAGGCGCCGGAACTGCATCTCCCTGAGTGCCCACTCGATGCCGTCGCGTTCGCCGAGGTGGTGCGCCAAGTCGACCATGGTGCGCGCCGGGCTCGTGATCGGGATCTGCGCGAACGTACCCCGCTCGAACGGCAGCACCTCCGAGCGATGGAACGCGATCCCGGGTCGGGTCCGGTGGCCGGACGGCGGGATGGTGACGTCGATGCGCGGCCCGACCCCGTCGCGGATACCGAGCAGCCGGGCCGCCCACCGGACGCTCAGCAGCGCGCCGTCACCGCCGGCGAGCACCGCGGCGTGCGCGTCACCGAACACGCTCGGCGCGAGATGGCCGACCGCGAGGACGCCACGATGGACCTGATGCAGGCGTCCCGCCCGCACCCCCTTCTCGATCCCGCTCTTCCCGATCCCGCACTCGGAGAGCTGGGCTGTCGTGATCCGGCCGTTCTGGTTTGCGGCGATCGTGGCCGCCGCGGCGAATTTGGCATCCATTGGATGCTTTAGGCGCCAGAGCCGGAAAACGTCTCAGCGAGGGGACGGCGACGGGACTCGAACCCGCGACCGCCGGGATCACAACCCGGAGCTCTACCAGCTGAGCTACGCCGTCCGCGCGGGGCGGAGATTAGCTAGTCGAAGATGCGGCGCCGCGTGGGTTCGACCGAGCTGAGCGGCGGGGTCGGCTTGGAGACGTCGTCGATGAACGGGTCGTGCTCGACAGGTTCGAGCGGGCGGGTCGTCTCCGTGACGCGGGGCGGGGTCATCGCATGGCCTCTTTCGCACTCAACGGCGGAACCCCTGCGGAAATTTCGCGCCCGGCCGCGAATGGGGTCTCACCCGTACTGGCGCGCCGCGCGGACGGCCGCCGCGCCGTACCCGCCGCCGAACAGGACGGCGTGGACGAGCAGCGGGAGCAGCTGGTGCAGGCCGACGCGGTCGCGCCAGCCGCCTGCAAGCGGGGCGACCTCCTCGTAGGCGGCGAAGAAGGCAGCCCCCGGCGAGCCGAACAGCTGCAGCATCGCCAGGTCGATCTCGCGGTGCCCGCCGTAGGCGGACGGGTCGATCAGCCACGGCTCGCCCTGGCGGCCGGACATGACGTTGCCCGACCACAGGTCGCCGTGCAGGCGGGCGGGCGGCTCAGGCGGCCCGGACAGCTCCCCCAGCCTCCCGATGACGCGCTCGACCGGCGCGGGGTCGGGCAGCGAGCCGGCGTCGACGGCCATCCGCAGCAGCGGTTCGAGCCGCGCCTGCGCGTAGTAGGACACCCAGTCCTCGCAGCCGGGCTCCGGGACCTCGAGCGGCCCGATGAAGGTCCGCGCGGCGCCGAAGCGCTCCGCGCCCAGCGCGTGCAGCTCCGCGAGGCCGCGGCCGAACACCACGTCGAAGTCCGCCCCGCGCGGGCCGGGCTCGACGCGCTCCATGACCAGTTCGTCGTCGCTGACCGAGATCACCTCGGGCACGCGCAGCGGCCCCTCGGCGAGCCAGCGCATCCCGGCGGCCTGGGACGGCAGCAGCCCCGCGGGCCCGCCCCGCTTGACGAACGTCCTCACAACTCGGCGAGCAACCCGCGCGCGGCTCGGTCGACGACGTCGAGCACGTGCTCGAAGCCGTCGTCGCCCCCGTAGTACGGGTCCGGGACGTCCAGCTCCCCGGCGGCGACCGCCTCCGGGTCGTACGAGCGCAGCAGCACGACCTTCGACGGGTCCCCGAGCGCGCGCAGGTCGCGCTCGTTGGCGCGATCCATGGCGACGATCAGGTCGTAGTCGTCGAAGTCGGCCCGCGTGACCTGGCGGGCCACGCCGACCAGCTCGATCCCGCGCTCGCGGGCCGCGGCCGCCGAGCGCGCGTCCGGCGGGTGGCCGACGTGCCAGTCCCCCGTCCCGGCGCTCTCCACGGCGATCTCCTCCTCGCGACCGGCTTCGGCCACGTGGTGACGCATCACCGCCTCCGCGGTGGGCGACCGGCAGATGTTGCCGAGGCAGACGAAGAGGACGCGGGTCAGGCGGTCGAGCCTAGACCTGCTCGACGTTGACGGCCTTGGGCCCCTTGGGACCCTCCTCCGCCTCGTAGTTCACCCGGGCGCCGTCCTCCAGCGTGCGGAAGCCGTTCGCCTGGATGGCCGAGTGATGGACGAAGAGGTCCTTGCCGCCCTCGTCCGGGGTGATGAAGCCGAAGCCCTTGTCATTGTTGAACCACTTGACGGTTCCCGTCGCCATCTTGATCTGCTCTTCCTCCGGTCGGCCGATGCCGGATGGTCACCCGGCGCGCGACTTATACCAGGGTTCGCCGCCGGACCGAAGAAGATGAATGCACCCGTGGCCTACGTGTACCTGCTGCACTGCCGAGACGGCTCGCTCTACTGCGGCTGGACGACCGATCTGGGCGCCCGGGTCGCCGCCCATGCCGCCGGCAAGGGCGGCCGCTACACGCGCAGCCGCCTGCCCGTCGAGCTGGCCGCCGCCTGGCAGACCCCGGACCGCACGACCGCCCGCAGCCTCGAGGGTCGCATCAAGCGGCGCACGGCCGCGGCCAAGCGCCGTCTGGTCGCGGGCGAAGCGCTCGACGACGGCGCGGTCAGGCTTTCTTGATCTTGAAGCGCAGGCTCTGCTTGGAGCCGTCTGCGCTGACGAGCATCGCCTTGACGGTCAGCCGCGCACCCTTGCGCTTGAGCTTCTTGCGCGCCTTCTTGTTGAGCGTCAGCGTCACGCGCTTGGTCTGCCCCGCCGCCAGGAGGAACTTGGCCGCCTTCGTGTAGGTGCGCAGGGCGAGCGTGCCGGAGCAGGCGCCAACGGTGGAGCACTTCAGCGCGAGCTTGACCTTGGTCCGCTTGACCTTCGGCGCCTTCCTGGGCTTGACGAGCGTCGCGCGACCGACCGGCGCCGGCGTGGGCGTCGCCACCGCGTACGGGCTCGGGGTCACCGACGGCGCGGCCGGCTTGGCGTCGAGGTTCTCGGCCTTCTCGGAATCCGTCCGGCAGGAGTAGCGAGCGTTCTCACGCGTCCCGATGGTCACGTTCATGAGCAGCTCGCGCGAGTCGCCGAAGGACGGCCGGAACGGGTCGTAGCCGTACTCGCGACCCTGGTTGTGGAACAGCGTGGTGGTGGTGCGCGAGGGGGCGAAGACCTGGAACTCCGCGCCGTTGACGTAGACCTGCTCGGGGTTGTCCTGCGCGAAGCCGCCGAACCCACCCGAGGTGGTGAACGCGATGTAGTCGCCCTTCTGGACGCACAGGCGGGTGCCGCCCTTGCCGTCGGCCCCGTCGGGCTTGGTCAGGTTCGCGCGGGTGTAGGTGCTGACCTGGTTCGCGTCGCCGCCGAACGGCAGCGGCAGATCCTCCGACACGCCGCCGGGCGCCACCGCGACGCTGCCGTCGCCTTGGGGGCGCAGCACCATCACGTGCATGACCACGTCGGGACGGATCGGGGCCGCCCGGCCCTCGGGGTTGATGCGTCCCTTGAGGTTGACCACGTTGATCTCCCCCTGCGCCGGCGCCTGCAGCATGTCCGGGTTCCACGCCGCCCAGTCGTTGGGGTCGTGGTACTCGAGCGTCGCCGGCGCGGCGAGATCGCTGCCGATCGTCACGTCGGCCGCCCGTGCGAACGGGGTGAAGGCGAACACGGCGAGAACGGCAGCCAGCAGGGTGAGACGAGTAGGCATCACCTCACTTATCGGCCGCGGGTCGGCGTTTCTTGCGCCGGCCGGTCAGCGGCGTCTGATGACGAACCGACGCGTGGTGTGCGACCCGTCCGCATGCGTGACCATCGCCTTGACCGTCAGCCCGGCGCCCTTCTTGCGCAGCTTGCGGCGCGCGGCCTGGTTGAGCTCCAGCGTGACGTTGGCGCGCTGACCGGGCGCGAGTGCGAACGACGCGGCGCGCGCGGTGTAGGAGCGCAGTGCGAGCTTGCCCCCGCAGGCGCCGGGACCGGGGCAGAGGAGGCTGATCCGCACCCGCTTGCCGCGCACCTTCGGGGCGCGACGCGGCTTCGGGATGGCGGCCTCCGAGGCGGCGAGCGTGGCCGAACCGGGCGCCGCGGGCGTCCCCGGCGTGGTCGTGCCGGGCTCCGCGGTCACCGGCTTGTAATCGAGGTTCTCCCTCTTCTCGGCCTCGGTGCGGCAGGTGTAACGCGCGTTCTCCCGCGTTCCGATCGTCGCGTTCATCAGCACTTCGCGACCGCCGTTCTCCCCACCGCGGAAGGGCTGGAAGTCGTACGCGCCCCCCTGGTTGTGGAACATCGAGATCGACCGCGTGGCGCCGAACACCTGGAACTGCGCCCCGTGCACGTAGGTCTGCTCCGGGTTGTCCTTCGCGAACCCGCCGAACCCGCCCGACGTCGTGAAGGCCAGGTAGTCGCCCTTCTCGATGCAGAGGCGGGTGCCGCCCTTGCCGTCGGCGCCGTCGGGCTTGGTCAGCTGCGCGCGGGTGTACGTGTTGATCTGGTTCGGGTCGGAGCCGATGGGCAGCGGCAGGTTCTCGGAGACGCCGCCCGGCACGACCGCGACGGAGCCGTTGTCCTGCGGGCGCAGCACCATCACGTGCATGACGACGTCCGGCGGCTGCTGCGCGCGGCCCTCGAGGATCATCCGACCCTTGAGGTTGACGACGTTGACCTCGCCCTGGACGGGGGCCTTGACCAGCCCGCCGGAGGCGAGCTCGGTGTTCCAGGCGGACCAGTCGTTGCCGTCGGAGTACGCGAAGGTGGCGTCGGCCTTGAGGTCACTCCCGATCAGGACCTCCTCGGCGCCGGCGGGCGCGGCGGCGGCGAGCAGGATCAGGGGGACGGCCAGGAGGGAGCGGCAGCGAGGCATGACAAGGGCATCGGCCTCAGGTCAGCAGTTCTCAGCCGCGAGCCCGCAGACTCGTACATCGGTCTATGCCTAGCGCCGCAGGATGGTCTGGGAGGTGACGCGATCGCCCGCCGCAGTTGTCGCCACGACCTTGATGGTCAGGCCGCTGCGCACGCGCCGCAATGCCCGCCGGGCGCGAGACTTGAGCTTGACGCCGATCCGCTGCTTCTGCCCCGGGGCCAACGTGAACGCGGCGGAACCGAAGGCCTTGCCCTTGCGTGACAGGGCCAGCCGCCCCGTGCAGGGTGACGGGCCGGCGCAGCTGACCGGCAGCTTCACCCGCTTCCTGCGGACCTTCGCGGACGCGGTCCTCGGGAGGGTCACGGGACCACTCGTGGTGGGAACGGGTGCCGGGGACGGCGTGGGCGCGACGGAGCCACGGCAGGTCGGCCGGGCGTCCTCGCCCGTCCCCACCGTGACCCGCATCAGCAGCTCGACCCCGGCCGTGCGCGCCGGCGTCACCACGTCGCCGTTGGTGAGGCTGTCACCGCCGGGCGGCACCTTGTACAGGTCGGTGGCGGAGTCCGGCGAGCGGCCGAACATCCGGACGGGGACGCCGGCCGGGTAGGACTGCGCGTCATAGCCGCCGCTGGTGGCCAGCGCGACCACGTCCCCCGGCAATGCGCACATGCGCTCGGGGTACTGCTGGAGGTCGACGGTGGTGACCTTGTCGGCGCCGACGTTGGTCAGCAACGGCGCGATGTCGGTGCTCGCCGTCACCACCTGCACGCGGCCGCCGGACTGCGGGCGCAGGACGAGAACGCGGGCCACGAAGAACTCCGGCACGCCGCGGGCGGCGTCGATCATCCCCTTGAAGGCGACCGTGCCGACCTCGCCCTGCGTGCTGACGGCGTAGCCGCCGGCGCTCGCCGGGGTCGTGGCGACCGGCCACGCCATCCAATCCTGGGGGTTGGAGTCCGCGATCGCCGCGGCCAGCGACAGGTCGCTGCCGTAGGTGACCCTGGCCGCGTCCGCCGGCGCAGCCACGACCGCCAGGCCGAGCGCGGCGACGACGAGGAAGCGGCGCATCAGAGCCGGCAGACGCCCGCGGCTTTGCCGGTGGCGATCTTGACCTGCATCAACAGCTCCTTGCCGCGGCGCGTGCGGCCCTTCGCCACGGATCCGTTCAGGTTCTGCCCGGCACCGGTGAACCCCTTGTAGGACGAGCCTCCGCGCGTCCCGAAGACCGCGAACTCGGCGCCGTCCGGATAGCCGTCGGGGCCGTAGCCGCCCGACGTGCTCAGACCGACGTAGTCGCCCTTCTTGACGCACAGGTTGATGATGTCGTTGCTGTCGTAGGACCAGATGTGGTTGCGGTCGCCGCCGAACGGGAGCCCGAGGTTCCCGGTGGTGGCGATCACCCGGACCTTGCCGCCGCCCGCCGGGCGCAGCGTCTGCAGGTGCATGGCGACGTTGGGCGGGTTGGCGCCGGTCGGGTTGATGCGGCCCTTGAGCCTCATGCCCACGACCCGGCCCTTGCGCGGGGAACGCACGCGCCGCGACGCCTTCGTCGCCCAGTAGACCGAGTCGACCGGCGCCGATTCCTTGCGGTTGGCGTCCGCCTTGAGGTTGGAGCCGATGGTGAAGACGCGGGCGTCGGCGTGGGCGGCCGCGGCGAGGGAGAGCCCCGCCGCGCCGGCGAGCACCAGGCGTCTCATGCCGTCCTCCGCAGGACGACGCTGAATTCCTCGCCGCAGGCACGGGCCTCGACGAGCTCGAACGGGATGGGAAGGGCGTACATGAGCGCGAGGAAGTCTGCCAGTTCCCACACGTGGAAGTGATGATGGGCGTCCGTTGACGCGTACTCGGCCACGCGCGCGGCGACGTCGTCCCCCTCCCGGCCCTCGATCACCGTCGCCCATTCCTCGTAGTGGTGCGCGCGCGAGACCTGCGGCCCCTCCCCGTGGTCGCGCAGCACGTGCTCGATGGTCGTGCGCTCGCGCGGGGCGTCGAAGGAGAAGCGCGCGTCGGGCAGCGTGATCAGTGCGATCCCGCCGGGGCGCAGCACGGCGGCGAAGCGCTCGAGCGCGCCGACGGGGTCCTGCAGGTGCTCGAGGACGTGGGCGGCGATCAGGAAGTCCAGGCTCGCGTCGGCGAACCCGGCGAGGTTCTGGGCGTCCGCGACGACGTCGATCGCCGGCATCGCCGACGGGTCCGGGACGATCTCCTCGCGCAGCAGCGTCGCCCGGTCGGCGCGGTCGACGTAGCGAACTCGCGCGCGCGAGGGCAAGGCGAGCGGACGGCCCAGCGGCCCGATCTCGATGCCGTCCCCGCGCACCCACCGGCGCGCGAGGTCCTCGCGCGCCATCCACATGTTGGTGCCGTGGGCGCCGAGCAGCGCGTCGCGCAGCCGCCGGTACGGGAGGCTCTCGACCAGCGCGCGACGCACGGAGCCCGACGCTACCGCTCGACGACCGCGACGACGCCCTGGCCGCCGGCGGCGCAGATGGAGACGAGCGCCTTGCCGCCGCCGCGCTCGGCGAGCTCCTTCGCGGTGGTCGCCAGGATCCGCCCGCCCGTGGCGGCGAACGGGTGGCCCGCCGCCAGCGAGGAGCCGTTGACGTTGAGCTTGGAGCGGTCGATCTTTCCGAGCGTGCTGTCGAGACCGAGGCGATCGCGGCAGAACTCGGGGCTCTCCCACGCGGCCAGTGTGGTCAGGACCTGGGCCGCGAACGCCTCGTGGATCTCGTAGAGGTCGAAGTCCTGCAGGGTGAGGCCGGCGCGCTCGAGCATCCGCGGGACGGCGTAGGCGGGCGCCATCAGCAGGCCCTCGTCGCCGTGCACGTAGTCGACGGCAGCGGTCTCGGCGTGCGTGAGGTACGCGAGCACGGGGACGTCGTGGGCCTCGGCCCAGGCCTCCGAGCCGAGCAGGACGACGGCGGCGCCGTCGGTCAACGGGGTCGAGTTGCCGGCGGTCATGGTGCCGTGCTCGCGGTCGCCGAAGACGGGGTTGAGCTTGGCCAGCTTCTCCACGCTCGAGTCCGGGCGCAGGTTCTGGTCCTTGGTGACGCCCAGGAACGGCGTCATCAGGTCGTCGAAGAAGCCGCGGTCGTACGCCGCGGCGAGGTGCTGGTGCGAGCGCGCGGCCAGCTCGTCCTGATCCTCGCGGCTGACGTCCCAGTGCTTGGTCGTCAGCGCCTGGTGCTCGCCCATCGACAGGCCGGTGCGCGGCTCGGCGTTGCGCGGGATGGTCGGGACGATCTGGCCCGGGCGCAGCGAGCCCAGCAGCTTCACGCGACCGGCGGCCGACTTGGTCCGGTTGACCTCGAGCAGGATCCGGCGGAGGTCGTCGTTGACCTCGATCGGCGCGTCGGAGGTGGTGTCGACGCCACCGGCGATGCCGACCTCGATCTCCCCCAGCTTGATCTTGTTGGCGACGGACAGCGCGGCCTGGATGCCGGTGTCGCACGCCTGCTGGACGTCGTGGGCCGGAGACGCATGGTCGAGCGCGGAGCCGAGCACGGACTCGCGCGTGAGGTTGAAGTCGCGCGAGTGCTTGAGGACGGCCCCGGCGACGACCTCGCCCATGCGCTTGCCCTGGAGCCCGTAGCGGGCCACGAGCCCGTCGATCGCGGCCGTGAGCATGTCCTGGTTGGACGCCTCGCTGTAGGGGCCGTTGGACCGGGCGAAGGGAATGCGGTTGCCGCCGAGGATCGCGGCGCGCTGGGCTTCGGGCATGGTGAGAAACGGTAGTGTCTCCCACTATGGCCGACCGATACCAGCAGTTCGTCGACTCTCCCCCCGGGCGCCTGATCGCAGGGCAGCTCGGGCTCCCCAAGCCGGAGGAGCTGCGGCGCTACGAGGCCGGGCAGCCGCTGGTCGAGGGCGCCGCGCTGGTCAACGGGGCTCCCGGCGGCGCGCTGGCCAAGGTCGCCACCGATGTGCTCAAGAAGGCCAAGGTCAAGGTCGTCAAGACCGTCGGCTCCGACGCGGAGGCCCGGTTCGGCGCGGTCGTCTACGACGCGTCGGGCATCGGCTCGTCCACCGACCTCCACCTCCTCTACGCGTTCTTCCACGACGCGATCCGGCGCGTCGCGCCGTCCGGACGGGTCATCGTCCTCGGTACGCCACCCGAGCTGGCTGCGTCGCGGCCGGCGGCGATCGCCCAGCGCGCGCTGGAGGGCTTCACGCGCGCGGTCGCCAAGGAGGTCCGCGGCGGCGCCACCGCGCAGCTGGTCTACGTCGCGCCGGGCGCCGAGGCCAACCTCGCCGCCACGCTGCGCTTCGTCGCCTCCGCCAAGTCCGCCTACGTCGACGCCCAGGTCATCCGCATCGGCGCCGGGACCTCGACGGATCCCGACGACTGGGAGTTCCCGCTGGCCGGGCGCGTCGCGGTCGTCACGGGCGCCTCGCGCGGCATCGGCGAGTCGATCGCGGAGACCCTGGCCCGCGACGGCGCCCACGTCATCTGCCTGGACATCCCCGCCGCCGGCGAGGCGCTGACGAAGGTCGCCAACCGCATCGGCGGCAGCGCCTTGCAGCTCGACATCACCGCCGCCGACGCGCCCGAGCGGCTCGTCGAGTACCTCAGGGACCGCCACGACGGCGGCTGCGACGTCATCGTCCACAACGCCGGCATCACCCGCGACAAGACGCTGGGCCGCATGTCCGACGAGCAGTGGGACGGGCTGATGGCGGTCAACCTGACCGCGCCCGAGCGGCTGACGGACGCGCTGCTCGATGCCGGCGCCCTGCGCCCCGGCGGGCGGGTCGTCGGCGTGTCCTCGATCTCGGGCATCGCCGGCCAGCGCGGGCAGACCAACTACTCGACGTCCAAGGCGGGCGTGATCGGCTTCGTCGCCGCCTACGCCCCCGAGATGGCCGAGAAGGACCTGACCGTCAACGCCGTCGCCCCCGGGTTCATCGAGACGCAGATGACCGCCGCGATGCCGTTCGCCACCCGTGAGGTCGGCCGGCGCCTCAATTCGCTGTCGCAGGGCGGCCTGCCCGTCGACGTGGCGGAGACGGTGGCGTGGCTGGCCTCCCCCGGCTCCGGTGGCGTCAACGGCAACGTGGTCCGCGTCTGCGGCCAGAGCCTGCTCGGCGCATGATCGGGTCCTACGCCAAGGCGGCGGCGAAGCTCGTCCCGTTCGTGGGCGGCGGCGACTCGCTGCCCGACGACGAGCTGGTTCGCGAGTTCACGGTCGACCGGTCGCGGCTGGCCGACTACCAGCGCGTGTGCGGCTTCCGGACCTCCGATGTCCTGCCGGCGACCTACCCGCACATGCTCGCCTTCCCGCTGTCGATGGACCTGATGACGCGCTTGTCGTTCCCGTTCGGGGTCATCGGGCTCGTCCACGTCGAGAACGAGATCACGCAACAGCGGCCGATCCGCGCCGACGAGCCGCTCGAGGTGCGGGTACGCACGGCCGACCTGCGCGACCACAAGAGCGGCCGGCAGTTCGACGTCCTCGCTTCGGCCGACGTCGCCGGCGAGCCCGTCTGGCGCTCGCGCTCGACCTACCTGCACCGCGAATCCAACGGGGGGTCGGGTTCCGGCACACGACAGGCGAAGCGCTCCGCACCGCCCGAGCCGAGTGCGGTCTGGTCCGTGCCGGGCGACCAGGGCCGCCGGTACGCCGGCGTATCGGGTGACTCCAACCCGATCCACCTGCACCCGCTGACCGCGCGCCTGTTCGGCTTCCCGCGCCCCATCGCCCACGGCATGTGGGTCAAGGCGCGCTGCCTCGCCGCGCTGGAGGGCCACCTACCCGCCGCCTACACGGTCGACGTGCGCTTCAAGCTGCCGATGCTCCTGCCCGCCAGGGCGGCCTTCACCTCGTCGGCCAAGGGCGAGGGCCGCGAGTTCGCCGTCCACGACGCGCGCTCGGGCAAGCCGCACGTGTCGGGCACCATCAGCTGAGCCTGCGCGCAGGGCGCTCGCGGTGGCCGTTGCAACAGCGCCTGCAACCGTGACCTGAGTCACACGAACATCTGTTCGTGCCGCCTACCGTGGCGACGTCCAATCCCGAAAGGAGTGGATATGCGACGCCATCACGTCGTTGCCGCGACCGCCCTCACCGCGCTCGCGCCCGCCACCGCCGCCCACGCTGCGGTGCCCAGCCCCAAGCTGGAGAAGGCCTACCAGGCCGCCTACGAGAAGGCCCATTCGCCTGGGCGCAACATCCTCAAGCTGGGGATCGAGCGGCCCGGTGCCAATCGACCCGCCCGTGCTGAGGAGCTGCGCCGAAGTCTCAAGGTCCTGCGCCGCACCGTCGCCGCGCCGGCCGGCGGCGGCTCCGTCGCGTCACCCGCGCTCGAGGCCATCGCGGCCTGCGAGTCCGGCGGCGACCCGACCGCGGTCGACGCCTCAGGCACCTACCACGGCAAGTACCAGTTCGACCTGCAGACCTGGCAGTCCGTCGGCGGCACGGGTGACCCCGCCGCCGCCCCGGAGGCCGAGCAGGACCGCCGCGCCGCCGCCCTCATGGCGCAGGCCGGCAACTCGCCCTGGCCCGTCTGCGGCGCCTAGGGACCCAAAAACCCGAGGAGCGCGGCGGCCAGCTCGGCCGGCGCCTCCTCGGCCTGGTGGTGGCCCGAGTCGATCGTCCCGTTCGTGAGCGGGCCGGAGACCCACGGGCGCCAGATCTCGGCGGGGTCGCCGTGGATGAGGACGACGGGCGGCCGCACTACCCAGCGCCCCGAACGGGTAGAGACCCTGCATGATCGGCTTCATCATCTTCGGCTTCATCGTCGGCCTCATCGCGCGGGCCCTTCTTCCCGGGAAGCAGAAGATCGGGCTGCTGTGGACGCTCGTCCTCGGCGTCGTCGGCTCCATCATCGGCGGGACGATCGCCAACCTGATCGGATCCGGCGACATCATGGAGCTCAACGTCATCGGCGCGGTCTGCGCCGTCGTCGCCTCGGTCGTCGTCCTCTCCGTCGCGGAGAAGAGCGCCATCGGCGGCGGGCGCGGCGAGCTGCGGCGCTAAGCGGCCAGCGGGCGCAGCCGCGAGTCGCGGCGCATGAGGTGCTCCCAGTCGGCGGCCGTGAGGTGCGCCGGCTCGGTCTCCGCGAGGAAGCGCAGCAGCGCGCCGGCGAGCCCGGACGGGTCCTCGAGGTGCGGGAAGTGGCGCGCGTCGGGGAGCAGCTCGAAGCGCGAGCCGGACGCGGCTGCCTGAGCCGCGCGGCCGTGGGCGATCGGGATGGTGTGGTCGCGGCCGCCCCACACGATCAGCGTCGGGAAGCCGTCGAGCAGGTAGAGGCGGTCGTTGGCGGCGACCTTCTGGCCGCGCAGGCCGATGACCGAGCGCAGCGTCCACAGGAAGCCGCGCCGCGCCTCCGCCGTGTTGAGCGCCGACAGGGCACGGTGCGCGGCGAGCGCGTAGGGGCTTTCGAGCTTGCGCAGCCCGGCGAGCACCGGACGGCTCGCGGCGGCGCCCAGCAGCGCCTCGACGCCCGGCGCCGCGGCCACCCGCAGCGGCCACGAGACGTCCCGCCCCAGCCCGCCGCTCGAGACCAGCGCCAGGCGCTCGACGCGCTCGGGGAACTGGTAGAAGAACTGCATCGCGACGCCGCCGCCGAGCGAGTGGCCGACGACGGTCGCGCGGTCGATGCCCAGGCCCGCGAGCAGATCGCGGATGCCGGCCGCGTGCGCGCCGAGCGAGAAGTCGCCCATCGGGCCGGCCGAACCGCCGTGGCCGATCAGGTCCGGGGCGATGACGGTGTGCGTCGCCGCGAGCTGCTCGGCGACCGCCCGCCAGTGCCGCGACGTGTTCATCATCCCGTGGATCAGCAGCACGGCCGGACCCGAGCCGGTGATCCGGTAGCCGACCGCGCGGCCGTGCAGCATCGTCTCCCGCAGCTCGAAGCTCATCGCGCTTCCAACCACGCCTCGACGAGCCGGCGCGCGATGGCGATCGGCGGCGGCAGCAGCAGCCACTCGTGATCGCCGGCCTGAGCGGCCTCGGCCAGCTCGGCGCGGTCGAACCAGCGGACCTCCTCGAGCTCGGCGTCGTCGGCCAGCGCCTCGCCGCCCGCGTAGTCGGCCTCGAAGCCGATCATCAGCTGGGCGGGAAACGGCCACGGCTGCGACGCGCGGTAGCGCACCTCCCCCACCCGGACCTGCGCCTCCTCGAACACCTCGCGGGCAACCGCCGCCTCGAGCGCCTCGCCCGGCTCCACGAAGCCCGCGAGCGCCGAATAACGGCCGGGCGGCCACGACGGCTGGCGCCCGAGCAGGCAGCGATCGCCGTCCACGACGAGCATGATCACGACCGGATCCGTGCGCGGGTGCGCAACGTGGCCGTTCACGCACGCGCGCGCGAACCCCCCGTCGCGCGCGTCCATCGCCTCCCCGCACACGCCGCAGAAGCGGTGCACGCGGTGCCAGTGCAGCATCGACTGCGCGTAGGCGAGCAGCCCGGCGTCCGGCGGCGTGAGCAGGCCGGACGCCATCCGCAGATCCGCCAGCTCCTCCCCCTCGGCGGCCTCCACCGCCCACAGCGGCGCGTCGTCGCCGTCCACACCGAGCAGCAGCCCGTCCCGCCCGTTCAGCGCAACGAACGCCGGCCGGCCGTCCTGCAACAGGACGCCACGCCGCCCGGCCACGACCGCCCGGGCTCGCGGGTCCGCGCGAGCCGCCGAGAGCCACTCGGAGTCGGTGCGCCGATTGGCCGCGCGGTCCAGCGTCCCGCCCGCAAACGTGATCGGAGCCCCTGGCATCGAGGGGGAACCCTAGATGCCGCCCGGTGCCGCGCGGGTCCCTCCCCGACGGTGATCCCGCTTGCGGCAGTCGGGAGGGAACCCGTGCGCCACCGGGCGGCAACGCCCCGAGCCATAACCTGAACCATGTGACCGACCTAGCCCCGGGGACGCGCTTCGCCGGCTGCCGCATCGTAGGCGTGGCGGGCCGGGGCGGGATGGGGGTCGTGTACAGCGCGGTCGAGGAGCGGCTGGACCGGCCGGTGGCGCTGAAGCTGATCGCGCCGCGGCACGCTGCCGACGCGGAGTTCCGCGATCGCTTCGAGCGCGAGGCGCGGCTGGCTGCGTCGATCGACCACCCCAACGTCGTCCCGATCTACGCCGCCGGCGAGGAGGACGACCGGCCCTACCTGGTGATGCGGCTGGTCAAGGGGACGGACCTGCAGGCGCTGTTGCGCGACCGGGGCCGGCTGGAGCCGCGCGAGGCGACGCACCTCGTCGCCCAGGTCGCCGCCGCGCTCGACGCCGCCCACGCTGCGGGCCTCGTGCACCGCGACGTGAAGCCCGCCAACGTCCTGCTCGACGGCGACCACGTCTACCTG
This sequence comes from uncultured Solirubrobacteraceae bacterium, assembly GCA_963740765.1. Taxonomy (GTDB): domain Bacteria; phylum Actinomycetota; class Thermoleophilia; order Solirubrobacterales; family Solirubrobacteraceae; genus DATLGB01. Next base: position 443,135 of record CAVUFN010000010.1, on the reverse strand, counting down.
ACCGACTTCGGACTGACCCGCCTGGCCGGCGCCGAGACCCAGCTCACGGAGACCGGCCGCTGGATGGGGACGGTCGACTTCGCTTCGCCCGAGCAGCTCCAGGCGGGCCGCACCGACGCCCGCTCGGACGTCTACGCGCTCGGCTGCGTCCTCTACGCGGCCGTCGCCGGCAAGCCGCCGTTCGCGCGGGAGACGGTCCCGGCGTCCGTCCATGCGCACATGTACGACGACGTCCCGCGCACGGGCACCGTCCTCGACGGCGTGCTGAGCCGCGCGCTCGCCAAGGACCCCGCCGATCGCTTCCCGAGCGCCGGCGACCTCGGCCGCGCCGCCGTCGCCGCCGCCCGCGGCCAGCACGTGACGGAGGAGGAGCGCACCGTCGCCATCGGCCCCGCCGCCCCGGACCCTGACGCCCACACCGTCATCCTCGGCAGTCCGGTACCGGAAAGCGGTAGCGAACCGACGCGGTTGCTGCCGCCCGGTACCCAGACGACGCGGTTGGGCAGCCGGCGGCGGGGCGTCGTGGCGCTGGCGGTGTTCTCCGTCGCGGGGCTCGCCGCGGTCGCCGGCCTCGCCATCGCCGGGGCGGGCACCGATCCGCCGCCCGCGGTCGAGCCCGTTACTGACCCCGAGGTCCGCGACGCCGTGACCGCCTTCCGCGACGCCTACAGCACCGAGGACGCCGGAGCGCTGACGCGCCTGCTCACCAAGGACGTCACCCGCGCGCTGCCCGGCGGGGCGATCCAGCGCGGCCGGAGCACCGTCGTCGCCGAGTACGCCGAGCAGTTCAAGCGCTTGCGCATCGAGGGCTACGACGTGTCCGACCTCGACGTGACCGCCGGCGGCGCGGGCCGCGCCGCCGGTTCCTACACCGTCCGCCGCCGCGGCGCCCCGTCGTTCGGGGGGACGTTCGTGCTCGGCATCGTCAAGGAGCGCGGGCGCGTGCGCGTCAGCCTGATCGCCGCGACGCCCGCTTAGCAGCTCTTCTGCACCAGCAGGGTCACGGTGGTGCCCGCGCGGACCTTGGCGTCGGTGCCGGGATCGGTGCCGCAGACGCCGACGGTGCCGGGTAGCAGCACGTCGATCGGGTTGATCTTGCGAACCTCGACCTCGAGCCCGAGTGCCTCCAGCCGCTCAGTGGCGTCGTCGACGGTGAGGCCGTCGACGTCCGGCACGGGGACGGGGACGATCCGGGTGACGCGCACCGCGGCGAACGCCGCCGGGTGCCGGGGCGCGGATGCCTGGACGTCGATGACGTTGGCGCCGCCCTCCAGCGACACCGAGGACGTGAAGGCGCCGCCGCGCACGGACGCCTCGACGCCGTTGACGAGCACCCGGGACTCGGCCGGGGCGACCGTCCCGGAGACGGTGATCGTGCGCGCGTCGACCTCCGCGAGGTCGTCCGGGGCGGTCAGCTGCAGGCGGACGGGCGACAGCGGCGGCGTGCGCTCGCGCTGCCCACAGCCGGCGAGCACCGCCGCCAGCAGCAGGAGACCGACAGCGCCGCGCATGGCGGCCCACGGTATCCGCCGCCCCCTCCGGGGCGTCCGCTACCAGTGCACCCCGCGGGTGACCTGGGCGAACGCGCGGCCGATCGCGCCGGCCTCCTGGTCGTCTTCCTTGGTCTTGTCGCCCCGCGCGGCCTTGGAGTCCGGGAACAGGTGATAGGCCTGGTTGCGGACCTGGTCCATCAGCCACGGGCTGACCGAGTCCGTGAAGGCGGCGATCGAGCCGACCGGCGGTGACAGCCGCCGCGGCTTGAAGGTGATGGCGTCGGCGACGATGTTGCCGGCGTCCTCCGGGGTCAGCGCCGGGAAGCGCTTGTACAGGTTCGTGGGCGCGATCATCGGCGTGCGCACGAGGCCCATGTAGATCGTGGTGAAGCGCACGCCGTCGTCGTGGACCTCGCCCTGCAGCGCGTCGCACAGCGTGTCCAGCGCCGCCTTGGAGGCGATGTAGGCGCCGAAGCGCGGCGTGCGCGTCGGCACGCCGATCGAGCTCATGTTGATGACCTGGCCCGACTTGCGCGCGCGCATCTCCGGCAGGAACTTGAGGATCAGCCGGACGGGCGCGAAGTAGTTGAGCTGCATGGTGCGCTCGTAGTCGTGGAAGCGGTCGTAGGACAGCTCCACCGAGCGCCGGATCGAGCGGCCCGCGTTGTTGACGAGCACGTCGACGTGGCCGTGCTCGGCGAGCACCTGCTCGGCCATCGCGTCGATGGCGTCGTAGTCCGTGAGGTCCGTGGGGTAGATGAAGGCGCTGCCACCGAGGTCCTGGATGTCCTGCTGGAGCGCCTCGAGCTTCTCCTGCCCGCGCGCGACGAGCAGCATCGTCCCGCCCGCGGCCGCGACCTGGCGCGCCGCTTCCTCGCCGATGCCCGACGAAGCACCGGTGATGAGAACCGTCTTGCCGCTCACCGCCTTCTCCAGCGTGCGCGTCCCGTTGACGAGGCGATCGACGGCGTTGAGCGGGTACAGCGGCCGGTAGCGCTGGCCGGAGCCGATCGGCCGGGTGGCCGCGTCGAGCGGACGGGTGACGGTCCGCCAGAGTCCGTGTACAGGGCCCGGAAGCGATGGCATGGAGGGCAACCTACACCCCAGGCGCGGCCGCCGACGCGGGTGGCGCGGCCTTCTCGCGGACGCGGGCGGCCTCGTCGTCGCGGCGCTCGCCGGAGACGGTCGCGGTGAGGCGGCCGGGAACGTCCGTGCGGTAGTAGGCGCCGATCGCCGGGACCTCGACGGGGTCGCCGTCGGCGGACAGCTGGAGCAGCAGGTCCCAGTCGCCGAAGTAGTCGAGCGACTCGTCGAAGCGCACGTTGTTACGGCGGTGCGCGATGACGTTCATGTCGACGCGGTTGCCCTCCCGCACGGCGACGCGATCCCACGGCCAGAAGTGGACCCACGGCCGGCCGCTCGGTGGCGCGTCGAACAGGCGCCCGCCGTCGTCCACGACCCGGGCGCCGTAGCAGCACTGGGCGTCGGGGCGACCGGCCATCGCGGCCGCCACGGCCTTGAGCCAGTGCGGGTCGAAGCGATTGTCGTCGTCGAGGTAGGCGACGAGGTCGCCACGCGCCTCCTCCAGGGCGAGGTTGCGGGCCGCGCACGCGCCGACCCCGTCTGCCCGCAGGACCCGCATGCGCGGATCGCTGACGCCGGCCAGGTACTCCGCGGTGCCGTCGCGCGAGCCGTCGTCGACGACGATCAGCTCGAAGCGGCCGTAGCTCTGGCCGAGCACCGAGCCGACCGCCGTCTCCAGCAGGTCGCGGCGGTCGCGGGTCGGCATGACGACGGTGACGAGCGCCGTCTCGGGGACGTCGGCGTGCGGGAGCCAGGCCATCATCGTCGCCACCTCGGCGAGGCGGGCGAGGTCCTCGACGCGGCCGGAGAGCTCGCGGTCGATCGCGTCGACCCGGGCCTCGGCGGCCGCGGCGCGCGACTCGGCGGCCTCGGCCCGGGCGCCGGCCGAGGCGACCTCGGGGCGCAGCGCGCCAACGGCGGCGACCCCGGCGTCGTCGCGCGCCCAGTCGGGGCGCCGTGCCGGGCCGCGCGCGCGGCGCCGCGCGCGGGCGGGCGGCGCGGCGTCATGCGCACCCTGTGCGGCGGTGGGCAGGATCGACTCGATCGCGACACCGTCGACGCCCTCCAGGCGGACGCCCGCCGCGGCCGCGAACGTCGCCCCGAGATCGACGATCGGGAAGGTCCCGCGGCGCTGGCCGGGCGCGATGCCCGGCCCGGTGGCGAGCGTGATGCCCGTCCGCTCATGGTCGCCCTGGCGCCAGTGCTCGTAGGGCACGCTCACGGTCCCGACCGTCGGCGACCACACGCGCTCGATCGGCGCCGAGCGCTCCCACTCGACGTACAGGTCGGCGAACGCGTCCCCGCCGTCGCGACGGAAGACGTCGTCGCTGATCACGCACTCGCGGACCACGCGCCTGCCGGCCTCGAGGTTGACGAGCTCCCTGAGGCGGTCGGCCAGCCACCCGAGCACGGCGCGGCGGTCGGCGGGCCGGATGCGCCCGAGCGGCTCGCGGCCGGCGAGGTTGAGCCGCACGGCGCCCACCACGGTGTTGTTGGGGACCTGGAACCAGCGCCGGGTCGAGCGCTCGGGCAGCTCGCCCGGCGCGCCCGTCCCGAAGCGATCACGCATCCGGCTCACGAGCGGCCTGCGCAGCGCGGCCGGCAACCGGCCCGCTGCCCGCGTCGCCGCGCCGTGCCCGCCCGGGTGGTCGAGCGACCAGTCCAGCCGGTCGAGCACGTGGTCGAGCAGGTGCGTCCCGTCGTGGTGGGCGGTCATGCCGTGGGCGAGCGTGACGTAGGCGGTGTCGTCGGGGCCGAGCGCGGACAGGTGGTCGCCGACGACGGCGTCGAGCCGGCGGTAGACGTCCGCCACCGGGTCGCCCACGCGCGCGGCCAGGGCGGCATCGTGCTTCTCGTGCGCGGCGTCGTGCAGGTGCCAGAACTGGTGCCCGACGCAGTGCGACTCCCCCATCACCGCCATGTAGAGATCCCACCCGCCGCGTCCGAGCAGCTCCAGCGACGCGCGCCGCTTGCTCTCGATGCTGCCGCGCAGCGCCGCGAGCATCGCCTCCGTCTCCTCGGGTGTGCGGTGATCCCCATCGCGGTGGACGTAGTCGCACGGCGCGAACTGGGGGAACCAGATCGGGTCGGCCGAGCCGAAGGGCCTGCCGTGACGCGCGTGCAGCTCGCCGGCCAGCTCGGGCGGCCACGAGCCGGTGACGCCGTGGCGGTCGTGGCAGGCCCACTCGGTGACCATCACGCCGTCGACCGGCTCGATCACGGTGTGCGGCACGTCGAAGACGGCCACCCGCCGCCCGGCCGCCGACAGCGCGCGCCACAGCGGCGGCTCCCGGATGTAGCTCAAGTCGGTCTCGCGCCGCTCGTAGGTGCCGGGCGCGATCTCGTCCCAGCACAGGTACCGGTGGCGGTCGGGCTGCGTCGCGGTGAACAGGGTGGGCCAGTTGGCGCTCACGTAGACCGCCTCGGGCGCGATCGTGTCCACCACCGCGGCGCGCTCGATCAGCGCGGCCATGGCGGGCATCTCGCCCGCCGCCGCCAGCCGCCGGACCAGACCCGGGTCCGCGGCGTCCAGCGAGAGGACCATGGCGCGTGCCGTCACGTGGTCGGCGACCCTACCGCCGCGCGTGCCTCCAGGTACCGCGCACGGTCACTGAAGACGGCGCGCATGTCGCCCGACAGCCGGTCCATGAACTGGTCGCGATACGTCGCGTCGGTGAGCACCGCGACCGCGTAGTAGAGGCCGGACACGCCGGCGACGCCGCCCGCGACGCGCAGCAGCTCCGCCGTCACGCGCGCGTTCTCGCCGAAGAGCTTCACGGTGACGAGCACGTCACCGGTCGTCCCCGTCCAGGCGTCCTGCACGCCCGGGGTGATGGCGAGCATCCCGAAGCCGACGAACGCCCCGCCGACCGCCGCGGTCACCACGAGCACCTGCAGCGCGTGCGACACGAGCATGATCAGCGCGACGTTGACCTGCTGGCGCCGGCTCAGGGGATGGCCGGCGGCGAAGTCCGTCTCCATGCGCCGCACCTCGGCGGGGAGCTGAGCGACGATGAACGCGAGCCCCGCCACCACGATCGACGCGCCGAGCAGCGCGAGGAACGGGCCCGGCACGGTCGAGAACACCTGCCACATCTCCGTGTTGACGAACAGCACGACCGCGAACAGGAGCAGCAACGGGATCGCGCGCGCGAGCGTGGAGACGCTGAAGGCCAGCTCCGTCCCGAGCCGCGCGAAGGCCCCGCGCAGGATCGAGGGCAGCGCGTAGCCGACCACCAGGTAGACGAGCACGAGCAGCACCGCGTTGCCGGCCATCGTGACCAGTCCGCTCTCGAGCTGGCCGCCGAAGATGAACGGCAGCAGTCCGGGGACGATCACGAAGGCGGCCAGCTCGACCGGCCCGACGCGCTCCGGCCGCGCGGCCGGTGGCCGCCCGCGCACGCGGTTGAGGAGCATGAAGGCCCCGAGCAGGATCGCCAGGCCGGCGAACGCCGCCGCGAGGTTGGCCCCGATCGACCAGTCGAGCGAGATCGCCCCGAGCATCTCGGTGATGAGCACGAGCGTCAGCAGCGGGATGACGCGATTGAAGACGTCCTCCGCGGCCGTGTAGCCCTCGATGAACAACGGCAGCCCGGCGCGCCGGAAGCGCTGCTCGTAGTCGACGACGCCGCGCATCGGCGAAACCTAGAGAATCACGACGATGGAAACCAAGGTCGTCGGCCGCCGCGTGGCCGCCCTCCTCGTCGACAGCGTGCTCGTCGGGGTCGTCAACTTCGTCTTGCTCATCGCCATCTCGGCGGTGGCCGGGACCACCGAGACCAGCGGCTCCTCGTTCTCGTTCAACGTCGAAGGCGCGGCGGCGGGCGTCTACCTCGTCGTCGCCTTGGGGGTGGCCGTCGCCTACTTCGTCGTGTGGCAGGGCCGGACGGGCGCCACGCTCGGCAAGCGGATGGTCGACATCCGCGTCGTCAAGGACGATGGGTCCGGGGACCCGCCCGGCGTCGGCAGGGCGCTGGCGCGCTGGTTCCTCTTCATCGCCGACGGGTTCCCGTACGTCATCCCCTACCTGACGGGGTTCGTCGTCGCGCTCTCGACGAAGGACAACAAGCGGATCGGGGACATGGTCGCCTCGACGCTGGTCGTCCGCAAGGACGCCTAAGCCTCGTCGTCGTCCTCGACCCAGTCCAGGGTGCGCTGCACGGCCTTCTGCCAGCGCGCGAACTCGCGATCGCGGACGTCGGAGTCCATGTCGGGCTCCCAGCGCTTGTCCTCTTCCCAGCGCTCGCGCAGCTCGTCGCGGTTCTCCCAATAGCCCTCGGCGAGGCCGGCGGCGTAGGCGGCGCCGAGCGCGGTCGTCTCGGTGACCTTGGGCCGGATGACCGGGACGTCGAGGACGTCGGCCTGGAACTGCATGAGCAGGTCGTTGCCGGTCATCCCGCCGTCGACGCGCAGCTCGGAGAACGGGACGTCGGCGGCCTCGTTGGCGGCGTCGACGACCTCCTTGGTCTGCCACGCCGCCGCCTCCAGCGCCGCTCGGGCGATGTGCCCGTCGGTGTTGTACGCGGTCAGCCCCATGATGGCGCCGCGCGCGTCGTCGCGCCAGTAGGGCGCGAACAGGCCGCTGAACGCGGGCACGAAGAAGACGCCGCCGTTGTCGTCGACCGACTTCGCGAGCTTCTCCGAGTCCTCCGCCGAATCGATGATCTTCAGCCGGTCGCGCAGCCACTGGATGAGCGCGCCGGTGACCGCGATGGAGCCCTCGAGCACGTAGGTGGGCTTCTCGTCGCCGACCTGGTAGCCGACCGTCGTCAGGAGCTTCTCGGTGCGGACGATCTCCTCGCCGGTGTTGACGAGCAGGAACGAGCCGGTGCCGTACGTGTTCTTGGCGTCGCCCGGGTCGAAGGCGGTCTGCCCGAACAGGGCGGCGTGCTGGTCGCCGAGGATGCCGGAGACCGGGATGCCCCTGTACTCGCCGTAGCGCTCGGACGAGGAACGGATCTCGGGCAGCATCGACATCGGGATGCCGAGCAGCTCGCAGTGCTCCTCCTTCCACTCCAGCGTCTCGAGGTCCATCAGCAGCGTGCGGCTGGCGTTGGTGACGTCGGTGAGGTGCTCGCCGGTGAGGTTCCACAGCACCCACGTGTCCATCGTCCCGAACAACAGGTCGCCGTTCTCGGCCTTCTTGCGCGCGCCGTCGACGTTGTCGAGGATCCACTTCACCTTCGGGCCGGCGAAGTAGGTCGAGAGCGGCAGCCCGGTCGCCTCGCGCAGCTGATCGGGGTCGCCGAGCTCGCGCACGATCTTGTCCGTGCGCGTGTCCTGCCAGACGATCGCGTTGTAGACGGGCTCGCCGGACTCCTTGTCCCAGACGACCGTCGTCTCGCGCTGGTTGGTGATGCCGATCGCGACGAGGTCGTCCGTCACCGAGCCGACGCACTTCTTGACGTTCTTGATGATCTCCATCGGGTCGTGCTCGACCCAGCCGGCCTCGGGGGTGATCTGCTCGTGCTCGCGCTGGTCGGTCTCCACGATGGAGCCGTCCTTGTCGAACACGATGCAGCGCGAGCTGGTCGTGCCCTGGTCGATCGCTGCGACGTATTCAGCCATGGTCGATTGCAGTCTCCCCCTTCTCGACGACGTCCGGATCCGGCTCGACCCCGCGCTTGACGAGGACGTTGCGGACCAGGAAGTCGTAGGCGTAGGCGCCGAGGACGCCACCGAGCAGCGGCCCGACGATCGGGACCCACATGTAGCCGGAGACGGCGCCGTAGTTGCCGGGGACGGCGCTGGAGCCCCAGCCGGCGATCCCGGCGAACAGCCGCGGCCCGAGGTCACGCGCCGGGTTGATGGCATAGCCGGCGTTGGCGCCGAAGGAGATGCCGATCGCGAGCACGATGAAGCCGACGATCAGCGGCGCGAGGTTGCCCTTGACCGGCGCGTTGTACTCGTCCTTGACGGCGAGGATGAAGGCGACCAGGAACGCCGTGCCGGCGATCTGGTCCAGCAGCGGGATCCACGCGTTCTTGAAGTACGGCGCGGGCGTCGTCCCGAAGATGGCGAAGGTGGCGGCACCGTCCGAGCTCGCGCGTTCGATGCCCTCCTTGGCCTCGAACGCGGCGATCGCGTCGTGGTAGAGGAGGTAGACGAGCGCGGCGCCGAGGAAGGCGCCCACCAACTGGGCGGCCCAGAAGCTCGGGACGCGCGCCCAGGGGAAGTCGCGCCGCAGCGCCATCGCGATCGTGACGGCGGGATTGAGGTGCGCGCCGGTCACACCGCCGGTGGCGTAGATGGCGAAGCAGACCGCAAAGCCCCAGCCGAAGCAGATCAGCAGCCAGTCGCCACTGGCCTGGAAGGGCACTGCACCGCGGTCGGACTGGTTGAGGGCGGCGACGCTCATCGCCACCGACCCGCAGCCGAACGCGAGCAACAGGAACGTGCCGAAGGTCTCCGCGACCAGGTCGCCGATGACCGTCCGCTGCCAGCGCCCGCTCTCCACGAAGCGCGTTCTAGCCTGCGAGACGTGTCCGCAAACCGCGCCCGTCTCGGACCTCGACAGCGCCTGGCCAATCTCGACCGCCTGCGAACCGAGACGTTCGACGTCGTGGTCATCGGCGGCGGGGTCGTCGGCGCCGGCTGCGCGCTGGACGCGGCCGCCCGCGGCCTCGATGTCGCGCTGATCGAGGCGCGCGACCTCGCCTCGGGCACGTCGTCGCGCTCGTCCAAGCTGATCCACGGTGGGCTGCGCTACCTCGAGCAGCAGGAGTTCGGGCTGGTGCGCGAGGCCCTCAAGGAGCGCTCGCTGCTGCTCAACACGCTGGCGCCGCACCTCGTCCACCCCGTCCCGTTCCTGTGCCCGCTCACCCATCGCGCGTGGGAGCGCGCCTATCTCGGCGCGGGGATGCTGCTCTACGACTCGCTCGGCGGATACAAGGGCATGCAGCGGCACCGTCACCTGACCCGTCGGGGCGCCCTCAGGATCGCGCCGGCGCTGAAGCCGGATTCGCTCGTCGGCGCCGTGCAGTACTGGGACGCGCAGGTCGACGACGCCCGCCACACGATGGAGATTGCGCGCACCGCCGCCCACCACGGCGCGGCGGTCGTCGCCAACTGCGAGGCGACCGGGTTCCGCAACGAGGGCGGCCGGGTCGTCGGCATCATGGCCCGCGACGCCCTGTCGGGCGACGAGATCGAGATCGACGCGCGCCAGGTCGTCAACGCCACCGGGGTGTGGACGGACGACATCCAGCACCTGATCGGCGAGCGCGGCAAGTTCCGCGTGCGGGCGTCCAAGGGCGTGCATCTCGTCGTCCCGCGGGACCGCTTGCAGCTCGACACGGGGCTGATCCTGCGCACGGAGTCCTCCGTCCTGTTCGTGATCCCGTGGGGCCGCCACTGGGTGATCGGCACGACGGACACCGGGTGGGAACTCGACAAGCACCACCCCGCGGCCACCCGCAAGGACATCGACTACGTGCTCGAACAGGCCAACCGGGTGCTGGTCTCCCCGCTCGAGCACGAAGACGTGGAGGGCGTCTACGCCGGGCTGCGGCCACTGCTGGAGGGCGAGTCCGAGGAGAGCTCCCAGCTGTCGCGCGAGCACACCGTGGCGGTGCCGACGCCCGGCGTGGTCGCCGTGGCGGGGGGCAAGTACACGACCTACCGCGTGATGGCCAGGGACGCCATCGACACCGCTGCCCGCGGCCTGGACGCGAAGGTGCCCGAATCGCCGACGGAGACGGTCGAGCTGCTCGGCGCCGTCGGCTACCACGCACTCTGGAACCGCCGTCGCCGGCTGGCCGACGAGAGCGGTCTGCACCTCGCGCGCGTCGAGCATCTGCTCAAGCGCTACGGCGCGCTGATCGAGGACCTGTTCGCGCTGATCGCCGAGGACCCGTCGCTGAGCGAGCCGCTGCCCGGCGCCGAGGACTACCTGCGCGTGGAGGTCCTGTACGCCGTGCTGTGCGAGGGCGCGCTGCACCTGGACGACGTCCTCGCGCGCCGCACCCGCATCTCCATCGAGACCTTCGACCGCGGCACCGAGTGCGCCCGCGCGACGGCCGAGATCATGGCGCCCATCCTGGACTGGGACGACGAGCGCCGCGAGCAGGAGATCGAGCTCTACGAGGGCCGCGTCGACGCCGAGCGCCGCTCCCAGGAGCAGCCCGACGACGAGTCGGCCGACGCGATCCGCCGCTCAGCGCCCGACGCGTACGCAGAGCTCACGGCTTCGTAGCCGCGCTGAGGGACGGGCACTGAGGGAGGGCGGAGGGGAGACGGCATGTCTCGGTCACGCCCGCGAGGTGAGCCCTGCGTTCTCCGCCCTGTGCGGGGAAATCAGAGGAGTCGGTGCCGCGCCACCGCTGCACCCCGAGTTCTCCCCTCGTCCGACTCCCTCAGCGAGGCAGTTCGTGATACTCCGCGTTCGTGTCCGGGAGCGAGTGGCTTCAACTGGTGTCCATCCCCGTCTTCACGGGCGCGATCGGCTGGCTGATCAACTGGAGCGGCGTGCTGATGCTGTTCAACCCCGTGCGCTTCCACGGGATCACGATCCCCGGCATGCGCGAGCTGTCGACGCTGCTGCCGCGGCGGCTGCAGGAGATCCCGGGGATCATGCAGGGCGGTGTCGGGTGGCAGGGGATCGTCCCCGCGCGTGCGGCCAAGATGGGCTCGATCGCGGTGGACAAGGCGATCGCCAAGCTCGGGACGCCGGGCGAGTTCTACCAGGAGCTCGAGCCGGAGCGGATCGCCGAGCACATCATCAAGACCTTCCAGCCCGAGGTCCCGGCGCTGGTCGACGACATCATGCGCCGCGAGCAGCCTGAGCTGTGGTCGCGGGTCCCGCCGCGGGTCAAGCAGGCCGTGTACACGCGCGTCCAGCAGCAGCTGCCGGACATCGTCCGCCAGATCACCGACGAGATCGGCGTGCACATCGACCAGTTGCTGGACCCGAAGATCATGGTCATCGACCACTTCTCCGCCAACCCGGCGCTGGTCAACAAGATCTTCCGCGACTTCGGGCAGAAGGAGCTCGACCTGATGGTGAACTTCGGCTTCCTCTTCGGGTTCCTGCTCGGCATCCCGGTCGCCGTCATCGACCACACCCTGCATCTGTGGTGGCTGCTCCCGATCCTCGGCGTCGTGGTCGGGTGGACGACGAACCTGCTCGGCATGCAGCTGATCTTCGAGCCCGCCGAGCCCAAGCGGATCCTCGGGATCAAGTTCCACGGGCTGTTCCTGCGCCGCCAGGACGAGGCCGCCGAGGTCTACGCCCAGATCATCGCTGACGACGTCGTCACGCTCGAGAACATCGGCAACTTCCTGCTCGACGGCCCGCGCGGCGACCGCACCAAGCAGATGCTCGAGACAGCGATGAAGCCGGCCATCGACGGCGCCCTCGGCCCCGCGCGGTCGGCCGTCCGCGTGGCGATGGGGACGCGCGAGTACGACACCGTCCGCGGCGCGGTCGCCCACGAGGCGGTCGGCCACACGCTCACCCCGTTCCAGGACGAGGAGTTCTCGCGCCAGCAGTCCGAGCGCATCCGCGTGCTGATCGCCCAGCGCACCAAGGAGCTGCCGCCGGCCGACTTCGTGGAGATGATGCGCGCGGCGATCAAGGAGGATGAGTGGATGCTCTACCTCCACGGCGCGGTCATGGGGCTGGCCGGCGGGTTCCTGCACCTGGCGATCTTCGGAGTGAGCGGGTCGTGAGCGAGAGCAACAGCGACCTCCGCGGGCTGGCCGCGCTCGCCGCGCTCGCCGGCCTGCGCACCGCCGAGTGGGCGGCCAGGACCTACGTGGACGGCACGCGCCGCCTGCTCGACGTCGCCGTCCACCCCGACCACGCGCCCGAACTGGTCAACGACGTGCGCCGCGGCATCCGCGAAGCCGCTCGCGAGCTGACCGGCATGGAGGACATCGAGGAGCGCGTCGCGGCGATCGTCCCGGACCAGGTCACCGAGCGCTGGCCCGACCTCCCCGACCGGTCGGCTGAGAACGGGCGCAAGGAGCCGGAGACGCTGGCCGAGCACGGGGTCGATCTGCTGCGCCGCTCCGCCGACGTCCGCTACGAGGAGGACTCCCACCCCGCGTACGACCGGATCCTGAGCGAGCTCGCCCCCGACGAGGGCCGCATCCTGCGCCTGCTGTTGCTCTCCGGCCCGCAGCCGGCCGTCGACGTCCGCACGGGCGGCCCGATCGGCCTGGTCTCCTCGCGCCTGATCGCGCCGGGCCTGAACATGATCGGCGCCCGCGCCGGCTGCCGCTACGTCGACCGTGTCCCCCAGTACCTGAACAACCTCTTCCGCCTCGGCCTCGTCTGGTTCTCCCGCGAGACGCTGCGCGACCCGCTCCCCTACCAGGTCGTCGAGGCCCAGCCGGAGGTCCTCGCGGCGATGAAGTCCGTGCGCATGGCCAAGCTGGTGCGCCGTTCGATCCATCTGACCCCGTTCGGCGAGGACTTCTGTCGCGTCGCCCTCAGCCTGCGCGACGTCGACCTCGCCGCGCTCCCGGCTCACGCGGATCCCGAGAGCTCGGCTTGAGCGCCTGGCGAAAGGCCCAGCGCGGCTGGCCGGCGCACTCCCCGCTGGTTCAGTTCCCGAACCCGCCGCTGCTCGTTGCCCTGGCGGCGATGGTCGTCCGCGCGCTCGCCCACGGCACGGCGGCCACTGCGGCGGACGCCGTGGTCCGCGTGGCCCTCGCCGTGTGGGCCTACGAGGAGCTCGTCCGCGGCGCCAACTGGGTCCGCCGTCTGCTCGGCGCCGCCGTCCTGGGGGCCGTGGTCGTCGGGCTCGCCCGCGATCTCTAAGCGGACGACAGGCGGGCGCGGAGCCCGGAGGCGCGGGCGATCGGGCGGGTGATGGCGAGGCGGATCGCCTCCTCCGTGCCCGCCAGCACGAGATGGTCGACCGCGCGGGTGCACGCCGTGTAGAGCAGCTCGCGGGTCAGGATGCGCGCCGAGGGGTCGGGCAGGTGGACCGCGGCGGTGGTGAACTGCGAGCCCTGGGCCTTGTGCACGGTCATCGCGTAGGCGGTGTCGACGGCGTCCAGGCGGGCGGTGCTCGGGCGGCCCCCACGCTCGAAGGCGGCCAGGCGGCGCTCGCCGTCGATGACGACGACGCCCGTGTCCCCGTTGAAGAGCCCGAGGTCGTAGTCGTTGGCCGTGACCAGCAGCGGGCGGCCCGGGTAGAAGCGCTCGCGCGTGTCGACGCCGAGCGCGGCCTCGATGCGCTCGGTCCAGGCGGCGACGTCGCGGCGGTGCGCGCACAGGATCCGGAAGCCGCCGAGCCCGGCCAGCGCGGCGTCGGCGTCGCCGCGCTCGGCGGCGGCGCGAACGGTGCGGGCCTGGGCGAGCGCGTGCGTGAGGAGGTCGGGGTCCGCCCCGGGCAGCCAGGTCAGGTCGTCGTGGCCGGCGGCGAGCAGCTCGATGGCCGCGTCGTCGTCGCCGGCGCGGATCGCCGCCGCGAGCGCGGCGATCGCGCCCTCGTGGCGGTAGACGCGGTCCAGGACGACGGTGCCCTCGAGGCCGGCGCCGACGACGTCGCCCAGGACGGCGCCGGCCTCGACGGACGCGAGCTGCCCGGGATCGCCGACGAGGATCAGGCGCGCGTCGGGCCGGATCGCCTCGACCAGCCGCGCCATCAGCGACAGCGAGACCATCGAGGTCTCGTCCACGATGACCACGTCGTGCGGCAGGCGCTGGGCGCGGTGGTGGCGGAAGCGGCTGCGGTTGTCGGGCCGCCAGCCCAGCAGGCGGTGCAGGGTGCGGGCCTCCGTGCCGAGGATGCGCTCGCGCACGGCGGGCGCGACCGCGAGGGTGCCCGCCTCGGCGGCGACGGCCTCGGCCAGCCGCGCCTGCGCCTTGCCCGTCGGGGCCGCGAGCCCGACGAGCAGCCGCTGCGCGCCCGCCTGCTCGTAGAGGAGCGCGAGGATGCGCGCGACCGTGGTCGTCTTGCCGGTACCGGGGCCGCCCGCGACGATCGCGAGGCGGCGGCGGACCGCCTGCTCGGCGGCGCGCGCCTGGGCGCCGTCGCGATCGGTGAAGAGGCGCGCGAGCCCGCCGGTGAGCACTGCCTCGTCCACCGCGTCCGCCCGACCGGCCAGCGCACGCAGGTCGGCGGCGACCTGCTCCTCCTCGTGCCAGTAGCGGTCGAGGTACAGCGCGCTGCCCTCGAGGATCAGCGGGCCGTCGGAGACGAGGCGGGAGACGGCGACGCGCGCCACCCAGTCGTCACCCGGCCACGACAGGGTCGAGAGATCGGCGACTTGATCCTCGGCGTCCTCGTAGGTCTCGACGGTGGCGGTGTCGCGGATCGTGACGAGGTCGACGTTGACGTGCCCGATGCGCGGCGCGCGGACGGCGAGCGCGCAGGCGAGCCGGACGGCGTCGTCGGCCTCGCCGACGCGATCGGCGAGACGGCGGGCGACGTGCACGTCGGCGGCGGCGAGCACGCCCGCGTCGTTGAACTCGGCCAGCAGGCCCTCGGCGCCGACGACGCGGCGGACGTCGAACGGGTCAGCCGTCGAAAGCGGCACTGAGCGCCTCCACGAGGTCGGGGTTCGGGGCCCACGTGTGCACGCCGGCGCCGCCGGTGCCGTCCATGCCGCGCAGGAACAGGTAGCCGACGCCGGCGATCGCGGCGTCCGGCGCCCGCCAGCGCAGGTAGCGGTGCAGCGCGACCGTGTAGAGCAGCGCCTGCAGGTGGTAATGGCGATGGTCCATCTCGGCGCGCAGCGCGTCCGGCGCGTACGAGGTCAGCCCGTTGGTCTTGTAGTCGAAGATCGCGAACCGGCCGTCCGGCAGGCGTGCGACGAGGTCGACCGACCCCGTCAGGAACCCGCGCACCTCGGTGGACCCGAGCTCGGCGAGCCGGTCCGCGTACGGGTCGCCGTGCGCGCGAAGCACGGCGGCCAGCCCGACGGTGGTGATGGTGCCGAGCGGCAGCTCGAACTCGAGCTCGTCGAGCCGGTCCCCGGTCCCGATGTCCGCCAGCCGGACCCCGAACGGCGCGCCCAGCGGTGTGCTCAGTGCCGCCTCGAGCCCGGGCACGGCGCCCAGCGCGACGATGTCCTCCGACCATTCCGGGGCGGCGAAGTCGAGCCCCTCGAAGGCGCGGTGCACGGCGGTGCCGACCCGCAGTCCGGCGGGGACGCCGGCCCACAGCCCGGTGCTGACCCCGCTGTCGGGCTCGTCGGCGACCGCGGCGGTCTCGGGCTCGCTGGTCACGCGCGGCGCCGCGTGGGCGGCGGCGGTCAGCGCGGAGTAGGAGGTGCGCCGCCAGGCCCGGTCGAGCTCGCGGTCGAAGCGCGCGACGGACAGGTCCGCGTGCCGCGCGGGCGGGCCGTCCCAGCGCGGCGGCTGCGCGGGCAGCGTGGCGCGCTCGATCGCCACGCAGCCGGCGGGCGCGCGTGCGGCCATGGCCTCGAAGGCGGCGCCCGCGGTCGCGTCGTCGGGCACGCCGGTCCCGTCCCCCGGTCCCACGGTGTCGCCGTCGCGCGCGAACATCAGCCGCCCCAGCGGCGAGACCTGGCTCTGCCACGAGCCCGCCCACCACACGACGGCCTGGTGCTTGGCGCGGGTGAGGGCGACGTAGAGCAGCCGCAGGTCCTCCCCGCGCTCCTCGTCGCGCCAGCGGTCGCGGTGGGCGGCGTAGTCGCGGCCGTACATGGTCACGTCGAGCGTCCGCTTGCCGTTCTCGTCGTGGAAGACCACGGGCGGGTCGCGCTCCTCCTTGCGGCCCGGGTCCCACATGAACGGGAGGTAGACGATCGGGAACTCGAGCCCCTTGGAGCGGTGCACGGTGAGGACCTGCACGGCCTGGGCGTCGGACTCCAGCCGGCGGCTGCGGTCCTCGTTGCCGGAGTCCTCCCACGCCTCGAGGATGCGCCGCCGCAGCCAGACCGTCAGCGCCGTGGTCCCCAGGCCCTCGGCGGCGACGGCCGCGTGCAGCAGCTCGCCGACGTGACGGATGTCGGTCAGGCGGCGCTCGCCACCGACCTCCGCCAGCACCCGCCCGCTCAGCGCCTCGCCCGCAGTGATGGTCTCGAGCAGGGTCGCGACCCCGTCCGAGCGCAGCACGCGCGCCCAGTCGTGCAGCTTGTCGTGGACCGCGGCCCACGTCGCCTCGCCGGCCTCCGCCACCTCCTGCGCCGAGTAGCCGAGGAAGCAGGTCAGGGCCGCGGCGTGGGCGCGCAGGTTGTGGCTGGGGCGCTCCAGGGCCTCCAGCAGCCGCAGCCACTCCTGCGCGGGCTCTGAGCCGAACACGCTGCCCGCCCCGTTGATGACCGCCGGGATGCCCGCCGCCTGCAACGCGTCGCGGACCTCGGCGGCGCGCCGGTTGATGTTGACCAGCACGGCGACGTCGCCGGGCTTGACCCGGTCCTCGCCGATCCGCGCCGTCTCGCAGGACAGCAGCGCGGCGATGTCGGCCGCCACGTCGGTGGCGACGTGCTCGCGCGCCGGCCCCACCTTCGCGTAGCCGCGCGCGGTCAGCTCGTCGAGATCGACGCGCGGGACGATCCGCACCCGCAGCGCCGCCGGCGACGGGACGCCGGTCAGCCGCGGCTCCGTGTGCTTGGCGGTGACGGGCAGGTACGCGATCTCGGGGTGGCCGAGCCGGACCCCGTCGAAGAGCGCGTCGTAGGCTTCGATCAGCCGCTGGTCGGAGCGGTGGTTGACGTCGAGGGTCGCGCGGGTCGCCGAGCCGGCCGCGTCCAGGTAGGCGAACACGTCCGCGCCGCGAAACGCGTAGATCGCCTGCTTGGGGTCGCCGATCAGGACCAGGCGGCGGTCCCCGAACGCCGCCTGCAGGATCTCCCACTGCGTCGGGTCGGTGTCCTGGAACTCGTCGACCAGAACGACGTCGTAGCGGTCGTGCAGCAGCGCGACCGCCTCCGGCGAGTTGCGCAGCGCCCCCGCCAGCAGCGTGATCAGATCGTCGTAGGTGACGATGCCCATGCGCGCCTTGCGCTCCTCGAGCCGCTTGCGCGTGGCGACGGCCAGGCGCACGCGCTTGCGCGCGAGGTCGCCGTGCGGCGCCACGAGCGGGGTGACCGGGTTGTCGATGGCGACGCGCGCGATCGTCTTCGCGTCCAGGTACTCCAGTGCACCCGACCGGTCCTCGCGCGCGGCGAGCAGCTGCACGTAGAGGTCGTCGACGACCTCCGAGCGCAGGTCGCGCACCTCCTCGACGAAGCTGAAGTCCGGCCCCAGGTCGCCCGCGATCCCGAGCCCGCCGAGCATCTCCTGGCAGAACGCGTGGGTGGTGGCGATCGTGGCGGCGTCGAAGTCGGCGACCGCGCTGCGCAGACGGATGAGCACAGCGTCGCGGTCGGGACGGGCGCGCAGGACGTCGACCACCGGATCGGGCTCGACCCGCTCCCCGGCCAGCCCGTGCGCGACCTGCGTCAGCCGCGCCCGCACGCGCTCGCGCAGCTCGCCCGTGGCCATCCGGGTGAAGGTGACCAGCAACAGCCGGTCGAGCGGGACGCCGTCGGCCACGTAGCGCGCCGCAAGCCCGGCGATCGTGTACGTCTTGCCGGTGCCGGCGCTGGCCTCGAGCACCGTGGTGCCCTCGGGCAGGTCCCCGGCGAGGTCGAAGGCCGAGTCGGTCACGCCTCGGGCTCCTCGTGCTCGAGCAGCGGGTCCCACAGGCGGTGCGCGAGCTCGTCGAACTCCGGGTCGTCGCGCAGCTCGGCCCACGGGCGCCGTCCCCCGTAGACGCGGCGGTGCTCGACGTCGTCGTCCTCGTTGGGGAACTCGAAGTCGGTCGTCCAGGCCTGTGCGGCCTTGGTCTCGTCGCCCGCGGCCCAGGCCGCCGACGTCTTGCACGCCAGCGGGAGCGGCCTGCGCATCCCCTCGTCGTAGAGCGCGACCAGGTCGGCGAGGTGGCGCCGGGACGTCTCCGCGTCCAGCGCGCGCAGCTCCTTGACGCTGATGCCGTCGCCCCGCTCGGCCTTGGCGATCACCCGCGCCGTGTACCCCTGACCTGGGAACGCGGCGCTCAGGGCGAGCAGCCGCGTCCAGGCGACGATGCGCGCCTTCGGGCCCATGCGCGAGAAGGTGACGGTGCGCAGCTCGGTGCCGCACACGTCCGGGATCGTGCCGCGCACCACCCGCCCGTCCGGTAGCTCCACGTCGACGTCGACCGAGCTCGCCGGCTCGGTGCCGGCCTCGGCGACGAGCCGCTCCACGACCGGCTCGGCCAGCAGCACCGCGGGCGCGCCCAGGTAGCCCGGCGGCAGCTGGCCCCGCGCCACCTCGGCGAGGCGCGCTCCGCGCGCGTCGACGCCGCCGAGCCGGGCCGCCAGCAGCCGGTCCCCCACCCCCCAGCGCTCCAGCGCGTCGAGCTCCACGGACAAGCCGTCGGCGACCTCGCGTGAGAAGTCGCGCAGGTCGACCTCCAGCCGGGCGCGGAGGAAGCGGCGTACGGGATGCTCGACGAAGCGCACGAGGTCGGCGAGCTCGACGACCCGCTCGGGCGTCGCCTCCAGCGGCGCGGCCAGGAACGGCGGCGGCTCCGAGCGCGGTGCCTGCAGCGCCCGCGCGCCCTGCAGCGTGGCGGCCTCGAAGCCCCACGGCGTGCCGGAGATCAGCGCGCCCGACTCGAAGTTGCGCGGGTCGAACGGCTGCAGCGGATGGCGGATGACCACGCCCTCCCCCACGACGTCCAGCAGCTCGCCGACCGGCACCGCCGGCGGCCGCACGGCGTTGGTGCGCTCGTCGTTGCCCGAGTAGGTGATGACGACCTTGTCGCGCGCGGCGAGCAGCGCGTCCAGGAGCAGCTGGCGGTCCTCGGCGCGCGGGTCGCGCTCCCCGACGCGCGGGTTCTCGAGCATCAGATCGTCCCCGTCGCGCGGCGCCTTGCGCGGGAAGACGCCGTCGTCGAGGCCCAGCAGGCAGACGACGCGGTGCGGGACCGAGCGCATCGGCACGAGCGTGCAGACGGTCAGGTGCCCGGTGCGGAAGTTGGCCCGCGTCGGGCGGCCCCGGAGCCGGTCGGCCAGCAGCGCGCGGACCTCGGGCAGCGCCAGCGAGCGGCCGCTCTCGGGGATGGGGTGGGCCGAATTTGCGACGTCGTCGAGGATGCGCTGCAACTCCGCGCGCTGCCAGCCGTCCCGGCCGCTGACGGAGGCGAACGCGTCCGCGGCGTCGGCCAGCGCCTGCGCCCAGGCGGCGATCGGCTTGGGGACCTGCAGCGCGTCGATCGTCGCGTGCAGGCGCGAGAGCAGCTCCGTGTAGCGGCCCGCGAGGTCGATCGCCCCGCTGTCGACGTCGTCGAGCGGCAGGACGCCGTGGACCAGGCGCCGGCCGTCCTCGGTCATCGTCACGCCGGCGAGCAAGCGGTCGAGCCCGAACCGCCACGTGCCTCCGGCCGTGTTGTCGACCCCGTAGGGCGCGCGGTGCTCCTGGTCGAGGCCCCAGCGCGTCCCGCTCTCGGCGATCCAGGCCTGGAGCCGGGCAAGGTCGTCGTCGGAGAGCCGGAAGCGGCGGCGCACGGGTTCGCGGTCGGCGAGGTCGAGCACCTGGCTGGCCGTCACCCGCGCACCCGCCAGCTCGAGCAGCGCGGCGACGACGCCCAGCACCGGGTTGGTCTGGCGCAGCGAGCGGTCGGCCAGCCGCACCCGCAGGTCGCGGTCCGAGCCGGCCTCGGCGGTTCCGAAGGTGGCCTGGATCAGCGGCGCGAACGCCTCCACGTCCGGGCACATGACGATCACGTCGCGCGGCTCGAGCGTCGGATCGTCCTCCAGCAGGTGCAGGACCGCGTCGCGCAGAACCTCGACCTGGCGGCCGCGGCCATGGCAGGCGTGCACCTCGAGGCTGCGGTCGGGCAGCTGCTGCTCGAGGCTCGGTGCGCGGTCCGCGCGGATGTCGGACTGCAGGCGCGCGAGCAGCGTGTCGGCCGGGTGCTCGACCGCATGGTGGTGGTCCACGTGCGGGGTGCGGGCGAGGACGAGCTGCATCTCGCGGGCGTCCCGGCCCCACGATGCGAGCAGCGGGTGGGTCGGCGCCAGCGCGGTCGGGTCCTCGCGGCGCAGGACCACGTCGCCCGTACCGGCGAGCTTGTCCCACAGCGGCGGGGACGGGTGCAGCAGGAGCAGGTGGACGTCGCGGTGGGTGGCCAGCGCGGCGAGGACGTCGAGATGGCCGGCGGGCAGGCGGGTCAGGCCGAACACCGCGAGCCGCGCGGGCAGGTCGACCGCGATGCCGTCCCGCAGCGCCGCGGTCGCGGTGGCCAGGCGCTCCGCGGGGCCGGGTGTGCCGATCCGCGCCCGCAGCGCCCGCCACAGCTCGGCCTGCCAGTGCTCGCCCGCGCCCTCCGCCCACCCCCGCACCACGTCCGGGCGGTGCAGCGCGTAGCGGTCGAACAGGTCGGCCAGGTGGCGGACGACGCTCAGGCGGCGGGCGCGGCGGATCTCGTCGCCCGGCGCTCCGAGGTACTTGCGCAGCCGCTCCAGCCAGGGCTCCTCCAGGGAGGCCTCCACGGTCTCCAGCAGCGACCAGGCGCTGCGCTCGGGCCGCCACGGGTCCGCCTCGGGATCGACGCCGCAGGCCTGTGCGACCGCGCCCGCGACCACCCGGTACGGCGTCGGGAACGCGACGTTCGCGCACACGCCGAAGCGCAGCGACAGCGTCTGGGCCAGCCAGCGCTCGATGCCGCGCGAGGGCACCGAGACGACCTCGGTCGCGAGCGGATCCTCGGGCGGGACCGCGAGCAGGTCGCCGAGTGCGGCGACGAGCCCGTCGGCTCGCTCAGCGCGGTGGACGTGGAGCACAGGATCGGGGTCGCGGCACGGACCCCGATCCTGACACGACGCCCGGCTACTTCCGCTTCGGCCGCTTCAGCGCCCTGAAGTTCTTGGTGACGACCTCGTAGCCGGACTTGCCCGCCGACCCGGTCAGCCGCACCCGCAGCCGGATCCGCTTACCGCGCTTGAGCGCCTTGTAGACCCGGCGGCGGACCTTCGGGTTGACGATCCGCGAGGCCCCGGGCTTGATCGCGAAGCGGCGGCTGGCCACGAAGCGGATCTTGCGCTTGAGCTTGGTCACGAGCCGGAAGCGCCCCTTGCAGTTCGCGGGCGCGGCCTGGGGGCATTCGATGCGGAAGCGGATGCGGCGCTGCTTGTTGGGCTTCAGACGCAGGCCGGTGAACTTCAGCTGCACCTTCTGACCACTGCCGCCCGGGCCCGGCGTCGCCGGCGTGATGCCGCCGGCCCGGAAGCAGGCGCCCAGCTCCGGCGTCTTCTTCTCCCCGCGCCCGATCGTGACGGTGGAGGTCTGCAGCACCTTGCCGCCCGCCTCGCAGGTCAGCGTCCAGCTCTCCGTCTTGGCCGGCGTGAAGGGCTGGAAGCCCACGTAGGTCTTCTTGACCGTGTAGTCCTCGCCGGCCAGGAAGTTCACCACGCGCAGCACGTACTTCTTGCCGGGCGTCAGCGCCGTCTGGCCGTCCGGGCTGGCGATCGAGACCTGCTCCTCGTTGGTGGCACCGTTGGCCGACGTCCCGATCGACTTGTCGCCCGGGCCGGACTTCCCGTCCCCGTCGACGTCCTCGAAGAGCTCGATGTCCCAGTCGGACGCCGGCGTGTTCCAGGTCACGGCGATGCCGACGCCGGCGTTGTCCCCCGTCGCCGGGATCGCGAAGGGATGGTCGTTGTAGTTGGCCGTGGTCAGCGGCAGGCTCGAGTCGCCCTGGGGCGTCGCGGCGCCGTCGTCGGGGTCGTCCTCGGTCTCCGACGAGCCGGCCGGGCCGCCGGTCGTGGTCTCCTCCGGACTCGGCTGGCCGGCGCCCTCCTTGCCGCGGGCCTTGGCCACGATCGGCCGCGTCGACGGGTTGATGTCCCACTCGAAGTCGCCGCTGGCGGGCACCGTCATCGTCGTGTCGAGCTTGTCCTCGAAGGTGATCGGCTTGCCGTCGGCCTGCGGGGAGGTCTCCGTCGTGAACGACTTCGCCAGCCGCAGCGTGGCGCCCGCGGGGGCGCTGCCGGTCAGGAGGCTGTGGCGCTGGCGGTCGATCGCGCTCTCGGCGGCGATGTAGTACGCCTCGCGCATGCCCTTGCCGTCGTAGCCCTTGTTCGGGCCGGGGTCGTTGGTGTGGTTGGCGACGTCGTTGTCGCCCTCCCACTCCTTGGTGACGCCGGTCGCGAAGGTCGGGTGGAAGGCCGGGTCGTCACAGTCGCCCGTCGCGTAATTGGGCGCTCCGCAGTAGATCTCGATGGTGAAGCCGAACCCGCCCGTGGCGTTGTAGGTCCAGTCCTCCGTCGTGCCCGTCGTGTCGTAGAGCTCGAAGCTCTTCTGGGAGAAGTAGCCGTTCTCCCTGGCCATGTCGTCACCGAGCGCCTTGTAGCCCTTGTCCTCGTCGACGGGGTCGCCCAGCGAGGCGAGGCCCGGCGCGCGCAGCACGAGCGCCGCCGTCGTGTGGTTGGTGATCAGCGACATCACGTGGTGCTTGGCGACGTAGTCCTGGACGTTGCGGGACTCGGGCTCGGAGAACGGCGCCTTGCCGCGGTAGGTCTGGGTGGCGGGGTTGGTGTCGGAGCCCGGGCCGCCCCAGAACTGGCCGTAGTTGCGGTTGGGATCGACGCCCGGCTCGGCGAGGCCGGCCGACGTGGCGCAGTTGCCGGCGTCGGAGTCATCGGGCAGGCGGCAGTTCTTGCGGCGGTACTCGCCGCCGTTGGCCGCGCCGGACACGATGTAGGCGGTGTCCTCGACGCTCTCGTCGCGGCCGCCGGCGCCGCCGCTGACCTCCGCTGCCTCGCGGGAGGCGTTGAAGCCGTCCGGGTTGACGATCGGGACGATCGTGTTGCGGCTCGACTCGACGATCTTCTTCACGCGCGGGTCACCGGCCTTGTAGCCCTTGACCAGCTCGTACGCCCACTCCATCGGCATCTCGCCGGCGGGCCACTCGCGCGAGTGGTGGACGCCCATGTTCAGGAAGACCGGCTTGCCATCGGTCGCGTTGACGTCCTTGGTGATCTCGATCCCCATGACCTGCTTGCCCAGCCACGTCTTGTTGGGCAGCGTGAAGGTGCGGACGAGGCCCGGGTTGTCCGCGGCCAGCTGCTTCATCTCGGCGTTGTAATCGGCCAGGCGCCGGTACGTGTCGGCGTGCCCGCTGGGCAGCGCCGCCCGCGTGCTCGCGGCACGGCGCGCCTCGGTGCGGCGCTCGAGGACGCCCTGCTTGACGAGGTCGGGGACGATGACGTCGAAGTCGAGGCCGGCGCGGCGCAGCTCGTCGCGATCGTCCTCGCTGTGCACGACGACGCCGACGCTCCTGGCGCCCGCGTGCTCGGTCAGGTCCAGGCCGAGGCGCATGAGGCTGTCCTTGGCGGCGCGCGTGGGCGTCTTGACGTCGACGAGCTGCGGCGGGTCGGCGCGCAGGGCCTTCGCGTCGCCCGGCACGCCGGCGATCTCGAGGGCGACGGGGACGCTCTCGGCCGTGCCGGAGACGCGGCAGACCTGCACCGTCAGCGGCCCGCCGTCCTTGGTGAAGCCCTCGGAGGACTCGGTGGAGCCCAGCTCGGCGGACGCCAGGGCGGCGGTGCCACCCGGCTCGAAGACGGCGACGTCGAAGTCACTGCCATCACCGCCGGTGAGCGTGGCGCGCAGCTGGCCGAGGCCGGTCGGTGCGTCGACCCTCTTGGTCGCGACGCCCGCGGCACCGGGGCGCAGCGAGGCCTGGCAGGCCCCGTCGGTCGTGCCCGCGGCGGGGCTGAGGGACTCGTCGAGCAGGCTCGCGAAGACAGGGTCGACCGGCCCCGCCCCGGCGGGCTCCCCGCGGGTCAGCAGGGCGGCAGCAGCAACTGTCAGGGCGAGAAGGAGGGCAAGGGCGGTCGTTCCGCGTCGCGCGAGCATGGTGGCTGGAAACGTAGGCGAACTACGAGACTTGCGGTAATTCTCAAACCGGCGTTGCGACGCGCGGCTCCTGGTGCTTGGCCCGTGGCTCCGTCATGACCAGCACCGCGCCCTCGCCGCTCGGGTACGCCTCCTCCCCGTGGCAGATCTCGTCCATCCCGATCGCCTCCTCGTGCGCGGTCGCGCGCAGCGGCATCAGGGCGCCGAGGAGCTTGAGCAGCACGAAGGTCATCCCGAACGCGTAGGCGGGGGCGGCCAGCGTCGCGAGCGCCTGGTCGCCGAGCTGGGCGAGGTTGCCGTACAGGGCGCCGTCGGAGATCCCGTTCCAGCTCTCCTGCGCGAAGAAGCCGATGAAGAGGATGCCCGTGAAGCCGGCGACGCCGTGGGCGGCGAGGACGTCCAGCGTCTCGTCGACCCGGCTACGCGGCCGCAGGAGGATGACCGCGTAGCTGGGCAGCGCGGCGACGACGCCGAGCACGAGCGCCCATCCCGGGCTGATCAAGCCGGCGGCCGGGGTGATGCCGACGCAGCCGACCACGATCGCGGTGGCAGCGCCGATGGCGGTCACCTGCCGCCCGCGGATCAGGTCGAGCACCATCCAGACGCCGAGCGTCGCGGCCGGGGTCAGCAGGGTGTTGACGAAAGCGAGCACGCCCGCGTCGTTGACCCCGAACGCGCTGCCGCCGTTGAAGCCGAACCAGCCGAACCACAGCAGCCCGGCACCGAGCAGGACGAACAGGGTGTTGTGGGGCAGCAGCGCCTGGCGGCCGTAGTCCTTGCGGGCGCCGACCACGAGCGCGGCGGCCAGGGCGCTGAAGCCCGACCCCATCTCGACCGGGACGCCGCCCGCGAAGTCGAGCGTCCCGCCGGCCATCAGCCAGCCGCCGCCGAAGGCCCAGTGCGCGAGGACGGCGTAGACGAGGACGGACCAGAGCGCGCTGAAGATCAGGAACGGGACGAAGCGCATCCGCTCGACGACGGCGCCGGACACCAGGGCCGTCGTGATGATGCAGAACGTCGCCTGGAACGCGAAGAACAGCAGGTGCGGGATCTTCGTCCCCGCGCGCGCGGTCAGGCCGACGTCGTGCATGAACGCGTGGTCGAGGCTGCCGATGAGGGCGCCGTCGCCGCCGAAGGCGAGGCTGTAGCCGATCAGCGCCCAGGTGATCGTGGCGACGGAGAGCGCGGCGGCGCTCATCATGAAGGTGTTCAGCGTGTTCTTCTCGCGCACCAGGCCGGCGTAGAAGAGCCCGAGCGCCGGCGTCATCAGCAGCACCAGGGCCGTGGCCGCGAGCATCCAGGCGGTGTCTCCGGCGGAGATCACGCGGTCACCGGGGTCACGGCGGCGACGTCCTCCTCGCCGGTCCGGATGCGCACCACGCGCTCCAGCGGCACGACGAAGATCTTGCCGTCCCCCACCTCGCCCGTCCGGCCCCCCTCGCAGAGCGCGTCGATGGCCGGCTGCACGTAGGCGTCGGACACGGCGATCTCGAAGCGCGCCTTGTCCTCCATCCCCACCTGCACGGTCACCCCGCGGTAGGTCTCGACCCGCTCGAGCTCCCCGCCGTGACCCTGCACCCGCGACAGCGAGATGCCCCTGACCTCCGCGTTGTAGAGCGCCCGCAGCACGTCGTTGACCTTCTCCGGCCGCACGATCCCGATCACCAGTCTCATTGGGTCCGAAGCCTTCCGGCCCGCGGGCCAGGCCGCTTTGGCCCGGTGTACAAAGACCCGTTTGAGGTCTTAGACGGGAGCCAGGTGATCGACGCGCTCGATCAGCCGCTCGACGACGGCGAAGCGCGCACGGAGCTCCGTGGCGGTCGGGGTCAGCTCGTAGTCGTGGTGGTGGCAGGCGTCGGAGAGGGCGGCGTAGGTGAAGGCGACGTCGCCCGCCAGGTCGGCGTCGTGGACGTGCGCCTCGAGGCTGATCAGCTGCGCGCGGACACTGGCATGCTCCAGACCCGGGGCCCGGGCGCGCCACAGCTGGTCGAGTGTCTCCTCGAGGGCGCGGCGGGCGCAGAGGGCGGCGGCGCGCGGCCACAGGCCGACCGGCCCACGGTCGACGAGCGCACGCGCCTCCGCGAGCAGCCGCTCCGGGGTCATGTGAGCGCAGCGACGCCGCGGGCCACGCGCTCGATCTCGCGCACGTCGATCGCGACCGTCTCGTGGACGCCGGCGTTGGCGGCCTTGACCGCGTCGCCGGCCTTCGGGCCCCACTTGTTGTTGACGCGCTTGAGGACCTCGCCGTGCTTGGCGCTGTCGTCGAACAGCGCGAGCGCGAGGCGCGGGTAGAGCTTGGTGGCGTCGCCGAGGGCGGCGTCGATCGCCGCGTGCGCGTCCCCGCGGGCGAGCCGGCGGCGGCGGACCGCGAGCAGCGCGGCGGCCTCGAGCGCGCCGCGGCACAGGCCCGGCAGGACCCGGGCGACGACCGCGGCCGGGACGTCGCTCAGCTCGAGGGCTCGGGCGTCGTCGAGATAGCGCTCGATCGGGTCCAGGCCGGGGCGGATGCCGACCACCGACCCGGGCTGGCGCGTGACCTCGAGCACGGTCGCGTCGATGCCCAGGCGCCGGGTCGCGGTGGTGAGGCGCTCGTCGTGGGTGAACACGATCACCTGGCGCCGGCCGGCCGCTCGCGCCAGCGCGCGCGCGAGGCCGTCGACCTTGGCCGGGTCCATCGACTGGACGGGGTCGTCGATGACCGCGAAGCGGAACGGGCTCTCGGGCAGCGCGGCGCGCGGCAGGAAGACGGAGACGGCGAGCGCGTGCAGCTCGCCCTGGCTCATGACGCCGATCGCCGACGCCTCGGAGTCGTCGACCCGCACGTCGATCTCGGCGCGCTTCTGGGTCCCCGAGGCGGTGAGGCGGAAGCCCGCGACGCTGATGTTGGACTCCTGGCGCAACAGCTCCCAGTTGGCGCGCGCCGCGTCCGCGATCGGGGCGAGCCGCTCGGCGCGCAGGTCCGTGGCGGCGGCCTTGACCCAGTCCTCGGCCGCCTTGAGGTCCTTGCGCGCGGCTTCGGCGTCCCGTGCGGCGCGGGCGGTCGGCAGCCATTCGGCGAGCCGGCGGGCGACGGGCCGCCATGCGTCCTCGCGGTGGTCGAGCTCCACCTGCGCCCGGACGGCCAGCGCGTCGGCGGCGCGTCGCAACCGGGCGACGGTGTCCCGCAGCCGCACGGTGGAGCTGGGGTCGTCGACCTGATCGCGCTCGTCGCGCCAGCGGTCCCAGGCGATCTCGAGCTCGGCCGGGTCGAGGCCGAGCGTGCGCGCGGCGGCGACGGCGCCCGGCGGGGAGGCCGGCAGCAGGTCGCCGACCCGCCGCCGCGCGGCGGCCGCAGCGGCGCGCGCCGCCTCGACGGCGCGCGCCTCGTGGTCCAGGCGCGTGATCTCCTTCACCGCGTGCGAGCGCCAGTCGTCGCCGAGCGCGCCGCTGGTCCCGCACACGGGGCAGTCCGTGCCGGCGTGGTGCTCGTGGTGCGCGAGGGCGGTCGAGAGCAGCCGGCTGACGCTGGCGGCACGTCCCGCGTCCGTGTCGCGCACGGCCTCGAGCTCCGCGCGGGCGGTGTCCAGGGCGGCCAGCCGCTCGTCGAGCTCGGGCTCGCCCGGCATCGTCAGACCGGCGAGCGCGCGCAGGGCGGTGAGATCGCCGACCTCGTCGGTGCCCGTCACCGCCGCCTCCACCGCCTCGAGGTCGGCCGCGCCCAGCGCGGCGCGCACCGTCTCGGCGCGCGGGTCGTCCAGTCCGTCCAGGAGCGGCCCGAACGCGGCCGCTTCCGCCTTGCCCGCCTTGGCGAGCTTGTCGCGCTGCAGCCGGGCCTGGCGCAGCGTCTCCGCGAGCGCGTCCACGTCGTCGAGCCCGAGGATCGCCGACAGCGCGTCGTACATGCGCTTCTGCTCGTCGAACATCGAGCCGAGCTCGTTGAAGCTCAGAAACGGCCGGTAGCGCGAGAGCGCGGCGGTCCAGCCGAGGCCGTCGAGTGACGTCGGCGTCCCGTCGCCGGTGGTCACCTCGCAACCCGCACCGCCCACCCCCAGCGGCGCGCCGTGGTCCCACGCGCGCCGCAGCCGCGTGGCGCCCTGCTCACCCTCGACCTGCAGCTGCGCCTCGAGCACCGTCTCGCCGTCGAAGTGCAGGTTCTGCCAGCCCTCCGACCACGCCTTCGTGCGCGACGCCCAGCGCGAGTTCGCGCCCGTCATGAGCAGCTCGAGCCCTTCCGCGAAGGACGACTTGCCCGAGCCGTTGCGGCCGACGACGATCGTCAATCCCGGTCCCGGGTTCAGCGCCAGGTCCACGCGCTTGCCCACCCCGCGGAAGCCCTGGACGCCGAGCGAGGCCAGGTAGACGCCGAGGTCGTGCTCGGTGAGCGACAGCTGCGGGTCCGACGGTGCGCGTTCCGGCGCCGCACCGCCGACCGCCTGCTCGAGCGCAGCCGCTCCCTCGCACGCCGCCAGCACGTAGTCGGCCGCGGTCTCCCCCAGCTCGCCGGCGGCCAGCCGGTCCACGATCAGCTGCTCCAGCGCGGCGTCCATCCTGCGCCGGACGCTAGAACACGTGCGATGAGCCGTCGCGGGATCTTCGTCGCGCCGTTCGGGGAGCTGAGCGACCCGCGGGTCGTTGCGGAGCTGGCCGCCGAGGCCGAGGCGGCCGGCTGGGACGGCTTCTTCCTGTGGGACCACGTCGCCTACCGCGACCCCGTGCGGGAGATCGCAGACCCGTGGGTGACGATGGCGGCGATCGCGATGACGACGTCGCGGGTCGTCACCGGGCCGCTGGTGACGCCGCTGCCGCGCCGCCGTCCCCACCAGCTCGCGCGCGAGACGGTGACGCTGGACCGGCTGCTGGGCGGCGGGCGGCTCGTGCTCGGCGTCGGGGTCGGCAGCGAGAACACGGAGGAGTTCGACCCGGCGCGCTTCGGCGAGGAGGGCGACATGCGGGCGCGGGCGAAGCTGCTCGACGAGGGCCTGGACGCGGTCAAGCGCTACTGGGACGGCGAGTTCGAGCCGACGCCCGTGCAACCGATCCCGATCTGGGTCGCCGCGCGCTACCCGAACCGTCGGCCGCTGCGCCGGGCCGCGCGCCACGATGGCCTCTTCCCCATCGACCTGCCCGGCCCGGACGCGCTCGCCGAGCTCGTCGCCGAGCTGCCCGACGGCCTCGAGGTCGCGGTGACCAACCCGCCGGGGACCGACCCCGCGCCGTGGGAGGCCGCCGGGGCGACGTGGTGCTTGACCGGCTTCGGGACGGCGCCGACGGTCGCCGCCGTGCGCGACGCGATCAGCTGACGAGCAGGGCGGCGCCCAGCGCGCCGCCGAGGTCGCCGAGGCCCGCGAGCAGGATCGCGGGCGGATCGTCGTCGCGGAACAGGTGCGGGAGCATCGCCGAGCGCAGGCGCTCGGCCATCGGCTCGCCGAAGCGGACGCCCATGCCGCCGCCGATGACGACGGCAGCCGGATCGAGCAGGTTGACGGCGGACGCGGCGGCGGTTCCGATCGCCTGCACGGCCTCCTCGACGACCTCGATCGCCAGCTTGTCGTCGCGCTTGAGGGCGCGCGCCCAGACGCCGGAGGACAGGCGGTCCTTCTCGCGCTCCTCCATGATCTCGAACAGCACGGTCTTGTGGCCCTTGTCGACGTGCAGGTGGCGGGCGCGGGCCTCCATCGCGCCGCGGCCGGCGTAGGCCTCCATGCAGCCCTTCCGGCCGCACGGGCACGTGCGCCCGTCCTGGACGACGACCATGTGGCCGATCTCGCCGGCGCTGCCGCGGCCGTTCCACTGGCGGCCGTCGAGGATGATGCCGCCGCCGACGCCCGTTCCCCAGAAGACGCCGAGCAGCGAGTCGTGCTCCGCGGCGGCTCCGAGGACGAACTCGGCGTTGGTGGCGACGTCGACGTCGTTGCCGATCCGGACCGGGACGCCGACCCCGAGGCGCGAAGCGAGCTGCTCCGCCACCGGCACAGGCGCCGCCGTCCAGCCCGGGAGGTTCTTCGCGTTGGCGACGGTGCCCGCCGCCTCGTCGATCGCGCCGGGCGAGCCGAGGCCGATCCCGGTCAGCGCCGACGCCTCAACACCCGCGTCGGCGCACGCCTCGCGGACCGACTCGGCGAGGCTGTCGACGACCGCGTCCGTCCCGCCGGCCGTCGGCGTCGGCAGCCGCGCCTGGCCGAGGACGTCGTTGCCATCGTCGACGACGATCGCCTGCATCTTCGTCCCGCCGAGGTCGATGCCCGCGCGCATGGCGTGAGGCTACCCGCGGCCGGTGGATGCCCTACTTGACGGTGAGGGTTCCCTTCATGCCGGCCTGCTCGTGGCCGGGAACGGTGCAGTAGAACTCGTAGGTGCCGGCTGCCAGCTTGACGTCGGCGGTGGTGGTGTCGTCGCTGATCTCGTCCGTCGTGACGATCGGCTTCCCGCCGTCCTTGCGGATCGCCACGTCGTGCGGGACGGGCGCCTTGTTGGTGAAGTCGATCGTCGTGTTCCCGGCCTTCGCCGTCAGCGTGGTCTCCGTGTATTTGAGCTGCCCGGTCGGATCGGCTTCGACGGCGAGCTTGGCCCCCGCCCTGGCCGGGGCCTCGGTGGGCTCGGGCGTCGGCGACGGGGTCGGCGTCGCCGTGGCCGTCGGCGTCGGGGTGGGCGTCGGCGTCTCCGCGGCGAGGGTGGGACCGGGCGTGGCCGCGGTCGTCGATGCGTTGCTCTCCCCCTTGGCGCCGCAACCGGCCGCGGCGAGCGCGCTGACGCACGTCGCCAGGACGACGAGGGCCTTGCGATGGATGCGCATCATGACCTTCCTTCTCTTGCCGGGAGCGGCCCCGAGGCCGGGATCCTCAGCATACGCGGCGGGGTCAGCGGTAGCCGGTGGGATCGGCCGGGAGGCCGGCGTCCTGGACCTCGACCAGGTAGCGCCAGCAGTCGGGCCGGGAGCCGTCGGTGTCCGTGAACCCGTACGCGCGCGCGAGCTCGCCCGACGAGAACGAACCCCCGCCGCGGGTCGCCACCACGTCCGGATCGGCGGCCAGCGCGGCGACGGCGCGGCCGACGAACAGCGGGCTCTCGGAGATGGCGGCGAAGTGCGGCTGCTTGGCGTCCTGCCAGGTGTCCTCGCTGACGCCGAACGCCTCCAGCATCATCTCCGAGCGCAGCCAGCCCGGGGTGAGCGCGAGGGCGGCGCAGCCATGGGGCCTGAGATCCTCGTTCTGAGAGAAGGCGAGCCGCAGGACGGACGCCTTGGCGAGGTCGTAAAAGACGTTCACGCGCAGGCGCTCGGCGTTGTAGGCCCGCGTGCCGTCGGTCATCTCGACGACGAGGCCGCCCGGGGTGCGGATCAGCAGCGGCAGCAGGTGGTGGCTGGTGATCAGGTGCGTCTCGACGGCCAGGCGCAGCAGCCGCAGCCCGTTGTCGAGGTCGTGCTCCCACATCGGCGTCCCGAAGCTGAAGAGCTGCTCGCCGCCCCAGATGTCGTTGACGAGGAGGTCCAGGCGGCCGTGGTCGGCGTCGATGCGCGCGGCGAGCGCGGCCACCGCGTCCGCGTCGAGGTGGTCCACCGCGACGGGGATGCCGGTGCCGCCGGCGGCATCGACCAGTGCCGCGGTCTCCTCGATCGTCTCGGGCCGGTCGTACTCCGACCGCCGGCCGCGGGTGCTGCGGCCCGTGCAGTAGACGGTTGCAGCGGCCTCCCCCAGCGCGGTGGCGATGCCGCGGCCCGCCCCGCGGGTCGCGCCGGCGACGACGGCGACCGTCATGCCGGGAGCGGCTCGCGGCGCGGCGGGAACCGGACGGTCAGCGCCGCGACCGCGCCAAGGACGAGCAGGCCGCCCATCAGCTGGAGGGGTTGCAGCGCCTCGCCGAAGACGAGGAAGGCCAGGGTGACCGTGGTGACCGGCTCGATCGTCGAGAGGATCGACGCGCGCGTCGGGCCGACGCGGGAGAGCCCGGCGAAGAACAGCCCGACCGCGGCGACGGTGGAGATGACCGCGATGCCGGCCAGCCAGCTCCAGCCGGTGGCGGTGACGGCGATCGGGTGCAGGTCCCCGACCACCAGCGTGCCGGTGGTCAATGAGGCGGCGGCGCCCGTGCACACCAGCGCGCTCAGGACCAGCGGGTGCAGGCGGCCGGCCACGCCCTGGGAGCTGAGGATGTAGGTCGTGTAGGTGGCGGCGGCCGCCAGCCCGAGCAGGACGCCGACGCCGTCGAGGCGCCCGGCCCCGCCGAGTACCAGCACCAACCCGGCCGACGCGAGGACGAGCGCGGCCACGGTCCGGCGCGACCACTGTTCCCGGCCCAGGACGACCGCGGCCACGGCGACCATGGCGGGGAACGTGTAGAGCAGCAGTGACAGCAGCGAGGCGTCCATGCGGTCGAGGGCGACGAAGAACAGGCCGGCCTGCAGGCTGTAGCCGAAGGCGCCGAGCGCCAGCGCGCGTCCGGCGTCGCGCCGGGTCGGCCGCCGCCACGAGCGCGTGGCCGCGACCAACGCCCAGAACAGGATCGCCGCGAGGCCGAACCGCACCGCCAGCAGCGTCCCGACCGTCACCCCCTCGCCGTAGGCGAGCTTGCCGAAGATGCCCATCGCGCCAAAGGCGATGGCGGAGGCGAGGCAGAGGAGGACGCCGGGCACGGCCGCCATCATGGCCGCTCCACCATGCAGAAGCGATGCTGATTTCTGTCGCCGTTCCGGTAGCATCGCTAACGAGTGCTCGACCTTCGCCGGCTCCGCCTGCTCCGCGAGCTGCACGCCCGCGGCACCATCGCTGCCGTGGCCGACGCGCTGCGCTACACGCCGTCCGCGGTGTCGCAGCAGCTGGCGGTGCTCGAGCGCGAGGCCGGGCAGCCGCTGTTCGAGCGAGCGGGCCGCGGCGTGCGCCTGACCGACGCCGCGCTCGTCCTCGTCGGCCACGCCGAGGTGCTGCTCGACCGGGCGGAACTGGCCGAGGCGGAGCTCGCCGCCGCGGACGGCGCGCCCGCAGGCCGCGGGCGGATCGGCGCCTTCCAGTCCGCCGCTCACCACCTGGCCGCGCCTGCCGTGGCCGCGCTGGCGATCAGCGCGCCCGCGCTGCGCTGCGAGCTGATCGAGGCGGAGCCGGAGTGGGCGCTGCCCGCGCTCGAGCGGGGCGACTTCGACCTCGTCATCGCCGACGAGTGGGACACCCAGCCGCTCGCCCGGCCGCCGTCCTTGACGCGGCTCGACCTGCTCCGCGACGAGGTGCGCGTGATCCTCCCCGCCGACCACCCGCTCGCCCAGGAAGGGGGGCCGGTCCGGATCGCCGACCTCAGCGGCGAGCCGTGGGCGACCGGTCTGGACCACATGGCCTGGAGCGACCTCTGCGTGCGCACCTGCCGCCGCTTCGGCGCCTTCGATCCCGACATCCGGCATCGCTCCAACGACGGCCGCGTCTGCCTCACGCTGGTCGCCCAGGGCCTCGCGGTCAGCCTCCTTCCCGAGCTGGTCCGCTCGTGGGAGGAGCCGGGCGTCGCGGTCCGTCCGATCGCCGACGGTGACGTGCACCGCACGGTGTTCGCCGCCACCCGCACCCGCGACGCCAACCGCCCTTCCGTCCGGGCGCTGCTCGCCGCGGTGCAGGCCGCCGCGCCGGCCTGATGTGGCAGTCTGTCGGCCCATGCGGGTCGTCATCGTGGGAGCCGGGTTCGGAGGCATCGCCGCGGCGATCGAGCTGCGCCGGCACGGGATCAGCGACGTGACGATCCTCGACGCGGCTCGCGGCATCGGCGGGACGTGGCTGCACAACACGTATCCGGGCGCGGCCTGCGACGTCCCCAGCCAGCTGTACTCGTACTCCTACGAGCAGCGCAAGGACTGGCCGCAGCTGTGCTCGCCGCAGCCCGAGATCCTCGGCTACATCCGGGGCGTCGCGAGCAAGCACGGCGTCGCCGGCCTGGTGACGGCGGGCACGCGGGTGGAGCGATGCGCGTTCGACGACGCCACCGCGACGTGGACGGTGGAGGCGGAGGACGGGCGCGCGTGGGACGCGGACGCGGTCATCATCGCCACCGGTCAGCTGCACCAGCCGGCCTGGCCGAAGCTCCCGGGCATCGAGTCGTTCGCGGGCCGGACGTTCCACTCGGCGGAGTGGGACCACGACTACGACCTGAGTGGCAAGCGCGTCGCGGTCGTCGGGACGGGCGCGTCCGCCGTCCAGTTCGTCCCCGAGATCGCGCCCCGGGTGGCCAAGCTGAGCGTGTTCCAGCGGACGGGCAACTGGTTCTACCCGCGCCAGAACCGCGTGTACCCGCCCTGGTTCAGGCGCGCGGTCCGCTGGATCCCCGGCCTGCAGCTGTTCCGGCGCGGTTTCATGTTCGGCTACACGGAGTCGCTGACCCAGATGATCCGCCACCCGCGGACGCTGGGGCGGGTCGGCGCGCTGCGCGCGTCGCTGTTCATGCGCTGGCAGCTGCGCGGCCACCCCGACGTCCGCAGGAAGGTCTGGCCGCACTACACGTTCGGCTGCAAGCGGGTCCTGTTCAGCTCGCACTGGCTGCCCGCCCTCACCCGGCCCAACGTCGAGGTCGTCGACCAGTCGATCACCGCCGTCGACGCGACCGGGATCGTCACCGAGGACGGCCGCCACCACGACGCCGACTGCATCATCTGGGGCACCGGCTTCCAGACCCAGCGCTTCATGTTCCCGATGGCGATCGAGGGCGCCGGCGGCCGCTCCCTGGAGACCGATGCCTGGGCCGACGGCCCCCACGCGCACCTCGGCATGGCCGTGCCCGGCTTCCCGTCGCTGTTCATCATGTACGGGCCGAACACGAACACCAGCGGCGGCTCGATCATCTGGTACCTCGAGCAGCAAGCGGCCTACATCCGCCAGGCGCTCGTCCACGTCCGCACGCGCGACGCCGCCGCGGTGGCGGTCCGTCCCGACGTCGAGGCCGCGCTGGACCGCGAGGTGCAGGACGCCTTCAACGGCACGGCCTGGACCGAGTGTGACTCCTGGTACCGCGACCAGTCCGGCCGCATCACCACCAACTGGCCCTGGTCGATGCGCGAGTACCACCGCCGCGTGGCCCAGTTCGATCCCGCCGAGTACGAGCTGCTGGAGCGTCCCGCCACGCCGGCGGACACCGCCGCCGCCCCCGCCTAACCGGCGCCGTCGACGCCGTCCGTTCAGGCGGCCAGGCGTCCGCACCAACTGGACGCCGAGGGGCCACGAGGTCGGACCGAAGGGACGAGCCGTCCGCTGTTGCTTTCAGGCGGCGGTTGCGACAGCCAGGGCCGCCGGCGCCGAACCCACCCGAAGTCGGACATATTCAGAGTTTCGGTGGGTTCGATCGCCGAGCGCTTGGATGTCGCTTTGAGGCAATAGCGAAAGCGCTGCGGTTTACGTGAACCGCGGTATCGCGTGGACGGGGCCTGGCGAATTTGGCATCCAATAGATGCCAAAACCGCCGAGTCTCCACTGCTCCTATTGCCTCAAAGCAGAAGTCACCATTAGTGACTTTGCTAGCGGCGCCGAGGCCGCGCATCTACGGCTACATCGCTCTCGCGATGCGGTGCTCGCGACTCGCTGGATCACCCGCGTATTTCGAGCGCAGTGCCTCTAGCTGAGGGCGGCCACGATGGCTGCGCAGACGTCGTCGCTGCGGCCCGTCGATCCCCTGACGAGTGACCCGGAGATGAACTCGTCGTCGAAAGGATCGGTCGGCGTGCCGCCATCATCGATCAACAACTCCAGCCTGATCTGCCCTGGGTTCCGCGCGATCGCGACGCCGTCGGCTCCGTACACCACCTGGTTGCCCGTGGCCTTGGAGAGGATCGTCAACGTGCCGTCGCGGTTGTCGGTGACCTTCAGGTCCTTCCCGTTCGTCGTGGTCGACTGACTGACTGTCTTGCCGTTCTCCAGGTTGGTGATGAGCTCGGTCTCCCTGAAGTGCTCCGCGAAGTAGGTGGCCCCGTCGCGACCACGCGAGACCGCGCGGACCTTTCCGTCGAGGACGAATTCATCTCTCACGATGAGACCCTCCACGCCGCAGAAGTCATCAAAGACGATGGCTCCTTCATCGCGGTAGCTCTCGTGAAAGACCTTGTCTCCCCAGGCTTGGCCCACGAGTGCAGCGCACCCCGCGCCACAGCAGACGAGCGTCGCGACAATCCTGCGTGAACGTGTCATCCCCATCCCCCCGGCGTCGTCAACCCAGCGAGTCTTCCACACCCGGGGACTTCACCGCCTCGGTTCGGCGGAAGCCGGTTGACTCATCCTCGGCGGCAGGACGCTTCTGTCAGGCGGCTACCGCTTTCGCCTGAAAGCAGCAGCGGCCGGTGGGGCGCACTCAAAGGGTGGTGATAGCGCGCCCAATTGAGCTCGCCGATGCGATGTCCTCTCGACTGAATCGAGAGCGACCGTCTCGTGTGCACCTGAAGGACTTGAAATGAGGCACGCTGGCCCTCTCCAACCGCACGCAGGTCAACATCCATCACCGAGCGGACCGACACAACCCGAACTACGCCCTTGCCGCCGGCCCTCGAGGCTGCAGGCCGCACGGACGACGTCCCCGGCAGGACTCGAACCTGCGACCCGCTGCTTAGAAGGCAGCCGCTCTATCCAGCTGAGCTACGGGGACTCTGCGTCCCTGAGCTTACGCCCGGCCCGGACGCGTGGAGCCTCGCGGCGGATCTCCTCCAGCAGCCGGACGGGCAGCGCGCCGGGGTCCTCGCCGTCCTGCAGACCGCCGCCCTCGGGCGTGAAGAAGCGGACCCGGACGCGGGGGCGATCGCGGGGGAAGCGCGGGATGCTCGTGGTGCCGGTGACGACCACGCAGCGGATCTCCGCCTCGGGCACGGCGGCGGCGAGGCGGCCGAGGCCGGACCGGGCGCGCAGCTCGCGGCCGAGCGAGCGCGTCCCCTCGGGGAAGATGCCGATGCAGGCGCCGGCCCGCAGCTCCTCGATCGCGCGGGCGAGCGCGCCCTCGTCCTGCTTGCCGCGCTGGATCGGGATCTGGCCCATGCCGTCGAGGATCTTCCCCAGGCCGGGCTTCCACAGCGACGACTTCGCCAGCGCCTTGATCTGGCGGCGCGGGAGGCCGGCGATGCCGATCGCCACCGGGTCCCAGTAGGAGTCGTGGTTGCCCGCCAGCAGGAGCGGGCCGTCCTCGGGCAGGTGCTCGAGGCCGGAGACGTCCATCCGTCCCCACCAGCGCACCGCCGGTGTGGAGGCGGCCATCGCGAAGCGGTAGGTCGGGCTGACGGCGGGCACGGCCGCCGACCCTAACCGAGGATGGGGAAGCGGCGGCGCTTCGCGAGCCGGTCGACGCCGCCCTGCAGCGCCCGCTCGACCTCGTCGTACTTGGCGTTGACGTACTCGTCGTCGTCCACGCGGTCGGGGTCCGGGTCGATGTCGACCGGGTCGAGGATCTCGTAGCGCAGCTTCGTCGGCAGCGGGATGTGGGCCGGGAGGACCTGCGGCGTGATCCCGAACGGGACGCCCGCCACGATCGGCAGCGTGGCCGCCCGGAGCTTGCCGGCGATGCCGCCGACCTTGTCCAGCGCGCCGGCGATCCAGCGGCCTTCGGAGAGGACGAAGACGGAGTCGCTGCCGCCCGTGGTGGCGACGGGGACGATCGGGACGCCGGAGTTGATGGCCTGCTTGACGAAGCCGCGGCGGCCGGCGAGGACGACCTCGTCGCGGCGGCGCCAGTTGCGCATCGAGTCCTGCTCGCCGCCCGGCCAGACGATCACGTCGTGGCCGCAGTCCAGCGCGGCGGTGACGCCCTCGCGTGACGCCGGGATGACGCCGGAGGCCTTGAAGTAGTCGCCCAGCAGCGGCGCGGTCATGAGGACGTCGTGCGCGGTGCCGTGCAGGATCCGCTCGCCGTCGAAGTGGCGGTGCCACCCGTAGACGAAGACCCACGCGTCGATCGTCAGCGCCGCGCCGGCGTGGACGCTGACGAGCAGGCACGGGCCGTCGGGCAGCCGCTCCCAGCCCTCGAACTCCGCCCGGAAGTAGAGATCGGACGCCGCGGCCCAGAACGGGCCGATGACCTTCATCAAGGACGGGCTCGGCCCGTCGACCTGCGTCGCGCTCTCGAGCCGCTGCTCGATCACCTTCTCCACCGGACCCGCCATGTCAGCGGGGTGTCCGATTTCGGCCGGCGGCAATCCCGGTCAGGTTCCGGCCGTCCCGCGCGACTCGGATCGCATGGAGCGACCGCGGCTGTACCTCAACCACATCCCCATGCTCGACTGGCTGGTCGCGCTCGAGTTCGGCCGCGTCGACGAGGGCCAGCCGCCCGGAAGCTGGGAGGCCGCGTGCGAGGCCCTCGGCTTCCTGCGCGACGGCGACCGCGTGGTCGGCTTCAAGGTGCTCGGCTATTCGGAGTTCGACCCCGAGGCCGAACCGGCCCTGTTCGGCGGCCCGCGCTTCGACGTCCCGGTCCTGGGCCTGGCCGACGTGTCCGCGGGGGAGGTCGTCCTCGCCGCCCGCGCGCTGTTCGGTGCCGGGCCGTCCATCAACCGCGTCTACTTCGAGGAGGCGCTCGGCGCGACCGGCCGCGAGGCGCTGGCCCTGTGGCTCGGCTGCCTGCAGGCGGGCGACGCCATGGCCCACTACGGGCTCGGCTACACGCTGCACGCGGCCGGCCGCCACGCCGAGGCGTACCGCCACCTGCGCCACTACACGGAGATCAGTCCGTGCAACGCGTGGGCGTGGCGCTGGTTCGGCGTCGCCGCGGCCTCGCTCGGGGAGACGTTCGAGGCGCGCGCCGCCTACGCCCGCGCCGTCGAGCTCGACGACGACGACGAGACGGATGCCGACGAGCTGCTCGCCGCGCTCGGCTGACCCAGGGCGCGGCTGGCGGCGGCGAGGTCGTGGGCGAGGCCGGCGGAGGCGCGGCCGCTCAGGCGCGCCGACGTGCGCACCCGGACGGAGAGCAACCGGTCGACGCGCAGGCCGTGGGCGCGCAGCGCGCGCTCGAGCGCCTCGTCCTCGAGGGTGGCGAGCGGCTCGATCCCGCCGATGCGCAGGTAGGCGCCCGCGGTCAGGGACATCGACGCACCGGCGAAGTGATGGTGCTCCGCGCTCGGGGTGTGAGCGAGGACCGCGGTGAGGCGTTCGGCGGCGCGGCGGTCGCGGTCCGCGAGGACGGCGGCCGGGAGGTCGTGGTCGCCGAGGTCGATGAAACCGCCGACGGCGTCGGCGCCCTCCGCGACGGCGTCGAGCTGGCGGGCGAGCCAATCCGACGCGACGACCGTGTCCGCGTCGGTGGAAGCGATCAGCCCGGCGGGCTCGAGCCAGGCAGCAGCCAGGTCCATGCCGACGCGGCGGGCGGGTCCGGGGCCGCCGCCCGGGCCCTGGACGATGCGCAGGTCGAGGCCGGCGCCGGCGGCGCGCGCTGCCGCCTCCGTGCCGTCCGTGCAGCGGTTGAGGACGAGCACAACGGCGAAGTCGTCGACGCCGTCCTGCGCGGCCAGCGCGCGCAGGCACGCGCCGATGGTCTCCTCCTCGTTGTGAGCCGGGACGACGACGACGGCTCTCATGGGGCGGCGAGCTCCCGCTGTGCGCGCTGGTAGTCGTCGTCGCGGTCGTGGCACAGGGCGCCGACGAGCGTGTCGTCGGCGTCGTAGTACCAGACCGTCCAGGCGCCGTCCCCATGGTCGGCCAGCTCGTCGCGCGCGAAGCCGTCCCCCCACGCCGCGTACTTGAGCGTCTCGTCGCCGATGGTCGACCAGAAGCCGGGGACGACGTCCCACGCGGCGCTGTCATCGCCCGCCAGCCGGCGACCGGCCGCCCAGCCCTGGGAGAGCGCGTCGCCCCAGTGCTCGACGCGCAGCGGGCGCCCCGCGGCGGGGTGCTGGGCCGCGGCGACGTCACCGCAGGCGTAGACGCCGTCGGCGGTCGTGCGCAGGGCGATGTCGACGGCGATCGCGGCGCCGTCCTCGCTCAGGCGCAGCCCGGCGGCGCGTGCCAGCTCGGCGCGCGGCGTGACGCCCAGCGCCAGCACCACCGTCCCGTCGAGCGCGTCGAAGTCCTCGACCGCCTCCCCCATCCGCAGCTCGACGCCGAGCGCCTCGAGCATCGCGGCGATGCGCTCGCCCGCCGCGCGGCCGAGGCGCGTCTGGAGCGGGACGTCCTCCATGCCCAGCACCGTCACCCGCGCGCCGCCCATGGCCAGCGACGCCGCCGCCTCGCAGCCGATGAAGCCCGTGCCGACCACCGTCACCCGCTCCGGCGCAGCGTCGCGGAGGGCGATCGCGTCGCTCGCCTGGCGGATCGCGAAGGTGCCGTCGACGCGCTTCGGCGCCGCGCCCGTGGCGAGGACGCAGCCGCGGTACGGCAGCTCCCGGCCGTTGTCGAGGTGGACGACGCGCGCGTCGGGGTCGAGCCGCGTGGCCGTGGCGTGCACCACCTCGACGCGATCGAGGGCGTCCAGCGGCAGGTCCTCCTCGCTCGTCTCGCCACGCAGGAACGCCTTGGTGAGCGCCGGGCGGTTGTAGGGCGGCCGGTCGTCGTCGGTGACCATGACGATCTGGTCCTCGCCGCCCGCCTCGCGATAGGCGCTGATCGCCGCGTGCCCGGCCGGCCCGCCGCCGACGACGACGATCACCGGCGCTCGAAGCGGTCGAGCACGTAGCGGTCGTGCGTCTCGTGGTGGACGCGCACGAGGGCCGCGCGGGCGAGCAGCTCGTCGCGGACCTCGTCGCCGGTCAGCTGGTGCGTCCCCCGGCCCCGCCAGCTGACGTGCAGCAGCGTGCCGGCACGGGGCATCCGGGCCTCCAGGGCGTCGAGCAGCGGGGTGAGCTCGTCGCGTGAGAAGTAGTAGAGGACCTCCGAGCAGACGACGAGGTCGAAGCGCCACTCCGGCAGGTCCTCGGGGGCGCTGCCGAGGCGGACGTCGACGTTGCCGATCGCGGCCACCCGGCGGCGGGCCTGCTCGACGGCGGTCGGCGCCGGCTCGAGGGTGATCAGCCGCCCGCAGCGCCGCGCGAGCCGCTCCGTCAGCACCCCGATCGACGCGCCCAGCTCGAGGCCGAAGGGATAGGTCCGGTCGCCGAGCGCGGCGATGGTGCGGTCGTACTTGGCCTGCTCGTACTCCGATCCCTCGTAGTCCCAGGGGTCCGCGGACTCTCGGTACTGCGCCTCGAACTCCTCCACGGGATTCCTCATTC
Organism: uncultured Solirubrobacteraceae bacterium; assembly: GCA_963740765.1. Classification (GTDB taxonomy): domain Bacteria; phylum Actinomycetota; class Thermoleophilia; order Solirubrobacterales; family Solirubrobacteraceae; genus DATLGB01. The sequence goes on along the minus strand of CAVUFN010000010.1, from coordinate 401,638 downwards.
GAGCTCCGCACGGCCGGCGCGCGCGACCAGCGGGTCGAGGCGATGTTGCAGCAGGAAGACGTCGAGGTCGCGCTTGGCGCGGTCCAGGGCGTCGCCGGTGGCGAGCGGCCGCGAGCCGGTGGCCCGCACCGCTTCGTCGAGCAGCGCGCGGCACGCGCTGGAGACCGCGTCGCGCAGGTGGGTCGCAAATGCCGGCGTCGGCGCCTCCGAGCGCGCCGCCTCCGCCATCCACAGATCGATCGTCGTCATCTGCGTGCGCATGCGGCCGACCGCCAGCGCGGTGAGGTCGGTGACCGCCTTGGCGCGCAGCGTGTCCAGCGCCGCGGCGAAGGCGGCGTCGGCCAGGCCCGCCCAGGTGGCGGTCGTGCGGACGGCGTCGCGCGGGAACCACGGCAGCGCGCCGATCGGCCCGACGACGCCGAGCACCCGGGCCCCGTCGAACTCGACCCGGTGGGAGGCGGACGCGCGCAGCCCGGCGCTGCGGTACCAGGACTCGTCGACCGTGGCGTGCTCGGCGAGATCGACGTGGACGAGCTCGCCCTCGATCAGGACCAGCGCGCGGTCGAGCCCGCCGGCGCCGGAGCAGAAGGTCTTCACGCCGTGCACGGCGTCGCCGGTCACGCGGGCCGGGTCGCCCTCACCGGGCGCCGGGTCGGCGCCCCACACGCCGAGCAGGCCGTCGAACTCGCTCAGGCCGAGCCGCTCCTGCGCGTTGACGTGCCCGTCGAAGATGCGCCCGACGCTGCCGTCGGCGCGGGACACGGCGCGCACCGCAGCGAGCTGCTCGGGCAGCGCCGTGATGGGCTCGAGCAGGCCGGCGTCCCGCAGGGCGGCGATGGCGTCGTGCGGGAAGGGCGGGACGCCGGGGGCGCGGTCGCGCTCGGCCGCGCCGGCGGCGATGCGCTCCAGGTGATCTTCCGAGCGAAGCGAGGTCGGTGCGAGAGCCACGACGGGGCCGCTACCCGGCTCCGAGCTCGTCCAATGTCACGCTGGAGTGGCCTTCGGCCAGGAGCCGCTCGGTCAGCGCCACCGTCTCCGCGCACCCGGACCGGCGGACGCCCGGGCCGAGCGCGTCGTGCATGAGGACGATGGCATCGTCCGCGAGGTCCCCTAGGTCGGCGTGCATCGTCGCCGCGTCGTCACCGCGCCAGTCGTGCGTGTCGTGGGTCCAGTACACGACGTCGAGGCCGTGCTCCGCGGCGAGGGCGTGCGACCACGGCGCCGCCATGCCGTAGGGGAAGCGCCACCAGCGCGGCTTCGGGTCGAAGACGGCGAGCGCCCGGATGGTGTCCGCGGCCACGTCCGGCTGCGTCGACTCCGGATGCTTGAGGTGCGCCCAGCCGTGCAGGCCGAGCGCGTGCCCGTCGGCCGCGATCCGGGCGATCAGCTCCGGATAGGCGGCTGCACGCGGGGACAGCGGGAAGAACGTCGCCCGAGCACCTGCGCGCGCCAGGGCATCCAGCACCCGCGGCGTCCACTCCGGGTCGGGCCCGTCGTCAAAGGTGAGGGCCGGCAGGGGCGTCCGTCTCCACGCGTGATCCCTTGGCGTACGTGAGGTGCCCGCCGAGCCAGCCGGCCGCGCCGGTGAGGCCGAGCCCGGCCATCGTCAGCGCCGTGCCGCGGCCGCGCGCGCCGTCGCGGCGCGCCGCCAGCGAGGCGATCTGCAGGCCGGCGCCGGCGATGTTGAGGACCGCGTGGACGATGCCCGAGCGGCGGATCGCCGACGACTTCGCCTCCTCCTCGTGCCAGTCCGACCACCCGGTGATGGCGACCGCGGGCACGGAGGCGACGCCGATGCCCAGCAGCGTGGCGGCGGCGTCCGCGTCGGCGCCGAGCAGGTCGAGCAACAGCGCGCTGGTGAACGTCCCGATGGGGACGTCGGACAGCAGCGGGTGCACAGCGTGCCCGAGCCAGTCCCCCCGCAGCAGGGGCTTCGCCGGGCTGTGCATGACGGGGTCGAGCGCGCCGGCGATGGCGGCGGCGGGGGCGTCGAGGGCTTCGAGGTCGTCGGTGATCACGCCGATACCCCTACCCGGAATGCGGCGCTGAACGCCGCGCCCGGCGCGACGTGCCGCAGGCCGATCCCGGTGCGCAGGGCGTCGACCGGCGCGGTCATCGGCTCGAAGGCGACGATGTCCCCGTCCGGCGGTGAGAACAGGTGCGCGTGCGTGTAGCCGTCGAGGAAGGACAGCGTCACGCGTCCGACCGTGAACTCGGTGCGGGACGATGGCTCGTCGACCGGCTCGTGCGGCGCGGCGAAGTACGGGTGCCAGCCGAAGCTGACCGGGACCGGGATGACGCCGGTGTTGGTGAGCGTGGTGCGGTGGGTCAGGCCGTCGGGGCGCAGGTGGACGGCGACCTCGAGCGTGTGCGGGTACGGGAAGGACCGCAGCCACTCCGGATGGGCGCCGAAGTCGAGCCGCGCGCGCAGCGAGGTCTCGTCGTGGGCGACGACCTCGAAGGCGGCGTGTCCGTGGACGAGGCCGTGGATCGGGTGGCCGTCGCCGTCGTCGCGCACGCCGGGCGCATCCCGCTCGAGCTTCACCTCGCCGTACGCGTAGCCGGAGAGCCGGTTCGCCCACGGATGCAGCAACGGGATCCCCATCGTCTTACCGCGCTCGACGTAGGCCTCGAGCCCCTCGCGCAGGCCGAGCAGCTCCTGCCCGTCGTGGGTCAGCGACGCGCACACCATCGAGGCGGTCTCCTCGAAGCGGGCGACCAGCGCGCCGGCGCGCAGCTCACGCACGCGTGTAGACCCTTCCCGGGCGGCCGGGGCCGTCGCGGACGGTGCGGTCCGTCTCCTTCAGCAGGCCCGTGGCGCGCACGTCGCGGCGGAAGTTGGCCGCGTCGACGGGCTCGCCGCGCAGCGCCTCATACAGCCGCTGGGCCTCCGAGAGCGTGAACTGCTCGGGGAGCAGGCCGCCCGCGACGCGCACGAACCACGCCTTGTCGGCGACCCGCGCCCGCAGCCGCCACAGGCCGTCGTCGACGATCACCGCGTGGTCGAGGGCGAGCTCGGGGAGGTCGTCGACGGCGTGCCAGCTCGCCTCACGCTCGGGCGGGGCGCCCTGCAGCGCCTCCGGCGGGACGAGCGCCAGGTAGGCGACCGACGGCAGCCAGCCGCGCGGATCGCGGTCCGGCTCCGCGTAGGTCCGCAGCTGCTCGAGGTGCACGGAGCCGACGCCCGTCTTCTCGCGCAGCTTGCGCTCCGCGGTCGCCGCCGGGGACTCCCCCGCGCCGACGAAGCCGCCGGGCAGCGCGAACCATCCGCGCTGGGGCGGCTCGAGCCGGCGCGCGAGCAGGACGGCCAGTCCGTCCTGGGTGAGCGAGAAGACGACCGGGTCGGCGGTCAGGCCGATCGGCGCCTCGTAGCCGGCGGTGTTACTTGCGCTCGAGCGCACGCGAGAAGGCCTTCTCGGTCCGCCGGGTCATGCGCTGCTGGAAGAGGGCGACGACGGCCTCGGTGGCGAGCGGGCGCAGCTGGTCGAGCGCGACCTGCACCTCGCCGAGATCGGAGGTGTTGCCTTTCCAGAAGCGCTCCAGGAACAGCTTCACGAACTGCTCGGCGATCGAGTCCGTCGAGCGCGAGATGGACTCCAGCAGGGCGAGCGCGCGCTCCGGCTCGACCCCGAGCTGCTGGAGCAGGTCGCCCGCGCGCAGCAGCGCCGGCGACGGGACCTCGAAGCGCCCGCCGCCGAGGTCGACGATCAGCCCGAGCTTGAGCGCCTTGTGGCGGAGCTTGGGATCCTCGCCGAACCGCGCCTGGAGCTCGTCCTCCTCGACGATCTCCGGCGTCTCGTCCTCGAACGGGGCGAGCATCGAGCGTGCGAAGCCCAGGACGTCCTCCGCGGTCGACCCGTCGGTGCGGCTGAGCAGGTGCTTGATGCCGGCCAGCGAGTGCCCGGCCGCCTGCAGTTCGAGGATCAGCTTCAGGCGCGCGACGTGGTCGGCGCTGTAGTAGCCGGTGCGTGCGCGCACCGCGGGCGGCGGCAGCAATCCGCGCGACGCGTGCGAGCGGATGTTGCGCACGGTCATGCCCGTCTCGCGGGCCAGCTCGTCGATCGTGAGCTCCATCGCTGCAATCAGCGTACGCTCTGTGCACATGGAGACACCGCCTCTCCTGCGCGGGGTGTCGCACCTGTGGGCGGTGCCGTTCGCCGCCGCCGCCGCGATCACGCTCATCGCCCTGGCCGACCGCCCCGGCGGCCGCGTCGCCGCAAGCATCTACGGATTCGGCCTCGTCGCCCTGTTCGCCGGCTCGGCCACCTACCACCGCTGGCGCTGGGACGCCCGCTGGCGGCCCCTGCTGCGCCGCATCGACCACTCGACCATCTTCGTCTTCATCGCGGCCTCCTACACGCCCGTCGGGATGCTCGTGCTCGACGGCGTCCTGCAGGTGACGGTCCTGACCGTCGTCTGGCTCGGCGCGGTCGCGGGCGTCGCGTTCTCACTCGCCTGGATCGACGCGCCTCGCTGGCTGCAGGCCGCCCTGTACGTCGGGCTCGGGTGGGTCGCGGTCGTCGCCACGCCCCAGATCCTCACGCGGCTCGGCGTCGCCCCGTTCGTCCTGATCGCGGTCGGCGGGGTGCTCTACACGCTCGGCGCCGTCGTCTACGCCCGCCAGCGCCCGGACCCGTGGCCGCTCACCTTCGGCTTCCACGAGATCTTCCACGCGTTCGTCATCGGCGCCGCGGTCTGCCACTTCGTGGCGATCTGCTTCGTCGTCCTCTGAGCCCTCCCGTCCACGCCTACGCCCACGGGACGGCGTCGGGGTTGGCGAGGATGCGCCGAGCGACGGAGTCGCGGTGCACCTCGTCCGGGCCGTCGTAGATGCGGGCGTAGCGAGCCTCGCGGTACATGCGCTCCAGCGGCAGGTCGGCGGTGAGCCCGAGCGCGCCGTGGACCTGGATGGCGCGGTCGATGACGTCGTGGAGCATCTGCGCGCCGCGGACCTTGACGAGCGCGATCTGGACGCGGGCGTCGCCGCCGGCGTCGAGCGCGCGGGCGGCGTCGAGGGTGAGCAGGCGGGCGGCCTGGATGTCGGCGGCGGACTCGGCGACGTAGCGGCGGATCTCCCCCTTCTCGGCGAGCAGGGAGCCGTGGGCGTAGCGCTCGTTGGCGCGCGCGAGCATCAGCTCGAAGGCGCGCTGGGCCTGGCCCAGCCAGCGCATGGCGTGGAAGATGCGGCCGGGGCCGAGACGGGCCTGGGCGATGGCGAACGCGTGGCCGCGGTCGCCGAGGAGGTTCGCGACCGGCACGCGGCACTCGGTGAAGCGCAGCTCGCAGTGGGCGCCGTGGGTCCCGCCCATGGTCGGGATGCGGCGCACGATCTCGAAGCCGGGCGTCCCGGCGGGGACGATGATCATCGACATCGCGCGGTGGCGCGGGGCGTCGGGCTCGGTGCGGGCGAAGACGGTCGTGTAGGCGGCGCGGTCGGCGCCCGTGCAGAACCACTTGTGCCCGTCGATGACCCACTCGTCGCCGTCCAACCGGGCCGTGGTCCGGATCAGGGTGGGATCGCTGCCGGCGACCTCGGGCTCGGTCAGCGCGACGCTCGGGTAGAGCTCGCCCGCGACCATCGGCAGCAGCCAGCGCTCCTGCTGCTCGGGGGTCCCGAAGCGGTGCAGCATGATCGCGTCCTGCATCGTCACGCTGCCGACGGCGAACTGACCCAGCTCGGAGCGCCCGATCGACTCGTTCAGGGCGACGAAGTCGAGTAGCGAGATCCCGCCGCCGCCGATCTCCGAGGGGTGCCCGAGCGCCCACAGCCCGGCCTGCTTGGCGGCATCCTTCAGGCGCGGGAGCGCGTCGTCACCCTCTCCCTCGGCCGGGATGACGACGTCGTCGACGAAGACGCGCATGCGTGCGCGAAGATCCATCGCCACATGCCACCACAGATCGCCCTCCTGCGCGGGATCAACGTCGGCAAGCACAACCGGATCGCGATGCCGGCGCTGCGCGAGCACCTCACCGAGCTCGGCTACAACGACGTCCAGACGCTGATCGCGAGCGGGAACATCGTGCTCCAGTCGACCAAGAAGCCGGCGCAGCTCGAGCGCGACCTCCAGCAGGAGATCGCGACGCGGTTCGACGTCGACACGCCGGTGATCGTGCGGACGGCCAAGCAGCTCGCCAAGGTCGTCGACGACAACCCGTATCCGGAGGCGGGCGGCAAGGAGCTGCACGTCCTGTTCCTGTCGGAGCGCTGTCCGGCAGACGCGGCGAAGGCGCTCGAGGACGCCGAGCTCGATCCCGAGGGCGTGCGGATCGCCGGCCGCGAGGTCTACTGCCACTACGCCAACGGCATGCAGAACTCGCCGCTGGGCAAGCTGCTCGGCAAGCAGCTCCCGAAGCTCGGCACCGACCGCAACTGGAACACCGTGCTCAAGCTGCTGGAGATGACGCGAGCGGAGTGACCGCGTCGCCGGGCGCGACCACGAGCGCCTCGACGCCGACGGCCGCCGCTGCGCGCTCGAAGCTGCCGGCCGGGTCGTCGACCTGGGCGTAGACGGGCGGGCAGTGGATCGCGCCGTAGTGGATCGGGACGGCGACGCCGGCACGCACGAGCGACGCGGCGACGGCGGCCTGCTCCGGGTCCATGCACGCGGGCAGCGGCGAGGGCGGCTGGCGGTGCGGGAGGTCGGCGACCGCGCCGTTGACGGGGAGGAAGGCGACGTCGATCGGCCCGCAGCGCATGCCGATCAGCCACCACCACCCGTGGAAGAGGGTGTCGCCGGCGTGCAGGATGCGCGTCCCGTCCGCTTCGACGACCCAGGAGACCTGTGGGTCACCGAAGCCGTCGGACGCCGGGACGGCGGTGATCGAGAACGGCCCGTCGGTCACCGTCTCCCACGTGTCGACCACCTGCTGCTCGAAACCCTCGAGCTCGGCCTCGGCCTCCGCACAGCCGATCGTCTGCAGCCCGTCGCCGGGGAACGGAGCGGGGCGCAGGACGCGCTGGACGCCCGCGGCGCGCAGCGCGCCCGCGTCGGCGTGGTCGCGGTGCAGGTGGGTGACGAGGCCGAGCCGCGCGGGCGGCGACTCGGGAAGCGCTTCCCGCGCCTCCCCGACGAAGCGGGTCATCGACCCGAGCGTGGTCATGGCGTCGATCACGAGCGAGTCCTCGCCCGAGGTCAGGTGCAGGCCGGCGAAGCCGAGGCGGCGGATGTGCATCTCTGGATATTTAGCAGACGATCGTTCGCTAAGCTAGTCTTCCTCGCATGAGTCCCCGCCGCTCCGTCGCCGCCGCCGCCGGAACACGCCAGGCGATCCTCGCCCATGCCGTCGACGTCGCCTCGATCTCCGGCCTCGAGGGACTGACCATCGGCGCGCTCGCCGACGACTTGTCGATGAGCAAGGCCGGCGTCGTCGGCCCGTTCGGCTCCAAGGAGGCGCTCCAGCTCGCCGCCGTCGAGCGCGGCGTCGAGATCTTCACCGACACCGTGTGGCGGCCCGCAGCCGACGCCGCGCCCGGCCTCCCCCGCCTGCGCGCCCTGTGCGAGACGCGCATCGCCTACCTGTCCGAGCCGTGCTTCCCGGGCGGCTGCTTCCTCGCCGGCGCGTCCCCCGAGTTCGACGGCCGGCCCGGGCCGGTCCGCGACGCCGTCGCCGCGGCACTGGCCCGCTGGCACCGCGTGCTCGAGGCCGACGTCCGCGCAGCGATCGAGGCCGGCGACCTCGACCCCGACACCGACCCCGCCCAGCTCGTCTTCGAGCTGGAGGCCTTCGCCGTCGCCGCCAACCAGGCGATCCAGCTCTACGGCGACCCGGCCGCGCCGGACCGCTACCGCCGCGCGACCGGTCGGCTGCTCGCCCTAGAGGTCGTAGGAGATCCCGTCGAGCCCGTGGCCCTCATCCGCGTCCGCAGCGACGCCAGCGTCCGGCTGCGCGGCGCCAGCGCCTCGGCCACCTGCATGGCCGAGTAGAGCGCCGACTCCTGCAGGTCCATGCCGGTGGTGTACTGGCCGCTGAAGTACAGGCCTTTTCGGCCCTGGAGCGGACGCAGGGCGCGGGCGGCCTCGATCGTCGAGCGGGCTGATCAGCGGGTGCTTGAAGCGCCGCTCCAGGAGGATGTGCTCCGGGTCGGCGCGCCGGCGCTGGGCCCACGACTTGAACACGTCGACGGTCGCGCCCGAGGCAGCGTCTCCTGCAGAGCGCCGAGCCAGGCGCTGCCCTCGCACTCGCGACCGTCGACCCCGGCGTTGTAGGCCGCCCAGTTGCCGCGATCGCGGTGCATGTAGGCCGGGTCGGTGTGGACCAGCAGGCGCGAGTCGAAGTACCGGTACACGTCGAGCAGCGCGGTGACGTCGGCGAAGGCGGGCAGCGGACGCAGCAGCTCGCGGCCGGCGCGCGGAGGCGCGTTCAACACCACGTACCGGTACGGCCCCTGCCGGCCCGCCGGCGTCCGCAGCGAACCAGCCGCCGCGGCTCGCGGCGTCAGGGCCCGGGCAGGCGCGCGGCGGTGCACCCGGACGGCCGGGCTCGCGGTCCAGCATGCCGCTGCAGGTTCCCCTGCAGGCCGATCTTCGAGGTGTACGTGGTGGCGCCCTCGAGCGAGGTCGGCCGGGAACGCCAGCGCGAACGTCTGCAGGATCGAGCGCGCCGACGCGCGCCGCGCGTCGCCGCGCGAGCACCCGATCGTCGCCGTGATCCACGGGTACAGGACGTCGTTCTTGAACGCCGGCTCCAGCGGCAGGCTACGCGATCCACTGCGTCGACGGTGGTCTCCCACGACATGTCCGACAGCACCGCCTGCCGCGCGAGTTGGGTGAACGTGCGCGAACGTCGAGCGCGCTCTGCAGCGTCTCGAGCGGGTGCGACGACGAGAAGAGCGGCGGGCCGCCCCCGGCCGTCCGGAAGATGCACAGGCTGCCCGGGACCCGTGCGTCTGGCGTCGACGTCGGGGTGCTCGGGGTCGTAGAGGCCCAGCTCCTCGAGCAGCGTGACGTAGATCGGGTGCGTGTCGGGATGGAAGAACTGCGCGCCGAGATCGACGGTGACCGCCGTGCCCCGGTGCTCGATCACCCGCGAATCGCAGTGGCCGCCGATCCGCGATCGCGCCTCGAAGAGGTCGACGTCGAAGCGTGCCGGCGAGGAAGTAGGCGGCGGCCACGCCGCCCGCACCCGCGCCGATGATCGCCACGCGGTCGCGCTTCCCGGCGGCCGTGGGCGGGCGCGGCCAGGCACTCCGCACCGAGCGCGCCCACGCCGACCGCGGCCCCTCTGAGGATCTCCCGGTGGGTCGGCACCCGCGGGCACTTGCAGCCGAGCCACGCAAACGAAGATCGGGGCGGCGGGATTCGAACCCGCGGCCTCAGCGTCCCAAACGCTGCGCGCTACCAGGCTGCGCTACGCCCCGCTTCGACGGCCAATTGTACGGAGCGCGTGACAGTTGGCGCACACCAGCTCGCACTTCTCGTCCCCATTGAGACCCTCCGCTTGCTCATCCGGCCGGCGAGGACGCCGACGTCAGCGTGCTTCTCGAAGCCCGGCAGGTGGTCCCATTGCGTGACCGCGGCTGGGAAGTACCGGCGCAGCCGTGCATGGCCTGCTCAGCTTGAGATCCTCGTACCCAGAACGCACGTTCCCCTTTTAGTGCGGCGGAACCGAGTCCACGAGCTCGAGGCGATTGCCGAACGGGTCGTGGATGTAGGCGCGGCGGACCTCCCGGGATCGAGGCGTCCGGCGTGACGGCGACCCCGGCGGCGGCCAGACGCGCGCAGAGGGCGTCGAAGGACGGCAACGCGCAGCGCCGGATGGGCCTTGCGCGCCGGTGTGAAGGGCGTCTCGACGCCGACGTGAAGCTGGTGGGCGTCGCCGAGGGCGAACCAGGCGCCGCCGCGGGCGCGCAGCGGTTCGGGCTTCTCGATCTCGGCCAGCCCGAGCAGGTCGCCGAAGAAGCGCCGTGCCTCGGGCTCGCAGCCCGGGGGCGCTGCGATCTGGACGTGGTCGAGGCCGAGAACGGTCACGGCCGGACGCTCTGAATGCCGCCGTGGTGAACCGCTCGCCGAAGCTCGGATACGCGCTGACGGCGACGGGGGCGGCGCTGTTCGCGATCAGCGGGGTGATGGCGCGGGTGCTGCTGGATGACGGGGTGAGCGCGTGGCATCTGACGGAGCTGCGGTCGGTGCTGGCCTTCGTGCTGCTGGTGGCATGGCTGGCGACCTCGAACCGGGAGCTGCTGAGGGTGCATCGCACGGACGTGCCGCAGCTGGCGGTCGTCGGGATCTTCGGGCTCGCGGCGGTGCAGTCGACGTACTTCGCGGCGATCGCTCGACTGGACATCGGCGTGGCGCTGACGATCCAGTACCTCGCGCCCCTGCTGATCCTGATCGTCCTCCGCATCTTCAGGGGAGCCAAGGCCGCGCCGGCGCTCTGGGGCGCCTGTGTGCTCAGCGTGATCGGGTCCTTCTTCGTCGTGAAGGCCTACGACGCGCACGGCATCGACGGCGTCGGACTGCTGTGGGCGGTCGCGGCGATGGTGACCTTCGCGATCAACCTGACCGCGTCCGAGAAGGCAGGGCGGACGCTGGACGCGCGCACGACGCTGGTGTGGGGCTTCGGGTTCTGCAGCCTCGTGTGGGTGATCGCCCGGCCGCCGTGGACCTTTCCGTTCGCGCTCTTCGACGACGCGGAGCACATCGCGCTGGGGCTCGGCGTCGGGGTGGTGGGGACGTTGGTCCCGTTCATCCTGCTCTTCACCGCCCTGCGCCACCTGCCGTCGGCGCGGGTCGGAGTGGTGGCGACGCTCGAGCCGGTGATCGCGAGCATCGTCGCCTGGCCGCTGCTCGACCAGGTGCTCAGCGCGCCGCAGGTCGCGGGCGTGGTGATCGTGGTGGCGGCGGTGGCGTGGGTCCAATCGCAGCAGCAGCCGGCGCCGGGCGACGCAGCAGCAGTGGCGTCGCGAGCATGAGCACGCGGCCGTCGCGATCGCGCCGCGGCTGGTCAGCGCCGCCAGCCCGCCCCACGCCGCGATCATGACGGCCACCGTCGCGTTGTTGGAGACCGACCAGGCGGCCAGGACGCGGGCGACGCGATCGGACGCGTCTCATAGGTCGAGAAGACCGGGTTGAAGACGCCGATGCAGACGATCATCCCGAGCTGCCATGACCAGGACGAGCCCCGCCCAGCCCGGGCCGACGAAGTCGAGCCCGACGCCCAGCCCGCGCGCAGCGTCCCGGCCACGCGCAGGACCGGTCGCGGCCGTACGCCGCGACGACCCTGGGCCAGCGCCGCGCCAAGCAGCCCGCCGAGCCGGGCGGCGAAGGCCAGCCCGTACTGCCACGGCGCGAAGCCAGGTCGCGCAGCATCAGCACGGCCAGCAGCGGCGCGGTCGCCAGGATCAGCCCGTTCACCAGCACCGTGTTGAGGAACAGCGAGCGCAGCCCGGGCTCGCGACGATGTACCGCCAGCCCGCGAGCAGATCGCGCGCTCGGCGGCCGCCGACCGCGCCGGCCCGGCTCGTCCCCGCCGACCCGCCGGATCCCGACGCCGACAGCAGGAAGACACCGCGTTCGCCACCACCGTCACGACCGGCCCGAAGATCCCGATCGCCGCCCCACCCAACGGCGGCCCAGCGCCGTCGCCGTCCAGGTCGTGACTCGAACCGCCGTTGGCGCGCAGCAGCTCCTCCGGCGACAGCGCCTTCAGGCACGCGCCCCGCGCCGGAAGCCGATGTCCGCCGCCCCGAGATCACCGCGACGACCAGCAGCTGCGCGAACGAGCACCCCGAGCCGTAGGCCAGCGACGCTCACCACGCCCCGAAGCGCACATCCATCGCATCATCACCCGCCGCTTGCGCCGCCGCTCACCCACCCCCGCCGCCACCCCGCCGCCATCCCACCCCCCCCCACCACACCCCCCCCCCCCCACAATCCACACACTCACACACACTCACCACCCCCACAACCCGCCATCCGCCCCGGTCCCGACGTACTAGCTTCGCCGCCATGGCCGACGTCCAGCCCCTGCGGGCCCTCCACTACGACCCGACCAACAGCCACATCGAGGACGTCGTGCGCGCCGCCGTACGACGTGATCGACCCCGAGCAGCGCGCCCCGCTCAGCGCGCAGCGAGCACAACGTCGTCGAGATCGACCTCCCGCTGGGCGACGATCCCTACGGCCACGCGGCCACGACCTTCGCCCGCTGGCGCGCCGACGGAACGCTCGTCCGCGACGAGGAGCCCGCGTTCTGGGTCCTCGTCCAGGACTACACCGGCCCCGACGGCAAGGCCTACACGCGCACCGGCTTCTTCGCGCGCGTGCGCGTCGAGGAGTACGGCGCCGGCCGCATCCGCCCGCACGAGCGCACGCATCCCGGCCCCAAGGAGGACCGCCTCGACCTCACGCGCGCGACGAAGGCGAACCTCTCCCCCATCTTCTGCCTGCACGACGACCGGACGTCGATCTTCTCGAAGGCCGAAGGCGAGCCCTTCGCCGACGTCACCGACGCCGACGGCACCCGCCACCGGCTCTGGCGGGTCGCCGACCCGACGGAGGGGCTTCACGGCGGCTCGCGCGCCGAGCTGCTGATCGCCGACGGCCACCACCGCTACGAGACCGCGCGCGTCTACGCCGAGGAGATCGGGGCGAGGGGCCGCACCGCTACGTGCTCGCCTGCCTCGTCTCCCTCAAGGACCCAGGCCTGACCGTCTTCCCCACCCATCGGCTGCTGACCGACCTCAAGGACTGCCGCGCCAGCAGGCGCTGGGCGCCGCGCTCAAGCGCGACTGGGACGTCGAGCCGATCGACCTCGACGACCTCGAGCCCACGCCGGACGGCGAGCCATCCAGCTCGGCTACGTCGACTGCATTCCAAGCAGGGCTACCGCCTCACGCTGAACAGGCGACGCGCGCCCGCCCGGGCCGCTCGGGGCTAGCCGCCTGACACCGCCGTGCTCGAGACCATGCTCCTCAAGGGCCCGCTGGGGATGACCGACGACGACATCTCGCACTTCAACGGGCTCGACTACTCGCGCAACTTCGCCGAGGCCAGGCAGCGCATCGTCGACAAGGACGTCGACGCCGCGCTTCTTCACCGGCGCAGTCCCCGTCCAGCAGATCCGGGACATCGCGGCCGCCGGCGAGGTGATGCCGCCCAAGTCGACGTACTTCTTCCCGAAGGTCCTGACCGGCCTGCTCTTCAACCCGCTCGACGAGGAGTAGCATCGAAATCCATGCGCGCGATCGCCGTCCGGAAAGGGAAGTTCGAGCACTCGGTCCGCGTCCGCGAGCACCGGCTGACGGCTGACGAGCCCGAGGCCGCCGGCGGCAGGGACCTCGGCCCCAGCCCGGAGGAGCTGCTCGCCGCGGCGCTGGCCTCCTGCACCGCCATCACGATGCAGATGTACGCCGAGCGCAAGGGCTGGGACATGACGGGCTGCGAGGTCGACTGCGACTACCAGCCCGGCGAGCGCGGGCGCCCGACCAACTTCGAGCTCGTCCTGCGCCTTCCCGAGGCGTTGACGGACGAGCAGGTCGAACGCCTGCTGGTGATCGCCGCGAAGTGCCCCATCCACCGCACGCTGGAGGGCGAGGTCGCCTTCGAGGAGCGCGTGCAGCGGGTCGCGCCCGTCTGAACGGGACACCCTGAGCGCGGTCCTGCTGGACCCGGAGGCCGCGCGGCCTCCATGCCCGTCAACGGCCGCGAGTCCGCGGTGCTCGTCCCCATGTTCGAGCGCGCGGGCGACGGGCACGCCGTCTTCACCCGCCGCCGCGCCGACCTCAAGCGCCACGCCGGCGAGATCTCGTTCCCCGGCGGCCGCAAGGACCCGGGTGACGCGAACGCGATCGCCACGGCGCTCCGGGAGGCGCACGAGGAGATCGGACTCCAGCCCGACCGCGTCGAGGTCGTCGGCGCACTGCCGCCGCGCCCCACGTTCGTCACCGACTACGCGATCTACCCCGTCGTCGGGATCATCGCCGCGGAGACCGAATGGACGCTGCAGCCCGAGGAGGTCGACGAGGTCCTCGAGCTCTCCCTGCGTGCCGTTCGCGACGGCTACGACCGCCGCCGGCTCGTCCGCCGCGGCCTGCCGTTCCGCACGGACACCTACCTCGTCGGCGAGGACCTGATCTGGGGCGCGACGGCGCGGATCGTCGCCGACCTGCTCGATCGGGTAGCACTCCAGCCATGACGAACTTCGGCCTCACCGGCCTGGCCACCATGGGCGCGAACCTCGCGCGCAACGTCGCCTCCCACGACATCCCGATCGCCGTCCACAACCGGACGGCCGAGAAGACGCAGACGTTCATGGACGAGCACGGCGACGAGGGGCCGATCACGGGTCACGAGTCGATTCGAGGAGTGGGTCGGCGCGCTCGAGCGCCCGCGCGTGCTGATGAGCATGGTCAAGGCCGGCGACCCGGTCGACGCGGTCATCGACGAGATCGTCCCCCACCTCGACGAGGGCGACATCGTCATCGACGGCGGCAACTCGTTCTTCAAGGACACGCAGCGGCGCTCCAAGGCGCTGGCCGAGAAGGACATCCGCTTCATGGGCGTGGGCGTCTCCGGCGGCGAGGAGGGCGCGCTGAAGGGTCCGAGCATCATGCCCGGCGGCGACCGCGAGGCCTACGACGAGGTCGTCGGCCAGATCCTCGAGACGATCGCGGCGATGGTCGACGGCACGCCGTGCTGCACCTACGTCGGCCCCGACGGCGCGGGCCACTACGTGAAGATGGTCCACAACGGCATCGAGTACGCCGACATGCAGCTGATCGCCGAGAGCCTACGACCTGCTGCGCCACGGCGCCGGGCTCGAGGTCCCCGAGATCGCGCAAGCGTTCAAGCAGTGGAACGAGGGCGAGCTGGACTCGTTCCTGATCGAGATCACCGCGCGCGTGCTGGAGCAAGACGGACGAGGCGACCGGCGGGCCGTTCGTCGACGTGATCGTCGACGCCGCCGAGCAGAAGGGCACCGGCCGCTGGACCGCGCAGGACGCGCTGGAGCTCGGCGTCCCGCTCACCGGCATCACCGAGGCGGTCTTCGCCCGCACGCTGTCGCGCGCTGAAGGACCAGCGCGAGTACGCCGCCGAGCGCCTGCGCCGGCCCGGAGCCCACGGGCGACGACGCCGTCGCTCGTCGACGACCTCGAGCACGCGCTCTACGCGACCAAGATCGTCTCCTACGCCCAGGGCTTCGAGCAGATGGCCGCGCGCGCCGACCAGGAGGGCTGGGACGTCGACCTCGGCGCGATGGCGACGATCTGGCGCGGCGGCTGCATCATCCGCGCGCGCTTCCTGGACCGCATCCAGCGAGGCCTACGACAACGAGCCGGACATGCTCAACCTGATGGTCGCCGACTTCTTCGCCGAGGCGCTCGAGAACGCCCAGGACCCGTGGCGGCGCGTGGTCGCCCGGGCCGCGGAGATCGGCGTCCCCGCGCCGGCCTTCAGCTCTCGCCTCGCCTACTACGACGGCTACCGCCGCCCCGTCGGCCCCGCCGGCCTGATCCAGGGCCTGCGCGACCTGTTCGGCGCGCACACCTACCGGCGCAACGACCGCGAGGGCACCTTCCACATCGCCTGGAGCGGCGACCTCAAGGAGTCAGAATGTCGCGGTGACCGCGGCCACCGCGTCGCGCAGCCAGCGTCGCGGTCGGCGGGGTCGGTGCCGAGGATCTCGATCGGGATGTTCCAGGTGGCGCGGGCGGCGCGGACGATCATCTCGCCGCCGCCGTCCTCGTAGACGAAGCCGCGCACGCCCGTGTCGACGATCTTCTCGGTGAGCATCCGCAGCCGGCCCTCGTGCAGGTCCGGGTTGCCGGCCGTGCGCATCAGGTAGGCGACGATCGTCGTCTGCGCGAGCGCGTCCATGAGCGTCGCGATGCGGTCCGGGTCGCCCAGATAGGGCTCGGCGCCGGCCGCGCGGATCGCCTCGAAGTTGGCCTCGTCGCGGGTCGTTCCGCGGACGGCGTGCCCGGCCGCCACGAGCTCGCGCGCGAGCGCCTGCCCGCGCCCTCCGCACCCGACGATCAGCACTCGCGCCATGCGGTTCCACCATATCACCCGCCTTGGGTTCGTCAACGCCTACCTCGTCGAAGAAGACGACGATCTGACGCTCGATCGACACCACGATGGCCGGCGGCGCGAAGGCGATCCTCGCCGCCGCGGAAGGCGCTCGGGCAGCCGATCCGCCGCATCGCGCTGACGCACTACCACTCCGACCACGTCGGCCAGGTCGACGCGCTCGCGCAAGCAGCTGCCGGGCGTCGAGGTCCTCGATCTCCGCCCGCGACGCCAAGATCCTGGGCGGCGACAAGTCGTTCGAGCCGCGGCGAGCCGGAGGGCAAGCTCGCGGCGGCGCCCGAGGTCGAAGACCGCCGTGGACGCCCGCTCGGCGAGCGCGTCGGGTCGCTCGAGGTCCACCCGGCGCCCGGGCCACTCGCCCGGCCAGGTCGGGTTCCTCGACCCGCGCGACGGGACGCTCTACGGCGGCGACGCGTACGTCTACCTCGGCGGGGTCGCGCACGACCGCGAAGGACCAGTGGCAGTTCCCGCTCCCGGCCTCGTCCAGCTGGCACAAGCCGACTCGCGCTCGAGACGGCGAAGGCGCTGCGGGCGCTGGACCCGCAGGCGCTCGCCCCCGGGCACGGCAAGGTCGTCGAGAAGCCCGGGCGCCGCGATGGACGCCGCCATCGCCCGCGGGCCTGAGCTAGAGGAGCTCGAGGACGCGCTCGGCGGGCCGCGCCAGCACGGCGCGGTCGCCGCGTTCGACGATCGGGCGCTGCAGGAGCGTCGGGTCGGCCTCCATCGCGGCGAGGATCTCCGCGTCGGACGCGCCCGCCAGCGCGGCGGCGCCCGGCTCCTTCTCGCGGAGCGCGGTGCGCGGGGTGATCCCCGCCTTGGCCAGCAGCTCTGCGATCCGTCCCGCCGGCAGCGGGTCGAGGTGGTAGTCGACGCGGTCGAAGTCGATGCCGCGCTCGGCCAGGATCCGCGTCAGTCGCTGGCAGTTCGAGCACGACGTCTTCTCGTACACGGTGATGCCGCCCTCGTCGTTGAGCTGGCCCACGCGCTTCTCGCGCTGGTCGCCCCAGTACGCGTCGGCGTAGTCGGACAGCGCGCGCTGGTCGTCCAGCACCTGCGCCTCGACGTCGTCCTGCGTGCGCGCCGCCTTGCCCTTGCGCTCGCGCATGCGGTTCTGCGCGGCGATCATCTGCGCAACATCGTCGATGTCGTTCTGCGCCTCCAGCTCGGCGGAGCGGGTCGGCCGCCAGTCGAGCACGTCGGCGCCGGAGCGGGGATGCCACAGGCCGAGCGCGAGGATGGCGAGGAACCCCGCGACCATCCCCACCGTCACGATGAGCGTGAAGGGGTCCACCGAAGCCGGATTCTAGGAGTTGACGCGGCGAGCGCGCGGGTGTTGACTCCGGGCCATGCGCGCCGTGACCGTCATGTTGCTGACCCTTCTGCTCCTTCCGGCGACGGCGATCGGCGCCAAGCCCAAGCGCGCGAAGGTCCTCACCGCGATCGCCCACGTCCAGAAGCAGACCCACTTCGCGAAGGGCCGCAAGGCGGCCAAGCGCGCGCGGCGGGCGTTCGCGCGCGGCAAGACGTGCAAGGCGGCCGACGCGCTCGCCGCGCACCACCGCCTGACCGCCAAGCGCCGCCTGCGCGCGCTCGACGCCCGCTCGGTCAAGGCCCGCGTGCTGGTGTTGCGCTCGCTGAAGAAGGGCAAGGCGTGCGGCGGCAAGCCGACCGTCGCGGTCGACACCTCGATGAAGGCGCCGCCCAAGCTCCCGGACGGGACGGTCACCGCCACCACCGTCGACGCCCTTGGCCACAGCGTCGACTTCGCGGTCGGCGAGCTGCTCGTGCACGGTGAGAGGGGCAAGGTCGAGGCGCTCGCCAAGAAGCTCGGCGGCACGATCAAGGCCGAGCTCGGCCTCGACAGCTACCTGATCAGCTTCGACCCGGCTCGCGCCAACCCCGATCGGATGGCCGCCGACCTCGCCGCCCTGGGCGGCAAATCCAGGGGCGCGGCCGCCGCCATCTCCAGCCAGGACGGCGCGGACACGGTCGCGGCCGCCGCCCGCCTGGCCCGCGCCGCCGGCGACGTCAAGGTCGGTCTCGACATCGTCGGCGAGGGCTCCGCGATCGTCGACGGCAGCGCGACGGAGGACGGCGACGGCCCGACCGGCTTCGCGGACACGGGCGACGCTTGGAATTCGAACCCGTTCCACTGGAAGTACCTGACCCAGACCGGCGTGCCCGCCGCCTGGCAGCTGCTCGCGCAGAGCGGCCGGACGCAGAACAAGGTCGGCCTCGCCGTGCTCGACATGGGCTTCTCGCCGTCCACCGACCCGTCCGACTTCGGCACGCCGCTGGAGGACTTCTCGGTCGTTCCGTTCCACGGCCTCGGCGACGAGAACCTCGGCGACTGCGGCAAGTCGATCTGCCCCTGGCACGGCACGCAGGTCGCCACCACCGCCTTCGGGGTGGTCGACGACCAGAACGGCACGGCCGGCGTCGGCGGGCCGGTCGCGGACCGGATCGTCGGCTTCCAGTACTACGACTTCGGCACGAGCATCGTCGGCATCTCCGAAGCGGACATCCGCGGCGCGGACGTCATCAACATGAGCTACGGCGCGCCCGTGCCCTACTACCTCGCGTGGAGCGTGCTGCCTTTCGAGCTCGCGACGGCGATCGTGGGCAGCCACACGACGCTCGTCGCCTCCGCCGGCAACGACAACACCAACGTCGACGACACCAGCTGTTTCATCGCCTGCTGGGAGAACACGTGGTGGACGCCGTGCGAGAACGCCGGGGTCATCTGCGTGGGCGCGCTCGCCAAGGACGGCACCGGCAAGGCGGACTACTCCAACTACGGCAACAAGCAGGTCGACATCTTCGCGCCCGGGACAACGCTGTCCGGCCACACGCCGCCGGTCCCGCCCGCCACCATCACCAAACCGGTCAGCGCCGTCAGCGGGACGAGCTTCGCCTCCCCGTACTTCGCGGGGGCGGCCGCGCTGGTCCGTGCCGCCAACCCGGGCCTCGGCACCGGCGGGGTCGAGGACGCGCTGATGAGCACGGCCACGAGCTCATCGGACCCGAAGGTCAAGAAGTACGTCAACACCCTGGCCGCGGTCAGGAAGGTCCTGCCGCGGCTGGTGCACATCCGGGCGCCGCAGGACGGCGACGTCTACCAGAAGGGCCAGCTGCTCACCTTCACCGCCTTCGCCTTCGACCCGGGCGGCGCGGCGGCGACCCTCGTCTGGAAGAGCGACGGCGGCGTGATCGGCACGGGGCCGGCGATCACGGTGGACCTCCCCTACGGGTCGCACGCCATCAGCGTCACCGCCGACTTCCCCGGCAACAACGACCCGGTCGAGGGCCGGCGCATCACGATCGCCAACACGCCGCCGCAGCTGGAGATCACCCAGCCCAGCGATGGCGCGACCTTCTTCCAGGGCGAGACGGTGCAGCTCAAGTCGACCAGCGGCGACCTCAACCAGCCCGATCTCAAGCTGCGGCCCGAGCAGATCAGCTGGGCGCGCGACGGCGTGCCGTTCGCCACCGGGGAGGACCCGTCGCTCGACCTGACGGGCGTTCCGGTGGGGCCGCACACGATCACGGCGCGCGCGACCGACGACGCGGGAGCGGTCACCACCGACGCCGTGACCATCAACGTCGCCACCCCGCCGCCCAACCTGCCGCCGTCGGTGAAGATCACCAATCCGGCCGACCCCTCCCCCCGGTTCCGTCGGGAGCGCGTGCTGCATGGAGCCGGCGCCCGACGGGCGTCCGTACGGGATCTGGAACCTCCAATCCGACGTCAGCGACCCAGAGGGCGACGTGTTGACCTACACGTGGACGGAGCAGATCCTCCCGAGCGGGTCGCCGGCCACCATCGCGACGGTCGAGGACCCCGGGGACACGCACGTCCACGAGGGCGGCTGCAACGATCAGGGCACGAAGATCACGCTGACCGTCTCCGACGGCGAGCACAGCCGCAGCGACTCGGTGACGATCGGCTACGACCTGGTCTGCTAGTCGCCCAGCAGCGCGGTGGCCTGGGAGGACAGGACGCCGCCGTTGCCGTGCACGAGCGCGACCCGCGCGTCGGTCTCGCGCAGCTGCCGGACCGCCTCCGTGATCAGGAACAGGCCGTACATCCCGGGGTGGCAGAAGCTGAGGCCGCCGCCGTTGGTGTTCATCGGCAGGCCCGCGCCGCCCGGCGCGGTGCGCCCGCCCTCGACGTACGCGCCGCCCTCGCCCTTCGCGCAGAAGCCGAGGTCCTCCAGGAACAGGATCGGCGTGATCGTGAAGGCGTCGTAGAGCTCGAGCACGTCGACGTCGTCCGGGGTCAGGCCGGCCTGCTCGAAGGCCCTCCGGCCCGACTCGACGGCGGCCGTGCGGGTCAGGTCGGGCATCGTCGAGACGTGGCGGTGGGTATGTGCCTCGCCGGCGCCGAGGAGCCTCACGCCGCGATCGCCCGCGGTCAGGACCGCCGCCGCGCCGCCGTCGGTGACCAGGCAGCAGTCGCGGACGCCGAGGGGGTCGGCGACGCGCGGCGCCGCGAGGACGTCCTCGATCGTCAGCGGGTCCTGCGACCACGCGCGCGGGTTGCGCTGCGCCCAGGCACGGGCGCTGACCGCTACCTCGGCGAGCTGCTCGGGGGTCGTCCCGAACTCGTGCATGTGCCGGGACGCCGCCAGCGCGTAGGCGGTCACCGGGTTGAGCGGCTCGTAGGGCGCCTCGTAGGGGTCGACCTCCTGGACCGAGGCGTGGGCGCGGCCGACGAGCCGCTGCGTGGAGCCGTAGACGATCAGCGCCACCTCGCAGCGGCCGGACTCGATCGCGGCCGCGGCGTGGTTGAGGTGCGCGACGAAGGACGACCCGCCCATCTGCGTCGCGTCGCTGTAGCGGGGCTGGATGCCGAGATAGGCGCCGGCCGACAGCGCGGGCATGTTGAGCTGGGTGGAGGCGGCGAAGAGGCCGTCGACGTCGCCGAGCTCGAGCCCGGCGTCGTCGAGCGCGCGCACCGCGGCCTGGCCCATCAGGTCCTCGGGCCGCATGCCCTCCGGGAGGTCCTTGAAATCGGCCTCGCCGACGCCGGCGATCACGACGCCCGGAATACCGGCACCCCTTCCTCGAAGGCAACGGCGACCCGCGCGCCGATCGGCGCCTCGGTGCGGCTCATGAGGCGGAAGCCCTCGTCCATGTCGATGAGGGAAACGATCCTCGGGGCGCCGTCCCGGGGCCGGATCGTCGTCGTCGCGTAGACCGTCCCGTGGCCGGCGGACTCGCGCCACTCCAGCCCCGGCAGCATCCGCGGCGGGAACACCGCCCGCCGACCGTCCCACTGGTAGAGCAGGACGCCTCGCTGACACCCCGCCTCGAACCGCGCCCGCGGCGACATGGGCGGACCCTACCGTCGGGCGATGCCCCTGGTTCCGCCGCCGCCGATGGAGCTTCCAAAGCCCGCGACGGCGGCCACGAGCCACACGTGGATCCTGGGAACGCGCAACGGGTTCCGGACGGTCCCCGCACCGAAAGCAAGGCTCGTCGCCCGACGCCTCGGCGACCGCCTCACCTTCGCCGAGCCCGACGTCGAGCGCCACGTCACCCAGCGCGCCGTCCCCGACGACCCGCTCACCCCGCTGAGCCGCTGGCGCGACCGCGTGATCGACCCGGCGCTCGTCCCGCCGCCCGTCCGCGCCGACGGCCCGGTGCTGGCGGTCATCGACGCCAAGGCGGCGATCGGCCACCGCGAGTTCGCGGGCGGGAACGTCACCAGCCCGAGCCCCCGGCGTGCCAAGATCAGCCACGGCACCGCCACGCTCGGCGTCGCCGCGGCGCCGGCCAACGGCGTCGGGATCGTCGGCGCGTACCCGGGCGCGCGCGCGATCAACGTCGCCCTGCCGCCGACCGGGATCCGCTGCTCGGACTCCGCCCGCGGCATCCGCCGGGCGATCAGGGCCGGGGCGTCGGTGATCAGCATGAGCTACGGGTCGACCGCGCTCTGCTACGCGGAGTACGAGGCAATCCAGCTCGCGACCCGGCGCGGCATCACGCTCGTCGCCGCCGGCGGCAACGACCGCGAGCGCGGGAACCCGTTCGAGTTCCCGGCGTCCCTCCCCCACGTGCTCACGGTCGGCGCGCTGGACGCGGACGACGACCCGGCGTTCTTCTCCAACGCCAACGCGGCGCTCGACCTGGTCGCGCCCGGCGTCGGCATCGTCGCCCCGGTGCTGCGGGACCGCTACGCACGCGTGAGCGGCACGAGCTTCTCGACCCCGATCGTGGCCGGCGCCGTCACGTGGCTGCGCACCGCCCGCCCCGGCCTGACGCCGGACCAGGTCACGAACGTCCTGCGCACCACGGCCGTCGACGTCTTCCGGCGCGGCTACGACGCCCGGACGGGCTACGGGCGCCTCGATCTCGCCGGCGCGCTGGCCCAGCCGCCGCCGGCGGTCGACCCGCTCGAGCCCAACGAGGACTTCCGCTTCGTCGACGGCCGCGCGTTCGGCCGCGCCGCCGCGCCGATCTGGACGGGCCGCGGCGATGCGGCCCTGAGCGCGACGGTCGACCGCTACGAGGACCCCAGCGACGTGTACCGGATCCGCGTGCCCGCGAAGCGCAGCGTGACCATCACGGTGCGCCCGACGGCCAACGCGAACCTCGACGTCTACGCCGGCGGCAGCCCGACCGTCGCCTCACGCCGCGGGCTCATCCGCCGCTCCAGGCACACCGGCAAGCGTCCCGAGCGCGTGCGCATCCGCAACACCGGCACCAAGACCCGGACCGCGCTGATCCAGGTCTACCAGCGCGGCCGGCGCCCGGCCAACAGCGCCTACGAACTCACTGTGAGGTAGCGGGAGCCCACTGGGCCTCGGCGAGGTCGCCGGAGCCCTCGAGGGCCTCTGGCGTCGGCACCGCGGGGTTGTCGCGCAGGTACCACTCGGCGTCGAGCGCCGCCTGGCAGCCCGAGCCGGCCGCGGTGACGGCCTGGCGGTAGGTGTGGTCGACCAGGTCGCCCGCGGCGAAGACGCCCGGCACCTTCGTGCGCGTGGAGCGGCCTTCGACCTGCACGTAGCCGTTGGGGTCGAGGTCGACGATGTCATCCACGAGCCCGGACTGCGGCTCGTGGCCGATCGCGATGAAGGCGCCGTCCATGTCGAGCTCCTGCGTCTCGTCCGTCTCGATGTTGCGCAGGATCGCGTGGGTGAGGCCCTGCTCGTCGCGCGAGGAGAACTCCTCGACGACGTAGGGCGTCAGGAACTCGATGTTGCCGGCCTGGCGGGCGCGCTCGAGCATGATCTTGGACGCGCGGAACTCCGCGCGGCGGTTGACGATCACGACCTTGGAGGAGAACTTGGCCAGGAAGATGGCCTCCTCCATGGCGGAGTCCCCGCCGCCGACGATCACCGTCGGCTTGTCCTTGAAGAACGCGGCGTCGCAGGTGGCGCAGTAGGAGACGCCGCGGCCGCCGAGCTCCTCCTCCCCGGGCACGCCGAGCTTCTTGTGCTCGGCTCCCATGGCCAGGATGACCGTGCGGGTCAGGTACACGTCGTCGCCGACGTGGACCTTGTGCGGCTCGCCGTTCTGGCCCGGCTCGATCTTCGTGGCGAGGTCGGTGATGTAGCGCGTGCCGAAGTCCTCGGCCTGGTCGCGCATCTTCTGCATCAGCTCCGGACCCATGATGCCGCCGCCCGGGAAGCCCGGGTAGTTCTCGACGTCGGTGGTCTGCTGGAGCAGTCCGCCCCACATCCAGCCCTCGATGACGAGGGGGTTCAGGTTCGCGCGGGAGGTGTAGAGGGCGGCCGTGTAGCCGGCCGGCCCCGACCCCACGATGATGACGTTCTCGATCGGCTGGCTCATTGCTTCACTAAGTATAGGAAGGCGTCTTGTCGTTACGCCAGCTCTCGACGGTGCGCCGCAGGGCGAGGAACGCGATCACGCCCGGCACGGTCGGCAGCCAGAACGTGAAGCCGCGGAAGG
This sequence comes from uncultured Solirubrobacteraceae bacterium, assembly GCA_963740765.1. GTDB lineage: Bacteria > Actinomycetota > Thermoleophilia > Solirubrobacterales > Solirubrobacteraceae > DATLGB01. The sequence continues at coordinate 377,690 of CAVUFN010000010.1, read as the reverse complement.
TCAGGATCACCACGACGGCGAGCCCGGAATCGACCCCGAAGGCCACGAACGCGCCGATCATCCCGCCGTCGACGCCGCCGATCCCGCCCGGCAGCGGGAGCAGGTTCCCGAGCATGCCCACGAAGAAGCCGACGATCAGGACGGCGAACGGCGGCGCGTCCCCGAAGGCCTCGAACGAAGCCCACAGCACGGCGACCTGGAACGCCCAGAACGCGACCGCACCGACCACGGCGCCGTCGGGCCTGCGCACACGCCCGAGCGCCATCCGGATCCCGGCCGACGCCGCCGCAGGCAGGTGGGCGAAGCGGTTGCCCAAGCGCTTGTGCAGGTCGGGCGGGACGAAGCCCAGCGAGAGCCCCAGCACCGTCGCGGCCAGGGCCAGCGACGCCGGGACGAAGGTGATCGCGAACGGAGCGCTGCCCTCGAAGAGCCCGTAGTGCAGGCCGTAGCCGAAGACGACCACCGCGAGCGTGTAGACGAGGTACTGCAGGACGATGAAGCCGACCGTCCGGTCCGCGACCTCGCGCGGCTCGAGCCCGGCGCGGCGCAGCGCCCACGACTGCAGGATCAGCCCGCCGGCGCCGCCGGCCGAGAAGATCCGCGACGCCGCCAGCGCCGCCATGCAGATCTGCAGGCTCTCGCGCGGGCGCAGGTGCACCTCGCCGTAGGTCCAGTGGAACTGGATGACGTAGCCGCCGAACATGCCGACGGTGAGGACGCCGGCCACGATCAGCCAGGCGGCGTCGCCCTCCTTGATGCGCTCCCAGGTGTCGTCGAGCCCGGCGAGGTGCGGGAGCAGCAGGTACAGGGCGACGATGGAGAGGGTGGCGAAGAGCGCGAGGGCGATCAGCCGCCGCGGCGTGAGGTCGACGCGCAGGCCCTCGTCGCTCCGCACCTGGGTCATCTCGCGCCCGCCTCCAGGCGCTGCACCACGCGCGAGAGCGCACCGGCGGGGCCGTCCAGGCGCGGCGCGGCACGGCGGATCGTCTCCGTCAGCGCGAAGCCGGCCGCGAGGTCGACCACGTAGTGCTCGCCCAGGTACACGAGCGCGACCCCGAGCGTCCCCGCGTAGGCCCAGCCGAGCGCACCGGCCAGCGGATTCGCCTCGCCGAGCAGGCGAGCGGCCATCACGGAGGTGGCGAAGTGCAGAGAGGGCATCGCGGCGAGCGGGTTGCCGGCGAGGGAATCGTAGAGCGGGGCCCAGCCGGATTGCCAGAACTCCTCGCCGTACTCCACCATCATCCGCCGGATCTCGGGCGTCCGGCCCTCTTCGAGCTCGTCGCGCGCGGCGGCGAACCAGGGCGGGGCCGTGGGGACCGTCCAGTAGCCGATCAGCCCGAGGTCGAACGTCGCGTACATGCGGACGGCGCTGCGCTCGAAGCGCTCGGGGTGGCGGACGAGGACGTAGGCGATCGCGCCGTGCGGGACCATGAACCACACCCAGTGCGACCAGACCAGCACCTTCTCGAAGGTGCGGAAGCGTCCCGGCGTGGAGAACGCGTGCTGGAGCCGGGCGGTCGGCAGCGTGCCCAGGCCGACGACGCGATCGGCCTTGACGGGGTAGTCGACGTGAACGCGCGCGCGGAGGGCATCCGGATCGTCGTTGGGCATCTCGTAGCCCGCCAGGTAGGCCCACATCTGCAGCCCGACGGTCGCCGCGTCCCTCGCGCGCGAGCGCGGGAACAGGACGCACAGCGCCACAGGGGCGGACGCGGCGGCGCCCAGCACCGCCGGCGGCGGCAGCTTCAGGCGCTTGCGTAGCAGCGGCGCCGAGACGCCGACTGCCAGAGCGATCCCGGCCGCCGCCCGGATCGGGGTGCGGGCTCGCACGGCGGTCGCAACGTATCAGCGCGTCAGGTCGTCAACCCCAGGCGCATGGCCGCCCGTTCCACGGATAGACTCCCGCCCGCTTTGCGCCGCACGACCATCCTGCTCGCCTTCGGACTGACGCTGCTGCTGTCCGCGAACGCCTTCGCCGGGGCCTTCACCCCGGAGTCCGGGGGCTCCCCGAACGCGGACGACATCAAGACCCTCTACGAGCTGATCGGCGTCATCGCGATCATCGTCTTCGTCGCCGTTCTCGGCGCTCTGCTGTGGGCGATGGTCAAGTTCAAGGCCAAGAAGGGCGCCGTCGCGGCCCAGATCCACGGCAACACGCGCCTGGAGATCGGTTGGACCGTCGGCGCCGCCGCGATCCTCGTCTTCCTGGTCGTCTTCACCTTCATCAAGCTGCCGGACATCAAGAACCCCGCGGCGACCGGCGCCAACGGATTGCAGTTCGCCTCCAGCGCCATCTACGCCTCGACCGACCAGCCCTCGCCGCCGGACGGCAAGGCGCTCAAGATCGTCGTCGACGGCCAGCAGTACGTGTGGCGCTTCCAGTACCCAGGCGACAAGGACGTCTTCTCCTACGAGGAGATGGTCGTCCCCGCCGACACCACCGTCGTGCTGGACATCACGGCCGACGACGTCAACCACTCGTGGTGGATCCCCAAGCTCGGCGGCAAGTTCGACGCCATCCCCGGCTACACCAACCACACGTGGTTCAAGGCCAGGCCGGGCGTCTACAAGGGCCAGTGCGCCGAGCTGTGCGGGCGCAACCACGCGAACATGCTCGCGCAGGTGCGCGTCGTGTCGCCCGAGGAGTACCAGGCCTGGTACGACGAGCAGGCGCAGCGCATCGAGGACGCGCGCAAGCAACAGCAGCGCGACCGGCCGAAGTACGACTCCGGCGGTGTGCCCCCCACTGAGAACGCAGACGACGACCAGGTGACAGGCTGATGGCTATCGCTGAACAGGAGACGCTCGGCCTCCGCAAGGTCCGCCGCCCCGAGGTCCTGGCCCACCAGGTCAAGGCGGAGCCCAAGGGCTGGTACTCGTGGATCACCACGACCGATCACAAGAAGATCGGGATCATGTACCTCTGGACCGTCGCCGTCTTCTTCCTGGTCGGTGGCGTCGAGGCGCTGATGATGCGCCTCCAGCTCGGCGTCCCCGACAACGAGCTGCTGTCGCCCGAGAAGTACAACCAGATCATGACCCTGCACGGGACGACGATGATCTTCCTGGTCGTCGTCCCGGTCTGGGCCGGCTTCGCCAACTACCTGGTGCCGCTGATGATCGGCGCGCGCGACGTCGCCTTCCCGCGCCTGAACGCCTGGTCGTACTGGATGTTCCTGTTCGGCGGCATCGCGCTCTACGCGTCGCTGTTCTTCACGCCGCCCGAGGCGGGCTGGTTCTCCTACGTGCCGCTGTCCTCGCGGGTGTACTCGCAATCCAACGGCCAGGAGGCGTGGATCTACATGGTCCACCTCACGGGCCTCAGCTCGATCCTCGGCGCGATCAACTTCATCGCCACGATCCACAACATGCGCGCGCGCGGCATGGGCTGGGGGCGCCTGCCGCTGTTCATCTGGGCGATGCTCGTCTACGCGTACCTGATCGTCATCGCCCTGTCCTCGCTGGCGGCAACGGTGACGATGCTGCTGCTGGACCGCAACTTCGGCACCCACTTCTTCGATCCGACGGCCGGCGGCTCGGCGCTGCTGTGGCAGCACCTGTTCTGGTTCTTCGGGCATCCGGAGGTCTACATCCTCGTGCTGCCCGCGTTCGGGGTCTTCTCCGAGGTGCTGCCGGTGTTCGCCCGCAAGCCGATCTTCGGCTACAAGGCGATCGCGGCGTCGACGGCCGGCATCGCCTTCCTCGGCCTGCTCGTGTGGGCGCACCACATGTTCTCCGTGCCGACATCGACGGTCGTGCTCGCGTTCTTCATGCTGTCCTCGTTCGTGATCGCCGTGCCGACGGGCGTGAAGATCCTCAACTGGATCGCGACGCTCTGGCGCGGCACGATCGAGTACCGGACCGCGCTGCTGTACGCGGTGGCGGCGATCGGCACGTTCCTGCTCGGCGGCATCACCGGCATCTTCCTGGCCGTCTTCCCGGTCGACTGGCAGCTGACGGACACCTACTTCGTCGTCGCCCACTTCCACTACACGGCGTTCGGGGCCGCCGCCTTCGGCATGCTCTCAGCCACGTACTACTGGTTCCCGAAGATGTCGGGCCGGATGCTCTCCGAGCGCCTCGGCAAGGCGGGCTTCTGGCTCTCGGTGATCGGGTTCCACGTCACCTTCCTGATCCAGCATGCCGCCGGCCTGTCGGGCATGCCCCGCCGCATCTACGAGTACGAGAGCGCGGCGGGCTGGAACACCTACAACCTCATCTCGACGATCGGCTCGTTCATCCTCGGGCTGGGCGTGCTGCTGACGGTCGTCAACGTCCTGGTGTCGCTCCGCAAGGGCGCCGTGGCCGGCCCGGACCCGTGGAAGGCCAACACGCTCGAGTGGTACACGACCTCTCCCCCGCCCGAGCACAACTTCGACGTGATCCCGCGCATCCGCTCCGTCGAGCCGATGAAGGACCTGCGCCGTCAGGTCGAGACGGAGGCCAACCAGACGCAGCGCCACGCCCCGAGCCGGGCGCTGGTCGAGGGCTAGCCCGTGGAAGCGTCGCGCGTCGCCGTCGCCGCACCGACCAGCGCGCTCGCGCAGGTCATCCGTGACTACGTCGCGCTGACGAAGCCGAAGGTCCAGTCGCTGCTGCTGCTGACGACGGTGACCACCATGTACGTCGCCGGCGACCCGTCGCTGGCGCTGGTCCTCGCAACCTGCATCGGCGGCTACCTCAGTGCGGGCGGCGCCGGGGCGGTCAACCACTGGTACGACCGCGACATCGACGCCCAGATGGCCCGCACCGCCGACCGGCCGGTGCCCTCGGGCCGCGTGGCGCCCCGTGCCGCCCTGATCTACGGCTGCCTGCTCTCCGTGCTGTCCTTCGCCTGGCTGTCGGCGACGGTCAACGTCCTCGCCGCGGTGCTGGCGCTCTCGGGCTTCTTCGGCTACACCCTGATGTACACGGTCTGGCTCAAGCGCCGCACGCCGCAGAACATCGTCATCGGCGGCGCCGCGGGCGCGGTCCCGCCACTGGTCGGCTGGGCCGCCGTGTCCGGTGCCGTGGACCCGGCGGCGTGGTACCTCTTCGCGATCGTCTTCTACTGGACGCCTCCCCACTTCTGGGCGCTGTCGCTGCTGATGAAGGACGAGTACGCGCGCGTCGGCGTCCCGATGATGCCCGTCGTCCGCGGCGAGGCCGAGACGCGCCGTCAGATCACGCTCTACGCCGTGCTGCTGGTGATCCTGACCTTCCTGCCCGTCATCTTCGGGTTCTTCGGCCTGATCTACGCCGTCTTCGCTGCCGGGCTGGGTGCCGGGTTCATCGGGCTGGCGCTGCGCCTGCAGCGCCTCGCCGACCGCAAGGCCGCCCTGCGCACCTACCTCTTCTCGCTGGGCTACCTGGCCGTGCTGTTCGTCGCCATGGTGCTCGACGCTCGGATAGGCTGACCTGAGTCATGGACCGCAAGCTCGCCCTCCGCAACGTCCGCACCGGCCTCATCGTCGGCGCGATCTGCCTGATCATCTTCGGCCTCACCTTCCTGGCCGCGTACGTCTACACCGCGTGACCGAGAAGCACACCCCGGAGACGGAGGCGGGCCCGGCCGGCGAGCACATCCACATGCCGGAGCCGAGCATCCTGCCGCTGCTCAACGCGATCGGTCTCGCGGGGGTCATCGTCTCCATCACCCTCAGCATCTGGCTCGTGATCCTCGCCGGGATCCTCTTCCTGACGACCACGGTCATCTGGATCCGCGCCGCCGCCCGGGAGGTCAACGACCTCCCGCTCGAGCACCACTGAGCACCAACGCTCGTCGCGCCACCTGAGCCCGGGACGTCGGGCCGGCGGGGGTTCCCCTTGCCGGTGATCCCGCTTGCGGCAGGCAAGGGGAACCCCCGCCGGACCCCGCCCAGGGTCCATCACACCTGGACCGCGCCCAAGGTCCGCCGGACCCCGCCCAGCGTCCGTCACACCTGGGCCGCGCCCCGGTCTCAGGCGGCGGAGGGGGCGCCGTCGAGCTCGGACACGGCGCCGTCCTCGGTCCAGCAGCGCACGATGTCGCGCATCGAGAGCACGCCCAGCAGGTCGGCGCCGTCGACGACGACCAGGTGGCGGAAGCCGCGCTTGACCATCTCGGCGGCGGCCTGCTCGAGCGACCAGTCCGGTCCGGCGACCACAATGTCCCCCGTGAGGTGGTCGGCAACCTTCTCCTGGTCGGGATCCTGCCCGCGCGCCAGGGAATCCAGCACGTCGCGCTCGGTGATGATCGCGGGGCCCGGGGACTCGGGATCGATGATGACGGCCGCGCCGACGCGCTTCTCCACCATCTGGCGCGCGGCCTGGCGCAGGGTGTGCCCGGGGCCCACCGAAAGCACCATCGTGCTCATCCCGTCACGGACGTACATCGACTAAGACACCTCGTTTGTAACGCTTGACACGAACAGGCCCTCAACCTTACCCGACCGCGCGTGCGCGGGAGCACAGCGTCATCATTGTCCGGAACCTGACTCATCCGATGGAGCACCCGCGAGCGTAATCCAGTCGTGCCAACTCACCGCCCCTCCACCATCACCCACCGGACAGCGTTGTTCGAGGACGCGGTCGCCATCGTCGAGTCCGAGTACGCCACCGATCTCGCCCTGGACGACATCGCCCGGCGCGTCGCCTCCTCGCGGCGCCAGTTGCAGCGCGCGTACGCCGAGATCGGCGAGACCACGTTCCGCGAGCACCTGACCCGGGTGCGCATGGACCGCGCCGCCGCGCTCCTGGGCGACCGCGGCCTCACGGTGCGCGAGGTCGCCCGCCGGGTCGGCTACCGCCAGCCCGCGCAGTTCGCGAAGGCGTTCCGGCGCCATCTCGGCGCGGCCCCCTCGGACTACCGGATTCGCAACGGCAGCGGCCGGTTCGAGACCGCGATCCGCGTCGCCGCCTAGTCAGGCCGCAACACCTGGGGGCACATGACGCGCCCTCCGTCGCCCGCGTCCCATAGGATGCCGCGCGATGTCTGAGGGGACCGAGGAACAGGCGCCGAAACCGGCGAGCGAGAAGCTGCGGGTGTCCGATCACCGGGCGCCTGTGCTGCCGCTCATCGGGATCGGGATCGTCGCGTCGGTGCTCGGCATCGCGCTCGGCCTGATCATCGACTGGTTCCCGACGGCCGCGTCCACGCAGGCCGACCAGGTCGACACCTTCTACGACGTGCTGATCATCGCCTCGGTGCCGATGTTCGTGCTCGTCACCTCTGTGGTCCTCTACTCCGTCTACCGCTTCCGCATGAAGCCGGGCGAGGAGGACATGGACGGCCCGCCCGTGCACGGCAACACGCGCCTGGAGGTCATCTGGACGGCCCTGCCGGCGATCATGATGATCGGGCTCTGCGTCTACGCGGCGATCGAGCTGCACAACGCGGAGAAGGCGCCCGCAGCCGCCAACCAGCCCGAGCGCGTCGTCCGCGTCGTCGGCGAGCAGTTCGCCTGGACCTTCTACTACGTGGGCGAGAAGGGCGAGGACGGCAAGGAGCTCGCCTCCAGCCAGCTCTACCTCCCCGAGGGCCAGTCCGTGCACTTCAAGGTCCAGACGAAGGACGTCCTGCACGACTTCTGGGTCCCGGCCTTCCGCTGGAAGATCGACGCGGTGCCCGGCATCACCACGGACTACCGCGTGACGCCCAGCCGCGTCGGCAACTACCCCGTCGTCTGCGCGGAGCTGTGCGGCCTCGGCCACGCCGTGATGCGCCAGACCGCCCACGTCATGCCAGAGAGCGAGTTCACGAAGTGGCTCGACGAGAAGAGCAAGGGCGACGGCAATGCCGCCGCGGGCGGCGGCAGCGGCGGCGAGGCCACGGCGGACGGCGAGGCGATCTTCGCCTCGAACGGCTGCGGCGGCTGCCACACGCTCAAGGCCGCGGGCACCACCGGCGGCACCGGGCCCAACCTGGGCACGGAGCTCGGCGGCCAGGACGCCGCGGAGATCAAGCAGAGCATCGTCGACCCGAACGCCAAGATCACCGAGGGCTACGGTGCGAACATCATGCCGCCCAACTACGGCGATACGCTGAGTGACGCGGAGGTCGATGCGCTGGTGAAGTACCTGCAGGAGAGCCAGGAGGGATGATTCGATGACCGCGCGGCTGCGTCAGCCAGGACTGCTGCGGGGCGGCTGGGCGCTCGCCCTCGGCGTCGCCTTCGCGATCGGGTTGAGCGTGCTCACCCGCCTCGCCTACGGACGCGACGACCTGTTCCTGCCCGAGGCGTGGGGCGTCATCGCCCTCATCGCCGCCCCACTGTTCTTCCTGGTCGGCATCGGCGCCTTCGACTACTGGTTCTACTGGGCGTCGGGCAGGCCGACCCGGCCCGAGGACCACTCGAGCCACGGCGCGCACTCGTGGAAGGACTACTTCCGCGTCAACACCGATCACAAGGTGATCGGCATCCAGTACACGGTCACCGCCTTCTTCTTCATGTTCGTGGGCGGCCTGCTGGCGATGCTGGTGCGCGCGGAGCTGGCGGCGCCGGGCTCGCAGTTCGTCTCCGGCAACACCTACAACGGCCTCTTCAGCGTCCACGCGTCGCTGATGATCTTCCTGTTCATCATCCCGATCTTCGCCGGCCTGGCCAACTACGTCCTGCCGCTGATGATCGGCGCGCCGGACATGGCCTTCCCGCGCCTGAACGCCCTGTCGTTCTGGATGCTGCCGATCGCCGGGATCATGATGATCCTGTCCTTCCTCGCCCCCGGCGGCTCGTTCGCCACGGGCTGGACCGCCTACGCGCCACTGTCCACCGACACACCGATCGGGCAGATGTTCTTCACCGTGGGCGTGCAGTTCGCGGGCGCGTCATCGATCGCGACCGCCCTGAACTTCCTGGTCACGATCATCACCATGCGGGCGCCGGGCATGAGCTTCTGGCGCATGCCGCTGCTGGCGTGGGCCAACTTCTCGACCTCGCTGCTGGTCGTGATCGCGACGCCGTTCATCGCCGCCTCGCAGTTCTTCGTCCTGTTCGACCGGATGCTGGGCTTCCACTTCTTCGACTCGGCGGCGGGCTCGAACGGCGACCCGCTGATGTACCAGCACGTCTTCTGGTTCTACAGCCACCCGGCTGTCTACATCATGATGTTGCCCGGCTTCGGGATCATCTCCGAGGTCCTCGCGGTGAAGTCGAGGAAACCGATCTTCGGCTACCGGATGATGGCCTTCTCGCTGCTGGCCATCGTGCTGCTCGGGTTCACGGTGTGGGCGCACCACATGTTCGTGTCCGGCATGCAGCCATGGATCCGCGTCCCGATGATGATCACCACCGCGATCATCGCCGTGCCGACGGGCATCAAGATCTTCTCGTGGCTGGCGACGCTGTGGCGCGGCGTCCTCCACGTCGACACGCCGATGCTGTTCGCCCTCGGCTTCCTGACCATGTTCACCCTGGGCGGGATCTCGGGTGTGATGCTGGCGATGATCCCGTTCGACATCCACGTGTCGGACACGTACTTCATCGTCGCCCACATCCACTACGTGCTGTTCGGCGGCTCGATGTTCACGATCTTCGCCGGCGTCTACTACTGGTTCCCGAAGATGACGGGCCGGATGTTCGACGACCGGCTCGGGAAGCTGCACTTCTGGAGCACGTTCGTGTTCTTCAACGGCACGTTCGCCCCCATGCACGTGATCGGCATCCAGGGCATGCCGCGCCGGGTGTTCGACTACTCCGAGCAGTGGGCGACGTGGAACCTGATCATCTCGATCTGCGCGTTCGGCATGGGGCTCTCGTCGCTGGTCTTCCTCTACAACATGGTCTCGTCGTGGCGCTCGGGCCCGAAGGCGCCGTCCAACCCGTGGAACGCGCTCACGCTCGAGTGGCAGGTGTCCTCCCCGCCGCCGATCTTCAACTTCGACCACATCCCGACGGTCGTCGGCGGCCCGTACGAGTACGGCGTCCCGGGAGCGGTGCACGGCATCTTCAAGTCGGCCGAGGAGACGCAGGCCGAGGCATCTACTGAGAAGGCGGAGGCGTAGGTCGTGGCCAACATCCTGGTCCTGGCGAACGAGACGATCGGCGGCCGCGCGCTGCTGGACCGCATCCGCGCCCGCAGCGAGGAGGGCGACGCGAAGTTCTTCGTCGTCGTGCCCAGGACCAAGCCCAAGTACGGCAACGTCATCTACGACGACGTCGTGCGCTCCTCCGCCCAGGTCCGCGTCGACCTCGCGTGCGCGTTCGCGCGCAGCGAGGGCATCGAGGCGGACGGCGAGGTCGGTGACGAGGATCCGTTCAACGCCGCCATGGACGCCATCGACGAGCACAAGATCGACGAGGTCATCATCTCGACGCACCCGTCCAGCTCCTCGGGCTGGATGCGGCGCGACCTCCCGGAGCGCATCCAGTCGGAGACGCAGCTTCCCGTCGAGCACATCGTCGTCGACATCGCCAACGAGGGCCTCCCCTTCGACGTGACGCTGGTCGTCGCCAACCAGACGGTGGCGGGCGGCGAGCTGGTCTCCAAGCTCGAGGAACTCGCCTCCGAGGGTCCGCGGCGCTTCATCGTGATCGTCCCGCAGGATTCGGGGGACGGCACCGCCGTCGCCGCCGCACGCGACCGGCTCAAGACGCTGCTGGCGTCGCTGGCCGAGGACGACGTCGTCGCCGCCGGCATGATCGGCGACCCGGATCCCTTCACCGCCACGATGAACGCGGTCGGGTACTTCTACATCTCCGAGATCGTCATCTCGACGCTGCCGGGCAACCGCTCGGCCTGGCTCGAGGGCGGCCTGATCGACCGCATCAAGCGCCAGACGGGCAAGACCGTCCTCCACATCGAGTCGACGGCCGACGCGGCCGTGGGGGCCTAGCCGATGGCGATCGCCGGAGGCCAGACGGGCTCGGTCGTCCACGCGGACGACGTCCACGACCACCACGGCCCCCCGCCCGCGAACCGCTCCTCCCGGGTCGACGCGAACCTGCTCGGGATGCTGCTTTTCATCATCTCGGAGATCATGGTCTTCGGGGCCTTCTTCACGGCCTACTTCTTCGTCCGGGTCGTGGGGAACGCGGAGTGGCCGGGGCCGGACGCCGAGCTACCGAAGCTGATCGCCGGCTTCAATACGGCCATCCTCGTCAGCTCCTCCTTCACCCTGCACTGGGCGGAGACGTGCATCAAGAACGACAACCGCCTCGGCTTCAAGGCGGGGATGCTCACCACCTTCCTGCTCGGCTGCACGTTCCTCTTCATCCAGATCAACGAGTACGTCAACCTGCCGTTCCATCCGCAGACGGACGCGCAGGGGACGATCTTCTACGGGCTGACGGGCCTCCACGGCGCCCACGTCTTCATCGGCCTCACCCTGCTGGCGTTCGTCTGCATCCGCGCCTTCAAGGGCCACTTCTCCAGCGCCGAGCACCGCGGCGTCGAGGTGCCGGGCATCTACTGGCACTTCGTCGACGTGATGTGGATCGTCGTCTACCTGACGGTCTACATCATCTAGCCAGCAGGCGCCGCTCAGAAGAGCGCGCGGGCGATCAGCACGATCGCCATCACCACCACTGCCACCACCAGCACGCGGACGAGGAACTTGAAGGCCTCGTCCTCTGAGCGGAGCGGGTTCAGCACTACTTGACGGTGAGGGTGCCTTCCATGCCGGCCTCGCGGTGGCCGGGCACGGAGCAGAAGAACGTGTACTCGCCCGGCTTGAGGTCGACCTTGATGTCCGAGGAGTCGCCGCCCTTGACGACCGGCCCCTCCTCGTTGACGCCAGGGCCCTCGAGGGCGATGTTGTGGTCGGTGTTGGACTTGTTGACCGACTTGACGTCGAGCGCGCCGGCGGGCGCCTCGGCGTTGGCGAAGACGTAGGCGAGCTGGCCGGAGGGGTCCGCGTCGATCTCGACGACGCCGTTCTCCGCTTTGGCGGTGCCCTCGGCCTCGGCGCCGCCGATGTCGGCCAGGCGGCCGCTGTCCTTGCCGGACTTCGCGGCGACGGACGCGACGTACGCCGACACGTCGCGGGCCAGGTCACCCTTGACGAGCTTCGCCGGCATCGCGATCAGCTCCTTGCCCGTCGTCGGGTCCTGCTGCGCCCGGCGGTTGGGGTAGAGGATCTGGCGGTGCACGACGCCCTCGATGGTCGAGCGCTTGATGCCGTCCTTGAGGGACTGCTGGAAGGCCTCGTCGAGATTGGGGCCCTGGTTGCCCTTCGCCCCGGCCCGGTTGAGCACGTGGCAGGAGCCGCACTTCTCCACGAACGCCCGCTTCCCGGCGATCAGGTTCGGCTCGCGCTCCACCACACCACAGGCGGTCAGCCCGGCTGCGGCCAGCACGGCGGTGGCGCTCAGCGTCAAGTCCCTCCCTCGCATCCGCGGAATCCTATCCGTCACGGATGCGGTAACGCGTCGACATCGCCTTGTGCCGCCGCGAGGACCGTTCGCGCGACCCCGTCCCACGACCAGCGCTCGCGCGTCACCGCCACGATCGCCTCCCGTGTGGCGGCGCGAACCTCCTCCGGCGCACCCAGCCAACCGGTCAGGCAACCGGCGAGATCGGTGACGGCTTCTCCCCCACCCGCCCCCACGGCGAAGGACAACCAGGCGCGCGCGGGCTCCGGGACGCGCTCGGCAAGCGCCGCGGAGACCTCTTCCAGCCCCGAGTGGCGCGCGACCACCGGGAGCGCCCCGGTCGCGGCCCCCTCGGCGGCCACCATCCCGAACGCCTCCGGGAACGTGCTCGGCGCCACCAGCGCCTCCGCCGCAGGCAGCAGGTCGGCCAGCTCGCCGTGCTCGAGGCGGCCGGTGAAGGTGACGCGGTCCAGCCGGCCGTAGCCGGCGGGCGGGTCGGCGAGGAACGCGGCCAGCTCCGGCAGCTCGCGGCCGTCCTCGGCTCGGAGCGCGCGTGCGCCGTCGAGGTCCCCCTCCGTGAGCAGCCGCGCGAGCTCCTCCAGCCCCTCCCGCCAGGCGCCGAAGCCGACCACGACCAGGCGGGCATCGGGGTGCTGGGCGAGGACGAGCGGCCAGGCGGCCAGGAGCAGCTCGACGCCCTTGGATGCGATCAATTTGCCCACGAAGACGACGAGTCTTCCGTCGGCTTGTGCCAGTGCTGCGCCGGCTGCCGCCTCGTCGCGCGCGAAAGCATCAACTGCGGGCTTTGGGGGAGTGGGTTCGGACGTGGTGTGCGCACTTGTGGTCGCTATAGCGACCCTTTCTGCACACACCGGAGCGGCCCCGCCCCCCGCTCCTTCATTGCCCAGACGCTCGACCAGCGCTGCGAGCCCAGCCCGGGCCGCCGCCGGCTCACGTGGCGCGAACTCGACGACGTCCACGCCCGGCGGCCCCAGCCGCGTCAGCTCCCGCACACGAGGGTCGTCCAGCGCCGCCCACAGGCTCTCCCCCGTGTGCCGCGACCCGACCAGGATGCCGCGAGCGCGTGCGAGGCCCTCCCGCGCGTAGGGCAGGAAGCGCTCCGGGTGCGGTTTGACCGTGTACTCGAGCGCCGAGCCGTGGATCTTCACGGCGTACGGGATGTCCTCGGGCAAGGCGCGGGCGAGCACCACCGGGCCCATCACGAGGTGGTTGGCCAGCGCCACGTCCGGCCGCGCCCGGTCCACGACGGCCCGGACCGCGTCGACGTTGGCGGCCAGGTAGTGCTCGAGCTCGTCGTCGGTGAGCGCCGGGAACGGCTTGGCGTCGAACCCCACGTAGCTGTCGGCGACGTAGACGGGCAGCGTGCGGCCGATGTCCGGGTTGTGGATGGTCACGCCCTCGAGCCGCGCCGACCGGTCCTGGCAGAGCACGTGGACCTCGTGCCCGGCCCGCACCAGCGCCGCTGCCAGCCGCGCGTTGTAGACGTTCGAACCGGTCCCGTGCAGGAGATACCCGTGGAAGATCAGCACCCGCACCGCCGCCACCCTATGCACTAGCCTTCGCGGCGTGAGCGGCCGCCAGACGTACCGCATGCGAACCCCCTCCACGGGGCGCGAGGTCTACCTCGACGCCGAGCCGGGGCGCGTGTACCGCGACCGGGAGACCGGCGAGACGATGGAGGTCGTCGGGAAGGTCCTCCCCGCGCCCCCGTCGAAGAGCAACCTTCCGTGGGCTCCCGAATACCTCCGCTTCTGCAACTGGTGCGACCAGCTCGCCCAGAAGGACCTCAACGACTGCCCCACGTGCGGCCGCCGCATGGCCGCACTCGACCGCTGACGGCCATGCCGCGGCGTGGCGCCCTCGCCCTGTCGGTCCTGGCCCTGGTGCTGCCCGTCGCCGGCTGCGGTGGCGCCGAGGTCGCCTACACGGAGATCAAGTCGGACCCGCCGACCCTGCCGATCCCGCAGGACAAGGGCACGGCGACGGCCGACGCCACCGCCGACTCGGCCACGACCCGCGGCGACGACGGCGTCACCAAGACCAAGACGGGCGAGGCCACCGATACGTCGACCGCCACGGGGACGACGGGCACCGGGACCACCACGACGCCGTCGACCGCGGCGACCACGGCGCCCGCCGCCACCACCGCGCCCTCCACGGGCACCGGCACGAGCGGCAGCACCGGCGGAACGACGCCGGAGACCCCGACCACCGCGCCGTCGACCGGCAGCGGCGGCGGGACGGGCGGCGCGACCGCCGACCAGGGGCTCGACCAGTTCTGCGCCGACAACCCCGGCGCCTGCAACGGCGGCAACTAGGCGGCGCCTAACGCTGTGAGCGGCACGGACGCCGTCGCCCCACCGCTGCGTGCCCTGTCCGCCGCCGTCATCGCGGCGACCAGCGTGGAGGACGTCGTCGACGCCTACCTGGCCGCCGCGCGAGCGCTGATCGGCGTAGACCAGGTGCACCTCATCGAGGTCTCCCAGGACGCGGCCGTCGGCCACGCCCGCGTGATCGCCTACGAGGCCGGCGGGCGCCGCGACGACGCCTACGTGATGGTGCTCGACGAACGCCCCTCCGGCACCGGCACCGTCGTTCGCACGGGCGAACCGCTCGTCGTGCCCGAGGCCCGCGGCTCCGACGCACTGCGGGCCGACTACACGGAGCGCTTCGGCGTCCGCAGCGCCGTCTTCGCTCCCATCGCGTGGGACGGCGAAGTGCGCTGGGCCTCGGTGCTGATCCGCACCCGCCCCGAGCCCTTCGCCGAGCACGACCTCGAGCTGATCATGCTGCTCGGCAACCAGGCCGCCGCCGGTCTGGCGCTGCTCGAGGGCCGCGAGCACCGCGAGTCCCACCAGGACCGCGACGCTGCCCTCACGCGCGCCGCCAGCGCCCTCAACGCCTCCCTGGACCTCAGCACCGTTCTCGCCACCCTCACCCGCGAGGCGGGGCTCGCCGTCGCCGGGGACTCCAGCGGCGTGTACCTGGGGGACGGCGTGCGCGGCGGCATCGCCACCGCCGGCTACAACACCCCGCCGGGCTGGGAGGGCTACCTCATGAAGCCGGGCGAGGGCGTCGGCGGGCAGGTCCTCAAGACGGGCCGCTCCGTCATCACCAACGCCTATCAGCGCGACGTGCGTGTCCCGGGCGGTCCGCAGTTCGCCGACTTCCAGACCGCCGTCGCCGTCCCGATGCGCTGGGACGGCGCGCTCAAGGGCGCGCTGTCGATCGGCTTCATGCGCATGCGCCGCGTCACCGCCGGCGACCTCACGCTGCTTGAGGGCTTCGCCGACCTCGCCTCCGTCGCCTGCCGCAATGCGGAGGCGTTCACCGCCGCGTCGCGGATCGACGCGCTCACCGGGGTGCTCGAGCACGGCGCCTTCGAGGCAGCGCTGGCCGACCGCCTCCCCGTCGCCCCGACCGCCTGCATGATCGTGGACCTGAAGGGCTTCCGGGCCGTCAACGAGCGCGACGGCCACCGCCGCGGCGACGACGTCCTGCGCCGGGCGGCCGAGGTCCTGCGCCGCGCGTGCGGAGAGGATGCGGTGGTCGGGCGCTTCGGCGGCGACGAGTTCGCCGCCGCGCTGCCGGCCTTCGAGGCCGATGCCATCGCCGAGCGCGTCGTCGCGGCACTGGAGGCCGACCTCGGCCTGCGCGCCGTCGCGGGCGTGGCGATCGGCGAGGACGCCGCCGTCATGATCGACGACGCCCTGCGCTCCGCTAACGCGTCCGGTTGACCTTCTTCTTCTTTTTCTTCTTCGGGCCGTGCGGCTCGGAGATCATGGTGACCGTGTAGGTCAGTCGCGCCGTCTTGTACAGGCACAGGAAGCGCGTCCGCGATCCGACCCTGGTCTGCGCGGTCTGCGTCGACGTATCGTCGCACTGGTCCTTGCTGCGGCTCGCGCGCCAGGAGACGTTCGAGTCCAGCCCGAAGGCCAGCGCCGGAGCCCATGTCGGCACCGTCAGCGCCACCCGGTCGCCCTTGACGACGTCCAGCGACGTCTTGAGCGGGAACTGGACGGTCTCCCCCAGGTAGTCCGTCAGCTTGGAGATCGGGCTCTGCGAGAGAATCGTGCCGTACAGGTGCTTGGCCGGCTTGAAGACGGTGATGCCGGCGGACGGCTCACCACCCAGCGTGGTGTTGAAGAACTTGACCTGCTTGGCCGTCGGGGCGCCCAGGGTGATCGTCCAGGCGACGATCTTGCCGCGGCGCGGGACCACGAACATGTCCTCGGTCTCCCCGACCTTGACCTGATAGCCCGTGGTGCGGGAGACGGCGAGGCACTTGGGACCGGGGCAGCTGGGTGTCAGTGCCTCTTCGGTCTGACCGAGCTCGATGATCTTTGCGGACGCGCTGGCGGGCGCCAGGGCGACGCCGAACAGCACGGCGAGCAGCGCGAAAAGCTTCATGGCGGAAGGCATCGGAGGTATCAAACACGGCCGACCGGCGGCCGATGCGGTCCTACAACTTGTGGACGTTGACGGCCTTCGGCCCCTTGTCCCCGGATTCCTCCTCGTAGGTGACCTTCGAACCCTCTGCGAGCGATCGGTAACCGTCGCCTTCGATGCCTGAGTAGTGGACGAAGAGATCGCGGCCACCCTCGTCAGGCGTGATGAAGCCGAACCCCTTGTCGTCTGAGAACCACTTGACCGTCCCGGTAGCCATGTGGGAAACCTCCCATACGCAGGGTTGGCGCGCAAGTCCTTACCGACCGTGGTACCGGGCCTTGCCCGGGCCGTGCTCGAGGAACGACGCGACCGCGCCCTTGAGGTCCTCGGTGTCGAAGAGCTTGCCCGCCACGTCCGGGACGACCGCGTCGGCCGCGTCCACCCCGCCCTCGAGCGCCGCGCGGACGATCCGCTTGGTGGCGGCGTGGGCGACCGTGGGGCCGGTGGCGAGGTCCATCGCGAAGGCCCGGGCGGCATTGTCGAAGCCGTCGTCGGCCAGCACGCGGTTGACGACGTTCCAGCCCGCCAGGGTCGCGGCGTCGTACGTGGCGCCCGTGTAGACGAGCTCGCGCGCCCGCGCGGGGCCGGCGCGCTCGACGAGCCGCTGGGGGCCGCCCATCGAAGGCGTCAGGCCGACGACGCGCTCCACCAGGCCGAACTTGGCGGACTCGGCCGCCAGCAACAGGTCGCAGGCCAGCGAGATCTCGAACGACGCCGTCAGGCACAGCCCGTGGGCGGCGAACACGGTCGGGTACGGCAGCGCCTCCAAGCGCTGCGGGAGCTCGAGCAGCTTCGCCCACAGCTCGCCGCCGGCCGCGCCGTCCTCGACCTCGGCGAACAGCTTGACGTCGACCCCGCCGGAGACGATCTTGCCTTCCGCGCGCACGAGCAGGCCGCGGGGCGGGTCCGCCTCGAGCTCGTCGAGGGCGGCGGCCCAGCCGTCCATCGTGGCCTGGTCCCAGAGGTTGACGGGCGGGTTGGTGTGGGTGAGGACGGCGAGCGGGCCGTCGCGCTCGACCTGGATCGGACCGCTCACCGGGTCAGCTCCGCCGCGGCGGCCTTGATCTCGTCCTCGTCGCCCGGCGTCGGGATCCAGGGCAGCTCGATCGGGTCGCCCGGCCAGCGCGGCACCACGTGGACGTGGTAGTGGAAGACGGTCTGCCACGCGGCGCGGCCGTTGTTCTGGATGATGTTCACGCCCTCGGCGCCGAGCCGGTCGACGGCCTTGGCGGCCATGTCGCGGGCGGTGCGGGCGACGGCGGCGAGGTCGTCGTCGGAGATCTCGTGCAGGTCGGCGGCGTGCTCGCGTGGCACCACGAGCAGGTGCCCGCGAGCCCCTGGGTTGACGTCCATGAAGGCGACGGTGCGCTCGTCCTCGTGGACCCTGGTCGACGGGATCTCCCCCGCCACGATCTTGCAGAAGATGCAGTCCGGGTCGGCCATGGGCCGGGACACTAGCTCGACGCGAGGTGGGCGCGGGCGCGCGCGAGCGCCTCGTCGCGGGTGGTCACCTCGCCCGCGAACTGCGCCTCCGCAAGGTGAACCAGCAGGTCGCCGATGGCGGGCCCCGACACCCCGAGCTCGCGGGCCAGCTCGTCGCCGCGGACGAGCGGGACGGGGCCGTCCGCGAGCGCGTCCTCGAGCAGCTCGCGCGCGAGCGCCAGATGCGCGGCGGTGGCCGGCCCGGCGTTGCGGCCACGCGTCGCCAGGCGGTCGGCGCAGGTGAAGACGGTCACGTCGACGGCGTAGGGCTCCGTGGCCCGCAGGTAGCGGTGCACGGCGCGGCGGTCCAGCGGCGCCCGGTGGACGAGGAAGCCGACGCGCAGGTGGTGACGGGTGAGGTGGGCGACGTAGTCGACCAGGCGCTCGGACGCGCGCAGGCGGCGCAGGATCGTGCGGGCGAGGTCGGCGCCGGCCTCGTCGTGGCCGACGAACGAGGTGCCGCGGCCGTCGGCGCGGGTGCCAGCGGTGTCCGGCTTGGCGATGTCGTGCAGGATCGCCGCGAAGCGCATCGCCTGCCAGTGGTCGAGCTGGTGGGCCAGCGGCTCGCCGAGCCGGGCGTTCACGCGCGGGTCGGCCTCGTCGCGCTCGAGCTGCGCGACCGCGTCGAGCACGTTCAGCGTGTGGTCGTGGACGTCGGCGTCGTGGTAGACGGACTGCTCGACGCCCCGCAGCGCGACCAGCTCGGGAAGGACGACCGCGGCGGCTCCGGTGTCCTCCATCAGCCGGACCGCCGCGCCCGGCGCCGGCGCGAGCAGGATGCGGGTGACCTCGGCGAAGCTGCGTTCGGCGGCGACCCCCGTGAGGCCGGGCGCCGCGGCGCGGGCGGCGGCGAGGGCCGCAGCGTCGATCGTGAAGCCGAGCTCGGCGGCGAAGCGCGCCAGGCGCAGGACGCGCAGGGGATCGGCGGTGAAGGACTCGGGCCCGACCGCGCGCAGGCAGCGTGCGTCGAGGTCGGCGGCGCCGCCGAACGGATCGACCAGGTCGCCCCCGCCGATCGGCTCGGCCATCGCGTTGACGGTGAAGTCCCGGGCGGCGAGGTCGGCCTCCAGCGACCCGCCGACCAAGGGCAGGAGGTCGACCTCGCGGTCGGCGGCCACCACGCGCCAGCCCCCGTAGCGGTCCCCGAGCGGGAACGCCGCGCCGCCGATCTCCTGGCGCAGCGCCTTCGCGAGCGGCGCGACGTCCTCGGCGGCGACCGCGATGTCGACGTCGCCCGTGGCCCGGCCCAGCCTCCGGTCGCGGACCGCGCCGCCGACCAGCCAGGCATTCGTTCCCCTAAGCGCGCGGAACACGGGCCGAGATGCCACAGGTGATCTCGTAGTTGATCGTGCCGAGCCGGTCCGCCCATTCCTCGGCGAGGACGCGCCCGGCACCCTGCGCGCCGATCAGGACGACCTCGTCGCCGCGCGCGACCGAGTCGTCGACGGCCACGGTGACGTTGTCCATCGACACGGTCCCGGCGAGCGGGAAGCGGCGGCCGCCGATCAGCACGTCCGCGTTGTTGGTCAGCGCCCGGCGCACCCCGTCCGCGTAGCCGACCGGGACGGTGGCGATCAGGCCGTCGCGCTCGGCGACGTAGCGGCGCCCGTAGCCCGCCGACTGCCCGGCGGCGATCGGCTTGACCTCGGCCACGTAGCTCGCGAGGGTCAGGGCCGGCTGCAGGCCGTGATCGGCGGGATCGGACTGGAACGGGTCCAGGCCGTAGACGGCGATCCCGCACCGCACCATGTCCAGGCGGCTCTCCGGGATGCCCAGCGCCCCCGCGGAGTTGGCGGCGTGGGCGACGACGCCGTCCGGGAGCGCGGCCAGGAACGGCCGGAAGGCGGCGAGCTGCTCGCGGGCGAAGTCCGGGTCGTCGTCGCTGGTGGCGAAGTGCGTCATCGCGCCGGTGAGCAGGCCGCGCTCCTGGGCGGAACGGGCGACCGCCAGCGCCTCACCGAGGTCGCGCGTCCCCAGCCGCCCCATGCCCGTGTCGAGCTTGACGTGCACGCGGGCGCCGTCCGGCACGCGCTCGAGAAACTCCGTCCGCCACGCGACGACGTCGGCGTCGGCACCGATCGCCACCGGCAGCTCGTCCACCGACAGCGCGCCCATGACCAGGACGCGGCCGTCGACGCCGCCCGCGCGCAGGCAGCGCGCCTCCTCGGCGGTCGCCACCGCGAGCCATTCGGCGCCGCCCCGCCGCGCCGCGCGGGCCGCCGTCAGCGCCCCGTGCCCGTAGCCGTCCGCCTTGACCACCGCGCACAGCGTCGTGCCGGTGACCCCGCGCAGGCGGGCGCAGTTGGCGGCGATGGCGTCCGCGTCGATGCGCGCCTCGGCGCGGAGCACTCAGTCCTCGCGCGTGAGGGCGTCGAGCACGTCGACCCGGGTGATGACGCCGACGAGGCGGCCGTGCTCGACCACGGGCAACCGGTTGTGCTTGTGGTGCGACATCGTCCGCCCGGCCTCCTGGACGGTCGCGTCCGGCTCGATCGTCACGGGCTCCTCGGTCATCATGTCCTCCGCCGTCGAGGCCGTCGCGCGCTTGAGGCGCTCCTCGAAACGATGCATCGACTCGAGGAAGACGATCCCGCCGAACAGCTCGATGTAGTGCGGCAGGTGCAGGTCGCCCTCGTCGCCGCTCAGGACCAGGTCCGCCTCCGTGATGATCCCGACGCAGCGGCCGCCCTCGTTGACCACCGGGACGCCGGTCAGCTCCTGGGAGCGCAGCGCCCGCACGACGTCCTCGACCGACGCCTCGGGCGTCACGGTCGTGGGGTCGGCATCCATGACGTCGCGCACGGTCAGGCTCATGCCGGAGACCTTAAGGCCTCGGGCAGCCGCGCGATGACGTCGGAGGCGATGACCCCGTCGGGCCCGTGGGGCTGCGCCGCGAGCTGCCCCGCGCGCAGGTGCGCGTAGACGCCCGCGCAGACGGCGTGCTCGGGCTCGGTGCCGCGCGCCAGCAGGGCGGCGATGACCCCGGACAGGACGTCGCCCGTGCCCGCGGTGGCCAGGCCGGGGGCGCCACCGGATGAGATGGCGACGCGCCCGTTCGGCGTGGCGACGAGCGTGTCGTCGCCCTTGAGCACGAGGATCGCGCGGGCGTGCTCGGCGCCGGCGCGGGCGCAGGCGAGCCGGTGGGCCTTGACGTCGCCGTCGACGAGCCGGCTCAGCTCGCCGGCGTGTGGGGTCAGGACGGTGGGCGCGGCGCGGTCGGGGAAGGCGTGGCCGCTGAAGGCGTTGAGGCCGTCGGCGTCGAGGACGAGCGGGACCTCGACGCGGGTGTACACCTCCCGGGCGAAGGCCGCGCCGTCCGGGCCGAGGCCGGGGCCGAGGACGACCGCGGTGGCCTTCTCGAGCAGGGCGTCGAGCCCATCATGGCCGCGCTGCATGACCTCGACGGGCCGGTGCGGGACGTCGGCGTCCGAGCAGATCGTCACGTAGCCGGCGCCGGCGCGCTGGGCGGCGGCAGCGGCCAGCGCGGGCGCGCCGGTCAGTCCCGGCGAGCCGCCGACGACGACGACGGTGCCCGACGAGAACTTCGTGGCGTCGGCGTCGCGGTGCGGGAGCCCCGCGAGCACGTCCGGGCCGATCAGGCCGACGGTCGGACGCAGCCCCGGGCCGATCGGTGCGGGGATGCCGATGTCAATGACGTGGACCTCGCCCGCACGGGCCTTGCCCGGGTGGATCCAGAGTCCCGGCTTGGCGGCGTGGAAGGTCGCGGTGGCCACGGCGCGCACGGCGTCACCGTCGATCTCACCCGTGGAGCCGTTGACGCCGCTGGGCATGTCGGCGGCCACGACGGGGGCCTCCGCGGCGTTGATGGCCCGGATGACGCCGTCCAGCGGCGCGCGCGGCGTGCCCTCGAAGCCCGTGCCGAGCAACGCGTCGACGATCACCGCGGCGCCGCCGAGCGCGCTGAGGTCGTCGAACGGCGGCTCCAGGACGACGGCATCGCGGCCGGCGGCGCGGAGGACGCGCGCGGCGACCTTGCCGTCGCCGCCGTTGTTGCCCTTGCCGCAGCACACCACGACCCGGCCCGCGGGCGCAACCCGCGCCACGATCGCGGCCAGTCCCGCCCCCGCGCGCTCCATCAGGTCGTCCATCCCCAGGTCCTCGATGGCCCAGCGGTCGGTCTCGCGCTGCTCGGCCGCGTCGAGGAGCGGCGCCAGCCAGTCCGTCACGGTGAGAGCACGGCGACGGCCCCGGCCATCCCGCGCGAGTGGGTCAGCGACACCTCGACGGTCACACCCAGCTCACCCGCCCGCCGCGCCGCCGCGCCGTGCAGGCGCACCTGCGGCGCCGGGTCGCCGGGCACGACCTCGATGTCGACCGGGTCCCATGCGCGCATCGCCAGCGCCTTCGCCACCGCCTCCTTCGCGCAGAACCGCGCCGCGAGGTGCTGCGCCGGCCGTGCGCGGTCGGCCGCGTAGGCGCGCTCGGCCTCCGTGAAGAGCCGCTCCGCCAGACGGGGACGCCGCTCGAGTGCCCGCTCGATGCGGTCGATCTCCAGCAGGTCGATCCCGACCGCGCTCACAGCGCGGCGGCGCCCCGCCAGTGCCGCGCGAGCACGCGGACCGGCTCCGTGAACAGATCGATCGGGCGGAACTCGGCGAGGCGCGCGTCGTCCAGCGTCGGCTCCGTCTCCGTGACCATGTCGTACATGGCGGCGTAGCGGCCGCGGTACTCGGTCAGCATCCGCTTGACGACGGGGACCGGCAGCGACTCGTGCGTCTCGACGTGCAGCAGGCTGAGCCCGGTCACGGTGCCGCCGACGATCTCCGGGATGAGCACGAGGTGACGGCCGTCACGCGCGCCGATCGCCACGGTGACCTCGCGCTCCTGGGCGGCGCGGCGCTTGGCGCCGAGCAGCCGCGGGTCGGAGTCCGTGCGCGAGGACAGCTCCTCGGCGACCCCGCCCCGGCCGACCACGGCGACGGTGGCTGTGGCCGCGACGTCCCCGCTGACGGCGTAGCGCGTGAAGCCGGTGACCTCGGCGACGAGCGGGCCGAGCTCGGCGAGCGCGCGCAGATTGCGGTAGGACAGCGCCTCCTCCGGCGTGCCCGCGTCGAGGACGGCCTGGACGAGCGGCGCGCTCATCAGCTCGTCCTCGCTGCGCGAGATGCCGACGGTGACGGTCTTGGCCTGGTGCTTGATCGCGTCGACCGGACGGGTCAGCTCGCTCACGGCCAGCGTCAGGGCCTCCGACAGGTCCTCGAGGATCGCGTCCGGCGTCGCCATGCGGCCGAACTCCAGCTCGTAGGCCTCGTCGGGCAGGACGCCGGTCGCGTAGCGCAGCAGCGCCGCGACGCGCACGGCGGTGGAGGCCTCGAGGTTGCCGTTGTAGCGCCCGGCGGCCAGCGCCGCGAAGAACGCCGCGGCCGGCTCCGCCAGCGCCGTCCGGGCCGGCATCTCCCCGCCGGTGAGCGCGTGCTCGACGGCGACGTGCGCCTCGCGCAGCGGCATGGCCTCCGCGTCGATCGCCAGCGCCGCCTCGTACCCGAACAGGTGCCCGACCATCGCCGACAGGACAAAGCCCAGCTCCGGCTCGACCCTGGGCACCGCGATCGTGTGGCGCGCGGCCTTGAAGCGCTCGTGCTCGCCCTCGGTGGCAACGACGACCGGCGCGGCCTTGTGGGCGGCGAAGATCGCCACCTCCTTGGCGACGTCGTCGGCGGTGGCGCCCGCCAGCCCGGCCGCGCACACGAGGATCATCGGCTCCGAGGAGAGGTCGATGTGCTTCTTGTCCTCCGTGCCGTCACACGCGATGGCGTGGTAGCAGAGCTCGGAGAGCTTGATGCGGACCTCCTCCGCGGCAACGCGGTTGGGGCCGTTGCCGACGACCGCCCAATGGCGGCGCGCGGGCGCCTCGACGCGCGCGGCGGTGGCGACGGCCTCGCGCCCGGCCAGGACGGTCTCCATCGCGGCGGGGAGCGCGCGCAGGCCGGCGAGCAGGCGGGCCTTGTCGCTCGGCGTACCGCAGTCGAGGTGATCGGCGAGCGCGACGGCGAGGATCCAGCCCGCCGCGACCTGCGCGTAGAACGCCTTCGTCGAGGCGACGCTCATCTCGACGTCGCGGCCGTCGGAGGTGTAGAGGACGCCGTCGGCCTTGCTGGCCAGGTCGGAGTTGCGCCGGTTGACGATCGCGATGACCTTCGCACCGCGCCCGCGGACGAGGTCGACCGTGCGGTTGGTGTCCGTCGTCGTGCCGGACTGGCTGACCGCGACGACGAGCGTGTCGCTCATGTCGTCGTCGAGCCCGAAGCCCGAGAGCTCGGTGGCCAGCACGGGTGCGACCGGGAGGTCCTCGAGCATCGCGCCGAGCGCCGTGGCGACGCTCTGCCCGGCCACCGCGGCGGTGCCCTGGGCGATCACGAGGATCCGCTTGATGCGCCCCGCGCGCAGGCCGTCGAGGACGTCACCGGGCAGGGTGTCGGGCCCGAGCCGCGCGGTCAGGCGGCCGCCGACGTCCGAGATCTTGCCGCGCAGCGTCTTGCGGAACGAGCCCGGCGCCTCGGAGATCTCCTTGAGCAGGAAGTGGGGGAAGCCGGCGCGGTCGATGTCGCGCGCGGTGATCTCGGCGACCTTGACCTCGCTCTCGGCGACGGGCCGGTCCGACCCGTCGTAGCCCAGGCGCCGGACGCCGTCGAGCGAGCCGGCGTGCTTGCGGTCGAGCGCGACGACCTGCCCGGCGTTGCGGCCACCCTCGCCCTCCATCGGCACGTAGCGGCTCGTCTCCTGGACGACGCCGTAGGGCTCGGAGGCGACGATGAAGGCGTCCTTGGCGAGGCCGACGTAGAGCGACTGCCCGCTCCCGCGCAGAGCGAGGTGCATCGCGCCGGGCGCACCGGCATTGCTCGCGGCGATGGCCGCCGAGCCCTCGCAGCGCGCGACGGTGGCCGCGAAGGCGGCGTCGACGTCGGCCCCCTGCGCGAGCTGCGTATCCATCAGGGCGGGGACGACCTTCGCGTCCGTCGTGATCTCGGGCGGGAAGGCGAGTCCGGAGGCGGTCTCGAGCTCCTGGTAGTTGTCGACGTCGCCGTTGACCGCGACGAAGGCCGACCCGCTGTTGAGCGGGTGCGCGTTGGCCTCGGAGATGACGCCCACGCTGGCCCAGCGGGTGTGGCCGAGGACGGTGGCCTGCGCCTCGGGGCCGTCGAGGGCGGCGCGCAGCGACGCGTCGGCGCGGATCGCCGCGCGCAGGGCGGCCGTGTTGTCCCCCAGCTCCCCGATCTCGGCGGCGACCTTGTAGACGAAGGACAGCGCGCCGTCGGCCTGGCGCACCGCGAGCGAGCCGAACAGCGGGTCGGTGGCGCGCCCGTTGAGCGCGGCGATCGCGCCCGGCTGGTCGACCAGGACGTGCAGGCCGGCGGAGTCACGCCCGCGGACCTCGAGGCGGTCCAGCGCGGCGAGGGCGACGTCGATGGCCCAGAAGGCCGACAGCACGGGCAGGGAGACCTCGGCGACGTCCCCGAGCAGGTCGGCGACGCCGCGGGCGGTGGCGACACGATCGTGCCCCAGGGCCCAGACCGCGTCCTTGAGCGCGAGCAGCTCGGCGTTGGCATGTTCGAGGTCGGCGGCGTCGGCCTCGCCTTCGTCCAGCGCGCGCTCGCGGTGGGCGATCAGCGCGTCGAAGGCGCAGGCGGCCTGCTCGAGGCGCGCGGCGCCATCGCCGTCCAGCAGGGCGGCGACACCGAGCGGGCCGAGGAGCTGCTCGTTGACCGCGGCGAGGCGCGCGCTCGCGGCGCTGAGGTCAGCGCTCGCCGTCTCGGCGATGGCCGCGACCTCGGCCAGCAGGGCCTCCAGGTCGGGCGGGGCACCCGTGGGGCGCCGGGACAGGACTCCGATGATGCCGCACAAGCACTGAACGGTACCGCTCAGCCGAGCGAGGACTGCACGGCCTGGACGATCCGGCCACAGACCGCGTCCGCCTCCTCGGCCGTCGGCGCCTCCACCATCACGCGCACGAGCGGTTCGGTGCCCGACGGGCGGACGAGCACGCGGCCGCGACCCTCCAGCGCGCGGTGCTCGGCGGCGATCAGCGCCTGGATGTCGTCGGCGCCGGCGAAGGCGTCGCGGTCGGGGACCCGCACGTTGACGAGCGTCTGCGGCAGCTTCTCCATCGCGTGACGGTCGGCGAGGTCGCCGTCGCCGAGGGCCTCCAGCGTCAGCAGCGCGGCGGCCGTCCCGTCGCCGGTCGGGACGAAGTCCATATCGATCACGTGGCCGGACTGCTCGCCGCCGAGCGCCCAGCCGTGTTCGCGCAGCGCTTCCAGCACGTAGCGGTCGCCGACCTTGGTCGTGGCGACGGGGATGCCGGCTGCCTCCATCGCCGTGTGGAAGCCGTAGTTGGTCATGACCGTGACGGCCACGCCCTCCGCCTGCCGGGCGGTCGCCGCCAGGGCGATGATCTCGTCGCCGTCGACGACGGTGCCGGTGCGGTCGACGGCCAGGAGGCGGTCCGCGTCGCCGTCGAAGGCGAACCCCGCGTCGTGCTCGCCCGCCCGCATGAGCTCCGCGAGCGACCCGAGGTGCGTAGAGCCGCAGCCGGCGTTGATGTTGCGCCCGTCCGGCCGGTCGGCGAGGACGGTCAGCTCGGCGCCGAGGCGGCGGAAGATCTCCGGCGCGGCCCGGTAGGCGGCCCCGTTGGCGCAGTCGAGCGCGATGCGCCGGCCGCGCAGGTCGAGGCCGGCGAAGCGCTCGTGCAGCGCACGCAGGTAGTCCTCCAGCGCGCCGTGCAGCGGCTCCACGGTCCCGACGGCGTCGACGGCGTCGCCCAGCGCCGCCTCGATGGCGGCCTCCGTCGCGTCGGAGAGCTTGAAGCCGTCCGAGCCGAAGAACTTGACGCCGTTGTCGGCGAAGGGGTTGTGCGACGCGGAGATGACCACCGCGCCGGCGAGGTCGTAGCGGCCGATCAGCAGCGGCGCGGCCGGCGTCGGGAGGACGCCGCCGAGCAGGGCGCGGCCGCCCGCCGCGGCGATGCCCGCGGCCACGGCCGCCTCGAGCATCGGGCCCGACTCCCGCGTGTCGCGGATGACCAGGACGCCGCGCTCGGGCGCCCGCCAGCCGTGCCGTCGCGGCACGAGCGAGCGAGAGCGCGAGGTCGGCGCTGAGGAAGGAGCCCGCGACACCGCGGACCCCGTCCGTCCCAAAGAGAGATCGCTCGGGGGCCCGGCTCGGCCCCCCAGGGTCCAGGCGCGTCGGCCTCGCCACCCCTAGAGCCTCGGTTCTAGCGCTTGGAGAACTGCGGCTTCTTGCGGGCCTTCTTGAGGCCGGCCTTCTTGCGCTCCTTGGCGCGCGCGTCGCGCGTCAGGAAACCGCGGCGCTTGAGCTCTGAGCGCAGGTTCGGGTCGGCCTCCAGCAGCGCGCGGGAGACGCCGTGGCGCAGCGCGCCGGCCTGGGCCGAGACGCCGCCGCCGTGCATCGACGCGATGACGTCCATGCGGTCCTCGAAGCCCACGGTCTCCAGCGGCTGCCGGATCGTGCGCTGCAGGGTGGCGCGGGGGAAGTACTGGTCCAGCGTGCGTCCGTTGATCGTGTAGGCGCCCGTGCCGGGACGCAGGATCACGCGGGCGACGGCGGTCTTGCGCTTGCCCGTGGCGCGGTAGCGGGCGTCGGCGCCGAGGTCGATCGCGGCGTCGGCGATCGGCTGGGAGAAGACGTCCTCCTCCTCGGTCTCCGCGTCGTCGGCGTCGGGGTCCTCGTCCTCGGAGTAGGAGATCGGGGCGTTCTCGTCCGGCGCGAAGTCGGGCTCTAGGTCCATGCCCGGAATCTCGGGCTTGACCCGCGGGGTCTCGTCGACCTCCTCGGCGTCGTCCTCCTCCGCTGCCGCCTCGGCGACGGGCTCGGGGGTGGCGGGCGCAGCCGGCTCGTCGGCGGGCGCGGGGGTCTCCTCCGCAGCCGCCTCGGGGGTCTCCTCCGTCGCCTCGGCCTCGACCGGGGTCGGGGTCTCCTCCTCGGGGGCGGGCGTGGTGTCGTCGGCGTCGCTCATCGCGTCTCGATCTCGATCGGGGTCGGCTGCTGGGCGGTGTGCGGATGCTCCGGCCCGGCGTAGACCTTCAGCTTGGTGATCTGCTTGCGCGCGAGGCGGTTGCGGGGCAGCATCCCCTTCACCGCGATCCGGAGGACCTCCTCGGGACGCCGGTCGAGCATCTCGTTGAGGGTGCGGCTCTTGATGCCGCCCGGGTACCCCGAGTGGCGGTAGTAGCGCTTCTCCTCGCGCTTCTTGCCCGTCACCGAGATCTTCTCGGCGTTGATGACGACCACGAAGTCCCCCACGTCGCAATGCGGCGTGTACTCGGGCTTGTTCTTGCCGCGCAGCAGCGTGGCGAGCTGCGTCGAGAGACGGCCCAGGTTCTGGCCGTTGGCGTCGACGAGCAGCCAGTTGCGCTCGCGGTCGGAAGAGTTGGCGACGTAGGTCTTCATTACTAGGCGTAGAAACGCCCGGGATCGCTCCCGGGCGACCACGCATCGTAGCGGACGCCTGCCGTCCCGACGCGTGGGCGTATCCGCCTGTCATGCGGGTAGCCTTGCGCCCGTCCATTCTGAGACCTGGGCCGAATCCGCGGCGACGCGGAACGGGGGAACCACTGTCTTGGGGGCGAATCCAGGCACTGCCGCCTGGTAGGGCCGAGCGTGGCCCGAGCCCGTCAGCTAACCCCGTAGGCCCTCCGAACACACGGAGACGTCAACTGCATCGCTTGCTCGCACCCACGTGCCTGGTCCTGTCGCTCGCCGCCCCGGCGAGCGCGCTGGCCTCGGCCGGTGGCGCGTCGTCGGAGCCGCCGCCCACGGTGACCAAGCTGAGCTGCCGGTCCAAGTGCGCGGACGGGGTCGCCCGAGCCGGGTCGCGCATCGTGCTGCGCGGCAACGAGCTCGGGGATGTGACCGCGGTGACCTTCGCCCTCGACACCCCGGCGACGCCGCGCCGGGTGACCGCGAGGCGGATCGTCGTCAAGGTCCCGCGCGGCGCCATCACCGGGCCGGTCACCGTCACGGACTCGCTCGGCCGCGCGTCCGACCCGTCGCGCGCGCTCGAGATCCTCGACGCCAAGCCCCCGCGGCGCACGTCCGGCCCGATCGCCACCGCGCTGACCCGCCGCAAGGCGTTCGTCGACGGCGTCCGCCGCCCCACCCTCTCCTACCGCCTGCAGACGCCCGGCCCCGCCGCGGTCACCGTCACCGTCGTCGACGCCGGCACGGGCGCGGTCGTTGAGACCCTCGACCAGGGGACGGTCACACCGGGGACGGACGAGGTCGTCACGTGGCGCGGCACCACGCAGGGTCGCTACGCATTCGTGGTGAACGCCGTCGACGGCGACGGAGCCACCGCGTCCACCGCCCAGGCGTCCGAGCCGGACACCTTCGTCCTGCTCGGCCACCGGTTCCCCATCCGCGGCAAGCACGACTACGGCGAGGGCGCGGGCCGCTTCGGCGCCGGCCGCGGCGGGCGCTCCCACCAGGGTCAGGACGTCTTCGCCAAGTGCGGGACGCCGCTGGTCGCCGCGCGTGGCGGCGTCGTCAAGATCGCCAAGTTCCAGGCCAACGCCGGCAACTACCTCGTCATCGACGACGCCGGCGAGGACATCGACACGATGTACGCCCACCTGCGCGACCGCGCGCTGGTCCAGAAAGGCGACCGCGTCCGCACGGGCGAGCCGATCGGCTTCGTCGGCGACACGGGCGACGCCTCGGGCTGTCACCTCCACTTCGAGGAGTGGAGCGCTCCCGGCTGGTACACGGGCGGGTCCCCGGTCGACCCGCTCGCCGACCTCGAGGCCTGGGACGCGTTCAGCTAGCGCTGCTGCTTCGGGCGGAAGACCCTGCGGACCTTCGGTTCGCGGCCGACCCGGGGCGACGCGGAGCCGTTGCTGTCGGTGAGACCGTCGGCGGCGCCGAGGAACGCGGTCGTCCTGGCCTCGTCGAGACCCCTCGCGTAAGGGTGGTCGCAGACATCGGGCGGGAGGCGCTTCACGGAGCCGGCGCCCTTGATGCCCTTGCCGTCGTGTGCCAGCGCGTCCATGAACAGCGCGAAGGTGACGGAGTCCGTGGCCGTCGCGATGTGCCTGGTGGTGCGCCCGGGGCAGACGTCCTGGATGAGCACGTTGCGCGCCCCCTTCAGGGACGAGGTCGGGTGCTTGCCGGTCTGGGGCTGCACGGTCTCGTCGGTCGCCGAGCGGACGGTCGTGTAGGAGACGCGTCCCGGCGTCTCGTCGGGCTGCGCGTTGATCGCCCGCAGCAGGTTGGACCCGGCGGTCTGCTGCCAGCTGGCCGGCGCGCACGGCGTCGCCCGGCTGCACCCGCGACCGATGTCGGTGCCGTGCTGGGTGCCCGCGGCGGCGACCACGTCGGAGACCTTCTTGCGCAGGTCGGGCCAGTAGGTCAGCGCGAAGCGGGGCAGCAGCCCGCCCTGGCTGATCCCGATGACGGCGACCTTGCGGCGGTTGCTCCTGGCGTACTGGCGGCGCAGCCCGTAGACGAGATACTCGACCGCCTTCTGGATGTCGCCCGTGGTGAACGCGGGGAAGTTGACGTAGCAGACGGGATGCCCTGAGGCCTCGAAGGCGCCCTGGCCGATCAGGTATCCCTGGTCCCCGCTGGCCCCGGTGCCGGTGACGAACATGACCGGCGCCGCGTCGGAGTACGCCGACGGCGGGATCGGGCACTTCAGCGACGCCTTGAGCTTGCTCTTGGAGACGGTCAGCCGCGGGCCGCTGGCGGCGGCGGGCGCCGCGCAGGCGAGACACAGGGCGACAGCGGCGATCAGGCGGTTCATTCGGGTCTCGGGATTCCGTCGGGGGCGCCGGCGCGCGGGTGCGGCGCAGTCCGGCGGGTGGGTGCGAGGACGATCGCCTCGCGGGCAGGGAAGTCGTTCTCGGCGACCAGCGCCGCGGCCGCGTCGAACAGCGGCTGCGGGTCGGCGAACGCGAGCCTGGCGGAGGCGCGGGCGAGGTCGTCGACCAGGGCGCGGAAGGCCTCCACGTCACGGCCGGACCCGGCCACGGCGGCGACCACGAGCGCCCGGCGCAGCGCGGCGTGGTCGGCCTCGACCACGGCGCGATCCATGAGCTCGCGGGCCTGCGCCCAGAGGTTCTCCACCGTTGCCGGCTGGAGGGCTACTCCCATTCGATGGTGCCCGGCGGCTTCGACGTGATGTCGAGCACGACCCGGTTGACCTCGCGGACCTCGTTGATCATGCGCGAGGCGATCTGCTCCAGCAGGTCGTAGGGCAGGCGGGCCCAGTCGGCGGTCATGGCGTCGTCCGAGGTCACGGCCCGGATCGCCACGACGTAGCCGTACGTGCGCTCGTCGCCCTGGACGCCGACCGTGCGGATGTCGGGCAGCACGCAGAAGGACTGCCACAGCTCGCGGTACAGGCCGGCCTTGCGGATCTCGTCCTGCAGGATCGCGTCACACGCGCGCAGGGTGTCCAGGCGCTGCTTGGTCGCCTCGCCGCCGACGATGCGGATCGCCAGGCCCGGGCCCGGGAACGGCTGGCGCCAGACCAGTCGCTCGGGCAGGCCGAGCTCGGCGCCGACGGCGCGGACCTCGTCCTTGAACAGGGCGCGCAGCGGCTCGACGAGCTCGAACTCCAGATCGTCGGGCAGGCCGCCCACGTTGTGATGCGACTTGATCGTGGCCGCGCCCGTGCCGCCGCCGGACTCGATCACGTCCGAGTACAAGGTGCCCTGGACGAGGAACTTCGCGTCGTCGAGCTTGCTGGCCTCGTCCTCGAAGACGCGGATGAACTCCGCGCCGATCGCCTTGCGCTTGAGCTCGGGGTCGCTCAGGCCGGCGAGGCGCTCGAGGAAGCGGTCCTCGGCGTCGACGGCGACGAGCGGGACCTTGAAGACGTCGCGGAACGCGGAGATGACCTGCTCGCCCTCGTTGTGGCGCATCAGGCCGTGGTCGACGAACACGCACGTGAGCTGGTCGCCGATCGCCTTGTGGACCAGCAGCGCGGCGACGCTCGAGTCGACGCCGCCGGAGAGGCCGCAGATGACCCCCGCGTCCCCCACCTGCGCGCGGATGCGCTTGACCTGCTCCTCGATGATCGACTCCGGCGACCACGAGCGGTCGCTGCCGCAGATGTCCTGCAGGAACGTCGTCAGGACCTGCTGGCCGTACGGGGTGTGGACGACCTCAGGGTGATACTGGATGCCGTAGATGCCGCGCCCGACGTCCTCCATCGCGGCGACGGGGGACTCGGTGGAGCTGGCCAGCGCGGTGAAGCCCGGCGGCGGCTCGTAGACCGTGTCGCGGTGACTCATCCAGCACTGCTGGTCCTCGGGGGTGCCGGCCAGCAGGCGGCCCGGCTCGGTGACCGTCAGCTTGGAGCGACCGAACTCGCCGACCTCGGCGCCCTCGACCTTGCCGCCGAGCGTCTGGACGAGCGCCTGCATGCCGTAGCAGATGCCCAGCACGGGAACCCCGAGCTCGAGCAGCTCGGGATCCAGGCGCGGCGCGTTGTCCGCGTAGACGGACGCCGGGCCGCCCGACAGGATCAGGCCCTTCGGCTTGCGGCGGCGGACCTCCTCGACTCCGACGTGGTGCGGCAGCAGCTCACTGAACACGCCGCACTCGCGCACGCGGCGCGCGATCAGCTGCGAGTACTGCCCGCCGTAGTCGAGGACGACGACCTCGTCGTGGGCGACGCCGCGCTCGAGCGCGAGCTCCTCGACGGACTGATCGGCCGCGACCCCGGACCCATGACCGAAGCTGACGACGTCTGCCATCAGGCCGGGACGCGCTCCGGGGCCTCCCGGGCCACGGCGCGGTTGGCCATGCCGACCTGCTGGTCGCGCTGCAGCTGCTTGCCCTCGGACTGCAGGGCGGGCGCGATCATCAGCTCCGCGCGGTTGAACTCCGCGATGTCGCGGTAGCCGCACGTGGCCATCGAGGTGCGCAGGCCGCCCATGAGGTTGAACGTGCCGTCGTTCTCGTGCGCGGGACCGGCGATGATCTCCTCGAGCGTCCCGTTCTGGACGGTCTGCACGCGCGCGCCGCGGGGGAGCGTCGGGTGGAAGGTGGCCATGCCCCAGTGGTAGCCGCGACCCGGCGCCTCGTGGGCGCGCGCCAGCGGAGAGCCGATCATCACGGCGTCGGCGCCGCAGGCGATCGCCTTCGAGATGTCGCCGCCGTTGCGCATGCCACCGTCGGCGATGACGCGGACGTACTCGCCCGTCTCGAGCATGTTCTGGGAGCGGGCGGCCGCGACGTCGGCGATCGCCGTCGCCTGCGGAACGCCGATGCCGAGCACGCCGCGCGTGGTGCAGGCCGCGCCCGGGCCGACGCCGACGAGCACGCCGGCCGCGCCCGTGCGCATGAGGTGCAGGCCGGTGTGGTAGCTCGCACAGCCGCCGACGACCAC
Organism: uncultured Solirubrobacteraceae bacterium; assembly: GCA_963740765.1. Taxonomy (GTDB): domain Bacteria; phylum Actinomycetota; class Thermoleophilia; order Solirubrobacterales; family Solirubrobacteraceae; genus DATLGB01. Next base: position 344,096 of record CAVUFN010000010.1, on the reverse strand, counting down.
CGGGACCGGCAGCTCGGCGATGAACTCCTTGAGGTTCAGCGGCGGGCGGCTCGGGTCCTGGGAGACGTGCTCGGCCGAGACCACGGTGCCCTGGATGACGAGGATGTCGAGGCCCGCGTCGAGCACCAGCTCGTGGTACTGGCGGACCTTCTGCGGGGTCAGGGACGCGGCGGTGACGACGCCGGACGCCTTGATCTCCTCGATGCGCTGGCGGATCAGCTCCGGCTTGACCGGCTCCTCGTAGATCGCCTGCATCTCGCGCGTCGCCTCCTCCTTGGGGAGCTGCGCGATGCGGGCGAGCTGGTCGTCCGCGTCCTCGTAGCGCGTGAAGACGCCCTCGAGGTTCAGGACGGCGAGGCCGCCGAGCCGGCCCATCTCGATCGCCGTCTCCGGGGAGACGACGCCGTCCATCGCCGAAGCGAGCAGCGGGAGGTCGAACCGATATGGACCCAGGGTCCACGAGATGTCGACGTCATCAGGGTCCCGCGTGCGGCGGGACGGGACGATCGCGATGTCGTCGAATCCGTAGGCGCGGCGCGCCTTCTTGCCTCGGCCGATCTCTACTTCCATGCACTGATCCTAGGCGCCGAACCGGACGGCATCGGCCGTCCCCGCGACCCCCGATTCACGCAAATTACGGCACTTCGGCGGCGGCCACGGGGGTGACCTCCACCTCGCCGAGCAGCTTGCCGACCGCCTCGGGCTCGACGACGCCTGCTCCGAGGTGCTGCGTGGACTCCGCGCCGCAGGCGACGCCGTAGGCGAGGCAGTCCGCGGCCGGCCGCCCGGCGTAGCGCGCGGCCACGTACCCGGCGAGGAACGCGTCGCCCGATCCGATCGTCGCCGTCGCCTCCTCGACGCTCGGGATCGTGACGCGCAGCAGCTGCGGGGTCCCGTCGTCGGGGACCACCTGCGCGACGCAGCCGTCCGGCACGGTCATGATCGCCTCGCGGGCGCCCATGGACACCATCTCGCGCACGGCCAGCACCTGGTCCTCGTCGGAGGCGAACTCGTAGCCGACGAGCTCTTCGGCCTCGAGCACGTTCGGCGAGATGACGGCCGGCTCGGCCCGGACCGCGCGCATCAGCGGGTCGCCCTCCGTGTCGACGATGGTGGTCACGCCGAGGCGCTTGACCTCGCGGATGAGCCGCTCGTAGATCTCGAGGTCCACCCCACGCGGCAGCGAGCCGGCGAACACGCACAGCGACGCGCCCTTGGCCAGGTACAGCAGCTTGTCCGCGAACAGATCGATCTCCGCCTCGGAGACGTACGGCCCGCGCTCGTTGACCTCGGTCTGCTGGCCCGTGGTGGGGTCGATCAGCGCCGTGTTGGTGCGCGAGTCCTCGCGGATGCGGACGAAGTCCGACAGCACGCTCATGTCGGTCAGCTGCTCGACGATGCGCAGCCCGGCCGCGCCGCCCGCCAGCCCCGTGGCGATGACGGGCTGCCCGAGGGTCTTCAGGACGCGCGCGATGTTGACGCCCTTGCCGCCCGGGGTCGTCGTCTGGTCGACGGTGCGATGGCGGCGGCCCGGCTGGAAGTTCGGAACCTCCATCGTCTTGTCGATGGCCGCGTTGAGGGTGACCGTGATGATCATGCTGCGGGCTCCTCTTCGCGGCGCTTCACCGGACGGCGCTGGCTGAGGAGGGCGGCGATGGCGAGGATGGCACCGAGCACGATCAGCGTCCATGGTTGCGTGACGAAGTCCTGCGTGCGCCGGGCGGTGCTCGCCTTGGGGATCTCGAGCCCGGCCGTCAGCGGCACGGTGGCGATCGTGCGCCCGCGCAGCTTGACCATGAGCTTGCCGATCCGCTGGCCGTAGCGGATCGGGCCGGCGACCTCGTCGGGCAGCTGCTCCTCCAGGGTGAAGTCCTCCGTGACGCGCTTGACCTTGCGCACGGTCCGACCGGCGATGACGGGCAGGTCGGCGCCCGGGCGGTTGCGGATCGGGACGCTGGCCATGCGGTTGCCCGCCACGACGGCGCGGGCGAGCCGGTACTTGGTGAAGCCGTACTTGAGCAGCTCGACCGACTCGTCGTTGCGCGCCAGCTTGGAGCTCGCGCCGATGACGACGGAGATCAGGTGGACGTCGCGCTTGCTGCCGCTGGCGACGAGGACGTTGCCGGCGCCGGACGTGTAGCCCGTCTTGACGCCGTCGATCCAGGGGTACTGCGCGAGCAGCGTGTTGCGGTTGGTCAGCAGGCTGCGGTTGGGGCCGGTCCGCAGCGTGAGCTGGTTCGTGTTGACCGTCCGGCGGAAGATCCGGTACTTGCGCAGGGTGCGGGTGAGCGTGGCGAGGTCGCGCGCGCTGGAGTAGTTGCCCTGCTGGTCGAGGCCGATCGGGTTGGCGTAGTGCGTGTTCTCGAGGCCGAGCTGCTGCGCGCGGCGGTTCATCTCGTTGACGAAGGTGGGGACGTCGCCGGCGATGTGCGTGGCCAGCGCGACGGCGCTGTCGTTGGCGGAGATGACCAGGAGCGCGCGGAGGAGGTCGGCCTCCTTGATCTGCTGGCCCTTCTGCAGGCCGAGGACGACCTCCGCCGGCGCGGCGCGGTAGCGGGGCGCGGTCACCACGTCGCTCAGGCCCTTGTGCTCGAGGGTGAGCAGGGCGGTCATCAGCTTGGTCGTCGAGGCGATCGGACGCGACTGGTCGGCGTCCTTGGAGTACGCCACGTCACCGGTCTGGGCGTCGACGACGATCGCCTCGGGCGACGCGATGGTCGGGCGGTCTGCGGCGCTTGCGGTCGCGGGGACGAGCAGCAGCGCGACCAGGACGGCGACCCGCCTCATGGCAACTTGAGCTTGTCGCCGACGGTCAGCGCGTCCGGGTCGACGTCGGGGTTGAGCGCGAGCAGGTCGTCGACGTCGACGTTCTTCTCCTCGGCGATCCCGGACGGCGTGTCGCCCGGCTTGACGGTGTAGGTGCCGGCGCTCGGACGGGCGGTGCGCTTGGGCTTGGCCGTCGCCGTGGCCTCCGCGGTCGCGGCGGGGGATGCCGTCTTCTCGGAGTCGTCGCCCCCGCCGGAGGCGAGGATCGAGAACAGCGCGATCGCGGCAGCCACGAGCGCCGCCGGCGCCAGGAACCGTGCCGGTGTCATCGGCGCACAGGGTAGGTGGCTACCCGAGCTCCCACGCGTGCGTGCGCAAGCGTTCGGCCTCGGCGCGAGCCGACTCGCCCGGATCGCCGCCCGTGGCGTCATAGGCGTTCACGATCGAGCGCGACGCGGTCACGAGCCCGCCGGCGCGGCCGGGCTGCCAGGCGGGGCCGAGCGCTGCGACGTCGCCGCCCTGGGCGCCGACGCCGGGCAGCAGGAAGGGGGTCTGGGGCATCAGCTCGCGCATGCGGGCGAGATGCGAGGGCTCGGTGGCGCCGGTGACGGCACCGACGTCCTTCAGGCCCGACTCCGGGCCTGGCGTCCCGAGCTCGTCGGCGAGCTGGGCGAGGCGCTCCCACACGCGACCGCCGTCCTCGAGCACGGCATCCATGACGTCGGCGGCGCCGGGATTGGAGGTGCGGACGAGCAGGAACGGCGCGCTCGGGCCGTCGACGTAGGGCTGGAGGCTGTCGCGGCCGAGCAGCGGGTTGACCGTGATGGCGTCTCCGCCCGCCAGCGCCTGCGCGTACACGGTGGCGGTGACGGGGACGTCGCCGCGCTTGCCGTCGAGGATGACCAGCAGGTCGTGGGCGTGCGCCGTGTCGATCGCGGCGTGCAGGGCGGCGTGGCCCGCGTCGCCGAGGCGCTCGAAGCAGGCGAGCTGGGGCTTGATGGCGACCAACGCGGGCGCGGTCGCGGCGATGACGGCGCGGCAGTGCGCCGCGACGCCGTCGACACCGGGCCAGAGCCTGGCCGGGTCGGGGTCGAGGCCGCAGACGATCTGCGACTCACGCTGCGCCACCGCGGTGGCAAGACGGTCGCCGAAGTGAGTTGAGGCCATGGGTCGTGCGCGGGCGCCGGCGTCGCCGGCGCCCGTTGCACGAAGTCCTACTTGATGGCCTTCTTGAGACCGGAGCCGGCGGTGAAGCGCGGGACCTTGGTCGCCGCGATCTGCATCGTCTCGCCGGTGCGGGGGTTGCGACCCTCGCGGGCGCCGCGCTGGGCGACGTGGAACTTGCCGAAGCCGGTGAACGCGACCTCGCCACCGCCCTTCAGCTCGCTCTCGATCGTGCTGAGCACGGAATCGACTGCGGCGCCAGCGTCCTTCTTGGACAGGCCCGTATCCGACGCGACCTTGTCTACGAACTCCTGCTTCGACATACGAACTCTCCTTCTCCCGGTGGACCGGGTGTTGGGCAGTCGGCGAAGCTAACAGGGGCCCCGGACGGCTCCCGAGCACGTTCTAGAGCCAAATCGCACGTGATCCCGCAAATAGCGGGCGTTTGTGGACGCAAATGGAGCAGATCACGTCGCCGCGATGACGTGCTGAACCGCGGTTTTTAGCTCTGGCGAAGGGTTTGCGACCGCCTCAACCGGTGCCCCGGAGCCGAGCGCAGCCGCGACATCGAGGCCCGTCGGACCGATCTGAGCGACCGGTCCGCCCACCACGACGAGCGTCCTTCCGGGGGTCCGGGCGACCCACACGACCCCGCTTTCGGTGCGCACGGCACCGCTGGGAAGCAGGTGTGCAAGCGCGCAGGCGGGTGCTCGGAGGGCATCCGGACCGGCCAGCCGGCGGCCGGCGGCGTCGAGCACGACGACCGCGCGGACGTCGGCCGAGAGCTCGCGCACGTAGGCGGCCGCGAGGTCGGGTTCCAGCGGTGCCGTCGTCACGATCCCTAAAGATATGCACGTGGACCTCTCCCGCCTTGCCTGGCTGACGACGGTCGGCGTGTGCTTCGTCGCCGCGCTGATCCTGCTCGTCGATGGCTACGTCGGCTACGCCGGGACGCTCGTCGCGGTCGGGCTGTCTGCGGCGATCAACCTGCGCTGACGCTGCGTTCTGCCTGGGGCGCGCCGCCGGCTGGTGCTTCGAACTGCGGCATCGAGGGAGTGGGTTGGGGCGGGAGCCTGGGGGAACGCTGCCGCGTAGGTTCCGGTCGGTCCGTACCGCGCTGCGTAGGTTCCGTAAATCGGAACCCACGGAGCAGGGTTCGCGGCGACCGGAACCCCCGGAGCGGACTGCGCCCCTCCCTCCCCCTACGTGCCGTCGTTGGAGAGCCACTGGCGCAGCGCGCGGGCCGCGATCCCGCGGTGGCTCAGGACGTCCTTCTCCTCGTCGGACACGTCCGCCATCGTCCGGCCGTCGCCAAGCTCGAACACCGGGTCGTACCCGAACCCCCGCTCACCCGACCGTTCCGTCGCCATGACGCCCTCGCAGACGCCCTCGAACAGCGTCTCCGCCCCGTCCGCGGCGACGTGGGCGATGACGCACGTGTACCGCAGCGGCGTGCCGGCGGGGACCTCGGCGATCAGCTTGGCGAGGTTCGCCTCGTCCGTGGCGTCGTCGCCGGCGTAGCGCGCGGAGCGCACGCCGGGGCCCCAGTCGAGCACTTGCGCGCCGATGCCGGAGTCGTCGGCGATGGCGGCGCGGTCGGTGGCGGCGTGCGCGGCGCGGGCCTTGATCAGGGCGTTCTCGGCGAACGTGGTGCCGGTCTCCTCGGGGACGGGCGCGCCGGCGGGGAGCGGCTCGATCGCCTTGCCCTCGAGCAGGCGCGCGAACTCGCGCAGCTTGTGCGCGTTGTGGGTGGCGAGGATCATTCGGCTTTGCCACGAGCGGCGGCCGCCTGCGCGGCGCGCAGGGTGGCGATGCCGCTCTCGGCGAGCGCGAGCAGGTCGTCGAGATGCGCGCGCGACAGCGGGGTGCGCTCCGCGGTGGCCTGGACCTCGACGAGGCCACCGTCGCCGGTCATGACGACGTTGGCGTCGACCTCGGCGGAGGAGTCCTCCGGGTAGTCGAGGTCGAGCAGCGGGACGCCGTCGACGATCCCGCACGAGACCGCGGCGACGCTGCCCGTCAGCGGCACGCTCTCGAGCTTGCGCTCCTCGACCAGGCGCAGGAGGGCGAGATGCAGAGCCACGAACCCGCCGGTGATGGACGCGCAGCGGGTGCCGCCGTCGGCCTGCAGGACGTCGCAGTCGACGTAGACGGTGCGCTCGCCGAGGGCGGCGAAGTCGACCACCCCGCGCAGCGAGCGCCCGATCAGCCGCTGGATCTCGACGCTGCGGCCGTCCGCCTTGCCCCGGGTGATGTCGCGCGGCTTGCGGTCGCCCGTCGAGGCCGGGAGCATCCCGTACTCGGCGGTGACCCAGCCCCGGCCGCGGCCGGACATCCACCTGGGGACCGACTCCTGCACGGACGCGGTGCAGATCACGCGCGTCTCCCCGCAGGAGATGAGGGCGGAGCCGGTCGCGCTGCGCACGAAGCCCGGTTCGATGGTGACGGGCCGCAGGCCGTCGGCCGGCCGGTCGTAGGAGCGTTGGGTCATAGCTGGGGAAGGTCGAGGAGGACGGTCTCGGCGGCGTGGACATCGATGTGCTCCACGTGCGCGATCGGCAGCTGCAGGAAGCGCGTGCCGAGCTCGCGGAACTCGTCCGTCGCGCCCGTGCAGAGGAAGCTGTACTCGCCCTCGCCGGCGAGATCGGAGTCCACGCCGCGCGCGGCGAGGGCGCTGCGCACCCGCCGCGCCATCGCCTGGCCCGGGGTGATCAGCGTGACGTCGGGGCCGAGCATGCGCTGGAGCATCGGGCGCACGAGCGGGTAGTGCGTGCAGCCGAGGATGACCGTGTCCACACGCGCGTCCCGCAGCGGCTCGCAATAGCGGCGCACGGTGCTCATCACGCGCTCGTCGAACGGGAACCCGGCCTGGATGATCGGAGCCAGCTCCTCGCACGCCACGGCGGTCAGGCGCAGGTGTGGGTCGGCCGTCGCGAGCGCGCGGTCGTAGGCACCCGACGCGACGGTCGCCGGCGTGGCGAGCAGCCCCACGCGGCCGTTGCGCGTCGCCACCGACGCCGCCTGTGACTCCGGCCCGATCACCGTGATGACGTCCGTGTGCGGAAAGCGCTCGTGCAGCAGGTCTCCCGCCGCCGCGGTCGCCGAGTTGCAGGCGACCACCACGAGCTTCGCGGCCCGGTCGGTCAGCTCCGTCGTGTTGTGGATCGCGAAGCCCTGCAGCTCCTCGAGGGACCGCGTGCCGTACGGGAACCGCGCGGTGTCCCCCAGATACAGGAACGCCTCGTGCGGAAGCGCCACGAGCAGCTCGTGGAGCACGGTGAGGCCACCGACCCCGGAGTCGAAGACCCCGATCGGCTGCCGCCGCTCCGTCACGTCACCCGGATCGCCCACGACCGCAGTCTCGCAGCCGCGGGTGACACCGCCCCGGTCAGTCCCCCTTGATGCCGGAGATCGCCTTCTGGAGCTTGTCCACGACGGCCTTGGCGACGCCCTGGTCGTCCGAGAAGCTGCCGGCCGCCTTGACGATGCCGGCGAGGACGACGGCCATGAGCAGGATGAGCCCGACGTACTCGACGGTGCCCTGGCCGCTCTCGCGGCGGAGGTTGAGAAGGCCGGCGTGGAGGCGGCCGAAGAGCGTGTAGATGTCCATGCGGAGAAGGCTCCGCCGGGGCGGGTGACGGATCCAGACGCAGGTGTGCCGATGCAGCGGCGAAACTGTGCAGAGAGTGCGCGCCCTGGTCGTGACCAACATGTACCCGACGGCCGAGCGCCCGGCGCTGGGGTCGTTCGTGCGCGACCAGGTGGAGGCGCTGCGGCGGCGCGGGGACGTCGAGGTCGAGCTGTTCACCTTCCCGCCGAAGGGCTATGCCCGCGCCACCCGCGAGCTGCGCGGCCGCTTCCGCAACACGTCCTTCGACGTCGTCCACGCCCACTTCGGCCTGACCGCCTGGCCGGCGGTGCTGGCCCGGCTCGGCCCCGTGCTCGTGACCCTCCACGGCAACGACCTCTTCCACCCGCGCTCGAAGCTGATCACCCGCAGCGTGCTGCCGTTCGTGAGCCGCACGGCCGCGGTGAGCCGCGCGTTCAGCGCCAACGTCCCGGGCGGCCGGGCCGTCTCCGTCCTCCCCGTCGGCGTCGACATGCAGCGCTTTCGCGCGATTCCCCGCGCCGAGGCGCGCACCCGCCTCGGCCTCGACCCCGAGGAGCCCTGCCTGCTCTTCCCCCACGACCCGAGCCGGCCGCTGAAGGCGTTCCCGCGCGCGCAGGCGGCAGCGGGCGGCACCCGGCTGCTGACGATGGGCAACGTGCCGCCCGACGAGGTCCCGTACTGGATCAACGCCGCCAACGCCGTCCTCGTGCCGTCGATCGACGAGGGCTTCGGCCTTGCGGTGATCGAGGCGATCGCGTGCGGGGTCCCTGCTCTCGGCACGCCGGTGGGGATCCACCCCGTCGCGCTCGGCGGCCTCCCCGGCGCGCACTGCCTCGAGTGGGACGAGCGAGCGTGGCGCGATGCGCTTGCGCCGATCGTCGCCGACCCCGATCCGCGCGTCGACGGGCGTGCCCGCGCCGACCTGTTCTCCGCCGATCGCATGGCCGCCCGGGTTGTCGCCGCCTGGCGTGAAATAGCCGCTCCTTAGGAACTACGGCCTACCCTGCGCGTTCCCGGTGGGGGCCGACCGCCCCACCCTTGGCATGAGCGGATTGTTCCGACGTAAACCCATCGCCGACGACGCCCCTGCGCCGGGTGGCGATGACGCGACCGTCGAACTGCGCGCCGCCGAGGCGCCCGCGGCGCCGCCGCCGCCTCCGCCCGCCGAACCCGACGAGACGGCGACCGCGGTGCACGACGCCCCGCCGAAGAAGCGCCGCTGGCGGCGCGAGAAGGCGCCCGTCGCTGCGCCCGCCGAGCACGGTCTGGGCCTCGACATCCCCGCCGGGACCGACCTGGACAAGCTCGTCGGCCCCGTTCCGACGACGCAGCGCCGCGGCCGGCTGCGGCGGCGGCTGCGGCACCTGCGCAGCGTCCGCGAGGTCCTGCTCCGCGACCTCGGCGGCATGGTCTTCGAGGTCCACCGCGCGGAGCGGACGACCGATCAGGCGGTGCAGCGGATCGTCGACGAGAAGCTCACCCGGCTCGAAGCGGTCAACGCCGAGCTCAAGGACCTCGAGGCGCTGCTGGAGGACCGCCAGGGGCTGACCGTGCGCGAGCCCGGCATCAGCGGCACCTGCCCGAACTGCGGTGAACTGTTCGGCAGCGACGCGCGCTTCTGCTGGGCCTGCGGAACGCCCGTCGCGCCCGGCGCGCGCCGCCCGCCCGAGGCGCTGTCGGTGCACCATGTCGAGAGCACGGCCGCCGAACTGCCGCCCCCGCCGTTGACGCCGCCGCCACCCCCACCCCCACCCCCCGTGCCATGAGCGACTTCACGCCGCCACCCCCACCGCCGCCACCCCCACCGCCGCCGCCGCCGCCCGGGCCCGCGCCCACGACGGCGTGCGCCACCTGCGGCGCACCGGTCGGGCCGGGCCAGGACTGGTGCCTGAACTGCGGCGCCGCGGTCAGCACCGAGGTCGCGGGCGCGGCGGGCTGGCGCACCCCCATCGCGATCGTCGCCGCCGTGCTCGCGCTGGCCGCCGCGGCCCTCGTCGTCGCCTTCCTCGAGCTCAGCGGCGAAGCGGACAAGGTCGCCGCCAGGCCGGCCGTCACGGCGACGGCGACCGGGCCCACCGGCGCGAGCGGTGTCGCGCCGGCGACCGGCCCGACCGGCAGCGTCGGCCCGACCGGCGCCCAGGGCCCCACCGGCACGACCGGACCGATCGAGGCCGCCGAGACGCCCTCGGCGATCCCGAGCGTCGCCCCGAACCAGTCCGAGACCATCCCGAACTGGCCCGACGGCAAGCACGCCTACACGGTGATCCTCTTCAGCGAGACCTCGTACGCGAGCGCGAAGTCGAAGGCGAAGACCGTCTCGACGCTCCCCGAGATCGGGATCCTGCGCTCCAGCAAGTTCTCGAGTCTGCGCAGCGGCTACTACGTCGTCTTCTCCGGCCAGTACGACACCCTCAAGCAGGCGCAGTCCGCAGCCGAGAGCGCGGCCGGTCAGGCGCCCGGCGCCTACGCGAAGGAAGTCACGCCGAAGTGAGCGCCCACCACGGCGCCAGCCGCGCGACGGCGGCGGTCGCCAGTGGGTCCACCGGCAGCGAGGGAAGCGTGCCCTTGCCGTCGAGCACGGGCAGCAGCGCGCAGACCGAGTCAGCCAGCGCCTCCACCGAGTAGCCACCCTCGAGCACGAAGCCGAGCGGGACGGACAGCTCCGCGCACACGTCGCGCAGCGCCGCCGTCATCGCCGCGAAACCCGACTCGGTCACCCGGCAGTTCGCCAGCGGGTCGAGCGCGTGGGCGTCGAACCCCGCCGATACGAGCACCAGGTCGGGGGCGAAGGACCGCGCCAGCGGGACGATGACGTGGGCGACCAGCGACACGTAGCCCGCGTCTCCCGTCCCCGGCGGCACGGGCAGGTTGACCGTGTAGCCCGCGCCGGCGCCCGACCCCACGTCGGACGCCGCGCCCGTCCCCGGATACAGCGGGGACTGGTGGATGGACGCGAAGAGGACGTCGGAGGACGCGTGGAAGATCGCGTTGGTGCCGTTGCCGTGGTGGACGTCCCAGTCGAGGATCAGGACCCGCGACGCGGCGCCCGAGGCCAGCGCCCACGCCGCCCCCACCGCCACGGAGTCGAAGAAGCAGAAGCCCATCGCCTGGCCCGGCTCGGCGTGATGACCCGGCGGCCGGTGCGCGGAGAAGCCGTACGGATGGGTGCCCGACAGCAGCGCGTCGCACAGCGCCACCGCCCCGCCCGCCGAGTGCAGCGCGGCCTCCCAGGTCGCCGGCACGCAGGCGGTGTCCGCGTCGATCGCCCCACCGCCCGCCTCGCACAGCGACGCGATTAGATCGATCAGCTCGGGCGTGTGCACGGCCTCGAGTTGCGAGCGCGTCGCGGCGGGCGACTCCGTGCGCTCCCATTCGAACCAGTCGTGGGACTCGAGCGCCCGCTCGAGGCCGATCAGCCGCTCGGGCCGCTCGGGGTGCCCGGGGATCACGTGCTCGAGCGACGACGGGTGCGAGAGCCAGAGGGGCCGGGCCACGCGGATACGGTACGCCCATGCCCGACCTGATCGTGGTGGGAGCAGGGGCGGCGGGTCTGTACACCTCGCTCGTCGCCGCCGGCGAGGGCGCGCGCGTGACGCTGGTCTCCGCCCTCCCGCTCGCCGAGACCGCCTCGTACTGGGCCCAGGGCGGGCTGGCGGCGGCGCTCGCACCCGAGGACTCGCCCGGCCAGCACCTGGAGGACACGCTCGCCGCGGGCCGCGGCCTGGTGCGCCGCAGCGCGGCCGAGGTCCTGTGCACGGAGGCGCCCGACCGCTTCGAGGACCTCGTCGCGCTCGGTGTCGTGTTCGACGCCGACGGCCAGGGCCACGTCGAGCTCGGGCTCGAGGGCGGGCACAGCGTGCGCCGCATCGTGCACGCCGGCGGCAGCGCGACCGGCCGGCGGTTGCTCCGCACCCTCGCGGCCCGCGTCGTCGCGGACCCGCAGATCGAGGTCCGCGACATGACGCGCGTGATCGCGCTCACGCAGACGGACGGGCGCACGAACGGGGTCGCCCTCGACGACGGGACGCGCCTCGCGGCGCGCGCCGTCGTCCTGGCCGCCGGCGGCGGCGCCGCCCTCTACAGCCGCACCACCAACCCGCCGGGCAGCTGGGGCTCCGGCCTGTTGCTGGCCCGCGACGCCGGGGCCGACCTCGCCGACCTCGAGTTCGTCCAGTTCCACCCGACCGCCGTGACCGGCATCCCCGGCCGCGAGGGCTTCCTGATCACGGAGGCGATCCGCGGCGAAGGCGCCACGTTGCACGGGCCGGACGGCCAGCGCTTCGTGGACGAGCTCGCACCGCGCGACGCCGTCGCCCGCGCGATCTTCCGCCTCATGCGCGAGACGGGCGCCGACCACGTCGACCTCGACATGACCGCGGTCGACCCGGCCCGCTTCCCCAACGTCTGCGGGACCTTGCGCGACGCCGGCATCGACACGACGCGCGAGCGGATCCCCGTCGCCCCCGCCAGCCACTACTGGATGGGTGGCGTCACCACCGACCTCGACGCGCGGGCCGCCCCCGGCCTCTACGCCGTCGGCGAGGTGGCGTGCACGGGCCTGCACGGCGCCAACCGGCTCGCCTCCAATTCGCTGTCGGAGTGCTTCGTCTTCGGCCGCCGCGCGGCGCTTGCGGGCCTCCAGGAGCCGGAGCAGGACACGCCGGGCGAGCCGGCCGGACAGGCCCCCGAGGCACCGTCGCGGGACACGCGCGAGGCCATGTGGCGCCTCGCCGGGCTGGAGCGCTCCGCCGCCGATCTCACCGAGCTCGAGGGCGATCCGCACCCGCTCGCGCGCCTCGTCGCAGCGTGCGCGAGGGCCCGCGAGGAGACCCGCGGCGGGCACGCCCGAACCGAGTTCCCCAGGTCAGCCGGAAGACTGGACCACCATCACTCCGTTTTATCGCCGCAAGGTTCGGCACCGACACACGTTTTGTGGACGTAGCGGCGTACGGAGGCCGCCGTGTCCAGCGAAGTGTCATAAGGGGGGGTCGATGTACCGCTTCAGCAGAGCGATGTACCGAGAGCTGTCCGATGAGATCCTGAAGGACCCCGTGTGTCCGAACGGCTCGTCGAACCACGAGCACGTGCTGACCGCCCTGGAGGCGGCCGTGCTGCGACTCGCGACGGACCGGCACTACTTCGCCAAACCCGCGCGGACGCTGTTCAACGACATTCGGGTGTTCTTCCCGATGTCCGCCCAGGGTCGCGTGCTGCGCGTGGTCGAGCACTACCTGGAGTTGTGCCATACGTGGCTGGTGTCGCAGCCGATGACCGGCTTCGACCCGATGGGGAACAAGCTCGAGTGCCGGGCGACCACCCGCAAGGGCCGCCCGTGCCAGCGGATGCCGCTGCCGCTCAACGGCTACTGCCCGTCGCACCAGCACCTCGCGGAGAACCCGGAGCCCGTCGCCGCCTGACCGCGCTGGCACGGAGCGCGGCGGCGGTCCGGCAGCCGGTGCTCGCGGGGGTTAGGGTCCGGCGGGTGCTGCTGGGCGTCGACGTCGGAGGCACCTTCACGGATGCGGTGCTGGCCGTCGGCGGCCGCCTGATCACCGCCAAGTCCCCGACCACGCCGGCGGACCAGTCCGAGGGCGTGCTCAACGCCGTCCGTGCCGTCCTCGAGCGCGCCGGGGCGGAGGCCGGCGACGTGGAGAGCTTCTCGCACGGGACGACGGTGGCCACGAACGCGCTGCTCGAAGGCGACGGCGCGCGCACCGCGCTCGTCGCGACCGCCGGGTTCGAGGACGTCGTCGAGCTCGGCCGCCAGGCGCGCGCCGACCTGTACCGGCTCTGCGCCGCGCACCCGGCGCCGCTCGTGCCGCCCGAGCGCCGGGTCGGCGCCGACGAGCGCACGGGGCCCGACGGCGTGCTGCGCGCGCTGACCGGGCTCGAGGAGCTGGTCGAACGCGTCCGCGCCACGGAGCCCGAGGCGGTCGCGGTCTGCCTGCTGCACGCATACCGCCACCCCGAGCACGAGCGGGCGATCGGGGACGCGCTGGCCGAGGCCCTGCCCGGCGTGCACGTATCGCTCTCCCACGAGGCGGTCGGGACGTTCCGCGAGCACGAGCGCGCCGCCACCACGGAGGTCGACGCCGCCCTCTCCCCGCTGCTGAGCGAGTACCTGCGCCGCCTCGTCGAGCGCAGCGAGGACGCGGGGCTGCCGCGGCCGGACGTGATGCAGTCCACCGGCGGGCTGGCGGACGTCGAGGCGGCGGGCGCGCACGCGGCGACGACCGTCCTGAGCGGGCCGGCGGGCGGCGCGGCGGGCGCGGCGTGGATCGCCGGCGAGGAGGGCGCGCTGTGCTTCGACATGGGCGGGACGTCGTGCGACGTCTGCGTGATCGAGGACGGGCGGGTGCGCGAGACGAGCGGTCGCGAGGTCGGCGACCGGCCGATCGCGCTGCCGATGCTCGACGTCCATACCGTCGGCGCGGGCGGCGGCTCGATCGGCTGGGCGGACGCGGGCGGCGCGCTGCGGGTGGGGCCGCGGTCGGCGGGGGCGTTCCCGGGCCCGGCGTGCTACGGGAACGGTGGCTCGGAGGCGACGGTCACGGACGCCAATCTGGTGCTGGGCTTCCTCAGCACTGAGATCGCGGGTGGGGTGACGCTGGACGTCGAGGCTGCCCAGCGGGCCGTCGAGCAGCTCGGCGAGGAGGTGGGGCTGGGCGTTCGTGAATGCGCGCAGGGCGTGCTGGACGTCGCGAACGCCGAGATGGTGCGGGCACTGAGGGTGATGACGGTCGAGCGTGGCATCGATCCGCGCGAGCTGGCGCTGATGCCGTTCGGCGGGGCGGGACCGCTCCATGCGGCCGCGATCGCCCGCGAGCTGGGCATGACGCGGATCGTGGTGCCGGCCGCCTCGGGTGTGCTCGCCGCGTTGGGCCTCGTCGTGTCGGAGCGGCGCCGGGACGTCGTGCGGTCGGTGCTGACGACCGACCTGCACCCGGACATCTCCGACCTCGTCGAGGCGGCCGACCTCGGCGGCGACCACCGCGTCACCTACGAGATGCGCTACCGCGGGCAGGCGTTCGAGCTGGCCGTCGGTGACCCGGAGGACTTCGAGGCCGCGCACGAGCGGGCGTACGGGTACCGCGACGAGAACGCCGAGGTCGAGCTGGTCACCGTCCGCGTGACCGCCACCGTCCCCGGCCCTGCCCTCTCGGCGCACCGCGGCCGTTCCGTTCCGCAGACCGGACGTCGATCGACGCAGTTCGGCGACGCGACGGTGTTCCGCGGGGTGCCGGACGCGGTGGCGGGACCGGCGATCGTGGAGCTGGGCGAGTCGACGCTGGTCGTCCCGCCGGGCTGGAGCGGCGAGTCCGACGAACGGGGGACGCTGTGGATGCGGTTCAGCTCCGAGTGATCAGCGGCGCGCTGCGCGCCGCCTGCGAGGAGATGGGCGCCGTCCTGGTCAAGGCTGCCCACAGCGCCAACATCAAGGAGCGCCGCGACTGCTCGTGCGCGCTGTTCGACGCCGACGGGCAGATGGTCATGCAGGCCGAGCACATCCCCGTCCACCTCGGCGCCATGCCCGCGGCGGTCCGGGCCGTGGCGGACGCGCGTGGATCCGCCCCCACCCACCCCGACGAGCGGCCCTGGATCGTCAACGACCCCTACGCCGGCGGGACGCACCTGCCCGACATCACGATCGTCACGCCGGTCGGTGACCTCGGCTTCGCCGCCAGCCGCGCGCACCACGCCGACGTCGGCGGGCCGACGCCCGGCTCGATGCCGGCCGACAGCACGACGCTGGACGACGAGGGCGTGATCATCGCGCCGCGTCCGCTCGACGACGACGCGATCGCCGAGCTGGTGCAGCAGATGCGCAACCCCGACCAGCGCCGCGCCGACCTGCGCGCCCAGCTCGCCGCCAACCGCACCGGCGCCACGCGCCTCCGGGAGCTGGCGGCGAAGGTCGGCGCCCCGCACCTCCGCGAGGCGACCGACGAGGTCCAGGACTACGCGGAGCGCCGCATGCGCGCCTGCATCGCCTCCCTCACCGACGCCGTGCACGAGGCGAGCGACGTCCTCGAAGCCAACGAGGAGGACATCCCGCTGCGCCTGAGGGCAACCGTTCAGGGAGACGAGCTGACCCTCGACTTCACCGGCTCCGCCGATCAGCACGCGGGCAACCTCAACTGCCCGCTGGCCGTGACGGTGTCGGCGTGCCTGTTCGCCGTCCGCGTCCTCACCGACCCGGACATCCCCGCCAGCGCCGGCGCCGCTCGCCCGCTCACCGTCATCGCCCCCGAGGGCAGCATCCTCAACGCGCGCTCCCCCGCCGCCGTCGTCGCCGGCAACGTGGAGACGAGCAGCCGCGTCGCCGACCTCGTCCTCGCCGCCTTCGGCCGCGCGCTCGGCCAGGGCACGATGAACAACGTCGTGCTCGGCACGGAGGCCTTCACCTACTACGAGACGCTGGGCGGCGGCCAGGGCGCGTGCCCGGACGCGGACGGACCCAGCGCGGTCCATGTCGCGATGTCGAACACGCTCAACACGCCGGTCGAGGCGGTCGAGCTCGAATTCCCGCTGCGGGTGGTCGAGTACAGCATCCGGCGCGGCAGCGGCGGCGGCGGCCGCCACCGGGGTGGCGACGGCATCGTGCGCGAGTACGAGATGCTGGAGCCCATGGAGCTGTCGCTGCTGACCGAGCGCAGGCGCCACGCGCCCCCGGGCGCGGACGGCGGCGAGCCCGGAGCGCAGGGCCGCAACCTGCTCGACGGCGAGGCGCTGCCGCCGAAGGCCAGGCGGGCCCTGGCGAAGGGCGCCCGGCTGCGCATCGAGACGCCCGGCGGCGGCGGGCACGGCCGCCCGTGAGCTTCCCCTCCCAGCCGCCGCCGCTGGCCGGCATCGTCCACACCGACGTCCGCGTGGACGGTTGCCGCTGGCACGTCGCCACCGCCGGGGATCCGGAGGCCCCGCCGATCGTCCTGCTGCACGGCTGGCCACAGCACTGGTGGTGCTGGCGCAAGGTCATTCCCGCCCTCGCCCGCGAGCACCGCGTCTACGCGCCCGACCTGCGCGGCTTCGGCTGGAGCGACGCGCCCCCCGGGCCCTACGACAAGGAGGGGCTCGCCGCCGATGTCGTCCGCCTGCTCGACGCGCTCGAGATCGACCGCTGCGTGCTCGCCGGCCACGACTGGGGCGGCTTCGTCGCGTGGCTGGTCGCGCTGCAGGCGCCGCGCCGCGTCGAGCGGCTCGTCGCGCTGAGCATCATCCACCCCTGGTTCGTCCCCGAGCGCAGCCTCAAGGCCGTCACGTCGACGCTCTACCAGCTGCCGATCGTGACGCCCGGGGTCAGCCGCATCGTTCCGCCCCGCGCGATGCGGCTGATGCGCCGCGTCGCCGCGCCCGGCTGGTCGGACGAGGACGTGCGCCTCTACGCGAACCAGTACCGCCGGCCCGCGTACGCCGACGCCGCCAAGCACCTCTACCGCACCTTCCTGACCCGCGAGCTGACGCCGATCGCCCGCGGCCGCTACGAAGATCGCTGGGTGACGATGCCGGTCACGGTTGCGACCGGCACCGAGGATCCCGTCGTCACCCCCGCCCGCCTGGAGGGCGCGCAGGCCGCCGACCTGCGCACGGAGGTCCTCGAGGGCGCCGGGCACTTCCTCCCCGAGTTCAACGCCCGCGAGGTCGGCGACCTCATACTGCACCGATGACCGCTGTCGCTTTCCTCGGCCTGGGCATCATGGGCTCGCGCCAGGCCGTCCACCTCGCCGAGGCCGGCCATTCGCTCACCGTCTACAACCGCACGCTCGAGACCGCCGAGCGCTGGGCGGGCGAGCACGGCGCCACGGTGGCCAGGACCCCGCGCGAGGCGGCCGAGCGCGCCGACGTCATCATCTCCATGGTCGTCGACGGCGACCAGGTGCGCGAGCTGCTGCTCGGCGAGCCCGACGGCGCCGTCCACGGTGCCCGCGACGGCGCGCTGTTCGTCGACATGAGCACGATCGCGCCGTCCGACACCCGGGCGATCGGCGCGTCGATCGAGCGCTTCGTCGACGCGCCCGTCACCGGCTCGGCGCCCAAGGCCGCCGACGGCACGCTGACGATCATGACCGGGGGCGCGGCAGACGACGTCGCCCAAGCCCGGCCGCTGCTCGAGTGCATGGGCTCCACGATCGTGCACGTCGGTGACCTCGGCCAGGGGCAGATGGCCAAGCTCATCAACAACGCCGTCGCGGCCGCCAACGCCGCGACGCTCGCCCAGGCGCTCGTGGCGGGCAAGGCGACCGGCGTCGACCTCGAGGCGCTCACGCAGATCATGGCCGGCGGCAGCGGCGGTTCGCGCATGCTCGACCTCAAGGCCCAGCCGATGCGCGAGCACGACTACACGACGCTCTTCAAGCTCGAGCACATGCTCAAGGACGTGCGCCTGTGCCTCGAGGAGACCCAGGCCGCGGGCGTCCCGTTCCCGGCGGCGGCGGCCGCTCGCGACCAGTACGTGGCCGCGATGGGACGAGGCCTCGGCGGCGCTGACTTCGCCGCCGTCCTCGAGGTCGTTGAAGGGCTGGCCGGCACACGTTTGTAGTGACACTGTGTCAGCCCTCAGAAGTGCCTGATTAGCAGGGAAGTTGTACTTTTGTACAAGCGTGTGCATAGGATGCAGGGGTCCCGTAGTCCGCGACCCCCTCCCCTATGCCGATCGCCTTCAAAGAATGGGCCGTGACGGTCCGCGCTCTCGCCGAGGGTGAGCAATTGCTCACCCTGCGTAAGGGAGGCGTGCACGAGCCCGGCAAGCAGTTCGAGCTCGAGCACCTGCGGTTCTTCCTGTACCCGACGTTCGACCACCAGCGCAACGACCTGGTGCGCGAGTCCCACCACCCCGAGCTGCGCCGCGCGCTCGAGGAGGGCGTCTGGGCCGACGGCGAGCCGCCCGCCTGGGCGCTGACCGCCGACGGCGGCATCTCGCAACCCGACCGCGTCCGGATCCGCGCCTGGGCCGAGGTCGCCGGCGCCTGGACGGTCACCGACCGCCGCGCCGTGGAGGCGCTGTCCCCGTACTACGTGTGGACGACCGACTACGCCGAGAAGCGCCTCAACTGGAAGAGCCGCCACCCGCTGCACGTCGTCCTCCTGCGCGCCTACCGCATCCCGCGCCCGGTCACCGTCAAGGTGCGCGACGACTTCGGCGGCTGTCGCTCCTTCCTCGAGATCACCCGTGATCTCCCGTTCGAGGGGACGCCGGTCCTCTCCGACGAGGAGTTCGACCGCGCCGCCGAGGAGATCGCCCGCGTCGCGGACGCGAACGGCACGCCAGTCGCCATCCCGGCCTTCGCCTGAATCCCTGAAGCTCTACGTCGGCATCGGCGGCGGCGGCGACTGCGCCGGCGCCTACGCCGTCGCCCAGTCCGACTGGCCGGCGCGCGTCGGCGGCGTGACCTGGGAGCGACGCCCGGTCGATCCGCTCCCCGGACCGCGGCACCTCCACGAGCTCGAGGGCTTCGAGCCACTCGTCGACGGCGCGGTGCTGGCGACGCCCGACACCACCGGGCCGGGTGGGTTCCGCTTCGCCGAGTCCAACCTCGCCCGCGTCCTGGACGAGCCGGTCCTGCTGATCGACCCGAACGGCGGGCCGCGGGCGACCGCAGCGGCGCTCGACGACGCCGCAGACGCGCTCGGCTGTGACAGCGTCGTCCTCGTGGACGTCGGCGGGGACGTGCTCGCCCACGGCGACGAGCCCGGGTTGGCCAGCCCGCTGTGCGACGCCGTGCTGCTGGCCGCCTCCGCCCATATGCGCACACCGGTCATCGGCGCGGTCATCGGCGCCGGCTGCGACGGCGAGCTGCGGCCGGCCGAGGTGCTGGAGCGGATTGCCGAGGTCGGGACGCTCGGCGCGTGGGGACTCACGCCGGCCGCGGCGGACCGCCTCGAGGCGGCCATCGAGGTCGTCCCCACGGAGGCCAGCGCGATGGTCGCGCGCGCGTTCCGGGGCGGCTTCGGCGAGGTCGAGATCCGCGAGGGCCGCCGGACCGTCGAGCTGTCCCCCATCGCGGCGGTGGCCTTCTTCTACGACTGCGCCAAGGCGATCGCGGGCCCGGCACGGCTCGCGCAACTCGTCCTCGACGCCGATTCCCTGGCCGAGGCCGACGCCCGCATCAAAGGGCTGGGCATCCGGACCGAGTACCAGTACGAACGTGACATGGCTGGAGACGACCAGTGAGACGTTCACCGCGCGGCACGACGACCGCG
Source organism: uncultured Solirubrobacteraceae bacterium (assembly GCA_963740765.1). GTDB lineage: Bacteria > Actinomycetota > Thermoleophilia > Solirubrobacterales > Solirubrobacteraceae > DATLGB01. The sequence continues at coordinate 324,358 of CAVUFN010000010.1, read as the reverse complement.
ACGCCGACGACGCGGCCCACGTCCTCACCACGCTCGAGGGCGCGCGCGTCCGGCTGGAGCGGACCTTCGCGACCCACGTAGGCGCGCTCGACGTCGTCCTGCACGGCACCGATGCGCAGCTCGACGGCGCGGCGCCGCTGCTCCCCGTCCTGCGGCGGGTGACGGAGCCGGCCGGGCGCCGCTATGTGGTCGGCTGGGCGGGCGAGCGCGAGCTGCACGTGCTCTCCCCCCGCGTGCTCGCCAAGCGCGCGTCCAACGTCGAGGGGTCGCTGGAGATGCTGATGCTGGCGCCGGTCGCGCTGCTGGCCAAGCGCGTGGTCGCCGAGGCCAACCCGGAGCTGCGCCCGAAGCTCGGCCCGCGCATGCTGGCGCGCTACAGCCGTGCGGCGTGGCTGATCGAGGGCGCCGGCCAGTTCTTCAGCGGGCAGGTCGACCACGTGCGCCCCGCCCTGGCCCGCCGGCTCCGCGACGGCGACGAGCCGACCTTCCCGCCCAGCCGCGCCGACGCCCTCCTGCTCGGGGGCTCGGTGTTCGACATGCTCGCCCGCGAGGAGGGAGGCGAGGCCGCCGTGGCGCTCGCGCTTGGAGCGACGACGCTGGACGACGCGTTCCACGGCCGCCCGCGCCGGCATACCGAAGGGACCTGGCACGCTCACCTGCGCCGCATGGCCGAGGGCCGTCAGCCCGAGAGGCCGCGGAGGCCCTAGAGCACGGCACCGACGACGCCGGCAGCGACGATCGCCACCACCACCGTCACCAGCAGCAGCGCGAGGCCGCGGACCCACGCCGGGGCGGCCTGGCGCTCCATCATCCGCGGCGCCTCGGGGTCGGTCTGGAGGATGTCGCGAGCGCGGTCCACGCCCGACGCGGCCACGAAGATGTCGCGCGGTCCGGCGGCGAGGAAGTCGGGGACGTCGAAGCCGCCGCTGCGCTTGGACAGCGCCGGGACGCCCTCCTCCAGCAGCAGGCCGCAGATCAGCTCCGCCTCCGGCTGGTTGCGCGCCCAGGCCACCTTGACCAGCGGGCCCTCCCCGAACTGCGGTGACACCTTGCGCGGGTCGGCGCCGCTAAACGACATCGAGCGTGACCTCGGTGGCCACGTGATCCGCGATGCTGAAGGTCTTCACGCCGAACGGGCGCAGGCCGACGACGATGTAGAGCACGCCGGGCCAGAGCTCGTGCTCGCCGTCCTCCGTGTAGGCCATCCGCATGTCCGTCTCGGAGAAGTAGGCGCCGACCGGCGGGTGCGAGTGGTAGATGGCGAGCATCTCCTCGCCGGCGTCCTCGATCGACGACCAGGCGCGGTGCTGGTCCACCGGGTCCATCGCGTAGGTGCGCTCGGGCCGTTCGGCCGCGTTGCGGACGGGCAGGACGCGCGTGGCCACGCCGTCGAGGCCGGCGACCATCCCGCAGACCTCGTTGTCATCCGCGAGCGCGTGGCCGACGAGCTCGTCGTACAGCGCCTGCGGGATGCGCACTACGTGGTCTGGTTCTCGGGGCTCGTGGCGCTGCTGGTCGTCGACGCGGCGGTGGTCGTCGTCGGAGTCGCGGCGGGCAGGCCGGTGCGCTCGTCCGTGTCGTCGTCATCGTCGTCGGTGATGCCGGAGATCGAGTCCTTGAACTCCCGCATGCCCTTGCCGAGCGAGCGCCCGACCTCGGGCAGCTTCTTGGGTCCCAGCACGATCAGCGCGATGACGAGGACGATCAGCAGCTCGGGGACGCCGATGTTGGGCATGCCTCCAGACTAGACCCTCGCCTGAAGCGTGGACGTGCCTACCACCAGAGGGTGGACTCCATCGCCTCGAGCTCCTCCACCGGCTTGGTGTAGAGCCCGGACGACAGGTACTTCCAGCCGTCGTCGCACACGATGAAGACGACGTTGCCCTCGTCCATCTCGTTGGCGATGCGCACGGCGATGGACGCGATCGCCCCGGACGACACGCCCGCGAAGATCCCCTCCTCGGTCAGCAGCTTCTTCGTCCACACGATCGCGTCGTGGTTGGTGACGAAGATCTTGCGGTCGAGCACGCTCAGGTCGATGATCGGCGGGATGAAGCCGTCGTCGAGGGAGCGCAGGCCCTGGACCGGCTCGCCCTGCATGGGCTCGGCGGCGACGATCTTGACCGCGTCCCCGAGCTCCTCCTTGAAGCGCCGGCCGTTGCCCATCAGCGTCCCGCCCGTGCCGAGGCCGGCCACGAACGCGCTGATCTCGTCGAGCTCCTCGAGGATCTCGGGAGCGGTGCCGTTGTAGTGCGCGAGCGGGTTCGCCGGGTTGCCGTACTGGTAGGGCATGTAGTACGACGCGTCCTGCTCGGCCATGTCGAGCGCCATCGCGACGGCGCCGTTGGACCCCTGGTCGCCGGGCGAGGAGACGATCTCCGCCCCGTACATCTGCAGCAGCTGGGTGCGCTCGGGCGTGACGTTGTCCGGCATGACCACCTTGAGCGGGTAGCCCTTGCGCCGGCAGATCATCGCGAGGCTGATGCCGGTGTTGCCGGAGGTCGGCTCCAGGATCGTCTGGCCGGGCTGGATCGCGCCCTTGTCCTCGGCGTCCTCGATCAGCGCCCGGGCCACCCGGTCCTTGACGGACCCGGTGGGGTTGTGCGACTCGAGCTTGGCCCAGATGCGCACGCCCGGCTTGGGCGACAGCCGCTTGAGCTCGACCAGCGGGGTGTTCCCGATGGCCTGCACGATGTCGCCGTAGCGTCCACCGCACGGTCGGTTCTGCAGCTCTCCGGCCATGACTTCACAAAGGATAGTGACTAGCGCCGGCGCACGACCTCACAATGGCGCGTCACATCGTGGCGATCGACGACGGCGACGTCGCGCCCCGGTCCGCAGTCGAGCACGTCGCGCGCGCTGCCGGCGGCGAACAGGCGGTCGTCGCCCGGTCCCCCGCGCATCCGGTCGCGGCCGCCGTTGCCGGTGACGCGGTCGTTCCCGCGGCCGCCGCTCAGACAATCGGGGCCGCGACCGCCGCGGAGGCGGTCGTCGCCGCCGCGGCCCCGGATGCGCTCGCTGCGCGCGGTGCCGCGCAGGCGGTCGTTCCGGCCGGTGCCGCGGATGACGACCGCGCAGCGCTCCGGTGTGGCGGGGACGGGCGACGGCGTGCCCGTCGCGGCGGGAGCCGGACTCGGCGTCGACGCCGGGGTCGGCGTGGAGCTCGCCTCCGGCACCGGGGAGGGTTCGGTCGCCGGCAGGCTGACCACGTTCGACGGCGCGCCGTTGCGGTTCGCCCACGCGTCGAGCACCCCGCCGGCCGCGACGGTCGCCGAGTCGCCCGGCCCCAGCTTCGCCGCGGTGCGCCAGCGGTCGCCGTCGCGCTCGGCCGGGACCGTCTCCGTGCTCCCGTCCGCTCGCGTGATCGTGACCGTCACCGTCTCCGCCTCGCCGGTGTCCAGCCACGGCCGGAAGGTGCAGGTGAAGCAGTAGCGCTCGCCCCCGATCTCCGTCGGCTCGAGCGTGATGAAGCGCGCCTTGCCCTCGGTCTCGTAGGAGTCGGGGTAGTCGAGCGGGGGCACCGCGACGGCCAGCGTCCCGTCGTCCTCCAGGGTCAGCGCGCTGGTGATCCCGCTCCAGGGCGAGACGGCGAACGTGCGCGAAGCGACGTCGTAGTCCTGCACGGCACCGCCGGTGCGGTGCCGCCCGTGGACGACGAAGCGGTACTCGCCGGGCGGCGTCGCCCGGCCGCGCGCGCCCGTGTCGAAGGGCGACACGAACGCCTCGAAGGTCGCCGTCCACTTCCACTCGAACGACCCCTGCGCGTAGTCGGGCAGGCCGTCGTCGTCGCCGCGCGGGAACCGGACGGTGACCGGGACCTCGCCGGACTGGTCGGCGTAGTCGACCCAGTCGCCGCCGAGCCGGCGTTGGACGGTCACGCGTGGGTCGTCGGTGAAGTTGGAGCCGCCGCGCCAGGTGAACAGCGCGGCGCCGAAGCGCTCGATGTCGCCGGGCTCGGACACCGCGCCGGGGGTCCCGCCGTCGTCGGGCAGCGTGTCCGCGTAGGCCGCGGCGCCCTCGCGCCCCGCCTCGCCGAACGCCTGCGCCTTCGCGTCGTTGAGGGCCTGGTCGGCCTCCGTCTTCGCGCGCCCGAACGAGTCGGCCAGCTCGCGCTGGGCCTCCGTCGCGAGCACGGGCGAGTCCGGCGTCTTCAGGTGCCCGGCCAGCTGCACCAGCCGCGTCGCGAAGTAGTCCGACGAATGCGGTCCCCAGGCGGTGAGGGCCTTGCGGTAGTGGTCACCGCGCTGGTACTCGCGGTAGGTCGCGATGTAGCCGTTGTAATCGTTGGTCATCGACAGCGGGACGGTCAGGTCGTAGCCGATGGCGGGCGCGAGCTCCTCGTGGGTGTAGTTGCCTCTGATCGCGTCGGGGTCGGCCGGCTCGGACTCCGCGGTCGGGACGTTCTCCAGGAAGTCCCAGCCGACCGCGTCGTTGGCGATCTGCGCGCGCATCCGGCGATACGGGAGCGAGGCCTCCTCGTCGGGCGCCTCCGGCCACTGGTAGCCGAGGTACTGGTTGCCCTGCGCCTTGTCGGTGCGCGTCTTGATGTTGCGTGCCTGGTCGGCCCACTGCTCGCACGAGCACATCGTCAGGACGATCTCGCCGAGCCGCAGGGCCTGCATGTGGACGCTGACGTCCTCCTCCAGCGCGCCGTAGGACGGTGCGGAGACGTTCTCCGGGACCGGGATGCCGGCCTCCTTGAGCAGCGCCGCCGACACGCCGGGGTCCTGCTCGCCGAGCGGGACGCGCTCGCAGTCCGGCAGCCCGGCGACCGGCACTGCGGGTTCGTCGAAGCGGCAGTTGGAGACGGTCGGGACGGGGTGCGAGAGCGGCCCGGGGTACCAGCGGTCGGCCTCGCGGATCGGCATCTCGCTGGCGAACGGGACACGGGCGGCGGGCGAGTCGACCTCCTCCCACACGCGCTTGGTCTCGTCGGCGATCAGGCGCGACGCGTACTCGAGCTGGGCGTAGTTGCGGTGGGTGAACTCGAGCCGCTCGGAGGGGTCGTGGTAGGTCGAGCGCTCGGGCTCGGCCGTCCCCACGGCGTTCTGCGTGAAGACCATCATCGCGCCCGTCTCGCGGTCGACCATGCGCTCCAGCGGCGCGACCCAGTCCGCGCTGATGAGATCGTTGCCGTCGTTGCCCTCGCCGTGCAGGGAGTAGTTGACGAGCATCCCCAGCGGCTTGCCGTCGGCGGTGTCGACGCGGACGACGGTGAGGTCGTGGTCGGCGTCGGCGACCGGATAGCCGGCGGGCGTCCCGTCGTCGGCGGTGGCGGGGCCGAACGAGTGCCGGTGGACCTTGTCCAGCGAGCCGACCGAGGCGCCGATGCGCGCCGGCTGCAGGCTGTCGGCGGCCGCCTCGACGGCCTTCGCCATCTGCTGCGCGTAGTACTCGAAGAAGCGCACGTCGAACACGTCCTGGAAGGTCCAGGCGCCCGCGCCGGTGGACGAGTAGTACGGCGACGAGTGGTCGTGGGTGGAGGCGACGGTGAGCGTCTGCTGGGTGATGCCGGAATCGCCCTCGGCGAGGATCTGCGCGGTGCGCCGCCACAGCAGGTCCTGCGGGATGTAGAGGTCGTTCTTGACGATCGCGTGGCGGACGCCGTCGGAGCCCTCGACCACCAGGGCGCGCGCCTCCAGCCGGCTCTGCAGCCCGTAGGAGGGCAGGTTCTTGAGCTGCAGCAGGCTCGGGTCGATCTCGCCGTTGGGATCGGCGTCGGCCTTCGTGGACGCGTACTGGCCGGCGCTCGCGCCGACGTGCCAGGAGGCGTCCGCCTTGCCCACGCCGGCGCGGATCGGGCCGTCGCCCGAGCCGGTGAAGGCGGTGTTGTCGAGCGCGTCGGCGGGGGTCGTGGTGTCCGCCGCCTCCGGCATCGCGCCGTCATTGGCGAACGGCGTGCACGACGTGCGCTCGCCGCGCTCCGTCGTCCCCAGCACCTCGTCCGCCCCGCGCAGCAGCGAGCAGATGACGCGCTCCCCCAGCGTCGGCGAGGCGTTGAAGAGGTAGTTGTCGTTGGGCAGCGCGCCCGGCTCCAGCGGCAGCGTGTCGGCGCAGTCCTCGAACACGGTCGCGCAGATCGGCTTGACGTAGGCGCCGGGGAACGGGGCGATGATGTAGCCGAGCTGGTCGCCCGAGAGCCCGAGCGTCATGAAGCCGCGTGCCTTCGAGCCGACCGCGTCCCGGACCGTGCGGGCGATCTGCGGGTAGATCTCGCCGGGGACCGAGGAAACCAGCACGTCGCCGATCAGCGCGGTGCCGGTCGTGGTCCCGACGACGTTGCCGGTCATCCACGGCGGCTCGAGCGAGCGGTTCAGCGGGGCGTCGAGCGCGGAGCCGGCGTAGAGCAGGCCGAGCAGGAACGGGTTCGACGACGCGTCCTGGATCAGGTAGGAGCGGGCGGCGACGGTCGCCGGGCCGGTGAGCGGCTCCGCATCGGCGAGCGCGGTCTGGACCTTGTCGCGGACGAGCCCGGCGTAGTGGTCGAGCTTGCAGAGGTCCTCGTCGGTGGCGCCGGGGACGTCGCAGTCGCGCACCTTGGGCTGGCTGCGCCCGAGCGTCCCGACCATCGTCACCACCTCGCCGCCGATCGCGTCGGCGATGAGCGGGTCGGCGCGCTGGACCCAGTCGCCGGAGATGCGGGTGTTGGAGGCGCCGAGCACCGTCGTGTGGGCGGAGAAGTTGACCAACGAGGCGATCGCGTCACCGTGCTCGTCCCGTGCCTGCAGCACGCGCACCTCGTCGTCCATCTCGGCGTTGTCGGGGTCGTAGTCGAACTGGTTGTTGAGCAGCTCGGCCGCGCCAACGGTCCCGTAGACGAGCTCGGCGGCCGGCGCGCGCTGGTCGTAGGCCGCGGTGATCGCCTCCACCGTCTGCTCGAACATCCGCTTGCGGAAGGCGAGCGGGACGCCGCCCCACACGCCCATCGCGTCCGCCCCCGAGTGCGAGTGGTCGGACTGGATGAAGATCTGGTCGGCGCGCAGCCCGGTCGCCGCGGCGGCGGCGCGGCGCATGTCGACGATGCCGTAGGGGCCGTCGCGGGTGGCGGCGAACCAGCCCTGGACCTGCATGTCGGCCACCACGACGGCGCCCCGTTCGTCGTCGGTGACCGCGAACGCGCCGACCGTCGGCCCGTCGCCGAGGATGCCGGTGGCGACGCGATCGCCGATGGCCGGGTTGCCGGTGACGCCGTAGCCGCCGAGGTGGACCTCGCCGCTGTCGATCTGCGCCTGCGTGGGATTCAGGGAGCGGTGCGCGGCACCGACCTCGTAGCCGGCCGCGCGCGCGGGCGCCGTCGCAGACAGCGCCGCCAGCACCGCGAACAGCAGGACCCGAGCCCCTCTCATCTACAGGGGAAACGCGGGCCGGGTAGCGAACCTTGCGGTGACGGGTAGTTCCTTTCACGCACATGGCCATGGCCGACGTCCCCGACCACCTCGCCGGCGAGAGCCGACTCGCCCGCACCTGGCGGCGCTTCGGCCAGCTCATCGAGCACGGCGTCGGCGGCTTCTTCTCCCACGGCGGCACGCAGCGTGCCGCGGCCATCTCCTTCTACGCGCTGTTCTCGATCTTCCCGATCGCGATCCTCTGCGTCGCGGTGCTGGGCGTGGTCAAGCACGACGACTCGGCGCGCACGCAGGTCGTGAACTTCCTGCTGGACCGGCTGCCGCTGACCGAGGACGGCGGTCGCCGCCAGCTCGAGCGCGCGATGCTCCGGGTCACGCGGGACGTGGCCGGGTTCTCCATCCTCGGCGTGTTCACGCTCGTCTTCGCCGCCTCCAACGTGATGGGCTCGATCCGCCAGGCGCTCAACGTCGCCTTCCGCGTCCAGGAGGATCGCCCGCCCGTGCAGGCCAAGCTGTGGGACCTGTTCATGGTGCTGGTCTTCGGCGTGCTGATCACGCTCTCCCTGGCCCTGACCCTGCTCGACAGCGTCGTCAAGAAGACCGACAGCGGCGTGGTGGACGCGCTCCAGAGCGTCGGGCGGGTGCTGCCGCTGGCCATCGCGGTGCTCGTGTTCACGGGCATCTTCCGGCTCGTGCCCGCGCGGCGCCCGCGCCTGCGCGACATCTGGCCGGGCGTTCTCGTGGCGGCGATCGGCTACGAGCTGGCCAAGATCGGTTTCGCCGCCTACCTGCAGAACTTCGCCAACTACGGCGCCGTCTACGCGTCGCTGGGTGCCGTCGTGGCCTTCCTCGTCTTCACCTACGTGGTGTCGTTCATCGCGCTGCTCGGCGCCGAGATCGCCGCCGAGTACCCGAGCGTCCGCGACGGCGAGTACGACGGCCCGCCCGGTCCGCCGTTCCATCAGCTCGTGTGGGGGTTCGTCAAGTCGCTGTTCGTGCGCACGTGACCCCGAGCCCGCGGGAGCTGATGCTCGCCGGCGAGCTCTACCAGGCCGGCGACCCGGAGCTCGAGGCGATGGCTGCGCGGGCGGTCGCGTGGATGGCCCGCTACAACGCCGGCGCGGCGTCGCTGGCGGAGGGCCTCGGGAGCGTCGCCGCGGACGTCGTCGTCCGCGCGCCGCTGTACGTCGACTACGGCGTGCACATCACGATCGGCGCCGGGACGTTCGTCAACTACGGCGCGATGCTGCTGGACTGCGCCCCGATCGTCATCGGCGCGGCCTGCCAGATCGCCACGGGCGTGCAGCTCGTCACGCCGGCCCACCCGGTCGACCCCGTCAAGCGCCGCGCGCTGTGGGAGTGCGCGCACCCGATCACCCTGGGCGACAACGTCTGGCTGGGTGCGGGCGCGATCGTCTGCCCCGGCGTGTCGATCGGGGACGACACCGTGGTCGGCGCCGGCGCGGTCGTCCTCCGGGACCTCCCCGCGGGCGTCGTCGCCGTCGGCAACCCCGCCCGCGTCATCCGGACCGTCACTCCGGAGTAGCGGACGTCACACGTACTGCGCCGCGGCGTAGCCCGACGCCCAGGCCCACTGGAAGTTGAACCCGCCCAGGTGTCCGGTCACGTCCACGACCTCGCCGATGAAGTACAGGCCCGGGCACGTCAGCGATTCCATGGTCTTCGACGACAGCTCGCGGGTGTCGACCCCGCCGAGCGTGACCTCGGCGGTGCGGTAGCCCTCGGTCCCGGCCGGCACCACCTGCCAGGCGCCGAGCTTGTCCGCGATGTCGCGTAGCTCGGACGGGGTGTGCTGCTTCATCGGCTTGTCGGTGAACCAGCCATCCGCCAGGAGGGCCGCAAGCTTCCTGGTGAAGACCTCGGCGAGCAAGGTCCTCAGCATGCTGTCCGGGCGCTCGGCCTGCGCGCGCTGCAGCCACTCGAGGACGTCACGGTCGGGCAGCAGGTCGACCTCCACGGCATCGCCGAGGTTCCAGAAGGAGGAGATCTGCAGGATGGCCGGCCCACTCAGACCGCGGTGGGTGAACAGGATGTTCTCGCGGAAGCTCTGGCCGTTGCAGCTGACGACGGACGCCACCGACGTGCCGGACAGCTCGGCGCACATCCCCTTGAGCTGATCGGTCATCACGAACGGGACCAAGCCGGCGCGGGTGTCCAGCACGGTGTGGCCGAACTGGCGGGCGACCTCGTAGCCGAAGCCGGTCGCGCCCATGGTCGGAACCGACAGGCCACCGGTGGCGATCACCAGCGACGATGCCGCGACCCGACCGAGGTCCGTGTCCAGGACGTACCCCGTCCCGGTCCTCTCGACCTGCTGCACCGCGGTGTCGAGGCGCACGTCGGCGCCGGCCCGCCGGCACTCGTCCAGGAGCATGTCGCGGATGTCCCGGGACCTGTTGTCGCAGAACAGCTGGCCCAGCTTCTTCTCGTGATACGGCACGCCGTGCTCGGTGACCATGGCGATGAAGTCCCACGGCGAGTAGCGCGCGAGCGCCGACTTGCAGAAATGGGGGTTCTGCGAGAAGAAGTTGGCCGGCTCCGTGTACAGGTTGGTGAAGTTGCACCGGCCCCCACCGGACATGAGGATCTTCTTGCCCGCCTTGTTCGCGTGGTCGATCAGCAGCACCTCGCGACCGCGCGCCGCGGCGGTCAGGGCGCACATCAGGCCCGCGGCACCCGCCCCGATGATCACGACGTCGGTAGAGCGGTGGGCACCGGTTTCCACGATCGCGGAGCGACGATATTCGCGCAGGGCCAGCTTCAAAGCGGGAGACAGCATCCGGCGGGCGCACTTGGGGTCGCTGGAGCGACCCTTAGTGCACACAGGACGGTCGCAGTCGCCTTCAGACCTGAAAGCAGCAGCCACGCCTGCTGTCGGCCCCGGCCTGAGATCGACCAGGTTCGGGCTCGTCCTCAATTCGCCGGGCACGGCCGGCCTGAGAAGATCGCCCGATGCTGATCTTCTCGATGAGCGTCTCCGTGGACGGCTTCATCAACGACCGCGAGGGCGGGTTCGACTGGTCGCCCCCCAGCGACGAGCTGTTCGGCTTCCACCTCGAGCGGGTCGGCGGGCTCGGCGGCTACCTCCTCGGCCGCAGGCTCTACGAGGCCATGCTCGTCTGGGAGACGGACCCGTCGCTGCGCGACACCGAAGCGCGGGCCGCGTTCGCCGACGTCTGGTGCGCGCTCCCGAAGGTCGTCTTCAGCCGCACGCTCGACCGCGTCCAGGGCAGCAACACCCGCCTCGCCGAGGGCTCGGTGGCCGATGAGGTCGCCGCGGCGCTCGCCGCGACCGACAAGGACGTCGAGATCGGCGGCGCCGGCCTGGCTGCGGCGGCCATCGAGCTCGGGCTCGTCGACGAGCTGCGCATGTTCCGCTTCCCAGTCCTCGTCGGGGGCGGGACGCCGTTCCTGCCGCCGGTCACCGAGGACGTCCCGCTCGACCTCGTCGAGACCAGGACGTTCGAGTCACGCGTGATCTACGAGCGCTACCGGCGCGCCTAGCCGCGCAGCCGCTCGAGCCCGTCGAGGATGAGGTCCAGGCCGAAGCGGAACTGCTCCTCGTAGTCGTAGCCGTGCTCGGCCACGTATCCGCCGACCACGCGGGCGAGGTGCGGATGACCCTGGAGGGAAGCGGCGTAGTCGATCATCTGCTGGCGCGCGACGGCGGCGAAGTCCTCGCGGGACTCGGGTGACATGTCCGTCTGCTGGAGCGCGAAGCCGTAGATGTAGGCGTCCTGGACCGAGTAGGCGCGGACGGCCGTGGCGTCGTCGAAGCCCGCCGCGAGCAGGCAGCCGAGCACGGCGTCGTGAATACGGAGGTTCGCCGGCCCGTGCGCGCCGCGGCCCTCCATCTCGCCCACCGCCCACGGATGCCGGAGCAGCGCCGCGCGGGTCGAGACTGCCCGCTTGCGCAGCTCCGCCTTCCAGTCCGATGACGGCGCGGGTGGCTCGATCTCGTCGAAGACCAGCTCGATCATCCCATCCAGGAGCGCGTCCTTGTTCGCTACGTGGTTGTAGAGCGACATGGCCTCCACACCGAGTGCCTTGGCCAGCGTGCGCATCGTCAGAGCCTCTAGACCGTCCGCGTCCGCAAGGGCGACGGCGGCACGGAGCACGCGCTCCCGGGTCAGCGGGGCCCGCGGTCCGGTGCGCCTGCGGCGGGTGGGTCGGGAGGTCATGCGGAAGGCCGGGCTTGACGAACTTACAGCGTAAGTGTACAACTCGAGGCCAGACTTACGTCGTAAGCCCAACCGGAAGGAACCTCATGCCCGTCACCCCGCCCTCCATGCCCACGAAGCGCGCCGCCCGGATCATCGGCGTGCTGATGCTCTTGACGTTCCTGACCAGCATGGGCGGCTACGCCGCCTACGGCTCGATCCTCGACGACCCCAACTGGGTGACCGACGCCGCCTCGGTGACCGCGGTCCAGATCGGCGCCGCGCTCGAGATCCTCCTGGTGATCACCAACATCGCGACCGCCGTCGTGCTCTTCCCGATCCTCCGTCGCACCCATGAGCGTCTCGCGCTCGGCTGGGTCGCGTCGCGCGTCGTCGAGTCCACCCTGATCGCCGTGGGCGTGGTGAGCCTCCTCGCGGTGCTCACGCTCAACCGCGAGGGCGCCGGTCCCGATGCGTCGCTGGTCAGCTCCGCCCAGGCCTTCGTCGCAGCGCACGACGCGACCTTCCTGCTCGGCCCCGGCTTCTGCGTCGCCTTCGGCAACGGCCTCCTGCTCGGCTACGCGATGCTCCGCTCCGGCCTGCTGCCGCGCCGCCTCGCCATGATCGGGCTCGCCGGCGGCGCGCTGTGCCTGGTCAACGCCACGGGCGCGCTCTTCGGCGGCTGGGAGCAGATGTCCGGCACCGGCGCTCTGCTGAGCTTCCCCGAGATGGTCTGGGAGGGCGGCGTCCTCGGCATCTACCTCATCACCAGGGGCTTCACCACGCCGCAGGCGCCCGCGCGCACGACGGGTCGCGAGGCGCGGCCGGCGATGCCGGTCGCCGCAGCAGCGCACTGAACGGCAGCGCGTGTCGCCTGGCGGTGGGTAGGCCCACCGCCAGGCGACACGGTGACACCAGAGGCGAGGAGACCTGCATGACCGCCACCTACGCCCGATCCGGGCGTGTCGATGTCGGTGGCTAGCCGCCGGCCATGGCCGGCAGGATGACGAGCGTGTCGCCCTCCTTGACGCCGGTGCCGAGCCCGTCGAGCACGCGGACGTCCTCGTCGTTGAGGTACACGTTGACGTAGCGGTTGAGCTGACCCTCGCCGCTGAAGAGCTGGGACTCGGTCGCCGGGTGGTCGGTCGCCAGCGAGCGCAGCACCTCGCCGACGTCCGAGCCGGACGCCTCGACCTGCTTCTCCCCGCCTACGGACGGGCGGAGCACCGGGGGGATCTTCACAGTGGCCATGTTGCGTGCGACCCTAGCCCGCGGCGGCGCAGAACGCCTCGTAGTCGGGGAAGACGCCCATCTCGTCGTCGGAGATGTCCTCCGGGTCGCGCGAGCACACCGGGCACTCCGGGTCGCGGCGGACCTTGAGCTCGGTGAACGTCGCGCCCAGGGCCTCGTAGAGCAGCAGCCGGCCGATCAACGGCTCGCCCGCTCCCGTGATGAGCTTGACGACCTCGGTCGCCTGCAGCAGGCCCATCGTCCCGGGCAGGACGCCGAGCACGCCGTTGGCGCCGCACGACGGGGCCAGCTCGGCCGGTGGCGGCACCGGGTACAGGCAGCGGTAGCACGGGCCGTCGTAGGGCTTGAAGACGCTGAGCTGGCCGTCGAAGCCGAGGATGGACGCCGACACGACCGGGATCTGCAGGCGCACGGTGGCGTCGTTGAGCAGGTAGCGCGTGGGGAAGTTGTCGACACCGTCGACGATGACGTCGTAGCCCTCGATGATCTCCATGATGTTGGAGGCGTCGAGGCGCGTCGGGTACTTGACGACGTCCACGTCGGGATTGAGGTCCTTGATGGCGCGCTCGGCGGAGTCGACCTTGGGCGTGCCGATGCCGTCCGTGGTGTGGATGACCTGGCGCTGGAGGTTGGAGAGGTCGACCACGTCGTCGTCGACGAGGCCGAGCGTCCCGACGCCCGCGGCAGCGAGGTACAGGGCGATCGGCGACCCGAGGCCGCCGGCGCCGAGCAGCAGCACCTTCGCGTCGAGCAGCTTCTCCTGCCCCTCCTGGCCGATCTCCGGGACCAGCACGTGGCGGCTGTAGCGCTCGCGCTGCTCGGCCGTGAGCTGACGCGGGGTCTCGACGGCGTAGCCGCGGTCCTTCCACAGCGTGTAGCCGCCGGTCATCGACTCGACCTGCTCGTAGCCGAGGTCCTCGGACAGCGTGCGCGCCGCGAGGGCGGAGCGGTTGCCCGACGCGCAATACAGGACGACGCGCGTGTCGCGGTCGGGGGCGGCACCCTCGATACGCGACTCGAGGTGCCCGCGCGGGACGTGCTTGGCACCGGGCAGGTGGCCGGCGTCCCACTCGTTCTGTTCGCGTACGTCGACGAGGACGAACCCGTTCGTGCCGTTCTCCACGGACTCGTGGATCTCGGATGGGTCGACTTCTTCGATCTGCGTCTTGATCTGGCGGATCAGCTCTGCGCCGGATGGGCTCAAGGGAAATCCCCTCAACTCGGGTCGTGTTTCTTACTTCACAAATGATAGTGGGCCAGGTGCAGCCTTCCGCACATGCTGCCGATACGTCAGTCAGACATGCGCTCGCGCACGCTCCTGACCCAGGTCCTGGCCGTCAACGCCGTCCTCGTGGCCGTGACGGCCGCGCTGGCGGCGGTCTTCACCACGGCCCGGCTGCAGGACGCGGCGCTGCCAGGCGTGAGCACGCTGGTCGTGGCGGTGCTGCTGGTCATCCTCCTCAACTCACTGCTCCTGCGCCACCGGCTCGAGCCGCTCGACCGGCTCGTCCGGACCATGATCGAAGTCGACCTGACCAAGCCGGGCACACGCGCGCCGACCGAGCGCAACGCCGCCAAGGAGATCAAGGCGCTCACAGCTGGCTTCAACGGCATGCTCGAACGCCTCGAGGACGAGCGCAAGTCCGCCGGGCGCGCGGTCGTCCGCGGCCAGGAGCAGGAGCGCGCGCAGATCGCGCAGGACCTGCACGACGAGGTCAACCAGGCCCTGACCGCGATCAAGCTGCGCCTCAGCGCGACGATGCAGGACGCGCCCAGGGACCTGATCCCCGAACTGCGGGAGACCAAGATGCTCGTGGACCGCGCGATGGACGAGCTGCTGCACATCGCCCGCGCGCTGCGCCCGACCGCGCTCGACGACCACGGGCTGATCTCCGCCCTGCAGTCCCAGGTCACCGACTTCGGCGAGCGGACCGGGATCCAGACGGCCTTCCACCGCCACGGGGAGCTGGTCGACCTGAGCGACGAGGAGCAGCTGGTCATCTACCGCGTGACGCAGGAGTCGCTGTCGAACATCGCCCACCACGCGGGCGCCAGGAAGGTCGACGTCGACCTCTCGTTCACCGGCAACACCATCCTCAAGGTGGCCGACGACGGCGGTGGCTTCGACGCCCTCGCCGCCAACCGCGGAGGCAAGCTGCGCGGTCGGCCCGGCGGCCTCGGCCTCAACGGCATGCGCGAGCGCGCGCTGCTCGTCGGCGGCAACCTGACGATCTTCTCCCGCCCCGGCGAGGGCACGACCGTTGAACTCACCATGGGGGCTCGATAGATGGACATCCTGATCGCCGACGATCACGGCATCGTGCGGAGCGGCATGCGGTTGCTGATCGACCGGCAGCCGGACATGCACGTCGTCGCGGAGGCCGAGGACGGCGTGGCCGCCTTCGAGACGGCGCTGCGGGTCCGGCCGGACCTGTGCATCTTCGACGTCTCGATGCCGAAGCTGACCGGGCTCCAGGCGGCGCGGCAGGTCAAGGCGCATTTGCCGGAGACCCAGGTCCTGATCCTCTCCATGCACGACGACCAGCGCTACGTCTTCGACGCGCTGAAGGCGGGCGCGTCCGGCTACGTGCTCAAGCGCGACGTCGACGACGCGCTGCTGGACGCGATCCGCGCGGTCCACCGCGGCGAGGCGTTCGTGACGGACGCCGTCGAGCGCTCGATCCTGCGCTCGTGGCAGGCCGACAGCTCGAATGGGCCGGTGGATCCGCTGTCACCGCGCGAGCAGGAGGTCCTGAAGCTGATCTCGGAGGCGCACACCAACAAGGAGATCGCCTCCACGCTGCATCTCGCCGAGAAGACGGTCGAGTCGCACCGCGCGAACATCCTGCGCAAGCTCGGCATGCGCGACCGGGTCGAGCTCGTCCGCTACGCGATCCGGCGGGGGTTCATCGAGGCTTAGCCTGAGGGCGTGCCGCAGCGGGTGCGCCTCGTCATCCTCGCCGTCCTCGCGCTCGGGTCCGCCGGCGTCGCGGGCGCGTACCTGGGCGCCGGCGGGGGGAGCCGCGGCGGGCTCACCGAAGGCGAGTTCCAGGGCTTCATCCGTCCCGCGGAGGCGCGCGTCCCGCCCTTCGCGCTGCGCAACCAGGACGGCGAGCGGGTGACCGGCGCGCGCGGCACCGCCGTCTACGCCTTCATCTACTCCCACTGCGAGGACACGTGCCCCGTGGAGGTCCAGCAGATCCGGGGCGCGCTGGACGACCTCGGCCGCGACGTCCCGGTGCTGGGCGTGTCCGTCGACCCGGCCAACGACACGCGGGCCAGCGCGAAGGCGTTCCTGGCCAAGCAGTTCATGACCGGCCGGATGGACTTCCTGCTCGGCAGCCGGGCCGAGCTCGAGCCGGTGTGGCAGGCGTTCGGCGTCGCGCCGCAGACCAAGGGGCGCGAGCACAGCGCGGGCATCGTGCTCGTCGACGGCGAGGGCCGTCAGCGCGTGGGCTTCCCGGCGAGCCAGCTCACGCCCGAAGCGCTGACCGCGGACCTCCGGCGCCTCGGCGCCTAGACCTCGGCGAGTGCGTCCTGGGCCGCGTCCTCGCGGTCCTGGGCGGCGCGGAAGACCGAGTAGTGCCGGGGGCCGCCGTACAGGCGCCAGTCGCCCAGCGCCGCCTCGGCCTCGTCGTGCGCATCCGACCACGCGTCGTAGAGCGCGTTGAAGGAGGGACCGGGCTCGACCCGGCGGAGGACCAGCTCGTGCGTATCGGGCACCTGGTCCAGCAGTTCTTTCAGCTCGTGTGCGCTCATCGTCTCGTGAAGTGGTAGTCGGCCTCGCTGGGTGGACACTTGACGTGTCCTGAGCGTTACGTGGACGGACCCCCGAACGGATGTGTGCGATTACACCGCGCGGGCGAGCGCGTCCTGCGCAGCGCCGGCACGATCGTCCGCCGCGCGGAAGGCAGCGTAAGCAGCGGCGCCGGGCTCGCGGCGCCAGGCGTCGTAGGCGAGGTTGGCCTCGGCGGTGGCGATGCTCCAGGCCGTGAACAGCCCGTCCTGGGAGCGGATGAACCGCCCTCCGGACTGGCGTTCGGTGGTGGGCTGCGCGAGCATCTCGCGCGCCGTGTACCCGGGCGGCTGAGCTTTCAGGCGTCCCGGCGCCGAGCTTCGCGGCGGTCCTTCAGGCGGACCACCCCGAGCCACCCCATGAGGATGAAGACCGGCGCCGCATAGGCGACCCCGGCGAGCCAGTGCCCGGCGTGCGCGAAGACGACCATCAGCTGCTGATGGACAGTAGGCCGAGGCCCAGGCAGGTGAACAGGACCATCACGACGAGCATGACGATCTGGGAGCGCACCGCGGCCCGGGCCGAGCCCGCCACCACGAGGGCGCGGTCGTGGGCGAGGACGAGGCCGCACAGGTGCCCGAACACGAGCGCGGCGACCTGCACGTACCAGATGGCCGTGGCGGACACGACGCCGTAGTCGATCGTCGCCCCGGCGCCGCCGAACAGGTCGCTGCCCTTCCCCAGCGGGTCGTTGGCGAGCGGCCAGAGCGCCTGGCCGTTGAAGGCGAGCAGGGAGAAGTAGTGCGCGATCACATAGGCGGCGACGATCGGGACGAGCGAGTGCACGAACGCCGACGCGCCGCCTCGCACCCCCATACCGGCGACGCCGACGGCGTAGACCACCGCGACGAAGAGGATGCAGACGGCGAGCAGCACCACGAAGGTCAGCTCCAGCGCGGCGCCGAGGGACAGGCCCAGCGACGTGCCGGCCTCCTGCAGATGCGGGATCAGCCCGCTGAAGATCGGCCCCTCCTTCGCCCCGTCGAAGATCGTCGAGCCGACCGCGACGCAGAGCAGCGCGACCGTCGCGCGCGGGCGCTCGAGGTGCGGGGCGGCGGACAGCGGGGGCCGCAGGAGCAGGCGCCCGTCCGCCCGGCGCCCGACCGGCGACAGCGCGGCGAACAGGCCGAAGTAGACGCCGAACGCGTCGCCGTTGCGCGACCAGGCCTCGACCCCGTACAGCCCCATGCCGACCAGCTGCGCGACCGCGTAGGCGAGCGCGCACGCCGCCAGCACCTGCGGGTCGCGCCCCTCGCCCCAGCACAGCTCGCAGAACGCGAACGCGAGCAGTCCCGCGACGGCCGGCCAGCGACCCAGGCGCGCCGGGTACGGCAGCGGCTCGGTGACCTCGGGGTCGGAGACGCGGGCCACCACCCATCCCGTCAACCGCCCGACCGCACGCCACGGCGACAGCAGCCGCCAGACGTCGCCGACGAGCAGGGAGAGGACCGGGACCCCCACCCAGAAGCCGACGTAGATCAGCGTCGGCGCGAGGTTGTCCGCCTCGCTGTCCGTCCCCGCCAGGCCCGCGTAGATCGTGACGGCGAACACCACCACGCCGACGGTGCCCAGCACGACGTCGACCGCACGCGGGAGCGGCAGCCACGGACGCCCGGTGATCGCCTCCAGCCGCGGCCGGGTCCACCCCGCCGCCAGGGAGACGAAGGAGACGACCAGCACGAGCGCAGCGGCGACCCCGAACAGCAGCGCCGGGATCGGAAGGTCGGCGCGCCCGACGATGCCGTGCGCGATGACCACTACGGGTCGACGCGGATGGAGGCGATCTGGAGGCCTGCGTCCTCGAGCTCCGCCTCCGTGATCCCGGTGATGTTCGCCTTGAAGCTGAACTTCACCGTGTCGCCCGGCGCCTCGATGTCCTTGTGGAAGTCGTAGGCGTGGACGTGCACCTCGTCGGCGACGTCCGCCGTGACGGTGAACGTGATGCGGTCACCCTGCTTGACGCGGATCTTCGTGATCCCGCCCACGACCTTGCCGTCCTTGACCGCGATGGCGACCGGCGGCGGCTCCTGGGCCGACGCGGACGGGCTCTCCGGCGTGGTGGTGCCGGACTCCTCCGCCGAGGTCGCTGGCGTGGCGGTGGTGGTGGCCTCGGTCTCGGCCTTGTCGTCGGTCCCGCCGGAGGCCACGAGGATCACGACGACGGCCACCACCGCGATGGCGGCGGCGATGCCCAGGTTGACGAGGCGCTGGCGACGGGTCACGGCGCGCGAGTCTAAGCGCGCACGCCCAAAGAACGGCTAAGGCCCCGCCCGGCGTGTTGCCGGACGGGGCCTCGATGCCTACGCGTGAACTGCGCGGACTACTTGTTGCAGGCCGAGGACGTCGACGCGATCAGCGGATCGATCGACGGCGGGTTCGGGTTGTCGGCGAGGTCGAGCTTGACGTCGAAGGTGTCCTTGCCACCGTCGCACCCGATGCGGGAGACGAGGTAGTAGGTCTTCTTGACCTTGACCGTCTTCTTCTTCTTCTTGCCCTTGACCTTGACCTTCTTCTTGATGGTCTTCGTGACCTTCGCGGGGCCGAGGTTGGCCGTCACCGAGGTCACGTAGGAGTACAGGCCGGGAGCCGGCTGCTGGATGTTCTGCGGGATCGCGAACGCGACGCGCTGCTTGTCGATCACGGCGTCGAAGGCGACCTGCACGGAGCCGTTGGTCTGCTTGAGCGCCAGCGTCAGGCCCTTCTTGCCGTCGGCGTACACGTTGACCGTGAACTGGATCGGCGTCTTGCCCGGGCCGAGCAGCGCGGTGGCCGCGCCCGTGCCGACGACCGGCGCCTTGCCGCACGCCGTCTCGCCCTTGGTGTTGATGGTGTCCGCCGAGCACTTCTTGAAGCCCTTGCCGCTGATGCGGAGGTTCTTCGAGATGCCGTAGTCGATGCCGGCGAGCGTGGAGTTCGAGTCCGGGTTGACGTCGAACTTGATGTTCGTGCCCGCGTTCCGCGGCTTCTTCTTGGTCCCGCCCTTGGTCGGCGACGTGCTGGCCGTGAGCGTGGCGGTCGGGATGGCGTACTGAGCGATGGCAACAGCTGCGACGGCGAACACGATCGTGACCGTGAGCCCGGTGAGCACGAGCTTGCGCAAGATTTTCTCTCTCCTCTGGAGTTCCACGACGACCAGAATCCGGCGCCGCTGGGGGTTACCGGCGCGATGCTAGCGTGACGTGCGTACGGATGCGCGCGAATTCCAGCGAGATCACGCTGCCTCCGTTCCCTCGCGGACTACCTTGGCTGAACACCGCAACGCTGCGGGTGGACCAGCAGCTGGGACGCCCGGTGCTCGTCGAGTTCTGGGACTTCTGCCGCATCAACTCCCTGCGGACGCTGCCGTACATCGCGGCCTGGCACGCTCGCTACGCCGAGCACGGGCTGCGGGTGATCGGCGTCCACACCGGCGGTTTCGAATGCTCGCGGGACCCGGAGGCCATCGAGCGGGCGGTCAGCCGGCTCGGCATCGAGCACCCCGTCCTGATCGACTCCGAGCTCGACGTCTGGGACCAGTACGGCAACCAGGGTTGGCCCGCGCGCTACCTGTGGAACCCGGAGCAGCGCCTGCATTCCCTGCACTACGGCGAGGGCGCCTACGAGGAGACGGAGCGCGAGATCGGGGAGCTGCTCGGCATCGACGTCGAGCCGGTGGCCCCCGTCCGCCCCGAGGATGCGCCGGGCGCGGTGCTCGCCCCGCAGACGGCCGACCAGCGCGGGCTCTACACGGGGCCCTACGCAGCCGCCGGCGTGCACGTGGTCTGCACCGGGACGGGAACCGTCGGCGACGTCGCGGTCGACGGCTGCGGCGTCTACACGGTGGTGGAGCACGGGCACCACGCCGAGGGGGTGCTCGAGCTCTCGACGTCCGGCGCGGTCGAGGTGCTCGCCACCTGCTTCACCCCAGGGCTGGCGACTCCGGCGGCCTGAGGTCCGCGTGGGTGCGGTCCGCCAGCAGGCGCTCGAGCCGCGGCGGGGTGAACGGGGTCGAATCGTCCACGATGACGGCGGTGCCCGGCCAGTACGGCCCGGCCCCCGGGCGCTTCGGGAGGAAGTGCGGCTGGTAGACCCAGCTCCCCGTGTTGACGAGGCGGTTGCCGTTGCGCGTCCGCCACTCGCCGGGGTCGTCCTGGGGCCACGGCCCGGCGCGGTGGGTGTGGCCGAAGAGGACGTAGGGCGCGTCGACGCCGAGGCGGGCGAGGACCTCCTCGAGACCGTGCAGGCTGCCGCGCCGCAGCGCCGTCCCCGACAGCTCGGGCTCGACCGGCCCGATGCCGGCGCGGTTGAGGACCGCCACCGCCGCGCGCAGACCGCCGCTCAGGGCGAGCGCCCGGACGGGCTTCTCCCGCCGTCCCTCCCCCGCCAGCGCGATCCACGCGCGCACGGAGGACCGCGAGCCCGCGCGGGCCACGCTCGACCGCGACCGCTGCGCCATCGCGAACATCCACGCGTACAGCGGGGCGAGCACGGCCTCGTAATCGTCGGGACCGGCGTCGCGCTCCGGGATCGGCGCCAGGGTGGCGGCCATGGTGCCCGCGGCGAGACGCTCGATCGTCGGCGTCGTCGAGTGCAGGTCCAGGTAGTGGCCGTGGAGCGCGTACACGTCGTCGCGCAGCCACAGCCCCGGATAGGCGAACGACAGCTTGGCGGGCCTGGCGGCCTTGGCGAGCCGTTGCGCAACCGGCCCGGCGCGCTTGGGCGTGATCCGCTGATCGAGGCCCATCGGCTCGTCCTGCTGAAGGTGCTGCTCGATCCAGCCCGCGAGCAGGTTGTGGTCGTGGTTGCCGCCCGTGAGGACGATCTCCTTGCCCTCGCCGAGCGCGGCGCCGAGGTCGGCGAAGACGGGCGCGGCGACGTCGGCGGCCGCGTGCACGGGGACCTCGCGCAGCTCGAGCGCGTCGCCGAGGACCACGAGGCGGTCGATGCCGTCCTGCAGCCGCTCGCACAGGGCCGCGCGCAGCTCGGGACGGCGCAGCAGGTCCACGTGCCCTCCGGAACCGATGTGCAGGTCGGAGACGACGAGCGTGCGCAAGCGAGCCACGGTACCTTCCGCGGGTGCTCGACGGGCTGCTTGTCGCCGACTTCTCCCGCGTCCTCGCCGGACCGTACGCCTCCATGCTGCTCGGGGACCTCGGCGCGGACGTGGTCAAGGTCGAGCGGCCGGGGACGGGCGACGACACGCGCTCGTGGGGCCCGCCGTGGCGCGGCGACGACGCCACCTACTTCCTCGGGCTCAACCGCAACAAGCGCTCCGTCGTGCTCGATCTCGCCGATCCCGCCGACCGCGCCCTCGCCCGGACGCTCGCGCTAGAGGCCGACGTGCTGGTGGAGAGCTTCCGTCCCGGGCCTGATGGCCTCATGGGGCCTGGACGGCGACACGCTGCGCGCGACGGGCAACCCGAAGCTCGTGTCGTGCAGCGTGACGGCGTTCGGCGCGGAGAACGCCACGCTGCCCGGCTACGACTTCCTCGCCCAGGCGGTCGGCGGGCTCATGCACGTCACCGGGGCCGAGGACGGCCCGCCGACCAAGGTCGGCGCCGCGGTCGTCGACCTCGTCTGCGGGCTGCTGTCGGCGGTCGGCATCCTCGCCGCGCTGCAGGGCGGCGGCGGGCGCCACGTCGAGACCTCGCTGATGGACGCGGCGCTCGCGTCCCTGCTCAACCAGGGCTCGGCGTGGACGCTGGGCGGCGTCTCCCCCGGCCGGATGGGGAACCGGCACCCGAGCATCGTGCCCTACGAGACCTTCGCCACCGCCGACCGCCCGATCGCGATCGCGGTCGGCAACGACCGGCTCTTCGCACGCCTGTGGGAGGCGGTCGGCCTCGAGCCCGATTCGCGCTACGCGACCTCGGCGCAGCGAGTCGAGCACCGCGACGAGCTGGCCGTCACGCTCGGCGAGGTGCTGCGCGAGCGCGGCGCGGAGGAATGGGTCGCGCGGTTGCAGGAGCGCGGCGTCCCGGCCGGCCCGGTCAACGACGTGCCCGAGGCGTGGGCACTGGCCGAGCGGCTCGGCCTGGCCCCGCTCGAGGACGGGTTCCCGGCGCCGCCGCTGCGCGTCGACGGCTCACGGCCGCCGGTGAGTCGCCGGCCGCCCGCGCTCGACGAGCACGGCGACGAGATCCGCGCCTGGCTCAGTGCCCGGCGCCCATGCTGAAGATCATCGGATTCGTCTTCGGCCGTGGGATCGGGCCATCGCGCGGCGGGGGCGGCGGTGCCGGGGCCGGGGTGAAGAAGTCGATGATCTTGTCGATGGTGTCCTTCTCGGGCGGCGGCACCGGCGCGGGCTGCTGAGGCTTCGCGCTGCCGGGCACGAGCGCGTCGCACGCGGTGGCCGCGGCCTTCTTGAGCGCGTTGCCGCTCTTCGTCGCCCCCTCCGCGTTCTTGGCCGCCTGCTCCTGGAGTCGGCGAAACTCGTCATGGGCGCCCATCTGCTGCGCAACCCCTTCGACCTTGGCCTGCACCGCCTCCGAGAACTCTCCCTTCTTGATGGCCGTCTCGGCGGTCTGGCGCAGCGTGTCGACCACGACGCCCTCGGCCACCGTGCCCGACTTGTTGGTCGTCGCGAGGGAATCCAAGCCCTTGCTGATCGCCTTGTCGGCGGCGAAGGACTTGATCTGGCCGGCGACGGTCTCGTCCAGCCCGGTCGGGTCGGCGCGGCCGATCGGGTCATTGCCGGCGTACACGTAGAGGCCGGTCCGGCCGCCGCCGTAGAGCAACGGGTCGCGCGCGGTGAAGCGCCCCGTCGCCGGGTCGTAGTCGCGGAAGCCGAAGCGCACGAGCCCGGTGACCGGGTCGGGGAGCCCGCCCGCGTAGCCGACCGGCAGCTCGAACGCAGGCGCGGAGTCATCCGTCACGCCGCCCCAGGCGTCGTAGGCGACCGTCTTGACCAGTGCCCCGGTGGCATCGGCGACGGCGATCGGTGAGCCGGCCTGGTCGACCAGCACGCGGTAGCGGGTCGCGCCCACGTCGAGCGCGTGGAGGACGCCCTCGCGGTCGTAGCGCAGCACGGTGAGCTCGCCGTCGGGCGCGCGCACGGCGGTGACGCGGGCCGGCACGCCCGGCTCGCCGTACAGATACTCCGTCGTGTCGCCGCCCTCGGTGCGCGCCACCCGGCGGCCGCCGGCGTCGTAGGCGTAGGTCACGGTCTGCGCGCCGACGACCGCGCGCTTGAGCTCGCCGAGCCGCGTGTACTCGAACGTGTCCGCACCCCGCCCGGTGAGGAAGCCCGCCGCGTCGAAGCTGTAGGTCGCCGCCCCGGCCGTGACCAGGCGGTCCTGGGCGTCGTAGGTGGCCGCCTGCGCCGCCGGCGCGCCCACGCGCCGGCTCGTGCGGTTGCCGCGCCCGTCGTAGGCGTACGTCTCGGTGACGCCGCCGCCGCGCGACGTCAGCCGGCCCGCGCCGTCGTAGGTGAAGCTGTCGGTGCTCGGCGCGCCACCGAGCGCGGTCGTCCGGGTGGCGACCGCGCCGTCGGAGCCGTGCGTCCACGCGACGGAGGCGAGCGTGTCGGCGCCCTTGACCAGCTTGCGGCCGCTGACCCGGCCGGCGCTGTCGTAGTCGAGGTCGAGCGCGATGGTGCCGTCGCCGATCCGCGACGTCTGTGCGAGCGGGCCGGAGCGGGTGAGCGTGTACGGACCCTCGCCGGTCTGCAGGCCCGCGGCGTTGAACGTCCGCGCGGTCGTCACCGTGTCCGTGCCGGAGGTGAGCTTGACCTGGCTGGCGCGCAGCGCGGTGTCGTAGACGTACTCGAAGCGGCCGGTGGACGCGCCCGTCTGCTCGCTGGACGTCACGAGCGTGCCGTCGTAGGTGTACGCGAGCGTCGCGGTGGCGCCGCCGGTCAGCGCGCGCGTCAGCGTGGCGGGCCGATCGGTCGTGCCGGCGTGGGCGATCGACGCGCTGCCGTCCGGATCGGTCACGCCGTCGAGCCGGCCACCCGCGTCGTAGTGGTTGACGACGTGTAGGCCGCCGGGGAAGCCGCCGTCGAGCAGGCGGCCGTCGGCGTCGTAGCCGAACGTGACGGCCGCGCCGCCAGGCGGGGTGAACGACGCGAGCCGGCCGCGACCGTCGTAGGTCAGGCCGTGCGCACCGCCGCCCTGCGGGGTCACGGTGGTGAGGCGGTCGGCGGCGTCGTGGCCGAAGGTCGCGCCGGTCGCGCCCGTGGACGCGCTCGACGGGCGGGCGTCAGCGTCGTAGGTGGAGTCGAGACGATGCCCGGCGGCGTCCTCGTAGCCCTCCGGGTTGTTCGCCGCGCTCCACTCGACGTCGAGCGCCTCGGCCCCGCGGGCGAGGTGCGTCGGCCGTCCCTGTCCGTCGTAGGCGACCGTCAGCTCGTCCAGGCTGTCGAGCTGCTGGTCGATCATGTGGCCGTGCTCGTCGAGGTGGGTGGTGGCGACGCTGCCGGCGGCGGTCGTCTTCAGGCGCCGCAGCGACGGCTCCCACTCCTCGCTCTGGTTGCCGGCGGGCGACGTGATGTCGTCGCGCATGTAGGTCACGCTCAGTGGGTTGCCGGGGTTCGACAGCGACACGGTCCGCGTGTGGTCGTCGGTGCGGGTCAGGCCGGACGGGAGCTTCAGCGTCGCGCGGGAAGTGACGGGCGCGCGCAACCCGAAGCGCGCGTCGGGACCACGGTTGATCGTCGTCTCCGTCCCGTCGGCCGCGGTCGTCTTGACGACGCCGCTGATGCTCATCTCCGTCGTCGCCTCGGCGCCCGTCGGCCCGGTGACGGTGCGCTTGTAGGCGCCCTCGCCGGTGTACTCGCGCTTGACGGTCGTCACGTAGCCGGCCGCCGAGGTCAGCTCCGTCTCGACCGTCGTCCCGTCGGCGCTGCGCTCGAGCGTCGCCGTGCCGTCCGGGCCGGCGTCGCTCTTGAGCCGTCCGGCGGCGTCGTAGGTGAACGTGCTCGCCGGCGTGACGGGACGGTCGAACGAGGTCAGCAGGCCGCCGGGCGCGTACTCCATCTCCGTCCGCGCGCCCAGTGGCGTCTTGACCGCAGCCAGCAGGCCGTCGCCGTCGAGCTCGAGCAGCGTCCGCTGCCCGCCCGGCGCGACGATCGCCTGCGGCGCGCCGCCGGCGTCGCGCTCGATCTCCGTCGCCTGGTCGTTCTCGTCGAGGATCCGGGTGAGACGCCATTGCGCGTCGTATTCGAAGCGCCACAGCGGGACCCCGGTGAGCGTGTCCACCGTGCGCAGGTGGTGGCCCTGCGCGTCGAAGAAGTAGAGGGCGCCACCGCTCGTCGAGGGAACGATCTGCTGCACGTCGCCGAACTCCGGGAGCGGCGGGCGGGTGGAGAAGATGCGGCCCGGCGTGTACGCGGTGATCGTCTGCCCGTCACCCGACACGCTCAGCTCGCGCGTCGTCGGCGGGCACACCCGCGCCGCCGGCTGCCCGTCCTTGACCGGGGCGAGCGGCGTCCCCGGGCCACTGCACAGCCGTCCCAGGAGCGGTTCGACCCGTCCCTCGGCGCCGATCAGGATGACGTGACCAGCGGGGTAACCGCCGTTCTCGACGAGCACACGGGCGACCCCGTCGGGACCGATCGAGACGCCGAACGGGTCCCCGATGGCGGCGTCGGTGGCGCGCTGGCCCCAGCCGATGTCGGCGGTGCTGCGGTTGCCCGCGAAGCGGGTGATGATCCCGTTGCGGTCGACGCGGTCGACGATGTGACGCGTCGGCTGCGGGATGTACAGGTTGCCGTCCTGGTCGAACCCGAGGTGGCCGGGGAACTGGAGCGTGTGGTCGAGCGCGAGCTCCCCCGCGCCCAGGTCCTCGTCCGGGCCGGCGTCCATGCCGTCGCCGGCGATGGTGCGCGCGTTGCCGTCGGCGTCGATGCGCCGCACGCGGCCGCGGTAGTCGCCGAATGTGGTCGACGTCTGCTGCTCGGCCCAGTAGAGGAGTCCGTCGGGCCCGAGGCGCACGTCGCTCGGCGCCGAGACGCGCGCGTCGAGCGCCGGCCCGTCGTCCCCGTTGGCCCCGTAGGTGCCGAGCCCGGCCAGGCGGATCAGCTGGCCGTCCCGGATCACGCACAGGTAGCTCAGGTTCCCATCGTTGACCTTGCGCAGCGCGAGGTAGACGTCGCCATCCTCGCCCGCCGACATCGCGTTGACGAACCCGAGCTTCGCGGTCTTGGGGTCGCCGCCGTCGCAGTCGGGATCGCCGGCGGTGTCCCCGCCCGCGATCGTGTGCACGCTTCCGTCCGGGTCGACGCGCCGGATCTTGAACAGACCGGTGCCGCCCGGCGTGTAGCGGGAGGCGGTGTAGAGCGTGCCGTCCGGCGCCGCGTCGAAGTGCTCGACCTGGCCCAGGTCGGCGCTGAGGGCCGGGCCGCCCTCGGCCGCCGGGAACGTCCCCGAGCCGCCGCCGGCCAGGACCTTGGTGACCGGACCGGCGGCCGTGGCGCTGACGTTCTCGCCGTCGCCGCGGATCAGCTGCAGGCCGAGCGGGTCGTAGTGGTGGTGCGCCGACACCGTCCAGCCCCCGAGCCCGGCGTTGGGCGCGTGCCCGCCGCCCACCTGCACGACGCGGCGCGTCTCGATCGGGACGCCGCAGGACAGCTTGAACGCGTCGTCGCGGTAGATGTCGCCGCACGCCGCCCGGCCGTTGAAGGCGATCGAGGTGTCCCCGACCTGTCCCCACGAGGAGTCGAGGTCGGCCTGCGCCTCGTAGTAGACGAAGCCGTAGACGTAGACGAGCGAGATCGTTGCGTTGGGCCGCCCCGCGACGGGACGGCCGAAGTCGTCCTTGCCGTCCCAGCGGATCGTCTCCGAGATGTCCGGCGCGATCGGCGGCAGCGTGGTGGGGATGGCGTCGGGCGTGGTCCAGGCGCGCTGATAGCGCTGCCCGGCGATGTCGACCCTGAGCTTGATGCCCTGCAGGCCCGGCGGCAGCACGCCGCCCGTCACCTGGACCCGGACCTCGTCGGCCGCCACGCCGCCGGGTGCGCGGTCGCTGCGGTACACGAGCCGGAGCGGCGTGCCGGTCACCCCGACCTCCTCGCCGAGCGCCTGGTGGTCGCAGTCGATGATCGAGCCCTTTGCGCGGCAGCTCGTCTCGGGCGGCGGCTCCGGGTCGCCGCCGTTGTCGAGGTTCGGCTTCTGCGCGCCGGCGGGCGGGCCGTAGGGGAAGTTGAAGTCCCACGGGCTGAAATGCGAGATCGGCATCCGCCAGAGCTCGTCGCCGGGGTTGTAGAGGCCGGCGAGCGTCGCTCGCTCGTCGTCCGTGATGCCCAGGGCGGCGAGGCCGGCCGCGTCGGCGGTGCCGTCCCCGTCGATGTCGACGTCGGCCTTGCCGCCGGTCTCCGAGACGACCTCGATGACGCGGCCGTTGCGCTCGCCGACCCAGCGGCCCTTCTCGCGGTCGTAGGAGGCGGAGGGGATCGTGGCGCCGACGGGGGCGCCGACGAAGTTCTCCGTGTAGTCGATCAGCGGCGTGTCGAAGGTCACCGGCTCGCCGGCGGCCTCGTCGATCGTGAACTCGGCGGCGTAGGTGTAGCCGTTGGCCGGCGACAAGGTGCCGGGCATCGCCTCGACGCCCGTGCTCGTGTACTCGGTGGCGCGCACGGTCAGCGGGCCCGTCAGGGGTCCGGCATCCGTCTCCGCGCCGGTCCCCTCCGGGACCAGCAGGGTCGCGCGGCGGGTGCCGTCACCGTCGGTCTGCGGCGTGCCGCGGGCGACCTGGAACGGCGCCGACGAGTCCCTGTCGATGGTGGTGGCCGCGGTGTCGAGCGCGATCAGCACGACGTCGTCCATCACCACGTAGTCGCGCCACGGGGAGACGATGCGGCGCTGGGCCGGGAGCAGGCCGGGCTTCTCGAAGTCGACGACGGAGGCACCGCCGCCGTTGATCACCAGGCTGTAGACGCCGTCGGCGTCGCTCTCCGCCTGCCCGAGCTCCTCGCGGCCGAGTGCCGACACGTGCACGCCGGCGATCGGGTCGCCCTGGTCGTCGAGCAGGGTGCCGTGGATCACGGCGATGCGCTTCGGGTCGACCGCCCCCGCCTGCGCCCCCTGCGCGTCGATCAGGAACTGCGATGCGGTCGCGAGGTCCACCGGCGCGTCCGGGTCGAGGTCCGAGGGCGTCGGGGTGGCGGTCGGCGACGCCGTGGGCGTGGGCGTGGGACCGGTCGTCGGGGTCTCTGTCGCCGTCGGCTCCGGGGTGGGCGCAGCGCTCGGAGCGGGCGTGGCGATGGGGCCGACGACCGGTGGCTGGAGCGGGCCGGTGACGAGTGGGCCGGTCGTCACCTCCAGCGCAACCGCCCGGCAGTTGTTGCGCTCGTTTGACTCACGCACCTTGTGCTGGACGTCCGCGCACAGCAGCAGGCGATACGCGCCGGCCGCCGTGCCCGCGGCGAGCACGCCGCGTACGGTGGCCTTCCGCGACCCGCGCGGCTTGAGCGCCGGGATCCGGACCGCGGCCAGCCGCGCGTCGGCGCGGCTGAGCTTCGCGTCCTTGGACAGATACAGGCCTCCGCGCGACGCGCGCGCCCGGCGGCGCCCCTTGTTGGTCACCTTCGTCCGGACCTCGACCGCCCCGCCGGGAGCCAGCTGCGCCGGCGCGCCCGCGACGGCACCGGCGACCAGGTCAGCCCGCCGTTTACCCGCCGCCGACGAGTCGCTCGCGACCAGCGGCAGCAGCAGGACGACCGCGGCCAGGAGGACGCTCGCCCTAGAGCGGCGTGCAGCGACCTGCATGTCCGCACCTCCGTCGGTCGTGGGGGCCGAGCGTCCCCGGGTCTCGATCATCCCACAGCGTCCAAATCGGGCGCGGCCGAGCCGATGACCGCCGATTAACGCGAGCGGCGCAAACCGATCATCGCCTGATCGGCCTGGGTGATCAGCCCCTCCACGCCGACGCCCGTGGTGGCTCCGGCGATGCCGACGCTGGTGGCGTCGCACCGCCCCGCGAGCTGATGCGGTCGTGGTCGGGGATCGCCTCCGCCATCACGCCCGGTCAAGCTCGAACCACACGCGCCGCCCGTCCTCCTGCGTGCCCCACCGCGCGGCAATCCGCGCGACGAGGAGCAGCCCCAGGCCACCCGTCGTGTGTCGCGGCGCGTCCGGCCGGAACCCGGGGCCGCGGTCGGCGACCTCGCAGCGGATGCTCGCGCTCGACACGCTGATGCGGACGTCCACCGTGTCCTCCGGCAGCCGGTTGCCGTGGACGACGCTGTTGGTGACCAGCTCGGACAGAGCGAGGCGCAGGTCGTAGCGCTGGTCGGTGCTCAGCTGGATCGGGAGCGCGTCGATCATGGCGCGCGCTTCCGCGGGCGCCCCCGCCGCCGACTCGAGCCGCAGCGCGGCGACCTCGTCGACACCGGCGCCGATCGTCATCGGACGCCCTGCGCGCGCGCCGCTCTCGTCTTCCGGCGGTGCGCCTTGTCGCGCACGGCCGTGAGCGCGCGGTCGGCATCGCCGAGCAGCCGGTCCGCGCCGGTCCCACGCTGCCAGGCGGCAGTGCCGATGGATGCCTCGAAGCCGCCGCCGTCGATCGCGCCGATGGACGCGCACATGCGCTGGGCCGCCCTCAAGCCGTTCGCATGGCGTGTGCCGGGCAGCACGACGATGAACTGCGAGCGGCCGTAGCGCCCCACCGATTCGCCGTCGCCGATCGCGCCGCGCAGCGCTTCTCCGATGGCAGCGAGGTCCGCGCCGGCAGCGGGGTTGCCCAGGTTCTCGACCATCACGAAGCAGCAGACGAGGTCGAGCCCCTGGCGCTCCGCGCAGCCGATCTCGTGGTTGAGCTTGTCGAGGAAGGCGGCGTGGGCCAGGCACCCCGTGAGCTTGTCCTCGCCGCTCAGCAGCCGTGTGGAGCCCTCGCGCTGCGAGAGCCACAGGGACGCGAGCCGGGCGTAGGAGTCGACGACCCGGAGCAGGTCGGAGGCAGCGCCCTGGGGTTCCGTGACGAGGCCGGCGCACAAGGCCACCGCGAGGCCATGGGGCACCGCGATGGGCGCACTGACGCCGTACAGGATGTGCCCGCCCCCGGCCGGGTCCTCGAGGCTCGGCTCCCGCACCGGATCGATCGGCTCGCGCAGCGCGCGCTGCGCGCGGACCGCACGGCTCACGAACTCCCGGGGACCGGGGGCAGGACGGTCCCCGGGACGTCCGTGAGACAGGACCACGGCCGCACCGTTGGAGCCGGCGGCCGCGATGACCGCACAGCCCACTCCCGGCTTGGCCACGAGGTCGCGGGTGATCAGGTCGAGCTCGGGAAGCGACGCCGTCAACGTGGTCGCGCGGGCCTGGACGCGACGCTTCAGGCGTACGCCTGGTTGGTGCTCTCGGTCCGGCATCCGGCATCCTCCTGGTCGAAGCGCGTCGTCATCGTCCGCGAAACCGGTTCGGGCGGGTCATCGTGTGGCCCGCCGCCACGGCTCGCTTCTCTTGGCGCCGTCTCCGATGGGCGACCACGAGGGTCACCGAGTGGGGAGATGCTCGAGAAATGCTAGCGCAGTACGCTGGCCTCGCAACCTCCCCGCCCGGCCCCTCCCCCTCTTGGTCCGTTCGCGGTTTCTCACCTCAATCCAGAGCGGGAGAAGCGAGTCCGTCGTGCCACAGGAGCTGGGTCAGGTGCATGCTGCGTTGGCCAACGAGATCGTCAGGATCGTGGCCGAGGCCACCGGGCGCGGGGCGACGCGCTCCCGGGTCTTCAGCGACGGGGACGCCATCGTCTGCGTGCTCGAGAACGGCGCGACCAAAGCCGAGCGGACGCTGGTGGAAGGCGGTCGCGCCGACCTCGCCCGCGAGCACCGGTTCGTGCTGCAGGAGCTCATGGAGACCCGGCTCACGGAGTGCGTGGAGCGTCTGACCGGTCGGCGGGTGCGGACTTTCGTCAGTGGCGGCAGCCGCCTGGGCGAGGCATCAGTCGAGCTTTTTCTGCTCGACAGCGCGGTCGACCAGCGATAAGATCAGCCACGCGGACGCACGGAGCTTCGCAGGCTCCGACGGACTCACAGGGAACGTGACTGAAGAACTGACCGGCGGCCGGTTGCTGGCCGCGATATCGACGACGATCGTGGGCATCCTCCGCGAGCACTACGGGCGCGGTCCGATGAAAGCGAAGACGTACGCGTTGGACGACATCATCGTCTGCGTGATGCGCGGCAGCGGGTTCACGCCGCTGGAGCAGACGATCATGGACAGCGGTGAGCCCGAGCGCGTGATCGCGATGCGCGAGGACTTCCAGCGCGTCATGGCGAAGCGCTACCGCGAGACGATCGAGGAGCTCACCGGACGCAAGGTCCTGGCCTTCCTCAGCCAGGCCCACGTCGAACCCGACATCACGATGGAGATCTTCTTCGTCGACAAGCCGCTGGACGGCTACGGCGCCGTCGAGATCGTCGAGCCCGATTAGCCCTACGCCGGGGTGGCGGCCTCGCGCGCGGTCAGCGCCTGGCGGATCGTCTTCGGGAGCATGAAGCGGACGTCCTCGCGCAGGACCTCCAACTCGGAGACGTCGGTGGTGCCACGGTCGTTGAAGAACTTGACGAGGCGCTGGACGAGCCCCTCCGGCGCGCTGGCGCCCGAGCTGATGCCGACCACGCGCTTGCCGTCCAGCCACTCCTCGCGCACCTGCGTCTCGTTGTCGATCAGGTGCGCGTCCGCTCCGAGGTCGCGCGCGACGTCGACGAGGCGCTGCGAGTTGGAGGAGTTCTGAGAGCCGATCACGAGCACCAGGTCGCACTGCGCGGCCATCTCCTTGACGGCGCGCTGGCGGTTGGTCGTCGCGTAGCAGATGTCGTCCGTGCGCGGCCCGGTGATGGCCGGGAACTTCTCGCGCAGGGCGGCGATGATCGAGCGGGTCTCGTCGACACTCAGAGTCGTCTGTGAGATGTACGCGACGCGCTCGGGGTCCGGGACCTCGAGCGCCGCGACGTCGGCCTCG
Organism: uncultured Solirubrobacteraceae bacterium; assembly: GCA_963740765.1. Lineage (GTDB taxonomy): Bacteria > Actinomycetota > Thermoleophilia > Solirubrobacterales > Solirubrobacteraceae > DATLGB01. The sequence continues at coordinate 291,908 of CAVUFN010000010.1, read as the reverse complement.
GTCTCCACCAGGACGGTGTGGTCGGGCGCCTCGCCCATCGTGCCCTCGACCTCCTCGTGGCCGGCGTGGCCGATGAGGACGATCGTGTAGCCCTCCCCCGCGAACTTGACCGCCTCGCGGTGGACCTTGGTCACCAGCGGGCAGGTCGCGTCGATGGTGCGCAGGCCGCGGCGCTCGGCGTCGGCGTGGACGGCGGGCGACACGCCGTGGGCGGAGAAGACGGTGACGGCCCCCTCCGGGATGTCGTCGGCGAGCTCGTCGACGAAGATCGCTCCGCGCTCGCGCAGCTCCTCCACCACGTGCTTGTTGTGGACGATCTCCTTGCGCACGTAGACGGGCGGGCCGTACAGGTCCAGCGCGCGCTCGACGGTCTGTACGGCTCGGTCCACGCCCGCGCAATAGCCGCGCGGGGCGGCCAGGAGCAGCTTGTCAGGGGTGGACGTCATTGGAACGAGTGTAGATCGGCGAACCGGGCACCTCCGGGCGCAAGCGACCGATCCTCCGGGCGGCCATCGGCCTCGGTGTTCTCGCCGGCCTTCTCCGGGCCATCATCGGGCGAAAGCTCCTCACCTACTGGGCGGCTGAGCTAGATCAGCGAGAGCTCCGTCTGCAGCGGCGTGGTCACCACGCCGTCGTGGACGTTGCACTCCAGTCGGACGCCGAAGTCCGCCAGGTAGATACCCGGTTCGACCGTGAAGCCCGCGCCGGGCGCGAGCACCCGGTCGTCGTGGGTCTCGGTGTCGTCGAGGTTGACGCCGAGGCCGTGGACGATCGCGCCGGGGCTGAGCGAATGGCCGGTGCGGTGCTTGAGGCCGTGACCGTATCCGGCGTCCTCGATGACCGCCCGGGCGGCGCGGTCGAGCTCGAAGCCGCGCACGCCCGGGGCGATGGCGGCCAGGGCCGCGTCGCGGGCGGCGGCGACGACACCCAGCACCTCGACGACCTGCGGCGGCGGCGCGGAGCCGGTGAAGCTCATCCAGGTGACGTCGCCGAAGACGGTCCGCGGCGCGTCCTCCCGGGCCCAGATGTCGACGAGCAGGACCTCGTCGGCGCCGATCGGGACGTCGGCGGGCGCGTAGTGCGGGTCGCCGCTGCCGGGCCCGACCGCCACGGCGGGGGCACCGTCCGTGACCAGGCCGCGGCGCGTGATCTCGTCACCGATCCGCGCGGCCAGGCCGGCCTCGGTGCTCTCGCGCGCGTGGGCGCGCGCGAGCGCGTGCAGGTCCATGACGTGCCCGACCGCGCGGTGGTGCGACGCCGCGGCCTCGTCGTTCCAGACCGCGACGGCAGCGGCGAAGAGGTCGGCGCTGGAGACGACCTTGCAGCCGAGCGAGCGCACCAGCTCGACGGCGCCGGCCGGGACGAAGTCGACGATCGGCAGCGCGTCCTGCGGCGAGGTCTCCATCGCGACGCGGCCGCGCAGCCCGGCCAGCTTGTCCAGGAACGCGTGGCGGTCGGCGTAGACGTCGAGGGGGACGCCGGCGCGCTCGAGCAGCGGCCGGTCGAGCACGCTGCAGACCAGCCGCGGCTCGCCGTCGGCGGGGAGGATCAGCACGGCGCGGCGACCCGTGCCGGGCGGGTCCATCCCGAGCACCTCCCACAGGACCGGGTTGCTCCCGCGGAAGTCCCAGAGCACCCATGCGTCGATGGCGTGCTCGCGAAGCGCGTCTGCGAACATCCGCGCACCATGGCACAGGGGAGCCTCTGGCCGCCGGTCCTCATCGACGAGCGCAGCACCGGGCTCGAGCTCGGGCTGATCGTGGGCGGGCCCATCTTCGCGGGCGTCCTGGCCGGGTTGGCGCTCGGTGCGAGCGAGCCGCTCTACCTCGTGGTCTCGATCCTCGCCATCGCGGGCGGCTACACCGCGGGCATGGAGCACGCCGGCGTGGTCGAGGGCTTCTACCGCGGCCTGATCGGCGGCCTGCTGTTCGGGACGACAATCCTGCTCACCAACGCGGTGGTGGACGTGACCCCGAAGGCCGACCTGCCCGACCCCGCCGTCTGGCTGATCGGGATCACCGCGGTCTTCGGGAGCGCGCTCGGCGCCCTCGGCGGCCGCTGGCGGGCACGGTACGAGGCCAGGCACAGGTAGGCTCGCGCAGGGATGGCTCAGGCGCACGGGGATCGGCTGACGGCGGTGGACGCGTCGTTCCTCGCCCAGGAGCACGACGCCTCGCACATGCACATCGGCGCGTGCACGATCCTGGAAGGCCCGGCGCCCGCGTACGCGGACTTCGCGGCCCACATCCGCAGCCGGCTGCACCTCGTCCCGCGCTACCGGCACAAGCTCGCCTTCCCGCCGCTGGAGACGGGCCGGCCGCTGTGGGTCGACGACCCCGCCTTCAACCTCGAGTACCACGTCCGCCACTCGGCGCTGCCCGCGCCGGGCTCGGAGGCCCAGCTGCGCGCGCTGGCCGCGCGGGTCGTCTCCCAGCGCCTGGACCGCTCGAAGCCGCTGTGGGAGCTCTACCTCGTGGAGGGGCTCGCGGAGCGAAGCGGTGACGAGGCCTCTGGCCGAGGCCGCGGCCGCTTCGCGATCATCTCCAAGACGCACCACGCGCTGGTCGACGGCGTGTCGGGGGTCGACCTGGCGACGGTCATCTTCGACCTCGCCGCGGAGCCGGCGGACGTGCCCCACCCGGATGGCGAATGGGTCGCGGCGCGCGAGCCGTCACCGGTCGAACTGGCGGCGCGCGGGGTGCGCAGCGTGTTCACCACGCCGGTGCGGCTCGCGGCCCAGGCGGCGGGGAACGCGTCGCGCCCGCGGGAGACGCTCGGCCAGGTCCGCGAGGCGGCCGAGGGCGTCGGCGAGCTCGTGTGGGCGGGGCTGAACCCGGCGCCGGAGACGCCGCTCAACGTCCCGATCGGCCCGCACCGGCGGCTCGAGTTCGTGCGCTGCGAGCTCAACGACTTCAAGCTGGTCAAGGACACCTTCGGCGGGACGGTCAACGACGTCGTCCTCACCGTCGTGGCCGGCGGGCTGCGGCGCTGGTTGCGGGCCCGCGGCGTGCGCACGGAGGGCCTCGAGCTGCGCGCGCTCGTCCCCGTCTCCATCCGCGCCAAGCACGAGAAGAACACGCTCGGCAACCGGATCGCGGTCATGCGCGGGCCGCTGCCCGTCTACATCGAGGACCCGGTCGCGCGGCTGCGCGTGGTCAAGGCGTCGATGGACGGCCTCAAGGACTCCAAGCAGGCCGTCGGCGCCGAGGTGATGGCGGGCGTGCAGGCGTTCGCGCCCCCGACCGTGCTGGCCCAGGCGTCGCGGCTGAACTTCTCCACCCGGCTGTTCAACCTGATCGTCACCAACGTGCCCGGCCCGCAGTTCCCGCTCTACGTGCTGGGACGCAAGCTCGTCGACCTGTTCCCGATCGCGTTCCTGCCCGAGAACCACGGGCTGGCGATCGCGATCATGTCCTACGACGGCGGGCTCGACTTCGGCCTGCTGGGCGACTTCGACGCGCTCTACGACCTCAGCTCACTGGCGGAGCATCTGGAGGCCTCGCTGAACGAGTTGGTCGTCGCGGCTAATACCCGAGCGCGAACTTCGCGTCCTCGGACATCTTCTCCGGCGTCCACGGCGGAGTGAAGACCATCGTGGGCACGACCTCGGTCACACCCTCGATCTCGCTGACGAACTCGATCATCTGCTCGGAGACCTGCGGGCCGATCGGGCACGCGGGTGTGGTCAGCGTGAACGTGATGTCCACGCGACCGGCTTCGTTGGCCTCGACGGCGTAGACCAGGCCCAGCTCCACGAAGTCCAGGCCAAGCTCGGGGTCGATGACGTTCTGCAGCGCCTCGGTGATCTCGTCCTCGTCGATCATGTCGTTGACAGTAGCTCGCACCTCTAGGTAGGTTGGGTCGCATCGTCTCCTTCGACGCCCACCTGTCGCTGCTGGTCGTCTCCGGAGAGGAGGACCGCGTCACCGCAGGGGGGCGGCGCCGGGCCCTGTCATCCGCGCTGCGCTCGCGCGTGGACGTGAGCGTCGACCTGCACGGGCTGACCTTCGCCGACTCGTCGCTGATGATCGACCTGGCCCTGCTGGCGCGGCGGCTGCGGGCGTCGGGACGGGCGCTGAGGCTGGACGGCGCGCAGCCGCACATCCGGAAGCTGATCGAGCTCATGGGCCTCGATCGCCTGCCGGCTGTAGCACTAACCTGATGTAAGTGCCGCTCCTCTTCCTGATCTTCATCGTCGTCCCGATCGCGGAGCTCTACGTGATCATCCAGGTCGGTCAGGCCATCGGGGTCCTGCCGACCGTGGCGCTCCTGCTGCTCGACTCCGTCGTCGGCACGGTGCTCCTGCGCCAGCAGGGCCGCGCGGCGTGGCGGCGCTTCAACAGCGCGCTGCAGGCCGGCCGCCCGCCGGCGCGCGAGACCATCGACGGCGGCCTGATCCTGATGGGCGCCGCCTTCCTGCTCACCCCGGGCTTCCTCAGCGATGTCCTCGGGCTGGTGTTCCTGCTCCCGCCCACGCGCGCACTCGTCCGCCGCGTCCTTGCGCGGCGCTTCCTGGGGCGGATGGTGACCGGCATGGCGCGCGGCGGAGCACAGCGCGACCCGCGCACCACCCGGACCTACGACATCGACGGCACCGCGCATGACGTCTGAGCCCGAGGCGGTCCACCGCGGCGGCGAGGGCTTCGCCGACGCCGTCACCGTCTCCTTCGCGGACCCCGAGCGCGGCTGGTTCGGCATGGCCCGCATCGGCGTGACCGGCGACGGCCAGAGCGCGCTGGCGATCCTGTTCCGCGAGCGCGAGGTCATCGGCGCGCTCGTCGAGGGCGAACTGGCCGAGGGCGCCGGCCCGCTGACCATGACCGTCGAGGAGCCCTTCGAGCGCTGGACCGTTCGCTGGGACGGCGAGGCGAACGGCTTCGACCTGACCCTGTCCGCCGCGTGCGCGCCGGCGGAGCGTCATGTCGGCCTCGAGGGCTACGAGCAGCTCGTCCGCGTCGAGGGCACGGTCCGCGCCGGTGGCGAGACCGCCGAGATCCGCGGCGTCGGCCAGCGCGGCCACAGCTGGGGCGTCGTCGAGTGGGACGGGCTCGCGCTGGTCCGCGGCGTCTCCGCCTGGCTCGGCGACGGCGGCATCGTCCTGGAGACCGCCCGCCCCGAGAAGGCGTCGGGCCACGACGCCGAGACCGTCTGGGCCGCGCTCGTCGAGCGGGGCGAGCCGGTGCCGGTCGACGACCCGCGCTTGTCGACGACCTACGACGGCGACGGCCACCAGCGCCGCGCCGGACTCGAGCTGTGGATGACCGAGGAGGATGCCTTTCCCGTCCGCGCCGCCGGCGAGGCGATCTGCGGCTCGTCGCTCGAGCTCGGCTCGCTCACCCTCGATTTGGCCTTCTTCCGCTGGCGCGCCGAGGGGACCGAGGGCATCGGCCGCTACGACATCCTGCGCCGCACCTAGTTGTCGCTGCCCGCCCGGTCCCAGACGTAGAGCTCGAGCGCCTCGGCGAGGAGCTCCTCGCAACGGCTCTCGGTGAGCCAGGGCAGCACGGTGTCGAGCGCCTGGTCCTCCCCCACGCCGTTGGCGAACGCCTCCTCACCGCGGAAGCCCGCGGCGATCTTCAGCGCCTCGCGGCGAGCGTCCTGCTCCAGCGCCGGGTAGGCGCCGACCAGGAAGTCGCGGTTGGCGATCGGCTGGCCGACCTCCATCGAGGCGTGCCAGGCGGCGAGCATCGACAGGTCATGCTCGTCCAGGTCGGCGACGGCCTTGGCGTAATGCGCGGGCAGCTCCGCCGCCGGGATCTCGTCCACCCACGCGCGAACCAGCTCGCACAGCAACTGGCGGCGGGCCTCGCGACCCACCACCTCGGCAATGACGCGGACGGCGTCCCGGGGCTCGATGAAGCACAGGGGCATGGTCGCCGTAAGGTACGTCTGGTGTCGGACGGACCCCCGAACGCACGTGGCGCGCTGTGGGGCACGGACCACGAGGAGCTCGACGAGATCGCGACGCTCGCCGTGGGTGACCGGACCGCGCTCGCGAACACCCGCGGCCGCTACCTGAAGTCCTACCGCTACGAGGATCCCAACGAGGACAGCGTCGCTGCGGTCGTCGGCCCGCGGGCGACGCTGCTCGTCTGCGCCGATGGCCACAACGGCTCCTTCGCTCCCATCACCGCGGTGCAGGAGGTCCTGCGCGCGCTGGGGGACGATCCGCCGCCCGACACGGACTGGCTCGACGTCTTCGCGCACGTCAACGAGACGGTGATCGCCGGCAAGGGCATCGGTTCCACCCAGCCGGCGTCCAACTGCGTCCTCATGGCCGCCCTCGCCAGCCCGGGCCGCCTCAGCTGGGCCTCCATCGGCGACGGCGCCCTCGTGGTCGGCCGCCCCGGCACCCAGCGCGCCCGTCAGCTCAACCGCGAGGCGATGCGCTTCATCGGCCAGCCGATGAACAGGCGCTCGCTCAAGAACACCGTCCAGCGCGGGAGCAACAGCCTGGATGCGCAGGACTGGGTCGTGCTGGTCACGGACGGGCTGTCGGAGTTCATCGCCCCGCTGCGGCCCGCCGACGTGGTCCCGCGCGTGCTCGCTACGTTGGACCCCCCTACCGCCGAGACCGCCGCTCGCGCGCTGGTCGACACGGCCTGCAGCGCGGGAGCCGGAGACAACGTCGCGGTCGCGGTAGTGGCACCGTGATGGAGCAGAAGCGTTCTTCGAACATAGACCTGCTGACCCTCGTGATCGCCGCCGTCGCCGGCGCGGCCGCCGCGTACTTCACCTCGAAGGTGTGGGCGGGCGGGACGCTCGTCAGCGCCGCGCTGACGCCCGTCATCGTCGCGATCGTCAAGGAAGCGCTCGCCCGGCCGGTCGACGTCGTCACCAGCCTGCGCACCTCCACCGGCGCCACGGGCGAGCAGACCGCCGCGCCGCCGGAGGGCGGCACGCCCCTGCACCCGCCCGTCACCGTCTACCGGCGCTCCAGCCGCCGCTGGATCAAGGTGGGCATCGTGTCCGGGCTGGCGGCCTTCGCGCTCATCGTCGCCGTGTTCACGATCCCCGAGCTCGTGGCCGGCAAGTCGATCGGCCGCAGTGACGGCAGCGCGACGACGCTGTTCGGCGGCAAGGAGCGCGAATCGTCGTCGAAGAAGCCGTCGGAGGAGAAGGCGCCCGCGACCCCCCAGGAGACGGCGACGCCGGCCTCGGACGAGGAGGAGACGGTCACGCCGAGTCCTGAGCCGACGGTCACCGTGACCGCCACGCCGACCGTCGCCCCGACGGTCACCGTGGCCCCTTCCGCCTCTCCGGCCCCGTAGCGCGCCCGCGCTTCTGCGCCATGAGGTAGTGTTCTGAACACCGGAACATGGCGGTCGCGCGTTCCTCCCTCCCCGATCAGGTCTTTCGCTCGCTCGCCGAGGGGGTCCTGAGCGGCCGCTACGCGCCGGGCGAGCGGCTGCCCCCGCAGCGCCGGCTCGCCGCGGAACTGGGCGTGAACATGGCGTCGCTGCGCGAGGGGATCAAGCGGCTGGAGCAACTGCGGCTGGTCGAGGTCAAGCACGGCGACGCGATGCGAGTGACGGACTGGCGGACGCACGGCGGGCTGGAGGTGCTCGTCCACGCCGCGCAGCAGTTCACGGCGCCGCTGTTCGAGGCGCGCCGGATCCTGCTCACGCAGGCGGCGCACCTGGCCGCCGTGCGCCGGACCGACGAGCAGGCGGGAACGCTGGCGCTGCTGGCGGCCGGGGAGCTGACGCAGTGGACCGACCTCGCCTTCATGGCGACCGTCATCGAGGCGTCCGGCAACCTCGTCTTCACCCTGATCCTCAACAGCATCCGCGAGATCTACCTCGGCGACCTCGAGCGCTATGCGCCGATGCTCACCGACGACATCCGAGGTCTGTACCGCGCGGTCGCGGACGCCGTCCGGGCCCAGGACGCGGAGGCCGCCGAGCAGGCGATGGCGACGCTCGCCGGCCGTCAGGAGGAGGCCATGCGTGACCCGTCTTGAGCGCCGGGCGTTCACGCGGCTCGTCGACGACACGTGCGCGCCGCAGCCGCCCCTCCCGCCCGTCCACGAGACGGACGCGCTGCAGGCGTACGAGGCGTGGATGGCACAGGCGCCGCGGCTCAACCGCGTTGCGATCCGCCTCGGCGTCCTGACCGCCGGGGCGCGCCTCGAGGCGCTCCGCGCCATCGCCGGCTTCAGCTACTACGGCGACCCGCGGGTCGCGGAGGTCGTCGGCCATGCGCCGCGAGCGCGCTGACGTCTGCGTGATCGGCACGGGCGCCGGCGGGGCGCCGGTCGCCGCCGCGCTCGCGAAGGCCGGGGCGAGGGTCACGGTGCTGGAGGAGGGCGGATCGCACCCCCTCGGCACCCTCACCGCCCGGCCGCGGGACATGATGCCGCGGCTGTACCGCGACGCGGGCCAGACCGCGACGGTCGGGACGCCGCCGATCGTGCTCCCGCTCGGTCGCGCCCTCGGCGGCACCACGCTCGTCAACAGCGGCACCTGCTTCCGCGCGCCGCAGCCGGTCCTGGACCGCTGGGCCAGCGCCCTCGGCCTCCGGCTCGAGCCCCGCCACTACGCGCAGGTCGAGCAGGAGATCGGCGTCACGCGCGTGACGGAGGACATCGCCGGCCGCAACGCGCTCGTGGCCAAGCGCGGGGCCGAGGCGCTGGGCTGGTCGGGCCGCTTCCTCGACCGCAACGCGCGCGGCTGCAAGGGCTCGGGCGTGTGCGCGTTCGGGTGCCCGACGGGGGCCAAGCAGCACACGGGCCAGACCTACATGGCCTGGGCGCAGGCGGCCGGCGCGCGCGTCCACACCCACACGACGGTCCGCCGCATCGACCACCGCACGGTGGTCACCGACGACCTCACGGTGGACGCAGACCGCATCGTCCTGGCCGCCGGCACCCTGCACTCGCCGAACCTGCTCAAGGCCAGCGGCGTCCGCGACCCCGGCCTGGGCGGCAACCTGTCCATCCATCCCGCCACCGCCGCCTGGGCGCTGATGGACGAGGACGTCGACATGGCCAAGGGCGTCCCGCAGTCCTACTGCGTCGACGAGTTCGCCGGCGAGGGGATGCTCTTCGAGGGCGTCGCCGGCCCGCCCGACTACCTGGCCATGGCCGTCCCCTTCAAGGGCGACCGCCACCGCGAGCTGATGCTCGACTACCGCCGCGTCGCCCAGTTCGGCCTGATGGTGTCCGACACCAGCCGCGGCCGCGTGCGCAAGCACGTCATCCGCTACGACCTCAACGACCACGACCGCCGCACCGTCGTCCGTGGCATCGAGCGCCTCGCCGAGCTGCTGTTCGCGGCCGGCGCGCGCCAGGTCCTGGTGCCGATCGCCGGGCAGGAGCCGCTGACCCGCCCCCAGCCGCTGCGCGCCCGCCGCCGCGACCTCAAGCTGATGGCCTTCCACCCGCTCGGCACGAGCGCCGCCGTCCTCGACGACCAGCTCAGGGTGCGGGGACGCGACGACCTCTACGTCTGCGACGGCAGCGCGGTCCCGACCGCGCTCGGCGTCAACCCCCAACTGACCATCATGGCCCTCGCGACCCGACTGGGAGAGCACCTGTGTCGTTCCTGATCGACCCACCCTGGCTGTACGCGAACGGGCGCCTCGCGGCCCGCATGCCCGACCCCGTGCAGGAGCCCGTCACCGCCGCGACCGTCGCGGTCTTCCTGGTGACGAGCATCAGCCTGTACCTGAACCGGCCGTGGACGGACTGGATCGCCCGCCTGTGCCGCGCCCGCGACGGCCGCGACTGGATGCTCAACTCCGGGGTCTTCAAGATCGACCACCCCGGCCCGCGCACGCACGCGGCCGCCGTCCTGCTGTTCGCGACCTACCCGGTGTGGATGTGGCTGGGTCTCAGGCACGGCCGCCGCTGACGCCGCAGTTCCCCTCGTGGGGACGCGACCAGGGCGGCTACGAGTCGATCTACCTGCGGGCGGTCGACCCGGCCGCGCCGCGCGGGATCTGGCTGCGGCACACCATCCACAAGGCACCGGGCGAGGCGCCCGTGGGCAGCGTGTGGAGCGTCGCCTACGACCCGACGCCGACCGCGAACAAGATCTCCCTTCCTGCTCCGAAGGCGCCGTGGATCCAGGTCGGCGACAGCGTCGTCGGCCCCGACGGCGTCACCGGCCCGCACGCGCAGCTGACCTGGGAGACGGCCGATCCCGAGCCGCTGCACCACCTCTCCCCCGGTCTGCTCTACCGCGCTCCGGTCCCACGCACGAAATCGGAGTCCCCGGGTCCCGCGCTGCGCATCAGCGGCCGCATGGGCGACCTCGAGCTCGACGGCTGGCCGGGGATGCTCGGCCACAACTGGGGCACGGAGCACGCCGAGCGCTGGATCTGGCTGCACGGGACGGCGTTCGACGGCGATGACTCGGCGTGGCTCGACGTCGTCGTCGGCCGCATCAGGGTGGCCGGGCGCACGACGCCCTGGATCGCCAACGGCGCGGTCTCGATCGGCGGCAGGCGCCACCGCGTGCGCGGCCGCGCCAGGGTCACCGAGGATCCGCTCGGCGCGCGCGTCCGGGTCGGCGCGCTCGGCGTCGACGTGCGCTCGGCGCGCGACCGCGTGGTCGTGTGGCGCTACAGCGATCCGGCTCCGGGCCACGAGCATCACACCGCCAACGGCTCGGTGGCGACGCTGACCGCCACCCTGGGTGATCAGCGCCTCCACACCCCGCACGGCGGGGTCTACGAGCTGGGGATGCGAGAGCAGGACCACGGGCTCGCGGTCCTGCCCTTCACCGATCCCTAGGCGCAGGCGTTCGCCGGCGGTGGCCGGCGAGCGCCTAAATGCGCTTCTTGACGACCTTGTAGGCGGCGCGGGGCCTGCCTGTCGACGTGTCGCCGCGGCCCTTGGTGAGGCCGGCGTCGAAGCGACCGTCCTCGCCTGAGTAGAAGTTGTAGATGTAGGCGCGCTTGATGCGCTTGGAGGCCTTCACCGTCTTCTTGAACAGGTAGTTGAGCGCGGCGACCTGGCAGTTGGAGGACTTGGTGCACTTGCCCGCCTTGGCCTTCTTGGCGTTCTTGCGCGAGGCCTTGTCCTTCCAGAAGGAGGCGAACTTGTAGAAGCCGCCCGTCTCCGTCAGCCAGTACTGCTTGCACTTCATGGCCTTGGTGAGTTGCTTGGTGCCCTTGGTGCGGAAGCGGTTGACGTCGGCGTAGTTGTGGATGCCGCAGATCGCCGGCGTCTTGCCGTAGGCCTTGCGCAGCTTCTTGATGTACCGCTTCGTACGCGAGTAGTTCAGCCGCTTGACCGGGAGCTTCGGGTTGTTGGCGGCATCGAGGATGTCCATCGTGATGACCTTGCACGTGCCCGCGGCCCGGCAGACCTGGTCGGCCGCCTTGGCGTACTGGCCGGCGCGCTTGGGGTTCTTGAGCGTCGGCTGCGTGTTGTGGTTGGCCTCGTTCCAGGCGGTGATGTACCTCACCGTCGGGAACGCCGCGACGAACTTGGTCACCTCGGCCTTGTAGGCCGCGACCGACGGCAGCTTGCACTGGGCCTTCCGGCTCGACGCGCAGTCGATCGGGGCGCCGCGCGAGTGCTCGAGGGCGACCATGACCTCGACCCCGTCCGCGGCCGCGCCCGTGAGGTACGGGATGATCTTGTCGGAGACCTCGTTGTCGCCCTTCTCGGCCGCGCTGACCGCGTTCCAGGAGACGACGACGCGGGCGCGCTTGGCGCCCAGGGCCTTGAAGGCAGGATCGCCGAACATCGCGACGTGGTTGTCGGAGATGCCGATGCTCACCTTCGCCGATGCGGCGCCTGGAGCGACAGCGGCCACGAGGGCGGCGAGAACGGCGAGGCTGATGATTCGAAGGCGCATGATCTCCTGGGGTTTCGTGGGTGGCGAAGCCTAGCCTGACCACCCGTGATCGCCGCTGATGTCGCGCCGCCGTCCTGGGTGGTCAGAGCACCGTCCGGAACCCTCAGCGCCACCCTGCGGCGCCGGTCCGGCCGGCTCAGGCTCATCATCGCTGCATCGGGGCTCGAATTCGACCTCGGCCGGTCGAAGAACGGACCACTTCGTGCCCGGCGCGAGCATTTCCGGGCGCGTTTCACCACCCCGGCGGGCAAACGCCGCGAGCACCGCGTCCGGGGACGGACGCTCACGGTCGGCGGGGTCACCGTGCTGGTCACGCCCGACGGCGTCGCCTTCCGCGGCGCGCCCTCGGCGACCGTCGTCGTCCCCCGCCGCACCCGCGCCTGGCTGCAGCCCTTCACGGGCGCCTACGAGGATCCCTACCGCCGCCCGCGCGCCGGCGAGGACCGCTACGGCTACCCGGCGCTCCTGCGCTCCCGCGGCGACTACACGCTGCTGACGGAGTCCGGCCTCGCCCGCCGCGGCGCGGCCCACCTCGAGCGGCGCGGGCGCTCGCTGACCGTGTCCCCCGCCGGCAGCGATCTGTGGCAGGTGGCGGTGACGGGGTCGCTCGCCGACGTCGTGGAGTCCGACCTGCCGCTCGCGCTCGGCCGGGCGTCGAAGCTCGCCGACACGAGCTGGATCGAGCCCGGCCGCTCGGCGTGGTCGTGGCTGGCCGACCACGCCAGCCCCACCTCCGAAGCCGCGCAGCGCGCCTATGTGGACGCCGCCGTCACCCACGGCTGGGAGTACGTCACGATCGACGAGGGCTGGGACCCGGCCTGGGTCCCGGACGTCATCGCCTACGCGCGCGAGCGCGGCGTGAAGACGATCCTCTGGTACGACCACGCGGACGTCACGCGGGCCGCGCTCGACCGCGCTGCCGGCTGGGGCGCGGCGGGCATCAAGGCGGACTTCTTCTATTCCGATCGCGACGCGCGCATCGCCGAGATGGACGACATCGCGCGCTGGTCCGCGCAGCGCAGGCTCGTCGTGGCCTTCCACGGCTGCACCGTCCCGCGGGGGCTGCAGCGCACGTGGCCCAACGTCCTGACCGTGGAGGCGGTGCGCGGCGCCGAGAACGCGCCCACCGACCCGCGCGACGACGTCAACCTCGCCTTCACCCGCAACGCGATCGGGTCGATGGACTACACGCCGGTCGCCGACGCGGCCAAGGCGATCGTCTACGAGTCGGGTCTGCAGCACTACACGGCGTTCGGCCCGCTGCTGGACGAGATCCCCGCGGCGTGGGACGACACGCGGCTGCTCGCGGGCGAGCCCGACCGCTACGTCGTGATCGGCCGCCGGTCCGGTGAGCGCTGGTTCGTCGGCGGGCTCCTCGCGGCGTCCGAGCCCGTCACCGTCCCATTGCCCACCGGCCACTGGCGGGCGCGCTTCGCCGACGGCAGCGAGCGCGACGTCAGCGGGACCCTGACCGTCGACCGCGACTTCGCGGTGATCCTCAGTCCCGTCGCGTAAGACGGTCGAGGCCGCCGAGCACGAGGCCGGACGCGAACGCGGTCGCCCCCTCGACGTCGGGCGGGTCGCGCTCGAGCAGCCGGGCGCCCAGCTCGAGGCCGACCGCCACCATCGCGTGCGTCATGTACTCCGGGTCCAGCCCGGGCGCGGCGCCCACCGCCTCGAGATCCTCCCGCAGCTCGTCGGCCCCGAGCGACGCCTGCCCGTCCGCGAGCAGCCCCCGGATGGTCCCGGCGTTGCGGCTCAGGAACGCCTGGTTGGCGGGGTCCTCGACGATGAAGGCGAAGTACGCGCGGTAGCCGTCCTCCACGAACCCGGCCGGGCTCGCGGCGTTGCGGCGCGCGGCGCGGACGCGGGCGCGCGCCTCGGCCGCGATCTCCTCCACGAGCGCGAGGAAGATCGACTCCTTGTCCGGGAAGTAGTTGTAGAACGTGCCCGCAGCGAGGTCGGTGGCGCGGACGATGTCCCGCACGGACGCCGCGCCGTAGCCGATCTCCCCGAACGTGGCCCGCGCCGCTTCGAGGATCGCGGCCCGGTTGGCCGCCTTGGTCTGCTCGCGCCGCCCGGTGATCACGCCATGACCGCGGCTCGCTCGGCCCCGGCCGCGCGCTCCTTGTCGAGCGCGAGCAGGTAGTCGTCGAAGTCGACCTGCATGGTGTGCCGCGGAGACGCGACGTAGCGCTTGAACATCGCGGCGCGCTCCGCCGCGATGTCGGCGCGCAGCGCGCCGCCCGCCGGCAGGGCGTAGCGGCCGGTGAGGTGGTCCGCGATCCACTCCGACTGCGCGGCGGCCAGCGGCATGATCGCGCCCAGGGGCTGGAGCAGGCCGACGAAGTAGACGCCGTCGACGTCCGGGTGGAAGACGCGGCGGAACAGCGGCAGGTCGTTGCCCGGCGCGGCGATCAGGTCCGGGGCGAAGAACGGGAAGCTGACCTTGTAGCCCGTGCAGTAGACGACCAGGTCGGCGTGGACGCTCGTCCCGTCGGCGAAGTGCACGCGGTCGCCGTCGAGACGGGCGATGTTCGGCTTGGCGGCGATGGCGCCGTGGGCGAGGCGGTCGAGGATGCGGCCCGAGACGGTCGGGTGCGCCTCGCCGAAGCGGTGGTCGGGCTTGGGCAGGCCGTAGCGGGTCATGTCCCCCACGTAGGCCTTGATCAGCCCGCTGACGATCGCGCGGCGGATCGCGAAGGGGACGCGCGGATCGTTGCGCAGCTGGTCGGCGGGGCGGCCGAACATGTACTTGGGGACGACGTACGCGCCGCGGCGGGCCGCGAGCGTCGTCGACGCCGCGTTGTAGGAGGCGTCGACCGCGATGTCCATCGCCGAGTTGCCCATCCCCAGGACGACGACGTGCTTGCCGCGCAGCTGCTCGGGATCCCTGTACTCGTGGGCGTGGATCTGCTCGCCCGCGAACGTGTCGGCGCCGGGAAAGGCGGGCTCGGGCCAGCGCGCGTCCCAGTGGTGCCCGTTGGCGACGATCAGCGCATCGAAGGGCTCGCCGTCGACGTCCCAGCCGTCGGCGGTCTTCTCGGCGCGCCCGACCGGTGTCTGGAAGCGGATCCGGTCGCGGAAGCCGAAGTGGTCCACGTAGGCGTCGAAGTACGCGGCGATGTGCGAGTGGTGCGGGAAGTCGGGATAGGACCTCGGCATCGGGAAGTCCGGGTACTCCATCCGCTCGCGCGACGTGTTGATGTGCAGCGTCGAGTACGCGCTCGACATGCCGTTGGCGTTCTGGAACACCCAGTTGCCGCCGACGCGGTCCGACGCCTCGTAGGCGACGAAGTCGATCCCGCGCTGGTGGAGGGTCTTGGCGGCGGCGATGCCGCTGGAGCCCTGGCCGATGATGGCGATTCGTGACAGGGGCGTCATCTTCGCACAGCCGTACGCTGCCGGGCGTGTCCCACGAAGTCGAAGCCGCTGGTTGCGTCGTCAGGTGCGGGGACCGCATCGCGGTCATCCACCGTCCCCGCTACGACGACTGGTCGCTGCCCAAGGGCAAGCTCGACCCCGGCGAGTCCTTCGAGGCGGCCGCGGTGCGCGAGATCCACGAGGAGATCGGCGTGCAGGGCGAGCTCGGCCGCGAGCTCCGGTCCACCGAGTACACCGACCACGAGGGACGGTCCAAGATCGTGCGCTACTGGGAGATGGTCATCGAGGCCGTGCCGGCCTTCGAACCGAACGAGGAGGTCGACGAGGTGCGCTGGAAAACGGTCGAGGATGCCCGCCGTCTGCTGAGCTACGACCGCGACCGCGAGGTGCTGGCGTGAACCGCGACCGCTTCCCCGGGCTGGCCGGCGGCTGGGCGCGGCTCGACGGCCCGGCCGGGACGCAGATGCTCGACGACGCGATCGCGGCGATGGCCGACTTCATGCGCTCGGGCCGCAACGCGAACAGCCACGGCGCCTTCGCCGCCGCCGCCGCGACCGACGCCTGCGTGGATGACGCCCGCGCGGCCGTCGCCGGCCTGCTCGGCGCCGATCCGCGCGGCGTGATCTTCGGCCCGTCGATGACCGCGCTGACCATGCGCTTCGCCCGCACCGTGATCGAGCCGGGCGACGAGGTCGTCTGCACGCGCCTGGACCACGACGCCAACGTGCGCCCGTGGTTCTGCGCCGGCGCCGACGTCCGCTTCGCCGACCCGGAGCCCGGCACGCTCGAACTGCCCGCGTCCGCCGTCGAGGCGGTGCTGACGGACCGCACGAAATGGGTGTGCGTGACGGCCGCCTCGAACGCCGTCGGGACGATCCCGGACCTCGACGGCATCACGGAGGTCGCCCGCGCCGCCGGCGCGCGCGTCTACGTCGACGCCGTCCACGCCACCCCGCACCGGCCCATGGACGCATCGCGCTTCGACGTGCTCGCCTGCTCGGCCTACAAGTGGTTCGGCCCGCACATCGGCATCCAGTGCGCCGCCCCCGAGCTCCTGGAGTCCCTCCGGCCCGACAAGCTGATCCCGTCGCCCGACGAGGTTCCCGACCGCTTCGAGCTCGGCACGCTGCCGTTCGAGTCGCTGGCCGGCGTGGCGGCCGCCGCCCGCTACGTGGACTCGCTCGACTGGGCCGAGGTCCGCGCC
Organism: uncultured Solirubrobacteraceae bacterium; assembly: GCA_963740765.1. GTDB lineage: Bacteria > Actinomycetota > Thermoleophilia > Solirubrobacterales > Solirubrobacteraceae > DATLGB01. The sequence continues at coordinate 275,510 of CAVUFN010000010.1, read as the reverse complement.
CACGAGGACGCGCTCCTGCGCCGGGCGCTGGACGGGCTCGGCGCCATCGACGGCGTCACCCTCTACGGCGACGCGGCCGACCGCACCTCCACGCTGATGTTCAACGTCGCCGGCCACACCTCCGCGGCGGTCGCCCGCCATTGCGCCGAGCGCGAGATCGCCGTCTGGGACGGCAACTACTACGCCCACGAGCTCGAGCAGCACCTCGGCCTCGCCCCCGACGGCGCGATCCGCGCGGGTTTCGTCCACTACAACGACGAAGCCGACGCCGATCGCCTCGTCGAGGCGATCGCCGCCCTCGCGTGAATTTGCGTCGTCAACGTGGCGACGCACGCGGGATAGGTTGTCGACCCGCGCCGCGGGGTAGGACCGACGTATGGACCTTCAGCTTCCCATCCTGCTCATCATCGTCGGGATCGTGCTCGCGATCCTCGTGCACTACGCGCTCGGGATCGTGGTCATCCTCATCGGCCTCGTGATGCTGATCCTGCCCCGGGTCAGGGGCGGCGGGAACCGCGTGGGCTAAGCCGCCACCTCGAGCGCGTCGCGACGGCGCTGCTCGAGGACCTTCTTGTAGTCGTTCGGCATGACCTTGACGAAGCGGTCGAGCGACCAGTTGTCGAGCACTTCGGCCGCGACGGTGGACCCCGTCCGGTCGCGGTGCTCGGTGATGAGCTCGCGCAGCAGCGCCTCGTCGTCGCCGTTGATCTCGTCGAAGGAGACGAGCTCGAAGTTGCAGCGGCGCTCGAAGCTCGAGTCCTCGTCGAGCACGTAGGCGACGCCGCCCGACATGCCCGCGCCGAAGTTGCGGCCGGTGCGGCCGAGGACGACGACGTTGCCGCCCGTCATGTACTCACAGCCGTGGTCGCCGATGCCCTCGACGACGGTGTCGGCGCCCGAGTTGCGCACCGCGAAGCGCTCGCCCGCCAGGCCGCGGAAGAACGCTCGTCCCGCGGACGCGCCGTAGAGCACGGTGTTGCCGACGACGACGTTCTCCTCGGGCACGAAGGTCGCGTCCGGATGCGGGTGGACGGTGACGACGCCGCCCGAGAGGCCCTTGCCGGCGTAGTCGTTGGCGTCGCCGGACAGCGTCAGCTCGATACCGGGCGCCAGCCAGGCGCCGAAGGACTGGCCGGCCGAGCCGTCGAAGCGCAGGCGGATCGACTCCGGCGGGAGACCGTCGCGCCCGTGCACGGACGTCACCACGGACGAGAGGATCCCGCCGACGGTGCGGTTGACGTTGCGGATGCGGAACTCGCCCTCGACCTGCGTCCGGTGCTCGAGGTCGTCGATCGCGTCCTTGCAGTGGGAGACGAGCTCCCAGTCCAGCGCGCCGACCAGCGGCGAGGGCTGGGGCATCGAGCGCGAGATCGGCGTGCCCGGCGGCACGTCGATCTCCTTGAGCACCTCGGACAAATCGACGCCGCGCGCCTTCCAGTGCTCGATCGCCGGCGCGGTCCGGAGCAGGTCGACGCGGCCGACCATGTCGTCGTAGGTCCGCACGCCGAGCTTGGCCATGATCCGCCGGGTCTCCTCGGCGACCATGAAGAGGTAGTTGACGACGTGATCGGGCTGGCCGGTGAAGCGCTTGCGCAGCTCGGGGTCCTGGGTGGCGACGCCGACCGGGCAGGTGTTGAGGTGGCAGACGCGCATCATCACGCAGCCCTCGGCGATCAGCGGGGCGGTCGAGAAGCCGACCTCGTCGGCGCCGAGCAGCGCGGCGACGGCGACGTCGCGGCCCGTCTTCATCTGGCCGTCCGTCTGCACCCACACGCGCGAGCGCAGGTCGTTGAGCACCAGTGTCTGCTGGGTCTCCGCCAGCCCGATCTCCCACGGCACCCCGGCCGACTGGATCGAGGACTGCGGGGACGCGCCGGTGCCGCCGTCGTGGCCGGAGATCAGGATGTGGTCGGCACCGGCCTTGGCCACGCCGGCCGCGACGGTCCCGACGCCGACCTCGGCCACGAGCTTCACCGACACGCGCGCCTGCGGGTTCGCGCAGCGCAGGTCGTAGATGAGCTGCTTGAGGTCCTCGATCGAGTAGATGTCGTGGTGCGGCGGCGGCGAGATCAGCGTCACGCCCGGCGTCGTGAAGCGGATGGAGCCGATGTAGTCGTCGACCTTCTGGCCGGGCAGCTGACCACCCTCGCCGGGCTTGGCGCCCTGGGCCATCTTGATCTGCAGCTCGTCGCAGTTGAGGAGGTAGTGGATGTTGACGCCGAAGCGGCCCGACGCGACCTGGTGGATCGCCGAGCGGCGGTAGTCGCCGTTCTCGTCCGCCGTGTAGCGCGACACGTCCTCCCCGCCCTCACCGGAGTTCGACTTGCCGCCGATCCGGTTCATGGCGATCGCCAGCGTCTCGTGCGCCTCGCGGCTCAGCGAGCCCAGCGACATCGCGCCGGTGGCGAAGCGCTTGACGATCTCCGCGGCCGGCTCGACGTCCTCGAGCGGGATGCCGCGACCCTCGGGATAGGCGAAGTCGATCAGGCCGCGCAGCGAGGACTTGGCCGCGGCCTCGGAGTTCATGTGCTCGGCGAACTCCTCGTAGGACTCCCACGAGCCGGTGCGCGCGGCCTTCTGCAGCGCGGCGATCGCCTTCGGGTCCCACTGACGGCGCTCGCCGTCGCGGCGCCACTGGTACTGGCCGCCGCTCGGGAGGACGTCCTCGGGGGCGTTGTACTCGGCGTCCGGCGCCTTCGGGAGGTAGCCGACGTCCGGGAAGCCGCGCTCGTGGCGTTCCAGCGCCTCGCGGGCCAGCACGTCCAGGCCGACGCCGCCGACCCGCGAGGCGGTGCCGACGAAGAAGCGGTCCACGACCTCCTGCTGGAGGCCGACCGCCTCGAAGATCTGGGCGCCGCAGTAGCTCGAGATGGTCGAGATGCCCATCTTGGACATCGTCTTGAGCAGGCCCTTGCCGATCGCCTTGACGACGCGGTTCTCGGCGTCGTCGGGATCCTCGACGCCGGGGATGCGGCCGGCCTTGGCCAGCGCCGAGACCGACTCGAACATCAGGTACGGGCAGACCGCGGCGGCGCCGTAGCCGATCAGCGCGCAGAAGTGGGAGACCGAGCGCGCCTCGCCCGTCTCGACCACCAGGCCGGTCTGCAGGCGCGTGCCGGCGCGGACCAGGTGGTGGTGGACCGCGCCGACGGCGAGCAGCGCCGGGACCGCCGCGCGGCCGGGGCCGGTCTTGCGGTCGCTGAGGATGAGCACGGTGACGCCGTCCTCGACGACCTCCTCGGCCTCATCGCAGATGCGGGCGAGCGCGGCCTCCATCGCGCCCGGGCCGTCGGCGGTCGGGAAGGTGATGTCGATCGTGTGCGCCCAGAACACCGAGTGGTCGACCTGGCGCAGCCGCTCGAGCGTCGCCGCCCGGATGACCGGCTGGGACAGGCGCAGCTGGTGGGCGTGCTCCGGGGACTCGTCGAGCAGGTTCTGCTCGGCGCCGAGGCCGCTGGTGAGCGACATCACGATGGACTCGCGGATCGGGTCGATCGGCGGGTTGGTCACCTGCGCGAACAGCTGCTTGAAGTAGTCGAACAGCGGCGGCGCCTTGTCGGAGAGCATCGCCAGCGCCAGGTCGTTGCCCATCGAGCCGGTCGGTTCCTGGGCGTCGCGCGCCATCGGCGCCAGGATCAGGCGCAGGTCCTCCTGGGACCAGCCGAAGGCCAGCTGGCGATCGGTCAGCGTGCCGGCGTACTCGGGCGCGGCGAAGCGCTCGGGCAGGTCGTCGACGTCGACGGAGCCCTGGGCGATCCAGTCGTCGTAGGGCCGCGCCGTCGCGACCGCGCCCTTGACGGTCGCGTCCGGGACGATGCCGCCGCCGCCCTCGACGTCGACCAGGAACAGCTTGCCGGGTTCGAGCCGGCCCTTGCGCGCGATGTTGCCCGGCTCGATGTCGAGCATGCCGGCCTCCGAGCCGACGATCGCCCAGCCGTCCTTGGTCTCCAGCCAGCGGCCCGGGCGCAGCCCGTTGCGGTCCAGCGTCGCGCCGATGACGCGGCCGTCGGTGAAGGCGACCGCGGCGGGACCGTCCCACGGCTCCATGAAGCAGGCGTGGAACGCGTAGAAGGCCTGGAGCTCGGGGCTCATGTCGTCGCGGTCCTCGAAGGCCTCCGGGACGAGCATCATCATCGCGTGCGGCAGCGAGCGACCGGCCAGCACGAGCAACTCGAGGACGTTGTCCAGGGTGGCGCTGTCGCTGCCGCCCGGGCGAACGACCGGCAGGACCTTCTCGAGATCGTCGCCGAACAGCTCGGAGCGCAGCTGCGACTCCCGCGCTCGCATCCAGTTGACGTTGCCGCGCAGCGTGTTGATCTCGCCGTTGTGGGCGATCATCCGGTACGGATGCGCCAGCTCCCAGCTCGGGAACGTGTTGGTGGAGAAGCGCGAGTGCACGAGCGCGAGCGCCGTCTCCACCGTCGGCTCCTGCAGCTCGGGGAAGTAGCCCTTGAGCTGCAACGGGGTGAGCATCCCCTTGTAGACGATCGTCCGCGAGCTCATCGTGCAGACGACCAGCTCCGGTCCGGCGGCCAGCTCGGCCTGGCGGCGGATGACGTAGAGCTTGCGCTCCAAGGCGTCCTGGTCCGGGATCGGGACGTCGGCGGCGCCGATCACCACGTGCTTGACGTAGGGCCGGTGGTAGAGCGCCGTCAGGCCGCAGAAGTCCTTGTCCGTGGGCACGTCGCGCCAGGTGACCACGCGCATGCCCTCGGCCTCGACGGCCCGGTTGATGTGCTCCTCGAGCTCGGCGTGGCGCGACTTGTCGCCCGGCAGCATGACCACGCCGACCCCGTAGGTGCCGGCGGGCGGCAGCAGGTCGTCCCCCACGCGCTCGCGGAAGAAGGCGTCGGAGATCTGCATGAGGATGCCGGCGCCGTCGCCCGTGTTGGGGTCGGCGCCCTCGGCACCGCGGTGCTCGAGGTTCTCGAGCGCCATGATCGCCCGGTCCACGGTCTCGTGGGTGCGCTGCCCGTCCAGGCGCGCCACGAAGGCGACGCCGCACGCGTCGTGCTCGTATCCGGGGTCGTACAGACCGACCCGCTCCGTGGGGCGCTTGCGAAGTTGCATATGGGCGTGGCCCAGGCTGCGGGATGGGCGCGCGGCGAGGGTCCATAATCGTATCCGATGGACTCCTCACCGCTCTCGTATGCGTCCTACCTGCACCTGGACGAGGTGCTGGGCGCCCAGCACACGCTCAGCGACCGCCACGACGAGCTGCTGTTCATCGTCATCCACCAGGCCAGCGAGCTGTGGTTCAAGCTCGCGCTGCACGAGCTGCGAGGCGCCGTGACGTGGTTCGCGGAGGGGGACCACCGGCCCGCGCTGAAGGCGATCGCGCGCGTCAAGGCGATCCAGAAGACCCTGACCGAGCAGTGGACGGTGCTGGCCACGATGACGCCGACCGAGTACGCGGCGTTCCGGGACTACCTGGGCCCCTCGTCGGGCTTTCAATCCGTGCAGTACAAGGAGATGGAGGCCGAGATGTTCTGCCTCTACGACGCCTTCAACGCCTGGCGAGGCGACCGCTCACTGAAGGCGATCTACGCCGACCCGCACCGTCACTGGGAGGCCTACGAGGCGTGCGAGGAACTCGTCGACCTCGAGGAGAACTTCATGGGCTGGCGCTTTCGCCACCTCAAGACGGTCGAGCGCCTGATCGGCAACCAGCGCGGAACGGGCGGCTCGTCCGGCGTCGCCTTCCTGCGCCAGGCCCTGGACCGCTCCTTCTTTCCGGAGCTCTACGCGGTCAGAGACCAGGTTTCATGACCATGTCGGCCACGATCAGGACCAGGATCACCGAGTCCACGCGCGCGATCTGAAGGAAGGACGCGCGGGCCGCCAGGTCACCGCCGGACCAGCGCTCGGAGAGCGGCGTCAGCTGCGTCGCCCCGATCGCGGAGCTGACGATCCACCCGGCCACCGCCAGCAGGACCCACAGCTCGCCGAAGTCCCACGGGCCGTCGATCCACAGCAGGATCCCGGTGAGCGCCGCCAGCCCGCTCACGGCGGGGAACCAGCGGCCGGCGAACGCGGACATCAACGTCGGCCACGCCGGGTTGTCGCGTGCGGACGCGCTGATGACCTGCAGCGTGACCCCCGCGCCCAGCCAGCCGATCACGGCCAGGATGTGCAGGGTGAGCAGCACCGTGTAGAGCGTGAACATGCCACGATTTCTACACGGCGAACCGGATCACTTCTTCTTCAGGGCGTCGGGCTTGTGGACCGCCGTCCCGCCGGATATGTCGCTGCGGACGAGGTACTGGGGCTCGTCCTCGGACGCCTTGACCTTGCGCCCGCCCGCCTCGGTCTCGCTCGTGATCTGCTTCTCGACCTTGCCGATGGCCGTCGAACCGTGACTCTGCCACTCGACCTTGTCGCCCTGCTCGAGGTTCTCGCTCATGTCCGACGGCCTACCGATGCAACGGCTCGACCGAACCTCTCGTGGCGCGCGGGCATTGTGTAGGGCATGAGAAAGCCCTCCCCCGCAACCGTGATCGCCCTGATCGCCCTGTTCGTAGCCCTCGGCGGCCCCGCCCAGGCCGCCAAGCTCATCAACGGCAAGAAGATCAAGAAGAACACGATCACGACCAAGCAGATCAAGAACCGGACGATCACCTCCGGCGACATCTCCTCCAGGACGCTCCGGTCCCTCAAGGCCAAGAGCAAGTCCGTGTCCTCCGCCCAGATCATCGACGGCAGCGTCTCGCTCGCCGACATGGCCTTCGGCAGCGTCACGGGCAACCAGGTGGTGGACCGCTCGCTGACCGGGATCGACGTCGCCCCCGACTCGATCGGCGCCGGTGAGCTCGCCACGGACAGCGTCGGCAACGCCGAGATCGCCGATGACGCCGTCACCAACCGCGAGATCAAGACGAGCGCGGTGACCAAGGGGAGCATCAAGGGCAGCTCGATCGGGACGGGCGAGGTCATCGACCGCGACCTCACCGGCGTCGACATCGCCAAGGCCTCCGGGACGCTCCCTGTCACGACCGTGACCCTGGCCGCGCAGGCGTGCGCGACGCGCGACTTCACGGCGCCCGACTACTCCATCCCCGCGGGAGCGGTTGCCGGCACCGTCGTCGCCGTCAGCGCGCCCGGCGACGGGGTCGTCGCCACCGCGCGCGCCGTCAGCCCGGACACCATTCGGCTGCAGCTGTGCAATCCGACCCTGAGCTCCGGGGTCAACGCGAACGGCGACTACCGCTTCCTCGCCATCGCTCCGTAGTTCACAGCATCGTCACGGGATCGGCTGCAAAACAGCCGATTCTGTGACGTGAGATGAACGAGAACGACGGGCGGCTCGCGGTCGCCCTCCACAACATCGAGCCGGCCACCTTCGAGCATTGCGCTCTGATCCGCGACTGGCTGGCCGACTGCGGCGTCCGGCGAGCGACGCTGCTCGTCATCCCGGCCGCCGACCTGCATCCGTTCTTCCAGCGCTCCCCCGCCCTGGCCGAGTGGCTGCGGGAGCGGCGGGACGCCGGGGACGGCATCGCGCAGCAGGGCTTCGTGGCCGGGCGGGCGGCGACCGGTCGCGACGCGATCGAGCACGTCCGCGCGGGCCGGCGGCTGATGGAGCTGGCCGGCCTGACGCCGGGCGGCTACCACGCCCCGACGCTCGGGCACGCGCTGGGCGCCCGCCGCGAGCTGATCACGAGCTTCGACTGGTGGATGGCGCCCGGGCTGTGGCGCGCGGGGACGGCGCTGCACCGCGCCCGCACGCTGCGCATCGACGTCCGCCCGCAGGACTTCGACCGCCCCGCCGGGCGGATCCGGGCGCTCGAGCGCACGCTCCGCACAGAGGCGGCGCGCCGCCGCCCGGTCACCTTCGACGACCTGGCTGCGGAGAGCGGCCGTTTGCGCCCCGAGGCGCCGCGGGTACTGGCCCGCTGAGTGAAGCTCCTCGTCCTCACCCCTGAACCCATCGACGCCGACGCCCTCCGCTCCGTGGCCGGCGATGACGTCGACAGCGCGGAAGTCCTCGTCATCTCGCCCGCCGGCACCACGTCCGGCGTGCGCTTCTGGATGTCCGACGTCGACGACGCGATCGCCGAGGCCCAGGAGGCCGCGGACGAGTCCGCCGAACTGCTCGAGGAGGGCGGCATCGACGCCGCGGGTGAGACCGGCGAGTCCGAGCCCGCCGTCGCCCTGCGCGACGCGCTGGCCACCTTCGCAGCCGACCGGATCGTGATCTTCACCCACCCCGAGGGCGACGAGGATTACCGGGAGGCGGACGGGCTCGACGAGCTCGGCGTCCCCGTCACGTTCGCCGAGATCGGGCGTTAACCGAAGCGCTGTTTACAGGCTCGCGCGTGACCCGTAGGGTCGCGCCATGCCGACCCGTCGCCAGTTCGTCCACCGCACCGCGGCGGGGGCCGCGGTCGCCGTCTTCGCTCCTCAGGACCTCGTCCTGGGCGCCTCCGGGCGCGGCGGCCGGCGGTTGCTGCGCTCGGGCACCTTCGCCGACGGGATCATCTCCGCCGAGCCAACGCCCGACAGCATCTCCCTCTGGACCCGGGTGACGGACGCCGACGGGCCCGGCCGGGTCCTGCTCGAGGTCGCGCGCGAGGCCGACTTCCGCAAGGTCGTCGCGCGTGAGACGGTGGCCACCAACGGCGGCGTCAACCACGCCGTCAAGGCGCGCGTGGACGGCCTGCGGCCGCACACGGAGTACTTCTACCGCTTCGCCAACGCCAAGCACGAGTCGAAGGTCGGGCGCTTCCGGACCGCCGCCCCGGCGGACTCCGACGAGCCGGTGCGCTTCGCGTACTTCTCCTGCCAGGACTACACGCACGGCTTCTACAACGCGCACCAGGTGCTGGCCAAGGAGGACGACCTCGACTTCGTCCTGTGCCTCGGCGATTACATCTACGCCGAGAGCTACCACACCGTCGCGGGCGGGACCGGCGTGCGCGACGACACGATCGGCACGGCGCTGGAGGTTCCCGCCGGGGCGATCGCGCCGTACTACCAGGAGGCGCTCACCCTCGCCGACTACCGCGCCAAGTACTCGCTCTACCGCTCCGACCCGGCGCTACGGGCGGTTCACGAGCGCTTCCCGATGATCCTCGTGCCCGACGATCACGAGGTCCAGGACAACTACGCAGGCCTCGAGGCCGACGGCGGCCTGCCGCCGGAGCGCAGGTACTCGTTCGCACGCAAGAAGGCGGCGCGCAAGGCGTTCTTCGAGTCCCACGCCGCGTTCCCGAACGGCAAGCGGCTGTGGCGCAACCAGCGCTTCGGCCGCACGGTCGAGCTGTTCGTCATGGACCAGCGCGCCCACCGCGCCGACCAGCCGTGCGACGACGCGGTGGTCCCGCCGTGCGCGGACTACGACCAGCCGCGCAGCTTCCTGGGCCGGCCCCAGATGAAGTGGCTCAAGCAGGGCCTGAGCTCGTCCAGGGCGACCTGGAAGATCATGGCCAACGAGGTCACGATCATGCCGACGATGGTCCTCGGCGGGTCCAACTTCACCTACGACACCTGGACGGGCTACCCCCGCGACCGCGAGGAGCTGCTCGTCCACATCCGCGACGAGAAGATCGACGACGTCGTCTTCGTCACGGGCGACATCCACACGTTCATCGCCGGCGACGTCCGCACCGACCTCGGCAAGGGCGAGTCCGTCGCGGTCGAGTTCGTCGGCGGCTCGATGACGTCCCAGGGGCTCGGCGAGATCGACCTGCCCGCGGGCAACGGCGTGGTCATCTCGGGCAACGACGCCGAGCCGGCCACCGACCCGGGCCTGATCGAGGCGTTGCGCGGGATCAACCCCTGGGTCGACGTCGCCGACTTCGACCACCACGGCTACGGCGTCGTCGAGGCGCGCAAGGGCGGTCTCACCTCGCGCTTCGTGCGCGTGGAGACCATCAAGCGCAGGACGCGCAAGACGCTCTCGGCGGACGGCTGGACGTACGAGCTCGACCGGGGGCAGAAGTCGATCAAGGGCGTCAACGGACCCGCCTAGGGACCGTCCTCAGATGGCCGGCAGCGACTGCTGCAACTCCGCGACCGGCGCGAAGCAGTCGCCGTGCTCGCGGACGCGGGTGAGGACCTGGTCGGAGGTGAAGACGAGGTCCTCGGGGTCCTTGGAGCGGCGGACGGCCTCGACCTCGGCCCAGGTGATCGGCGTCGAGACGGTGGGCCGGGGCATCGCGCGCAGGGAGTAGACGCCGACGGTCGTCTTGTGCTCGGCGTTCTGGCTCCAGTCGACGAACACCTTGCCGGGCCGCAGCGACTTGCGCATCTCGTGGACCACGAGGTCGGGCTCGGCGCGCGAGAGGGCGATGGCGACCGCCTTGGACACGGCGCGCGTGTGGGGGTAGGTCGCCGGGGTGTTGAGCGGCGCGTACACCTGCATGCCCTTGGATCCGCTGGTCTTCGGGAAGCATTCGAGGCCGATGGCGCGGAGGGCCGCGCGCAGCCGCACCGCGACCTCGGCGCACTCCACGATCGTCGCGGGCGGGCCCGGGTCGAGGTCGAAGGCGAGGATCACGGGCGCGGCGGGATCGCCGACCTGCGCCAGCGACGGGTGCAGCTCGAGGTCGGCGAGGTTGGCGAGCCACACGAGCGTCGGCAGGTCGTCGCAGACCACGAAGTCGATGTCGGCGATGCGCTCGCTGCGCACCCACGCCGGCGCGTGCTTGGGCCGCTGCTTCTCGTAGAAGTGGCCGCTCTCGACGCCGTTCGGGTAGCGCTTGAGCGTCAGCGCCCGGTCGCGCAGGTGCGGGAGCACGTACGGCGCGATCCGTGAGTAGTAGTCGATCACCTGGCCCTTGGTGAAGCCACTCTGGGGGTACAGGACCTTGTCCAGGTTCGAAAGCGACAGGGTGTGGCCGGCGACGTCGACCTGGATGCGCTTGCTGGGCGGCATGACCGGGCAGCACTCTCGCATGACCGTCCCCTCACCCGCACAGCCCGACCAGCCGCTGGTCGTGCCCGACTCCCCCACGGTCCCGGCCGACCCGACGCCGGGCCGGGCGATCCCCGCCGAGCCTGCCGAGGCGCCGACGCCGACCCAGCCGGTGGACCCGCCCGAGCCGACGCCGGACCCCAGCGAGAACTAGGCCGCGACCTGGGTGAGGCCGCTGCCGGCCTCGTGGCCGTCGAGCAGGCGCAGGACCGCGCGCTCGACGGCGCGCTGGTGGATCGTCAGCACCTCGGGGTCCTGCTCGGCGCCGATCGCGTCCGGACCGATGATCACGCCGCCCGAGTAGGCGTCGATCACCCGCGGGTCGATGTAGGACGCCCGGCACACGGCCGGCGTGTTGCCGAGGTAGTGCGAGACCTCCTTGACCGCGCGGGCGATGGCGCGCTTGCGGCCCGTCGGGCTGCCGGCGACCTCGCCGCTGACGCCCAGCGCCACCGCGGCCAGCAGCGTGGCGCTCCAGGTGCGGAAGTCCTTGGCGCTGTGGTCGCCCCCGGTGATCTCCTTGAGGAAGGCGTTGATGTCCGGCGACTTGACGTCGCGCCAGGCGCGCCCGACTTTGTAGGCGAGCAGTTCGTCGCCGCCCGAGCGCCGGCGCTTGAGCGCCGATACGACCCCGTAGCTCAGCGGGTCCACCACGCCCTGCACGCGGCGCTTGCCCGACTTGGCGATGTAGTCGAAGACCATCGTGTCGTCCCCGGCGAGCGAGACGTGCTCCTTGCGCATCGTCGCCAGGCCGTAGGTCTCGTTGGTGACGGCGTAGTCCTCCGAGCCGATCCGGAAGAAGCCGTGGTCGAGCAGGCGCAGGGCGCAGGCGAGCACCCGGTCGCGGCCCATGCTCTCGTCACGCTCGAGGATCTCGGCGGTGACGGCGCGCAGCTTGGGCAGGTCCTTGGCGAACGCGATCATGTCGTCGAACTTGGCGCGGTCGCGCTGCTCGCGCCATTTCGGGTGGTAGAGGTACTGCTTGCGGCCCGCCGCGTCGACTCCGGTGGCCTGGATGTGGCCCATCGGATACGGGCAGATCCAGACGTCCTTCCAGGCGGGCGGGATGACCAGCTCGCCGATGCGGCCGAGCACTTCGGGCTCGTCGACCTTGGTCCCGTCGGCGTCGACATACGAGAACCCGCGGCCGCGTTTGACCCGATGGATTCCGGGTCCGGAGCAGTCAGCACGTCGGAGGCGAGCCATGCGACGAAGCTAACCGGCGGACGGCTTTCGTATGTTCTGGGCAGTGACGTTGCTCAGTTACCAGACCATGGTCACCGGTGACCTCGCTGTCATCGCTCTGACGGGCGAGCTGGATGTCGCCGGCGCGGCCCTGTTGGAGAACGAGCTCAGTCGGGTGGCGGAGGAGCACGATCCGCGCGGCGTGGTTCTCGATCTGCGCGGGCTGGAGTTCATGGATTCGACCGGCCTGAGGCTGATCGTCCTGGCCGACACGCGCCTCCGCGCTGAAAGCCGCATGCTCACGTTGGTGCGTGGCCCATCCGATGTTCATCGTGTGTTCGAGATCACGCGCATGATCGATCGCCTGACCTTCGTCGACGATCCGTCGGAGGCCGGCGGGTGAACTTCGCGCTCGACCTGCCGCGTGACCTGGACTCCGCGGCGGCGGCTCGCCATGCCGTCGACGAGCTGTCCGCAGAGCTCCCCGAGGACCAGCTCGGCGACATCCGGCTGCTCGTCTCCGAACTGGTCACCAACAGCCTGCGCCACGCGGACCTGGCGCCCGAGGACTGCATCACGCTCCGCGTCCTGACCGACGACGCCGTCGTCCGCGTCGAGGTCGCCGACCCCGGACCGGGCTTCGAGTTCAACGGCCGCGCCGACCACCCCGACACCGTCGAGGGCTGGGGCCTCTACCTGGTCGCCACCCTTGCGGACCGCTGGGCCGTCGAGCGCAACATCGTCTGGTTCGAGCTGGACCGCTCACCCGGGCTCGGCGCCGCCGCCTGAGTGCGGGTGACGGCGTTCGCTCCCGGTCGGGTCAACCTGCTCGGAGAGCACACGGACTACAACGGCGGGCTCGCGCTGCCGTTCGCGATCGCCCGCGGCGTGACCGTCCGGGCGACGACGCTGCCGGGTGACTGGTGCATGGTCCGCGCGGTCGACCTGCGCGAGACGGACGACTTCAGCCGCCACGACCCCGGACGCACGAGCGGCTGGCGCGCGTTCGCGCGCGGGACGGTGGCCGAGCTGCGGCCCTCCCGGGCGGTCCGCATCGAGATCCGCGGCGACGTCCCCCGCGGCGGCGGCCTCTCCTCGTCGGCGGCGCTCGGCTGCGCCCTGGCGCTGGCGCTGTGCGGCGAGGACGATCCCGACCGGCACGCGCTCGCCCGGCTCGCCAGCCGGGTGGAGAACGAGTGGGTCGGCGCGCAGACGGGGCTGCTCGACCAGTACGCGTCCCTGTTCGCCGTCGAGGGCAGCGCGCTGCTGATCGACTTCGCGGGCGACACCATCGAGCCCGTCCCCTTCGACCTCGGCGACTGGCGGCTCGCCGTCGTCCGCGCCGGGTCCCACGACCACGCCGCGGGTGGCTACAACGACCGGCGCCGGGAGTGCGCGGACGGGCATCCGGCGCGCCTGCGGCACGTGGAGAGCGAGAACCGGCGCGTGCGCGACGCCGTCGACGCCCTGCGCACCGGCGACATCGCCGCCCTCGGCCCGCTGCTCGACGCCTCCCACGCGTCCCTGCGCGACGACTTCGAGGTGTCCACCGACGCGGTCGAGCGCGTCGTCACCCGCTTGAAGGCCGCCGGCGCCGCCGGCGCGCGCCTGATCGGCGGCGGCTTCGGCGGCCACGTCCTCGCGCTCTACGAGCCGGGAGCGAAGCTCCCCGCCGGCGCGCTCGCCGTCACGCCCGCCGGAGGCGCGACCCTGCGGTTCAACTGAGGCCGCAGCACGATCCGCCCCGCAACTGTTCCCAGCGGTTCTCCCGCGCGGGCGGCGGGTACCGCGCGGGATCCCAGCGCGGTTGACGTTCCGTCGCGCTCACATGCGGAAGATGCCATACCGCACGTCGCCGAGCGGCGCGTTGGCGGCGGCGTCGAGCGCGAGGCCGAGAACGCGGCGGGTGTCGAGCGGGTCGATGACGCCGTCGTCCCAGAGGCGCGCGGTGGCGAAGTACGGGTGGCCCTGGGCCTCGTACTGGTCGCGCAGGGTGGCGCCGACCTCGGGCTGGCCGACCGTCTCCATGACGGTGGCGGCCTGCTCGCCGCCCATCACGGAGATCCGGGCGTTGGGCCACATGAAGAGGAAGCGGGGCGAGTAGGCGCGCCCGCACATGCCGTAGTTGCCGGCGCCGAAGGAGCCGCCGATGATCACGGTCAGCTTGGGGACGCGGGCGGTGGAGACGGCGGTGACGAGCTTGGCGCCGTGCTTGGCGATGCCGCCCGCCTCGTAGTCGCGGCCGACCATGAAGCCGGTGATGTTCTGCAGGAACAGCAGCGGGATCTTGCGCTGATCGCAGAGCTCGATGAAGTGCGCGCCCTTGAGGGCGGACTCGCTGAACAGGATGCCGTTGTTGGCGAGGATGCCGACCGGGTGGCCGTGCAGGTGGGCGAAGCCGCAGACGAGCGTGGAGCCGTAGAGCGCCTTGAACTCGTGGAAGTGGCTGCCGTCGACGAGCCGGGCGATGACGTCGCGGACGTCGTAGGGCGTCTTGAGGTCGTCCGGCACCAGGTCGTACAGCTCCGCGGGCTCCTCCCGCGGGGGCTCGACCGGCTTGATCTCCCAGGGCGAGGCGGCCTTGGGCGCGAGCGTGGCGACGATGCGGCGGACGATCTGGAGCGCGTGCGCGTCGTCGTCGGCGAGGTGGTCGGTGACGCCGGAGGTGCGGCTGTGCAGCTCACCGCCGCCGAGGTCCTCCGCGGTGACCTCCTCCCCCGTCGCCGCCTTGACCAGCGGCGGGCCGCCGAGGAAGATCGTGCCCTGCTCGCGGACGATGACGCACTCGTCGCTCATGGCGGGGACGTAGGCACCGCCGGCCGTGCACGAGCCCATGACGCACGCGACCTGCGGGATACCGAGCGAGGACATCGTCGCCTGGTTGAAGAAGATCCGGCCGAAGTGCTCGCGGTCGGGGAACACCTCCTCCTGCTTGGGCAGGAACGCGCCGCCGGAGTCGACGAGGTAGATGCACGGGAGCCGGTTGTGGAGGGCGACCTCCTGCGCGCGCAGGTGCTTCTTGACCGTCATCGGGTAGTAGGTGCCGCCCTTGACGGTGGCGTCGTTGGCGACGATCACGCACTCGCGACCGCTGACGGTCCCGACGCCGGTGATGATCCCCGCCCCCGGCGCGTCGCCGTCGTAGAGGCCGTGGGCGGCGAGCGGGCTCAGCTCGAGGAACGGCGAGCCCGGGTCGAGCAGCCGGTCGACGCGCTCGCGCGGCAGCAGCTTGCCGCGGTCGGTGTGCTTCTTCCGCGCGCGTTCACCTCCGCCCTCCCTCACTCGGGCGATCTGATCGTTCAGATCATCGACGAGCTCTTTCATTCGATCACCGCCAGTGTCTGACCCTGCTTCACGCGGTCGCCCTCCTTGATGGCCAGGGACGTCACCGTGCCGTCCTTCGGGGCACTGAGGGTGAGCTCCATCTTCATCGACTCGAGCACCGCGAGGCGGTCGCCTTCCCTGACCTCGGCGCCTTCGCTGACGTCGACGGCGAGGACCGAGCCGGGCATCGGGGCCTTGACGTCGCCTTCGGCGACCTGCTGATGGGTCTCCTCGATGCTCGGCTCGCGAACGCGCCAGGCGTGCCCGTCCTTGCCGAGCCACAGCGTCCCGTCCGGCTCGCGTGCGTGCTGCCAGCCGGGCTCCAGCGCCGCGCCGGCGTCGAGCACCACCGTCTCCGGCTCGGAGTCCTCGACCTGCAGCAGCCACCAGCTCGGCGCCGGCGGGCCACCGAGCCGCCATCCGTCCCCCACCCCGAGCTCCTCGAACTCGACCACCGCCGCCGCCCGCGCCACCGGCGGGCGCACCAGGGGTTGCGATAGCGACCCTTTCTGCTCACACAGCGCGGTGGTGACCTCGCCCGAGCGGACATCGGGGTCGGCGAGCAGTGCGCGCAGGTTCGGGATCGACGTGTGGACGCCGAGGATCGCGGTCTCGCCGAGCGCTCGATCGAGCTTCGCCATCGCCTCGTCACGCGTGGCACCGAAGGCGATCACCTTCGCGAGCAGCGAGTCGTACCGCCCGCTCACCGAAGTCCCTTCCTCGATGCCATCGTCGACACGGACGTTCGAAGGGCGGACGTAACGCAGGACCTCACCCGTCTGGGGCAGCCACTCGGCGTTCTCGGCGGTGACACGCGCCTCGACGGCATGGCCACGAACTTCGACGGCTTCGAAGGGAAGGGGTCGGCCGGCGGCGATCCGCAGCTGCGCTTCGACCAGGTCCAGTCCCGTCACCAGCTCCGTCACGGGATGCTCCACCTGCAGCCGCGCGTTCATCTCGAGGAAGTAGTGCTCGCTCGGGTCGTCGGCGTTGACGATGAACTCGACCGTCCCGGCGTTCTCGTAGCCGGCCGCCTCGGCGACCGCTGAGGCTTCGCGCAACAGCGTCTCGCGGAGCTCGTCGGAGATCAGCGCCGGTGCCTCCTCGATGACCTTCTGATGCCGCCGCTGCAGCGAGCACTCCCGCTCACCGAGGGCGAGGCTCGAAAGCATCTGCACCTCGATGTGCCGCGCGCGCTCGACGTACTTCTCGATGAACACGCGGTCGTCGCCGAACCCGGCCTGCGCCTCGCGCCTGGCCGAGGCGATCGCGTCCTCCAGCTCGGCCTCCGAGGAGACGACCCGCATGCCGCGCCCACCGCCACCCGCGGCCGCCTTGACGATCACGGGGTACCCGCCCTCGGTGCCCTCCGGCACGACCGGCACGCCGGCGCCCTCGGCGAGCTCACGGGCGCGCACCTTGTCCCCGACCGCCTCGATGGCCTCGGCGGAAGGACCGATCCAGACGAGCCCGGCGTCGCGCACCGCCCGGGCGAACCCGGCGTTCTCCGAGAGGAACCCGTAGCCGGGATGCACGGCGTCCACGCCCTCAGCGACTCCGAGGATGGCGTCCGCATCGAGGTACGAGGGAATCAGCCGGGCCTCGTCGGCCTCACGAGCGTGCAGCGAGTCGCCCTCCTCGTACACCGCCACCGATCGGATGCCGAGGCGGCGCAACGTCCGGATGACGCGACGCGCGATCTCCCCCCGGTTGGCGATCAGGACAACGTCGAACATCAGTGCCAGTCGACCGGGCCGGCGACGAGCGTGTGCGAGCCGAGCGGACGCCCCAGGTGCGCCTGCACCGAGCGCGAGCACTCGAGCAGCGCCGCCAACGACACGCCGGTGTCCTCTCCCATCTCGTGCAGCATCGAGACGACGTCCTCCGTTGCGACGTTGCCCGTTGCGCCGGCCGGGACCGGGCAGCCGCCCAGCTCGCCGAAGCTCGACTCGAAGGACCGCACGCCCGCCTCCCAGGCGGCGAAGACGTTGGCGAGGCCCTGGCCGCGCGTGTTGTGGAAGTGGGCGGTCAGCTCGGCGCCGAGGTCGAGCCCCGAGAAGAACCGCTTGACCTGCACCGGGTTCGCCATCCCGGTCGTATCGCCGAAGCCGATCTCCTCCGCCCCGTACTCGACGAGCCGGCGGGCGATCGAACGCACCCGGTCCGGATCCACGCGACCCTCGTACGGACAGCCGAACGACGTCGCGATGACCGCCTCGACGCGCTTGCCCCCTTCGCGAGCACCGGCGACGACCGTCTCCAAGCCCTTCAGCGACTCGTCGACGGAGCGGTTGACGTTCTTGCGGTTGTGGGTCTCCGACGCACTGAGGAAGACGCTGACCTCCTCGAAGCGGTCCGCCAGCTCGAGCGCGTTGTCGAGCCCACGCTGGTTGGGGACGAGAACGGAGCGGGAGACGTGCTCCGGCACGGAGATCCCGAGCAGGACCTCCCGCGCATCGGCGAGCTGCGGGATCACGTCGGCGCGCACGAACGACGTGACCTCCAGGCGCTTGAGCCCCGTGCGCGCGAGTGCGTCGATCAGCGCGACCTTCACGTCGGTCGGGATGACCTCGGGCTCGTTCTGGAACCCGTCGCGCGGACCGACCTCCCGGACCCAGTTGCGACCGGCTTCGCCGGTGCGTTCTGGAGGCTCCGCACTCACGCGCCCAGGGCCCTCGCGATCACCATCTGCTGGACCTCGTCGGTCCCCTCGCCGATCGTGAGGATCTTCGCGTCCCGGTACATGCGGCAGATCGGATACTCCTCGATGTAGCCGTAGCCACCGTGGATCTGCACGCCCTCCTCGGCGCAGCGGACCGCGAGCCGGCCCGTCTTGAGCTTCGCCTGCGCCGCGGTCAGCGAGAAGTTCTTGCCCGCGTCCTTGAGCAGCGCCGCCTTGTAGGTGAGCAGCCGGGCGGCCTCGATCTCCGTGGCCATGTCGGCGAGCTTGCCCTGGATGGCCTGGAACTTCGAGATCGACTGCCCGAACGCCTGGCGCTCCTTCGCGTAGGCCAGCGCCTGGTCCAGGGCGCCCTGCGCGAGCCCGACGCCCATCGCCGCGACGCCGATGCGCCCGATGTCGAGGATGTGCAGGAACTGCTTGAAGCCCTGGCCGCGCGGGCCGAGCAGCGCGTCCTCGGGCACCCGGCAGTCCTCGAAGGTCAGCGGACGCGTGTCCGACGCGTTCCACCCCATCTTGCGGTACGGCTCGCCCTGCGTGTACCCCTGCGTCCCCTGCTCGACGATGAGGTTGGAGATCTCACCGTCGCCCGTGCGCGCCGTGATCGCGACGTGGCCGGAGATGTCGGTTCCCGCGTTGGTGATGAACTGCTTGGCGCCGTTGACGACCCATTCGCCGTCCTCGAGCGAGGCGCGCGTGCGGACGTTGCCGGCGTCCGAGCCCGCCTCGGGCTCGGTCAGCCCGAAGGCGCCGAGCTTGCGCCCCGCGCACAGGTCGGGCAGCAGGCGCTCCTTCTGCTCGTCCGAGCCGAACAGGTAGACCGGCTGCGTCCCCAGCGAGGTGTGGGCGCACAGCGTGATCGCCACCGACGAGTCCACGCGCGTGAGCTCCTCGACGGCCAGCGCGTAGCCCAGCGTGTCGCCGCCGGCGCCGCCGACGGACTCCGGGAACGGGATGCCCATGAAGCCGAGGTCGCCCAGCTTGGCGACGATCTCGTAGGGGAAGCGCTTCTCGCGGTCGAGCTCCTCGGCCACCGGCGCCACCTCCTGCTCGGCGAAGTCGCGGGCCGTGCGGCGGATGAGCTCGTGATCGGATGAGAGGTCGAAGTCCATGCGACTCGGTACCATACCGAACGTTCGGTATGGCCCGCGACGACGTCATCACAGCAGCCGCCCGCGAGTTCGCGCTCCGCGGCTATCACGCGACCTCGATCGAGCACCTGCTCGCCGCCACCGGGCTGACCCGCGGCGGCCTGTACCACTACATCGACGGCAAGGCCGACCTGCTGATCGCCGTGCAGCGGGACCTGCTCGCCCCGCTGCTCGAGTCCGCCAGGGCGGCCGCGGACGCGCACGACGACCCGGAGGCCAAGCTGCGCGCGGTCGTGCGCGAGTGGGTCCGCCACGTCGAGACCCACCGCGACCACATGGTCGTCTTCGCCGCCGAGCGCCGGCTGGTGGAGTCCGACCCGCGCTGGGACGAGATCCGCGCCCAGCGCGAGGCGTTCGAGGCGCTGCTGGACGCGATCCTCGCCGGCGACTCGCTCACCCGGCTCGCCCTGCTGGGCATGGTCAACCACATGCCGTCCTGGTACGACCCGGACGGCCGGCTCAGCGCCGAGGAGATCGCCGACGGCTTCGTCGACCTGCTCCTCACTGGGGCTCGAAGCCGGCCTGCTCGGGCGTGACGTCGTCGCGCAAGCCCTTGTAGGACGGCGCGCGCAGCGTGCGCGTCTGGGTCCACTCGCGGAACTCGACGTCGCAGACCAGCGACGGCTCGACCCAGTTCGTCTCCCTGGGCGGCTGGCGGCCGGCGAACGACGACTGCGCCGCGGCCCGCGGCTTGAGCAGCGCCAGCAGGCGCGCGCGCTCCGCGTCCCCGAAGCCCGTCCCGACCCGCCCGCAGTAGCGCAGCTCGCCGTCCTCGTAGAAGCCGACGCACAGCGCGCCCAGCGAGCCCGTCCGGCCACCCTCCCCCGCCAGCCACCCGCCGATCACCAGCGAGGTGCGGTGGACGTTCTTGACCTTGATCCACCCGCCACCGCGCTTGCCGGGCGTGTACTGGCCGTCGAGCCGCTTGGCCATCACGCCCTCCAGCCCCTGGCGGCGCGTGAGCTCCAGCAGCGCGTCGCCGTCCCCGACGTGGTGCCCCGGGACCTGCCACGTCTTCCCGTGCAGTCCCAGCTCGGTCAGCGCGGCGCGCCGCTCGGTGTACGGCCTGCCCATCAGGGAGTGGCCGTCGAGCCACAGCAGGTCGAAGAGCACGTAGGCGACCGGGGTCGAGCGGGTCAGCCGCTGCACCGCGCTCGACGACGCGACGTGCATGCGCCGCTGCAGCCGCCCGAACGACGGGAGCCCGTCGTCGCCGAACGCGACGATCTCGCCGTCGAAGATCGCCTCGCGCGACCCGAGCGCCTCCGCGGCCGCGCGGACCTCCGGGTACTGCGCCGTGATGTCCCGGCCCGAGCGCGAGACGAGCTTGAGCCGCCCGCCCTGCACGAAGCCGACCGCCCGCACCCCGTCCCACTTGACCTCGAAGGCCCACTCCGCCTGGCGCGGCGGCAGCTTGCCGGCCTTGGCCAGCATCGGGACCAGCGACTCCGGCATCGGCGCCCGCCCCGGGTCCTGAGGCGGGTCCATCCGGTGGATCATCCAGTTCTTGCCGTCCGTGCGGAACAGGACGTAGCGACCGGTGACCCGCTCGCCGTGCAGGACGATCATCACCTCGTCCTTGCGCCACTTCTCGAGCTCGAAGGTCCCGCGGTCCCAGATCAGCATCTCCCCCGCGCCGTAGTTGCCCCTCGGGATCGTCCCGTGGAAGTCGAGGTACTCGAGCGGGTGGTCCTCGGTGCGGACCGCGAGGTGGTTGCGCTTGGGGTCGGCCGGGATCCCGCGCGGGACGGCCCACGACGCCAGCGTGCCGTCGTGCTCGAGCCGCAGGTCCCAGTGCAGCGAGGTCGCGTGGTGCTCCTGGACGACGAAGCGCAGCGCCGCCCCGGCGCCGTCGGCGGAGCCGGTCGCCCCCGGTTCCGGTGTGTCCCCGAAGTCCCGCTTGTCGCGGTAGTCGCGCAGCGGATCGTTCGCAGCCATTCCCGCCAACGTTACGAGTCGGCTCGACGGGGTAAGGTCCCGCCCGCCCCATGGATGCGGCCCGCACCATCGTCCTGGACGACTCAGACGGCGACGTCATCACCGTCATCGTCCGTGGCGAGCACGACATCTACACCGCGCCGGCACTGCGCGACCGCCTCGAGGAAGCCCTCGCCACCGGTCCCGCGGGCGTCATCGTCGACCTCAGCAGCGCCACCTTCCTGGACTCCTCGATCCTCGGCGCGCTGCTGGAGGCGCGCCGCCAGGCCCTCGAGGGCGGCCACAACTACGTGGTGTCCCTCGGCGAGGACCCCGAGCCCGGCGTCGCCCGCATCCTCGAGATCACCGGCCTGGTCCCGGTGTTCCCGGTCGTGCGCTCGCGCGACGAAGCGCTTCTCGCGGCACGCGCCGACCCGGGCGCGGACGCGTGATGACCTCCGCACCGGTCGTCCGGCTCGACATGCCTGCCCGCGCCGAGGGCGTCGGCGTCGTGCGCCAGGCCCTCGTCGGCGTGGCGGACAGCCTCGCCCTCGACGGCACCGTGCTCAGCGACGCCAAGATGGCGGTCACGGAGGCGTGCACCAACTCCGTCGTCCACGCCTATGTCGATCAGGCCGAGGCCGGCCGGCTGGAGATCGAGCTCTTCGCGGACGAGGTCCAGCTGACCGTCGTCGTGCGTGACGCCGGGGCCGGCATCCCGGAGGACGGCGAGCCGTCCGGCGAGGGCGCGCTCGGCCTCGGGCTGCCGCTCATCCAGGCGCTCACGGACACCTTCGACATGCACTCAGATCCCGGCGGCACCGAGGTCCGGATGGGCTTCCTCTACGAGCGCGAGGCCGACCCGGCCGACGAGAACCCCATCACGGGCGGCCTCGGCGCCGGCGGCCGCTGGGAGTCCTAGCTAGCCGTCACGCGGCGACGGCGACCGTCCGCGTCAGCTCCGCGAGCAGGTCGTAGCCGTCCCAGATCGTGCCGAAGCTCAGCGCCTCGCCGAACGGCACGATCCGATCGATCCCACGGCCGTGCAGCAGCCGCGCGAACGTCGTCAGCTCCGCCTGAGAGAAGCCGTGCGCGGTGAGGGTCTGATCCTTGCGGGCGACGAAGCCCACGAGGTCGGCGAGTGCGTCGACGTGCGCCTCGAAGAACAGGCCGGCACCGGGATGGGAGCGGTCGAAGTCCCGCAGGCTGTCGAGCGAGAGCACCATCAGCTCGCTGCCGGTCTGACGCACGTCGGTGACCGCGCGGTCGATCAGCGCGCCGTACATGTAGGTCAGCTTCGCGATCGCCGCGCCCGCGGGCAGGTGGTAGCCCTTGGCCGCGATCGTCCGGGCCAGGTCGTCGAAGAGGACCTGGCGGGCCGCGGCGATCTCGTCCTCGCTCCCGCCGACCCAGACGAGCAGGCGCGGTGACGCGCAGCCCATCTGGTCGAACCAGTAGGCGTCGTTGAAGAACCGCGTCGCCAGGTCACGGCGCGCCGCCTCGTCGGCCTCCAGCAGCGCCGCGGGGCGCAGCACGGCGAAGGAGAAGCGATCCCCGAACGCCAGGTCGTGGCCCGCGGGACCGAGCGGGACCGCTCGAAGGCGGTTGACGGTCTCGTCACCGCCCCAGACGAGGCGGACGTCCGCGGCGCCCGAGAGCAGCGCGCTCGGCTCCGGCTCGTGGCCGTAGGCGACGATGGCGAGCTCGCCGGAGAGGTCCGCGAACCGGTCCTCGGCCAGCACCGCTCGCAGCACCTCGCACAGCAGCGCGACCTGCTCGGTCCGGCGGCTCGCCGACACCCGCACCACATTGACGTTGCCGACCAGCAGCGACGTCATCAACGAGTAGAGGAACAGCGTGTCGACGTTGGCCGGTGGGATGTGGAACGCGATGCCGCGCGGGACGCGCGGGGCGCCCGCCGCCTCCATGGCGGCGAACCGCTCCGCCAGGCGACCCACCGGCTCGCGCCGCAGCCAGAACGCCACGGCCATCAGGGCCGGATGCGCCCGGGCCCGCGGGTGCTTGAAGATCGCGCGTGCGACGGCGTCGCCGAAGTCGATCCGGATCGGGTCGAAGGGGGCGGCTCGCCGCCGCGGCGCGCCGCGGAGGCCCTCCACCAGCTCGGCGACGTCGACCGGCCCCTGGCGGGGAACGACCTGCTCGACGATCACGCTGCGGCCAGCACGTCGTGCGCGTGCGTGTCGCTGCAGCCCCGCAGCTCGACGCCGGGGACACGACCGAGCACCGTGATCCCCTTCCCTCGCCGGCCACAGGGGCAGTCGTCGACGACCTCGATGCGACCGAGGTCCTCGGTGAGGATCGAGTGACCGGGATAGCTCTCGGGCAGCGCGCTGAGCAGCTGGATCATGCCCGTCTCCCCGGGACCGAGCGCCCGCCAGGTGCCCGGCTCGCGGATCACCACGTCGGCCAGGTTGGGGGCGTGCAGGACGCCGTGCGCGCACTCCACGAAGGCCGTGCCGATCTGTTCGGCCATGCCATAGAAGTTGTGGACCCGGCGCAGCCCCGTCACGCGCTCCAACTCGGCCCGGAACGTGGCGTTGTCGACCGCCTGGTCGGCGAGCTTCTTCCAGCCCCCCGAGTGCACCAGGATCGCCTCACCGAGGTCGAGCTCGCCCGGCGCGAGCGCTCCGAGCAGGTGCTGCCAGACCATGAACGTGAAGCCGAAGACCAGGACCGGGGTGCCGGCGTGCCGCCCCAGCCATGCCTGCAGGCCCTCGCGGTCGAGGCGCATGTCCGCGTCCAGCGCGAAGAAGTGGTCGCGGCCGAAGGTGACCATGCCGATGATCCCCGCCGCGCGGGCGCTGAAGGTGTGCCGGTCGCGCAGCGTCGATCGCGCGTCGACGACGATCATCGGCAGGCGGGCCGGCCCGAGCCAATCGCTCATGATCCCGGCGAGGACGCGCGTCTGCATCTGGGCGGCCGGCGCGTCGAGGAAGACGCGGCTGACCGCGGCGCCGGTCGTTCCCGAGGAGGTGACCACCTTGAACACGTCCGGCTCCGGGATGCTGCGCAGCTCGTGGCTCTTGAACAGGCCGATCGGGAGCATCGGCACGTCGTGCAGCGTGGCGATCGCCGCGGGGTCCGGGCCGAGCCGGTCGAGGATCCGCCGGTAGGCCGGCGACCGCTCGCGGTGCGCGGCGGTCAGGTCGCGCAGGCGCGCGGTGAGCAGCTCCTCCTTCTCGGCCTGCGGAAGCGCGTACTGGGCGTGCTCGAGGAGGGCGTCAATGCCCAAGGCGCTTCAGAGCCTCGTAGTCGACCTTGCCCCGCCCCGTCAGCGGGAACTCCTCCAGATCGTGCACCGAGAACGCGCGCGCCTTCAGGTTGAAGCGCCGGGCGAGCTCGCGCCGCAGGTCGTCGGCGGAGTTGTCGGCGCCCGACAGCCGCCAGAGGACGATCTGGTCGCCGCCGTCCAGCGCCGCCACGAGCCCATGGGCGCCGGCCGCGGCCTCGACCTCGTCCAGGCTGACGCGCAACCCGTAGATCTTCGCGATCCGCTTCGTGCGGCCCGTGAGCCGCAGGAACCCCTCCTCGTCGAGGACGCCGACGTCCCCGGTCTCCAGCACGCCGCACAGCTCGTCGCCGCGCTCGAGGTCCTCGCGGTGGTTCGCGTACCCCATCATCGCGCTCGGGCCGGTGAAGATGACCTCGCCCTCGACCCCCGGCTCGCTGGTCTCCCCGTCGGGCGCGCGGATGCGGAAGCTGGAGTCCGGGATCGGGACGCCGACGGTGCCGGCCTTCTCGGGCAGCCGGTCCGGGGGCACGTAGGACATGCGGGCCGTCGACTCCGTCTGGCCGTACATCACGAACAGGCGACCGCCCCGGGCGCTCATCAGCTCGTGCAGCTTGATGATGGCCGCGGGCGCGAGCCGGCCGCCGGACTGCGTGAGCGTGTGCATGGTGTCCGGGATCATCTTGCGCAGCAGCCCGGCGCGCTCGAGGATCGCGTAGGAGTACGGCACGCCGGCGAACGAGGTCGCCCCCCAGCGCGTGGCGTCCTCCCAGTACTCGGGGCGCATGATCGAGTACGGGCTGAGGATCAGGCTGCCGCCGGCGTACAGGTGGGTGTTGAGCACGGACAGGCCGTAGGAGAAGTGGATCGGGAGGCTCACGATCGCCCGCTCACCCGCGTCGAGCCCGAGGTACTCGGCGATCTGCCAGGAGTGGGCCTCGATGTTGCCGACGGAGAGGCGCGCGAGCTTCGGGCTGCCGGTGGTCCCCGAGGTCGACAGCAGCACCAGCAGCTCGTCGGACACCGGCTCCTCGCCGGCCGTGCCGGGCTCGATGGTCGGCACGGTCTCGTCGCTGGTGCGCAGCACGTAGGCCGGGCGGTAGCGCTCGATGAGCGCATCGGTCAGCGCGGCGGGCACGCGGCCATCGAGCTGGGCCACGGCATGCCCGGCCCTGACCGCGCTCAGGTAGCCCACGATCGACGGCATGTCGACGCCGCTGCAGAGGTTGAAGACCAGCTCTCGCCGCCCGGTCGCCAGGCGCGCGGCCGTCGTCTCGACGACCGCCGCCAGCTCGGCCCGGGTCCACACGCGCTCGGCGCCCGCGTCGACCAGGACCGGCGAGTCGTCAGGACGGTCCAGGAACGCGAACGTCGAGGTCATCGCGGCTCAGGCGCCGACACCGTGCCGGCGCAGGATCTCGAGCGAGGTCGCGTAGCTCGTCATGCCGACGACGTCGTCCGTGTCGAGCACGATCCCGAACCGGTCCTCGAGCTCGGCGACCAAGGCCATGTGACCGAGCGAGTCCCAGCGTGGGTCCTTGCCGATCTCGAGCGCCTCGACGTCGGTGTCCGGCGGCAGGTCGAGCGCCTCGGTGAAGGCCTCGGACAGGCCGCTGAGCGCCATGTCGGGCACCCTACCGGCGCTGCCGCTGCTCGAAGGGACTCCCCGGTGTGATCTGAGCCGGGACGTACGCGGCCGCCCCGCCGGCCAGCGCCTCGCGCTGCTCGTGCTTCTCCGCCTCGGTGAGGGCCACGTCGCGACCGGACCAGTTCGGCGACCGCGCGGCGCTGGCGCGGTACCAGGCGGCCACGGCCTTGATGGGCGAGACCTGGCCGGGATTGCCGCTCACCAGCGAGCCGGGGGGCACCTCACCGTGCACGACCGCGCCCGCGCCGACCACCGAGTCCTCCCCGATGACGGTCCCGGGCAGCAGGATCGCCCCCACGCCGACGTAGACGCGATCACCGATGTCCACCCGCCCGAGCCGCGTCGTTCCCGTGTGGTGGTGGAGGCTCGAGTCGTGGGTGATGACGGAGGCGTACGGGCCGAGCGTCACGTAGTCGCCGATGGTGATCAACCACGGGTAGAGCCCGTCGATGTAGACCGGGCTGGCGATGTGCGGCTTGACGCCGAGCCGCATCCCCTGCTCGACCAGCCGGTGGATGCTCGGCTGGCCGCGGACCCGACCGATCGTGGTCCGTTGAAGTCGTTTGAACGCGTCCCTCACCGGCGTCAGCGTAATCGATGCGTCAGCGCGCTCAGGCGGCGTCGCGCAGTGCGACGATCGCGTCGTGCTGCCCGAGGCGGGCCAGCGCCGCGCGCTCGATCTGGCGGACGCGCTCCGGCGTGAGGCCGAGGCGGTTGCCGACCACGCGCAGCGGCTCGGGTTCCCCGCCCGACAGGCCGAAGCGCATCCACAGCACGTGCCGCTCGCGCGGGGGCAGGTCGTCCACCGCGCTGAGGAGCGCGGCCGCGCGAGCCGTCTCGTCGGCCAGGTCGAACGGTGACGGGCCGTCGTCGGCGAGCAGCTCGCCGAAGGTGACGTCGTCCCCGTCGAGCCCGATCGGCTTGTCCAGCGAGGCGACGGTGTGGGCGATGTCCTCGAGCCGCAGCAGATCGTCCAGCGACAGCTCCGCCGCGGCAGCGACCTCGGCGTCGGTCGGGGTGCGGTCCAGCTCCGCGGCGAGGCGCTCGCGGATGCGGGCCATCCGGCGCCGGCGGCGCACGACGCCGACGGGCAGGCGGATCGTGTCCGCTTTGCCGTCGCGGGCGCGCTCGACGGACTGGCGGATCCACCAAGTGGCGTAGGTGGAGAAGCGGAAGCCTTTGCGGAAGTCGAACTTCTCGACGGCGCGGATCAGGCCGAACATGCCCTCCTGCACGAGCTCGAGGAACGGCAGGCCGGGACCCGAGTACTGCCGCGCCACGGAGACGACGAGGCGCAGGTTCGCGCACACCATCCGGTCCTTCGCGGCGAGGTCCCCGCGCTCGATGCGCTGGGCCAGCTCCAGCTCCTCGTGGGGCCGGAGCAGGCGGTACGTCCCGATCCGCTCCAGGAAGGCCTGGAGCGTTGCGTCGTCTGCGCTGTCGTGGGCCGCCCTCATCACCTCTTTAGGCTTTCCCGCCGGGGCGGTCCGGGTAACGCGAACGCAGAACGCTTAACGACCGAAAGGCACTCCCAGCATGGCAACGAGGAACGCGAGCACGGGCATCCTGTCCGACGACAACCGGGCGAAACGCGACGAGCTCGTCGAGATGCTCAAGAGGGCGTACTGGATGGAGATCGAGACGGTGATGAGCTACATCGCGAACTCGATCAACCCCGACGGCGTGCGCGCGCAGGAGATCATCGAGTCCCTCCAGAAGGACATCCAGGAGGAGCTCGGCCACGCGCAGGAGTTCGCCCAGCGCATCAAGGACCTCTACGGCGTCGTCCCCGGCTCCCTGGAGTTCCAGGCCGAGCAGAGCTACCTGCAGCCGCCCGAGCATCAGACGGACGTCGTCCACGTCATCAAGGGCGTGATCGAGGCCGAGACCGGCGCGATCGAGTTCTACAACCAGATCATCGAGTTCACCGAGGGCCTCGACCCCGTGACCAACGACATGGTCATCGCGATCCTCCACGACGAGGAGGGTCACCGCCGGCTGTTCGAGGGCTACCTGCGCGAGTACGAGGCCGAGGGCCTCGCCTGAGGAAGCGGAACGACCCGACGCATCCTCGCGCCGGGTCGCTCGGTTGGCGCCTCGCCGCCGGGGGAACGGCGGGGCGCCTGCTCAGCGCATCATGCGCTGGGTTGACTCCGGCCTGCCCCCGGGTCAGGGGCGGAAACCGCCGTTGTCAGCACCGGGACATCCGGGTAGTCCCCCCGTCATGACCGACGACGACCAGGCCACACCGGCCGACCCCGATTCCGACGATCCCACGCCGACGGGGGACACCAAGGAGCACTCCTCCTCGACGGAGAGCGGGCCCGAGGACGGCCCCGGCCCGGTCGAGCCGGGCGGCGGCCGCTACAAGCGCGACCCGATCGGCGGCGAGGCCGAGGCGGAGACGACGATCGAAGCTGACTGAGCTACAGACCGACGTTTGACAGCGAACGTTTGCGGGGATCATCGGGCTACCGAACAGGACGCACCTGACGGCCCTCGGGGGGGAGGTCGGGAAGGCCTTTTCACACCATCGCGAATGGCCCGCCATTCGCTTCACAGTGATCCGACCTTCAGAAGGAGCTTCTATGTCTTCGACGACGCCTGCTGTACTTGCACCAGTGCGCCGTGGCCGGCTACACGCCGCCAACGGCTCCAAGCGCGCCGCTCGCGACGCGGAGGACCGTGAGCTGATCCGGCGGGCCCAGACGGACTCGGATCCGCGCGTGCGCGCGCAGACCGTCGAGGCCTTCATGCCGCTGGCCAAGAGCCTCGCCCGCCGCTACCACCGGGGCGAGGAGCCGCTGGAGGACCTCGAGCAGGTCGCCGCGCTCGGTCTGCTCAAGGCGGTCAAGGGCTACGACCCCGACCGTGGCTCCGCGTTCGCGTCCTTCGCCGTCCCGACCATCGTCGGCGAGCTGCGCCGCCACTTCCGCGACAAGGGCTGGGCGATCCGCGTCCCGCGCGACCTGCAGGAGCTCGCTCTCGCCGTCCAGCGCAAGGCCGACGTGATGAACACCGAGCTGGGCAAGCCGCCCACGCCCGAGCAGCTCGCTGAGCGTCTTGACCGCGACGTCGAGGACATCCTCGAGGCCCGCGAGGCGCTGCGCGCGATGCGCCCCGCCTCCCTCGACCGCCCGTCCGCGGCCGGCGAGGACGAAGACGACACGCCGATGGCCCGCATTGGCGGCCTCGACCCGGGCTACGAGCGCACGGAGGAGGCGGTCACCATCGGCCGGCTCGTCAAGGACCTGCCCGAGCGCGAGCGGCGCATTCTCGCGCTGCGCTTCAGCGGCGACCTCACCCAGTCGGAGATCGGCGCGGAGCTCGGCATCTCCCAGATGCACGTGTCACGACTGCTGCGCCGGACCATCGACGAGCTCCACGACTCCGCGCAGACGGCGGCTTAGAGGCCGGCGAGTGCGGCTTCGCGGGATTCCGCGAGGGCGAGCATCTCGTCCGTGCCGGTCAGTTCGAGCAGGCGCCGGACGGGCGGCTGCGAACCGGCGACCACCAGCGTCGAACCGGCGTCCTGGAGCGCGGAATGTGCCCGCAGCAGCTCCCGCAGCATCGTGGAGTCCATGAACTCCGACCCGGCGAGGTCGGCGACGACGGCGCGGGGCGACTCGGCCACCACCTCGTCGACGACCGCCGCGAAGCGCCCGTGGACGGCGAGGTCGAGCTCGCCGGTGAACGCGAGCACGACGACACCTTCTGCAGGCGGCGGAGTGACGCGCTCGATCGACGGCTCGGCGTGCTGGGTCATCGCGAGCGCGGACTGTAGCCCTTCCGCTGGCGTTATCCAGGGGTGTCATCCGACCGTCAAACGTGCGTCCGCGCACGGCCAAAGTGTCGTTCAAAGGCCCATTGTCACGGGTAGGCGAGCATTTTGACCATGCGGAACGGACCCGCCCTCATCGACGGGCCGTCAGCGGCCGCAAATCCGTGCGACGTCCAACTGAGCTTGACCGCGCTCGCCGAGCAGGTGGTGCTCGTGCGCCAGGTCATCGGGTCGGTCGCGGAGTCGCTCGGCTTTCCCGTCGCCAGGGTCGAGGACATGCGCCTCGCGGTCACCGAGGCATGCACCAACGTCGTCCGCCACGCGTACGGCGGCGCGCCCGGGCGTCTCGAGGTGGCCGCGACCGCCGGGTCGGACGGCCTCACCGTGACCGTCGCCGACCACGGCCGCGGCCTGCGCCCGCGCATCGACGGCGGGCCCAGCGGTCTCGGCCTTCCCCTCATGGCTGCCCTGGCCGCCAGCGTCGAGTTCGGAGACACCGAGGGCCGCGGCACCACCGTCCGGTTGTCGTTCGCGCGCGCGGAGTAGGTTTCTCGACCCGTGAGCGACGCCGCCTCATCCACCGAGCCCAGGGTCGACGATGCGACCGATATCGCCGTCACCCCCGGGCCGCTCGTCGGTCCCGTCCTGCGCCGGGTCGTGGGGATGCTGGCCGCGCGCGCCAACCTGCCCCTGGACAAGCTCGACGATGCGGTGCTCGTCGCCGACGTGATCGCCCAGCGCGCCGGCCCGTACGCGGCCCAGTCCGTCCAGGTCCAGCTGTCGCCGAGCCCGGGGACGCTGTGGATGCGGGTCGGCCCGCTGATGACCGGCGGTGCCCAGGCGCTGCTCGAGGAGGCCCCGGACCTCGGGAGCGTCATCCTGAAGGTCGCCGACGAGGTGCAGGTCGACACGGCAGACGCGGACGAGTACCTGCGTGTGTGTGTGTCCGCCGCCGGGTAGAGCAGCCGCACAATGGCAGTGGACTTCTCCGCGTGGGACGAACCGGTCGACGACGCCACGCACGTGGTGGCCGTCCGCGGCGAGATCGACATCTTCACGGCCCCCGAGTTCAAGGCGCTGATCGCCGGCGCCATCGACGCGGGTCGCGACACCGTGGTGATCGACCTCGCCGCCGCCACCTTCATCGACTCCTCCAGCCTCGGGGTGCTGATCTCGGCGCACCGCCGGCTGAACCTGCGCGACGGTCGGCTGATCATCGCGTGCGACGTCCCAGAGGTGCGCAAGACCTTCGCGATCACGGGACTGGACGCGGTGCTGACGGTCGTCGGCACCCGCGAGGAAGCGCTCGCCGCGGGTGACGACGAGCGCCCTTTGCCTGAAGCCGAAGCCGCCGCCTAACCGGCGGTGACGGCTCCCGCCTTCTTCTCGATGGTCTCGATCATCGAGTCGAAGGACTTGGCGAAGGCGGCGACGCCCTCCTCGACGAGCGTCACACCGACGATCTCGTCCACGTCGACGCCTGCCTCGCGCAGCGCGTCCATGAGCGCGTGGGCGCCGTCGACGTCCTTGTCCACGGTGCGGGCGGCCGTGCCGTGGTCGCGCGCGGCGTCGACGGTGGTGTCGGGCATCGTGTTGACGGTGTCCGGGCCGATCAGCTCGTCCACGTAGAGCGTGTCGGGGTAGGCGTCGTTCTTGACCGACGTCGACGCCCACAGCGGTCGCTGGACGGCGGCGCCCTCGGCGGCGAGCTTCTCCCAGCGCTCGCCGGAGAAGAGGCGCTGGAAGGACTCGTAGGCGATGCGCGCGTTGGCGACGGCGGCCTTGCCCTTGAGGTCCTCGCGGCCGAGCTCGTCGAGCTTGTCGTCGATCTTGCCGTCCACGCGCGACACGAAGAAGCTGGCGACGGACGAGGCGCGGTCGACCGGCTCGCCGTTCGCCACCCGCCGCTCCAGGCCGCTGATGTACGCCTCGGCGACCTCCTCGTAGCGCCTGACGTCGAACAGCAGGGTGACGTTGACGTTGACGCCGGCAGCGGTGAGCTCCTCGAACGCCTTGACGCCCGCCTCGGTGCCCGGCACCTTGATGAGGACGTTGGGGCGGTCGATGCGCTCCTTGATCAGCTTGGCCTGCTCGACCGAGCCATCGGCGTCGTCGGAGAGCTCGGGCGGGAGCTCGAAGGACACATAGCCGTCCTTGCCCTCCGTCTTCTCGAAGGTGTCGCGCAGCAGGTCGCACCCGTCGCGGATGTCCTGGAAGCCGAGCTCGAAGAAGATCTCGCGGGCGTTCTTGCCCTGCTCGGCGAGCTCGTTCATGGCCTCGTCGTAGCGGTCGGAATCGCCGAAGGCCTTCTCGAAGATGCTCGGGTTGGAGGTGACGCCGCTGACGCCGTCCTCCCGGATGAGGCGCTCGAGGTCGCCGTCCTCGATCAGCGCCCGGCTGATGTTGTCGAGCCAGACAGCCTGGCCCTCTGCCTCGATCTCGCGAAGGTGGTTGGTGGCCATGCTTCGAGACTACCCACGCTGCCAAGGGGGAAGCCCCCTCGGTATGGCTTTGCAACCCGACACCGACCAGCAGCTCGCGAAGACCTCCGGCAGGCTGGCGGCCAACGGCGCCAAGCTGTTCGGGCTGGCTGCCGTGCTCGTCGTCCTCGGCGCGGTCTTGTTGATCACCGACGCCAGCACCGTCGCCGGCCTGTTCCTGATCGGCCTGGCCCTCGCCCCCACCATCGGGGGGATCGCCCTCACGGGCTCAGGCGCCGTCGGCAAGCGCGCGTCCGAGCGAAAGGACTGGGCATGACCGTCCCCGGTCCCGACCCGGCCCCGCTGCCCGATCCCGGCCCGGACCCCGCGCCGCCGACGCCCGGCCCCGGGCCGGGCCCACCGGGCCCGCCGGACCCCAACCCGCTGCCGATCTGATCTCGCGTTCCGCGACCGGGCGCGTCGCCGCCCGGAGCTTCGAACTGCCGCTCTCAGAGGAGGGCTCGGAGAGAACCCGAGGCGCACCACCTCACGACGAGTGAGCCCTGTGCCCCGGCAGCGGCCGCAGAACGTCACCGCCCGGCACCGCGAGCGCGGACGCCCGCGTCAGGCTGCGAGCGCGGCCAGCTCGCGGCGCAGCGAGAGGTGCTGGAGCGCGCGGCGCTCGATGGCGCGCAGCTCCTCGCGGCCCATGCCCAGCTCGCGCTGGAGCTGGGCGAGCGGGAGCGGGTCGCGCTCCTCGGAGTCGAGGCCGAAGCGCAGCTTGATGATCAGCTTCTCGCGGTCGGGGAGCTCCTCGACCGCCGCGCGGACGGCCTGGCGGGACAGGGAGACCTCGACCGTCTCCTCCGTCGACGTCTCGCCCGAGCCCATGAGCTGGCCCAGCGAGGTGTCCTCGCCGTCGCCGACCGGCTTGTCCAGGGAGGTGACGGTGCGCGACACGTCCAGCATCTCGGTCACCTGCTCGAGCGGCAGCTCGGCGCGGGTCGCGATCTCCTCGGGCGTCGGCTCGCGACCGAGCTCGACCGACAGCTGGCGCTCGGTCGTGGCGATCTTGCGTTCGCGCTGAGCGACGTGGACGGGCAGGCGGATCGTCCGGCCCTTGTCGGCGATGCCGCGCTGGATGGCCTGGCGGATCCACAAGGTGGCGTACGTGGAGAAGCGGAAGCCCTTGCGGTGGTCGAACTTCTCGACCGCGCGGATCAGGCCGAGCATGCCCTCCTGGATGAGGTCGAGCAGGCACAGCTCGCTGAGGCCCTGGTAGCGGCGGGCGATGGAGACCACGAGCTTGAGGTTGTGCGTGGTCAGCTTCTCCTTGGCGGCGAGGTCGCCCATCTCGATGCGCCGCGACAGCTCGAGTTCCTCCGAGGGCATCAGCAGACGGTGACGCCCGGCCTCGTTGAGGAACTGCTGCAGCGCGTCGGTGGTGAAGACGGCCAGGTCGACGTTCGTGTACTGGGTCTGGGCCGGCGTCTCGCCGGGCACCGGCCGCGCGCAGTCGTCGGTGATCTCCAGGCCGCGCGCCTCGAGGACGGCGTGCACCTCGTTGACCGCATCCTCGTCGAGGGCCAGGTGCTCCACGAAGGCAGCGACGTCCGACTCCGCCACGCACCCGCGCTCCTCGCCGCGGGCGATGAGCGCTTCAAGGTCGATCGGCGAAACGGTGGTCATCTTCTGTAAGTACCCAACGACGGGGCACCGGACTCAGGGGCGGGCAACTCTCAGGGACCCGGGCGCGACGCCGTACCGGGCCCGCGTCGCGTCGCCGACGTACGTCCCGTCCACCTCGATGCCGAACGAGCGGCCGTCGGGCGAGGAGACGGTGATGTCGTCGAGGTGCTCGAACGCGGTGACCCGCGGGTGCTCCGTGACGTTCCCGACGTCACCGGACACGAGCCGCCAGAAGATGGTCGCGACGTCGCGCGGCCCGGCGCGGTCGGCGAAGGCGACGGACAGCGTCCCGTCGCCCAGCGCGGCGGGCGGGCAGACGCTGATGGGGCGCCGCCCGAAGTAGGTCAGCGGGTCGGAGCGCTGGATGATCACCGTGGCGGCCTCGGCCGACTCCCCCGCCGCCTCGATGAGCAGGCGCGGCAGGCGCCCCCGTCCGACCTCGGTCAGCGCCACCGCGGCCCCGACCGCGACGTAGCCCGCGCCCAGCTTGGCCCGCAGCGTGGGCCGGGCGGCCACGCGGCGCATCATCTCCGCGGTCACCCCGATGCCGGACATGAACAGGAAGTGACGCCCGTCCACGGTGCCCGTCGTCATCGACTCGACGCGCGGCGCGGCGACGTGGGCGGCGAGCTGCTCCGTCGCGTCGGCGAGCCTGGGCAGGACGCCGACGGTGCGGGCGAAGACGTTGGTGGACCCGCCGGGCAGGCACCACAGCGGGACCTCGGCGCCCGCCAGGCCGTTGGCGGCCTCGTTGGCGGTCCCGTCCCCGCCGACCGCCACGACCAGCCGCGCGCCCGCCCGCGCCCCCTGCGCCGCCAGCTCCGCGGCGTGGAAGGGGTGGTCCGTCCGGACCGCCTCGACCACGCAGCGACCGCGCAGGGCCGACAGGACGGCGGTCTCCGCGCGGGCGTCGACGCGAGAAGCGGATGGATTGAAGATGACGAGGACGTCCATGCGTAATTCCAGCGGACCCTGGGGTATTCTCGCGTGATGCTCGGCCGGTTCCCGACCACCGTAATGCTGCCCGCCCGGTGACCGAGCGAGTCCTCACCCTGCCGCGCCGGCGGCCGTACGTCCTACCCGCGGCGCTGGCGGCCGCATGCGCGATCGCGATGTTCCTCACGGCGAACGCCGAGAACCTCCCGATCCACGACCCGGACGGCGTCGGCGGCCCGCCCCTGGTCCGCCTCAGCGCGATCCTCTCCATCTTCATCGCCCTCGACGTGCTGCCGCGGGCGCTGTGGCGCGCGCGGCTCGCGCCCCTCGGCGTCCTCGGCAACCTCCGCGACGTCATCCGCGAGCGCTGGGCCGGCCGCCGCCTCGGCTACGTGCTGGTGGGGCTGTTCTCGTTCTACATCACCTACGTCGCCTACCGGAACTTCAAGGGCTTCCTGCCCTTCCTGCGGCCCGGCAGCCACGACACGACGCTGCTCGAGCTCGACCGCGACATCTTCTTCGGCCACGACCCCGCCCAGCTGCTGCACTCGCTGCTCGGGACCGGCATCGCCAACAGCGGGCTGTCGGTGCTCTACGTCTTCTTCCTGGCCTTCGTGCCGATCTCGCTGGCCGCTGCGCTGGTGTGGTTCGGCGACACGCGCCACGGCCTCTGGTACGCGACCGCGCTGTGCGTCAACTGGGTGCTCGGCGCCGCCAGCTACTACCTGATCCCGGCGATGGGCCCGGCCTTCGTGGCGCCCGAGCTGTTCTCGGATCTCGCGCCCACCGCCTCGTCGTCGCTCCAGCACGCCCTGTGGGTGGAGCGGCTCAACGTGCTCTACGGATCGGCCCCCGGCCCGGCCAAGGACGTGGTGCAGTCGATCGCCGCCTTCGCGTCGCTGCACGTGTCGGTCACCCTCACGGCGGCGCTCGTGGCCCAGCGGCTGCGTGCCAACCTCTGGCTGCGCCGTGCGCTGTGGATCTACTTCTCGCTGACCGCCGTGGCGACGATCTACCTCGGCTGGCACTACGTCACCGACGACGTCGCCGGCGTGATCATCGCCTTCGTCGCCGTGGCGATCGGCGCGCTCGCCACCGGCCACCATCCATGGAAGCGCGTCGCGGTCGGCGAAGGGGTGCACATGTCGCGCTCCGGCAGCGGCGGGCTGACGCTGTCCTCCTCGGCCTTCGGCGGCATGCTCAACGTCCCCAACGTGCTGTCGGGCATCCGCATCCTGCTCGCGCCGACCGTTGCCCTCGTCGTGCTCGCGCACCCGGATGGCTCGATCGTCGCCGGGGTCCTCTTTGCGGTCATCGCCATGACGGACGTCGTCGACGGGCACCTCGCGCGCTCGCGCGGGCTGATCACGTCCCTGGGCAAGCTGCTGGATCCCGTCGCGGACAAGCTGCTCGTCGTCGCCGCCCTCGCCAGCCTCGTCGCCGTCGACCGGCTCGCGCTCTGGGTGGTCGGCGTGATCGCCGCCCGCGAGGTCGTCGTCACCGGCCTGCGTGCCCACGCGGCGCGCGAGGGCAAGGTCCTCGCGGCCGGGACGTCGGGCAAGGCGAAGATGTTCATGCAGGTCGCGATGATCCTCACGCTGCTCACGGTGAGCGACCCCGGCGCCCTCTGGGTGCGGGCGCTGATCGGGGCCACCGTGACCCTCACCGTCGTGTCCGGACTGGACGCGCTGCGGGCGTATCGTCAGGCACGCTCGGCCTGAACGCGGCGTCCCCGGGGTTTGCCGGGACGCGTTAAGCGGGGACTCCGGTCAGTACACGTGGCGTTTCCTCACCTCACTCAGGCCGCGACTCAGGGTGTGCGCATCCTCGACGCGGATCCGGACCTCGGGCAGAACCTGACGGCGGAGCGCTTCGAACAGGCCCGCCAGGCGCTCGTCGCCCGCACGGAGAACGTGCCCCGCGGCGTCTGGCAGCCGGACCCCGAGGGCGGGCCGGACGCCAACGGCGGCATCGGCCTGCTGCTGCTCGACGGCGTCCTCATCCGGCGGCTGTCGCTCCAGCACCGCTCGTGCGCCGAGCTGCTCGGTCCCGGTGACCTGCTGCGCCCCAGCCAGGACGGCTTCGGCGAGCTGCTGGCGCCGTTCTCCGTCGCCTTCCGGGTGATCGACTCGCTGTCGATCGCCCACCTCGACGTACGCTTCGTCGCGCGCTCGGCCCGGTTCCCCGAGATGACCGGCGAGCTGATCTCGCGCGCGCTGGACCGCTCCCGCCTGCTGGCCCGCATGCTCGCGGTCGCTCAGCTCCCGCGCGTCGACACGCGCCTGCTGATCGCGATGTGGCACCTGTCGGAGCGCTGGGGCACGGTGGGCCCCGAGGGCCGCGTCCTGCCGAGCTTCCTCAGCCACGAGCTGCTGGGCTGGATCGTCGGCGCCCGGCGCCCGTCGGTCACCACCGCGCTCGGCCAGCTCGGCCAGCGCAACCTGGTCAAGCGCCAGGACGACGGCACCTGGCTGCTCAGCGAGGAGCCGCCGATCTTCGACGGCCTCGCCGTCGCCCGCTAACGGTCGCCGACCGCGCGGCGCGCGAGCGGAACGGAGATCGCCACCGCGATGCTGGCCACCAGGAACATCGCCGCGTACCCCTGCGTGGAGCTGAACAGCGGCTGGAGCGTCTCCACCCCGACGCCGGCGAGGATCGGGCCGAGCACGACGCCGAGGCCGCGACTCGCCTCGAACGCCCCCGCGCCCGCGCCGTGATCGTCGTCGGGCAGGAGGTCCATCAGCAACGAGTACGGCAGCGTCATCACGATGCCGGCCGCGAACGCCAGCGGCAGCAGGGCGATCAGGAAGAAGAGGCTGTGGACGAAGATCGGGACGGCCAGCCCGATGGCGTACACCCCGGCCGCCCAGGTCAGCAGGTTGCCGTGGCCGAAGCGGTCCGCGAGCGGCCCGGCCGACAGCGCGGCGACGATCACGCCCACGGCGACGACGGCCAGCGCCGCAGACGCGAGGGACGACGACCGGCCCAGCCCGACCGTGATGAACAGGACCACGAACGTCTTCAGGGCGCCCAGCGCCAGCTCCCACAGGGCGTTGGCGGCCAGCAGGCGCCGGATGTCGGCGTCCTCGCGCAGCAGGCCCCACGAGCGCCACGGGCTCGACGCCGTCACCGGCTTGGTGTGCTCGTCCTCGCAGTCCGGCGCGTGGAAGCGCACGCGCCACGCGAACGCGCCGGTGACCGCGAGCAGGACACCGGCCGCGACCGCGAACGGCAGCCCCTTCCACAGCGTCAGCAGGAAGCCGCCGCCGACCAGCGCGACGCCGAGGCCGATCTCGCGCGCGGTGTTCTGGGCGCCCTGGGAGCGGGCGCGGTCCGCGGCGGGCACGAGGTCGGGGTACATGGCCCGGTACGGCGCGTAGTAGGTGAAGTAGCCCGTGTAGAAGACGAACATCGCGATGGCCAGGGGCAGGATCGCGGTCGTGAACGGCATCACCATGAGCGCCACGGCCATCAGCGGCGCGCCCGCCAGCACGAACGGCAGGCGGCGGCCGAAGCGGGTCTCGGTCCGATCCGACCAGCCACCGACCAGGCCGGGGATGACGAGGGCGAGCAGCCCCTCGAAGCCGATCAGGACGCCGGTCGCCGTCGGCCCGGAGACCTTCGACAGGAGCACCGGGAGGTACGTGGTGACGGTCGTGATGGCCAGCGCGAGCCCGAACGACGGCACCGCGAGCAGAGCCAGGAAACGGCCCGTCACCTCATGCCTGGAAGCCGCGGTGGTTGACATCGCAACCGTCATACCCCCTCGCGCTGAGATCCGTACACCTTTCGTGATGTCACCTGACGCACGCACCCACACGCCATGAGGCTGGGCTTCGCGGTCAAGATCATGGGCGAGGGCGGGCTGCCGACGTCGGACAACCGCCGCTGGCAGTCCGAGCCGCACCTGCGCTCGTCGATCGAGATGCTCCACGGCGTCCTCGACTACTGCGAGCGCCACGCGATCGGCATGTATCGCTTCGCGGCCAACATCGCCCCGTACGCGACCCATCCCGACCTCCCCCAGTTCCACGGGCAGGTCGAGGAGTGCGCCGAGGAGCTGGCCGCGCTCGGTGCCGCGGCGCGCGCCGCCGACGTGCGCCTCTCCACCCACCCGAGCCAGTACATCGTGCTCAACTCGCAGAACCCGAGGACCGTCGCCGGCTCGGTGCGGGACGTCGAGGTCCAGGCGGCGCTACTCGACGCGATGGGCTGCGGGCCCGAGGCCGTGTGCATCCTCCACATCGGCGGCGGCGTCGGCGGGCGCGATGCTGCCTTCGCCCGCTTCGAAGCCGGCTTCGAGCAGCTCTCCGACCGGGCGCAGGCGCGGCTCGTGGTCGAGAACGATGACGTGACCTTCTCGTTGACGGACGTGCTCGAGATCCACCGGCGCACCGGGCTCCGGGTCGTTTGGGACATCCACCACCACCACTGCGTCGACCCCGACCGCATCCCGGACCGCGAGGCGCTCTCGCTCGCGCTCGACACGTGGCCCGCCGACGTCGTCCCCAAGATCCACTGGTCGACCCCGCGGACGGCGATGGAGGAGCGCAAGAAGCGGGTCGGCCGCCGGGTCGAGCGCTCGTGGGTGCTCCCGCCGCTGCGCGCGCACGCCGACATGGTGGACCCGATCGCCTTCGAGCATTTCCTGCGCGACACGGCCGCCGGCCTGCGCGACTTCGACGTCATGCTCGAGGCGAAGGCCAAGGACCTCGCGCTGCTGCGACTGCGCGAGCAACTCGCCGCCCGCGGCGTGACCGTCTAGGGACGGCGGCTGCGGGCGCGGCGGGCCGCCCGGCGGCGCTCGCGCCCCTTGGCCGCCCGTACCGCGGCGTCGCGCAGGACGGTCTGGCGCCCGAAGAAGCTCGCGGCCTCCTCCTCGGTGGAAAGGGCGAACGGGACGCCGTCGAGGTCGGCCGCCCCGGGCAGGCCGACGCGGGCGAGGACGGTCGGGTGGATGTCGACGACGCGGGCGCGGCCCAGGCGCGAGTCGCTGACGATGCCCGGGCCGGCGGCGATCACGAACGAGGTCCGCTCCAGCGCGCTGGGCCCGCCGTGGCTGCCGATGGAGCCGACCGGGAGGTCCTGCTGGCCGTGGTCGGTGGTGACGATGATCGTCCACCCTCGGGCGGCGTTGAGCACCCCGCCGATGCGGGCGTCGGTGCGGGCGATCGCGTCGGTGTAGAAGGCCGTCGCCGACCCCTTGGCGTGCGCAGCCTCGTCGACCACGCCGAAGTAGACGAAGCCGGCGTCCTGGCCGCCGCCGTTGATGAGCTCGACGGCGTTGTCGGCGTCGGCCTGGTCGAAGCGGTCGTAGGACTCGATCGTGTCCTCCGCGGCGGCCGCGTACTTGATGTCGATCGCGTCGGAGAAGATCGGTCCGCCGCTCTGGTGCAAGCCGAGGTTGCCCCAGTCGGTCGCCGAGAAGGTGTCCAGCTGCGGGGCGAGCTGCTCGATCCGCGTCAGGAAGTCCGGGTGCCCGTTCTTGTCGGCCTGGTCGGGGTCCATGTTGATCGGGCCGGTGACCAGGTGCTTCTCGGGGCCGACGCCGGCGGCGATCGTCGACCAGCCGACCTCGGAGACCGTGAAGGCGGCGGGCGGGGTGTACGGGAGCTCGGTCGGCGCGCCGACGCCGCGCGCGATCAGGCCGGCCAGGTTGGGTGCGCGGCCCTCGGCGATGACCGCCTGCAGCTTGTCCCAGCGCAGGCCGTCGATGCCGATCACGAGGACGTTCGCGCCCGCCGACGCGGGCACGGCCAGCGCCATCAGGCCGATCGCGAGGGCGAGCCGCCGCTTCATGCCGCCTCCAGCCGCTCGGCGGCGACCTCGAGCAGGAGCGCCTTGTAGCCGACGGTGTCGAACAGCGCGATCAGCTTGTCCTCCTCGTAGCGCTGCACGGTGCCCGCGCCCCACTTGGGATGGGTGACGCGCGCGCCGACGGCGAACGGGGCGTCGGCGGGAGCGGCCTGGGCCTCCCCCGCGTCGCACAGGTCGCAGTTGCCGCACGGGCCGCTCGTCGGCTCACCGAAGTACGACAGCAGGAACTCGCGGCGGCAGGCGTGCTGGAGCTCCGCGTAGGCGCGCATCATGTCGACGCGCGACTCGTCGAAGGCCTCGCGGTCGGCCTGGGCCTCGGCGGCGGCGAGCACCGCGTCGGCGTCGAGCGAGTCGGTCGGCTCCACGCGCCCGTCCAGCGCCACCTCGACCGCGCCGACGTCCTCGAGCCGCCCGACCGCGGTCATCAGCTTGGACGCCGACAGCTCCGTCTCCTCCTGCAGCACGGTCGGGTCCTGCTCGCCGGCGGCGAGCGCCTCGGCCACGGCACGGATGGCCGGCGCGTCCACCTTCCCCGAGCCCGCGAAGAAGCGCCGCAGCCCG
Organism: uncultured Solirubrobacteraceae bacterium; assembly: GCA_963740765.1. Classification (GTDB taxonomy): domain Bacteria; phylum Actinomycetota; class Thermoleophilia; order Solirubrobacterales; family Solirubrobacteraceae; genus DATLGB01. Next base: position 234,236 of record CAVUFN010000010.1, on the reverse strand, counting down.
AGATCCTCCGCTCGGTACAGGAGGACGGCGGCGGCGGGCTCGCCGTCGCGACCGGCGCGCCCGACCTCCTGCCAGTAGCTGTCGACGGCGTCCGCGACGGTGTGGTGGAGCACGAAGCGGACGTTGGGCTTGTCGACGCCCATCCCGAACGCGGTGGTGGCGACGATGACCTCCGTCTCGTCGTCCATGAACGCCGACTGGACGTCCTCGCGCAGACCGGCGGCCATGCCGCCATGGTAGGCCGCACACCGGATTCCGGTCGCCGCGATCGTGTCAGCCAGGCGCTCGGCGTCCTTGCGGGTCGCGGTGTAGACGATGCCGGGCTTGGCGAGCTCGGCGAGGTGCTCGACGAGCGCCTCCTCCTTGGCGCCCTCGTCGTGGAAGCGCTCGACCCGGAAGTGCAGGTTCGGGCGGTCGAAGCCGTGGACGGCGACGAACGGATCGGTCAGGCCGAGGCGGCGGACGATCTCGTCGCGGACGGGTGGGGACGCGGTCGCCGTGAGCGCGAGCACCGGCGGCCGGCCGATCGCCTCCGCGACCGCGCCGAGGCGCAGGTAGTCGGGCCGGAAGTCGTGCCCCCACTCGGAGATGCAGTGCGCCTCGTCGACGACCATCAGCGACGGCGCGGCTGCCTTGACGTCGGCCAGCACCTCGGGGTTGGCGAGCTGCTCGGGCGCCATGAACAGGAACTCGAGCGCGTCGTCGGCGGCGTCGTCGAGCGCGGCCTCGCGCTCGCGCTCGGGCACGTGGGAGGAGACGGACGCCGCGCCGCCCAGGCCGTCGTTCTCCTGCAGGCGTTCGACCTGGTCGCGCTGCAGGGCGATCAGCGGCGAGATGACCAGCGTCGGCCCGTCCCGTCCGAGACCGGCGAGCTGGTAGATGGCCGACTTCCCGTAGCCCGTCGCCATGATCGCCAGCGCGTCGCGGCCGGCCACGACCGCCTCGGCGACCTCCAGCTGTCCCGGCCGAAGCTCGGGAAGGCCCATCACGTCGCGCGCGAGCGCTCTGAGCTCAGGCACCGGGGTCGCTCGCCGGCGCGAGGCCGGGCTGCTCGGGAGTCCAGTTGAAGGCCAGCATGCGGGGTCGCTTCCCGGTCCGCACGACGGTGATGCTCGTGTTGGCGGGTCCGGCCACGGTCCGGTAGTCGGCGGCCGTCACCGCGGCGACGAGCGCGCGCACGCACCCTCCGTGCGTGAAGACGATCGTGTCCTCGGTCAGCTCCGCGGCCGCCTCCTCCACCCGTGCCTGGAACGCAGCCCACGTCTCACCGCCGGCCGGGACGAGCTCTCCGGCGCGGAAGCGCGCCATGTCGGCCTTCGTCGCGACCTCGGCCTCCAGATGCGTCTCCCACTCCCCCAGCCCGCGCTCCCGCCAGCGTGCATCCCTCGGGATGTCCGGGAAGCCCGCGAGGGTCGCGGTCTCGACCGCCCGCTCGAGGTCCGAGCCGACCGCGGGCAGGTCCGGCAGCCGGAGGGCGCGCGCCTGCTCGCGGCCGAGGTCGGACAGCGGCGCCTGCGCCTGTCCCTGCAGGCGGCCCTCGGCGTTCCACGCGGACTCGCCGTGGCGGACCAGGAGGAGGCGGCTCAACCTTGGGCGGCTTCGCCGAGGCGGGTGATGGCCTGGCGGATGAGACGGGACACGTGCATCTGCGAGACGCCGATGCGGTCGCCGATCTCCTGCTGGGTGAGGTCCTCGCTGAAGCGCAGCCGCAGCACCTCGCGCTCGCGGGGCGCGAGCACGCGCAGGAGCTGGTCGACGGTGGCGGCGTCCTCGGCGCGGCTGAAGCCCGGGTCGTCCCCGCCCATCGCGTCGGAGACGGCCGGGCCGCCCTCGTCGTCCTCGGTGCGCGGACGGTCGAGGCTGACGGCGCGGTAGGCGTGCGCGGCCTCGCGGGCCTCCAGGATGTCCTCCTCGGAGACGTCGAGGCGCTTGGCGACCTCCGCGGTGGTCGGCGCCCGGCCGAGCTCGCGGCCGAGGTCCTCCTGCGTGCGGTCCAGGCGCAACGCGAGCTCCTGCAGGTCCCGCGGGACGCGGACCGACCAGCCCTTGTCGCGGAAGTGGCGCTTGAGCTCGCCGAGGATGGTCGGGACGGCGAAGCTCGAGAAGGCGACCTCGCGGGCGGGGTCGAAGCGGTCGACGGCCTTGACGAGGCCGAGGCTCGCCACCTGCACCAGATCTTCCAGCGGTTCGCCGGCACCGGCGTAGCGCCGGGCGAGCTGGCGCGCGAGGGGCAGGAAGCGCTGGACGACCTGCTCGCGCGCGGACGTGTCCCCCATCCGGTGGTAGCGCGTCAGCAGCCGCCGGTCCTCGGCCGCCCGGGCAGCGCGCTCCTCCGCCGAAGATGAGGGGCTGGGGGAACTGCGGTCGGAATCGGGCTTCGCGTCTCGTTCGATGGTGCGCACGCTGGTCGGTCGGCGGCGTCCGGACCGACGGCCCGGGCGCGCGGTGCAGATTACCGCCGCGCGGGTTTGCCGCCGTTTCGCCACGGAAAGGCCTGACTCACCAACCATCAAACGACGTCCGACCGGGTGCGGGAACCGGCCGGTAGGAGGTCAGCTCACCCCATGATCAGCATCATCATCGCCGTCCTGCTCGCCGCGCTCGTCTACTGGCTGTGCGGCCTGCTCGGACTGCCGGCCATCGTCGGCATCATCGCCGCGATCATCGTCCTGCTCGCCGCCGCGCCACTGAGTGGCGGATTCGGTGGCCGCACCGGCGGCTCACGCAGCCGGGCGTAGCAGCGGCTTCAGCGTCACTGCCTCCGGGTGCGAGCACATCGCTCGTCGCCCGGGGCAGCTGCCGCACAGCTCGCGGTGCGGCTCCGGCGTGGGCCGGAAGTCCCCCTCGAGCAACCCGCCCGCACGCCGCGCGAGCTCGCCGGCCAGCGTCTGCGCGTCGGACGGCCCGTAGACGACCGTTGCGGGGGCATCCGGGCGCTCCAGGTAGCAGTGGGCCACCTCGACGCGCGGGGCGCCGTCGCGCAGCGCGGCCAGCGCGTACACGAGCCGCTGCAGCGTGTAGTCGGCCTCCGTGAGCGCCTCCGGATCCGTCCCCTCCAGCGGGTTGGTCTTGTAGTCGACGATCAGGACGCCGCCGTCCGGCTCCGTGGCGACCACGTCGACGATCCCGTTGACGAGCGGCCCGCGGCTGTCCTCGTGCAGCGCGAACGTGAACGGCGCCTCGCGCCGCACGGCGTGCGCCTGCGCCAGCCGCCGGCACAGCGGCGAGCGCGCGAACGCCTCCACCAGCCGGGCGACGTCCGCCGCCTCGGCCGCGGTCAGCTCGACGTCGTTCTCGGCCGCCACGGCCGCGATCGCCTGGTCCGTCGGCGGCCCGGGCCGGTGGAAGTCGAGGTCCTCGAGCAGCTCGTGCACCAGCGTCCCGCGCGTCATCAGATCCAACCCCGGGCTCTGGGGACTGTCCCCGGAGCCCACCTCACGCGGACCGAGGGGGGTGTCCCCTGGGTCCAGCGTGACGGTCGGGAGGCGCAGGACGCGGCGCAGGTACCAGCGGTAGGCGCAGCGGTCGTACTCGCCGAGGCTGGAGAAGGAGAGCCGGCTGGGGGCGGCGAGCGCGGGCGCCGGGGTGGGCGGGGTGATGCCGCCGAGGGTGACCGGCGCGGGCAGCGCGGTGCCGCCGGGCCGGGCGCGGTGCGCGGGTGCGGCGGTCAGGACGGCCGCTTCCGAGCGAAGCGAGGTTGGATTACGACGCGGCTCGACGACGCCGTCGAGCGCCCGCAGGATCCAGGCGATCGGCGCGCCACCCGGCCGCGGGTCGGGTCGCTTGGCGAGGTCGTAGCCGCCGGACAGGATCAGCAGCTCCTCCGCCCGGGTCATCGCCACGTAGAGCAGCCGCCGCTCCTCGGCGTCCTCGCGGGCGATCCGCTCCTGGTGCAGCGCCGGGTAGTCGAGCGCCTGCACGCCCGTGGGCATCCCGAGCGCCTTGAAGCGCACGCCGACGCGGCCGTCGGCGCCGAGCAGCAGAGGCGGCCCCCCGCCCGGTCCCTGCCGGCCGAGGTCGGCGACGCAGACGACCGGGAACTCCAGGCCCTTCGCCCGGTGGATCGTCATCAGCCGCACGGCGTCGAGCCCTTCCCCCTCCAGCGCCGCCTCGCCCTCGCGCGCGCCGGACAGGTCCTGCGTGAGCGCGAAGGCCAGGAAGCCGCGCAGGTCGCGCCCCTCCGCCCGCTCGTACTCGCGCGCCAGCCGCATCAGCTTGCGCAGGTTCGCCAGCCGCCGCTCCCCGCCCGGGCGGCCGAGCACCGCGACGTCGTAGCCCGTCGCGGCGATCGCCCGCTCCAGGAGCACCTCGGCGGGCAGCCGCTCCGCGCGGTCGCGCTCGGCCTCGATCAGCGCGGTCAGCCGCTCGATTCCCGCGTGGGTGACGGCGCGGGCGCGCAGGGCGGCCCAGGCGCCCCCGGCCTCGCGGCCGGCGCGGGCGACGTGGACGAGCTCCTCGGCGCCGGCCCCCGCGAACGGGGAGGCGAGCACGGCGTAGAGGGAGGTCTCGTCGAGCGGGTTGGCGAGGACCTGCAGGTAGGCGAGGCCGTCGCGCACCTGCTCCTGGGACCAGTAGCCGCGGCCGCCGACGACGTAGGTCGGCAGGCCCTGCTCCTCCAGCGCCTGCTCGATCAGGCGCAGCGAGGCAGCGGCACGGACGAGCACCGCGATCTCCCCCGGACGGCGTCCGCGCGCGATCTCGTCGGCGAGGCGGCGGCCGACCGACCGCGCCTCCGCCCGCCGCCACGCGCGCTCGCCGGGGATGTCGAGGCCGATGCCCGCCACCGCATCCCAGTCGGCGCTCATGTCGGTGACGAGCAGTTCGACGGGCGGGACCGAGGGCACGGCCCCGACGTGGTCGGGGTCGAAGAGCAGACCCTCGGGGGCTGCGAGCGCGGGGCGGGGTGGGTGGGGGCTTCTCAGGGGCGCGAACTCGGCCCCGAAGATCGGCGCGAACGCGGCGTTGAGGACCTCGAGCAGATCGCCGCGCGAGCGGAAGTTCGCCGTCAGCCGGCGCGTCCGCTCCGAGCCGAGCGCGCGGGACCGCTCGCGGAAGATCTCGACGTCGGCGTGGCGGAAGCCGTAGATCGACTGGAACGCATCGCCGACCACGAAGAGGTTCTCGCGATCGAGCCGGGACAGGACGTCCATCTGCAGCCGGTTGGTGTCCTGGAACTCGTCGACCATGATCAGCGCGTAGCGCTCGGCCCAGCGGCGCCGCAGCGCCTCGTCCTCGGCGAACAGGTCGCGGACGAGCAGCTGGAGGTCCTCGAAGTCGACCGCCGCGCGGGCGGTCTTGGCCTGCGCCGCCTCGGCGGCGAAGCGCTCGAGCAGGCGGTCGGCGAGGACGACGACCGGGCGGGCGTGATGGTCGGCGCAGGCCTGCCGGTAGGCCTCCCACGCCTCCCGGTACGCGTCACACGGGGGCTCCTTCAGCGCCTTGGCGGCGCGGCCGAGCTTCGCGGTGTCGAGCTCGGTCGGGAACGGGACGCGGCGGCCGAGCCCGGCGAGCAGCCCCGACGCCGCCTCCAGCGCGTCCTGCCCCGCCTCGACGCTCTTGCCCGTCGCCCCCGCGAGGCAGGCGCCCGCGCCGCGCAGGGCGGCGAGCAGCGTTGCCGGGTCCGGAGGCGGCGCCTCGGCCGGGACCGGGAGCCGCGGCGCGCGCATGCCGCGGCTGCGCAGCTCGGCGTAGGCGTCGAAGACGATCTGGCGCACGTCGTCGCGCGCGGCGGCGAGCAGGTCGACGGCGGCGTCGCCCTCGGCGGACGCCCACGCCTCGACCGCCCGGTCGAAGGCGGCGTCGTGCAGCCGCCGGGCGGCGCCCTCCTCGAGGACGGCGTAGCGCGGGTCGAGGCCCGCGGCGAACGGGTGCGCGCGCAGCACGCCCGCGCAGAACCCGTGGATGGTCCCGATCGCCGCCGCCTCGGCGGTGCGCGCGTGCTCGTGCTCGCCCAGCTCGGTGAAGCGGCGGCGCACACGGTCGCGCAGCTCGCCGGCCGCCTTCTCGGTGAAGGTGAGGGCGAGGATCGCGCCGACCTCGACGCCGTCCTGGAGGACCGCCTCGACGAAGCGCTCGACCATCACGGCCGTCTTGCCCGACCCGGCGGCGGCCGCGAGCAGAGACGAGCCGGAGCGGTCCTCGATCGCCGCGCGCTGCTCGGGCGTGAAGGCCCTCGTCACGACGGCGGCGGCGGCGCCGCGTCGCGGGCGCGGCAGATGCCGGGGTAGGCGCAGCCGCGCGGGGTGCAGCGCTCGGGCGACGGGACGACCTCGCCGGCGCGCAGGCGGGCGGCGGCGTCCTCGGCCTCCGCGCGCAGCTCGTCCAGCAGCGTCTCCCAGGCGCCGGGGTCGAGGACGTCGTTGGCGAAGACGCCGACCGCCGCGTCGCCCGAGCGGATCGCGCCGCGCGGGCGCAGCTCGGCGTTGCGCAGCGGCTGGTAGAGCGCGCCGGCGACGTCGAGGCCGAGCAGCTCGCGCGCGGCGAGCGCGTACAGCGCCGCCTGCAGGTGGCCGTCGGCGGCCCAGTTGGCCTGCGGGAAGCCCTTGCTGGCCTTGTAGTCGCGCACGATCGCGCCGGCCGGCCCGACGTCGATGCGGTCGATGATGCCGGTCACCGCGATGCCGTCCAGCCGCAGCGGCGCGTCCTCGGTGAAGCTCCACTCGAGCCACTGCGGCTCGTAGCCCGGCCCCGTCGCGCACTCGTGGTCGATCCAGCGGGCCAGCTCGACCTCGAGCGCGCGGACGCCCGCCCGCGCCACCGCGCCGGCACGCGTGCGCCGCACCCCGTCGATGGCCGTGGCCAGCTCGGCGCGGGCGGCGTCCCGCGAGCCCGGCGTCAGCGCCGCCGAGCCCGTTCGGTCCTTGAGCGCGCGCAGCGTCTGCTCCAGCACCGAGTGCGCGAGCGAGCCGCGCGTCATCGGCTCCGGGTCGGGGTCGATCCGGCCCGGCTTGAGGACGCGCTCGACCAGCCAGCGGACGCCGCACAGCCCGAACGCCTCGAGGCCACGGGCGCTCTCGCGATCGTGGTCGGCGAACAGCTCGGCGCCGGGCGGGGCCAGCGGCGCGGCCTCGGCGCGCTCCTCGCGATCGGCGGCCTGGGCCCGGCGCAGCTCGAGCGGCGTCGGCGCCTGTGCGGGCGGCCAGGTCACCTCCGCCAGCAGCCGGCGGCCGCGCCCGCTCCAGAGCGCCTCGGAGAAGAGGTCGGCGACGTCGTCGACGAACGGCGAGCGCAGCTCGGGTTCCCCCTCCTCGTCCGACGCGCGGAAGGACAGGAACAGCACCTCCTCGGCGCGCGACACGGCCGTGTAGAAGAGGAAGCGCTCGCGGTCGAGCTCGTCCTCGTGCAGCGGCAGCACGATCCCGGACGCCCGGGCGAGGCCGCGGCGATCGGCATCGTCGAGGAACGGCTCGGGCGAGGGGCGGCGCGGGAAGGCGCCGTCCTGCAGCCCGCACACGACGACGACCCGGAAGCGCCGCGCGCGGACGGAGAGCGGGTCGGCCAGCAGGATCCCGGTGCCGCCGCCCCCGGTGCGCACCTCGACCGCGCCGAGCGTGGCGAGGATCTCCTCCGGCGTGCTCGGGAGCCCGGCGTCGGCGAGCTCTCTCAGTTCCTTCGCCGCGTAGCGCAGCTCGGCGGCGACGCGGGCGTCTTCCAATCCTTCGGCGTCAAGCACCGCGGCCTGGCGGTGGTGGGGCGCGGTCCAGATCCCGTCGAGCTCGGCTTCCAGCGCATCGAGGAACGCCGGTGCGCCTTCGTCTGCCGCAGCTTTGAGGGCACTAAGGGAGGCGTGGACGGCAGCGGGCAGGTCGTCCGCCGGCGGGGCAACCGCGCTGCGAGAGTTCCGGTCGTCGCCAACCGCGCTGCGTGGGTTCCGTAGAACGGAACCGTCGGAGCGCGGTTCGTCGTGACCGGAACCGTTGGAGCGCGGTTCGTCTTTGGTGAGGAGGGCGATGGCTTCGGCGGCGGTGGCGACGCCGGCGCGGCGCAGGCGGCGCTCGAGGGCGTCGACGGTCTCGTGGGCGGCGACCTTGCCGGGCGTGCGCAGCCAGCGCAGCAGGTCCCCCGCGGTGCCGCCGAGCGCGGCGCGGCCGCAGGCGAGCAGGCCCGCGCCCAGGCGCGTGTCCCGGATGCGCGGGCGCTCGGCGCGGTCGACCGGCAGGCCGTAGGCCTCGAGCGTCTGCGCGAGCAGCGGCGCCTCCTCGGCCGTGCGGACGAGCACCGCGATGTCCGCCGGTGCCGCGCCCGCCTCCACCAGCTCGAGCAGGGCAGCGCCGATCAGCTCCGCCTCGGCCCGTTCGCCGCCCGCCTCCAGCAGCCGCACCGCGCCGTTGGGGGCGACGCGCGCAGCCCCGCCGTCGAACAGGTGGCGTTCGAGGTGGTGCAGCGCGGGCGCGGAGCGCTCGCCGCCGCCGGGCAGCTCGACCACCGAGGCGGCGAGTGGCCGCAGGGTCTCGACCGTTGCCGCGCGGGCGGCGAACGCGGCGCGACCGGGCTCGAACGTCAGCGACAGCGTGACGTCGGCGTCGCACACGCGCACGAGCGTCTCCACCGCGTCGAGCTGGGTGGGCGTGAGATCGTCGAAGCCGTAGAGGAAGACCGGGCGGCCGCCCCACGCCGCCGCGTCGGCGCGCAGGGCGTCCAACGCGCCCCACGCGTAGCCCTCGGGGTCGACCCGGCCGAGCTCGCCCAGCCGGCGCACGTAGGCGGCGTACAGCCCGGCCACATCCTCGGCGTAGGCCGCCCGGCCGCCACCCTCCGCGGTCACCCAGGCGCGCAGGCCCGCCGTGAAGCGCTCGGGCGCGATCGCGGCGCGCTGCAACTCGGAGAAGAGCCGGCCCGCGGCGCGCGCGAAGCCGGGCGTCCGCGCGCTCTCCCCCAGGACCCGCAACCGCGCGCCCGTGACGACGGCCGCCACCACGCGGTCGCGCGCGACGAAGCCGAGCCGCCGCCGCCGGTAGCCCGCGCGCCGCGCGATCGTCCCCAGCAGCCGCGAGAACGTGAGCACCTCCCCGCCGAACACCGCCCCCGAGGCCGCCAGCTCGCGCTGGTAGGGCTCGACGTCGGCCGCGGTGGGGACGACGAGCAGCGGCTCGGGCCCGGGGAGCCGGAGCGACCCGGACCGCGCGAGTGCCTCCCGGAAGCCGCCCAGCACGGTGCCGGCCTTGGCGGCATTGGCGGGACCGGTGACGAGCGTCAGGGACACAACGTCCCATCGTCGCCGTCCCGTCGGACGTTCTGACGCATCTTGTCACGGCTCGCACAACTTCTGGCTGCATCGTGCCGTTAAGTGCACTGATGACAGCTCTCCACCTCCCAGTGGCGCACACGGAGGACGATCTGGCGCTCGCCGGAGCGCTCGCGCATCTGCTGCGCAGCGAGGAGCTCTACATCGCCTGGTCCACCGACGGCGGGGCCGCCCGCCCGGTGGTCGATGCGGTGCTCGAGCTCCGTTTCCCGGAGTCGCAGGCCGCCGCGCGCCGACCCACCCTCGTCGAGCGCCTGCTCGACCGCCTGCGCACCCTCTAGAACCCGAGGAAGGCCAAGAGCTCCGGCGGGGCCGGGGCGTCGCGCCCGTGCAGGTCGAAGTGGCCTGCCCCCGGCACGATCACGAGCTCGGCCTTCGCGTGATCCGCATAGGCGCGGCTCAGCGCGACGGGGACGACGTCGTCCCGGTCCCCGTGCAGCACGAGAACGGGCACCGCGAGCGTCTGGGCCATGGGATCGAACTCGGCGTACGCCGCGGGCGCCTCGTCCGGCCCGGCCCCGAACAGCTGCCAGACGCCCGAGCGCGGCCCGACCGTCCGGGCGACCAGGGCCAGCCCGGCCACGCCGGCGATGTCGACCACGCGCGACAGGCGACCGCGAGCGGCGGCGTGCAGCGCCAGCGGCGCACCCGCCGACAGCCCGATGCCCGCGGGCGGCGCGGTCAGCCCCAGCTCGGCGACGATCGCGTCGACGGCGGCCAGCGCGTCGTCGAACGTCTCCGGCACGCCGCCGTCGGCGCCCAGCCGCCGGTAGGTGACGTTGTAGGCGACCACGCCTCGGCGGGCCAGCTCGCGGGCCAGCGGGTCGAGCATCGCGCGCCCGTAGTCGGCCAGGAACGAGCCGCCGTGCCAGAGCACGACGGCCCGGTCAGGGACCGAGCCGTCGGGAGGAAGGTGGAGATCCCCGGTCTGCGCCGGGTGGTCTCCGTAGGTCAGGCGACGCCGGCCGGTGCCTTCGAGCGAATCCATTCGCGCAGCAGTGTGTCACCGACGCGGGCGTAGACGCCCGGCTTGCCGGCGCGCGCGCAGCCCTCGCCGAACGAGGTCGAGCCGACGACGCGGCCGCCGCCGAACATCGGGCCGCCGGAGTCGCCCTGGCAGGTGTCGACGCCACCCTGCGGATACCCGGCGCACAGCATCGTCTTCGCGTCGAAGTCCGAGTAGGCGTTGCCGCAGTAAGCGTCGGTGGTCACGGGGACCTGCGCCTCCTGGAGGACGCTCGGGGCGTCGCCGCCCTCGGACGTCACGCCCCAGCCGACGATCGTCTCCGTCGCGCCGGCGGCCCACAGCCCGGTCTCGCCCGTGCCGGCGACCTTGGTCGGCGCCTTCGTGGAGCTCTTCGACAGGTTGAGGATGGAGATGTCGTAGCCCTGGCCGAGCAGGTAGTTCGGGTGCATCGTCACGGAGGCGACCGGGACCCGCTCGCCCTCGCCCTCGTTGGTGCCGCCGATGCGCACGTCGATCAGGGGCGCCGGCCAGGAGGCGGGCGTCGCCACGGCGGCGCCGGTGACCGACGAGCAGTGGCCGGCGGTGAGGACCTTGTCCGGCGCGATCAGCGTGCCGGTGCAGCTGAAGGCCCCGTAGCTGATCGAGGCAACCGAGGGGTACTCGCCCGGTGAGGCGTTCTGCCCGCCGACGATGGCTTGGGAGGGTGCGGCGACGGCCGCGAAGAGGAGTGCAGCGAGGATGGAAACGCGCCTGAGCATGGCGCAAACGTTCCCGTTCAACTAACCTGGCAAACCCTCGCCGTCGTAGTAGTCGGCCCCGTCGGCCTCCCGGAAGACGAACCCGAGCCCTGACCCGTCGGGGTGGCGCTCGCCCGACCAGACCTTCCCCGAGTCCGGGTACAGGACGACGTCCGGCGTCCCCGAGGTGGACACGGCCAGGAAGCGGACGACGCCATCGGAGCGGTTGACGAGCTGATGGGCGCCGCCGGCGCCGGCCGGGAAGGAGAGCAGCTCCCCCTCGGCGAGGGTGCGCCAGCCGTCCGGCGTCCGCAGGTCCGGCGTCCCGGCCAGCACGACGAGCAACTCCTCGTCACCGAGGTGGAAGTGGTACGGGTAGGCGGTCTGCCCCGGCGGGAGCTCCCATGCGGAGACCCCCAGCCGCTCACATCCGAGCGCCCCGCCCAGGCGCGCGCGGCGGGCGCGCCAGCCGTCGACATCGCGACGCTCCTCGAAGGGCAGGTCGCCGAGCTCAGGCAGCGGTGGCCTCGGCGGGGGTCTGAGCGCCCTCGGCCTCGGCGGGCTCCGGGGGTTTGGCGGCCGCGCCGCCCTCCTGCGCCCAGGGCTCGTCGAACTCGACGCGCCACTTGCCCTCCTCGGACTGGCGCAGCGCGAGCTTGGCCCGGAACGAGCGCCCGGACTTGCCCTTGAAGCCGGTGACCTGCTTGGCCGTGTAGCCCGTGTCGATCAGCTCGCGGGCGATCGCCGGCGTCAGGTTCTTGCCCGCCTTGGATTTCCAGATCACGAAACCGCAGCCCGGATCCTCGCGCGACCAGCAGGAGAAGCCCTTGCGGTTCTCCTTGATCTCCTGCCCGCAGACGCGGCACGGCCCGAGCGACGCCCGCTCGATCTTGACGTCCTTGAGCTTGGCGTCGAGCTCCTCGACCGTCGCGCCCGCGAACTTCGCGATGTCGGCCATGAACTTGCTGCGCGAGTCGCGCCCGTGCTCGATGTCCTCGAGGCGCTTCTCCCAGTCGCCGGTCAGCGCCGGCTCGGTGAGGACGTGGCCGTCGAGCAGCCGGATGACGTTCAGCCCCTTCTCGGAGGCGACCAGCGCGCGGCCGTCGCGCTCGACGTAGCCGACGGAGATGAGACGCTCGATGATCGTCGCGCGCGTGGCCGGCGTGCCGATGCCGGACTCCTTCATCGCCTCGCGCATCGCGTCGTCGTCGACGAGCTTGCCCGCGGTCTCCATGGCGCCCAGAAGCGACGCGTCGGAGTAGCGCCGTGGCGGCTTGGTCTCCTTGGCCTCGAAGTGGACGTCGCGGACGTCGACCGTCTCGCCCTTCTCCAGCTTGGGCAGCCGCTGCTCGCCTCCGGAGTCGTCGTCGTCGCGGTCCTTGCCGGCGTCCGGATCGCCCTCGCCGTACACCCCGCGCCAGCCCGGCACGACCAGGACCTTGCCGCTGGTGCGGAAGATGTGGGTGGCGACCGTCGTCTCCAGGCGCGTGTTCTCGAAGACGGCCTCCGGGTGGAAGACGGCCAGGAAGCGGCGGGCGACCATGTCGTACACGCGGCGGTCGTCGTCGCTCATCTTGTCGAGCTTGTGCTCGGAGCGCGTCGGGATGATCGCGTGGTGGTCGGTGACCTTCTCGTCGTTGATGACCTTGCCGAGCGGCAGCACGTCCATGCCGGTGACGAAGGCGGCGGCCTTCTTGTAGTCCGGGTTGTGGCCGACGAGTTCGGCGGTCGGCTTGATCTCGCCCGCCATGTCCGAGGACAGGAACCGTGAGTTCGTACGCGGGTACGTGAGCGCCTTGTGCTCCTCGTAGAGCCGCTGCGCCGCCGCCAGGGTGCGGCGGGCGCTGAAGCCGAAGCGCGTGTTGGCGTCCCGCTGCAGCGACGTGAGGTCGTAGAGCAGCGGCGCCTTCTCCGAGCGCTTGGTCTTCTCGAGCTTGGTGATCTCGCCGCGGCCGCCCTTGACGGCCTCGACGACGGCCACCGCCTCGGCCTCCGTCTTGAGGCGCGGCTGGGTGCCGGCGAAGAAGCGACCCCCGTAGGTGCGCTTCGGGTCCGCCTCGAAGGCGCCGTCGACGATCCAGTACGGCTCGGGCTTGAAGGCGCGGATCTCCTCCTCGCGGCGGGCGATCAGCGCCAGCGTCGGCGTCTGCACGCGGCCGAGCGAGACGGCGCCGTCGAAGGAGGACCGCAGGCGGATGGTGGCGGCCCGGGTCGCGTTCATGCCGACGATCCAGTCCGCCTCGGAGCGCGAGCGCGCGGCCTGCTCGAGCGGCGCCAGTTCCTCGGAGGGACGCAGGCGCGAGAACGCGTCGCGGATCGCGCCCTGGGTCATCGACGACAACCACAGCCGCTGCACGGGCTTCTTGGCCTTCGCCTTCTCGAAGATGTAGGCGAAGATCAGCTCGCCCTCGCGGCCGGCGTCGCAGGCGTTGATGACCTGGTCGACGTCGTCGCGCTTGAGCTGCTTGGAGATCACCGACATCTGCTTCTTGGAGCGCTCGTCGCGCACGACCAGCTTGAAGTTGTCGGGGATGATCGGCAGGTCCGCCATCCGCCACTTCTTGTACTTGGGCTCGTACTCCTCGGGCTCGGCGAGCTGCACGAGGTGCCCGACCGCCCACGTGACGACGTAGCCCTCGGCCTCCAGATACCCCTCGTGCTTCTCGAAGGTCCCGGGCAGCACGCGCACGAAGTCGCGGCCCACGGAGGGCTTCTCGGCGATGACGAGGGTCTTGGCCATGAATGGCCGAAGATAGGGCCTCGGGGCCCGCCTCGGCCACAGGGGCGCAAACGATCCGGCCTCGGCACCCCTAACGGGCGCATGGCCCGGTGGAGACCGGGTCGGACGAATCCTGCAGCGCCTCGCGCACGCGCGCGTTGGGGACCCCGTAACCGCCCCGCGGGCCGGACGTGGTCGCCGCGAACACCGTCGCCACCACCCGGCCGCGGCCGTCCACGACGGGGCCGCCGCTGTTGCCCGGCTGGACCTTCCCGCGCAGCGCGACGACGCTGCGGCGGGTCGGCCCGCGGCCGTAGGCGTCTTCGGTGAGCACGTTGCGCGTCAGCCCGAGTCGCGCCGCGCGCACCCGGTAGGGACCGTCGAGCGGGTAGCCGAGGATCGCCGCGCTCGTGCCCTCGCGCGGGTTGCGCGCGATCGGCAGCGGCCGGCCGTCGAGGCCGTCCACCCGCAGCACCGCGAGGTCGTCGTGGGGGTCGAAGTGCACGGCGGTCGCGTCCTCCCCGCCCACCGTCGTGTCGTCCGCCCCGGCGATGACGTGTGCGTTGGTGACGACGAGCCCCGGTGCGGCGATCCAGCCCGACCCCTCGACGCCGAGGCCGCACGCCGTGCTGAGGATCTTGACCACGGAGGGCGCCGCCGCCCGCACCTGCGGGTCGCGCGCGATCTTCGGCTCGGGCGCCTCGACGCCGCCGGCGCCCGGCCCGGTCACGGACGGGAACGGGTCGAAGCGCGCCAGCGCGTTGAGCAGGTCGCGCGACGGCAGGACGTCGTTGAGCCCCGCCAGGATCGCCGAGCGCTGGATGTCGCGCCGCAGTTGCCGAGCGCCCGGGGTCTGGAGCGCGATCGCGCCCACTACCCACGCCACTCCGAGCCCGACGGCGGCCATCAGCACCGCGCCCAGCAGCCCGTCCACCACGCCGAGCCCCGGCGCGCGTCGCAGCGCGAAGCGCAACCGCGTGCCGACGCCCTCGAAGCCCGACGCCAGCACCGCGCCGGCCAGAAGCGCCCCGGCCAGGCCGAACACGGGGGCATACGGGGAGTCGGCGCCGTCCGAGAGCAGCAGCGGGCCCAGGCGCGTGCCGACGAACGCGCCCGCCGCGAAGCCCGCCAGCGTGAGCGCGCCCGCGAGAAAACCCTGTGCGTAGCCGTACAGGGCGAGAAGCACGACGACGCCGACAATGATCCAATCGACCGCTGACACAGTCAGTATTGAAAGCCCTTCGTGCCCCGACCGTCGTTTCCCGCCTCTCCGACCCGCCGCCATCGCCTCTTCGCGCGGGCGCTTCCGCTCGTCGCCCTCGCCGTCGCAGCGTTCGCGATCGGCACCCTGGTCGGCTCCCAGCACCGGTCCCGGGAGCGCGTCGTCGCCGACCGGTTCGTGCGCGCGTGGGAGCGGGGCGACTACGGCGGGATGTACGCGCTGCTCGCCGCGTCGTCACGCGCGAAGCTGTCCCGGGGCGGGTTCCAGAGCCTCTACCGCCGCGCGGTCCAGGACGCCAGCCTCGAGCGCGTGCGCCACACCGGCAAGCTCCGGGAGGAGGACGGCGCGTACCTCGTCGGCATGCGCGCGGTGACGCGCCGCTTCGGGGAGCTGCGCGGCACCCTTCGCCTCGAGGTCACGACGGAGAACGACATCGCCGGCGTCGTGTTCCGGCGCCGGCTCGTGTTCCCCGGCCTGCGGGACGGTGAGGCGCTCAAGAGCTCCGTCGTGATCCCGCCGCGCGGGACGCTCCAGGCCCGCGACGGCGCCGTCATCGCCACCGGGCCGGACCGCGCCTCCGACATCGGACCGCTGGCGGCGGAGATCGCCGGCTCCGTCGGCCCGATCCCCGACGAGGACCGCGACCGCTACGCCGCGCTGGGCTATCCGGACGGGGCCATCGTCGGGCTCACCGGCCTCGAGCGTCAGTTCGAGGCGCGCCTGGCGGGCACCTTCGGCGGGACGCTGAGGGCCGGCACCCGCGTCCTGAGCAGAGCCGACGCGCGGCAGGGCGGCGCGGTGCGGACGTCGATCGACCTCGGCGTCGAGGAGGCCGCGATCGCCGCGCTGGCGGGCCGTTACGGCGGCATCGCGGTCATGCGCCCGGACACGGGCGAGGTCCTGGCACTGGCCGGGATCGGCTACAGCGCACCGCAGCCGCCGGGTTCGACCTTCAAGATCGTCACACTCGCCGCCGCTCTCGACGCCGGCATCGCCAAGGCGTCATCGAGCTATCCGGTCCAGACGGAGACGACGCTGGCGGGTGTGAGTCTCGAGAACGCGAACGGCGAGGCGTGCGGCGGATCGCTGGAGGCGTCCTTCGCCGAGTCGTGCAACTCCGTGTTCGCGCCGCTGGGCGCCAAGCTGGGCGCCAAGCGCCTCGTCGCCGCCGCCGAGCGCTTCGGCTTCAACGAGACCTCCGACATCCCGGGCGCGCCCCCGTCGTCGATCCCGCCCGCGTCCGAGATCGGCGATGACCTCGCCGTCGGCTCCAGCGCGATCGGCCAGGGCCGCGTGACCTCCACCCCGCTGCGGATGGCCGAGGTCGCGGGCGCGATCGCCAACCACGGCCGCCACGTCCGCCCGGTGTTCCTGCGCGGCGCGCAGGGCCGCGAGTCGCGCGCGACCTCCGCGAAGCACGCCAGGACGATCACGAAGTTCATGCGCGCGGTCGTCAAGGGCGGGACGGGCGCGGCCGCCGCGATCCCCGGCGTCCCCGTGGCGGGCAAGACCGGCACGGCCGAGCTGCGCACCACCGTGAAGCCCGACACGACCGACCCGACCGCGGAGCCCGTCATCGAGGACGACACCACCGACACGGACGCGTGGTTCGTCGCGTTCGCCCCTGCGCGCGACGCCAAGGTCGTCGTGGCCGTGCTGCTCGTCGGCCAGGGCGCGGGCGGCGCGACCGCCGCGCCCGCCGCCAAGACAGTGCTGGAAGCCGCGCTCTAGGGCTCAGACCGCAGCCCGGGACAGAACTGCGGCATTGAGGGAATGGGTTCGGGCGGAACCGTGCTCTGTGGGTACCGGTCAGCGCGAACCGCGCTTCGTTGGTTCCGGAAACCGGTACCTACGGAGCGGAGTTCGGAGCAACCGGTACCCAACCGACGCAGTTGACGCCCTCACCCCTTCAATGCCGAAATGCCCGGACGGGCGCCGCGAGGCGCGAGCGTCAGACGTCGAGGTCGACTTCGGCGTCGGCCGGCTCGGCCTCGCCGGGGGGCGCCTTGATGTGGAACTCGAGCGGGCGGTCGGCGATCGTGGTCAGCGGGAGCTTGAACAGCAGCATCGAGCCCGCGGTCGAATCGAACTCCTGCGTCGAGTCCGGGTGCGGCATGACCTCGCTGGCGCCCAGCTTGCTCGGCTGGTAGGCGAACGGGTTGGTCGCCGTGTCCTGCTCGACGGGCTTGAAGACCTTGCCCTCCGTGTCCTCGATCTCGAACTCCTCGGCCGTCTGCGCGGCCTGGTCCGTCTTGTTCTCGATGCGCAGGAAGACCGCGAACCAGATCTCGTCGGCCTTCGGCTCCGTGACGCCCTGGCCCAGGCCGGCGAGGTACCGGTCGTCCGGCACCTGGGCCGCGTTGAGCTGGCGCGAGCCCTGGATGTGGTAGTCCAGCGGGCCGACGTCGACCCAGACGCCCTCGGTGTCCGCCTCGACGACGGCGCTGCCGGGGTCCGACGAACCGCAGCCGGAAGCGGCCACGGCGGCCATGATGGTCAGGGCGAGGAGGAGCCGCTTCATACGCGCGGCGAAGGGTACAGGCCGGAGACGGTGGTCCGCTCCCCCTTGGCGCGTCCCTCCTCGAGGCGCGTGCGCAGCGCCTTGAGGGCCTTGCGCGAGCCGCGCTTGAACCAGGCGCGCCGCCGCGACAGCGCTTCGACGATGCGGTCCGTGGGCAGCGGCGGCTCCGTCTCCCACATCAGCGTCACGCGCGTGCCGTCCTGGCCCGCGGGCTCGAGCGTCCACTCGCAGTAGGTCTTGATGCGGTTGTACTTGCCACCCCGGCCGACGCCGACGATCAGGCGCGGCGCCTCGACCTCGAGGAAGTTGATCTCGCCCCAGCCGAAGCGATCCATGCGGCCCTGGGCGCGGAAGCGCGCCCCGGCGCCCGTGCCGTAGGAGTCCTCGCGGGTCAGGCGCCAGTCGTCGAACAGCGGCGTCATGAACTCCGCGTGGTTGGCGATGTCCGCCAGGTAGGCGAACACCTCCTCGCGGGGCTTGTCGACGGTGACGCTGGTGGTGACGGGATCCATCTGTCGGCGCATCCTACGTGCCGGTGCGGGCGCTGCGGCGGCCGTACCGCGCTCCGCGACATCCGGTCGGTGCGGGCGAAGTGCCGGAGCGCGGTTCAGCGGGGCTGCTCGGTGGTCATCCCCGGGCGCTCGGCGCGCGCGATCTCGAGCGTCCTGGCCAGCCCGCGCCGCGCCTGCAGCTCGACCGCGCGCTGGACGATCATCCGCGTGGGCAGCGCCGCCGCGACCCACCAAGGGGACACGATCCGGCGCGAGCGTTTCTCGATGCCACGCACGATCGCCTCGATGGCCGGCTCGACCGGGCTCACCGGCAGGTGGCCGTGCCCGCCGAGGGGCATCCGCGCCGCGGCCTCGGTGGCGAAGCCGCGCGAGGTCATGTCCGTGTCGAGCTCGGCGAAGTAGGCGACGCCCACCTTCGCGCCGGACGGTCGCAGCTCGATGCGCAGGGAGTCCCCGAGCGATTCGACGGCGGCCTTGGAGGCGCAGTAGGCCGACATCAGCGGCAGGTGCACCGCCGCCGCCAGCGAGGCCGTCATCAGGAAGTAGCCGTGCGGGTGGCTGATGTGCGGCCCGGCGGCGCGGACGAGGTTGAAGGAGCCGCCGAGGTTGACCGCGAAGCTCGTGTCCCAGACGGAGTCGTCCCCGTCGATCAGCGTCATCTGGGCTCCGACGCCGGCGTTCGCGACCGCGACGTCCAGCCCACCCAGCCGCCCGACGCAGTCCTCGACGGCCGCCTGCACCGCGGCGCGGTCGGCGACGTCGCACTCGACCCACGGCGCGTCGCCGCACTCGGTGGCGACCCCGGCCAGCAGGTCGGGCTCGAGACCCAGCAGCGCCACGCGGGCGCCCCGGGCGTGCAGCCTGCGCGCCGTCATGGCGCCGATCCCGCGCGCCGCGCCGGTGATGATCACTCGCCGCCCGTGCACGGGCGGATGTCTACCAGCCCGCGTCAGGCGCGGTCGAGCATCTGCACCGACGCGCCCTGCTCCGCGGAGCGCACGAGCTCCGTGCGATCGGGCGCGGCGGTGCGCAGCGGGCGGCACAGGTCGCACACCACGTCCGTGCGGTGGCGACCCTCGTAGATGTGGATGCGCTCGCCCACGAGGGGCGTACGGTGGCAGTGGCGGCAGGCCGGGCGGACCGCGGCGAGGGCGTCGACGGAAGCCCGCAACAGGGCCGCCTCGATCTCGAAGGCCCGGGAGCGCACGCGCCGCAGCGTGCGAGGAGGCGTTGTCGAAGCCATGGTTTCCGGGAGTTCGCCCCCTGGGTAAAAAGCCCTTCAAGTCCACGGCGGGGATGAGTGCGCGCCCGTATATTGGTCGGCGGAGAAGGTTGCGAGGACCGCCCGCCGGATCTCGCCCCTGCTGCACAAAGGAGAACTGACCATGGATCCACGTCTGCCCAGCGATCTCGAAGCCACCGGGACGCTGCCCCTGTCCGGGGCCGGCATGCCGGCGAACGCGGAGCCTGCTCCTGAACCCGACGCCGCCCAGCCCAGCTGGGTGGCTGAGGCGCGCGACCAGCTGACCGTCCCGGGCAAGTACCTCGCCTTCGAGGACTCGGGCAACCAGCAGGTCGTCCCGGTCCAGCGCGAGTGGACGCGGATCGGCCGTTCCCTGGCCGCCGACGTGCGTTTCGACGACGCCACCGTCTCCCGCCGGCACGCCCTGATCGTCCACCAGGCCGACGGCACGCGGGTGCTCGACGACCGCTCGCTGAACGGCGTCTACGTCAACGGCCGCCGCGTCGAATGGAGCCCGCTCAAGGACGGCGACCAGATCACGGTGGGTCGCCACACGCTGTTCTTCCTGGACACGGCGACCGTCGGGTCCGCGGTCCCGACCGCGACCGCTTCAGCCGACTAACGTGAGCGGCCTTCATGGCCGCCACGACCATTGCCGTCCTGTCCCTCAAGGGGGGCACGGGCAAGACAACGACCGTTCGCACGCTGACCGACGTCCTCCGTCGGCTCGATCTCGACGTGCTGGCGATCGACCTCGACCCGCAGGGGAACCTGTCGGACTACTTCGACGTCGCCCCGGACGCCACCCCGACGGTGGCCGACGTCCTCGCCGGCAAGGCCAAGGCCAAGGACGCCGAGCACGACGGCGTCATGCCCGCCTCCCCCATCCTCGCCGAGGTGGAGCGGTCACTGAGCGGCAAGATGGGCCGCGAGCTGGTCCTGCGCAAGGCGCTCAAGGACGCGCGCAAGCGCCACGACGTCATCCTCGTCGACTGCCCGCCCGCACTCGGCCTGCTGACCGTCAACGGACTCGTGGCCGCCGACTACGCACTGATCAGCTCGGAGGCCCAGTACTTCGCGCTCCAGGGCGTCGAGGGCGCCCTCGAGGTGGTCGAGCAGGCCAAGGAGTACTACAACGACGACCTCGATTGGCTGGGCGTCGTGCTCAACATCGCCGACATGCGCACCGTCCACTCGCGCGAGGCCTTCGAGTCGCTCAAGGAGCACTTCCCGGACAAGGTCTTCGAGACCGTCATCCGCTCCTCCATCGCCTACGCCGAGTCCGCCGAGCGGGCGAAGTCGATCCTCGACCACCGGCCCGATCTCGGGGTCGACTACCTCCAGCTCGCCGACGAGGTCCTGGAGCGCACCGGTCTCACCGCGCCGCGCCGCAAGCTCAAGAAGCTGATCGCGGACGCCGCCCCCGCCGCCGCCTGAGGTAGGGCCCGGCCGCGATCTGAGCTGCTCAGCCCAGCTGCAGCTGGCAGTACAGCGTCAAGGCCCGGTTGAGCTCCGGGTTCGACGCGCCCGCGAGGGCGTAGCCGGTCAGCCGGCCGGCGCGCTGGGCGTCGGCGGGGGTGAAGGCGGGCTTGGTGACCTGGGACGCCCGAGCGGCGGCCACGCGGCGGATGTCGCGCTTGACGGCCTTGCGCTTGAGCGTCCTGGCGGCCGCGCCGGCCGCGCGGATGCGGCCCCGGCGGGCGAGCGCGACGTAGCGCCCGCGGCGCTTGATGCCCTTGAAGGACGCGCGGTTGCCGACCCGGAACGGCCCGGCGAAGCGCCGCGCGGTGGTGCCGACGAGCTCGACGCGGCCGGCCTTCGACAGCACGGCGACGTCCGCCTTGTCGACGTTCCTGGGCCCCCGCACGCACCAGCTCCAGGCGCGCGTGCGCTGCTGGGGCTGGCCCGCGGACTTCAGCAGGGTCACCCAGTCCGGGCCGATGTGGAGGTCGCCACGGCCGCCGGGGCCGATCGGTCCGCCGCGGGTATGACAGGCGGTGTCCGGAACGCCGTCGGCTCGCTCCCACATCTCCAGGTAGGACTCGGCGCCGGCCAGCATGTCGTCGACCATCGCCTGCCCGCCGAGGCGGCGCAGGTCCTCGAACCAGTCGGGGTACAGGCCGTAGTGGGCGACGCCCTCCTTCGTGTAGTCGAAGGTCCGGTCGCCGGTCTTCTGACGCTCGAAGGTGACCGAGCCGTCGTAGGACTTGAAGGGGTAGGTGATGGCGCCGTCGCCCTCGACCTCCGGCTGGTGGGAGAGGCCGCCGAGGTCGGCGCCGTAGCCCCAGCCGAACTTGTACGGCGTCGACTTCGGGCGGAACTTCTTCCACTCGTCCACGTAGGACGTCGCGCTCGAGTGGCCGGGGAACGCCATGCCGCCGAGCTTCCAAAGCCGCGGCCAGTTGCCCGGGTCCATCCAGCCGTGCGGTGAGATGACGCCGGAGTAGTCGCGCGCCTCGAGCAGCGTCAGCGTCTCGTCCACCCCGGCCTGGCTCATGTGGTCGGGGTTCACGATCATCTTCAGGTCCATCATCCGGTTGACGACGTGCTTGCCCAGCGTCGTCAGGCCGCGGGTGTTGCAGTGCGGCGCGGGTGGATAGTTGGGGGTCGTCCCCGACTGGATGCCGACCGTGGCCAGCAGCTGACTGAACACCGCATCGGCCTGCGGCGACAGCGTCTGGATCGTGTTGTCGGCCAGCGCGCCCTTGCAGGTCTCCGCGCTCCAGTACTGGCCGGCGCTCGCCTTGTTGCCCTCGTTGATGACGACGCCGGTGATCCCGGCGTCGAAGCGCACGCCGGTCAGTGGGTTGTCGAACTTGTTCAGGAGCAGGGACGAGCGGACGCCGAGCTTGTAGAGCTCGTCGAGCTGGCGGTCCACCTGCGCCTGGTCGCACGTCGGCGCGTCGATGTTCGCGCAGTCGAACGGCTCGGAGATCTCGACCTCCTGGATGACCGCCATGCGGCCCTGGTTGACGACGCGGCGCGCCTCGTAGGGGTCGGTGACGATCTGGAAGAAGCCCTTGCCCGGGCCACCGGACTGCGCGTCGACGTAGTCCTCGAGCTCGTGCAGCGCCTTGAAGCCCGTGCGCACCGTGTCCATCTCGTTGCAGCCGTGCTTGCGGTTGGTCTGCAGCTCGCACAGGACCCGGTTCTCGTTGACGCCCATGACCATCACCCGCAGGCCGGACATCCACGCGCGCTGGATCCACTTCCAGTACGTGCCCTCGACGGTCAGGTTGCCGGCGTCGGTCTGGGCCATCGTCGGGTAGCCGCGCGTGTCGTGCGCCTGGGCCGGGTTGCCGTAGTTGAGGAAGTTCTGGAAGCTGGCGGTCGTGCCCTGCGGCCCCTCCACCGATGAGCAGTCGGGCAGCGCCGAGGTGATGCCGTACGGGTCCCACGGCGCGCCGCAATGGAAGTTGCCGCCGAAGTACTGGTAGCTCATCCAGTGCATGTGACCCTCGACCAGACCCTGGGTGCTGCCGTACGAGGTCGCGCCCTTTGCGGGCGTGCCCGTCGCGTCGAGCTCGGCCTCCGGGTAGTCGGCGCAGCCCATGGCAGGGGTGAAGGTGACGGTGAACGGCTTCGCCGGGTCGGCTTTCGCGGCCAGGGTGAAGGCGCCGCCCGTGGCGGGCTCGACCGTCCAGTCCGCGGCGGGGCTCGGTGCGGTGGCGACGCTCGGCGCGCCGTCGACGAGGGCG
Organism: uncultured Solirubrobacteraceae bacterium; assembly: GCA_963740765.1. Classification (GTDB taxonomy): domain Bacteria; phylum Actinomycetota; class Thermoleophilia; order Solirubrobacterales; family Solirubrobacteraceae; genus DATLGB01. Next base: position 211,373 of record CAVUFN010000010.1, on the reverse strand, counting down.
ACGAAGGTCCGGTCGGGGCGGTACAGCAGGTAGGAACCGAGGCCGGTCGCCTGCATGCGCACCTGCTCGGCGCCGGGGAGCCCGGACGCCGCGAAGCAGCCGTTGGCCAGCGAGTACTTCGTCTCCGCCGCACCCGCTGTCGCCGGCACCACGAACGCTGCGGCAAGCGCAGCCACCACCCCGAGCCTCCTCATTGCGCGATCCTAGATCAAGGGACCCTCAAGCCGCGCGGGTGCGGGTGGAAGGGGTCAGCAGACCGGCGAGGTCGGCGGCGAGCGCCGTCGCCTCGGCCGGGCGCAGGGTCGCGGTGGTGACGCGCAGGCCGGGTGGGGACGCGTGCCGGAAGCGCGCGCCGGCCGCGACCGCCCAGCCTGCCGCGAGCAGCCCGGCGGCCGCGTGCTCCTCCTCCTCGACGGGGATCCAGACGTTGAGGCCGCTGTCCCCGAGCGCGGCGATGCCGTGCGCGGCCAGCGCCGTCACGAGCGCGCGGCGGCGCCCGGCGTAGACCGTCGTCGCCTGCTCGCTGAGCGCCGCCGTCTCGGGGTCGGTCCATAGGTGGGCGACGGCCCGCTGGATGAGCGTGGAGACCCAGCCCGGCCCGAGTGCCTGACGGGCCTGGACGCGCCGGATCGTCGTGGCGTCGCCCGCCACGACGGCACAGCGCAGGTCCGGGCCGAGCCACTTGGAGACGGACGAGACCACCGCCCAGCGATCTCGGCCCTCCACGATGCTGCGCAGCGGCGCCCCCGCGACCGGCCCGAGATGGTCGTCCTCGACGACGAGGACGTCGGGCTCGAGGACGCGCCGGAGCGCCCTCGCCCGGGCGGGCGAGAGGATCGCGCCCGTCGGGTTGTGCCCGCGCGGGGTGAGGATGACGGCGCGCGCCTGCGCTGGGATGGCGTCGGCGCGCATCCCCTCCGCGTCGATCGGGACGGGCAGCGGGGTGAGGCCGAGGGCGCGGATCACGTCGACCACGGACGAGAAACCGGGGTCCTCGACGGCCACGGCGTCCCCCGGCGCGAGCTGGGCGGCGAGCACGCGCTCGATGCCGTCCAGGCCGCCGCCGGTGACGGCGAGATCACCCTTGGCGCCGACCGCCGCGCGCAGCGCAGGGTCGACCGCCTCCGTGCCGTACAGCCGTGGGGCCGCGTCCAGCGTGCGCAGCGCGCGCACCACGTCGGGCAGCAGCGCCGGGTCCGGGTTGCCCGTGGACAGGTCGCGTACTCCGGCCGGGACCGGGCGTGCTGCGGTCGTGACCGCCGGCCCGCGGCGGGCGACCTCGACGCCGCTGCGCGGGCGGGAGACGACGACGCCGCGGCGGCGCAGGTCGGCGAAGGCGCCCGCCACCGTCGTCGGGCTCACCCCGAGCGCGGTCGCGAGTGCGCGCACCGAGGGGAGCCGCTCGCCGGGCGCGAGCCGGCCGGCGCCGACCGCGGTTTCCACCGACGCCGCGATCTCGCGCAGGTTCGAGCCTGTGATAATCTGACTCTGTCACAGTTGACCAACTGTATCAGAACAGATGCCCAACCACTCCTTGCCCCTTCCCCTCGCACCCGCGTCCGCCGCGCGCCCAAGCGCGCCGTCTACGAGCAGGACGCGATCCACGCGATCCTCGACGAGGCGCCCATCTGCCACCTCGGCTTCACGGACGCCGAGGGCCAGCCGTTCGTTGTCCCCACCATCCACGCGCGGGTCGGCGACGAGCTGCTCCTGCACGGGTCGGCCGCCAGCCGGGCGTTCCGCACCGGCGCGAGCGGCGCGCCCGTCTGCGTCACGGTCACGATCGTGGACGGCATGGTCCTCGCCCGCAGCGCCTTCAACCACTCGATGAACTACCGGTCCGCTGTCGTCCTCGGCTCGGCCCGGGTCGTCGCGGGCGAGGAGGCCAAGCTGGCCGCGCTCGAGGCGTTCACGGAGAAGCTCGTCCCCGGCCGCTGGCCGCACGTCCGCCGCCCGACCCGCCAGGAGCTCAAGGGCACGATGGTCCTGTCGCTGCCACTGGACGAGGCGTCGGCCAAGATGCGTACCGGCGGCCCGGTCGAGGCCCCCGAGGACTACGCGCTCGACGTCTGGGCCGGCGTCGTCCCGCTCAGTCTCGCCGCCGGCGAACCGATCGCCGATACTGACGGCGATGCGCCTCCGCACGTCCGCTCTCTCGTCGCTCGTCATCGTGGTGTCGGCGACGGGCTGCGGATCGAGCCCTGACCGGGCCGCCGCCCCGTCGCCGGCGCCCAAGCCCTTCTCCCCCGTCGCCGCGTCCACCCCGGCCCCTGCCCCGGTCGGCCGCTACCTGACCGCGGCGCTGACCCGGCCGACGCGCCTCTACGAGCGCCCCGGCGGCCGCGTGCTGACGAAGATCCCGGCCAAGACGGAGTTCGGCTCGCAGTCCATCCTCGGCGTGCTCGACCGCCGCGGACCGTGGCTGAAGGTCGTCGTCTCCCAGCTGCCCAACTCGCATCCCGGCTGGGTCCGCGCGCGCGGGACCTTCGTGCACGGCACGGACCTGCACATCAGCGTCGACCGCTCCGATCGCACGGCCGTGCTGCGCGACGGCGACCGCACCCTCGTCAAGTTCCCCGTCGCCGTCGGCCGCCCCGGCAACGAGACGCCGCTGGGCCGCTACGCGGTCACGGACAAGCTCACCCCGGAGGACGGGACGTCGCCCTACGGCTGCTGCGCGCTGGCGCTGACCGGGCATCAGACCCGGCTCGAGCCGGGCTGGCCCGGCGGGGACCGGCTCGCCATCCACGGCACGCCCGCGGTCGAGTCGATCGGCCACCCCGTCTCCCTCGGGTGCATGCGCGCCCCAGAGCAGGCGCTGCGCAAGCTCATGCGCCGGGTGCCGCTCGGAGCGCCGGTGATCGTGCGCGCATGACGCTCGCCGACGCGATCGATCCGGGTTGGGCCGAGGCGCTCGCGCCCGTCGAGTCGCAGCTGACCGCGCTCGGTCAGTTCCTGCGCGACGAGTCGGCGGCCGGACGCGGCTACCTCCCGGCGGGCAAGCACATCCTGCGCGCCTTCCAGCATCCGTTGGCCGACGTCCGGGTCCTGATCGTCGGCCAGGACCCGTACCCCACGCCCGGCCACGCGGTCGGCCTCAGCTTCTCCGTGGCCCCCGACGTCCGGCCGCTGCCGGCCAGCCTGCGCAACATCTTCGCCGAGTACGCGACCGACCTCGGCCACCCGGCACCGGCGACGGGCGACCTCTCCCCCTGGGCCGACCGCGGCGTCCTGCTGCTCAACCGCGCGCTGACGGTCGGGGCCGGCCGGCCCAACTCCCATCAGGGCAAGGGCTGGGAGGCGGTCACCGAGCAGGCGATCACGGCGCTCGCCGCCCGCGGGGGGCCGCTCGCCGCGATCCTCTGGGGCCGCAACGCCCGCAACCTCAAGCCGCTGCTCGGCGATGTCCCCGCCGTCGAGTCCGCGCACCCGTCCCCGCTGTCGGCCCACAACGGCTTCTTCGGCTCCCGCCCGTTCTCCCGCGCCAACGCCTTGCTGGCTGAGCAGGGCGCTGATCCGGTCGACTGGCGCCTGCCCTGAGGGCGCAGGCCGCTGCGCGGTTCAGAGCTCTGATACGTCCGCGCCGTGCTCCTCGAAGGGGACGCGGGTGACGGTGGCCCAGCCCTCGGCGCGCCCGCGCAGGGCCTGGACGACGGCGCCGGTGGTGTCGTAAGCGGTCCAGACGAGGACGGTCGGGCCGGCGCCCGACATCGTGGCCCCGAGCGCGCCGATGTCCTTGGCGTCGGCGACCAGCTCGGCGGAACGCGGATAGAGGTGGGCGCGGTGGGGCTGGTGGAGGCGGTCCTCGAGGCCCTCGGCGATCAGGGACAGGTCCCCGCGGGCCAGGCCGAGCACGAGCTGCGCCGTGCGGCCGACGTTGAAGACCGCGTCGCGCATCGGGACATGCTGGGGCAGCGCGCGCCGCGCCTCGCGCGTGCGGACCGCCTCGTGCGGGACGACCAGGACCGCCTCGAGCCCCTGGGGGACGCCGAGCCGGGACACGTGGCCGTCGACGCAGGCGACGAAACCGCCGTGCAGCGCGGCGGCGACGTTGTCGGGGTGGCCCTCGAGCTGGGTCCCGAGGGCGAGCAGGTCGGCGTCGAGCTCGAAGATCGAGTCGGCGGCGAGCAGGCCGGCGAGGTAGGCGGCGGCGCTCGTCCCGAGGCCGCCGCTCAGCGGGACGTCGGAGCGGATGCGGAACTCGAAGCGCTGCGGGTCGGCCAGCATCGCGAAGCCGCGCACGCAGAGGTTGCGGCGGTCGCGGGCGATGCGCAGGTCGCTGACGACCTGGAAGCGCCCCGTCTCCACCACCTCCACCTCGACGTGTAGCGCCAGCGCCGCGGCCAGCACGTCGAAGCCCGGCCCGAGGTTGGCCGAGGACGCCGGCACGCGGACCAGGCGTCGGCGGTTCACCTAGAAGAGGACCTTCTCCACGGCCGCGGTGGTCGCGTCGCAGGGCACGACGGAGCCGGCCTGCGAGAGCGCGGTCTGCGGGTCCTTGAGGCCGTGGCCGGTCAGGACGCACGCGATCTTCGACGCGCCCTCGGCGCCGTGGGCCAGCAGCCCGGCGACCGGGGCGGCCGAGGCCGGCTCGCAGAAGACGCCCTCGTGGGCGGCCAGGAACCGGTAGGCGTCGAGGATCTGCTCGTCGGTGACCGCGCGGATGTCGCCCTGGGACGCGCTCATCGCACCCATCGCCTCCTCCCAGCGCGCGGGGTTGCCGATGCGGATCGCGCTCGCCACCGTCTCAGGGTCCTTGACGGGCTCGCCGTGCACGAGCGGCGCGGCGCCGGCGGCTTGCCAGCCGAGCATCCGCGGGGACGCGCCGGCCTCCTGGAAGCCCTTCCAGTAGGCGGTGATGTTGCCCGCGTTGCCGACCGGGATGCACAGCGCGTCGAGGCTGCCGAGCTCGTCGAGGATCTCGAACGACGCCGTCTTCTGCCCCTCGAGCCGGAACGGGTTGACGGAGTTGACGAGGCCGATCGGGTGGTGCTCGGCCAGCTCGCGGACGATCGTCAGCGCCTCGTCGAAGTTGCCCTGCAGCGCGATCACCCTGGCGCCGTGCATGAGCGCCTGGGCGAGCTTGCCCGTGGCGATCTTGCCCTCCGGGACGATCACGGCGCCGGTCAGCCCGGCCCGCCCCGCGTAGGCGGCGGCGCTGGCGGCGGTGTTCCCGGTCGACGCGCAGATGACGGCCTGCGCCCCGTCGCGGACGGCCGCGCTGACCGCGCAGGTCATCCCGCGGTCCTTGAAGGAGCCGGTCGGGTTGAGGCCCTCGAGCTTCAGCCACACCTCGGCGCCGACGCGCTCGGACACGCGCTCGGCGAGCACGAGCGGCGTCGAGCCCTCGCCGAGGGAGACGACCGGGTCGCCGGCGTCGAAGGGCAGCCGGTCGCGGTAGCGCTCGATCAGGCCCATGCGACCTCGAGCCCGGCCCGCGCCGCGAGCCGCTGCGCCGCGACGTTGTCCCGCGTGGTCGTGAAGCGCACCCGCAGCGGCTGCGCCCAGTCGATCAGCAGGCCCAGCGCTTCGGTGGCGAGCCCGCGGCGCCGCAGGGCCGGGAGCACGTAGACGCCGACCTCCGCGGCCTCGCCGGCAATCCCGTGCAGCACGAAGTAGCCGGCGACGTCACCGTCGACGACGGCGGCGAAGCGTGCCGCGCGGCCGAGGTCCCGGTCGCGGCCGTCGGTGCGCAGGATCCGGCGCGGGACCCCGAGGACGCCGGCGTCCCCGCCGGAGACCGGGCGCAGCGTGACCCGCTCCCCCATCAGCGTGCCCGAGGAAAGTCTCAGACGTACTCCTCCTCGATGACCCGGATCGCGTGTGGCTTGGAGCGGACGAACTCGAGCCCGGCCAGCAGCTGGAGCGCCGCGTAGAGCTGCGACTCGAGCACGGGATGGAGCGTCATGACCAGCCGGGCGTCACCCCCGAGGCCGTGCTGGTAGAGCTGCTTGATCGAGCAGCCCTGCATGCCGAGGACCTCGGCGACGCGGGCCAGGACCCCGGGACGGTCGGCGACCTCCATGCGCACGTAGAACGCCGACACGACGTCCTCGACGATCTTCAGCCGCTCCGTGGTCTCGGGCGTCGAGGCGGGCGGGATCATCGCGCTGATGACGTCGCCGAGGACGGCGGTCGCGGTCTGCGGGCCGCCCGCTCCCGGGCCGGACATCGTGATCTCGGTGATCGCGGGCGCCTCGACGGTGACCGCGTTGTAGGGACCGTGGACCGACGCGAGCGGATGGCCGGAGTACAACAGCGCCGGGTGGACGCGAACGGCGAGCCCGCCGTCGACGCGCTCCGCCGTCCCGACCAGCTTGAGCCCGAGGCGCAGGTCCCGGGCGAACTGCATGTCCTCGGCGGTGATGTGCTCGATGCCCTCGTAGGGGACGTCGTCGATCGACACCGGCGTGTCGAAGGCCAGCCGCGCCAGGATCGCCATCTTCGCGGCGGCGTCCTTGCCGTTGACGTCGTCGGTCGGGTCGGCCTCCGCGTAGCCGAGCCGCTGCGCCTCGGCGAGCGCGTCCGCGTAGGACATGCCCTTGGCCGCCATCTCGGTGAGGATGTAGTTCGTCGTCCCGTTGACGATCCCGCTGACGCGGTCGACGTGCGAGCCGGCCAGCGACTCCTGGATGACCCGGATGACGGGCACGACGCCGGCGACGGCGCCCTCGAAGCGCAGCTGCACGCCGCGCTCGCGCGCCTCGGCCCACAGCTCCTCCCCGTGGGCGGCCAGCAGCTGCTTGTTGGCGGTGACGACGTGCTTGCCCGCGCGCATCGCGGCGAGCACGTACTCGCGCGCCGGCTCGAGCCCGCCCATCAGCTCGACGACGAGGTCGCAGCGCTCGAGGATCTCGTCGAAGGACCCGGTCGAGCGCGTCAGCGTCCCGACGATCTCGGGGCGCAGGCCGGTGAGGTGCTCGACGTGCGTCGCGCGCTCGGGCAGCAGCTCGGCGAACGCGCCGCCCACCGTGCCGTGGCCGAGCAGGCCGATCTTGAAGGGGTCAGGCATCGCGGGAAGTCAGGTCCTCGTAGGTCTCGCGGCGGACGACCACGCGCGCCTCGCCGTCACGGCAGAAGACGACGGGCGGGCGCGGGATGCCGTTGTAGTTGTTGGCCAGCGCGTAGCCGTACGCACCGGTCGCGGGGGTGACGAGCACGTCGCCCGGGACGGGGTCGGCGAGCTCGGCGGCACGCACGATCACGTCCGTCGACTCGCAGTGCTTGCCGACCACGTCGTACGCGGCGCCGGGCTCCTCCACGCGGTCTGCCAGCACCGCCTCGTAGCGCGCCTCGTAGAGCATCGGGCGCAGGTTGTCGCTCATGCCGCCGTCGACGGCCACGAAGCCGCGCTTGACGTCGAGCACCTCGTACAGCGTCACCCCTGCGTTGGCGACGAGCGCCCGGCCCGGCTCGAGCAGCAGCTCGGGACCGTCCCCGAAGGCGTCGCGGGCGATGTCCACGACCGCGCGGACCCACTCGACCGGGTCGGGCGGGTCGTCGTCGCGGGTGTAGCCCGCGGCCGGGCCGCCGCCGAGGTCGTAGACCGCGAACTCGCCCAGGCTGCGGAGCGTCTCCACCGCCGCGACGAAGGGCTCGGTGTCGAAGAGCTGCGAGCCGAGGTGGAAGTGCAGGCCGGCGATGTCGATCGACGGAGGCGGGTCGGCGATCAGCGCGGCCGCCTCGCCGGGGAGCAGCCCGAACTTCGAGGTCGTCCCGCCCGTCTGGATGCCGGTGTGGGTGTCGACGTCGACGCCGGGGACGACGCGGATCAGGCAGCGCTGCCCGCGCACGCCCAGGTCGGTGAGCTTCGCCGCGTCCGAGCCGTCGATGACGATCAGCCCGACGCCCGCGTCGACCGCCGCCCGCAGCTCGGCGGGCGCCTTCGCGTTGCCGTGCATGACGATGCGCTCGGGGTCGAATCCGGCGGTCAGCGCCAGGTGCAGCTCGCCGCCGCTGGCGACGTCGACGCCCAGCCCCTCCTCCGCGAAGATGCGCAGCGCTGCGGTGCACGGGAACGCCTTGCTCGCGTAGACGATCCCGGCGTCGCTCGCGTCCGCGAACGCACGCGCCTGAGTGCGCAGGTCGTCCTCCGCGACGACGTACGCAGGGGTGCCGAACTCGCGGGCCAGCTCGGCCGCGTCGCAGCCCCCGATGGTCAGGCGGCCGTCGACGACCGACGACGCCTGCGGATACACGCTGGAAAGCGTCATCATGCGGCGGCGCACTCTATGTCACGCACTCGCCGCCTCCCCACCCCCGCCGGTCCCGCCGACCGTGGCTTCCACGGTGACCTCGCCTACACGCTGTGGCAGCCCGAGCGCACGCCGTGGGGCGGGATGGTCGTCATCCACGGCGCCCACTCCTGCAAGGAGAACCATCACGACATGGCCCGCACCGCCCGGGCGGCGGGCCTGGCCGCCGTGTGCTTCGACCAGCGCGGCCACGGCGAGAGCGACGGCGAGCTGGACGCGCGGGTGCTCCAGGACGTCGCCGCGATCGCGTCGCTGGTCCCGAGGCCGTTGATCCTGCGCGGTTCGAGCCTCGGCGGCTACCTGGCCATCGCCGCCGCCGAGCGCGCGCGGGCGGACGCCATCATCGCTGTCTGCCCCGCGTCCGCCGAGGGGCTGGCCGGGCTCTTCCCGGACCTCGACGGCTTCTTCGCCGAGCACGACCTCGGCCTGATCGTCGAGCAGTCACAGACGCCACTGATGCTCGTCCACGCCCAGGGCGACGAGCGCGTCCCCTACCGCCACTCGGTGATGCTGCACGAGCGCACCGCCGCCCCGACCAAGCGCCTGCTCGTCCTGCCGGGCGGCCATCACCGCTCGATCCAGCACGACGAGGAGATCCAGAACGAGTCGATCCGCTGGGTCAGGCGGGCACTGAACGTGCCGGCCTGAGCAGCCAGACCCCGCCCGCCGCGACCATCACCAGCGACACGAGCTGCGCCGTGGTGAGGCCGATCAGCGCGTCCGGGTTGCGGCGCAGGAACTCGACCAGGAAGCGCTCGACGCCCGCGAGGACGAGGTAGAGCGCGAACAGGCGGCCCGGCGCCATCCGGTCGCGCAGGTGCCACAGCAGCAGGGCGGCGAGGCCCATGGACAGCGACTCGTAGATCGGCGTCGGGTGGACCTCGACGTCCGTCGGGACGACCCCGTCGGGGTACGCCATCGCCCACGGCCCGTCCCACGCCTTGCCGTAGTCGCCGTCGCCGGAGACCTGGCAGCCGACGCGGCCACCCGCGTAGCCGAGGGCGAGCGCGGGCGCGCACAGGTCCAGCAGCGCGACGCCGACGAAGTGCTTGCGCGCCGCCCACAGGATCACGGCGGCCGCGCCGCCCAGCGCCCCGCCGTACCAGACCAGCCCGGACCCGCCGAACAGCGTTCCCAGGACGTCGTCGGACAGGTCGTCGGTGTGGTCGACGACGTACCAGAGCCGCGCGCCGACGAGGCCGCCGACCAGCGCCGCGAAGACCAGCTCGTAAGCCCAGTCGACCGGGCGGTCGAGCTCGCGCAGCCGCCGCGCCAGCAGCGCGCCGCACAGCAGGAACGAGATGCCGAACGCGAGACCGAAGGTCTTGATCGACAGCCCGAAGATGACGATCTCGGGCTGCATTCAGACGTGCCTCAGAACGTGATCACCGAGCGGATCCCGTCCTGGTCGTGCATCAGCTCGAAGCCGCGGTTGACCTCGTCGAGCGCGAGCTCGTGGGAGATCAGCGGGGCGACGTCGATGTCCCCGTCCAGCGCGCGCTGCACCAGCTGGGGGACCTGGTCGCGGCCCTTGACGCCACCGAACGACGACCCGGCGATGCGGCGGCCCTGGATCAGCCAGCGCGGGATCACGTCGAGTGTCTCCCCCTTGCCCGCCACGCCGGCGACGGTGCACAGGCCCCAGCCCATGCGCGCCGCCTCGACGGCCTGCGCCATCACGGAGACGATGCCGGTCGCCTCGAACGTGTAATCGGCGCCGAAGCCGTCCGTCTCCTCGATGATCTTCGCGACGGTGTCGTCGGTCGCGACCCACGTGTCGGTCGCGCCCTGGCCGGTCGCGAGCTGCAGCCGGTCCTCGGAGAGGTCGACGCAGATGATCCGCTCGGCCCCGCACAGCCGCGCGCCCGCGACGGCGCCGAGGCCGACGAGGCCGGCGCCGAAGACCACGCACGTCGAGCCGGCCCGGACCTCGGCGGTGTTCATGGCCGCGCCGAGCCCGGTCGAGAGCCCGCACGCGAACGGCGCGGCGTGGGCCATCGGCATGTCCGGGTTGATCTTCGCCAGCGCGATCTCGGGCATCACGGTCGCCTCGGCGAACGTCGACGTCCCCATGAAGTGCCGGATCGGCTCGCCGTCGCGCGAAAGCCGCGTGGTGTGATCGGGCAGGTAGCCCTGGTTCTGCTCGGCCCGGATCGCCATGCACAGGTTGGTGCGGTCGTCGCGGCAGTGGACGCACTCGCCGCACTGGGGTGAGAACAGGGTGACGACGTGGTCGCCCTTCGCCACCGACGTCACGCCCTCGCCGACGTCCTCCACGATCCCGGCGCCCTCGTGGCCGAGCACGCACGGCGCGTAGCCCGACGGATCCGCGCCCGAAGCCGTGTACATGTCGGTGTGGCAGACCCCGCACGCCTCGAGGCGCACGAGCACCTCGCCGGCCTTGGGGCCCGCGAGGTCGACGTCGGTGACGTGGAGCGGCTGGCCGAACTCCTCCAGCACGGCGGCGCGGATCTTCATGCGCCCGGACGCTATCGGGCGCGGCTAGAGGTAGCCCATGGGGTCCACCGGCGCGCCGTTGATGCGCGTCTCGAAGTGGACGTGCGGGCCGAGGCAGTGGCCCGTGCAGCCGGAGCTGGAGATGATCTGGCCCTGCGTGACGGACTGGCCCACGTGCACGGCGATGCTCGTGTTGTGGCCGTAGCACGTGGACAGCGAGCCGGCGTGCTGGACGCAGACGTAGTTGCCGTAGCCGCTGACCCAGCCGGCGATGCGCACGGACCCGCTCGCGGCGGCGCGCACCGGCGTCCCCGACGGGACGGCGATGTCGACGCCCGCGTGCAGGCGCCCCCAGCGCTGGCCGAACGGCGACACGATGGCGCCGTTGACGGGCCAGATCAGGCCACCCGAGCCCTGCTTGGGCGCAGCGCCACTGGTCGGGACGCCGGCCAGGCGGGCCTGGATCTTGGCCTCCTCGGCCTGCAGGACCTTGAGGTCGCCCTCGAGGTCGTGGCGGTCGTCGCGGATCGAGGCCAGCGCGGTGCGCTTGTCGGAGCGGGCGCTCGCGTACGAGTTCTGCTGGACGACCAGGTCCTCCTTGACCGAGGCGACCTCGTCGCGGCGGTCCTGGACGACGGCGGCGACCTCGGTCGCGTCGGTCTCGAGATCGTCGAGCTTGGCGGCGGCGACCGTCGACTCGGTCTTGGCGCTCTTGACCGTGTTGAGGATCCGGTTGTCCTGGCGGCCGATGCGGCGGGCGAACTCGCCGTTCTCGATCAGCTCGGCGAACCCGTGGGAGTTCAGGACGACGGTGAGGATGTCGGGCGAATCGGCCTTGTAGAGCTCGACGAGGCGCTTGGACAGCGCGTCGCGGCCGGTGGCCAGCCTGGCCCGCAGGCGGGCGAGACGGGCACGTTCGGTCCGCAGGTCAGCCTGGATGCGGGACAGGCGCGACAGCTTGGCGTCGAGGTCGGCCTGGATGCGGTCCTGCCTGGACTGCAGACCGGAGATGTCGGCCTGCAGCGAGTCGATGCGGGACGTGTACCCGCTGATGTCGGCCGTCAGGACGCCCTCCTTCGCCTTCTTGCCGGCGATGGCGCCCTCCTTCTCCTTGATCTTGGTGGAGAGCGACGCGGCTTGCCCCAGCCCAGTGGTCAGGGCGAGGAGCAGCACCAGGGTCGCCCAGAACATCCGGGTCCGCATCAGACGCCGAGGCTACGGAAGTCCCTGCTCCCCGCATGAAATCTTGCTTGCGGCTCCGCAGGCCTTTAGACTTACCTCACGTAAGCACCTACCCTTGGATGTACCGATGAACAAGCTCTCCCAGTTCGGTCGCGACACAGGCCTGCAGGTCCGGATGGCGACCGTGATGTTCCTGCTCGGCCTCGTCTACGTCGTGTTCGTCGGCGCGCTGCTGACGGCCGGTGTCGGGGCGGGCGTCGTGATCGTGATCGCCGGCGGCCTCGCGCTGCTGCAGCTGTTCGCGTCGGACAAGATGGCGCTCGCCGCGATGGGTGCGCACGAGGTGTCCCCGCAGGAGGCGCCCGAGCTCCACGCGATGATCGAGCGCCTGTGCGTGCAGGCCGACCTGCCCAAGCCCAAGATCGCCATCGCCAACACCCGCATGCCCAACGCGTTCGCGCTCGGCCGCTCGCCCAAGAGCGCCACCGTCTGCGCGACCACGGGCATCATGGAGATGCTCTCGCCGCAGGAGCTCGAGGGCGTCATGGCCCACGAGCTGACCCACATCGCCAACCGCGACGTCATGGTGATGACGCTGGCCGCCTTCTTCGCGACGATCGCCGCCTACATCGTCCAGTTCGGCTTCTACTTCGGCGGCGGCTTCGGGGGCGGAGACGACGAGGACGGCCTCGGGTTCATCGGTGTCTTCCTCGTCTCCATCGCCGTCTACGCGGTCTCGTTCGTCCTGATGCGCACGCTGTCGCGCTACCGCGAGTTCGCGGCCGACCGCGGCGCCGCCATCATCACGGGCCGCCCGAGCGCGCTCGCCAGCGCCCTCATGAAGATCTCGTCGGGCATGCACCAGATCCCCAAGCAGGACCTGCGCGCCACGGAGCAGCTCGCGGCCTTCTACATCTTCCCCCCGGGCGTGGGCAAGGGCCTCGGCGAGCTCTTCGCGACGCACCCGTCGATGGACAAGCGCATCGCCGCGCTGTCCCGCCTCGAAGGCCAGCTCCAGTCCGGACGGTGACGGCGCCGGAGCCGGTCGCGGACGCGGTCCTTCAGGACCTGCGCCGCCGGCTCCGCGCCACCCGCTTCGCCGCGCTCCCCGACGGGGTCGGCTGGGACCGTGGCACGGACGCGGGGTACCTGGCCGAGCTGGTCGCCCACTGGGCGGAGGCCTACGACTGGCGTCCGCACGAGCAGCGCATCCGTGCGCTGCCGTGGGTGGCGACGACGGGCGCCCGGGTCATCCACCGGCGCGCGCCCGACGCCGGCGCGCCGGCCGTCGTGCTGCTCCACGGCTGGCCGGACTCCGTGCTGCGCTTCGAGCGCGTGCTGCCGCTGCTCGCCGACGTCCACGTCGTCGTCCCGGCGCTGCCCGGGTACCCGTTCTCCGTCCCGGCCGAGGGCATGTCCACCACGGCCATGGCGGACGTCGTCGCCGCCACGATGGCCGAGCTGGGCTACGAGCGCTACACGCCCAGCGGCGGGGACGTCGGGTCGCCCGTCGCCGCCGCGCTGGCCGGCCGCCACCGCGAGCGCGTCGCGTCCCTGCACCTCACCGACGTGCCGATGTCGCACGCCCAGGCGGTCGACCGCGCCACCCTCACCACAGAGGAGCAGGCGTTCGTGACCGCCGCGCGGCGCTGGCAGCGCTCCGAGGGCGGCTACCTGCACGAGCAGTCGACCAAGCCGCACACCCTCGCCCCCGCGCTCGCCGACTCCCCCGCCGGCCTGCTCGCCTGGATCGTGGAGAAGCTGCGGCGCTGGATGGACTGCGATGGCGACCTCGAGGCCGCGCTGCCGCGTGACGACCTCCTCACCTGGGTGACGGCGTACTGGGTCACCAACACGATCGGCACCTCGTTCTCGCCCTACTTCGAGCCGCACGACCCGCTCGGGACGATCGACGTCCCCACCGCCCTCACCCTCTTCCCCGGGGACATCGCCACCGCCCCGCGCAGCTACGCCGAGCGCTTCTACGACCTGCGCGCCTACGAGCTGCGGCCCGACGGCGGGCACTTCGCCGCGTGGGAGCGCCCCGAGGCCTACGTGGCCGGCGTCCGCGCGGCGCTCGCCCTGGGATGATGGGCGCATGAAGCTCTACGTCTGCTACGACTTCTTCAAGACGGTGCGAACGACCGGGCGCCCCGGCGGGCATCCGTGCGGCAACGCCCTCCACGCGCTCAAGGACGCCGGGCACGAGCCCGAGATCGAGGCGGTCCACGGCCTCGGGGTCCCGCTGCTGAACAAGACCAAGGGCCGCACGGAGGTCGAGGGGCTCACCGGCCAGCGGATGGTCCCGGTGCTGGTCACCGACGACGGCGAGGCGATCCACGACTCCAAGCGGATCGTCGCGTGGGCGCAGGCCCACCCCAGGGCGTCAGCGGCCTAGCGCCTCCCGGGCGAGCATGGCGGCGCCGAGGGCGGACCCCTCGCGCACGCCCGTGGACGTCAGCTCCAACCCGAGGGCGTCGGCGAGGATGTCCTTCCAGAGCTCGGAGCGGACGAAACCGCCGGTGACGCGCACCTCGCGGATCTCGTAGCCGGCGTCGCGCACGGAGTCGAGCACGAGGCGCAGCTGGTGGCAGATGCCCTCCAGCGCGGCGCGGACGAAGTGCCCGCGGCCGTGCTCGGCGCGCAGGCCCTCGAGCGTGCCGCGCAGGCGGGCGTCCCAGTGGGGAGCGCGCTCCGAGCGCAGGTACGGGTGCATGACCAGGCCGTCGCTCCCGGCGGGCACGGCGCCGGCCTCGTCGAGCAGCGTGGCGATGTCGGCGCCGAACAGGTCGCTCAGCCATTCGAGCACGTTGCCGCCGTTGTTGATCGCCCCGCCGACGATCCAGCGGCCGGGCGTCAGGGCGTAGCAGAAGGTCTGCTCGGTCACGCGGGCCTCCTCGACGGTGACGCGCAACGCGCCGCTCGTCCCGATCGAGCAGGCGGCGATGCCCGGCTCGGTCGCGCCGAGGCCGAGGTTGGCCAGTGGCCCGTCGCCGCCGCCGATGACGAGGTCGCCGAAGCGCTCGGACACCGGGACCAGGCGCGGCAACTGGTCCGCGTCGACGCCCGCCACCCGCAGCGCCTCCTCGTCCCACTCCAGTGTCTCGAGCGCCATCAGCCCGGTGCCCGACGCGCAGGAGTGGTCCATCACCCACTCGCCCGTCAATCGATGCACGACGAGGTCCTTCAGCGCGGCCCAGCGGTGGGCGGTGACGCCCTCGTCGGCGAACCACGCCAGCTTGGTCAGCGGGGACATCGGGTGGATCGGCGTGCCCGTGCGCGCGTGCAGCTCGGGGTGGTCGCGCTTGATGCGCTCGGCCTGCTCGATCGCGTGCAGATCGGACCACTTCAGCAGCGGCGTGCACGGGCGCTCGCGCGCGTCGAGCCCGACGAGCGAGTGCATCGCGCTCGACAGGCCGACCGGGCCGTCGGGCAGCAGCTCGCAGGCCGCGTCGACGATCGCGCCGACCTCCGCCTCCGGGCCGTACTCGCACTCGCGGCGGTCGCTCATCTCGCCGTCGGCGTCGAACGCGGCGACCTTCGCGCTCGTCGTCCCGATGTCGAGGCCGTGGACGGTCGTCACGAAGCGAGGCTCAGCCGGCGCAGGATGCCGGCGATCATAGACTGGAGGCATGGGGTTCATGGACGTCCTGCGCGGCAAGCGCACCCTCCGCCAGCCGACGGAGGACCGGCTGTTCGCGATGACCACGGCGGTCATCACGATGCAGGAGCAGGGCCTGCAGCCCACGGGCAAGGCCGCCATCGTCTTCCAGCCGCTCGAGACCTCCGACTTCGACGCGATCGTGACGGAGATGACCGAGCTGCTCGCCGCCACCGGTGACGAGATGGGCACGACGATCGACTCGCGCGACGACTCCTTCGGCTACCGCTTCATGATCCTCTCGGACCCGGACTTCGAGGACCTCGTCGTCGGCCTCAACGCCGTCAACGGGGCGATCCGCGACGGCGGCTACGGCGACCGCGTCCTGTGCGCGCTGTTCCCGTTCAAAGACGCTCAGAACCGCGACGTCCACTTCATCTACAACGTCAAGCGCGCGACCTACTACCCGTTCGCGCCCGCGGGCGGCGACCAGCAGCGCGACAACGCCCGCGAGCTCCAGCTCAAGGCCCAGCTCGAGCGCGACCTCCCCTTCGAGGAGGACCTCTCGCGCTGGTTCCCGCTCTGGGACGTCCCGCTCTGAAGACCAGCGCGCGGGCTCGCGCTGCCCCGCGTCACGACCCGGCGCTGTCCTCGCGGTCGCCTTCGACGACGACGAGCTTGTAGCGCTCGTCCAGGCGCACGTCGACGGTATCGCCGTTCGGCTTGGTCACCTCGACCTCCCAGGTGGCGCCGTTCTCGTTGTCACGCTCGACCGCGTTGGCGTGACCGCCCGTGATCTCGAGCGCCGCCGCGGTGGCGCGGTCGGCGCCCGTGCCGGTCGCGTGCTCGCCCGCGTCCGTCTCGCCATCGCCGCCGGCCAGAGCCAGCCCGCTAGCGCCACCGGCCAGCGCCAGCGCGGTGAAGATGCCTGCTGTGATCTTGGTCTTGTTGGTCATGGGCGACAGCTTGGCCTTCGTCGCGTGAAACGACGGTGAAAGCAACCTCCGCGCCTCCCGCGCGGCGATTGCGGGCCGTGGCGCGACCGCCGTGCGCGCGGGCGATGGCGTCCACGATCGCCAGCCCGAGGCCGAATCCGCCCGTGGTCCGGCTCGCATCGGCGCGGGCGAAGCGCTCGAATGCGCGCGGGAGGAAGGCGGCGTCGAAGCCGGGCCCGTGGTCCGCGACCCAGAGCCGGCCGGGGGCGGCGCCGAGGGTGATGGGCGGCGCTCCGTGGCGCTCGGCGTTCTCGAGCAGGTTGACGACGGCGCGCTCGAGCAGGGCGCGGTCGCCGTGCAGTCGCAGACCGTCCGGCGCGTCGATCGTGACGTCGCGCCCGGCGGCCGCGGCCTCCAGCAGCGTGCGCACGTCGATGTCGTCGGCGGCTGCCGCCTCCCCGGCGCGGGCGACGACCAGCAGTCCCTCGGCCAAGGCGATCAGCCGGTCGACGTCGCCACTGGCGGCGACGAGCGCGGCGCGGAGCTCGGCCTCGCTCCCGGCCTGGCGCAGCGCCAGATCGAGCTCGGTCCGCAGGGTGGTGAGCGGCGTGCGCAGCTCGTGGCTGGCGTCGTCGGCGAAGCGCCGCTCGCGCTCGACGCCGTCCTGCAAGCGGTCGAGCATCGCGTTGAGCGTGAGGCCGAGGCGGCGCAGCTCGTCGTCGGGCGCCGGGACGGGGAGCCGCTCGGCGCCCGTCACCTCGCTCGCGCGCCGGCGCATCGCCTCGACGGGCGCAAGGGCGCGGCCGATCGCCCACGCGCCCGCGGCCGACACGACCAGGAGCCCCGCTGCGCCCCCGATGAGCAGCAACCGCAGCAGCCGCCCGAGCGCCTCGTCGCGATCGCCGAGGGACGCGCCGACCACGATCGTGCGCTCGCCGGCCCGGACGGCGAGCACCCGGGTGTCGGCCTCGAGGCCGGGCACCGCGGGCAGTGTCCGCTCGCCCGTCGCGCCCGGGGGGACGACGGCACGCGCTCGCTGACGCGGGGTGCTGTCCAGCACGCGGCCGTCCGGTGCGAGGACCTGCGCGAAGGTCTCGTCGGGCTCGATGATCCCGACCGACGCGGCGAGCGACCCGCCGCCCTGCACCAGCGCTCGCACCTGGCCGGCGCTCGTCCGCAGCCCGTTCCCGACCGACTCATCGAGGCTGGCGCGCATCCGCAGGTAGACGAAGCCGCCGGTCGCGGCGAGGACCAGCAGCAGGACGGCGCAGAACGTCGCCGTCACGCGCCCGCGGACCGTCACGGCGCCCGCAGCCGGTAGCCGGACCCGCGCACCGTCTCGATCGCGTCGGCGCCGACCTTCCGGCGCAGGAGCCGCACGAAGGCGCTGATCACGTTCGAGCGGTTCTCGTAATCGTCGTCCCACCCCGCTTCGAGCAGCTCGAAGCGGGTCAGCACCTCGCCCGGCCGGCGCATCAACGCCTCCAGCAGGGCGAACTCCTTGGCGGTCAGGTCGATCTCGACATCGCCCCGGTGGGCGCGCCGCGCCGCCGGGTCCAGCCGGAGGTCGCCCCAGACCAGCTCGACCGGCCGCGCGGGCCGCCCGCGGCGCGAGAGGGCGCGCACCCGCGCCAACAGCTCGGCGAACGCGAACGGCTTCGTCAGGTAGTCGTCGGCGCCCGAGTCCAGGCCGGCGATCCGGTCGCGCACGGCGTCGCGAGCGGTGAGCATCAGGACGGGAGACCAGACGTCCGCAGCGCGCAGCCGCCGGCAGGTCTCGAAACCGTCGATCCCCGGCAGCATCACGTCCAGGACGATGGCGTCGTAGGCCGTCGCCTGGGCGCGCCACAGCGCGTCCTCACCAGTCGCCGCCACGTCGGCGGCGAGCCCCTCGGCGCGAAGGCCGCGCCGCAGCAGCGCGGCCAACCGCGCTTCGTCCTCGACGATCAGCAGCCGCATCGCGCCAGCCTGATCCCCCGAGGTGAAGGCACGATGAAAGCGGCTCGCCGTTTCACCGGCCGTTCATCCATGGAGGCGTACACACGGCGCATGATGATCTCCACCGCCGTCGCCGCGCTCGCCCTGGCCACCAGCCCGCAGGGCGCGCTCACCACGCACATCGACAACCCCTACTGGCCGATGCGCCCCGGCGCCCGCTGGGTCTACGCCGTCACGGAGGGCAAGGACACCGGCCGCACGGTCACCACCGTCACCCGCCGGACCAGGACCCTCGCCGACGGGACGACCGTTCGCGTGGTCACCGACGTCTCCCACGCCAACGGCCGCCTCACGGAGCGCACCAAGGACTACTACGCCCAGGACGCCGAGGGCACGCTGTGGTACTTCGGCGAGGCGACGACCGCCTACGAGCCCGGCCGGCCGCCGTCCACCAAGGGGTCGTGGGAGGCCGGCGTCGACGGGGCCAGGCCCGGCATCGCGATGCCGGCCCGGCCGCGGGCCGGCATGCGCTACCGCCAGGAGCTCGCCAGGGGCGTCGCCGAGGACCGTGGGGCGATCGTCGCGACCGGCGAGCAGGCCGACACGCCGCTGCGCCACTTCGGCCGTGTGGTCATGACGCGCGACACCAACGACCTCGAGCCGCACTCGCTCGAGTTCAAGTTCTACGCGCGCGGGGTCGGGCCGGTGCTGGCTCTCGACGTCTCCGGCGGGGCGGCCCGCGAGGCGCTCATCCGTAGAGGGCGGTGAGCGCCTCGGCGAACACCGCGGTGTGGCGGTCGACGTCGGCCGCGGTCGTCTGCGGGCACATGAGCGCCATGTTGTGGAACGGCGTGATGAGGACGCCGCGGTTGAGGCAGAAGAGGTGCAGGAAGACCTCGAGCGCGCGGTCCATGCCGGCGCGGGAGTCGTCGGCGGTGACGAGCGGTCGGTCGGTGAACGAGTACTCGGCGCGGGCGCCGAGCCGCGTGACCTGCCACGGGACGCCGGCGGCCGCCAGCGCGGACTCGACCCCGTCCGCGAAGCGCTCGGCCAGGCCCTCCATGTCCGCGTGCGCGTCCGGGGTGAGGACGTCGGACAGGGCGGCGCGAGCGGCTGCGAGGGAGAGCGCGTTCCCCGCCAGCGTGCCGCCGATGCCGCCCGTGTCCTCCAGGTCGGCGCGCTCGTCGGCGAGCAGGGCGGCGGCAATCGGCGCCGTCATCCCGAGCGCGCCGAGCGGGACGCCGCCCGCGATCGCCTTGCCGACCGTGAGCAGGTCCGGCTCGAGGCCGTCGCGAGCCGTGCACCCGCCGTGGCCCGCCGACAGCGTGTGGGTCTCGTCGATGATCAGCAACGCGCCGGCGGCCCGGGTCAGCTGTCGCAGCGCGGCGTGGAAGCCCGGCTGCGCCAGGACGATGCCCATGTTCGTCAGCGCCGGCTCGGCGAGAACGGCCGCGACGTCCCCGTGGGCGAGCGCGGCCTCCAGCGCCTCCGGGTCGTTGAACGGCACGACGCGCGTGGTCTCGGCGACGTCGACCGGCGCGCCGACGCCGCCCTCGCGCTCGATCACGGCGCCGCCCTCGCCGAGCACCGCGAACGTCTCGTCGACCGAGCCGTGGTAGCAGCCGTCGAAGACCAGGATCCTCGGCCGCCCGGTCAGATGGCGGGCGAACCGGATCGCGGTCCGGTTGGCGTCCGTGGCGCTCAGGGTGAATTGCCAGTGCGGTAGCCCGAAGCGCTCGCGCAGCAGATCGGCGACCACGGCGGCGTCGGCGTGCGGGAGCATCGTCGTGATGCCGCGGGCCGCCTGCTCGGCCACCGCCGCGACGACGGGCGGCGGCGCGTGCCCGGTCATCGCCCCGGTGTCCCCCAGGCACAGGTCCGCGTACTCGAGGCCGTCGATGTCGACGACGCGCGCCCCGACCGCCGACGCGGCCACGATCGGGAACGGCCCGGGCCAGCGCCGCATCCACGGCATCGGGACGCCGCCGAACAGCGCGCCGGCGTCCTCCGCCGCCGCGCCGGAGCGAGGATGCAGCGCGACGAAGCGCTCGACCTCGTCCGCGGTCGCGCGCTTCAGCCGCTCAGCGTCCGGGCGCGACTCAGTCAGGGATGAGTCCGTCGCCTGTGAACTCGCCCTCCGCCTCGGCAAAGGTGAGGTCGGGCGGCGGGATGATGATGTCGGACTCCTCGAGGTCGTCGCCGTCGAGCAGCGCGCCCTCCGCGCGGACGTACTCGATCATCGCGTCGAACAGCTCGTGGAAGCGGCCCTCGTCGCCCGCCTCCACGGCGGCGACCGCCTCGTTGTCGAGCTCGTTCAGGCGCCCGGCGGAGTCGTCGGAGAGCCGGTACTGGTTCTCCGTGGCGATGCGGACGATCACGCCGTCTCCTCCTGGGACTGCTGCGGGGCGGAGCCGGTCTCGAGCTCGGTCGGGGCGGGCGTGGAGCCCGACCCGAGCTCGGCCTTCATGCGGGCCAGCTCGTCGTCGACCGCGGCGCCCGAGCTCAGCTCGTGCAGCTGCCGGTCGATGTCGTCCTGCCCTGATCCCAGCGACAGCGTGTCGTCGAACGCGCCGGCGGCCTCGAGCTCGTCCATCGCGCCCGCGCGGGCGCGCATGTCCTCCGTCTTGTCCTGGACGCGCTGCATCGCCAGGCCGACGTCGGCCATCTCCTCGCCGACGCCGGAGGCCGCCTCGGAGATCTTCACGGAGGCCTCGGCGGCGGAGTACTGCGCCTTGATGACCTCCTTC
This sequence comes from uncultured Solirubrobacteraceae bacterium, assembly GCA_963740765.1. Classification (GTDB taxonomy): domain Bacteria; phylum Actinomycetota; class Thermoleophilia; order Solirubrobacterales; family Solirubrobacteraceae; genus DATLGB01. Next base: position 190,258 of record CAVUFN010000010.1, on the reverse strand, counting down.
TTGGTCCGGAACTGCTCGAGCTTGGTCGACAGCTTCTGCTGCTTGTCGATCAGCGACTGCTGCTGCGCCTCGAGCTCCTTGACCTGCGAATCGAGGCCCTGCAGCTCGGTCTGGGCGAAGTTCTTGCGCTCCAGCGCGGTGCGGGCGAGGTCCTCCTGGCCCTGGGCGAGCGCCTGGCGCGCCTGCTGATCGAGCTTGGGGAGCGACTTCTGGATCTTGTCCGCCTGCAGCTGGAGCCGCTTCTTGGCGGTCACGACGTCGGCGATGCCCTTCTTGACCTGCTGGAGCATCTCCATCTGCTTCTGGTAGGAGTAGTCCAGCGTCTCGCCCGGATCCTCCGCCTTGTCGAGCATCCGCGAAATCTTCGCCTTGATGACTGTGGACATCCGTCCGGTGACTCCGGGCACTGAGCTCCTCCTACGTCGTCAAACTGGTCGTCAGAGCCTACCTATGGACATGAAGCCCGTCTCAGCCAGCCACTCCACCCTCGTCCACTGGATGGGGATCGCCGACATCAACAGCGCCGGCCTCGTGCACGGCGGCACGGTGATGAAGCTGTGCGACGAGGTGGCCGGCCTGGCGGCCATCCGCCACTCGCAGCAGCGGGTGGTGACCGGCGGCGTCGATCGGATGACCTTCGTCGAGCCGATCGAGCAGGGCGAGCTGGTCACCTTCGCGGCGTCCGTCAACGCCGTCTGGCGTACCTCGATGGAGGTCGGCGTGCGCGTGACCGCGGAGAAGCCCCGCTCGGGCGACGGCCCGCGGCACACCAACACCGCCTACTTCACGATGGTCGCGGTCGGCGAGGACGGGCGCCCGGCGCCGGTCCCCGGCCTGCAGACGGAGACCGAGGAGGAGCAGCGCCGGGAGCGCGAGGCGCAGACCCGGCGCCAGAACCGCCTGGAGGAGCGGGCGGCGATAGGTGACGTCGCCCGAAGGGCCGAGCTTGCGAGGTCCCGGCCGGGCGGAACCTAGAACCCGGCGGGGTGGCGGCGGGTGAAGCCGCGGCCACCGCGGAGGTTCTTGCGCCAGCGCGGGCCCTTGCCCGAGGAGCGGCGCTCACCGGCGGCGCTCGTGTCCAGTCGCAGCCCGGCGATCTTCACCCAGGCGTGGCCGCCGTGGGCGTAGACCGTGATCCAGTCGCCCTTGCCCCGCTTGCCCCAGCGCATGAACGACGACGAGTCCAGCGGGGTGTCGAGCAGGTCCGCGCCGTGCAGCGCGTACGAGATCGTCCCCGAGCAGTCGTAGCCCTCGGACTTGAAGCTGCGGTTGTGCCCGCCGCCGTAGACGTAGGGCGTGCCGACGATCTCGTTGGCGGCGAAGATCGCGTCCTGGACCTCGACCGGGGCGTCGGCGGGCGCGGCGGCCAGGCCGTTCTTCATCCGCTTGGCGCGGGCGCCCTCGACGTACACGCGCGGCGGCGCGGCGGGATCGATCCCGTAGACGGAGCCGCCCGTGCCGTCCGTGGTGGCCTGGGCGTTGCTCCCGCCCGAGGACGCGTGGGCCGCGCCAGGGGCAGCGAGCGCAACCGACATCAACATCAACAGCAGGGTGCGTCCCCGCATAAGACCGAACCTCTTTCTTTGGCCTGCGGGGTTAGCTGACGGACTACCGCGGAAAGAGCCGCGGTCCACCCCCATGGGTGGTTCGCCCCAACTGATTGGTTCCCCCGTCCCCCGGCTTCTTGCCGGGAGTTCGGCTTGTTCTGCAAGACAACTTGCGCTGGCAAAGTAGCACCTGCGCTACCGAAGCTTTCGGCACGTCCATATACGGACCTTGAGGGGCGGCGTTACATTCGGCCACGATGCGGCCCGTCCTGATCGTCCTCCTCGCGGCCGTGTTGGTCGGCTGCGGTGGCTCAAAACCCGGCGACTCGCGCGGCGTCACGCAGCCCGAGCAACCGGCGCTCGGCCGTCCCGCGGAGGCGGAGGAAGCCGCCACGGACCTCGGTTTCCCGGGCTTCGCGACCAAGAACACCACGCGCGTGGGCGGTGCCGACCCGGTCGCCGACGCGGCCGGCGTCGGGCTGGCCGTCTACCCCGGCCGGGCCGACGACTCGCGCCCCGGGGCGGTCACCATCGTTGACGCCGCCGACTTCCAGGCCGCCGTGTCCGCCGCCCAGTTGATGGCCCCGCCGCTGCGCGCCCCCGTCCTCTACTCACAGGACGGCAAGCTGCCGCCGGCCACCGAGGACGCGCTGGCGGCGATGCGCCCGTCCGGTGCCGAGAAGGCCGGCAAGGCGAGGATCATCCGGGTCGGCGACGCCGCCGCGAAGCCCGAGGACCTCAAGGCGACCGACGTCAAGGGCGGCTCGCCCGCGACCGTCGGCCGGGCGGTCGACCGCGTCGCCACCGCCGCGACGGGCAAGCAGTCCCAGGCCGTGATCGTGGCCGGCACGAGCGACCCGGCCTACGCGATGCCTGCGGCCGGCCTGTCCGCGAAGACCGGCGCGCCCGTTCTCTGGGTCGAGGACGACGACGTTCCCGCGGCCACCCGCGCGGCGATCAAGGCCCGCAAGCAGCCGCACATCTACGTCGTCGGCCCGGACGAGGTCGTCTCGGCCAAGGCGGTCACGGCGCTCAAGCAGCTCGGCCCGGTGGACCGCATCAGCGGCGGCGACCCGGTCGCCAACGCCGTCGCCGTCGCCCGCTACAGCGACGGGTCCTTCGGCTGGAACGTCGTCGACCCCGGTCACGGCCTCGTCTTCGCCGCCGCCGACCGCCCGGGCGAGGCGGCCGCCGCCGTGGCCCTGTCGGGCGCGGGGACCTACGGCCCGCTGCTGCTCGTCGACGACGCCGACGTCCTTCCCGAGGCCGTCCAGAACTACCTCCTCGACATCCAGCCCGGCTACGACAAGGACCCGGTCCGCGGCGTCTACAACCATGCCTGGATCCTCGGCGACGAGGACGCGATCTCCGTCGACGTCCAGGCGCGCATCGACTCGCTGATGGAGATCCAGCCGGTCACCGGCTGAGTCGGCCGCTGTACGCTCACGCGCATGGCCGAAGCCGAGCAGCCCCGCCGTCAAGCGGCGGACTTCCAGGTCAGCGTGGACGACGTCCGTCAGCTGATGGGTGCCTCGACCCCGCACTTCGCGCTCCAGCTGCGCAACCGCATCGCCAAGCTCATCCGCGACCTCCCCGAGGACGACCCGGCGCGCCGGCTCGGCCTGCAGGAGATCGCGCGGCTCGAGCGCCTCGGCTTCACCGGCGAGACGCGCGGCGAATACGGCCAGGACGGTGAGGTCACCTTGCGCTCCACCAGCGCCGACGCTCCGGTCCGCAAGGTCCCCGGCGCCCGCTCACCGCTCGGCGGCCACGTCCAGTCGTGACGCCACGGCGGGGACGAGCGATCCCTGCACGGCGACGCTGAGCGCGACCACCACGAACACGATGCCGTAGAGCTCACGGCCGCCCTCGACCCCGCTGATGAGGGCGAAGACCGCGAGCACGATCGGGACCGCGCCCTTCAACCCGCTCCAGGCGATGAACGCCTGCTCGCGGGCCGAGAGGTCGGAACGCGAGAGCAGGACGGCGACGACGAGCGGCCGCGCGACGATCGCGACGATCGCAGCCAGGATGACGCCGTCGAGCCACACGGAGCCGGGCAGGTCGGCGATCCCGATGGTGAGGCCGAGGGCCACGAACACCACGATCTCGCTCAGCCCCGCGGCCGAGCGGATCGCCTCCCGCTGGTGAACGTCCGCGTGGTCGGCCAGCACCAGCCCGGCCAGGAACACGGCGAGGAAGCCGGAGCCGCCCATCAGGCCGGTGACGCCGTAGAGCACCCCGGCGAGCAGCAGGACGAGGACCGGGTAGAGCGGGTCCTCGCCGAGCCGGATCCTCCGGAGGCCGCGTGTGAGCAGCCAGGCGCCGGCGACGCCGAAGACCGTGCCCAGGGACATCTCCTTGAGGAAGTCCGTCACCACCACCCAGAACGTCGCGTCCGGGTGCATGGCGAGCTCGATCATGCCGATCATCAGGGCGATTCCGGCCGGATCGTTGAAACCGGCCTCGCCCTCGAGCACGGTCTGCGAACGCCCGCGCAGCTCTCGCCCCCTGAGCACCGAGAACATCACGGCGGGGTCGGTGGGCGCGAGCGCCGCTCCCAGCAGGCCCGCGGTCACCCAATCGAATCCGAGGACGAACCTGGCCCCGGCCGCGGTGACCGCTGCGGTCGCGAACGTTCCGAGGATGCCGAGCGACAGCACCGCGCCGGCACTCGCGCGCATCCGATGCAGGCCGATGTCCAGGCCCCCGTTGAGCAGGATGATGATGAGCGCGCCGACGGAGAGCCGTTCCACGTCACGCGGATCCAGCGCGCCGGCGATGTCGGAGGATGCCGCGGCCGCGAGTGCCGCCGCCAGCAGGAAGACGAGTGGCGCGGGCACCGGGATGACGTCCGAGAGCTTGGTGAAGAGCACGGCGATCGACAGCCCACCGGCCACCACCAGCACGATCAGCGCGTAGTTGTGGATCTCCTCCATCGCCGGTCAGCGCCCCGGGCGGGACGCGGCGAGCATGATCGCGGTTCCGAGCGCCGCCGCCGCGGCCGAGCCGACGAGGATGCCGACCTTCGCCCGGTCCACCAGCGCCGGGTCGTCGAACGCCAGCGAGGCCACGAACAACGACACGGTGAAGCCGATCCCGGCCAGCGCCCCGACACCGGCCACGTGGCCGGTGCTCACCCCGTCGGGAAGCCGCACCACGCCGGCGCGATGGACCGTCACGGTCGCTGCGGTGATGCCGAGGAGCTTGCCGATGACCAGCCCCGCCACGATCGCCCACGCGAGCGACGAGCCGAGCGCATCCCCGAGGACGCCGTCACCGAGGTCCACCCCGGCGTTCGCGAGCGCGAACAGCGGCACGATCGCGAAGGCGGTGATCGGATGGAGCCGGTGCTCGAGCTCCCCGAGGACGTCGCGTCCGGAGACCTCTCCCGCAGGCGTGAGGAGGCCGAGGGCGACGCCGGCGACCGTCGCGTGCACACCAGATTCGTGCACAGCGACCCAGCACGCCACGCCCAGCGGCACGTAGGCCAGCACGCGCCACACGCCGGCACGCCGGAGCCCGACCACACCGGCCAGGGTCGCCGCCGCTATCGCCAGCCATGCGACGTCCACTCCGTCGGAGTACACCAGGGCGATGATCGCGATGGCGATGATGTCGTCGACGATCGCGACCGCGAGCAGCAGCAGGCGCACGTTGTCGGGCACGCGGTCGCCCAGCAGCGCGAGCACCCCGACGGCGAAGGCGATGTCGGTGGCCGCCGGGATCGCCCAGCCCGCCGCCGCGTCTCCGCCGCCGGCGACGGCCAGGAAGACCAGCACCGGTGCGATCACCCCGGCCACGGCGGCTATCGCGGGCAAGGCCGCCGCGCGACGGTCCGTGAGCTCGCCGATCGCGAGCTCGCGCTTGATCTCGAGGCCGACCACGAAGAAGAACATCGCCATCAGCCCGTCGTTGACCCAGTGGCGCAGGTCCAGCTCGAGCCCCCCGGCCCCGACCTTCGTCTCCCACAGGTCCCGGTAGCCGTCCGCCACTGGGCTGTTGGCCCATACGAGCGCGACGAGCGTGGCGGCCAGGAGCGCGATGGCGCCGGCCGCCTCGTCGTGCAGGAACTCCCGGATCGGCTCGAGACGTTCCTTCACTCGCCGGTGAAGGCCGCGGCGATGGCGCGGAAGAAGTCCTGCCGCGTCACGACCCCGCGCACGCGGCCGTTGTCGACCACGGGAACCACCAGGACGCGGTGGTGCAGGAAGATCTCGGCGAGTTGGACGTCGGCGTAGTCGGAGCCGACGTCGACGTGCTCGGTGTTCATGTACCGGCCCACCGTCTCGTCGCGACACGTTTCGCGGCGCTGGATCGCAGCGTCGATCGAGTGCGACAGGAAGGCCGCGCCCTTGAGCTCGGACAGATATCCCGGGAACAGCGCCGACATGAACTCGCGTTCACCGAAGATGCCGGCGAAGCGATCATCCTCACCGACGACGGGCAGGGCGGGCAACCCGGCGTCGAGGAGGCGACGAACGGCGGTCTCGATCGTGTCGACCGAGCGCAACGGCTCGACATCATGCGACGCTGCGCGGCTGAACGTCCGTGGGCTCATGCGTACCTCAGGAGTATGTAGAGGGTGGCCAGGACAAGGGACACGAAGGTGACGGGCGCCCCGTACTTGAAGAACGTCAGGAACCCGATCGGCCGGCCGGCGCGCGAGGCCATCCCGGAGGCGGCGACGTTGGCGGCGGCGGCGACGATCGTCAGATTGCCACCGAAGCAGGCGCCCAGGGACAGCGCCCACCAGTAGGCGTTGTCCGCGTCACCGCCGAGCGTGTCGACGACCGGCAGCATCGCCGCCGTGAAGGGGATGTTGTCCACGAGCCCCGAGCCGATCGCCGACGTCCAGGTGATGCCGAGCAGCTCGGCCGTGCGATCGCCGCCGGTCGCGGCGGCGATCCCGTCCGCCACCTCCTCGAGCGCTCCCGTCTCCTCGAGCCCGCCGACCATCACGAAAAGGCCGATCAGGAAGAATAGGGTCGGCCACTCGATGCCGGCGATGGTGGGCTCGAGCTTCTGACGCGTGACGAGGAGCATCAGCGTGGCGCCCGCGATCGCCACCGTGGCCGGCTCGATGTGCAGGGCCTTGTGGAAGAAGAAGACGATGATCGCGCCGATGAGGATCGGGACGGTGCGGCGCGCCTCCTCGGGTTCCTCGATGGAACGTCGCGCATCGAGGCTCATCATCCGCTCGCGTGCGCCGTCGTCGATCTGCAGCTGGTCGCGGAACACGAGGTACAGCGCCGGCAGGATCACGGCGCTGGTGACGATCACGATCGGCCCCAGATTGACCAGGAAGGACCCGAACGACAACCCCGTGTGCCCGGCGATGAGGATGTTGGGCGGGTCGCCGATCAGCGTGGCGGTCCCGCCGATGTTGGACGCGAAGATCTCCGCGATGATCAGCGGGACCGGGTCGATGTCGAGCGCGTCGGCGAGGAGGAAGGTGATCGGGACCAGCAGCAGCACCGTGGTCACGTTGTCGAGGAACGCCGACAACACGGCCGTGGTCACGGTCAGCGCCAGCATCACGGCCAGGGGCCGGCCGCGCGACAGCTGGCCGGCGCGGATCGCCAACCACGTGTACACCCCGGTGGCCTCCGTGACCCGGACCATGACCATCATGCCGACGAGCAGCCCGATGGTGTTGAAGTCGATCGCTTCGATCGCCTGCTCCTGATCGAGGATCCCGGTGAGCACGACCAGCGACGCGCCCAGCAGGGCGACCTTGGTCCTATCCACCCGCTCGGTGGCGATCAGCGCCAAGCCGACGATGAAGATGAGCACGGCTACCGCCATCAGCGGTACCTCGGTATGCGGTTCATAGGGCCTTTCGGGTCGACGACTCGTCGCCGACCAGTCTTCCCGGCTCACCCGACGGCGGAGCCGTCAGGGGTCGACGGTAGCGTCCCGGGCCGTGCGTGCCGGCATCTTCCTCGCCTACTGGCCCTGGTTCTCGTTCGAGGAGCAGGTCGCGCTGGCGCGGATGGCCGACGAGGGCGGTCTGGACTCCGTGTGGATCGCCGAGGCGTGGGGTCAGGACGCCGTGTCGGTGTGCGGGTACCTCGCCTCGGTCACGGAGCGGGTGGGCATCGGCACGGCGCTGATGCAGATTCCCGCGCGGCCTCCGGCGGCGACCGCGATGGCCGCGGCCACGATCGACGTGATGAGCGGCGGGCGCTTCCGCCTCGGGCTCGGCGTCAGCGGGCCGCAGGTGAGCGAGGGCTGGTACGGCACGCCGTTCGCGCGCCCGGTGTCGAGGACGCGCGAGTACGTCGAGATCGTGCGCAAGGCGCTGGCGGGCGAGAAGCTCGTCTATTCGGGGCGGGAGTTCGAGCTGCCGCTGCCGGGCGGGTCGGGCAAGCCGCTGCGCCTGCTGGCGACGCCGGTGCAGCAGCCGATCCCGATCTACCTCGGCGCGATCGGCCCGAAGGCGGTCGCGCAGGTCGCCGAGATCGCCGACGGCTGGCTGCCGTTCCTGGTCGACCCCGAGGACGCCGGGCCGCTGATCGAGCCCTTCACGCGCGGCCTGGAGGCGGCGGGCCGCTCCCGGTCGGAGGTCGACGTGGCGGCGGCGATCCCGGTCGGCCTGGCCGAGGACGTCGCCGAGGCGCGGGCCGCGGTCAAGCCGCTGCTGGCGTTCTACCTGGGCGCGATGGGCTCCAAGGAGAAGAACTTCTACGTCGAGCTCGCGGACCGGGCGGGCCTGGGCGACGAGGCGCGGCGCGTGCAGGAGCTGTGGCTGGGGCGCGACCAGGCCGGCGCGCTCGCCGCGGTCCCCGACGCGCTGGTGGACCGCATGGCGATCGCGACGACGCCAGGAGGGCTGGACGACCGGCTCGCCGCCTACGAGGGCGCCGGCATCGACACGCTCGTGTGCGTCCCGTGCGGCCCGGACCGCCCGCGCATCGTCGAGGCGCTCGCCGCCGCCGCCGGCGCACGATGACCACGCCACCGCCCGGCATCGAGGGCGTCGCGCTCGCCGGCCCGTTCGGGGCGGGCGCGTACGCGGCGGCGCTGCGCGACCGCCTGCGCGCCTTCGAGCGCGTCCAGGTCTTCGGGGAGGTCGTCGGCTTCAAGCGCGGCCGGGCGCGGGTGTACTGGGAGCTGCGCGACGCGACCGGGGCGCTGCCCTGCTCGATGTGGGCGGACGACTGGGACCGCACCGGCCTGCCGGCGCTGAGCGACGGCATCCGCGTGGTCGCGGCGGGCGGCTGCGACTTCTATCCGGGCTCGCGCACCTCGTCGCCGCACTTCACGTTCTCCGTCGGCGCCGTCCGGCTGGCCGGCGAGGGCGACCTGCTGGCCCAGCTCGCCGAGCTGCGCCGCCGCCTGGCCGCCGAAGGCCTCTTCGAGCGGCAGCGGGCGCTCCCCCGCACAGCGCTCCCGCGCTGCATCGGGGTCGTCACCGGCGAGCACGGCAAGGCACGCGACGACGTCCTCGCCGGCCTGCGCCGCCGTGGCTGGGGCGGGCGCGTGGTGTGGGCGTTCGCGCCCGTGCAGGACCGCCACGCCGCCGGCGCCGTCACTCGGGCGCTGCAGGACCTCGCCGCCCACCCGGAGGTCGAGACGATCGTCGTCGCCCGCGGCGGCGGCTCGCTGATGGACCTGTTCGCGTTCTGCGACGAGACGTTGTGCCGGACGGTCTCGCTGCTGCGCGTGCCGGTGATCGCCAGCGTCGGCCACCACACCGACCGCACGCTGCTCGACGACGTCGCCGCCGTCTCCTGCTCGACACCCACCCACGCCGCCGAGGCCGCCGTGCCGGTCCACTGCGGCGAGGCGCGCGAGCGGCTCCGCGGGTTCGGCACCCGCCTGGAGACGCACGGCCGCCGCGCGATCCTGGAGCGCGCGCGGCGCCTCGCCGCCCTCTCGCGGGCACCGGCCGCCCACGTCGAGCGCCATCGCACGCGGCTGCACCAGCAACTACGGGAGATCCGTGCCGCCGCCGGCCGTGGCCTCGACGCGCGCGACCGCGACGTCCGCACGCGCGCCACCGTCCTGTCGCGCAAGGCCGGGGCGGCACAGGCCGCCGCGCAGCGCGGGACCGGCATCGAACGGCTCGCCCTCGCCCTCGCCGCCCACGACCCGCAGCGCACGCTCGAGCGCGGCTACGCCCTTGTCGAGGGGCCCGGCGGCGAGCCCGTCGTGTCCGCCGCCACGGCCCGTACCCTCGATCGCATGACGCTCCGCCTCCACGACGGCACCGTCGACGTCACGCCTTGAGGCCATACCGACATGACCGATTCCAGCCACCTGAACCCTGTCGGTATGGGTAGCAGCGTCGAAGCCGCCGAACAGAGCTACGAGACCGCCACCGCGCGGCTCGAGACGATCATCAGGCGGCTCGACTCCGGGGACGCCGGCCTGCGGGAGACGCTGGACCTGTGCCGCGAGGGCCGCTCCCTGGTCGAATACTGCGCCGCCGAGCTCGAGGCGGTCGGCGCCGGCCTCGAAGAGCTGCGCCTCGACGAGCTCGTGACCCGGCTTGAAGCGGGTCGTTGACCTCACCCAACCGCTCGGCCCCGCCACGCAGCCGTGGCCGGGCTGGGCGCCGCTGTCAGCGGAGGCCGGGCTCGACCACGACCGCGACGGCGTCTACGCCCGGCGCCTGTCGCTGCCCGAGCACCTGGGCACCCACGTGGACGCGCCCGCGCACTTCCGCGCCGGCGCGGCCACGCTCGCGGAGATCCCCGCCGAGCGCCTCGTCGCCGAGGCCGCCGTCGTGCACCTCCCGACCGAGGACCCGGCCTTCGTCGTCACGGCCGCGCACCTGGAGGCGTTCGAGCGCGACCACGGCCGCATCGAGCCGGGGACGCTGATCCTGGCCGCGACCGGCTGGGACCGCTACGTGACCGATCGCAAGCGGTACCTCGGTGACCCCCTCGCCTTCCCGGGCTACGCGCTCGACGCCGCCGAGCTCGCGAGCGCCCGGGGTGCCGTGGGCCTCGGGATCGACACGCTCAGCGTCGATCCCGGCGTCTCGACGGACCACCCGGTCCATCACCACACGTCCGCCGCCGGCCTGTTCCACATCGAGGGCCTGGTCGGCCTCGGCGCCCTGCCGGCCCGCGGCGCGACAGTCGTCGTCGGCGTCCCGGCGCTGGTCGGCGGCTCGGGGATGACCGCGCGCGTGCTCGCGCTGCTCTAGCTGTCGGCGTCGGGCTGCTGTTGCTGCAGGAGCTTCGCGACCTCGTCGAGCCCGCGGATCTTGGGCCCGGTGAAGCCGCCGCCGAACTCGCCACCCCGGGCGCCGCCCTCTTCGCGGGCGCGCCGGCGGCGCTCGTCGCGCGTGCGGTCGTCCTCGGCCTTCTGGCGCCGGCGGGCGTTGCGTGCCTCGCGATCGAGCAGGTCGCGCTTGGGCAGGATGACCTCGGCGGCGAGCTCGACGTCCAGCGACGCGATCACCTCGGCGGCGAGCGCCTGGCCGAGCGCCTCGGACACCGCGTCGTCGGACTCCGGCTTGCGACGGGCGCGGCGGGCGGTGTGGACCGCCCGGGCCAGGGACTTGCCGGCGTGGGCCGAGACGGGGCGGCGCGCGCCCTTGCGGTACTCCCGGACGCCGTCGACGGTCTCGTCGCGGACGTCCTCGGGCAGCAGCCGGAACAGCTCCTTGAGGCCCTCGGCGCCGGCGTCCTCGGACACCATCGCGGCGGCCGCGCGCAGTTCGGGCCAGGGCAGCGGGTCGCGCGGCCGCGGCGGGCGCTTGGGGCGCGGCTTGGGTGGCGCCGGGGGCGGCGGCGGCTTGATCGGCTCGAAGCCGAGGATCTTCGGCCCCGGTCCGTCGGCGACGATACCCGGGGGCAATTCGCCCGGGGCGGCCTCGGGCGCCTCGGGGCGCGCGTCTCCGGGCGCCTCGGCGGGCGCGTCGGCGGGCGCGTCGGGAACGACCTCTTCGGCCGTCGGAAGGTCTTCCGCGGCCGTCTCGGGAGGCTCTTCCGTGGCAGTCGAGCTGGGTGGCCGGTCGTCGGTCACTGTGCACAGTGTGCCAGCCCCGGAGTGTGTCCGCGGCCCGAGTGGTAGGAAACCCACGATGTTGCTGCATTTCGATGGGGACGGCGCGTTGTGCATCGGTCAGGCTGCGCACTCATGGATCTCCGGGCAGCTCGCCCGGCAGTGGGGGAACGACGCCGTCGAACCGCCCGCACCGCTGCCCGAGGTGTGCCTCGGCGCCGAGCAGCACGACATCGGGATGGCGGACTGGGACCGGCGTCCCGAGCTCAACCCCGAGACCGGCTGGCCCCGCTCGTTCCTCGAGCTCCCGGTCGCCACCCACCTCGCCCTGTGGACGGAGGCGCCGGAGAAGATCCTGTCCCAGTCCCCGTACGCCGCGATCCTCGTCTCCGCCCACGGGCACGCCCTGTTCAAGGGCCGCACGCCGACGCCGGAGATCGAGCGCTACCTGGGCGAGCAGGAGGCCCTGCAGCGGGACCTCGCCCAGCGGATCGGCGCCGACCCGGACGGCATCCGCCGCAACCAGCAGCTGGTGTGGGCGCTCGACCACCTCGCCCTGGTCGGCCTGATCCCCGCCTGGGCGCCGCAGGACAACCCGGTCGGCGATCTCTCCATCCACGTCGAGATCGCCGGCGAGCGCCACGTCACGGTCGATCCGTGGCCGTTCGCCGGCGGCGAGATCACCCTTCGCTACCCGGGCCGGCGCCTGGATGCCCGCAGCGCGACCGAGCCCGAGCTGCACGCCCGGCTGGCCGCCGCCCCGTGGGTCGACGTGCCGGTCACGTGGTCCCCCGCATAGGGTTGTGCCGTCGTCCAGAGGCCGAAGGCCGGCCGGACGAAAGCCTTTTATCGACCAAGTGGGGAACTGAGTGTCTGAGAAGCTTGCCGTCGTCGGAAGCGGCGCCATCGCCAGCGGGCTCGCCGCGGTCGCGGCCGTCCACCTGGAGGACGTCGTGCTCGTCGCACGCTCCGACGAGTCCGCCGAACGCGCCCGCGCCCAGGCCACCAAGGCGATCGAGAAGGCCGAGGGCGACCCTGGCCACCTGACCGTCACGACGGATCACGACGCCCTTCACGGCCGCACCTACGTGGTCGAGGCGATCGTCGAGGACCTCGACCACAAGGGCGAACTGCTCGGCCGCCTCGGCTCCGAGCTGGACCCGGAGACGCTGCTCGCGAGCACGACCTCCTCGCTGTCGGTGAGCGCGCTGGCCGACGCCAGCGGCCGCCCCGACCGGTTCGCCGCGCTGCACGTCTTCAATCCCGTCCCGCGCATGAAGCTCGTCGAGCTCGCGTTCCCCGACGCCGCCACGGACGACGTCCGCGACCGCACCAAGGCGCTCGTCGAGGCGCTCGGCAAGACGGGCGTCGGGGTGGCCGACGAGCCCGGCTTCGTCGTCAACCGCCTGCTCTTCCCGTACCTGTTCGACGCCGTCCGCGTGATGGAGGAGCAGGGCCTCGACCCCGAGGCGGTCGACACGTGCATGAAGCTCGGCGCCGGCCACCCGATGGGCCCGCTGGCGCTGCTGGACTTCGTCGGCCTCGACGTCTCCATCGCGATCGGCGAGCAGGTCGGCGTCGACATCCCGAAGACCGCGCGCGACCTCCTCGACGCGGGCCGGCTCGGCCGCAAGTCGGGCCAGGGCTTCTACACGTACTGAGCGCGGAGGAAGCTTTCGCGGTGGGCTCGCTCCCCTGAGCCCACCGCGAACGTTGCTTCGGGACTGATCCTCCCCAGGATCTCCCTCTCCCCCGTCAACCGCCGGCGTTGCGAAACAACGGCGAAGGCATCCGGTGAGACGGCGTCAAGGTAGCGCGTCGGCGCGCCTTGTGCAAATCGGTGCAATCGTTGCGTTTCGCTACGACGCCACGTCGGGGCGACGTTCGCGGATGCGAACGGCCTCGATGCGGTTCTCGCGAACGGACTCGACGCGGATCGAATGGCCGTTGTGCTGGATGGTGTCGCCGCGGCGCGGCAGCCGGCCGAGTTCGCCGAACACGAAGCCGCCGACCGAGTTGTACGCGTCGGAGTCCACGGGCAGCTCGAGCCCGTAGTCGACGAGGTCGGTGATGGCGACGTGCCCGCGCACGAACCAGTCGCCGTTGGCGAGTCGCCGGACCGCACCGCCGAGCGGGTCGGTCTCGTCGTCGATCTCGCCGACGACCTCCTCGACGATGTCCTCGACGGTGACGATGCCGGCCGTGCGGCCGTACTCGTCGATGACCACGGCAAGCGACGCGCGCTCGCGCTGGAGGTCGGACAGCAGGTCGTCGAGCGGCTTGGTCTCCGGCACGATCGGCGCGTCGCGGACGAGCCGCTGGATCGGCGCCGCCGGGCCCTCGGTCATCAGCACCTGCGCGAGCTGGTTGGAGTGCACGAGCCCGACGACGCGGTCCTGATTGTTGTCCTCGGTGACCACGAGCCGCGTGTGGCCGGAGGACACGCAGCGGCGCAGGGCGGTCTCGACGTCCTCGGACACGTCGACCATCACGAGCGCCGGCGCCGGCGTCATCACCTGGCGGGCCTGCTGCTCGTGGAGGTGGAAGACGCCGGTCAGCATCCCGGCCTCGCCCGGGTCCAGGTGCCCGCCGATCATCGACTGGGCGATGATGGCCTTCAGCTCGTCGGGTGAGCCGCCCTCCTCGAACTCGCCGCCCGTGTTGATCCCGATCGCCCGCAGCGCGCGGTTGGAGACGCCGTTGAGCAGCGTGATGAACGGGTTGAACACCTTGGTGAAGAGCCACAGCGGGCGCGCGATGCGCAGCGCCACGCTGTCGGCCTTCTCGATCGAGTAGATCTTCGGGATCTGCTCGCCGATCGTGATGTGCAGCGACGTCGTGATCAGGTAGGCGAGCGCGAAGGAGACGCCGGCGGAGACCCAGCCCGGCGCGTCCTCCCCGAAGGCCTCCTCGAACAGGTGCCCGATCGCAGGCTCGCCGAGGAAGCCGATGCCCAGCGACGTCAGCGTGATGCCGACCTGGCATGAGGCCAGGTAGCGGCTCATGTCGTCGAGCAGCGTCAACGTCAGGCGGGCGCGCGCCGATCCCGTCTCCTCCGCGACCTCCTCGACCTTCGACTTGCGGACGCGCACGAGCGCGAACTCCGCGGCGACGAAGAAGCCGTTGAGGAGAACCAGCACCATGACCGCGACGATTGCCAGCGCGGTCATGTCTGTTCCTTGGTACTTCGAGGCGTGTCGTCGTCAGGCATCAGGGCGACGGGGCGGACGGTAGCACCAGGGTGCGCGCGAAGACGTTCGCCGGACCGTCGCGGTCGTCCTCCCACGCCACCAGGACCCGCCGCCCGCTCAGATGGACGACGGCGGGGCGCCAGCTGTTCACGTTTCTCGTCCCGGCGTCGTCGACCCTCCGGGCCCTGCCGCCGACCGCGGTGATGCGGACGTCGGCCGTCGGCCCCTGGTGCGCCTGCCAGGCGACCGCGAGGCGACCGCGAGGCAGGCCGGCGGTCGCGGGCGCGAAGGCCGGGACCTGGCGGGCCCCGTCGTCGTCGAGCTGCCGGTTGGGGAACCCGCCCCCACCCGCCCGCGCGCCGTAGATGTCGTACAGCGGGCTCGCGGCGAGGCCGGCGCGCTTGCGGAAGTCGGTCCAGGCCACGAACGGCTTCCCGCCCTCGAACGCGGCACGCGGCGTGTCGTCGAGCGCCTCGTCGGCGTCCGGGGAATCGTTGACGCGCTCCGCCGAGCCGAAGCTCGCGCCGCGGTTGGTGGAAGCGCGCGAGAAGACGTCCCACTTGTAGTTGGCGAAGCCGGTCCAGGTGACCAGCACCCGCCTGCCCTGCGCCGCGACGCTCGGCGCCCAGCTGTTGTCCATCTGCGCAGCGAGCTCGACGGGCTCGACGTCGCCGTCGAGTCGCTTGGCCCCCTTGCCGACGCGCCCGCCGTAGACGTGGATCCCGCTGTCGCCGAGGTCGTCCAGCCAGGCGGCGTAGGCGCCGCCGCCGCGCAGGGCGGCGATGCTCACGCGCTCCTGCTTGCCGCCGCCGGGGGCGACCGGCCTGAGGTGGCGGTTGCCGCGCGCGGCGACGACCTTGCCGTCGGGACGGGTGAACGCGAGCCAGGCGCCGCTCAGCGCCGGATGCGACCCGCGGCCGCGGGTCTGCGGGCGCGACCAGCGGCCCCTGCGGTAGCGGGCCGTGCGGATCCGGCTCCCCTCCTCCCAGGCGGCCAGGACCGTGCGGCCCCTGCGGGTGAGCGCGACGTGGCGCTGTGGCGTCGAGGACGGCGCGATCGGCTTGTCCCGCCGGCGCTTGACCGGCTGGCGCTCCGGCGTCTCCCCCACGACGACGTCCTGGCTGAGCACGCCTTCGGCCTTCGGCGCGTTCGCGGCCACGACGGCCTTGCGGCGTTCCTCGATCGGCAGTCCGGCCGGGTCCGGGCCGGGCCACGGCTGCACCTGCGCGAAGCCGGGCGCCGGGTCCTGGCCGACGAGCCCGCCGGACGGGCCGCCCGGCGAGGGGCGCACGGCGATGTGCGATTGCGCGTCGGCGGCGAAGTCGAAGACGTTGCCGGTCAGCTCGGGCAGCGCCATCGCCTTCAAGGAGGGGTGGCGCAGCAGGTCGGAGTAGCCGGACGCCTTGAGCGTGTCGGGCGCCCAGGGGAGCGTGGGATCGGTGCTGACGACATCCCCGACGAAGAACTCGGGCTGGACGAGGATCTCGACGCCCGCGTCGTCCAGGCGGCCGGTGACGTCCGGCATCCAGGCATCCTTGGAGGTGACGAAGCCGAGCCTGCCGACCGGCGTGTCCACGGCGGTCAGCCCGCGCGGGCTGCCGGGAACGAGGTCGAGGTTGCCCGGCAGCTCGATCGGCGTCAGGTAGGCCTTGACCTGCTTGGAGACGAGCTTGCCGTCGGGGTCGAAGACGAGCGCCATGTTGACCGGCTCGTCGCTGGTGGCCTCGTAGGCGTAGTCGCGGCCCGGCTCGCCGAGCGCGGCGACGGTGCCCGGGTCGGTCGTCCGGTTCCAGTCGCGCGCCATGTTGACGCCGGCCTCGAGCCAGACGTCGTAGCGGTCGGCGAGCTCGCTGAAGGTCTCGACGGCGACGCGGTTGAAGGTGTCGGTCAGCGCCAGCGCCAGCGCCCGGGTCGGGATGCCGCGGTCGCCGAGCCCCGGGTACTTCCCCTGGTAGTAGGCGATCTGCGGGCCGTACGTGCCGAGCAGCGTCGCGACCGCGCCGATCAGCGTGTCCGATTCGCGCGCCGTCGCGCCCTTCGGGCCACTGAAGGCCGCCATCAGGCCCAGGTCCTCGGGGAGCACGACGAGGTCGCGGTCCTTCCCGAGGCGCGGCAGCGTCTGCATCATTCCGTCGAGCTTGGCCGCGAAGTGCTCCCGCGAGTCGACCCAGCCCAGGTCGAAGCGCGGCCCGACCGTGTGCACCCGCACCGTCTTGGCCTGCGCGGCCCCGGCCGCGACCAGCGCGACCAGGATCCCCAGCGCGGCGGCGCTACGACGCAAGCGTGTTGATGGCCGCTGCCATCTTGTAGTCGGCCTCGGTCAGCCCGCCCTCGTCGTGCGTCGTGAGCGTCAGCTTGACCTTGTTCCAGCCGTGGATGGCGATGTCGGGATGGTGGTTCTCCTGCTCGGCGAGCCGGCCGACCTCGTTGACGTAGGCCAGCGCGGCCTTGAAGTCGTCGAACTCGATCTCGCGCTCGAGGGCGTCCGTCTTCTGGATCCACTGATCAGGGGCTTGGGGCATGCGGCGTATCGTGGCAGGCGATGCGCATCGTGTCCCTGGTCCCTTCGGCGACGGAGATGTTGTTCGCCCTCGGCGCGGGTGATCAGGTGGTCGGCGTGACGCACGAATGCGACTTCCCGCTCGCGGCGCTCGACCTCGAGAAGGTCACCCGCGACCGCCTGCCGCCGGGCCTCGACGCGCGCGAGATCGACGCGGCCGTGCGCGCCCACACCGAGACCGGTGAGGCGATCTACGAGCTCGACGCCGACATGCTCCGCCAGCTGCAGCCCGACCTGATCGTGACCCAGGCCCTGTGCGCGGTCTGCGCCGTGTCGGCCGACGACGTCCGCGCGGTCGCCGAGCAGATCGAGTCCGAGCCGACCGTCCTGTCGCTGGACCCGATGACCTTCGGCGAGGTGCTCGGCGACATCCGCGTGCTCGCCCAGGCGATCGACGCCAAGGACGCCGGCGTCGACCTGCTCGCGGACTGCTCGGCCCGGATCGATGCCATCCGCCTCGCCGTTCGCGGCGCCGCGCCCAAGCGCGTCGCCGCCCTCGAGTGGCTGGACCCCGTCTTCGTCGCCGGCCACTGGGTGCCGCAGATGATCGAATACGCCGGCGGCCTGGACCTGCTCGCGCTGCCCGGCGAGCGCTCCGAGGTCGTCACCTGGGAGCAGGTCCGCGCCACGCAGCCCGAGGTCGTGGTCGTGATGCCGTGCGGGTACGACGCCGAGCGAGCGCAGGAGGAGGCCTACACCTACGGCGACGAGCTCGAGGAGCTCGCCGCCGGCCAGGTCGTCGCCGTCGACGCCTCCGGCCTGTTCTCGCGCCCCTCGCACCGTCTCGTCGACGGCCTCGAGACGCTCGCGCACATCCTCCACCCCGACCGGGTGCCCGAGCCGCCGTCGCGCCCGCTCGAAGTCGCGCTCTAGGGGGTGCCGAGGCCCGTCGCCAGCGCCCTCGCAGGCCGAGGCGGGGCCCCCTCTCTTCGACGTCTGTTCGTGCATTCGTCGGCCGGGCGCTACGGCGCCGACCGGCAGCTTGCGCTGATGGCGGGCCCCGAGGACACCGTCCTCCTCCCCTTCGACGGACCGCTCGTGGAGGACCTCGGGGCGCGCGGCGCCGAGGTGCTCCTGCGCCCGATACCGGTGCTGAGGCGCGAAATGCTCTCGGTGAAGGGGGTGGCTCGCCTGGCCCGTGATGTGTCCGCCTTCCAGCGCCCGTTCGCCCGGCTCGTGGCGGAGCGCGGGATCGAGTTGGTGCATGCGAACACGTCCGTGATCCTCGGATTGCGCCGGCATTCGCCGGTGCTCGTCACCCACGTGCGCGAGATCTACCCGCCCACGCCCGTTCTCTGGCCCCTCCACCGCGACCAGATCCTCCGCTCCGACGCCACCATCGCCGTCTCGAACGCCACCGCGTGTCGCTTAGCGGTGGGTAGGTCCACCGCTGAGCGACACACGGTGCTGGATGGGCTGGGATTCGACCCGGACCCGGTCGAGCGGGAGGAGGCGCGCGGGCGCCTGGGACTCCCGACCGGCTCCTTCGTCGCCGCTGTTCTCGGCCGCATCAGCCGCTGGAAGGGCCAGGAGCTCCTGGCGCGAGCGATGCAGCACGTCGACGGCATCACGCTCGTCGCCGGCGACGCCTGGCCCGGCCAGGAGATCCACGAGCACCGCCTCAACCCCTACCACCGCGTCAAGCGCGTCGGCTTCACAGACCCGAACCTGGTCTACGGAGCCGCCGACGTCATCGTCGTCCCCTCCACCGCCCCCGATCCGCTCCCGAACACGGCCATCGAGGCCGCCGCCGCCGGCTGCTGCGTGCTCGCGGCGAACCACGGAGGCCTCCCGGAGATCATCACCGACGGCAAGACCGGAAGGCTGTTCGCGCCCGGAGATGCGAAGGCACTCGCGGCGACCCTCCGCGAACTCCGAGACTCACCCCTTCAACGCCAGAAGTTGGGAGCGGCGGCGCGCGACGACGTCCGCGCCCGGTTCGACGCCACGCGGATGAGGCAGAAGATCGAGGCGGTCTACGCGACCACGATCGACCCGGCCAGCGCAACCGCACCGACCACGACCGCCACCAGCACGGCGAGCAACGGCTGGCGGTGACGGGCGACCTGGTCCATCCCGAACCCGACCAGCGCCCCGCCGATCAGCCCACCGACGTGCCCGGCCACGGACACGTTCGGGATGATGAACCCGAGCGCGAGGTTGATCAGGATGATCGGCCCGATCCCGGACTGCATCGGGTCGACGCCGCGGGCGCGCTGCATCACGAAGGCCGCGCCCATGAGACCGAAGATCGCACCGGAGGCGCCGATCGTCGCCGCGTTCGGCTGCAGCAGCATCACCGAGAACGAGCCCGTCAGCAGCGAGGCGAGGTACAGGCCGAGGAACCGGAACGGCCCGAGCGACGGCTCGAGCAGGTTCCCCAGGAACCACAGGATGTACATGTTGAAGCCGATGTGGAGGAAGCCCGAGTGCAGGAAGCCGCTCGTGATCAGCCGGTACCACTCGCCGTCGGCCACGAACGGGCCGAACAGGGCGAAGCGGTCGAACAGCCCGCCCTGGGCGCTCGTCACGCCGCCCTGGGTGCTCATCCCGAAGAAGATCAGGACGTTGATCGCGATCAGCCCGATCGTCACGACGGGCTGCGCGTCGTACTGCGCGCGGACGTTGCGCACGTTCGTCGTCTGCTTGGAGCATTCCGGGCAGCGCATGCCGACCGGCGTGGGGGTCATGCAGTCGGGGCAGATCGGGCGCCCGCAGTTCGAGCAGGAGACCCCCGTCTCGCGATTGGGATGCCGGTAGCACGTGGCCATCGTGGCAAACGCTATTGACCCGGGCTAAACCGGTGCTACGCGGGGTGCAGTTCGATGATCGGCGCCGTCGTCGGCGACTCGGATCCGCCCGCCGGCTCCCTGGTGACCAGCACCTTGTCGACAGCGGCGAGGTCACCTGGGACGTCCACCGACGCGGTCCCGTCCTTGCGGGCGCCGAACAGTGCGTTGGTCGGCTCGGGCTTGTCCGACCCGGACTGCAGCCAGACCTGGTAGACGCTGTTCGGTCCGGTCGGATCGAGCTTCGTCGCCGTCAGCGTCGAATGCCCGTCGGAGCGCACGATGAGCTTGGCATGACCATGGATCGCCGCGACCTGCTTCGTCGAGTCGCCGCCCGAGGCGACCACGCCGCCGACGATGCCGACCGCCAGCACGGCCATGCTCGCGAGCGCGGCCACCCCCGGGCGCAGCGACCACCAGCCCGGCCGCAGCACGGCGACGGCGCGGCGGCGCGGCCGGACCGGCGACGGCGGGCGGTCGGCCGCGGGGCCGGCGGCGCGCAGCAGCTGCGCCTCGGACTCGACCACGGCCATGATCCGGCCCTTCAGGTCCGGCGGGACCATGATCTGGATCGGCGACGCGGGCAGCGCGTCCGCCGCCACGCGCAGGTGCTCGACCTCGGCACGCAGGGCCGGGTCGGTCTCCATCGCGCGCTCGAAGGAGGCCACCTCGTCGGGCGAGAGCGCGCCGAGGAGGTAGGCGCCGACGTCCTCGAAGGAGTCGGTCATGCCGGCAGCCCCTGTCCGGCCAGCGCGCTCCGGAGCTTGGTCAGCCCGAGCCGCATGCGGCCCTTCACGGTGCCGATGGGCGTTTGCAGCATCTCGGAGATCTCCGAGTGCGAGAAGCCCCCGAAGTAGGCGAGCTCGATTACCTGCACCTGTTCCGCCGGCAGTCCTTCCATCGCCTTGCGAACGGTACGCGACTCCTCGCGGCGTGCCACCTCGACGTCGGTGCGGTCCGGCGCCTCGAGGCGCTCGGCGATGTCCTCGTCGCCGGTCCGGCGCTTGTCGTGGACGGTGGCGCGCCTGAGCGCGTCGATCGCGCGGTGGTGGACGATCCCGAGGGTCCAGGTCCGCACCGAGCCGCGGGTGCGCTCATAGCGCTCGCCGGAGCGCCACAGGTTCAGGAACGCCTCCTGGACGACCTCCTCGGCCATCACCCGTTTGCCGACCATCCGGTAGGCAAGCGAGAAGGCGGCCCCCGAATGACGCTCGTAGACGATCTCGAAGGCGCGGGCGTCGCCGCCGGCGACAAGGTGCATCAGGTCTTCGTCGGCGAGGTCACGCAAGTCAGCCATTGACTACCCCATTCGCGCGAAGGCTGACGTTGGATCACAACCTGCGGCGGCCCTCGTCGATGATCTTGCCGGCTTCCTTCGCCAGATCCTTGACGGTGTTCTCCGCGAGTTCGAGCACATTGTCCGACGCAGCGCGCCGCCCGTGGCGCTTGCGCTGCGTCCGGACGAGCGCGAGACCGACCGCGGCGGCCCCGCCGACCCCGACCGCCGTCGCCGTCGGAATCCAGTTGCGTGGGTCCTTCATCACCGCGAGCTCCCAGCCCTCGAGCTCGTCGGCGGCCGCCTCCACCCACGTCGTGAGGCGCTCCTCGAGGCGCGCCTCGAGCTCCTCGGGCGGGTCCATCGGGCGAAGCGCCTCGCGGAGGAGCATCTCGAAGTCAGTCACTTCCGACGGTCACCGGCCCTTCGGCCTTCTTGACGAGCCCCTCGAGCTGCCGGATGGCCCGGTGCAGCAGCACCTTCGTCGCCCCGTCCGTGCGCCCGAGCGCCCGCGCGATCTCGCGGTTGTCCATGCCGAGCGCGAAGCGCATGATCAGCGCCTCGCGCCGGTCGTCGGGCAGGTCCTGGACGCATTCCAGGATGCGCGCCAGGTCGTCGCGATGCTCGACCAGCGTCTCCGTCGTGTGCGTCGCCGCCAGCGGGCCGGCGTCGTCCAGCGCCGTCTGCGGCTTGCGTGAGCGGTCGCGGTAGTAGTTCGCCGCGAGGTTGTGGGCGATGCGGATCAGCCACGGCCGCAGCGGCCGGCCGTTGGACTCCCGCTGCGCGCGCTCGAAGTGCCGGTACGCCTGCAGGAAGGTCTGCTCCGTGAGGTCCTCGGCGTCGTGGTGGTTGCCCACCCGGTAGTACGAGTAGGAGTAGACGTCCTTGAGGTGCGCGCGGTACAGGTCGCTGAAGTCTGCGTCCAGCTTGACCTTGTTCGCGTCGTCCATGCATGACGAGGCTACGCCGCGACGCGTTCGACCGTCGCCTGACGGCCGGCCGTGGTGAGCACCTCGCGCAGCTGGCGCCCGATGCCGCGGTCATCAGTGGCGATCAGCCATACGTCCCCCGCGGTGCCGAGGGTGGCCGTGCGGGCCTGGGGGACGTCGAGGCGCCCGCCCGCGAACAGCACGCCGGTGCCGGGCCGGATCGCCGTGACGTCGATGCCGGTGGCCGGCTTCGTGACCACCACCAGGTCCGCGCGGTCGAGGTCGCCGTCGACGACGATGCCCGCGCGCTCGAGCACACCGGTGAGCGGGACGGCCCAGTCGCCGTCGCCGAGGACGGCGGCGCGGCGCAGCGGCGGCAGGCCACCGAGCCACTCCCACTGCAGCATCACGCACGGCCAGATGCGGTCGGTGACGGCGGCAGCCAGTTCACGCGACGGCGCCTGCACCCGCGGGAAGGTCAGCGGGCGGCCGACGCGCACGCGCACCTTGTGCGGGCGGATGCGCCAGCCGCGGCGGATCGACTCCGTGCCGATGATGGCGACGGGGACGACGGGAACGCCGGTCTCGAGGGCAAGGCGGCCGACGCCGCGGCGGGGGCGGCCGAGCGCGCCGGGGCGGATGCGCGTGCCCTCGGGGAAGATCAGGACGCTGTCGCCGCGGGCGAGGATCGCGCGGGCCGTCTTGAGCATGTCCTGGTCGCCGGTGCCGCGGTCGACCGGGAAGGCGCCGAGCGCGTTGAGCAGCCAGCCCTGCCAGCGCTTCTCGAACAGCTCGCGCTTGGCGACGTAGTAGAGCGGCCGCCGGGCGATGACGGCGATGATGAAGGGGTCCAGGAAGGAGCGGTGGTTGGCGGCCACGATGTACGGCCCGTCCTGGGGCACGTGTTCGAGGCCGATGCGCGACAGCCGGAAGTACAGGTGGAAGAACGGCTGCAGGACGGCCCGCACGATCCAGTAGACGATCGGCTGCACGCCCTTGCTGCGGGCACGTTCGTGGAGAGCGCTGTGATTCATGTCCTGGTGGTCCTTCCTCATGTTCAGTAACCCAGGGCGCCAGGCGTCGTTACAGTCACCACACCATGGACGCGACACGAGTGCTGCGCGGCGCCCTTGCCGGTGCCATCGCCTCCGGCATCTGGGGCGTTCAGCAGACCTTCGACAAGCGCGTGTTCGGGGTCGACTACGACGACGCCGAGCTGCTCGGCGCCGCCGTCACCCGCGAGCGCGGCACCCTCGCCACGTTCGCCATCGGCCACGTGCTGCACGCGCTCAACGGGGCGGCGTTCGGCGCCGTCTACGCGGCCGCCGCGCCCAGCGTCCCGCTGCCCGCCCCGGCCCGCGGCGCGCTCGCCGGGCTGAGCGAGCACGCCGCCACCTGGCCGCTCACCCGCTTCCTGCCCGCCGTCCACCCGGTCGGATCCGAGTTCCCCACCCTGTGGGGCGACCGCCGCGCGCTCGCGCAGGCGACCTGGCGCCACCTGCTGTTCGGCACGCTGCTCGGGACGCTCGAGGCCCGGCTCAACCCGCCGCCGGGCGAGGCCGCTCCGGCTGAGGAGGACCACAGCACCTCCAACGGCCACGGCAACGTCGAGCACCTCCTCGTCACCAGGGCGTGAAGGCGCTCATCACCGGCGGCACGGGGTTCGCCGGCCGCCATCTCGCGGCCCACTGCGCTGAGCAGGGGGACGACGTCGTCGCGCTCGGCAGCGCGGACGCCGACCTGCTCGACCCCGAGGCCGCGCGCGGCGCGATCGCCGCCGCGGCGCCCGGCGTCGTGTACCACCTCGCCGCCCACGCCCACGTCGGCCGGTCGTGGCAGGACCCGGCCGGCACGCTGCGCGACAACGTCGCGCTCGCGGTCAACGTCCTCGAGGCCGTCCGCGCCGAAGCGCCCGGCGCGATCGTCGTCGCCGTCTCCAGCGGCGAGGTCTACGGGCCGCCGGAGACGCTGCCCGTCACCGAGCTCGCTGCCCTGCGGCCCCAGAACCCGTACGCGGTCTCGAAGGCGTCGACCGACCTGCTGGCGCGCTTCTACGCCGACGCCCACGGCCTCCGCGTCATCGTCGCGCGCGCGTTCAACCACGCCGGCCCGGGCCAGGAGCCGATCTACGCCATCGCCTCGTTCGCGAAGCAGGCGGCCGCGGGTGAGGTCGTCGTCACCGGCAACCCGGACACCCGGCGCGACTACACCGACGTGCGCGACGTCGTCCGCGCCTACCGGCTGCTCGCCGAGCGCGGCGAGCCCGGCGCGGCGTACAACGTCTGCTCCGGCGAGACGGCGTCGGCGGGCGAGCTCGTCGCGATGCTCGGCGTCCGCGAGCACCGCGTCGACCCTGACCTCGTGCGCGCGCACGAGGTGATGGAGATCCGCGGCACCGCCGCCAAGCTGCATGCGGCGACGGGGTGGGCGCCCGCCATTGCGCTCGAGACCACGCTGGCCGACACCGTCGCCTCGTGGCGAGACGCCCGCTGAGGGACTCGAACCCCCAACCCCTTGATTACAAATCAAGTGCTCTACCAGTTGAGCCAAGCGGGCCCCGGCGGTGGCTAGCCTACCCCCGCCTATGACCCGTGCTCTGCTCGCGCTCTTCCTCGCCACCGCCCTGCTCGTCGCCGGCTGCGGCGGAGACGACGAGAAGAAGGCCGCCGCCGAGGAGACCGCCGCGCCGGCAGCGACCTTCGTCCCCGGCGGGATCTCGAAGGACCTCGACAAGGAGCCGGCGATCCCGGCGCCGTCCGGCGAGCCGCCCACGACGCTGATCTCCAAGGACATCGTCAAGGGCAAGGGCAAGCCGGTGAAGCAGGGCGACCTCGCGTCCGTGCAGTACACGGGCGTGGCCTTCTCGACCGGGCAGAAGTTCGACGCCTCGTGGGACCGCGGCGCGGAGCCGTTCCAGTTCCCGGTCGGCGCGGGCCAGGTCATCGCGGGCTGGGACCAGGGCGTCCCCGGCATGCGCGTGGGTGGCCGCCGCGAGCTCGTCATCCCTGGCGACCTCGCCTACGGCGCCCAGGGCTCGCCGCCCACCATCGGCCCGAACGAGACGCTGATCTTCGTGGTCGATCTCGTCAAGATCGGCTGAGACGCCCGCAAATTGCTCAGGTACCGTTCCCCTGCTCATGGCGGGAGGAATCGCGCTGACCCCGCGGCTGCGCGCCGCACTCGACGAGATCCCGGCCTTCGTCCTGGTTCTCCACGGGCCGGACCTGATCGTGGAGCTGGCGAGCATGCGGCCCGGCAGCCAGCTCACCGGCGCGTCGGTGGAGGGCCGGCCGGCCGAGGTCGCGCTCCGGCGCGCGCTCGCCGATCCCGCTGACGCCGAGCGCTACCTGACCGCCCTCCGCCGGGTGCGGGACACCGGCGAGACGCTGCACCAACACGAGTCGCGCGTCGTCTTCGCCGGCCGCGGCGGCGTCCCCACCTGGTGGGACGTCGTGCTCGTCCCCCTGCGGGCCGAGCCCGGCGCCCCGCCCGACGGCGTCTGCATCCACGCGGTCGACGTCACCCGCCTCGTGGAGGCGCGCCGCCGCGCGGAAGCGGCCGAGCAGCGTTTCACCACGCTGACGGAGGCCAACGTCATCGGGGTCTGCGTCGCCGACGGCGAGCGCTGGCTGGAGCTCAACGACGCGTGGCTGCGGATCATCGGGCGGACCCGCGAGGAGCTCGAGGCCGGGCTGAGCTGGTCCGACGTGACCGCGCCGGAGTCGGCCATCAACGACGAAGCGGCGCTCGCCAGCCTCGAGGCGACCGGCAATGCCCCGCCGTACGAGAAGACCTTCATCCGGCCGGACGGGACCCGCGTGCCGGCGCTCCTGAGCGCCACCATCCTCAGCCGCGAGCCCTTGCGCATCCTCGGGACCTGCTTCGAGCTCTCGGAGCGCAAGACGGCCGAGCGGGAGATCGCCGGCCTGCTCGACCGCACCCGGCGCCTGCAGGAGACGGTGGCGGCCCTGGCCGCGGCCGGGTCGGCCGGCGACATCGCGCGGATGGTCGTCCACAACGCGCTGGAGGAGCTGAGCGCGTCCGCCGGCATCCTCATCAGCGGCACGGTCGCGCCCGTGGTCGAGTACGCCGCCGGCTTCGGCCGCGCGGCCGTCGAGCGGTGGAGCGCCTTCCCGGCCGCCCTCCCGCCCGCGCTGTGCTCCCCGTCGCCGCTGCCCCAGCCCGCCGGCGAGCTGCTCGACGGCGGCACGCTCGTCTGCGCCGCGCTCGAGGGCGGCCGCGGCGAGCCCCTCGGCTACGTCGCCTTCACGTTCCGCGGCGACCGGCTGCTCGATCCCGCCGAGTCCGACTTCCTGATGGCGCTGGTCAAGCAGGCGGGGCTCGCGATCGACCGCATCCGCCTCTACGAGGACCGCGCCTACGTCGCGCGCAAGCTCCAGGAGGGCCTGCTCCCGGAGCGGCTGGCCGAAGCGCCCGGCGTGGCGGCCGCCATCCGCTACGAGTCGATCTCGGGCGGCGGCGAGGTCGGCGGCGACTTCTACGACTTCTTCGCCTCGGGGCCGGACCGCTGGACCGTCGTGATCGGCGACGTCTGCGGCAAGGGCACCGAGGCGGCGGTGATCACCGGCCTGGCGCGGCACACGCTGCGGGCGGTCGCGCAGACCTCGGACAGCCCCGCCGCCCTGCTCGCGTTCCTCAACCGCGCGCTGCGCGAGCACAGCGAGGTCCCGTCGTTCTGCACGGTCGCGTGCGCGACGATCGTGCCGCGGGACGAGGGTGGCTTCACGGCGTCGCTGTCGTCGGGCGGCCATCCGTTCCCGTGCGTGCTCGCGGCCGACGGGACGCTCACGGAGATCGAGATCATCGGCACGATGCTCGGGGTCGCCGAGCAACCCGAGCTGATCGAGGTGACGGTGGCGATCCCGCCGGGGGACGCGCTCGTGCTCTACACGGACGGGGTCACCGACGCGCGGCCCCAGGGCGGGGTCCGCTTCGGCGAGGATCGCCTGCTCGCGACGATCCGCGGAGCGGCCGGGCGCGACGCGGAGGGCATCGCCTCCGCGGTCGAGGACGCCGTCCGCGCGTACCTCCCCGGCCCGTCGGCCGACGACCGCGCGATCCTGGTACTGAAAGCCTCTGGCGGCCGGCGTCCCCTACGCGCCGAGTAGGTCCGCGAGGTCGTCGCGCCCGGCGGCGGCGAGCGCGCACGGGAGCGCGTCGAGCAGGACCTGGCGGACGTGGTGGCGGCTGAGGTCGCGGTACCGCACCCAGTCCATGCAGACGCCGTCCATGAACCACAGCCAGCCGTGCGCGACGTTGCGGACCTCGGGGTCGGCGGCGGCGCCGTCGAGCAGGCGCTGGCCGATCATCGTCGCGGTCGCGTCCCGGACTCCGTCGACGAGGTCGCGCACCTCCGCGACGCCGTGCGCCGCGCGCATCAGCTTCCCGTAGGACTCCGCGTTGTCGTCGACCCAGCTCAGCCAGGCGTCCAGGGCGCTCTCGAGCTGGTCGCGGGGCGGCGCGTCGTCGTCGGGCTGGATCCGCGCGGCCAGCTCGCCGGCCGCATCCCGGAGGGTGGCGACGAAGTACTCCTGCTTGGACGGGAAGTAGTGGTACAGCAGCGCCTTCGAGATGCCGGCCTCGCGCGCGATGGTGGCCATCGACAGCTCGTCGTAGGGGTGCGTCGTGAACAACCGCCGT
Organism: uncultured Solirubrobacteraceae bacterium; assembly: GCA_963740765.1. Taxonomy (GTDB): domain Bacteria; phylum Actinomycetota; class Thermoleophilia; order Solirubrobacterales; family Solirubrobacteraceae; genus DATLGB01. The sequence continues at coordinate 162,342 of CAVUFN010000010.1, read as the reverse complement.
CCCGCCTCGAGCAGGAGGTGGCGCCGTTCGTCGACCGACATCCGCTGGAATCCGCGACCCGTGGTGGTCATTGGTCTGACCAGCCTGCCGTATCGTGCCCCCCGTGGTCAAGCCCGTCCGCCCCGGTTCCTTCGACGAGGAGATCCTGGCGGCGGAGGAGGCCGCGGTCCTCTCCCTGCTCGACGACGAGCAGCGCATCGAGGCGGTGGGCCGCGAGCTGCGCGCCGGCTTCGCCGCCCTGACGGGCCTCGGCCCGGCGGTGACCGTCTTCGGCTCGGCCCGAACGCCGGTCGACGCGCCCGATTACGCGACGGCGCGCGCGCTGGCCCGCCGGCTGGGCGAAGCGGGCTTCCCGATCATCACGGGAGGGGGGCCGGGTGCCATGGAAGCGGCCAACCGCGGCGCGCGAGAAGCGGGGGTCACCTCCGTCGGGCTGGGCATCGAATTGCCGCACGAGCAAGGGTTGAATGCGTACGTGGACCTCCCGCTTACGTTCCACTACTTCTTCACGCGCAAGGTCATGTTCGTCAGGTACGCCTGCGCGTTCGTGTGCCTGCCCGGCGGCTTCGGCACCTTCGACGAGCTGTTCGAGGTCCTGACCCTGCGCCAGACGGGCAAGATCCGCGCCCGGCCGGTGGTCCTCGTCGGGACGGACTACTGGCGCGGCCTGGTCGACTGGCTGCGCGATCCGGTGCAGCAGCAGGGGAAGCTCGACGCTGCCGACGTCGACGGACTGACGGTGACCGACGACCTCGACGCGGCCGTCGCCCTGATCAGTCGAGCGACTCCAGGAACCAGTTCTCGCCGGCCCGCCCCAGGGTGAGGCGGTGCTCGCCGCCGGCGCCGGTCTGGACGAGGAAGACCGCCTTGTCGTCGTCGGTGCCAGGCGGGTCGATGACTTGGACGAGCTCCAGGGAGCTGACCGTCTGACCGGGGTTCTGGGTCTCGAACGCGGAGCGCGCGGAATCGGCGACGCGAGCGGGCTCCCAGCCGTTGTCGGCCGCGTGAGCGGCGGCGAGATCGCGGTTGGCGCGCTCGATCTCCGCCCGGAAGGCGCCTTCGGAGGCTTCGCTGCGGCGGCGCACGACCCGGGCCCCGCCCACGGCGAGCAGGGCGAAGACCACGACGATCGCGATCACGACGATTTCCAGGGTGTCCATTGGGCGCGAACCCTAGTTCGAGCGCCTAAAGGAGCACTTCGCGCTCGGCCAGGTGCGCCCCGACCTTGCGCTTGACGCGCTGGAGGGCGTTGTCGACCGTCTTGCAGTCGCAGCCGAGCATCTCGCCGACGGTCACGTAGGAGTAGCCGTCGAGGTAGAGGCTCAGCACGCGCGACTCGAGGTCCGACAGCACGGTGCTCAGGCAGGTGACCAGCGAGCGCAGCTCCTCGGTGGAGACGGCCTGGTTGGCCGGGTCCCACACGGGCGAGCCCGGGAGGATCTCGTCCAGGGTCGGCTCCCCACCCTCGGCGGCGGCGCCGGCGGGGCTGCTCGAGAACGACACGTAGCCGTTGAGCGGGGTGTGCTTGTTGCGCGTCGCCGTCTTCACCGCGGTGATGATCTGCCGGGTGATGCACAGCTCCGCGAAGTTGCGGAAGGAGGACTCGCGGTCGGACCGGAAGTCCCGGATCGCCTTGTAGAGCCCGACGAGTCCCTCCTGGATGAGGTCCTCGCTGTCACCGCCGACCAGGAAGTACGACGAGGCCTTCAGGCGGACGAACGAGTGGTAGCGCTTGACCAGCTTGTCGTACGCATCGGGGCTCCCCTGCTTGGCCAGGGCCAGCAGGTAGTGGTCATCAACCTCAACCTTAGGCTGAGACTTTGCCGCTGCAGTCGCCGTCCGGCCCGATCGGGCCGAGCGAGAGATGCTGGAGGTCGGACGTGCCGACCAGCCGGGACGACGGACGCTCGGGCCGCTGCCGGCCGCCGGGCGCACTGGGATTCGAGGGTTCTGGGCCACGATGACAACTTTCCCGGACTCGTGAGTCCGCGGTGGTCGTGACGCGCTCCTCCCCTGGCGTCGAGTTCTAAAGAGGGACTAACCCTCGACTTGACGCGCAGACTTGCAGGGTTATGACCCGCTGTCAAGCCGCTGCTGCAAGATTTCGTACAGAACGACCGCAGCGGCGGCACTCACGTTGAGCGAATCGAGCTTCCCGCGGACCGGCAGGGCGATGAGGTCGTCGCACAGGCTCGCGACCCGCGGGCGCAGCCCCTTCCCCTCCGCGCCGAGCACCAGGACGACCCCTCCGCTGTAGTCCGGGGTCCGGTACGGGGTGGTGGCGCCGGCCGCCGCGCCGTAGGTCCAGCACCCGGCCGCCTTGGCCTCGCCGAGGAAGTCCGCGAGGTTGCGCACCCGGGCCACGGGCAGGTGCTCGACCGCTCCCGCCGACGCCTTGCACACCGCCGGCGTCACCTCCGCCGAGCGTCGCTCGGGGATCACGACGCCCGTGGCCCCCGCGACCTCGGCCGACCGGCACACCGCGCCGAGGTTCTGCGGGTCGGTCACCTCGTCGAGGGCGACGAGGATCGGGTCGGGCTTCTGCAGCAGCTCCCGCGCGCCCGCATAGGGATAGGGCCCGGCGTCGGCGCAGATGCCCTGGTGGGCATCGGAGCCGCAGCGCTCGGCGATCTCCTCCCCGCGCGCGAGCTCGACGCGCACGTCCCGCAGCCACGGCTCCCCCGCCGCGCCCTGCGTCGCCCACACGGCCGTGACGCGCCGCCGCCCGCGCAGCGCCTCGCGGACCGGGTTGCGGCCGTAGATGATCAACCGACGGGCACCAGCTGGGGTCCGTCCGCCGAGTCGCGGACCTCCCAGCCGGCGTCGCGGAGCTCGTCGCGGAGGCGGTCGGCGGTGGCGAAGTCGCGCGCGGCGCGCGCCGCCTCGCGCTGGTGGGCCAGCGCGGCCAGCTCCGCCGGCGGGCCGTCGGACGCCTCCAGGAGGTGCTCGAGGCCGAGGACGCCGAGCATCGCGCGCAGGTCGGCGTCCCCGACGCCCGTGCGGCGGTTGGCCTCGTTGACCCAGGCGTGGGCGGCGGCGAGCGCCTCCGGGGTGTTGAAGTCGTCGGCGAGCGCGTCGAAGAAGGCCTCCCGGTGGGCGGACATGTCCGCCGGGGAGTCTTCCCTGGGCACGAGCCGGCGGCCCGCCTCGCGGAAGCGCTCCACGCGGGCGCGGGCGTTGTCGAGGACGTCCTCGCGCCACGGCATCGGCCGCCGGTAGTGCCCGCTGCAGAAGTACATGACCAGCGTGTCGCGGCCGTGCTCGTCCAGCGCCTCGTGCAGCGCGACGATGTTGCCCAGGGACTTGGACATCTTCGTGTCCAGTTCGATCATCCCGTTGTGCATCCACACGCGGGCGAGCGGTTGCCCGCGGGCGGCCAGCGTCTGGGCCGCCTCGTTCTCATGGTGGGGGAAGAGCAGGTCGGCGCCGCCGCCGTGGATCTCGAAGTCGAGGCCGAGCAGCTTCTCCGCCATCGCGGAGCACTCGATGTGCCAGCCGGGCCGGCCGCGGCCCCAGGGTGAGTCCCAGGCGGTGTCCTCGGTCGCCTTGGTCGCCTTCCAGAGCGCGAAGTCGAGCGGGTCCTCCTTGCGGTCCGCGCCTTCGATGCCCTCGCCCTGGTCCATCTGGTCGACGTCGCGATGGGAGAGCTGGCCGTACTCGGGGTGCGAGCGGACGCGGAAGTAGACGTCGCCGCCACGCTCGTAGGCGTGCTCGCGCTCGATCAGCGCCTCGATCAGCTCGATGATCTCCGGCACGGTCTCCGTCGCCAGCGGCTCCCCGTCGGGCCGGCCCAGCCCGAGGCCCTCGGTGTCGGCGAAGTAGGCCGCGGTCATGTCCCGCGCCAGTGCCTCGGAGGCGACGCCCTGCTCCCGCGCGGCGACGTAGATCTTGTCGTTGATGTCGGTGACGTTGGCGACCAACGTCGTCTCGTAGCCCTCGTGCTCGAGGAAGCGCTTCAGCAGCGAGAAGACGACGAACGGACGGGCGTTGCCCACGTGGATCCGGCCGTACACCGTCGGTCCGCAGGCGTAGATGCCGATCTTGCCGGGTTCGCGCGGCTCGAGGGCGGCAACGCGACCGGTGCGGCTGTCATGGAGGCGGATCGTGCGCATTTTGCGGGCGTCTCGGGCGACGCGTCGATCCTACGGGGTAGATTCGCCGCGCCATGACCGCGAGTCGGCTGACCGCCGAAGTCGACCGGGCATTCCGCTCCTTGCCGGAGCGGTATCTCGGTGCGCCCGACGGCTTCAACGCCACGTGGCACGTCCGGCTCGGCGACATCGGCCGCTCCTGGGAGGTCACCTGCACCACCCACGGCTGTCGCGTCCGCGCCGGCCGCGCCAGCCGCAAGCCCGACGTGACGATCGGGACGGACGCCCAGACCTGGCTGGAGCTGCGCGAGGGCCACATCAACGGCATCGAGGCGTTCTCCCAGCGGCGCCTGGCCGTGCGCGGCGACCTCGACCGCGCCGTCGGCTTCGAGGGGATGTTCCGGCTCGCCGGCGGCCGCGAGCCGCTGCTGCGCATCCACGACGTCCGCGTCGGCAAGCTCTCGATCTCGACGCTGACCATGGGCGACGGGCTCCGCGACGTGCTCCTCATCCACGGTCTGGGCGCCACCAAGGCCTCGCTGTTCGACGCGGCCGCCGCCCTCGCCCGCGAGGGCTACCGCGTCCACGCCATCGACCTGCCCGGCTTCGGCGGCTCCTCCAAGCGCGTCGCCCCGTACGGCGCCCAGTACTTCACCCGCGTCGTGCTCGACCTCATGGACGCGCTGGAGATCGACCGGGCGCACTTCGTCGGCAACTCGATGGGCGGTCGCGTCGCGCTCGAGATGGGCATGCAGCACCCCGAGCGCGTCGGCGCCCTGGCCCTGCTGTGTCCCGCCGTCGCGTTCGTCCGGCGCGACTTCGCCCCCCTCGTGAGGATGCTGCGCCCCGAGGTCGGGATGCTGCCGCACTCGTTCGGCCGCCGCGCGATCGAGACCCAGTTCTGGGGCATGTTCGCCGACCGCGACAAGGTCGACCCGGTGCTCGGCGACGTCGTCGTCGACGAGTTCGAGCGCATCTACGGCAGCCCGGGCGCCCGCTACGCCTTCCTCGCGTCCGCCCGCTCGCTCTACATGGACAAGCCGTTCGGCAGCGACGGCTTCTACCCGCGCCTCGCCCAGCTCGAGGCGCCCGCCATGTTCGTGTGGGGGACCGGCGACAAGCTCGTCCCGGTCGGGTTCCGCCGCCACGTCGAGCAGTGGCTGCCGACCGCCGAGCAGATCACCCTGGAGGGATGCGGGCACGTCCCGCAGGTCGAGCGCCCGGAGCAGACCAACGGCCTGATCCGCCGGTTCTTCGCCCACGCGGACGCGATGCGTCAGCTGCGCGCCGTCGCCTGAGCGCCGAGGAAAGGGGCTCCGCCTCGGCGCCCATCACCACCGAGGCGGACCCTGTGACGTCGCCCAGAGGCCGAAGGCCGGCCGGGCGAGATCCGATTTCACGGCGCCGCGCTGTCCATCAGCAGTGCGGCGCCGCGGGAGCGGAGAGCTGCTCCCCCGGACGTCAGGGCGCGCGAACGCCTGCGGCCGGAGTCCGGGTCGCGGGGACGATGAGGTAGCGGCGCACGGCGGGCTTGCCCGCGGTCGGCCGCTTGGCCAGCGGGAGAACCGCGAAGCGCCGGGGGGAGGAGGTGGTCTTCATGGACATCATGATCGGCCACCCGGACTCGCGAACCCATGGACAGCGGTCGGAAATCGACCACCCCCGGTTTCGCCCGGATGTCGAAAGCTCCCTAAGCTTGGCCGGATGGATCGGGAGGCCACGCAGCACACCAACGGCAACGGGCACGGGAGCCCGGAGGCCGCACGCCGCGCCGCGGAGCAGATGGTCACCGAGCGCGAGAGCCGGACGCGCGTCCCGACCTGGCTCACCGGCCTCGCCGCCATCGCGGGCGACGCAGCGAGCGTTCCGGCCAGGCTCGGCGCGAACGCCGGCCGGGCCCTCGCGGGCCGCATCCCGGTGGCCGACCTCGACGAGCGTGACCCGGACTACATCCGCGAGTCCCTCCCCCGCCTGTGGCTGCTGGCGTCCCTGTACTTCCGCGGCGAGGTGCGCGGCCTGGGGAACATCCCGGAGCGGGGCGGCGTCCTGATGGTCGGCAACCACTCCGGCGGGAACCTGACGCCGGACACGAGCGTCTTCACGCTCGCCTTCTGCTCCTACTTCGGTGTCGAGCGCGCCTTCTACCAGCTGGCCCACAACCTGGTGCTGTCCATGCCGGGCCTGTCCTTCCTGCGCAAGTACGGGACGGTCGCCGCGTCGCCCAAGAACGCCAAGAAGGCCCTGGAGTCCGGCGCCGCCGTCCTCGTGTATCCGGGCGGCGACTACGAGGTCCACCGACCGATCTGGGAGCGCCACCGGGTCGACTTCGACGGCCGCAAGGGCTTCATCAAGCTCGCGCTCGACCAGGACGTCCCGATCGTCCCCGTCGTATCCATCGGCGGGCAGGAGACCTCGATCTTCCTGTCGCGCGGCGAGGGTCTCGCCAAGCTGCTGCGCCTGGACAAGGCCTTCCGCCTGAAGGTCCTGCCGGTCTCCCTCGGCCTGCCGTGGGGCGTCAACGTGGGCGACATGCTCGGCCACCTGCCGCTGCCCGCCAAGATCGTCGTCGAGGCGCTCCCGCCCATCGACCTCCGCGAGGAGTTCGGGGACGAGCCCGACCTCGACGAGGTCTACGACCACATCCTCCGCCAGATGCAGGACACCCTCGACGCGCTGGCCTCCGAGCGCCGGCTGCCCATCCTCGGCTAGTGGACCACTGATGCGGGTCAACGCAGACCTCACCATCGGCGCGCCGCCGGCCCTCGTGTGGGCCACGGTCAGCGATCCCACCCGCGCGCTGCACTACATGAGCGGCATCACGCGCTGGGAGGTCGAGGGCGACCAGCGCGACGGCCTCGGCGCCCGCTACCGGATGCTCATGCGCGTCGGGTCGGCCGAGATCGGCGGCATCGTCGAGCTCGTGGAGTGGGTCGAGGAACGCGACATCGCCTGGACCTCGGTCACCGGCGTCGACCAGCGCGGGCGCTGGCGGCTGCGCGACAGGGGCGACGGGACCACCCACGTCGAGTTCCGGATGGCCTACGGCGTCGCCGGCGCCGGCGTGTTCGGCTGGGTGGCCGAGCAGTTCGCCGCCCCGACGGTCCGCGGCCACCTGCGCCGCTCCCTGCGGCAGCTCAAGCGCCAGGTCGAGCACGAGCAGCTGCGCTCCGAGGCCGCCCGCCGGCGCGCCTCCCGCGCCGCCTAGCCCGGGCTCACCTACCGCGCCGGTCCGGGCGTCTGTGTCGCTTGGCGGTGGGTATAGCCGCCGGTACGCGACACGGTTAGGCGGAGGAGGCCTCCTCGGGGCGGTCGATCGTGGCGACGGCCATCGCCGCGACGCCCTCGCCTCGGCCGACGAAGCCGATGCCCTCGCCGGTTGTCGCCTTGACCGAGACGCGGGAAGCGCCCAGGCCCAGCGCGCTGGCCAGCGTCGCGCGGATGGCATCGCGGTACGGACTGAGCTTCGGCCGCTCCATCATCACCGTCGCGTCCACGTTCACGATCCGGAAGCCGTTCTCGCCCAGCGCCGCGACGACGGCCTTGAGCAGGTCGAGGGAGTCGGCGTCCTTGAAGCGCTCGTCCGAGTCCGGGAAGTGCATGCCGATGTCTCCCATCGCGGCAGCGCCGAGCAGGCCGTCGATGATCGCGTGGGTGAGGACGTCGGCGTCGGAGTGGCCGGCGAGGCCCTCCTCGTTGGGGATGTCGACGCCGCCGAGGACGAGCGGGCGCCCCGCCTCCAGACGGTGGCTGTCGACGCCGAGGCCGGTGCGGGTCATCCGACGGGCTCGAGGCGACGCTCGCGCCCTTCGAAGACGCAGATCTCCGTGACGCCGACGTCGGACAGCAGCGCGAGCGCCTGGTCATAGCCGTGGCCGATGTCGTCGGGGACGTGGGCGTCGCTCGACAGCGCGATCGGGCAGCCGGCCGCCACGATCATCTCCAGGTAGGCACGGGCCGGGTAGATCTCGCCGACCGGCTTGCGCAGCCCGGCGGTGGACACCTCGACGGCGACGCCGGTCTCCGCGAAGGCCTCGACCGCCGGCTCGTAGTACTTGCGCGGGTCGGCCTCGGGACAGGGGTGCTTGCCGCCCCAGACCTTGACGAGGTCGGGGTGGGCGATGATGTCGTACATGCCGGTCCGCGCGGACTCGGCCAGCGTCTCGAAGTAGCGCTTCCAGACCTTGTCGGGCGACTCGCCGCGGCCCCAGATGTCGAAGGCGCCGGTCATGTCCACGGCGCGACCGCGCAGGAAGTGCACGGAGCCGATGACGTAGTCCCAGGGGCGGCCGTCGAGCAGCTTGGCCATCTTGTCCTCGCGGCCCTGCACGTAGTCGGCCTCGATGCCGAGCCGCAGGTCGGTCTCCTCGCGGACGAACTCGACGTACTCGTCGATGTCGTCCGCGGCGCTCTGGCACCAGAACGGGTGGTCCCAGACGTCGAGCGCCGCGTGGAAGCGGTGGACGTGCTCCGACACCCCCAGCTCGGCGATCCCGCGCTCCCCGGCAGCCGCTCGGTAGCGCTCCGCGTTCGCGGCGGTGAAGTACTTCTCGGCGGTCGTCCCGTCGGCGTCAGGCCGAAGGTGGACGTGATAGTCCGTCAGCACGGCTCGACAGTAGCCACTCGGCGACGGCCAGATCATGGGCTGTCGTGACCTTGAAGTTGGGGGTCGCCGACTCGACCACACCGACGCGGCCGCCCACCCGTTCGACGAGGGATGCGTCGTCCGTGGCGGTGGCCAGGACGTCGTCGGGAGCCTTCAGCGCGCGCTCCAGGACGTCCCTGCGGAACGCCTGCGGCGTCTGCACCGCCCACAGCCGAGAGCGGTCGAGCGTGCCGCCGCCCTCCTCGCGGATCGTGTCGACCACGCGGGCCGCCGCGACCGCGCCGTCCCAGTCGCTCAAGGCCGCGACGCAGGCCCTGAAGAGCTCCGGCGGCGCCAGCGGCCGGGCGGCGTCGTGCACGACCACGGCATCGCACGCCGGGAGGGCCTGCAGACCGTTGAGGACGGACTGCGAGCGCGTCGCGCCCCCCTCCACTCCCTCGAAGCCTCGGGGCACGACGCGCACCCATTCCAGACCCGCGGCGCGGAGCGCGTCCTCCGACCATTCCAGCATCGGCCGCCCGGCCAGCGGGACGAACGCCTTGGGCTGGTCGAAGCCCAGGCGCTCGCCGCGGCCGGCGGCTACGAGGATCGCTGCGGCAGTCGTTACGACGTCGCGACGAGGTCGTCGCGGTGCAGCATCTCGTCGAGGTGGGCCTCGGTCTGCTCCTCGTCCATCTCGAGCGCGTAGCGCATCTCGGACGCGAGGATCTTCTTGGCCCGCGTGTACATCTGCTTCTCGCCCGTCGACAGGCCCTTCTCCTGCTCCCGGACGGCGAGGTTGCGGACGACCTCGGCCAGCTCGTAGATGTCGCCCGTCTTGATCTTGTCGCGGTTGTGCTTGAAGCGGCGGTTCCAGTTCTTCGGCATCTCGGAACACTCGGCGCACAGGACCGCGAGCACCTTCTTGACCGTCTCCTCGTCGATGACGCGACGAAGACCGACCTTGCCGGTGTTGCACGAGGGCACCATCAGCGTCATGTCGTTGTGGAGGATCTTGATGGTGAGGTACTCCCGGGTCTCACCCAGGATCGACTTCTCTTCCTTCTTGATGACCTGCCCGGCACCGTGGTGCGGGTAGACGACATGATCGCCGAGCTCGTAGACCAGCTGCTCGGTCTCACGGGATACGACGACGATCTCGTCGTCGAACTTGTCCTCGGTGTCTTTGTTAGCAGCAGCAGGCAGGGTGCCCTCCTTTTCTGGCCGGGTGGGTATGCCCGGCGGGTGATACGAAGCTTGTTACGTCTGCAGGTAGCGATCGACGAGGTTGATCTCCTGCAGCCTGCGCAGGCCCTCGCGGATGTCCTTGGCGCGGATCTCGCCCACGCCCTCCACCGTCTCCAGCTCGTGATCGGAGGCGGCGAGGAGCTCGTCGAGCCCCCGGAACTCGGTGACGATGTTCTGGACCACCAGGCGCGGCAGGCGCGGGATGCGGCCCAGGATCCGGTAGCCGCGGGGGCTGACCGGATAGTCGAGCGTGTTGACCTTGCGGTCGTACCCGAGCAGCTCGGCGAGGCGGCCGAAGTCGAGCAGGTCCTGGTGCGGAAGGCGGGTGATGTTGTCCAGGACGGCCGCGAACAGATCGTCCCCGGACTCCGCGAGGTAGTCGTGCAGCAGCGCGCCCTTGTCGCCGGCCACGCCGACCATCGTCTCCTCGAGCTGCATCTCGATGAGCCGGCCCTCGGTGCCGAGCTCCACGATGTAGCGCTCGATCTCGACCGCCATGCGCGTGACCAGCTCGGAGCGCTGGAGGACGGTGAGGACGTCGTGGAGGGTGACGCCGCCCTCGAACTCGAGCGCGGTGAGGCGCGTGGCGACCTCGTCGAGGCGGGACCGGTACTTGTCCAGCGTCGCCAGGGCCTGGTTGGCCTTGGCGAGGACGACCGGGATCTCCTCGAGGATGTACTTGCCGCCGTCGACGTAGACCGAGACGACCTCGCGCCGCTGGGAGACGGCGATGACGAGCGCGTCCGTCTGCTTGGAGACCCGCTCCGCGGTGCGGTGGCGGGTGCCGGTCTCCGACGACAGGATCGTCGGATCGGGCATCAGCTGGGTGTTGGCCCAGGCGATCTTGGCCGCGTTGGTCCCCACCACGATCGCGCCGTCCATCTTGGCCAGCTGGTAGAGCATCTGCGGGCTGAAGTCGATGTCCAGCTTGATGCCGCCGCTGAACATGAAGCTGAGCTCGTCCGGGTCCCCGACGACGACGAGGCCGCCGGTCCGGGCGTGGACGATGTTGTCGATGCCCTCGCGCAGCAGCGAGCCGGGAGCGACCATCTCGAGAGCCTTGACGAGGCGGGGCTCCTGTCTTGCGTCGAGCTCATGGAGCTCTTCCCCGGTCCGCGTCGACATCACTCATGCATTCTACCAGCTTCTTCATCGCTCCTTTAGCCGGTTTTCCCTGCTCTAGAGCCAAAAATGGCGCTTGACGGGGGTCAGGAGACGTGCTACGCCGCGGCGGCGGAGGGCGTCTTGAGGACGGCGAGCGCCTGTTTGAGCGTCGGCGCCGTGACGGTCTCGAGGCCGAACTTGCGCGCCTCGGCGTTGCGGCGGTCCGTGTGGGCGACGGAGCGCACCTCCCCCGTCAGCCCCAGCTCGCCCCAGCAGGCGAGCGGACGGCCCCGGGATTCGAGCGCGACCCCGCGCGCCGCGGAGGCGACCGCGAGCGCCACCGCGAGGTCGGCGCCCGGCTCATCGACCTTGACGCCGCCGGCCACGTTGACGAAGACATCCGCGGTGCCCGTCGCGATGCCCGCGTGGCGGGACAGCACCGCGAGCACGAGCGCGAGCCGGTTGCGGTCGATGCCGTTGACGACCCGGCGGGGCGGGACCAGCTCCGACGGGGACACCAGCGCCTGGACCTCCACCAGCAGCGGCCGCGAGCCCTCCATGGCGGCGAGCACCACCGACCCGGGCGCCAGCGTCGCCTCCCCCACGAAGCGCTGCGAGGCGTCCTCGACCTCCACGAGCCCGACGTCGCGCATCTCGAAGACCCCCAGCTCGTTCGTGGAGCCGAAGCGGTTCTTGAGGGCCCGCAGGGTGCGGTAGAACCGCTCGCGCTCGCCCTCGAACTGCAGCACGCAGTCGACCAGGTGCTCGAGCACCCGGGGACCGGCCAGCGCACCCTCCTTGGTGACGTGGCCGACCAGGACGACGGCGGTGTTCTGGCGCTTGGCCAGGCGGGTGATGCGGTCGGCGACCTCGCGGACCTGGCCGACCGACCCGGCCGCGCCGGTGAGCTCGGCGGCGACGAGCGTCTGCACGGAGTCGATCACGCAGACGTCGGGCCGGGTCGCCTCGAGCGTGGCGAGCACGGTGGCGAGGTCGGTCTCGGCCAGAGCGGGCACGTCGAGCGCATGATTGTGTCCCTGCCCACCCAGCCGCGCCGCCCGCAGGCGTACCTGCGCGGCGGACTCCTCCCCGGTCACGTAGAGCACACCCCGACCATCCCGGACCAGATTGCCGAGCGCCATTCCGGTCAGCGTCGACTTGCCGATGCCGGGCGAGCCGCCGAGCAGGACGACGGAGCCGGGGACGACGCCGCCCCCGAGCACGCGGTCGAGCTCCCCGATGCCGGTCGACAGCCGGTCGACCTCCTCCGCGCGCACCTCGCGCAGCGGCACGGCCCGGCCGGGCGCCGCCTTCGCCCCGCCGCCGCGGGCGGTCTTGGCGGGCGCGACCTCCTCGACCAGCGTGTTCCAGTCCGAGCAGCTGGGGCACTGTCCGTGCCATTTGGCCGCGGTCGCGCCGCACGTCGAGCAGGTGAACACGGAGCGGGCCATCTGTCCCTTATAGGTCCCGGACCGGCGGAACGACTCACCCCGTAATGGACCCCGCCCCCATCACTTCTCCACGTATGAGGGTCCACCGCGTGTTCGTACTCGCCGGCCTGGCGCTCGCCGCCACAGCCGCTCCGGCTCCGGCCGCGCTCACCTCGACCTACTCGGGAGCGCCGGCGCGGATCCTGACGATCAACAGCGACGAAGCCGGGGACTCGATCGTCGTCACCTGCGAGGGTGGCATCAAGGTCAACGACGCGCCGCCGCCCAGCGGGACCGTCGCCTGCACCGAGGTGTTCACGCTGCTGGTCAACGGCAACGGTGGCGCCGACGCGCTCGACGTCAGCCGCATCGATCCCGGCGACGTCAACATCGGTACGACGACCCTCGACGGCGGCGACGGCGACGACGAGGTCCGCGGCGTCTCCTTCCCCAGCAACGGCTACGTCGAGACCGTGCGGGGCGGGGCCGGGGCCGACACGCTGTACCCGAACGGGGCGGAGCGCGCCCAGGGCGGGGACGGCGACGATCGCATCGTCGGCTTCCCGAGCGGCGCTGGCGACCCCGTGGACGGCGGGCCGGGCACGGACACGCACGTCATCGACACGCTGCCGACCGGCCTGAACCTGATCCTCACGGCAGATGACTCCGGGTTCAGCCTCTCGGCGCCGGAGACACCGGGGACGCAGACCTTGGCGTGGACCTCCGTCGAGGCGCTGGACTGGAGCCTCAACGACGCCGCGCAGACGGTCGATGCCACCGGCTTCAGCGGGTCCGCGCGCGTGCTCGCCAAGGGCGGCTCGGACACCCTGCTGGGCACCGCGAACGCCGACACGCTCGACGGTGGCGGCGGCAATGACGTCCTGGAGGGCGGCGGCGGCGCGGACGTCTACCAGGGCGGCCCGGGCTACGACCTCGTCCGGGCGAAGGACGGCGTCGCCGACAGCGGCGACTGCGGCGCCGACGAGGACACCCTCGCGGGCGACCCGGCGGATGCGCTCGTCGGCTGCGAGCGGATCGACGAGCCCGCCGTGCCCGCGCCGGCCCCGACGCCGCCCGACACCTCGGCACCGGCCGTCTCCCTCGGCGCCGCGGTCCTGGGCCGCCGGTCGCTGTCCCTACCGGTCTCCTGCCCGGCATCGGAGGCCCGCTGCGCCGGTGTGCTGACGCTCACCGCCACGGGCCGGCGGGGCCGCAAGCGCCGGACGGTGCGCCTCGGCCCGGTCGTGCTGAGCGCCGCCGGCGGGTCCACCGCGACCCTGGCCCGCCGCGTCAGCCGCAAGCAGCGGCGCGCGCTGCGCAGGCTGAAGCGGCGACGGCTGCGCGTGGGCGTCGACATCGTCGACGCCGCCGGCAACCGCACGCGGGTGACCCAGCGAACCGGGCTGCGACTCAGCTGACGGCAGCGACGACGTCGGCGACGACGTCGTCGGTGTCCTCGATGCCCGCCGACAGCCGGATGAAGCCGGGCCCGACCGCGTCGGTGCCCCAGCGTGCCCGGCGCTCGGCGGTCGTGTGGGCGCCGCCGAACGAGGTCGCCTCGATCACGAGCCGGGTGCGGGCGAAGAACGCGTCCGCGGCCGCCTCCGAGCCGAGGTCGAAGGAGACGAGCGGGCCGAAGTGGCGCATCTGGGTCGCTGCGATCTCCGAGCGGGACGGGTGGAACGTGGGCACGTCCAGCGCGTCCGCGATCGCCAGCGCGGTCTCCGACGCGCGGGCGAGGCGCAGTTCGAGCGTCGCCAGCGACCGGTGCGCCACCCAGGCCTCGAACGGCCCCAGGATGGCGCCGGCCCGGTCGCGAAGGACCCGCACCGGGGTCGGGTCCCGGCACGCGACAACCCCGTACAGGATGTCCGATCCGCCGCTCAGCCCCTTGGTGCCGGCGCTGACGCTGAAGTCGGCCCCGAGCGCCAGCGGTTGCTGGCCGAGCGGGGTCGCCACCGTGTTGTCGACGGCCACCAGCGCCCCGACGTCGTGTGCGGCCTCGCAGACCGCGGCGATGTCGACCACGTCCAGCGTCGGGTTCGACGGAGTCTCGATCCACACCAGGGCGGCCCCGGGAACGGCTTCGAGGTACGCCTCCGTGGAGGACGGCACGAAGCGCGCGCCGGGCGCCAGCTGGCGCAGCGTGTAGTAGCCGTCGGCCGGCGCGACGAGGGGCCCCTCGACCGACCGCAGCACCGCGTCGATCGCCGCCATCCCGGAGGCGAACACGAGCGCGTCCCCGCCCTCCAGGGTGCCGAGCGCCGACTCCAGCGCGCTCCACGTCGGGTTGACGTAGCGGCCGTACCCGTCGGGCGCCGCCGCGCCCGGCCACGCGTACGGCGCGCCGAGGACCACCGGCGGCCCGAGCGGGTCGCCGGGCTGGAGCCCGTGCCCGCCCACCCGTCCCGCATGGACGGCCCGGGTCGAAGGTCCGTACGGCGTGGCTATTCGGCTGGGGGCTCGTCCGGCACGGCGGGCGTGTCGAGCGCGCCCTCTTCGGGCTTGCTCTCCTCGTCGCCGGCACCGACGCCGACCGGCGTCTTGGCGCGAACGCCTTCCTTGACGATGTCGAGGATCACGTCGCGCTCGTCGTCCTCCGGCGCCTTGCTCACCATGACGGTCCCGCCGCCCTCGGGCAGCTGGGCCCGCAGGATGAAGTCCGACAGGGCGTCCTCGATGTAGCGCTGGATCGCTCGGCGCAGCGGCCGGGCGCCCATCGCCGGGTCCCAGCCCTTCTCGACCAGGAAGTCCTCCGCCTCCTCCGAGAGCTCGAGCTGCAGGTCGCGCTCGGCCAGCGAGGCGCGGATCCGCAGCAGCAGGAGGTCGACGATCTGCTTGATCTCCGACTTCTGCAGCTTGTGGAAGACGATGACCTCGTCGATGCGGTTGAGGAACTCAGGGCGGAACACCTTGCGCAGCTCGCCCATGACCCGGTTCTTCATGTCGTCGTAGGTCATGCCCGCGTCGTCGTCGCCGACGGAGAAGCCGAGCGGGGTGTTCCGCGCGATCTCCGACGCTCCGACGTTCGAGGTCATGATCACGATGCAGTGACGGAAGTCCACCGTGCGGCCCTGCGAGTCCGTCAGACGGCCGTCCTCCAGGATCTGCAGGAGGATGTTGAACACGTCCGGGTGCGCCTTCTCGATCTCGTCGAGCAGGAGCACGCTGTACGGCTTGCGGCGCACGGCCTCGGTGAGCTGGCCGCCCTCGTCGTAGCCGACGTAACCCGGAGGCGAGCCGACCAGCCGGGACACGGCGTGCTTCTCCATGTACTCCGACATGTCGATGCGGACCATCGCGTCCTCGTCGCCGAACAGGAACTCGGCCAGGGTGCGAGCCAGCTCCGTCTTGCCGACGCCGGACGGGCCGAGGAACACGAACGAGCCCGTGGGGCGCTTCGGGTCCTTCAGGCCGGCGCGCGAGCGGCGGATCGCCTTCGAGACGACCTCGATCGCCTGGTGCTGGCCGATGACGCGCTTGTGGAGCTCGTCCTCCATCCGCATGAGCTTCTGCGTCTCCGCCTCGGTGAGCTTGAAGACCGGGATGCCCGTCCACATCGAGACGATGTCCGCGATCTCCTCCTCGCCGATCGACGGGCGCTCACCGCCCTCGCCGGACTCCCACTGCTCCTCGAGCTCGCGCTTCTTGTTCGTCAGCTGCCGCTCCTTGTCACGGAGGTTGGCGGCCTTCTCGAACTCCTGCGCCTCGATCGACGCCTCCTTGTCGCGGCGGGTCGACTCGATCTCGTCCTCGAGCTCCCGGTACACGGGCGGCGAGGACATCGACTTGATGCGCATGCGCGACGCGGCCTCGTCGATGAGGTCGATGGCCTTGTCGGGCAGGAAGCGGTCCGAGATGTAGCGGTCGGCCAGCTCGGCCGCTGCCTCCAGCGACTCGTCGGTGATGTTGATCTTGTGGTGCGCCTCGTAGCGGTCGCGCAGGCCCTTCAGGATCTGCACGGTCTCCTCGACGCTCGGCTGGTCGACGACGATCTTCTGGAAGCGCCGCTCCAGCGCGGAGTCGCGCTCGAGGTACTTGCGGAACTCGTCCAGGGTCGTCGCGCCCACCGTCTGCAGCTCGCCGCGCGCCAGCGCCGGCTTGAGGATCGAGGCCGCGTCGATCGCGCCCTCGGCCGCACCCGCGCCGACGAGGTTGTGCAGCTCGTCGATGAACAGGATGATGTCGCCGCGCTGGGTGATCTCCTTCATCACCTTCTTGAGGCGCTCCTCGAACTCGCCGCGGTACTTGGAGCCCGCCACGAGGGCGGCCAGATCCAGCGTGTAGATCTGCTTGCCCTTGAGCAGTTCGGGGACGTCCGCGTTGGTGATGCGCTGGGCGAGGCCCTCGACGACGGCGGTCTTGCCGACGCCGGGCTCCCCCACGAGCACGGGGTTGTTCTTGGTGCGGCGGGAGAGGATCTGCATGATCCGCTCGATCTCCGTCTCGCGACCGACGACGGGGTCGAGCTTGCCCTCGCTGGCGAGCTTGGTCAGGTTGCGGCCGAACTGGTCGAGCAGCTTGGAGGACTTCTTGCCCTCGCCCTGCGCGCCCGCGCCGGCGGCGGCCCCGGACCCGCTGCCCGAGCCCTGCGCGCCGCCGCGCCGGCCACCCGGGCCGGACAGCATGCGGATGACCTCGTTGCGGATCTTCTCGCTGTCAGCGTCGAAGTCGAGCAGGATGCGGGCGGCGACGCCCTCGTTCTCCCGCACGAGCCCGAGCAGGATGTGCTCGGTGCCGATGTAGTTGTGACCGAGGCTCAGGGCCTCGCGGAGCGCGAGCTCCAGCACTTTCTTCGCGCGCGGCGTGAAGGGGATCTGCCCGGAGGTGACCTCTTCGCCGGAGCCCACGATGCGAACCACCTGGGCGCGCACGCGCTCCACGGTGATGTCGAGGGACTCGAGGACGCGGGCCGCCAGACCCTCTTCCTCGCGCAACAGCCCGAGCAGGATGTGCTCGGTGCCGATGTAGTTGTGCTTGAGCGTGCGAGCTTCCTCTTGGGCGAGGACGACCACCTGGCGGGCTCGCTCTGTGAATCGCTCGAACATGTTCTGTGATGCCTTCCTGCTGGGTCAGCGCTTGGTCGTTGCGTGGTCCCGAAAAAACAAAACCCCCGCACCCTCGGCTCCAGCGCGCTCGGCCTTGTCGGACGAACGCGGGCTCCGGGTCGGGGGAAGGCTTCTAGCCATAGGTCATTCTACCCGCTCGGCCTGGTCATCGCATCCGCCTCCCGCTGCGCCCGATGGACTGCGTCGACCACCTCGCGCGGATCCGCCACGCCGTTGAAGGTGAAGTCGAAGTCCCCGCCGGCGGCGGTGTCGAAGTCCACCGTCCCGATCTGCAGGAAGCGCTCGAGGACGGACTGGTCGGTGTTGACGTTCTGCACCCGGCTGATCTGCGTGTGCTGCTCCTCGCGGGCGATGATGCCCCGGCGGATGTGCAGCCGGATGTTGGTGATCGTGTACGTCGTCGCGATCCGCTTCACCCAGCCGATGATCAGCACGATCACGAGCACACCTGCTCCCGCGGCCGCCGCCGGCCCGGCGTCGGAGGCCAGCAGCACGACCACCACCACGACCGCGACGAGCACCAGGCCCTTCAGATAGAAGCCGAGGATCGAGCGCCACGACGGGTGCCCCTCGAAGATGATCTGCTCCCCGGGTTCCAGGTCCATCTGCGAACCGTATCGGCAAACCCGGCGAGACAATCCACGCCCGTGTCGCCTACTAGTGGATATGGCCACCGTTACGCGACACAGACTGCTGGAGGTGGCGACCCACGACGTTGTCACCCGGGACCAACTGCTCACCGAGGGAGTGACCGAGGAGGGGCTGAAGACGCTGCGGCGCCGCTCGCATCTCTTCGAACGCCATCGCGGCGTGTACCTCACGACGGATCGCCCGTCGCACCGCACCCTCGCGTACGCCGCGGTGCGGCACTGTGGAGACGACGCGCTCGTGAGCCACCTCTCCGCCGCCCTGCTCTGGGATCTCGTCGATGACGTCGAGGGCTGGCCGTTCGTGACGGTACCCGCGCACCGGATGACGCACAAGGCGGACGGCATCCGGGTGAAGCGAACCCGCAGGCCCGTGGCGAGGTGGGAGCGCGATCTCATCCCGGTGACCACCCTGCACCGAACCATCGACGACGTGGCACGCCTCACCACCCACCCCTCCCTCAAAGCCATCCTGGGCCGCGCCGAGCGCAAGCGAGCGCTCGAACTGGACGCGCTTTACGCCGAGGCCACCTCCCCGAAGCTACGCGAGCTGTTGAAGACCTACGTGGCCGGCCGTGGCCTGACTGACTCAGAGCTCGAGGCGCTCTTCTTCGACATCGTCGCGCAGACGTCACTCTCGGCGCCACAGAAGCAACGAAGGAAGGCGGGCGGACGCGTCGACTTCGTGTGGCCCGAGCTTCGGCTGATCGTCGAGGTCGACGGCTGGGACAGCCACCGAGGGCGAGTCGCGTTCGCGGATGACCGCCGAAGGGACCGCGAGCACTGGCGCGAGGGGTTCCACACCCTGCGCTACACGTGGTCCGACGTCACCCTCACCCCTGAAGAGATCGTCGCCGACCTCCTCCTCGCCGCCGAGCGTGTCGCGTAGCGGTGGATATACCCACCGGTAAGCGACACGCGAGCGCTAGTCGGTGTCGGTGCGGAGGGCTGGGAAGAGGACGACCTCGCGGACCGTGTCCCGGCCCGTGAGGAGCATGGTGAGGCGGTCGATCCCGAAGCCGATGCCGCCCGTCGGGGGCATGCCGTGCTCGAGCGCGTTGATGTAGGACTCGTCGAAGGGCTGGGCCTCTTCGTCGCCGGCGTCGGCGAAGCGCCGCTGCTGCTCGAAGCGCTCGCGCTGGTCGTCGGGGTCGTTGAGCTCGGTGAACGCGTTGGCGATCTCCATGCCGCCCGCGTAGGCCTCGAAACGCTCCACCAGCCCCGGCTCGCTCCTGTGCTTCTTCGCGAACGGGGACAGCTCGACGGGGTAGTCGAAGAGGAAGGTCGGCTCGATGAGGTGCGGCTCGACGTGGGCGGTGAGGAGATGGTCGACGAGGAGCGCCCAGGTGGTCTCGCGCTCCGGCGCTTCGAGGCCGGCGCTGCGAACACCCTCCCTCAGTGAATCGAGGTCCCTCAGTGCGTTGACGTCGACGCCGGTGCGCTTCTCGATCGCACCGGCGAACGTGTCGCGCCGCCACGGCGGCTTGAAGCGGTCGTCGCCGGACACCGCGTACACCAACCGCTCGAACCGCTCCGCGACGTCCTTGTAGTCCGCATAGGCCTCGTACCACTCGAGCATCGTGAACTCGGGGAGGTGCTTGCGCGACAGCCCCTCGTTGCGGAAGTTCTTGCCGATCTCGTAGACGCGCTCCAGCCCGCCCACGATGCAGCGCTTCAGGTAGAGCTCGGTCGCGATGCGCAGGTACATCGTCTGATCGAGCGCGTTGTAGTGCGTCGTGAACGGCCGCGCCGCCGCGCCGCCGTACAGCGGCTGCAGCACCGGCGTCTCGACCTCGACGAAGCCCTCGTCGTCCAGGAAGCGCCGGATCGCCGAGATCAGGCGGGACCGCGTCAGGAAGACCTCCCGTGACTCCTCGTTGGCCATCAGGTCGAGCTCGCGATGGCGGTAGCGGACCTCGGTGTCCGTGACCCCGTGGTACTTCTCCGGCGGCGGCCGCACGGCCTTGGCCAGCAGCGTCCACGACGCCACCTGCACGGTCGGCTGCCCGGTATCGGTCACGAACAGCTCACCGTCCACGCCGATCAGGTCACCGAGGTCGACCTGCTTCTTCAACCGGTCGAAGGACTCGTCTCCGAGCTCCTCCCGCACGGCTCGCAGCTGCATCCGCCCGGCCCGGTCCACGAGGTCGAGGAACATCGCCTTGCCGCCCCCGCGACGCGCCACGAGGCGGCCGGCGATCCGACCACCCGCCGCGGTGATCTCCGTACTGGGGACCACGCCACGAAATTCGTGCGGGAACGGCTCGACACCAGCCTCGCGAAGCGCCGCGAGCTTGGCCCGCCGCGTTTCGACGAGCGGATCAGACAGCGATCTTGGTGATCTTGAGCTTGCGGGTCTTGCCCGACGGCAGCGAGACGCTGACGGACTCGCCCTTCTTGTGGCCGAGCAGGGCCTTGCCGACCGGGGACTCGTTGGACAGCCGCTTCGGCTTGGCGGACGGGTCCGCCTCCGTGGAGCCGACGATCATGAAGACGTCCTTCCCGCCGTCCTCGCCGGAGACGTTGACGGTGGCGCCGACGCGGACGATCTCGTTGTCGAGCTCGGAGGCGTCGATGACGGTGGCCGACCGGAGCTTCTCCTCGAGCGTGGCGATCCGCGCCTCGAGCATCATCTGCTCGTTCTTGGCGTCGTCGTACTCCGAGTTCTCGGAGATGTCCCCGAACTCGCGGGCTTCCTTGATGCGCTCGGCGACCTCGCGACGCTTGTCGCCAGAGAGATGCTCGATCTCCTGCTTGAGCTTCTCGAGCCCATCAGGGGTGAGGATGACGTCCTTCTGCATGCTGGGTCTTCCTTGCTGAAAACGAAAATGACCCGCCGATTCGGCGGGTCGGCGGACCTTCAGGCGGCCGTCGAGGATAGCACCGGTGCAAGGGTCTCCACCAGAGCGCGCTGCTCGGCCACAGAACCGCTCCTTTGCAGGGCATTCTGCGTCTCCTTGGCCGCTCCGATGCGCTCGACGTACCACGGGTGGAACTTCTTGAGATAGCTCGCCGCGCGCGGCTCGCCCAGATGCTCCACGGCCCGATCGATCACCCACAGCCACTCGGTGACCACCTCCTCGGCGGACGGCTCGTCGGCCCGCGCGCCCAGCACCTGCGCGAACAGCCACGGGTTCCCGAGCGCCCCGCGCGCCAGCATCACGGCGGCGCAGCCGGTGTGCTCGAACACCCACCGGATGTGCTCGGCGCCCTCCATCCCGCCCGACACGATCACCGGCACGTCGAGCTCGGAGGCCATCTGGGCGGCGAGGTCGTAGTCCGGCACGCCCTTGTGGCGCACCTTCACGGTCCGCGGGTGGAAGGTGATGCCCGCGACGGCACCGCTCTCCACGAGCGCCCGCGCGGCCGGGACGCCCTCCGCGCGCAGCTTGACGGTGACGGGGAGGCCCGAGCCCTCCGCGGCGGCCTGCGCGATCGCGACCGCCCGCGCCGGGTCGCGCGGCAGCGCCGCCCCGGCGCCCGTCTTCATCACCTTCGGCACCGGGCAGCCCATGTTGAGGTCGATCAGGTCGGCGCCGGCCTCGGCGACCGTGGCGGCGGCGGAGCGCATGACGTCCGGGTCGTGCCCGAACAGCTGGATGGAGACGGGCCCGCCCGCCCCCGCCTCGTGCTCGCGCTCGTCGATCCGCAGCAGTTCGCGCAGCGTGCGCTCGTTGCCGTAGTGGATCGCGTGCGACGAGACCATCTCCGAGACGACCAGCCCCGCCCCGAAGCGCCGCGCCTGCAGCCGCACGAACCAGTTGCCGATCCCCGCCAGCGGGGCGAGGACGACGCGGTTGGGGACGGTCAGCCCGCCCAGTGTCCAGGGGTCCGTCAGGCGCACGTCACCTAGCGTACGGCGGCCTGTGCTCGTGATCTTCGACTGCGACGGCGTCCTGGTGGATTCCGAGCGGATCTCCAACCAGGCGCTGCAGAGCGCGCTGGCCGAGATCGGTGTCGAGCTGTCCCTCGAGGCGACGATGGCCGAGTTCATGGGCCGCTCCCGCGCGCACATGCTCGCCCGCACCGCGCAGCTGCTCGGCGGCCCTGTGCCCGACGGCTTCGCCGAGGGCTACGACGAGCGCCGCGACGCGGTCTTCTGGAACCACCTGGAGCCCGTCGAGGGCATCGAGGAGGCACTCGACCGGCTCTACGACGAGCAGATCGCCACGTGCGTCGCGTCGAGCGGGGACCACGACAAGATGCGCCTGACGCTCGGGCTGACGGGCCTGTACGACCGCTTCGAGGGCCGCATCTACTCGGCGACGGAGGTCGCGCGCGGCAAGCCGGCACCCGACCTCTTCCTGCACGCCGCCGCCAAGGAGGGCTTCGCGCCCGCGGACTGCGTCGTGGTGGAGGACTCGCCCGCCGGGGTGGAAGCCGGTCGCGCGGCGGGCATGCGGGTCCTCGGCTTCGGCGAGGAACTCGACGCGGACCTCGTCTTCTCCGACATGACCGAGCTCCCGGACCTGCTGCATGAATAGCGACAGTCGCAAGAGCGTCCTCGCGGCGCTGACCGCCAACGCGGGCATCGCGGTCACGAAGCTGATCGCCGCGGCGATCTCCGGCTCGACGGCCATGCTCGCGGAGGGCATCCACTCGATCGCCGACACCGGCAACCAGCTGCTGCTGCTGCTCGGCATGCGCCGCTCGACCAAGCCGCCGGACGACGAGCACCCCTTCGGCCACGGCAAGGAGCGCTTCTTCTGGACCTTCGTCGTCGCGCTGACGCTGTTCACCGTCGGCGGCCTCGTCTCGATCGGCCGCGGCGTCCAGGGGCTGATCCACAAGGAGGAGACGCCGAGCCTGTGGCTCAGCCTCGTCGTGCTGCTCCTGGCCGCGGTCTTCGAGGGCTCGGCGCTGCGCGTCGCGCTGCGGTCGTTCAACCGCGAGCGCGGCCGGCGCTCGTTCTACGCCGGCCTGCGCCGCGCGAAGGACCCGGAGACGCTGACCGTCGTCTTCGAGGACACCGCCGCGCTGAGCGGCATCGCCGCCGCCATCATCGGCCTCGTCCTGAGCCACATCACCGACAACGCCCGCTTCGACTCCGCCGGCGCGATCGCGGTCGGCGTGATCCTGATCGTGGTCGCCGGGGCTTTGGCCCGCGAGTCGCGCGACCTGCTGCTGGGCGAGTCCGCCACCCCGGAGGTCCGGCGTCAGATCCGGGAGGCGATCGAGGGCTGCGACGCCGTCGACGAGATCCGCGACCTGCTCACCATGCACGTCGGTCCCGAGGAGGTCCTCGTCAACGTCGAGATCAACTTCGTCAACGGCCTCGACACCGATGGGGTCGAGGACGCCATCATCGCGGTCGAGAAGCGGATCTCCGAGGCGGTGCCGACGGCCGCGAAGATCTTCATCGAGCCGCGTTCCGCTCATAGATCAAACGAAGGCCCGTCAGCGTGAGCTCGTCGTCGATGTCGTCGATCGTGTCGCAGAAGGGGACGATCGCGCCGGCCAGCCCACCCGTGGCGATGGTGCCCAGCCCCTCCCCCAGCTCCTCGCGCAGCCGCTCGACGATCCCGTCGACCTGCGCCGCGAAGCCGTAGACCACGCCCGAGCGGATCGCGTCCACCGTCCCCTTGCCGATCAGCATCCGGGGCGCCTCGAGGTCGATCTTGCCGATCGCCGCCGCGCGTGAGGTCAGCGCCTCCATCGAGATCTCGACGCCCGGCGCGATGATCCCGCCCAGGTAGGCGCCGTCCTCGGAGACGATGTCGAAGGTCAGCGCGGTCCCGAGGTCGACCGACACGCAGGGCCCGCCCAGCCGCTCGTAGGCGGCGACGGAGTTGACGAGCCGGTCGGCGCCGAGCTCGCGCGGGTTGTCGATGCGGATCGGCATCCCCGTCCTGAGGTTCGGGCCGACGACCGGCATCTCGTGGCCGAGGTACTGCCGCGCCATCGCCTGCCACTCCGGGCGCAGGGCGGGGACGGTCGAGGAGACGATCGAGGCGTCGATGTCCTCGAACCCGAGGGCGCGCAGCGCCAGCAGGTTGCGCAGCGCGGCGCCGAGCTCGTCCGAGGTGGACTCGCGCACGGTGGCGAAGCGCCAGTGCTCGACGAGCCGCTCGCCGTCGTAGGCCCCGAAATGCGTCTGGGTGTTGCCGACATCGACGACGAGGAGCACGACGCCGCAGGCTAACGCCGGGGCGGGCGGGTGCCGATCTGCAGCGTCACCGGCACGCGGGGACGCCGCAGCAGGCCCTGCCCGTCGGTGGTGACCGGGCGCAGGGTGGCCGCCAGCTGCCGCAGCTTCAGGATCCGTTTGCGGTACCGCGACAGCAGCCGCATCACGACCCGGCGCGACGCGCCGGGCTTGAGCTTGAAGAGGGCGAACCGGGCGATCCGCACGGGTGCGGCCCGTCCCGGCAGCGTCGCGTCGAGCTGCAGCGAGCCCGTGCACGCGCCGACGGTCGACGACGTGCACCCGAGCAGGATGCGCAGGCCGCCCTTGCTGGAGACGCGCGGCTCGGCGGTGAACACGCCGACGCCGCTGAAGGGCTTGAGGTCGAGGACGGGCGGGTCCTCGATGCCGCCCTTCGCCGGAACGCCGGGCACGGACAGGACCAGCGACAGGTTGTCCGCGTAGGCGTCCGTGTAGCCGCCCGCGGCGCGCGTCCCGCTCAGCAGGACGTCGATCGCGCGCGTGCGCGGTGGGATCGCGCCGCCCGCCTCGCGTCGCAGCAGGTTGGTCCCGTTGGAGCGCTCCGCAGCCCCGACGGCGCCCAGGTCCAGGGAGCCGAGCTCGGTGTTCTCCGGGTCCTTGAAGACGGCGCGGACCGAGAGCGCGTCCGGGTCGGCGCCGTATCCGCCGAGCAGGCCGGACAGCGTGGCGGTGCCGAGCCCGCCGTCGATCGACTCGGCGGCGGCGGCGACGTCGACGCGCTGCGACAGCTGTGGCGTCGCGTCGTCGGCGCCCGCGAAGAACCGCGCGCCGCCGCCGAGCGACCGGCCGGCCAGCGCGGTCGGTAGGAACGGGTCGCCGTAGGTCGCCGCCGCGAACGTCCCCGACCAGCCCGCCAGCCCGTCCTCGGCCCCACCGTTGACCAGCACGGAGGACGGGGACATCGGGACGGGCGACGGCTGGGTCTCGTAGGCGCCGATGTCCCGGCGGCCGCCGGCGATGCGCGGATAGCCCGCCGCGTCCTCGAAGGGCTCGAAGGGCTGCAGCGGCGCGGGATCACCGCGGTCGACGAGCGCCGGGGCGGCGAGCGCGCGAGGGTCGTCGGGCGGGTCCGAGCGGTCCGCGGCGTCCGCGTCGTCATCGGCGGCGTGCGCACTGAAGGACGTGGTCACGGTGGCGTCGCCGGCGACGGTGAACGGATCAGCGGCGGCGACCAGGCTCGAGGTCAGCGCCAGCGAGCCGCCGTCGAGCTCCGCGTCGCCGGTGATGGTGACGCCCCGGCCGGTGACGTCGACGCCGGTGATGGCCAGCCGGCCCAGGTCGACGTCGTCGAGCGTCAGGTTGCCCGCCGTCTCGAGCCGGCCCTCGATGCGGAGGTTGTGGATCGCGCCCGCGTCGGTGAGGGTCAGCGCGGGGTCGGCGCGGATCACCGTCCCGTCCGTGCCGGCGAGCTCGACGGGCGCGGAGGTGGCGAAGTCACCCGAGAACGGGCCGGGGCCGAGGACGACGAGATGCGCCTCGGTCGCCAGTGCGTCCTGGAGCGTGTCGGTCGTCACCGTGCAGTCCGCCCGGGCAACCCCGACGCAGGCCACGTCCTCCGGGGCCGCGAGCGCCGGCGCCGGCAGCAGGAGCGCCAGCAGGACGATTCCCAACAGAACCACTCAGGAGGATTAGATCAGTAGTGGCGGACCGGCGACGGTCACCGAACCGACATCGCCGAGCCCGCGCAGCAGGTCCAGCGCCCGTCCGCGCCCGGGGATCTCGAGCTCCGGGTCCAGCTCCAGCAAGGGCACCAGCACGAAGCGGCGGCTGCTCGCCTCCCGGTGCGGGAGCGTCAGCCGGTCGCTCTCGCAGCGGGTGTCGCCCAGCAGCAGCAGGTCGACGTCGAGCGGCCGCGGGCCGTGGCGCACGTAACCCGGCTCGCCGGCCATGGTGCGGCCGCGCTCGCGCTCGACGGCCTTGCACGCGTCCAGCAGCGCCTCCGGCTCGAGGTCCGTCGCGATCCGCAGGCACGCGTTGAGGAACTCGGGCTGGTCGGTGACCTCCCCCATCGGCTCCGTCTCGTACACGGACGAGCTCGCCAGGACGTCGACCGTGAGCAGGTCGGCCGCCGCCTGCAGGTGCGCGCGCCGGTCGCCGACGTTGGAGCCGAGGCCCAGATAGCCGATCACGCGGGCATCCGACGCACCAGCGCGAGCTGGCGCGACTGGGCGAGCAGGCGCCCGTCCTCGCTCCACAGCTCACCGTCCGCCTCGACGACGCCGCCGGCGGCCACCCGCGAGACGAACGTGGAGCGCAGCCACGGGTGCTCACCCTCCGGCGGCTGCCCCCGGAAGTGGATGGTCAGCTCGAGGGTCGGGACGCGGATCCGCTCGGGCGCGCGGAAGATCGCGGGCGGCAGGAAGGCGTCGGTGGCCGCGGCCAGCATCGGATGGTCGATGGGGTGCGGCTCGGCGGTGCGCAGGTAGCCCTCGACGCGGACCGGGCGCGCATCGGCATCCGCCGGCTTGGCCACGTGCATGTCCCAGCGGCCCATCAGGGGCGGGACGCCGGAGCGCGTCGGGTCGACGTACACGCACTCCTCGAGCGGCGGCAGCTCGGGCGGCGCGGAGTCCGTCCAGCTCGGCGCGTCCTCGTACCAGGCGCCGCACACGGCCTGCGCCACCACGATCGGAGTGCCCTCCTGCTCCATCCGCAGCCGCACGAACGACGTCGAGCGGCCGGTGCGGACGATCTCGGTGAGCACGTCGATGGCCGCCTCGGCGGGCGGCGCCAGGTAGTGCAGCGTCAGCGAGCGCGGCGGCGCGCCCGTGGCGAGCTCGGCGGCGCGGGCGGCCAGCGCGGCCGGGAAGCCGCCGTTGGTGCCGAAGCCGATGGACCAGGTCGGCGGGACCGTGCCGCGCCACGCGCCCTCGCCCGCCGCTGCGAGCGCCGTGTCGGCGTCGAACGCGCTCACTCCTCGCGCCACACCTCGACGGAGACCGCTTCGACCGGCAGCGGGATCGGCGGCTCGGGCTTGGCGGCCTTGACGGACACGGACTCGGCACCGAACTTCTCGGCGAGGCGGTCCGCGACCACCGCGCACAGCCGCTCGAGCGTCCGGTACGGCCGCTGCTGGGCGACGAGCGCGACCTCCTGGCAGACCTCGCCATAGTCGATGGTGTCCTCCACGCGATCGGTGACCAGCGCGTCCACCTCGCCGACGTCGAAGCGAAGGTCGAAGACGAGCCGCTGGCCGACCTCGCGCTCGGCCTCGCTCACCCCATGATGCGTGTACAGCGACAAGCCGACGATCTCGATCGTCGTCCCGAGCTCCGGACCGTCCCCGTCCCCGTCGTCGTCGTCGTCGTCGAGGTCGTAGTCCGGTTCGTCGCTCACTGGCGCAACGTAGCAGCGGCCACGAGCAGCGCATCGCGCGTGGGAGCGACGTCGTGGACGCGGAAGACCGTGGCCCCGCGCTCCAGCGCCAGCACGTTGGCGGCGACCGTCGCGTGGACGCGCTCGGCCGCCACGTCGCGTCCCGTCAACCGGCCCAGGAACGCCTTGCGCGATACCCCGACGACCACCGGCCGCCCGATCGCGACGAGCTCGTCCAGGCGCCGCAGGAGCTCGAGGTTGTGCTCGATCGTCTTGCCGAAGCCGATCCCCGGATCGAGGTGCACGTCCGCCTCGGGGATCCCCTCCGCGACGGCGAAGGCGAGCCGCTCCTCCAGGAACGCCTTGACGTCGGAGACGACGTCGTCGTAGCGAGGGTCGTCCTGCATCGTGCGCGGCTCGCCGAGCATGTGGGTGAGGCAGCAGACCGCGCCCGCCTCGGCGACGAGCCCGGCGAGGTCCGGGTCGGCGCGGAAGGCGGTGACGTCGTTGACGTAGGTGGCGCCCGCGCGCAGGGCCGCGGCGGCCACCGCGCGCTTGGACGTGTCCACGGAGATCGTCGCCCCGCTCAGCCCCTCGATCACCGGTACGACGCGGCGCAGCTCCTCGGCCTCGGAGACGGGCTCCGCGTAGGGCCGCGTCGACTCCCCGCCGACGTCGACGATGTCCGCGCCGTCCTGGATCAGCTCGTGCCCGTGGGCGACGGCGGCGTCAGGGTCGAGGTAGTCGCCACCGTCGGAGAACGAGTCGGGCGTGACGTTGACCACGCCCATGATCCGGAACACGCCGGTGAACTTACCGGCGGCGGCGACGGCCCGAGCGCTGGCCGCCGGAGCGCGGCTGGTTGGACGGGCGCGGGCGCTCGCGGGCGACCAGGCCGGCCGCGGCGAGCTCCTTGTCGAGGCCGAGGACCGAGTACATCTTCACGGCGTCGTCGGCCTGCTCGGCGCCGACGAAGGTGATGCCGACGCCGGTGTTGCCGGCGCGGGCGGTGCGGCCCACGCGGTGGACGTAGTCCTCGGTGGCGGCCGGCATGTCGTAGTTGATGACGTGCGTGATGCCGGCGACGTCGATGCCGCGGGCGGCGACGTCCGTGGCGATCAGCGTCGGGACCTGGCCCGACTCGAAGCTCGACAGCGCGCGCTGGCGCTGGCCCTGGGACTTGTCGCCGTGCATGGCGACGGCGGGCACGGAGCGCTTGGCCAGCCGCTTGGCGAGCCGGTCGGCGCCGCGCTTGGTGCGCACGAACACGAGCGTGCGGCCGCGGTCGGCGTCGCCGAGCAGGCCGACGAGGGCCTCGCTGCGGGCGTCGTTGGAGAGCTTGAGGAAGCGGTGCTCGATCTTGCCCTTGGACTCGACGGTCGGCGCGTGCTCGTGGCGGACGGCGTCGTGGGTGTAGGCCTTGGCGATGCGGTCGACCTCGCCCTCGAGCGTCGCGCTGAACAGCAGCGTCTGACGGCCGTTGGGGGTCTCCTTGACGATCCGGTCGACGGCGGGCTTGAAGCCCATGTCGAGCATGCGGTCGGCCTCGTCGAGGACGAGTGCCTCGATGGCGTCCAGGCGGATCGCGCGGCGGTCGAGCAGGTCGATCAACCGGCCGGGGGTGGCGACGACGATGTCGGCGGACTTGACCGCCTTGATCTGCGGCGAGATCGCGACGCCGCCGTAGACGGCGACGACGTTGACGGATCGCGCCTTGGCGATCACGCGCATCTCGTCGACGATCTGCGAGGCGAGCTCGCGCGTCGGCGCGAGGATCAGGACGGAGGGCAGGCCGCCGGCCTCGCACAGCTCGACGAGCGGGATGCCGAAGGCCAGCGTCTTGCCGGAGCCGGTGGGGGACTTCACGAGCACGTCGCGCTCGGCGAGTGCGTCGGGGATGACCATCCCCTGGACCGCGAACGGTGAGTGGATGCCGCGATCGGCGAGCGCGCGCACCACGGGTGCGGACACGCCGAGATCGGCGAACGTCTTAGTGGACTGCATGGGGGTGCTCCTTGTTGGGCGGTGAGACTCAAATCGCCCTATGAGCAACCAGAACCTCGTCAGCGAACGTCGCTGACCGCATCTAGGTTAGTGGCATGCGCATGGGAGCCGTCCATCTGACCGTCGCGGACCTGGACCGGTCGCTTGCGTACTACGAGTCGCGGATCGGTCTGCAGGTGCACGACCGCGCGGGCGACGAGGCCCGGCTGGGCACCGGCGGCGAGGACCTCCTCGTCCTCACCGAGCAGGCCGGCGCCCGCCCCGCGGACGGCTACGCGGGCCTGTTCCACTTCGCCCTGCTCGTCCCGGATCGCTCCGCCCTGGCCGGCTGGCTCGGCCACGCCGCGCAGGATCGCGTCCCGCTGACCGGCCTCTCCGACCACGCCGTCAGCGAGGCCGTCTACCTCCGCGACCCCGACCACCACGGCATCGAGATCTACGCCGACCGGCCGCGAGCCGGCTGGGAGGGCCGCGTCGCCGAGCTGCTGATGACGACGATGCCGCTCGACACGGAGGCGCTGCTGCTGGCTCACGACGGCCGGCCGTGGGCGGGCCTGGCGGCAGGGACGACGATGGGCCACGTCCACTTCCGCGTCAGCGACGTGCCGGAGACGACCGCCTTCTACCGCGACGTGATCGGGCTCGACGTGATGGCCCAGCGCGGGGCGCAGGCGGGCTTCTACGCCAGCGGCGGCTACCACCACCACGTCGGCGCCAACACCTGGGAGAGCCGCGGAGCGCCGGTCGCGCCCGCCGGCCACGCCACGCTCGTCGCCGCGACCCTGGTCGTCGAGGACGACGAGGCCCGCGCCGCGATGGTCGACCGCGCCGGGGGCGACGAGGCCCGCGACCCCTCGGGCAACCGGCTCCTGATCCGGTAGCCGGCTCACGCCGGCGTGGCGAGCATCTCCCAGCCGGTGTGCTCGAAGTCGCCGACGACCTCGATCAGCGCGGCGACGACGACCGAGTCGAAGAAGGTGCCCGAGCAGCGCTGCAGCTCGGCGATCGCCTCGACGGGACTCCGCGGGTCCGCGTGCGGGCGCGGGCGCAGCTGGGCGTCGAAGGCGTCGACGACCGCGACGATGCGCGCGCCGAGCGGGATGTCCTCGCGAGCCAGGCGGTCCGGGTAGCCCGTCCCGTCGTAGTGCTCGTGGCTGGAGCGGACCAGCCGGGCGACGGCGCTCAGCGCGGGGGCGGCGGCGATGATCCGCTCGCCGACCAGGGTGTGACGCTCGAGGATCGCCCACTGCTCCTCACTGAGCGGCGTGGCCGAACGCAGGATGTCGTCGGGCACGGCGATCAGCCCGACGTCGCGCAGCTCGGTGGCGAGGCGCACGTCCTGGACCTCGGTGGGCGTCAGGCCGAGCCGCCGGGCGATCAGAGCCGCGAGCGGCCCGGCGTCCTCGGCCTCGCCGTCGATGCCCCCGTGCTCGGCCAGCGCGCGCTTGAGGACCTCGGCGCTCTGGCGCGGGGCGGACAGGCGGCCGCCGGCCTTCTCGGCGTACATGCGCTGGTCGGCTATGCGCAGAGCGGCGGATGCGTCGTGAACCGGCCCGCCGAGGCGCACGCAGCCGGCCGCGCAGGTGACGTCGAAGCTATCGGCGTGCTCGAACATCACGCCGCGCAGGCGCTCGATCTCCTCGTCGCAGGTCGACTCCGGGATGCGCATGAGCACGCAGAACTCGTCGCCGCCCATGCGGAACGTGTACCCCTTGTCCCCGACCGCGTCGCGCAGCTTGGCGGCGAGCCGGACGAGCAGCGCGTCCCCCGCCGGGTGGCCGAAGGTGTCGTTGTAGGTCTTGAAGCCGTTGAGGTCGAAGATGCCGAGGGCCCACTGCGCCGGCGACTCGCCGGCGAGCGTGCGGTCCAGGGCGCGCTCGAGACCGCGGCGGTTGCCCAGACCGGTCAGTGCGTCGCTGACCGCCTCCGACCGCGAGGTCCGCAGGAACGCGGCGCTCTGGCGGAAGGTCAGCAGCAGGCGGAACATCACGCCGACGAGGGCGAGGCTGGCCAGGGTCACGGCGAGCAGGTTCAGCGGCTCCACGGCGGAGAGGACGAGGACGCCGATGCCGACGCTGCCCGTCAGCATCGGGGCGACCATGAGGACGCTCTCGGCGCTCCGCTCCTCGATGCCCTCGCTCTGGCGGCGCTGGTGCGCCGCGACCCCGATCGCGAACAACCCGCCCCACCAGCCCGCGTCGAAGTAGCCGCCCGACGCGTACGTGCCGTTGGCGATCTGCACCGTGTACAGCGAGTCGGCCAGGAAGAACAGGAGCACTCCGGCGATCAGGAGCAGCCAGGTGCGGTCGACGTTCCAGTGGCGGCGCGTCAGCGTCCCGACGAGGACGCCCAGCAGGACCAGGTCCGTCAGCGGGTAGGAGAGCGCGACGACGCCCGCGTCGCCGACCGTCTCCAGGATGATCGCGGAGCACAGGGAGCCGACGCCGAGCGCGGCGATGACGCCGTCCACGCGCACCGGGGCGGAGCGGTCGGTCTGGTGAACGCGAGCGAGCAGGATCGAACCGGCGACGGCGAGGACCGGGAACAGGAGGTACCCGATGTCGGCCGGCGAGGGGACGGGCGGGCTCGGGTCGTCCCAGAGGACGACCGTGTAGTAGATCTCGCCCGCGGTCCAGCCGGCGATGCCGGCGGCGAGCAGCAGCCAGGCGACGCGCTCCGCGCCCCGGTGGCGCAGCGCGCCGCTGAGGCACAGGAAGCTGGCGATGACGAGCAGGACGTCGTGCGCCCCGCGGTCGGCGAGCGGGCCCAGGTCGAAGCCGGCGACGACCGAGGCCTCGTAGAGCAGGAGCCAGGCGAGCCCCGCCAGAGTGGCGGCGCGGGCGACGCGGTTCGTCGGCATCAAACATTGCCAACGGCCATTTGCCGCGAATGCTTGAGCGTTTTGGACCGATTGGCCTCGTGTGCTGACACACGAGGCCCTGGATGAACTGCGGTCAGAACCCCCTGCGCTCGCGCGTGCGGCGGGCGTCGAGGGTCAGGCCGAGGTCCTGACGGTGGCGGTAGCGGAGCAGCTGATGGACGGCGAAGGCCGTGGCGAGGATGAGGACCACGACCAGGAACGCGCTGCTCTGCGCGCCGCCCACGACCGCGAAGAAGACGGCGAGGACGAGCAGCATCGCAATGGCGACCCAGAACGTGGCGGCGAACTGTCGAGCGGATCTCATGGCCCGCGGATTTTACTCCTGATCCGGCGCTAGGCCAAGTCAGGCTTCTCGGGCAGCGCGAAGCCCGGACGCGGCAGCGGCCGCGGCGCCGGGCGCTCGGCCCCGGGGGTGAGCTCGGGCGTGCCGTCCTTGGGCTCGTCGGGACCGAAGACCTCTTCCTCGGTCTTGCCGTCGAGCAGCGCGACGAACTCGTCGCGCTCGATCGTCTCCCGCTTGAGCAGGAGCTCGGAGATCGATTTGAGCTTGTCGCGGTTCGCGGTGAGGATGTCCTTGGCGGACTGGTGCGCGCCCTCGACGATGCGACGGATCTCGTCGTCGATCTCGCGGGCGATCTCGTCGGAGTAGTCGGGCTCGGAGGAGAACTCGCGGCCGAGGAACGGCTGACCGTGATCGTGACCGAAGACGCGGGGACCGAGCTTGTCGCTCATGCCGAAGCGCATCACCATCTGCTTGGCCGTGGCGGTGACCTTCTCGAGGTCGTTGGACGCGCCGGTGGTGATCTCGTCGAAGACGATCTCCTCGGCGGCGCGACCGCCGAGCGTCATCGCCATCGTGTCCAGCAGCGCGGCGCGCGTGGTGAGGAACTTGTCCTCCGTCGGCATCGAGATCGTGTAGCCGAGCGCCTGCCCGCGGGAGATGATCGAGATCTTGTGCACCGGGTCGGAGTGCTCGAGGTAGTGGCCGACGATCGCGTGGCCCATCTCGTGGTAGGCGGTGATCAGCCGTTCCTTCTGGCTCATCACGCGCGTCTTCTTCTCCGGGCCGGCGACGACCCGCATGATGCCCTCTTCGAGCTCGTTGTGGCCGATCTCCTTCTTGCCGTTGCGGGCGGCGAGCAGGGCGGCCTCGTTGACGAGGTTGGAGAGGTCGGCGCCGGTGAAGCCGGGCGTCTGGCCGGCGAGCTCGTCGAGCTCGATGTCCTTGCCCAGCGGCTTGCCGCGGGTGTGGACCTCGAGGATCTTGCGCCGTCCGCCGCGGTCGGGGCGGTCGACGGTGATCTGGCGGTCGAAGCGACCGGGGCGCAGCAGGGCGGGATCGAGGATGTCGGGCCGGTTGGTGGCCGCGATCATGATGATGTTGTCCTTGGCCTCGAAGCCGTCCATCTCGACCAGGAGCTGGTTGAGGGTCTGCTCGCGCTCGTCGTGCCCGCCGCCCATGCCGGCACCGCGGTGACGGCCGACGGCGTCGATCTCGTCCATGAAGATGATGCACGGCGAGTTCTGCTTGGCCTGCTCGAAGAGGTCGCGGACGCGGGAGGCGCCGACGCCGACGAACATCTCGACGAAGTCCGAGCCCGAGATGGAGAAGAACGGGACGCCGGCCTCACCCGCGACCGCACGTGCGAGCAGCGTCTTGCCGGTGCCCGGAGGGCCGTAGAGCAACACGCCCTTGGGGATGCGCGCGCCGAGGGCCTGGAACTTCTTGGGGTTCTCGAGGAACTCCTTGATCTCGTGGAGCTCCTCGACCGCCTCGTCCACGCCGGCGACGTCGCGGAAGGTGATCTTGGGCGAGTCCACCGACAGCCGCTTGGCGCGCGACTTGCCGAAGCTCATGACCTTGGAGCCGCCGCCCTGCACCTGGTTCATCAGGAAGATCCACAGGCCGAAGAACAGGATGATCGGCAGCAGGTACGTGAGCATGCTCAGGATCACGCTCGACCGGGCGGGCTTCGTGTAGAAGGTCTCGATCTTGTTGTCGTCCGCGGCGGCGAGCAGCCGGTCCGTCAGGACGCGGGCGTAGGCGTCGCCGGGGACGCCGATCTCGTACTTCTGACCGCCCTTGAGCGTGTAGTCGAGCGAGAGATCCTTCGTCTGGAGCGTCGCCGACTGGATCTGGCCGTCGTCGAGCTGCCCGTAGAACTGCTGGAAGTCGGGCTTGTCCTTCTGCGACGACTCCGAGATCAGCTTGGAGGCGAAGAACGCCAGCACGATCACGATGAGGATCGGGAACGCGGCGCTCTTGAAGAACCTGCTCATGCTTCGTAAGAGATTAGGGGGTGGCCAGCGCTGCCACGTACGGGAGGTTGCGCCAGCGCTCGGCGTGGTCGAGCCCGTAGCCCACGGCGAACTTGTCCGGGATCTCGAAGCCGATGTAGCGCGCCGGCAGCTCGACGGCGCGACGGCTGGGCTTGGTCAGCAACGCGCACACCTCCAGCGAGGCCGGGCCGCGGGTCTCGAGCGACCGCATCAGGTACTGCAGGGTGAGCCCGGAGTCGACGATGTCCTCGACGATCAGGACGTGCCGGTCCTCGATCGCCATGTCGAGGTCCTTGAGGATCCGGACGACGCCGGAGGACTCCGTGGCGCTGCCGTAGGAGGCGACCGCCATGAAGTCGACCTCGCAGGGGACGTCGATGTGGCGCATCAGGTCGGCGAGGAAGAAGACGGCCCCCTTGAGGACGCAGATGAGCAGCAGCGGCTCGCGCCCGGTGTAGTCGGCGCTGATCTCCGCGCCGAGCTCCTGCACGCGGTGCTGGAGGTCGTCGGCCTGGACGATGATCTCCCCGAGGGCGGCGGTGTCCTGCGTCACGAGGGGAGCGACCCTACCCGGACGAGCCCGCGGCGGACGCTCGCCCGTCGCCCGTAGCCGACGTCGAGGTCTCCGTGTTCAAGGGCGAGCACCTCGTCGACGCGATGGCCGACGGGGGCGTCGGCGAGCGCGATGAAGACAAGCCGGCGCAGCGCGGGCGGCAGTGCGGCGAGCTCGACGGCCGGGATCGCGTCGCGGCCGTCGATCGCCCCGGCGACCAGGTCGTCGAGCACCTCGCCCTCCGCGCGCAGGATGTCCAGCGTGGCCAGCACGTTGGCCTCCGCGGCCGGGTGCAGCTCGCGCAGGGCCGGGACGAGGTGGGCGCGGGCGCGGTTGCGCGCGTAGGCGAGGTCCTGGTTGGACGCGTCCTCGCGCCACGGGAGGCCGCGGGCGCGGTTGTGGGCCTCCGTGTCCGCGCGCGTCAGGTGCAGCAGCGGCCGGACGAGCCGCCCCTCGCGCTCGCGCATCCCCAGCAGCGCGCGGCGGCCGGGTGAGGCCGCCAGCCGGTAGAGGACCGTCTCCACCTGGTCGGTGGCGGTGTGGCCCGTGGCGTAGTCGCCGTCCGTGAGCGCCCGGGCGACCCGGTAGCGCTCGTCGCGCGCCCATGCCTGCACGTTGCCCGCGGGGGCGCCGGCGCGGTGCACGTGGAGCTCGACGTCGAGTTGCTCGCACAGGTCGCGGCAGAAGGCCTCGTCGGCGTCGGCCTCGGCGCGCAGCCCGTAGTTGACGTGCAGGGCCGGGCCGCGGAGTCGGTCGAGCAGGCAGACCGAGTCGCAGCCGCCGCTCAGCAACACCAAGGTCACGCCGGCTCCTTCGCCCGCGCCAGGTACAGCTCCGTGGCGTCGGCGAAGCCCTTCAGGCGGACCTCGCCGATGCGCTGGAAGCTCAGGTGCGGCGACCCGGCGTCCACGACCTCACGGGTGACGAGGACCTCGTGGCCCGCGGCGCGCGCGCCCACGCGGGAGGCGAGGTTCACCGCCCTTCCGAAGTAGTCGCCATCGCGGTACAGGACAGAGCCGACGTGGATGCCGATGCGCGGCAGCGGCCGCTCGGCCTGGAGCTCCTGGAAGCCGACCGCCCATTCCGTCAGCGAGGCGGCGTCCGCCCCCACCACCATCACCGCGTCGCCCAGCGACTTGATCACGCGCGCGTCCTCGGGCAGCGTGTCCTCCACGGTCTTGATGAAGCGCTCGACCGTGTCCAGCGCGTGCTCCTCCCCCGCCTCTTCGGTCAGGCGCGTGTAGCCCGACAGGTCCGCGAAGGCGATCGCCACGCGCAGCCGCCCGAGCTGCAGGTCCTCCTCGGCCTCGAGGTGGCCGACCACGTCCTGCTCGATGAAGTGCGCCAGGTAGCGCTGGTGCAGGTGGTCCATGATCGGGGACCCGAGGGGCAGCAGGTCGCGCGCGAGCCCTTCCATCTCCTCGGCCATCTGCAGGTTGGGGACCCCGTCGCGGATCAGCGGCTCGTGCACGAACAGGTGGAAGAGGCGGACCTCGGCGTCGGCGATCGCGCGCATCGCCTGCCCGTACACGCGGGCGAGCTGCAGGAAGGCGACGGTGGGCAGGCCGGCGTCCGTGACCGCGGCGACGTAGCGCAGCAGCTGCAGGTCGTCCTCGTCGATCGCGTCGAGCTCATCGGCGCTGAAACCGAGCACGCCCCAGATGCGGCGGATCATCTCCGTGTCGAGGCCGGTCTCCTCCGACGCCTCCGCCAGCGTGTGCTCGCCGCCCGCGTCCGCCGGGAACAGGTCCTCCATGTAGCCGAAGGCGAGCCGGCCGGACTTGGACGCCTCGCGCAGTGCCTTGAGCGGGTAGCCGCGGTCGCGCAGGCGGGCGACGATGCGGGCGTGGGCGACGGCAGCCGGCGTCCAGCGGTCGTTGCGCAGGGGGACGACCTCCTCGCGCACCCAGCGCCGGAGCGTGTCCGGGGAGACGCCGATCTGCGCAGCGACGTCGGCTGCCGTCGGGTCGCTCATGAGAAAAAAGCGGCGGAGTCGCCCCTATGACGGCCCCGCCGCACGCGGGCAATGCGGCCCGCTTCCTCGGCCGGCGGCGTTCGTCTTTCGGCGACGCCTTGCAAGGGCCTGAAGCCCTCACTTCCCGACCGTCTGGTGCCCTGAGGTCTACTCCTCACCGGCCCGTGAGTCAAGGGACTCAGGCGACCAGATGCGGATAATCGCTCTCGACCATCGACCGGTACTGCGCAAACACCGGCTTCGTGATCGGGAGGATCGCAAGGGCCGCCTTGACGTCGCCGCCCGTCTTGATCTTGCGGCGCGCGATCGCCATCGCGACGTTCTCCTTGCCCTGGAAGTACTTGTTGGCGGTCACGGAGGACATCGTCATCCGGACGCGCGGCTCCCACTCGACCTCGTCCGTCCACTGCCAGGTGAGGTTGCCCTCCTCCTCGCCGCGGGTGGCGCGGATGTTGACGACGAGGTCGAAGTCGGAGAACTCGA
This sequence comes from uncultured Solirubrobacteraceae bacterium, assembly GCA_963740765.1. Taxonomy (GTDB): domain Bacteria; phylum Actinomycetota; class Thermoleophilia; order Solirubrobacterales; family Solirubrobacteraceae; genus DATLGB01. The sequence continues at coordinate 124,514 of CAVUFN010000010.1, read as the reverse complement.
AGCGCTGAGGCGTGTCCGCGTCCTTGAGCTTCGGCCCCATGTCCGGGTCCTCGGACATGAGGGTGAAGGTCTTCTCCATGACCTCCCGGAACTCGTCCGGCGACTGGAAGCCCTCCGCCATCAGGAGGAGGACGCTGCGGGCTTCTTGGCGGCGGCCGGCTTCTTGGCGGCGGCCGGCTTCTTGGCGGCAGCCGGCTTCTTGGCGGCAGCCGGCTTCTTCGCGGCGGCCGGCTTCTTCGCGGCGGCGCGCTTCTTCGCGGCCGGCTTGCGCTTGGCGGCGGGCTTGCGCTTCGCGGCCGGCTTGCGCTTGGCGGCGGCGCGCTTCTTGGCGGCGGGCTTGCGCTTCGCCGCGGGCTTCTTGGCCCGTCCGGCCGCGGTTCCGGCGACGGTGCGCAGGGCGTCGGAAGCCGAGCTGACGGCGGCGCTGGCGCGCGACTCGCCCTTGGCCTCGAGCTGGGCGACGCGCTGGCGCAGCCCGGCGACCTCGTCGCGCAGCGACTCGAGCGTCTCGATCACGCGACCCTCGTCGACGGTCTCGCGCAGGCGCACGATCGCCGCGCCGAAGTCGTCAAAGACGTCCTGCATGCGCTTCTGGGCGCCGGAGGCGCCGCCGGCGGCCCCCTGGAAGGTACGCTCGACGGCGTCCCGGAGCGCGTCCGCCGGGTTGGAGCCCGACTTCGCGCTTGCCTTCTTCTTCGACTTCTTGGCCATAGAGCGCGAGACTACTTGGTTGCGACCCCACGCGCCCGTGGCTGAACGGGTGCTGCTCCCGGGCGATCCGGGCCGCGCGCTGCGCCTCGCCGTGGCGCTGACCGGCGGGGTGCCGAAGATGCTCAACCACCACCGCGGGCTGTGGGGGTACACCGGCGAGGTCGACGGTGTCCCGCTGACGGTTCAGAGCAGCGGGCTCGGCGCACCGAGCGCGGCGGCGGTCGTCGGCGACCTCGCGGCGCTGGGCGCGCGCCGGCTGGTGCGGATCGGGACCTGCGTCGCCGTCGACCCGGGCCTCGCGCTGGGCGCGCACCTCGAGGAGGACGCCGTCGCCTCCACCGACCTCGTCACGGACCCCGTTCCCGCGGGCACGCGCGCGCGAGACCTGACGACGGCCGGGGTGCTGGCCGCGGCCGCGGCCCACGGGCTCGAGGCGCGCGCCCTGCTGGTGGTCGTGCAGGACGCGGCCGGTGCGCGGCTGGACGACCCGGCGCTGCACACCGCCGAGATCGACCTCGGCCGGCGGGCCGTCGCCCTGCTCAGCTAGCGGCGGGCTTGCCCTTGGGCTTCGGCTTCGGCTTCGGCTTCGGCTCGAGGCGCTCGACCGCCGCGGTCAGCGCGTCGATCTTCGCGACGAGGTCCTCGTCCTGCGCCGCCTTGGCCGAGGTCTCGAGCCGGCGATCGAGGCGGTCCAGCGCGTCCTCGATGCCCTCGAGGCGCTGGGCGACCGAGCGCAGGCGGCGGGTGAGCCGCTCGATGTCGGCCGCCGACGGGATGTTGAGGGCACCCATGGCGACCTCTTGCGCCTGCACCGCCCGCTCGCGAGCGTCGAAGGCCCGCGTCAGCGCGCTCGAGACGAGCGGGTTGTCCAGCAGGTCCTGGGCCAGCTTGCCGAGCGCCTGCTCGCCTTGGCTCGACAGCTTGTCGCGCAGCTTCTTCGGATCCTCGGTCATAGGGGCAGACGCTACCCGGAGCCATTGTGCGTGCCGACTCTCACCCTCGACTCGAGCGTGAGATGAGCATCCGAACGTTGAGCGCGCGTTGCGGTCGCATGAACACGTCCGTGCAAGTGGCGTGTTTCCGGCGCTTCACGGGGTACGCTCCGCGGACAACTCAGCGTTAACGCTTCTCCGTTGCACCGTCCACAAGAGGTCGGATAGCTTGCAGCGCGAGGGAGGATGAAGGTCAGGGGATGAATCGTCGTAAGCCGCTAACCGGGATGGCCCTAACAGGTGCCGTCGCCACAATCGTCGCTTTTTCAGCGGCGCCTGCGTCCGCGGCTCAGCGGACGTTCGTGGTGACGCTGCTCGGCGGCGGCCAGGTGACGGTGACGGTGGACGTCGCCGCGGGCACCCCGGTCGACCAGATCACCTTCCCGGGCCTCGACCTTCCCGTCGTCAGCGTCCAGGAGGTCACCCCGCCGCCGTCCGCCACTCCCGGCGTCGGCGTCCAGCTGACCCCCACGCCCGGGAACCCGACGACGACCCCGAACCCCACGCCCGGCAACCAGTCCGGCACTGCGCCGGAGGGCGACGGCGGCCCGGACGGCGCCCAGCAGTCGGGCCAGAAGACCAAGCAGCGCCGGCCGCACGGCGCCGAGGGCACCGTCGAGGACCTCGCGGCCGCGGTCGAGCAGGAGGGCGCCGACAAGGAGCGCAAGGACGCCTCCCCCGACGAGCCGGGCCGCAACACCGACGGCACGCCCACGCCGGAGAACCCCTCCTTCAGCCTGGCCACGCCCGGCGCCGCGCCGATCGGCGTCCCCAACTTCTTCATCGACCGCTTCCGGATCCCGCCGTTCCTGCTGCCGATCTACCAGGCCGCCGGCATCCAGTACGGCGTCCGCTGGGAGGTCCTGGCGGCGATCAACGAGATCGAGACCGACTACGGGCGCAACCTCAACGTGTCCTCCGCCGGCGCCGTCGGCTGGATGCAGTTCCTGCCCTCGACGTTCAAGATGTACGGCGTCGACGCCAACAAGGACGGCGTCAAGGACCCGTACAACCCGGTCGACGCGATCTTCTCCTCCGCGCGCTACCTGCGCGCCGCGGGCGCCGACACCGATCTGCGCAAGGCGATCTTCGCCTACAACCACGCCGACTGGTACGTCGACTCGGTGATGCTCCGCGCGCGGGTGCTCGGTGGCCTGCCCTCCAACTTCGTCGGATCGCTCACCGGTCTGACCCAGGGCCACTTCCCGGTGGCCGCGCGCGCGACGTACGCGGACGACATCTCGGAGGCGACCGTCGCCAAGCGCAAGGCCACGCGCACGGGCAACGCCGCCTGGATGGTCAACTCGGCCGAGCAGCGCCGCAGCATCAACATCTACGCCAAGAAGAACGCCCCGGTGATCGCGGTCAACGACGGCCGGATCCTGCGCAAGGGCACCAGCAAGCGCCTCGGCAGGTTCGTCCAGCTCCAGGACGTCTACGGCAACACGTACACGTACGGGCACCTCGGCTCCGTCTCGCGCCTGTACCCGGCCGCGAAGGCCAAGAAGACGACGACGCGCCAGATCGAGCAGGAGCTCAAGCTTCCCGAGAAGGACGCCGCTCCGGACGCGCCCGCTTCCGCCGGCCGTCGCGCGACCGACGTGGTCAAGGACCTGATCGCCAGGAAGGCAGCTCCGGCCGCCACCGCTGAGCCTCGACCCAAGGTCGAGGCTGCGGACAAGCAGCGTCTCTTCGCCAACCCGTTCCGCAAGCACGCGACGGAGGCCGGCGGCGCCGACCAGGTGTTGCAGGGCAAGGCGCCCAAGGGCTCCTTCGAGGTCTTCCGCCGCAGCGTCACCTCCGTCTTCGGCGTCCACACCAAGTCCGACGACGTGACGCTCAAGCCGCTCAAGCCGGGCGCGCAGGTGATCGCGGGGACGATCCTCGGGCGTGTCGGGAAGGCCGACCGCGTCGGCGTCGCCCCGCACCTCGGCTTCGAGATCCGCCCCGCCGGCCGCGGCGCCCCGCGCATCGACCCGAAGCCGATCCTCGACGGCTGGAAGCTGCTCGAGACGACCGCGATCTACCGCGCCGCCGGGGAGAACCCGTTCTCCGACGACGCCGCGCCCACGATCGGCCAGGTGCTGCTGATGGACAAGGAGTCGCTGCAGCGCCTCGTGCTCGCCGATCCGCGCATCGAGATCTACGAGTCCGGGCGGCGTGACATCAAGCTCGGCCAGATCGACCGGCGCGTGCTCGCAACGCTCGAGTTCCTCTCGCTGTCGGGCTTCAAGCCGACGGTGACCTCGCTGAAGGGAAACCATTCCTTCCTGACCGCGAGCGGCAACGTCTCCGAGCACGCGTCCGGCAACGCCGTCGACATCGCCCGCATCAACGGCATCCCGATCTACGGCCACCAGGGCGCCGGGTCGATCACGGACATCGTCGTGCGCCGCCTGGTCACGCTGCAGGGCCTGATGCGCCCGCACCAGATCATCTCGCTGATGAAGTTCCCGGACGCCGACAACACGCTGGCCCTGGGCGATCACGACGATCACGTCCACGTCGGCTTCCAGCCGCTGTACGGCACGGACAAGCGCCAGGCCAAGCAGGTCAACGCGACGCTCAAGCCCAAGCAGTGGATCAAGCTCGTCGACCGGCTCAACGAGATCGACGAGCCCGTCGTCAAGCCCGGACCCTCGAAGTTCGCCCTGCGGACCGCCGAGAAGTCCGACGCCGACGATTGACCGACCGGTTCTTCCGCTTCGTCCAGTTCGAGTTCGCGTGGCCCCTCGGGCCTGACGACGGCCGCTACCTGCTGCGCGACCACGCCGGCGAGGACGCCCACCACGTCCTGGTGTTCGCCGCGTGGCCGACCATCCCCCAGCGCCGCTCGCGCCGCTGGGGCCGGGAGACCGAGCCGCAGAACGTCCCCGCCGAGACCGGGCTGAGCCGCGCCACGCTCGTCGAGACGACCGTGGTCGACGACGAGCAGGCCAAGCGCTGGCTCGACGCGATGGAGGGGGACGTCGCCACGGAAGCGATCGAGGAGGGCCTGCTGGTCCTCAACCGCGCGCTGCGCGCCTTCCGGGCGGCCGCCGCCGATCCCGTCCTGCGCGAGGTCACGGCCGCGCAGGCGCTGACCCTGCGCGTCGGGTACGGCCAGGGGGTCGAGGTCGCCGACGGCGCCTGGACCGCCGCCCGCGACGTCGGGATGGCCGACGACAAGGGGAAGCGCAGGAAGCGCGTCGCCGCGCTGCGCCCGCACGAGCGCTTCGCCGCCCTGCTCAGCGGCCGCGACGCTGTGCTGGCCTGCGAGGAACTTGCCCTGCGCGGGCGCCTCGACCTCGACCAGGACCGCCCGCGCGAGGCCGCGCTGCAGATCCACCTGGCCATCGAGGCCGCGCTCGCCGAGCTGGCCGCCTTCCGCGGGACGGACACCGTCGGGCGCCGCCTGGACGACCTCGAGGCCTTCCGCGATCCGCTGGCCCGCGCGGCCTCCGAGGCGCTGCAGGGCGGGCCCTCGACGGCCACGATCGCGACGGTCGCGGAGGCGCTGGCGAAGCTGGAAGCGACGCTCCGCGCCCGATCCGCCTCCGCCAGTTACTGATCGCGTCAATTTCGGCTATCTCGACACGTTTCGTAGACATGGCCAACCGAGTCCTCATCGTCGCCGTGCTCGCGCTGGCCGCCTTCGGTGTCGCCGGCGGGGCCAGCGCGGACCCGCCGAGCGAGACCGTGTACCTCGACATCCAGTCGATCGGAGGACAGCCGGCGTCGGTGAGCAGCGACCAGCCGCTTGAGGCGGGCCGCCAGTACACGCTCGTGGTCAGCGGCACGGTGTCGATCTGGCCCGCGGAGGCATGGGGAAAGAAGTACCAGTGCGGGACGTCGGAGCCCTTCCCGCAGACCCCGTCGCCCGGTCGCGACAACGGGCCGGTGGGCATCGATGCGGAGGTCCTGTTCGCGATGACCCGGCCGCGCAGCAACTGCGCCAACGAGGCGCTGCCCCGCCCCGCCGCCGAGGTCTTCCCCGGCCGCGGCGTGGTCTACGACTTGGGGTCCGGTAGTCAGCGGCTCGTCCCCCGCGGCGGGCAGCCCACCCAGCCGACGCGCGACCACGCCTACATCTACGACCTCGTCGGGCAGGGCGCGCCGCTGACCGCCACCTACACGGCTCGGCACGGCAGCGACGACTACGGCGTGCTGACCCTCACCATCGTGCCGGGGCCGCCGCCGGGCAGCACGGCGACGCCGGCCCCGGTCGTCGTCCCCACGCCGGAGCCGGTCAAGCCCGCCACACGTCGCGGCTGCAAGCAGCGCTTCCTGAAGGTCAAGGTCCGCAACCGCAGGGCGCGGCGCCTGCAGCGCGGAACGGCGCTGTACGCCAACCGCCACTACAAGCTGCGGCGCTTCCGCAAGGGGCTGCGCGGGCGGCTCGACGTCCGCAAGCTCGGCCGGCGCAAGCTGAAGGTCACCTTCGTCACGCGCACGTCCAAGGGGCGTGTCGTCGTGCTCAAGCGCCGCTACCGCATCTGCGGCCGCTGAGGCCTACCACTCGCCGTCGGGACAGGCGTCCGGCGCGGGCGGATCGCACGTGCGCTCGGTGACGTCGCCGGTGCGACGCAGCACGTAGCGGATGCCCTTGTCGTCGCGGGCCGCCATGTAGAAGGATTCCGCGTCGGCCTCCTTGACGGTGACGGTCGGCGGAAAGGCGGCGCCGAGCTCCTCCTCGTCGGCCGTGAAGGTCTTCTCGGCGAGCCGGTAGGCGTCGAGCTGGATCGCCGCGGTGAGCAGGTCGTACTTGAGCTGGTCCGACGGCGGCGGGGTCGGGGACGCGCCCGGGGCCGCCGCCGTCTTGTCGTCACCACCGCCACAGCCGGCGAGGGCGACGAGGACGAGGGCGCTACAGCGCCGCCAGGACCGCATCGAGCTCCTCCACCACGTCGCCGGACAGCTTGACGCACGCCCTGTCGTCATAGGGCGTCGGCCCGGCCGTGATGATCGCCACCGCGCCGCCCGCGCTCAGGGTGATGTCCACCAGTCCCGCGACGGGGTGCACCTCGAGCGAGGAGCCGACGCACAGCAGCAGGGACGCCTCGCCGGCCAGCGCGAACGCACGCATGATCTGCTGCTCGGGCAGCATCTCGCCGAACAGGACGACGTCGGGCTTGAGCGGATGGCCGGCGCTGCAGCGGGGGACGCCGTCGTCGGCGGCCGCGAGGCGCTCGCGCACCTCGGCCAGCTCGACCACCTCCCCGTCGACCAGGCACGACGCGCTGCGGATCGAGCCGTGCACCTCGAGCAGGTCGGTGACGCCGCCGGCCGTGTGCAGGCCGTCGATGTTCTGGGTGACGACGGCGCGCAGCAGTCCCCGGCGCTCGAGCTCGGCGAGCGCGTGGTGGGCGCCGTTGGGCTGCTTGTCGCTCAGGGTCGCGAAACGCTGCCCGTAGAAGCTCCAGAACGTCTGCGGGTCGCGCCGGAAGACGCTGATGTGCGCGACCTCCATCGGGTCGACGTTCTCCCACAGCCCCGTGCCCGGAGACCGGAAGTCGGGGATGCCCGACGGGACCGACACCCCGGCGCCCGTCAGCGCGACAGCGCTTCCGCCCGCCTGCGTGAGCAGCTCGGCCAGGCGGGTCGCGCTCAACGACCCGACCAGCGGGGCCGGCGCTTCTCGAGGAACGCGGCGATCCCCTCGCGGGCGTCCGCGGATGCGAAGGCGGCGGCGAAGCCGTCCTGCTCGCGGGGGTTGCCGAGGCCCGACACGGACTTGATCTGCTCGATCGCCACAGGCGCCTGACGGGCGAGCTTGCCGGCCCAGTTGAGCGCGACGTCGAACAGCTCGTGGTCGGCGACGACGTCGTTGACGAGCCCGTGGGCGTAGGCGTCGGCCGCCGAGATGGACGCCGCGGACAGGTTCATCTCCAGCGCCTTCGCGTGGCCGACCAGCTTCGGGAGGCGCTGCGTGCCGCCGAAGCCGGGGATGATGCCGAGGTCGATCTCGGGCTGGCCGAAGGTGGCGGACTCCGCCGCGATGCGCACGTCGCACGCCATCGCCAGCTCGCAGCCGCCGCCGAGCGCGAGGCCGTTGACCGCCGCGACGGTGACGATGTTGGAGGACTGCCAGTCGTCGAAGAGCCGGTGGGCGGCGGCGGCCAGCTGGCGCGCGTCGGCGGAGGTCATCGAGGCGAAGGCCTTGATGTCCGCGCCCGCGCAGAACAGGGCCGGGTTCGCGGACGCGAACACCACCGCGTGCGTCGCCACCGCGTCCCAGGCGGTGCGCAGCGCCTCGAGCACGTCCGGCGACAGGGAGTTGGCGGGTGGGTTGGCGAGCCACAGCACGGTGACGCCGTCCTGCTCGACCGCGATGACCGGGCCCTCGGCCTCGTCCGGCGGGTACGGGTAGAAGCCCTGGCCGGCGGCCGTGCCCGTGCGGCCCTGGGCCACCAGCCGGCGCACCAGCGGCGGCGGATCCTCGAGCGTGTCCAGGCCCGCAGCGTCGGCGGCGGCGAACGGCGCGTCGCCCCCGCTGAGGCGCACCGCCAGGTCGACCTCGCGGATCTCGGCGAGGCCGGCCGACACGACGTCGCAGGCGTGCTCGAGCGTCTCAACGGTGCCGGCCAGCGGGACCCCGCAGCGCACGGGCTGGCGGCGCAGCGCCTGCATCAGGTTCGCCACGGCCTGACCCGTCTGGTCCGACGTCTCGTCACCCTCGATCACCTCGGCGAGGCGCTTGCCGACGAGCCGCAGGCCGCAGACGAGGTCCGGCCGCCCGGTGGCGTCGGCCAGCAGCGTGACCTCCTCGGTGGGGTCGAGCACGACCAGGATCGCGTGGCCCGGGGTCGCCTCGTCGAGGTCGGCGAGCGTGTCGGGCGACGCGTCGACGGCGACCACGAGATCGGCGCGGCCGAGGTCATCGCGGTGCAGCGTGAGCCCAGCAGCGGCGACTGCCTCCTCCAACCCCGTTTCACCCGTGACACCCACGTTGGAGACGAACATCGGCGGCAGGCTATGACACCGCCGAAACCGGTACGTTTTCTCGATGGAGAGCTTCAGCATCGAGCGCGTGGACGACACCGTCCAGGTGCACCTCAAGTTGCGGGGGGACCTCGACCTCTACAGCTCCCCTGCGTTCGACGACGCGCTCGTCGCGGTCGAGGGTGAGAAGTGGCCGACGATCGTGCTCGACATGCGCGAGCTGAACTTCCTCGACTCGATGGCGCTGCGGCTGATCATGCGCACACAGGCCAGGGCCGAGCAGGACGGTCGGCGCCTGGTTCTCGTCCGCGGCCCCGACTTCCTGGACCGCGTGCTCGAGCTGTCCGGCCTCGTCGGGCACCTCGACATCGTCGACGAGCCGCCGGCGATGCCACCCGGCTCGGAACCTACGCCTTCAGCTCCGACCGAATCGAGCTGATCGATCGCGCGATGCGCTGCAGCCGCGGCTCGACCTCGGCCCGCAGCACGTCGCACTCCTGTTCGCCGGCCTGCGTGATCGTGTAGAAGCGCCGCGAGCGCCGCTCGGGATGCTCCCACTCCCCCGCGATCAGCCCCTTGGCCTCGAGGTTGCGCAGCAGCGGATACATCGTGTTCGGGTTGACCGCCAGCGCTCCCGCGGTCAGCTCCCCGATCCGCTCGATCAGCTGGTTGCCGTACGCCGGCGACTGCGACACGAAGTGCAGCACCAGCAGCGGCAGCAGCCCGCCGCGCCGGAGGTCGCCGATGAGCGGGTCCTGCGACCCGGCACCGGCGCCCTCACGGACGGCCTTCTGAACTGCGTCGGGCTCGCTCACGAGGAAGAAGATATTTCGGCCTGCGGTCGTCGCAAGCTCCTCCCTCCGGCCGACGTCACTATGCGGGGACGGTCTCCTCGATGCGGCGCGGGAGGAGCGTCTCGCGGGCGATGACGAGGCGCTGGATCTGCGCCGTGCCCTCGTAGAGCTGCATGATCTTCGCGTCGCGCATGAGCTTCTCGACGGGGTACTCCTTGATGAAGCCGTAGCCGCCGTAGACCTGGACGGCGTCCGTGGTGACCTCCATCGCGGAGTCGGCCGCGTAGCGCTTGGCGTGCGAGGACTCGATGGTGTTGCGGCGGCCCTGGTCGAGCAGGACGGCCGAGTGCCAGGTGGCCAGGCGCGACAGGTGCACCTTGGTCGCCATGTCGGCGATCATGAACTGGATCGCCTGGTGCATCGCGATCGGCACGCCGAACTGGACGCGCTCCTTGGAGTAGTCCGTCGCGAACTCGAACGCGGCGCGCGCAATGCCGGTAGCCATCGCCGCCACGCCGGGGCGCGTGCGGTCGAGGGTCATCATGGCGAGCTTGAAGCCCTTGTTCTCCTCGCCGATCAGGTTGTCGGCGGGGATCTCGGTCTCGTTGAAGGTGATGGTCGCGGTGTTGGACGCCCGCTGTCCCATCTTGTCCTCCTTCTTGTCCACCGAGACGGTGTCGTCCTTGGGGACGATGAAGGCGGAGATCCCGCGGTGGCCGGCTTCCTTGTCCGTCTTGGCGTAGACGGTGAAGTAGTCGGCGTACGAGCCGTTGGTGATGAAGCACTTCGAGCCGTTGAGGACGTACTTGTCGCCCTTCTTGACGGCGCTGGTGCGCATACCGGACACGTCGGAGCCGGCGTCGGGCTCGGTCAGGCAGAAGGAGGCGAAGACGGGCTCGGAGGTGACGTGGTCGAAGACCTTCTTCTTGAGCTCCTCCGTGCCGCCGATGGCGAGCGGCGCCAGGGCGAGGCCGTTGGCCGCCAGCGAGGTGCCGATGCCCGAGCATCCCCAGCCGATCTCCTCCTCGATCAGGCATCCCTCGAGGTAGTTGGCGCCGGGACCGCCGTACTGCTCCTCGACGTGGGAGTTCATGAGACCGAGCTCCCAGGCCTTCTTGAGGACGGCGGCGGGCCACTCGCCCTCCTTGTCGAACTCCCAGGCGACCGGACGCATCTCCTTCGCCGCGAAGTCGTGCGCCATCTCGCGCAGCGCCTTCTGCTCATCCGTCAGCGTGAAATCAACCACAGCGCAGCTCCCAAAGTCGAGACGATTGACTGGTCAGTCAACTACTGATTCGGCAGAGGATACCCCGCCGCGACGGGATCGGAACAGGCCTGGAAAGGTCAGCGCGCCAGAAGCGCGTAGGCGAAGATCGCCATCCCGGCCAGCAGGACGGCCGCGGTCACGATCGCGAGGGCGTACTGCTCCGGGAACAGCATCGGGCGCCGTGGCGCCATCGTCCTCCGCCGCACCCTGCGCCACATGCTCCACACTGTACGTCCGTGCTTCAGGACGCCTTTGCCTATGTGCTCTTCGGCGTGGTCATCGTCGGTGTGATCGCGGCGTTCGTCAGCTTCTTCTACCAGCGCGACGCCTACGACCAGATCGGCCGCGGCGGCTTCTTCGTGGACGAGGACGCGGCGCGGCGCGGGCCGGGGGGACCGGCGCTCAACGTCGCCGAGCGCGACGAGGAGATCCGGCAGATGCTGGCGGCCCGCAACGCCCGCCGGGTGGCCGCCGGCAGGGCGCCGGTCGACGTCGAGGAGGAGCTGGCCCGGCTGATCGCCCCGAACATCGACGCGCAGCTGCGCGAGGAGATCCGCGACCACGTCGTCGCCCGCAATGCCCGGCGCATCCGCAAGGGCCAGGAGCCCTTCGACGTCGACGCCGAGGTCGAGCGCCAGATCGCCGAGCTCAGCTAGACGTTCGCCGGCGGTGATCAGCGGGCGTCTAGACGAAGAAGAAGACGATGGCGAGGACGACGTAGGTCGCGAGCAGCTGGAAGCCCTCGAACCACGTCGACTCGCCGTCGCGGGTGACCGCGAGGGCGATCAGCACCGCGAGCAGCACGGAGGCGACCTCGAAGCCGTTGAACACCAGCGCCATCGGGAACGGCCCCACGAACAGCGACAGCAACACCAGGACGGGCGCCACGAACAGGGCGATCTGGGCGCTCGAGCCGATCGCGATGTTCACGGACAGGTCCATGCGGTTGCGGGCGGCGAAGTAGACGGCGACCCAGTGCTCGGCCGCGTTGCCGGCGATGGCGACGATGATCAGGGAGACGAAGAAGGGCGACAGACCCACGGTCTCCGAGGCCGCCTCGATCGAGCCGACCAGGATCTCCGACATCACGCCGACAGCGACCCCGGCGAGCGCGAGGAGGAGCACCGACTTGCGCACGGACCAGGCGTCGTCGCCCTGCTCGCGCGCGTCGTCCTCGTGGACGGGGTTGAACACGTCGCTGTGGGTGCGCAGGGAGAAGACCAGCCCGCCCACGTAGGTCGCCAGCAGCACGATCGCGACCGCGATCGACATGTGCTGGAGGTCGCCGGAGAAGTGCTTGGACTCGGCGGTCGGCGACGGCAGCCCGCCCCCGTTCACGAGCTGGAAGATCGCCGGCATGATCAGCGCGATCGCGGCCAGCAGCAGCATGCCCGCCTGGACGCTCGCGGCGGTCGCGTCGAACTTCTGCGTCTGGTACTTGAGGCCGCCGACGAACATCGAGGCGCCCAGCACGAGCAGCACGTTGCCGAGCACCGAGCCGATCAGTGACGCCTTGACGACCTCCTGCAGCCCCTCGTTGAGCGCGAAGAAGGCGATGATCAGTTCCGGCGCGTTGCCGAAGGTCACGTTGAGCAGTCCGCCGATGCCGGGACCCGACCGTGCGGCCAGCTCCTCCGTGGCCTTGCCCATCAGGGCTGCCGTCGGGATCACGCCCAGCACGGAGGCCGCGAAGGTGATCAGCGCATCGGCCCCCGCCACGTCGAGCGCGACGGCGAGCGGGATGAAGGGGACGAGCAGGTAGGGCCACCCCTCGCCGCTCGTGAGAAAGCGCCGCACCGCGGCGAGCATATGACTCGCCGCGGTGCCTGCGCGAACGTGCTAGCCCGTCAGGAGCTTCGAGCAGTCCTGGAGCTTCGCCGTGTCGGACCCGGCGTCCTCGACGCACTTCGTGTACTTCGCGGCCGCGTCCTGGTCGATGCCGGACGAGCCCGACCCGGACGACCCGGACGAGCCGGATGCGCCGCCGAGCCCACCGAGGCCACCCAGCCCGCCGAGCTGGCCCAGCAGCTCCGAGAACGGCTTGGTGTCGGACGGGGCCTCGACCTGCTGGTCCTCACCGAGGTCGGTGAGCGACAGGTCGAAGTCGATGCTGGCCTTGCCACCGGACCCGGCCGGGTCCTCGATGTCCAGCGCGAAGGAGATGCGGCGCAGGATCGAGTCGTCCTTGCCCGTCTCGATCTCGACGGACGACGACTTGACCGCCTGCTGGACCTGCTCGATCTGCGCGTCGGTCAGCTTCTGCGGCAGCGAGCCCGAGTTGGGGATGCCCAGCGAGCCGGCCTTGCCGAGGAACGTGTTGATGTCGGCCAGCATCCTCGGGAGGTCGACGCCGCCGGTGATCTTGACCGTCTTCGTGCCGCCGACGTCGGAGTCGCCGTCGACCTTGGGGTCCTTGAGCCAGTCCTCCGGCGTGATGCCGAGCGACTTGAGGTTGGTCGGCGACGTCGGCTGGTCCTGGGACTGCAGGTAGCCGTCCGAGAACTGCTTCCAGGTCTTGTCGTCGACGGCGTAGTCCTGGCCGTTGAAGTTGACGAAGCCCTTGTCGCCGGTGGACGTGGCGCCCGCCCTGATGTTCTGGCCCGAGCCGTCGAACTCGACGGCGATGTCGAACGTCGGGACCTTGCCCTTGCCCTGGCTCTGGAACGGGCCGGAGAGCTTGACGTTGATGGGGCCGTTGAGGTTGGTGCCCCCGCCGCTGGCCTCGATCTTGGCGGTCAGGTCGACCTTGCCGGACTCGATCTTCTTGTTGCCGGCGTCCGAGAACGTCTGCTTGAGGATCTCGCCCGGGTCGTCCGAGGAGACCTCCTTGCCCCCGGTGGAGCTCTTGTCATCGCCTCCGCAGGCCACGAGCGCAATGGCCGCGAGCAGCAGGGCGAGGGGCGCCAGGAGGCGCAGGATGCGTTGCAAAGTCTTTCTCCAGACGTCTTCGTTGGGGCGGCCGAGCCTACCATCGGCCTTCGTGATAAAGGCCGGATTTCGCACACTCCTAACGGTCGCACTGGTGCCGCTGGGGGCGGCGCCGGCGCTGGCTGCCGACCTCCCGGTCTTGGCTCCAGACGGAACGATCTCGCACCGCACGGACCCGGGCGTGAAGGCGCGCGACACGACCGCAGCGCCCCGGGCCCGGGTGGTCCGACCACGCACCGCGAGGATCGCGGCGAAGCGCACCGCGCTCTCCGAACTGCGGCGCCTGCGCGCCGAGGGCGCCATCTACGACGTCCAGTTTGCCGAGTTCCGGAGCGAGTACCGGCGCTCGAAGGCGGCCCTGCGCAAGCTGACCGGCCGCCGCGCGATCGAGCTCAAGGGCGTCCTGCGCAACCTCAACCAGATGGCCGCGCGCGGGTCGTTCACCCCGACCCGCCTCGTCCCCCTGTTCCTGCAGCTGCGGCGCAACCGCGAGTGGTGGGCCGGCAACGGGGCGCTGCTGGCCAGCGGCGCGCGGGTGGCCTTCAAGGGCTCGGAGCTGATCTACCAGTACGTGCCGGGTGAGGGCCTCGCGATCCACCCGCTCGCCAACTTCGGCAAGCTCAACGCCCTGTGGCGGTCCAAGGCGGACTACGACCGCATGGTCGACCTCCTCGACGAGCTGCTGCCGCTGGCCGCAGGACGCGCGGGCGGCGTCGCGTGGGAGTACTACTACGACTTCGGCGGCGGGGCCCCGCCCTGGGTGTCGAGCCTCTCGCAGGGCACCGGGCTGCAGTCGATGGCCCGCGCCGCGCGCAAGGCGGGGACGGGCGACCTCGTCTACCCCGTGCTGCAGCGCGGCCTGGCCGTCTTCCAGGCGCGGACGCCGAGCGGCGTGCGGGTCCCGGTCGGCGCCGGCAACCACTACGCGCAGTACTCCTTCTCCCCCGGGCTGCGGATCCTCAACGGCTTCGTCCAGTCCCTCGTCGGCCTTTACGACTTCGGCGCGATCACGGGCGACGTGGAGGCGCAGCGGCTGTTCGCGGAGGGTGAGGCGCGCGCGCTCGAGGAGGTCCCCACCTACGACACGGGCGCGTGGTCGCTCTACGACCGCGGCACGGACTCCCACGAGTCCAACCTCAACTACCACAACGTCCTCATCGACTTCCTGAGCTCGCTGTGCTCGCGCACCGACGAGCCCACCTTCTGCGACACGCTCGACCACTTCCGCGCGTACCTGAAGGAGGACCCGGAGGTCTCCGTCGTGACGACCAGGCTCCGGGCGGGGAAGCGCAGGGCGATCCGCTTCAAGCTCTCCAAGATCTCCAGCGTGCACGTGTCCCTCTCGCGCGGCGGGAAGGTCGTGTACTCGGCGACGTCCACCATGGGTCACGGGACGCGCCGCGTCACCGTCACGCCGCCCAAGAAGGCACGCGAGTACGTCGTGCACATCGACGCGACCGACCTGGCGGGCAACTCGACCGCCGTCGACGACACCATCGCGATCACGCCAGTTCGCAAGTAGAGTCGCGGGGGTGCCGCGGACCATCCTCTACACGGGGAAGGGCGGCGTCGGGAAGACGTCCGTCGCCGCCGCCACCGCCCGATCGATCGCCGCGGCCGGTGAGCGCGTCATCGTGCTGTCCACGGACCCGGCGCATTCGCTGGCGGACGTGCTCGACACGGCGGTCGGCAGCGAGCCGACCGCCGTCGGGGACGGCCTGTGGGCCCAGCAGGTCCAGGCGCAGGAGGAGCTCGAGCGCAACTGGTCGGTCGTGCAGGACTGGATGGGCGGCGTGCTCGTCGAGCGTGGCGTCGACCGCATCGCCGCCGAGGAGCTGAGCGTCCCCCCCGGCGGCGACGAGCTGTTCAGCCTGCTCGCCATCAAGGCCCACTACGAGTCGGGCGACTGGGACACGATCGTCGTCGACTGCGCGCCGACCGGGGAGACGCTGCGGCTGTTGAGCTTCCCCGACGTCGCCCGCTGGTGGCTGGGCAAGGTGTTCGGTCGCGAGCACGCGCTGCTGGCCGCCGCGCGGCCGCTCGCGCGTGCCTTCCTGGACGTCCAGTTGCCCGACGAGCGCGTCTTCATGGAAGTCCAGACGCTGATCGGCAACCTCGTCGCGATGAACGAGATCCTCCGCGACGGCGAGCGCACCTCGCTGCGACTCGTGATGACGCCCGACCGCATGGTCGTCAAGGAGGCGATGCGGACCTTCACCTACCTGAACCTGTTCGGCTACGTGACCGATGCGGTGGTCGTCAACCGGGTGTTCCCGGACGAGGTCGAGGGGACCTACTTCGGCGCCTGGCGCGACGTCCAGTCCGAGCAGCTCGAGCTGGTCGAGTCCGGCTTCGCGCCCGTGCCGGTGCTGCGGGCGCCGTACTTCGACCGCGAGGTGCTCGGCCCCGAGATGC
Source organism: uncultured Solirubrobacteraceae bacterium (assembly GCA_963740765.1). Classification (GTDB taxonomy): domain Bacteria; phylum Actinomycetota; class Thermoleophilia; order Solirubrobacterales; family Solirubrobacteraceae; genus DATLGB01. The sequence goes on along the minus strand of CAVUFN010000010.1, from coordinate 108,486 downwards.
TCGACCGGCTCGGCGCCTCCCTGTTCGGGGACGGCGTCGACCCCGCGGCCGTCCTGCACGCCTCCGTCTCGCAGCAGCTCACCCACGACGGCGAACGGGCGTGCCTGCGGCTGGACCTCCCGTTCGTGGAGAAGGGCGACGTGACGCTGAAGAAGATCGGCCTGGAGCTGGTGGTCCGGGTGGGCGACGCGAAGCGCACGATCCAGCTGCCGGCCTCGATGGCGTCCTTCCGCCCGTCCGCCGCGACGTTCGCCGACGGCGCGCTGGTGGTCGAGTTCGAGGAGCCCGTGCATGCCTGAGGGCAACGGCATCGAGGACCTCCGCGGGCACATCGACGCCGCGCACGCGGCCGCCGACCGGCTCGTCCGCGAGGCCACCGAGCGCGCCCAGCGCGCCGACGAGGCGTTCCGCGAGCGGCTCGCCGACGTGCCCGAGCGCGGCTGGGACGTCCCGCCCGACGCGGAGGCGGCCCCAGGGACCTCGGAGCTGCAGACGGTCGTGTCCCTGCTGGGGGCGCTGCGCGACGCCATCCCGGCCGAGCTGTCCCAGCAGCTGGCCGAGGCGGTGCGGGAGCTGCTGCTCGCGGTGCGCGCGCTGATCGACTGGTACCTCGCGCGCCTCGAGCAGATCAAGTCGGCGACGCCCGGCTCGTCGTCGGGCGGCGACGAGCGCGTCGAGGAGATCCCGATCTCGTGAACCGCGTCAAGGGGCTCTCCAACGCGCAGATGCGCACGGGCGCGGCGGCGATCGCGCTGCTCGCCTGCATGCTGCTGCCCTGGTACTCGGCCAGCTACGGCGCCGAGCGGCACGAGAACCTGACCGCCTTCGGAGCGTTCTCGTGGGTCGAGGCGGCCGTGCTGGTCGTCTCGGGCGCGATCCTCTACCTGCTCTACGCCCGCTCTCAGGAGCGCGGGTTCCACCTGCCCGGGGGCGACGGCTGGGCGGTCACGATCGCGGGGGGCTGGACGGTGTTCCTGCTCGTCTACCGCTTGTTCGACCGCCCTGACGTCGCCCAGGGCTCCGTCGGCGTGCAGTGGGGGCTCTTCGTCACGATCTTCGTCGCCGCCGGGCTGGTCGCGGCCGGTCAGGCGATGCGCGTCGAACACCGGCCCGAGCCGCCCAACCCGGCCGCCGACGACCCGGAGTGGGACACGGCCCCGACGCGGCGCATCCGCCGACCCGTCGACTCCGGCGCGGTCACGTCCGTGCTGCGCGACGAGCGCCCCTCCTGGGAGGGCGAGCCGCCACCCCCGCCGTCCCGCGCCGAGCCGTCACGTCCCAAGCCGCCTCCGGAGGACGGGAAGCTGTTCTAGGGCTATTCCCCGCCGCGGAAGATCAGCAGCGGGAGGACGACGGTGGCCGCGAAGATCATCACGATGCCGGTGATGATCAGGGCGCGGCGGTGGGCGATGTGGCCGTAGGTGCCGACGAAGAAGCCCAGCAGCATCAGGATGATGAAGGGAGCCACGTTGGGGTCGCCCTTGGGCACGAGGTCGGCGACCGGCAGCATGTGGTTGAAGCCTAGACTCGGCGGGCCGATGTCCTCCGCACCTCCTCGCTCTCCTGAAGATGTCGCCGCCGGGCTCGAGGCCGTCGGGTACCTCCCCGGGGAGTCGACCGCCCTCGTCTCCTACCTGGCGACGCGGCTCGGCAAGCCGGTGCTGGTGGAGGGCCCGGCCGGCGTCGGCAAGACCGAGCTGGCCAAGGCGCTGGCGAAGTACCTCGACCGCACCCTGATCCGCCTCCAGTGCTACGAGGGGCTCGACGAGGCCAAGGCGCTGTACGAGTGGAACTACCGCAAGCAGCTCCTGCGCATCCAGGCCGAGCGCGAGGGCGAGGCGTGGGACACCGTCCACGACGACATCTTCGGCGAGGAGTTCCTGCTCGCGCGGCCGCTGATGAACGCGATCACGTCGCCCGAGCCGGTCGTCCTGCTGATCGACGAGATCGACAAGACCGACCAGGAGTTCGAGGCGATGCTGCTCGAGCTGCTGTCGGACTTCCAGATCTCGATCCCCGAACTGGGACGCATCGAGGCGCAGACGATGCCGGTCGTGCTGCTGACGTCCAACAACTCGCGCGAGCTGACCGAGGCGCTCAAGCGCCGCTGCCTGTACCTGTGGATGGACTACCCGGAGGCCGAGCACGAGCTGGCCATCGTCCGGCTGCACGCGCCGGAGATCCGCGAGGACGTCGCCCGCCGCCTCGTCGAGGTCATCGCGATGGTGCGCGACCTCGACCTCAAGAAGCCGCCGTCCCTGGCGGAGTCGATCGACTGGGCCCGCGCGCTGGTGCTGCTGGGCGCCGACGACATCTCGACGGACGTCTTCCGCTCGACGATGTCGATCATCGTCAAGCACCGCACCGATCTCGACATCGTCGCCGAGCGCGTCGGGGTCAAGCTCGGCTCGCTCGCGTGACCAGCTTCGACGCGCAGCTCCTCGCCTTCGGGGAGGACCTGCGGCGCGAGGGGATGGCGCTCGGGACGTCGGAGCTCCTCGACGGGTTCGCGGCGCTCCGCGAGGTCGGGTGGACGGAGCCCGGAGTGTTCCGGGAGGCGCTGGCCGCGACGCTGGCCAAGTCCCCCGAGGACCGTCGCATCTTCGACCTCGTCTTCGAGCGCTTCTTCTTCCGGGCGGCCGAGGCCGAGGCGGTCCGCCAGGGCGTCCGCGAGGCGGGCGACGGTGACGGGGACGTCGACGGCCGCGAGGCGCTGACGCTCGACGCGCTGCGCGACGCGGTCGAGCAGGCGCTGCGCGACGGCGACGAGTCGGCCATGCGCGACCTCGCCCGGCTGGCGATCGCGGCCTTCGGGCAGCGCGGCCAGGGCTCGGGCGTGCTGGGCGTCGACGTCCAGCGCATCCGCCGCGCGCTCGGCCTCAAGACCGACGCAGGGACCCCGCCCCAGGACGGCGAGGCGGCGCAGCCGCCCCTGACCCGCGAGCAGATCCGCCAGTTCGAGCGCGCGCTGCGGCGCGAGCTCGAGCGCGCGCAGATCGAGCGCACCGAGGAGCTGCCGCCGTCCCGGCCCCTGAACGACCTCGACCGCGCGCTGCCGTCGGGCCCGCTGCAGGACCTCGCCGCGGTCCACCGGGTCGTCGCGCAGCTCAAGCGGCGCCTGGCCACCCAGGGCCACGAGGCGCGCGGGCATCGCAAGCACGCGCACGTCGACGTCCGCCGCACGATGCGCGCGTCGCTGTCCACGGGCGGCGTCCCGGTCGAGCTCAAGTACCGGCCCAAGCGCCCGCGCCGGCCCGAGCTCTACGTGCTCTGCGACGTCTCCACCTCGGTGACGTCCGCCTCCGTCTTCTTCCTCTCGGTGATGCACGCGCTGCACGACACGTTCCGCAAGATGCGCTCGTTCGTGTTCGTCGAGCGCATCAGCGAGGTGACGGACGTCTTCTCCAACGAGCGCTCGTTCAAGAAGGTCTCCGACGCGATCTCCAAGGACGCCGGGGTGGCCGACGTGTCGGGCTACACCGACTACGGGCGGGTGTGGCGGGAGTTCCTCGCCGCGGTCGTGGACGACCTGCACCCGCGGGCGACCGTGATCGTCCTCGGCGACGCCCGCACCAACGGCCGCGACCCCCGGGCCGACCTCTTCGCCGCCATCTCCGACCGCGCGGGAAGAACATTCTGGCTCAACCCAGAGCCGCACCTGTACTGGAACTATGGCGACTCCGTGATCGCCGCCTATGCGCGTCACTGCGAGGCGTATGAATGTTGGACCACCAAGCAGCTCGAAGAGTTCGTCAAGGCGCTTACGCGGCCTGTGCGCTAGTTCTCGCCTGCGCCGCCACGGCGCGGGCGCAGTCGGCTGACACCACGACGCTCGGCGGGGACGCCGCGCACCGCAACCTGTGGGCGGGCACCGGCCTGCGCCCGCCGCTGGACCTCGCCTGGCAGGTCGCCGCCGACCCGGTCTCCGCGCCGCTCGTGACCACGGGCCGCGTGATCGTCCAGACCGCTGACGCCGTGCTGGCGCTGGACGCGGCCACCGGTACGCAGCTGTGGTCGGCCCCGCTGACGGGCGGGCCGGCGGAGCTCGCCGCGGACGGCGCGCGGGTGATCCTGGCGCTGCCGACCGGCGTCGCGGCGCTGTCCCTGGCCGACGGGCACGTGCTGTGGAGCTCACCGGGCGTGGCGGCGACCGGGCCGGTGCTGGCGGGCAGCCGCTTGTACGTCGGCACCGCCTCCGGCCAGGTCGTGGCGCGCGACCCGGGGACGGGCCTGGTCCAGTGGCAGGCGTCCACGGGGATCGCCGGCGCCCGGCCCGCCGTTGACGGCACGCGCGTCTACGTGGCCGGCACCTGCCGCGCCGCCGCGCTGATGCCGCTCACCGGGCTGCCGCTGTGGACGGCGGGCTCATGCCCCTCCGACACCGGTCTGAGGACGCTGCTGGCCGGCGCCTTCGTCTGGGCCGAGGACGGCCCGCTCTACCTCGCCTCCGACGGCAGCCGCCTGTCGCCCGGCCCCTCCCCCGCGACGGCGGGCGGCGGCGTGCTGTTCGGCAACCCGATCGCGACGCCCGCCGCGGCGCTGGCCGCCGGGGACGCGGGGACGTTCGCGCTGCGCTGGACGTGGCGGCCGCCGCTGCCCGGCCGGTTGGCGGTCCGCCCGGCGGTGGTCGACGACTCGGTCTTCCAGCTGGTGGACACGGGCGGTGCCGAGGGGCTGTACCTGAGCGCCCTGGCCCCGGCGACGGGCGTGGAGCAGTGGTCGGGCTTCCTGCCGAGCGACGGCGCGTTGACACCGGCCACGACCTCCGCGGTCGCGGCCGGCCCGGGCATCCTCGTCGTGCCGATCCCGGGCGGCCTGGCCGGGCTGGTCAACGCGCCGCCGGGCCCGCTCGGCGTGGAGGCGACGCTGCCGCGCAACGTCGTCGTCGCCGGGTCGGACACGGTCGTCAGCGGCAAGGTCAGCTCGGGCGGCCACGGCCTCGTCGGCCCGCGCGCGGTCGCCCTGCAGGCCGACCCGTACCCCTTCGAGGGCACCTACGTCCCGGCCGGCTTCACCATCGCCGGCCGCTCGGGCTTCTCCTTCACGACGCCCGTCCGGCGCAACACGCGCCTCCGGCTCGCCGCCGACGGCGTCGTCTATCCGCCCACCGACGTCTACGCCCAGCCGGCGCTGCGCGTCCTCTACAAGCGCACCGCCCGCAAGCGCGTCGTGCGCGCCACGCTGCGGGTCGCCGCCGCGGACGGGCTGCGCCGCGCGGGCGGCCGCGTCGGCGTCTACCGCCTCAGGCGCCGCGCTCGCGTCGCCCAGCGCCTCGGCGCCGGCACGTCCGCCTCCAGCGGCATCGCGCGCTTCACCGTTCGCATCCCGGCCCGCCTCAAGCGCTCCGACCGCGTCTTCACCTGCCTCCGCCGCGCCAGCCGCCAGGGCTTCGGCGTCGCCAACGCGATCGACCGCCGCTGCGGCGCCCGCCGCATCCGCCTCCCCGCCGCCACCACCAGCGCCAATGGCGCTTTCGGCATCTCCTGGATGCCTAATTCGCCAGGAGTGCGTCGACCGCCCGCGCAGTGGCATCCCAGGTGAACGCCCCAGCCCGAGCCAGTCCCGCCACCCGCAACCGAGCCCGCATCCCCTCATCGCCGAGGACCTCCAACACGGCCGGCACGACATCGTCGACCACCAGCCCGGCGTCCCCGACGGTCTCAGGCAGCGCTCCGGCACGAGCGGCCACCACCGGCACACCACACGCCATCGCCTCCAGGGCGATCAATCCGAACCCCTCGTGCTTGGAGGGCACGACGACACAAGAAGCGCTCGCATAGAGCCCGGGCAGGTCGGCGTCGTCGACGTGGCCCAACCGGTTCAGGCGCTCCAGCCCGGGCTCGGAAGCGAACTGCGGGCGCCCGCCACCGGCGACGACGACCTCGACGTGGTCGGCCAGCGGCGCCAGCGCGGCGAGGTTCTTGCGCGCGGTGGCCGACGCCACGGCGAGGATGTACGGGCCGGACGGCGCGATGGCGGGGCGGGGCGCGTCGGGCACGAACGCCTCCCCAACGCCCCCCGCGATAACGGTCACCTTGTCCGCGTCGATGCCTAGCAGCGCCACGATCTCGGCCTTCGAGAACTCGGATACGGTCACCACGTGCCGCGCCCGTCTCGCCACCGCCGGCAGGATCCGCCGCTGCCAGGCGACGTAGCGCGGGCTGTACCACCCGGGGTTGCGCAGCGCCGCCGCGTCGTGGATGACCACGGTCGTGTCCGGATGGGCGAGCGGCGCGAGGTTGGCCGGGCACAGCAGCCGCCGCCCGCGCGCACGGACCGGGAGCACCGCCTGCTCCCACGCGTGGCCGGCCCCGTGGGTGAAGGCCGGCGGCGGGGTCGCGACCTCGTAGCCGCCGGGCCGCAGCGCCGGCAGCCGCGCCACCAGCTCGCGCGCCCACCGCTCCACCCCGCCGAGCTCGGCCCGCGCCGCGGCGCGGGCATTGATGACGACGGGTCGGGGCATCGCCCGTGAGGATCGCAGTCGACGGACGGTCGCTCACCCGCGAGCAGCGCGGCGTCTCGCACTACCTCGCCGCGATGCTCGCAGCGATGCGCCCGCTGGACCCGGACGTCGAGTGGGACGTCGTGCACCGAACGCGCGCCGACGTCGCCCGCCGGCGCAGGCTGGCGGGCGACGTCATCTGGATGCCCGCGCCGGCGCCGGTCGCGCTCGGCGGGCCACTCGTGTTGACCGTCCAGGACCGGTCCTGGGAGCGGCGCCCGCAGGACTTCACCCGCTACGAGCACCTGTGGCACCGGATCGCGCGGCCGCGGCACCTCGCCCGGCGAGCGGCGATCGTGCTCACCACGACGGAGGCCGGCCGGCGCGACGTGATCGAGGCCTGGGGACTCGAGCCGGAGAAGGTGAGGGTGACGCCACTCGCACCCGCCGTCCCCCTCACTCCGAGAGCGGTCGACACCGACGATCCGTACTTCCTCTTCGTCGGTGCCTTCGAGCCCCGCAAGGGCATCGACCTGCTCGTCGAAGCGGCGCGACTCGGGGGATCAAGGGTGATCGCGGTCGGCGGCGGCCGTGTGCCCACGCCCGGCCTCGAGGTCCGCACCGGCGTCGACGACCAACAGCTCTCGCAGCTCTACGCGGGCGCCCTCGCGCTGATCCAACCCTCCCGGCTCGAAGGCTTCGGCCTGCCCGCCGTCGAGGCGCTCGCGCACGGAACCCCCGCCATCGTCACCGACCTGCCGGAGGTGCGCGAGGCGACGCAGGGACGAGCGACCTACGTCCCGGTCGACGACCCGCAGGCCCTCGCGGACGCCATGCGCGCTCACCAAGCACCCGCACACGCTCGCGCCACTCGAGTCCACCTGGGACGAGGCGGCCCACATCACCCTCAATGCTCTGAAGGAAGCGGCGGCATGACCCTGGCCGTCCTCACCGTCCTGCACAGGTCGGCGGCTGAGTTCGCCGTCCTGCGCGCGTCCCTCGACCGCTACCTCCCCCACGCCCGCGTGATCGCCGTCGACACCGCCGCGGACGACGGTGGCGCGGCGCTCGCCGACGTCGGCGTCGACGCGCGGGACAACCCCGGCTTCGGCGCCGCCAACAACGCCGGGCTCGAGCACGTCACCGAGCCGGTGACGATCCTCCTGAACCCCGATACGGAGCTCCGCGACGCGGGTCTCGCCACGCTGGCCACGCTCGCCCGCGACCACGACGCGCTCCTCGTCCCGAAGCTCGTCCGCCCCGACGGCACGCAGGAGCGCTCCGTTCACCCCCTGCCGGGCACGCTGCGCGCCCTGGTCCCGGCGCTCCTCCCCGCTCCGCGCCGGCTCGAGCCGTGGCGGTCACCGGTCCCCCGCACCGTGGGATGGGCGGTCGCGGCAGCGGTGGTCGCCCGCACCGACCTCCTGCGCTCGCTCGGCCCGTTCGACCCCCGCATCCACCTGCACTACGAGGACATGGACCTGTGCCTGCGCGCCCGCGCCCTCGGCGTCCCCACCGTCTTCCACCCCGCCGTCACGGTCATCCACACCGGCTCCCACAGCACGGGCGAGCCGCACGCGGCCCGCGCTCGCAGCCGGCGCGAGGTCGTCCGGCACCACCGCGGCCGCAAAGCGGCGGCGCTCGACGAGGTCACCCAGACGCTGACCTTCGCCACGCGAGCCCTCGGCGGGCAGGATCGGGCGCGCGCCCGGGCCCAGCTGCGGGGCCAATTACAGTGACGCGGATGCTTCGCCGCGCACTGCTGACCGTCGTCGCGTGCCTGGTCCTGGCGCCGACGGCGCTGGCCCAGAGCGCCGGAGACGACCAGTACGAGGACCCGTTCGGCGGCCGCGAGACGGCCACCGCCGCGCCGTCGGCGCCGTCGAGCGCGCCCACCGCCGTCCCCACGACGGTGCCGACCGCCGCCCCCACTGTCGATCCGGCTGTGGTCGCGGCACAGGAGGCCAAGGCGCGCGAGGCCGCCCGCAAGCAGCACCGCCAGGCGACCCAGCGGCACGACGCCGCCCTCGAGCGCGCCAAGGCCAGGGCGGCAGCCGAGGCGACGGCCAGCCCGGCGCCAGAAGCGTCGGCCCAGCCCGCCGCGGGCGGCTCCGGCGGCGGTGACTCGGGTGGCACGACCATCGGGATCGTCGTGATCGTCGTCGCGCTCGTGGCCGGCGGGGCAATCCTGGTCCTGCGCCGCAACCGCGCCGCCGGCACCCCCGAAGCCGAGCCGCGATGACCCGCGCCGCGGGCGTCGTCGTCGCGCTCCTCGTGGCGGCGTTCTTCGGCGTCGGCGTCTGGCAGGCCGCCAACACGAAGGCCGCGACCGAGCGGCTCGACGCCGGCCACGCGGATGCCCGCACCGCCACGCTGCTCGACCACGCGGGGACGCTCAACCCCGACGCCGACCTCGACATCGCCCGCGCCCGCCTCGCCGTCGCCCAGGACGACCTGCCGCGGGCGAGGCGGATCCTCCTGGACATCGTCGACCGCGAGCCCGAGAACGCGCGCGCCTGGGGCACGATCGAGCTCGTCTTCGCCGACAGCGACCCGGCGCTGGCCAAACGCGCGGCGGCGCGGTTCGACCGCCTCGTGCCGACCGTCCCCGAGCCCTGACCCGCGCGCGCACCGTCCTCCCGCTGGTCGCGCTCGCCGGCGCCGGCCTCGTGCTGCGCCTCCTCACCGCGCGGCAGTCCCTCTACGCCGACGAGGCCTCGACCTACTGGGTCACCCAGCGGAGCTTCGGCGGGATGCTCGAGATCATCACCGACAAGATGGAGCTGACGCCGCCGCTGTCGTTCGCGGTGACGTGGCTGGCGACGCGCTTCGGGGACGGTGTCTTCCTCATGCGGGCGGCGCCGCTGCTCTTCGGGCTGCTCGCGATCCCCGCTGTCTATGCGCTCGGCGTGCGCACGGTCGGTCGCAACGCAGGCCTCGTCGGCGCCGCGCTGATCGCGTTCTCCCCCTTCACCGTCTTCGTGTCGGCGCTGTCGCGCGCGTACAGCCTCGTCGTCCTGCTCAGCGCCGTGGCCGCCCTGTGCGCGCTGGTGGCGCTGGACACCGGCCGCCGCCGCTGGTGGGTCGCCTTCGGCCTCGCCGCCGCGGCGGGCATGTACACGCACTACACGGCCATCTTCGCGCTCGCCGCGCTGTACGCCTGGCTGCTGATCGCCGAGCCGCGCGCCCGCGTCCCCGCGACCCTGGCCGGCGCCGGCGCGGCGCTCCTGTTCGTCCCCTGGGCGCTCACCGGCCTGGCGAACGACTTCGGCTCGCCGGACACCCGCCTGGCGGCGCTGCTGGTCGACTTCTCGCCGAAGGGCGTCGTACAGGACCTCGGCCACTGGGCGATCGGCCACACCAACGGCTCGTCGATCCTGCACGACCTGCCGGGACCCGTCGGGCTGGTGCTGATCGCCCTCGGCCTCGCCGCCGCCGCCAGCGGGCTGCGCCCGGGCCGGCCGCCGAGCCGCCTCGCCCTCGTCATCGCGCTCGCCGTCGCCGCCCCCCTCGGCGCGTTGCTGGAGAGCCTGCTCGCCGATCCCAGCTTCACCACCAACGTCCTCGCGTCCTCGACTCCGGGGCTGGCGCTGCTCGCGGGCGCGCTGACCCAGGCCGCGGCCCCGCGCCTGCGTCCCGTCGCGGCCGGGCTGCTGGTCGCGGGCATCGCGGTCGGCGGCATCAAAACGGCGACGCCGGCCTACGCCGGCCCGGACATCGGCCCGTCACGGGATCTGATCGAGCGCCAGGCGGGTCCCGACGACGTCGTGATCGACGCCAGCGGCGCCGCGTTCGGCACGCCCGGGCCGCTCACGCCGCTCGACCTCGTGCTCGACGAGCGCGTCCGCATCGTCCGCTTCGGCGTCCCCGAGGATCGCGAGAACCAGTTCCGTGACCAGCCCGCCGCGACGCCGCAGGAGGCCGTCGCCCGCGCCGTGCGGGAGGCGGGCCCGGATGGGCGCATCTTCGTCGCCTTCGTGGAGTCGGCCGCGTTCGGCGCGACGAGCGACCCGGTGCCGTTCCTGCGTCAGCTCGGCCTGTCCGAGGACTTCGCGCTGGTCTCCCAGACCACGGTCGCGTCGACGTTCGGGCGCAGCGACGCCCTGCTGTTCAGCCGCTGAGCCAGGCCTCCACGCGCGCCAGCAACGCGTCCGGGAAGGCGGCCTGCCAGTCGCGCGCCCAGGCGACGTCGGCGCCCGCCCGCCGGCGCTCCAGGTCCTCGGCGCCCGCCACCGCCTCGGCGATGCCCGCCGCCACGCCCTCGATCGTCGGCTCGGCGGCGAGGATGTTCGGGGAGATCGCCGCCAGCGCCGCCGGCGTCTTGTTCTCGAACCGCGTCGTGACGGCCAGCATGCCGGCCGACGCCATCTCGATCGGGACCAGGCTCGGGTGCGGCGTGTGCATCAGCGCGACTCCCACGTCGTGCTCGGCCAGCAGCCGCCCGTAGTCGCCCTGCGCCGCGCGCGAGAGCAGCTCGAGCTCGGCGCCGCGGCCGAGCGGCAGGCGGCGGCCCAGCGCCGTCGTCCCGATCCCGCGCAGCGCCCAGCCGTCGAGCGTCCCGCCCGCCACCGCGGCCTGCAGGCCCAGCATCCCCAGCTCGAACAGGTTCCGGGCCGCGTGGGGCTCGGGCCGCGCGTAGAAGAGCAGGCGCCGGTTGACCCGGACCGCGGGGGTGACCGGCGTGATCGCGTTCTGGAAGGACAGCGAGTCCTCGACCCCCAGGCCGCGGGCGATGAACCACTCCCGCAGCAGCTCGGTCGAGTACAGCGCGTGGTGCGGGAAGCGGTAGGACTGCTCCGCGAGCGCGCCCCACGTCCCCGCCGGGAACGTGAACGGCTCGTACTCCTGCACGAGGTAGACGAACCGCCGGTCGGTGGCGGCGTTGGCGACGTGCGCCGTCCACCACGTCGTGGCGATCCAGGCGTCGTCGCGCGAGACCTCGAGCGGGGCCTCGCGGCCGAAGGCGACCTCGACCCGGTCGAAGACGCCCGCCAGTCCCTCGTAGGCGCTGACCTGCTCGCGCCAGTCGCGCGGCAGCGGCGGCACCGGGTCGACGGTCACGATGCGGACGCGGTGCCCGCGCTCGGCCAACCGCCGGGCGAGGTTGAACTTGGCGATGTAGCCGCCGAACAGGTGCGCGAGGTCGATGGTCGGGATCAGCAGGTTGATGCGCGCGGGCGCGTCGTCGCGTACCGACAGCGTCAGCGGCGCGATCTTCTCGGCCATGTCGCGGGCCGGGCCGGCGGGCCGGACGGCGCCGGGCCGGGGTGCGAGGTCGGGCGGGGGGACGGCGTCGAGCCGGCCCACGCGCTGCGGGACGTCGCGGGCCGACCGCGCCAGCGCCCGTCGCCACGCGAACGCGTAGGCGAGGCCGCGCTCGGCCCCCAGCGTCTCCGGCCGCCCGGCGTACTCCCGCGCGCCCGCCAGCCACAGCCGCGCGGTTGCGAGCAGCGAGCGGTCGGCGGCGAGGAAGCGCTCCAGCACCCGGCGCTCGCTGCGGGCCATCGCCGGCTCCCGCGCCAGCAGGATCCGCGCCACCTGCGTCAGCCGCGCCACGTCGACGAAGTAGATGCCGCGGTAGAGGCGGATGCGGTCGCGCGGGTCGGCGCGCAGGGACCGCAGCCGCTCGCCCATCCCCGCCACCTGGTTCGCGGCCGCATGGCCGAGCACCGCGTGCCCGTGCTGGACGTAGTCGTACAGCGGCCGGTCGACGTAGGCGATCGCCCCGCGCACGCGCGCGCACAGCGCGATCCAGTGGTCGTGGAAGTGCGCGAACTGCGCGGGCGGGAAGGGCAGCGCGAGGTCGAGCAGGTCGCGCCGGAACAGCGACGCCGCCCCGGACACGCTGTTGGCGACCAGCAGCGAGCGCAGGTCCGCGTGGTTGTTGTCGCGGTCGCGCCAGTACGTCTCGCTCACCACCTCCCCGTCGCGAGTGACCAGCCGCGCGTCGGAATAGACGAGCTGCGCGGGCCCGAGCGCGTCCATCAGCGTCGCGAGCTTGTCCGGGTGCCACACGTCGTCCTGGTCGGCCAGCGCCACGAACTCCGCCCCCGCCGGCACCATCGACAGCGCGCGCTCGAAGTTCGCGTAGAAGCCCCGGTTGCGCTCCGAGCGCGAGACCACGAACCGCTCGTCCTGGGCCACCAGCTCCTCCAGCGCCGCGAACCGCCGCGGATCCGAGCAGTCGTCCGAGATCACGCACACCCAGTCCGTGAACGTCTGCGCCCGGATCGACTCCACCTGCGCCCGCAACAGCTCCGGCGGCGGGTCGTACGTCGCCATCGCGATCGCCACCCGCGCCGATCCGACCGAGGGGGCCGTCCCGCCGCTCGCACCGATGACCGCGAGCTCGGTGTCGCCGAACGGTGTCCGCAGGCCGAGGGTGACGGGCGCGTGGTCGAGGTCGACCCAGGCCCAGAAGCCGCAGCGGTAGGACTGCGGGGTGCCGAGGGCGTGGAGGACGTCGAGCCGGGGCATCCCGAAGGCGGCGACGGGGCGCGGCTCGCCGTCGACCAGGATCGAGAGGGCATCGATGGGCCCCTCGTCGGCGACGCACCAGCCGGCGACGAACAGGCACGTGCCCTCGCCCACGGCGAGGCTGTCCGGCATCGGCGTGTCCAGCTGGACGGTGAGCACTACAGCGCTTCGGCGATGCGGGGTGCTTCGCGGCGGAACACCCAGACCGCGACGGCGCAGGTGATCACGTAGATCGCCGCCGGGATCATCAACCGCCCGTAGCCGCCCGCCAGCTCGGCCGGACCGGCCGCGTCCGGGTCGACGATCCACTTGTGGATGAGCGCGAAGATCGGCGCCAGCGGGTTCAGCGAGATGACGTCGCGGAGGGACTGGGAGACGACGCCGATCGGATACAGGACGGGCGTGCCGTAGAAGAGCGCGGTCGACGCGACCGTCCAGATGATGCCGACGTCGCGGAAGCGCGGGTACAGCGACGAGACGATCATCGCGACGGCGACGGTGAACACGAACAGCGCGCCCAGGAGCAGCGGGAACAGCAGCCACGTCCACATCGGCATCACCCCGAACGCGAGCAGGAACACCACGACCACGACGAGGTTGAGGCCGAGGTTGAACAGGGCGGTCAACACCACCGCGAGCGGGATCACCAGCCGCGGGAACTGCGTCTTGCGCACGATCGACTCCTGCGAGACGATCGAGGCCACGGCGTTGCCCGTCGCCTCCTGGAAGAAACCGAACATGACGATGTTCGTGAGCAGCAGGACGGCGTAGTGCGGAACGGAGTCGGGCAGCCGGAACGCCTGGGTGAAGACGGCGAGCAGCACGCCGAACAGCATCAGCGGCCGCGCGAGCGACCACGCGTAGCCGAGCGCGGTGCCGAAGTAGGTGCGCTTGAACTCCGTCGCCGCGATCAGGTACAGCAGCTCGGCGGAGCGCCGCCAGCCGCCGCCCAGCGCCGACGGCCCGCGGACCTCGCGCAGCTCCAGGGAGCTCACTCGATCTCCGCCTTCAGGTCCGTCGCGACCTCGACCGAGCCCGGTCCCTGGCGCGTCCCGTAGACGACGAACTCGAGCAGCCGCAGGACGTGCAGCGCGACGTCCCCCTGCGTGCGGTTGCGCGACACCCAGCAGACCACGCTGTACCGGCCGGGCCGCAGGCGGTTCTCGACCGCGCCGGAGATCGTCACCCGCTCGCCCGCCTCGAGGCGCTCGGGCTCGACGCCCTGGTTGAAGCCGAACACCGTCTCCCCGTCCGCGTTGAGGAAGTGGAAGCCGAACACGGGGACGTCGAGCGCGTGGCGCGCCTCGAAGATCGCGTTGAAGCGCAGCGGGTCGCCCTGCTCGACGTTGTCGATGCGCCCGCCGTCGGCGTCCTCGAGCCAGGCGTCGATCGGGCTGGCGTTGACGTCGGGGACCCCGCCGGCCTGGAACGGCGCGTCGTCCGCGGTGCCCGAGAAGTTGAGGCGGTAATAGCGCAGGGCGGTCTCCTCGGGGTCGCCGAGGTAGCGGATCTCGCCGTCGTGGATGAGCATCGCCCGGTCGCAGAGGCCCTGCACGGTGGCCATGTCGTGGGTGACGAGCACGATCGTCCTGCCCGCCGCGCGCCGCTCGCGGAAGACGTCCATGCACTTCTGGGCGAACGCGGCGTCGCCCACCGCGAGCACCTCGTCGATCAGCATGATGTCGGCGTCGGCCTCGACCATGACGGCGAAGGCGAGCCGGACCATCATCCCGCTCGAGTAGTTCTTGAGCTTGAGGTCGGCGTAGTCGCGCAGCTCGGCGAAGTCGAGGACCTGATCGAGGCGCGCGCGGGCGTCGCGGCGGTTCAGGCCCATGAGGACGCCGTTGAGGACGACGTTCTCCCGCGAGGTCAGCTCGGGGTTGAAGCCGACGCCCAGCTCGATGAACGGCGCGAGCCGCCCGGCCATGCGCACGCGGCCGGCGTCGGCGCGATAGATCGAGGCGAGGATCTTGAGCAGCGTCGACTTGCCGGAGCCGTTGCGCCCGACGATCCCGAAGAACTCGCCCTCGCGCACGTCGAAGTCGATCCCGCGCAGGACGCGCAGCTCGTTGACCTCGCCGCCGCGGCCGAAGTGGGTGACGCGCTCCTTGAGCGAGTCGACCCGGTTGACCGGGATGCGGAAGGTCTTCTCGACCCCGCGGACCTCGATGGCGACGGGCTTCCCGGAGGTCGTGTCGACCGGCTCTATGACGGCCGTGGTCACGTCCGGGAGGCTAGGGCCGGGCGAGGCCGGAGCGCCACTTGCGCAGGGCACGTTGCTCGAAGGCGAGCGGGTCCGGGAAGGAGACGTCGCGCGCCAGGCCGCGCTCGGCGGCGAGTTTCCACAGGACCCCGCCGACGAGCTCGCGCTCCGTCCCGAGCGTGGTCTTCGCGTCCGGCGCGGTGGCCAGGCGGGCGAGCGC
Source organism: uncultured Solirubrobacteraceae bacterium (assembly GCA_963740765.1). Lineage (GTDB taxonomy): Bacteria > Actinomycetota > Thermoleophilia > Solirubrobacterales > Solirubrobacteraceae > DATLGB01. The sequence continues at coordinate 93,144 of CAVUFN010000010.1, read as the reverse complement.
CCGCGGCGAGCGCTGCGCGGCGACGAACGTGCGCAGGTCCGGATGCTCGGCGCCGCGGGCCAGCAGCGCCTGCGCGGCGACCTCGCGAGCGCAGTAGCCGAGGAAGTACGCGGCCCGCCTCGAGCGCGGCGGTCCCGTCGTGCGCGCGCCGGTCGCGACCTCACCGAACACCGCGCCGCCGTGCTGGACGTAGTCGTACAACGGCCGGTCCACGTAGGCGACGCGGCCCGACGCCAGCGCCGTGATCGCCAGCCAGTGGTCGTGGAACTGCAGGCCGGGTGTCTCCGGGAAGGGCAGCAGCGTGTCCAGCAGCGCGCGGCGGAACAGGCACGCGGCCCCGGTGATCGCGTTGGCCACGAGCATCGACAGCAGGTCGTGGTGGTTGACCGCGCGGCCACGCCACAGCGTCTCCGCCAGCACGCGGCCGTCCGGCGCGGTCAGCCGCTGGTCGGAGAAGGCGAGGACGGCGTCCCCCAGGCCGTCGCGCAGCACCTCGAGCTTCTCCGGGCGCCAGACGTCGTCCTGGTCGCACAGCGCGATGTGCTCGACGCCGTCCGGCACCATCTGCAGCGCCCGCTCGAAGTTGCGGTAGAAGCCCTGGCGCACGTCAGAGCGCGACACGACGAAGCGCTCGTCGCTCTCGATCACCCGCTCGACCACGTCCGTCGACGACGCGTCGTCGGAGACCAGGCAGGTGAACGGCACGGTCTGCGCGCGCAGCGACTCGACCTGCGCGCGGAACAGCGCCTCGTCGGGCTCGAAGGTCGCCATGCAGACCACCAGGCGCGACGCGCCGTACCGTCCCTCTTGTCGCGTCGGGGCGACGGGCACGGTCGTGATCCCGAGGTCGTCGCCGGCGCTCACCGGCACCGTCGCCCACCAGTGGCCGCGCGCCCGGATCGGCCGGACGCCGCCGATGTCGGAGGGCGACCCGCTGCCGGCCAGGAAGACCGCGGTCCGCGTGCCCGGCGGCAGCGGCCGTGGCGGCGGCGATTCCAGCGTGACCATCCTCCCTACCCTGACACGCCGTGTTCGTGTTCGGGTCCTCCATCACCTCTCCCGAGATGTACAAGAAGGCCTGCGGGCCCGGGTTCGACCTGGCCAAGGAGGACGACACGGTCGTCTACGCCAACTCGGCCGCGGGATCGATCTTCCGCTCGTACAACCTCCTGATGGACCTCGCCGCGCAGCACGAGGACCTCGAATGCCTGTGCCTCGTCCACCAGGACGCCGAGATCGTCGACCCCGACTTCGTCCCGAAGGTGCGCGCCGCGCTGAAGGATCCCGACGTCGCCATCGTCGGCTGCGTCGGCTCGATCGGCGTTCGCTCCATCGCCTGGTGGGAGGGCTCGGTCACGTGGGCGTCGTTCATCCACAAGTACTCCGAGCTCGGCGGCGGCGAGCTGCCCTCGATCACCTGGGCCGACAACTCGCAGCCGTACACGCGCACCGGCGAGGTGGACACCGTCGACGGCTTCATCATGTGCCTGTCGCCGTGGGCCGTCCGCAACCTGCGCTTCGACGAGGGCCTCGGCCAGCTGCACGGCTACGACTTCGACTTCTGCCTGCAGGCTCGCGAGGCGGGCAAGAAGGTCGTGACCGCCGACCTGCACGCCATCCACCACCACTCGCTCGACCTCGTCTCCAACCCGGACAGCTGGATCGCCGCGCACATCGCGGTCGCCGAGAAGTGGGAGGGCCGGATGCCGGGCGTCGGCGTCGAGGGCGGGACGGACTGGAAGCAGCGCGCCCGCTACGCCGAGGCGGTCGCCGCCGTCACGCGCGCCCATGTCGTGTCCGGCCAGCTCCAGTACACGGCCCGCGAGGCCCAGCTCCAGCGTGACTTCGACGAGACCGTCGAGTCGATCTCCTGGAAGCTGACCCAGCCGCTGCGCACGGCCAACAAGCTGCGCCGCGAGCGGTCCGCCCGCCGCAACGGCTCAGGCTGACTCGTCGAGCAGCGCCTGCGCCTCGGCCTTCGAGAAGGCCGGCTCGCCGCGCTGGCGCAGCTTCGAGATCAGCTGCCCGATCGCGAAGGACTTCGAGATGAGCAGCTTGCGCAGCAGTTCGCCCTTGCGGTGATCCCGGGCCTGCCACTGGGTCGCCTGGGTCAGGTGGAAGTGCGACGAGGCGAGGTGCAGGACGCGGTTGGCCTCGAGACGCTCGAGCAGCGGGTTGCGGTCCCACGGGTCCAGCAGCTCGGCGAGCGCGTCGGCGTAGGGGGCGCTCAGCGACCACACGACGCCGACGCCGAAGAAGGCGGGGATGACGGCGAGGCGCAAGCCCTCGTGCTCGGTGACGAAGTCCTCGATCGCGGTGAGGACGCCATTGCGCGGACCGCCCTCCTGCTCCGCCGACGCGCCGGGCATCGGCAGGCCGCCCTCGCGGATGCCGGCCTCCCCCGGGAACAGGCCGCCGCCCTGGCGGGCCGGGTGGCGGTACCCGGCGGGGATGTCGTCGAGGTCGTAGTAGAGGTCGCGGCGCGCGTGCGGCCAGCCGACGTCGTGGAAGATCAGCAGCGGCAGCGGGGCGTCCCCGGCGCGCTCGGCGACGATGCGCAGCTCCTGGCTGACGGCGTAGTAGTTGTGGTCGCCGTCGAGGACGACCGCGTCGGGCAGCTCGATCTCGCGCAGCGCCTCGCCCGCCACCTTGCGGACCAGCGACAGATCCGAGCGCTCCTGCTCCAGCGCCTCCAGCGGCGGCTGGGGCAGCGGGTCGATCGCGGTGACCGTCGCGCCGTGCGGCTCGGCCCAGGCGAGGAGGATGCGCGTGAGGTCGCCGGCGTACGCCCCGACCTCGGCCACCGACCGCGGCCGCGCGGCCTCGAGGCTGCCGATCAGCAGCTCGATGTTGGTCGCCATCGAGGCGCCCCAGCGCCCGGGATCGTTGGCGTAGGGATCGACGTCGAAGGCCACGCGTTGCACGTGCTTCAACCTAGTGTTGGCGCGCGATGCGGCGGCACTTCGCCCTCTTCGGCGCGCTTCGCGGCCTCGCCGTGCTGGCGGTCTGCGTCTTCCACGTCGCGGCCCTGACCGGGTTCGCCGGCGCGGGCGCGCTCGGGCACGTCGCGCAGACCCTCGGCGGACTCGGGGTGACGGTGTTCTTCGCCATCTCCGGTTTCCTGCTCTACCGCCCGTTCGCAGCCGCGCGCGCGGGCGGGGCGCCGCTGCCCGACCTGCGGCGCTTCGCGCGCCGGCGGGTGCTGCGCATCGTCCCCGCCTACTGGGTCGCGCTGACGGTCCTGGTCGTCTTCCCGGGCATCGTGCTGGCGGACGGCGCGTGGCGCTACTACCTGTTCGCGCAGCTCTACCGCGAGGACACGATCGGGCTCGGCATCCCCGTCGCGTGGACGCTCTGCGTGGAGGTGACCTTCTACTTCGCGCTGCCGCTGTGGGCGCTGCTCACCCGGCGGCTGAGCGCCCGGTCCGACGCGCTGGCGCTGGCGGGCGTCGCGCTGGGTGGCGCCGCCGTGCAGGCGCTCGCGGCCCGGCTGGAGATCTCGCGGCTGTGGGCGGACGCGCTGCCCGGGCAGGCGACCTGGCTGGCGCTGGGGATGCTGCTGGCGGTCTGGAGCGTGGCCGAGCCGGACCGCGTGATGCGGCAGGCGACGGTGTGCTGGCTGGGCGCCGCCGCCGCGCTGGCCGGCCTCGCCGCGATGGCCCCGGACGGGGTCTTCGGCCTCGCCGCCGCGCTGACCCAGGTGCAACCGCTCGCGACCGTCGCCGCCCGGCTCGCCCTGACCGCCGTGCTGTGCGTCCTGTTCCTGCTGCCGGCCGTGTTCGGGGAGGACGCGGGCGGACCGGTGCGGTGGCTGCTGGCCTGGGCGCCGGTCGCCTTCCTGGGCACGATCTCCTACTCGTTCTACCTCTACCACCTGACCGTCGCCGAGCTGCTGGCGCTGGACGCCGACCCCGGCCACTTCGACGCCGGCGGGCTCGGGCTGCGCGACCACGTCAACACGCCGGTCCTGCTCGCCTTGACGGTGCTCGTGACCGGGGCGGTGGCCGCGCTCAGCTATCGGACGCTCGAGCGACCAGCACTCCGGCGCTGATCATCGCCGGCAGCGTCGCCGCGGGCATCTGCCAGTCCCAGTCCAGCAGCACGTGCACCCCCCACGTCGCGCAGACGGCGGCCAATGCAACTGAGGGGACCGTCCCCTGAGTTGCACGCGCGGCCAGGCCGACGCCGGTGGCGAAGACGCCGAGCAGGACGACGCCGACGAGGCCGAGCTCGGCGAGCGTCTGGAGCGGGAGCGAGTGGGCGTCGTGGGCGGCCTCGTTGAACGGGCGCTCGCGCCGCCAGCGGACGGCCCAGCCGCCCGCGCCGACGCCGCGGACGGGCTCGGCGCGGAAGGCCCGCACCGCCACGCGCCAGTACTCGTAGCGGTTGGACTGCAGCGTGACGAGGCGGCCCGCAGTGGGCTCGAGGCGAGCCGAGGTCTCCTTGCTGCCGAACACGAGCGCGAGCCCGAAGCCGACCCCGATCAGCATCACGGCGACGACCCCGGTCTGGGCGGGCAGGCGCAGGTCGCCCTCGCGCTCGGCGCAGGCGCGGGCCAGCGGGATCGCCGCCGCGCCGAGGACGATCACCGCCGCCAGCATCACGCCGCTGCCGCCGAGCTCGGACAGCGCGGCACCGCCTCCGAGGCCGATCGCCGCACCCGCGGCCAGCAGCGTCTCGCGCCGCCGCGACAGGACCACCAGGCAGATCAGGCCCGCCGCCGCGGCGAGCAGGCCACCCCGCGAGACGGTCAGGGACAGGCCGAGCCCGAGCACCGGTGCGGCGGCGAGCCGCGCGTCGGCGCGCGCCGACAGGACCAGCCCGGTCGCGGCCACGAGGCCCATCGCGTTCCAGTAGGTCAGCGGCTGCTCGAGCCGTCCCTGCGCGGACACGGACCGGGCGAAGTCGAGCAGGCCGGGCAGCAGGCGCTCGGAGACGCCGTAGCCGACCACGACGACCGCGCCGGCCAGCAGGGCCTCCTCGGTCCAGGCCGGCCGCAGCAGCGCTGCCGCCGTGATCGCGCCGAGGTACAGGAAGCCGATCTGCGCGGCGTCGTAGGCCGTCTGCCCGAGCGGCGCCCAGGCCAGCGACAACAGCGTCCACCCGGTCAGCGCCGCCAGGCCGCCGAGCGCCAGCCACGCCGCCCGCCCGCGCGGCCACGTCCCGACCACGCCGCCGACGGCCACGAGCAGCCAGGCGACCAGGCCCGCCCACGCGCGCGGCGCGTCGAAGTAGCCGCCGGAGAAGAACGCCAGGACGGCGGGCCCGCCGAGCAGCAGGCCGCCTGCCGTGAGCCTAAGCACGCACGAGCTGCGAGTCCACGACCGCGCGCAACTCGGCGGCGAAGCGCGCCGGGGCGAACGCCTCGGCGTCCTCGCGACAGCGCCGCGGGTCGACCGCGAAGGCGTCGAAGCCCGTGACCGCGTCGACGAGGTCGTCGACCGTGGCGCTCGGGAAGAAGCGGCCGGTGACGCCGTCGGTGACCGTCTCGAGCACCCCGCCCGCGGCGACCGCGATGACGGGCCGGCCGGAGGCGAGCGCCTCGACGTTGGCGATGCCGAACTCCTCGACCGCACAGGTCACGAGCGCCTGGCAGCCGCGCATCAGATCGGCCATCTCGGCGTCGGAGACGCGGCCGGCGAGCTCGACGTTGGGCCCGGCCAGCGCGGCCAGGCGGCCGTGCTGCGGCCCGTCCCCGGCGATCACGAGCCGGCGGCCGAGGCGGTTGAAGGCCTGAACGATCACGTCGAAGCGCTTGTGCGGCATCAGCTCGCCGACGGCGAGGTAGTAATCGCGCGGCACGCTCGGCGCGAAGCGGCCGACGTCCACGGGCGGGTGCACGACGGTGCTCTCGCGGCCGAAGAAGCGCTCGATGCGACGGGCGGTGAAGGCCGAGTTGGCGACGTAGGTGTCGACGCGCCGGGCGACGGCGGCGTCCCACCCGCGCCAGCGCTCGAACACGGACGCGAGCACGGGGCGCATCAGCGCGCCGCGGGTGGCGAGCGTCGCCTCCCGCTCGGCCCAGGCGTAGCGGAACGGGTTGTGGCAGTAGCAGACGTGGACGGCGCCGGGCGCGGGCCGGACCCCGTGCGCCCAGGCGCTCGAGGAGCTGATGACGAGGTCGTAGCCGCCGAGGTCGAGCCGGCCGATCGCCCACGGGTACAGGGGCAGCAGGCCGCGGAACGAACGTGCGGTCGGCCGCAGCTTCTGCAGCGGGGACGTGTTCACGTTGCGATGCGCGAAACGCCCCTCGGTCCCCTTGGCGTCGTAGATGGCGGTGAAGACGTCCGCGTCCGGCCATGCGTCGCAGATCGCCTCGAAGACGCGCTCGCCGCCGCGCAGGTCGAGCAGGAAGTCGTGCACGAGAGCCACGCGCGGGACCGTCCCGATCGCGCGTTCTCTCTCGATCTCCAGCGTCGCCCGCTCCACCCCGAAAAGGCTACTCGGGCAGTCCTTCCTACAGTGGGCCCGGTGCTGCGCAGGGTCCTCGTCGCAGCCGTCGTGGTGTTCGCGGCGGCGACCTCCCCCGTGGCCGCGAAGGTCCCCGCGGGCTGGGTGGGAATGCTCGCCGAGCCGCCGATGTTCGACAAGGGCGTGCCGCTCGACAAGGAGCTGCGCACGATGGCCAACGCGCGGGTCGGGACGGTCCGCATCGCGTTCTACGGCTGGGAGTCGCAGTCCGTCAAGGGCGCGCCGACCGATCTCACGCGCTCGGACAAGCTGATCCTCGCCGCGGCCAAGCGCGGCCTGAGCGTCCTCCCCGTCCTGGTCGGCTCCCCCGCGTGGGCGCGCCAGCACGAGAACATCGACTTCAGTGCCCCGACCGCCGAGGGCCGCTACGCCTACGCCGTGCTGTGCCACGAGTTCGTCGCTCGCTACGGGCCGAACGGGACGCTGTGGGCCGATCATCCCGAGGTCACCCCGAAGCCCGTCCGCCGGTGGCAGATCTGGAACGAGCCGCAGGGCGAGCACTTCTGGTACGAGACGCCGCGGCTGCCCGCCTACGCGAAGCTGCTCGAGGCCGCCCACACGGCGATCAAGGAGGTCGACCCCGGCGCCACGGTGATCCTGGCCGGGTTCCCGGGCGACGGCTCCAAGCCCCTTCAGCGCCTGTACGACCTGGGCGCCGGCGACGCCTTCGACGCCGTCGCCAGCCATCCGTTCACCTTCAAGGTCGCGAACGTCAAGGAACTGCTCAAGCGCTACCGGGCGGTGCTCAAGGCCAACGGGGACGCCAAGAAGCCCGTCTACGTCACCGAGCTCTCGTGGCCGTCGGCCTACGGGAAGACGCGGCACCCGTACGGCTTCGAGGTCACGGAGGCCGAGCAGGCGGTCAAGGTCCGCCAGGCGTACACGATGCTGGCGCGCCAGCGCAAGCGGTTGCGGATCGCCGGCGTCTACTGGTCGTCGTGGATGACCAAGGACCGGCCCGCCACGTACTCGTTCCACTACGCGGGGCTGCGACGGCTGAACCGCAGCGGGTCCGTGACCGCGAAGCCGGCCTACCGCGCGTTCGTCAAGGTGATCCGGCGGATCGCAGGCGCCTGACGGCGACGGGCTCCGCGATGCCCTTGAGCCGCTTGTGCCCCGCGTCGGACAGCTGGTAGCGGCCGGTGTCGGTGAGCGCGTCCGCGAGCGCGTCGGTGATGAGGATGGAGTCGGGCCGGGCGCGTCCCGTGATCCGGGCCGCGAGGTTGACCGCCGGGCCGTACCAGTCCCCCAGCCGCGGCACCGCGCGCCCGTAGGCGATGCCGACGCGCAGGTCGGGCAGGTCGTCGGCGGCCGCCTCGAAGATCGCGACCATCGTGCGCACCATGGCGTCCGGGTCGCGGGAGACCAGCATGACGGCGTCCCCGATCGTCTTGACGACGCGCACGGGCGCCTTGACGTGCTCGTCGGCGAGCACGCCGAGCCGGGTGGCGATGTCGGTCAGCTCGGACTCGGGGAGCTCCTCGCCCAGCGCCGTGAAGCCGACGATGTCCGCGAACGCGACGGCGACCTCGTAGGAGTCGGGCAGGGCGCCCGTGTCGCGCTCCATCTGGCCGAGTGCCTCGTTGCGCAGGTCGTCGACGAGGTGCATGCGCATCAGGTAGTCGAGCTCGGCGGTCAGCAGCGGCATCAGCGCCTCGGCCTTCGCGGCGAAGCGCAGGCCCAGGTCCGCCTCGCTGTCGCCGGGCCGCAGGAACTGGGACGCGAAGAGGCGCCGCAGCGGCTCGGCCATCCGGGCGGTCATCCCGCTCAGCGCGTGCGTGACCGAGCGCCCCTCGTCGATGTCGATGCCATGCTCGACGTACTGCGAGCCGCGCTTGACGGCGTCGAGGTCGTCGTCGGAGAACGCGACCTCGTCGGGATCCTCCGGGATGGTGACGCCGAGGCTGCGCAGCCGGTCGCGGACCATCGGCTCGTCCAGGCCGCCGCTGTCGGCGACGAGATCGGTGAGCGTGTGGCGGGCAGGGCCCATGAGCTGGCGCTCGACGGGCAGCAGGACGAGCCGATCCTGCGCGATCGCCGCGTCGAGCTCCGCCTCGCCGGCGCCCTGATCGCGAAGGAACTCGAGCAGCCGCTCGCGGTCGTCGTCCATAGGCTTCCGATCATGCCCGATCCGAAGCCCGAGGACCTGCGCGCCAGGGAGCATGAGGAGGAGACCAAGGAGCACGAGGCCGTCCTCCCCGACGCGGCCCACGCCGCCCGCCGCCGGGCGGACAAGGCCGGCTACCTCGCCGACAAGCTCGAGGAGCAAGTAGATTCCGAGCGGTAACAGGGGGGCTGGGGAGTGCGCCCGGCTGAGATAGGTCCGCGCTGGGCCTGACCCTCCGAACCTGTGGGGTAATGCCCGCGAAGGGAGCTGAGAGCGTTCATCCGCATCGACGCAGTGAGCAAGGCCTTCGGCGACGTCGTCGCGCTGGACGCGGTGTCGCTGGACGTCGCGGCCGGGGAGATCGTCGCCGTGGTCGGGCCGTCGGGGTGCGGGAAGTCGACGCTGCTGGACGTGGTGTGCGGGCTGACGGAGCCGTCGTCGGGGTCGGTCACCGCGCCGGCGGCGACGCTCATGCCCCAGCGCGACGCCCTGCTGCCGTGGCTGAGCGCGCTGGACAACGCGGGTCTCGCGCTGCGGGTGGCGGGGCGGTCGCGGGCGGAGGCGCGCGCCGCCGCCGCGCCGTACTTCGCGCCGTTCGGCCTCGCCGGCTTCGAGGCGACGCGCCCGTCCGCCTTGAGCGGCGGGATGCGCCAGCGGGTCGCTTTCCTGCGCACGCTGCTGGCCGGCACGCCCGTCCTGTGCCTGGACGAGCCGTTCGGCGCGCTCGACGCCCTGACCCGGGTGCAGATGCAGGAGTGGCTGGCCGGGACGCTGGCGCGCGAGCCGCGCACCGTCCTGCTCGTCACCCACGACGTCGAGGAGGCGATCGTGCTCGCTGACCGCGTCGTGCTGCTGTCCCCGAGGCCCGGACGCCTCGTCGAGACGATCGCGGTCGGCCTCGCGCGGCCCCGCCACCGCGGCGACCACGCCGTCGCCGACCTCACCGGCCGGGCGCTGCGCGCGCTCGGGGTCGGCTGATGTACGCGCTCGGGCTCGTCGTGATCCTGCTCGGCGGCTGGGAGGCCGCCGTCCGCGGCGGGCTGGTCGAGGAGCTGATCCTGCCCGCGCCGACGAGCATCGCGCAAGCGCTGGTGGACGACCGCTCCGTGCTGGCGCCCGACCTGTGGACGACGGCCGTCGAAGCCGTGCTCGGCCTGCTCGCGGCGACGGTGATCGGGGCGGTCATCGCGGTCGCCATGCACCTGTGGACGCCGGCCCGGCGCGCGCTCTATCCGCTGGTCGTGGGGTCGCAGGCGCTGCCGATCGTCGTGCTCGCGGCGCCGCTGATCCTGCTGCTCGGCTTCGGGCTGGCCCCCAAGGTCGTCATCGTCGCGCTCGTCTGCTTCTTCCCCGTCACCGTCAACCTGTTCGACGGGCTGCGGGCCGTGTCGCCGGAGCAGCGCAAGCTGCTGCGGTCGCTGGGCGCGTCCCGCCGGCAGACGCTCGCGCTGCTCGAGGCGCCCGCCGCCCTGCCCCAGGCCTTCACCGGGCTGCGCATCGCCGCCGCCGTCTCCGTCATCGGCGCCGTGTTCGCCGAGTGGAGCGGCTCGGAGAACGGGCTCGGCCATCTCGTGCTGATCTCGCTGGGCCAGCTCGAGTCCGCCCGGACGTTCGCCGCCACCGTCCTGCTCTTCGCCCTCGCCGTGCTGCTCTACGGTGCGTTCGCGCTCGCCGAGCGGCGCCTCGTCGACTGGAACTCCCCATGAACCGCCTCCTCGCCCTCCTGCCCCTGATCCTCGTCCTCGCCGCGTGCGGCGAGAAGCGCGAGCCAACCGCGGACTCCCCCGGCTCGCTGGAGAAGCTCACGGTCGTCCTCGACTACTTCCCCAACGCCGATCACGCGCCGATCTACGCAGCACTGGCCAGCGGGGAGTTCGAGCGGGCCGGGTTGGACGTCGAGATCGTGGCGCCGAGCGATCCCTCCGCCCCGCTGCGGCTGCTGGAGGCCAAGCGCGCCGACCTCGCGCTGACCTACCCGCCCGAGCTGCTGCTGGCCCGCGACAAGGGGACGAACCTCGTCGGCGTCGGCGCGCTGGTCCAGAAGCCGCTGACGACGCTGATGGCGATCGAGGGCTCCGGCGTGAAGTCGGTCGCCGACCTGCGCGGCAAGACCGTGGGAACCGCGGGCATCCCGTACCAGTCCGCCTACCTCAAGACGATCCTCGAGCGCGCGAACGTGCCCGATGGGTCGGTCAAGGAGGTCAACGTCGGCTTCAACCTCGTGCCGGCCATGCTCTCCAAGAAGGTCGACGCCACGCTCGGCGCGTTCTGGAACTACGAGGGCGTCGACCTCCAGCAGCGGGGCAAGAAGCCCACGATCCTGCGCATGGAGCGCCTCGGCGTCCCGACCTACCCCGAGCTCGTCTTCGCCGTCCGCCGCACCTCGCTGCACCACGCCGAGGCCTCGCGCATCCGCCGTTTCATGCAGGCGCTCGCGCGCGGCGCCGCGCAGACCCGCGAGGACCCGTCCGCCGCCGTCGACGCGCTCCTGAAGGCCAACGACGACCTCTCCGAGCAGCTTCAGACCGCCGCCGTCGACGCGACCGTCCCGGTCTTCTTCCCCACCGACGAGAAGCGCCCGTACGGGTTCCAGGACCTCGGCCAGTGGCTCGACTACGGCCACTGGATGCGCCGCAACGGGCTCCTGCAGGGGGACCCTCACGCCGACGACGCGGTCACCAACGAGTTCCTGCCGGGGCAGGGCCTCGAGGCGAACACCGCCGAGCCCCAGACCGGCGGCTAGTCCCGACCGAGGCGGTACGAACCTGCGGGTAGCCAGCCGCGGGAGGCCGCGGCGATGAGGTACACGCCGGCGAGACCCTTCCATTCGCCGTAGCGCTCGAAGAAGGCGCGGATGTCGTCGATCTCGGCGCGGGCCTTCGGGTGGCCGGTGAAGAGGGTGCCGCAGACCTTGATGTAGCCGAGGTCGCCGGCGGGGATCTGGTCGAAGCGGGCCTGGCCCTGCAGGGCGAGCATCTCCGTGGTCCAGGGGCCGATGCCGCTGATCGCGCGCAGGCGGCGCCAGCCGCGCTCGTGGTCGGGGGCGTGGAGGTCGACCCGGCCCGACGCCACCTCTCGCGCGGCCTTGTGCAGCGTGAGCGCGCGGTGGGCGGGGAGGTCGTAGCGGCACAGCTCGGCGGGTGCGAGCTTGGCTATGTCGGCGGCGGTCGGGGCGTCCCGGAGGCCGGTCTCGGGACAGCGGTAGCCGTGCCGGGCGGTCATGCGGCGCTGGATGACGACCGCGCGATCGAACTCGATCAGCTGCTCGGTGATCGCGGCCAGCAGCGCCTCCCACGGATCGGCGCGCCGGCGCGGCCGCAGCCGCGGGAGCGCCCGCACGGCGCGCCCGATCACCGGGTCGCGCCAGAAACGGCGGTGGAACTCGGACACGTCGTCGTCGACGCCGGAGGCCACCCGCACTCGGCGCAGCCCCTCGGCGGCCGCTTCGCGCGACGCCGCCCGCGCAGCGAAGACCACCCGATCACCCTGCTGGACCACCCCGACGAACACCGGCTCCCCCTCGACGCGGAGGATCCGCTGCAGTGCGTCGCCGCGCCGCCGCACCAGCCCGTCCGCACCCGGGAACCGGACCCGCAAAGGCGAGACGGCCCGCGCCTCCTCCCGCACCGTGAACCGCGCCGGCGCAGTTCCGCTCGCGCGGAACTGCGCTCCAGCGGTTCCGTATTTCGGAACCGCCGGAGCAGAGTTGGCGGCGGCCGGAACCCTCGGAGCACGGTTGAGGTCCGCAGCTCCTCCCTCCCTCAGTGCCATCGAGGGACGCTCAGTCGCGCCGGAGCAGGTGGACGTCCACCAGGAAGGAGCGTGAGGAGAGGACGTCCATCGGCAGCGCCCGGCGCTTGGCGGCGCCTCCGACCACCTTGGCCACCTTGCGCCGGTGTGCCAGCGCCATCGTGGCGGCGCCTGCGGCGAAGCCCGAGAGGGCCAGCGCGGCGACCTGCGACTTGGTGACGACGACCTCCGCCGGACCGGCGACCCGGCGCTCCTCGACCTCAGAGGTCGCGGCCAGCACGGGCAGGCCGTCGACGACCTCTTCCTGCTCCATCTCGATCACCCGCCCAGCATGGCGGACCGGCCAGACGGACTCAAGGCTTCGAGCTGACCTTCTTGGGAGCGGTCCCGAAGACGTAGTCCCACCACGGCGCGCTGACGCCGAACATCCGCTCGTGGTCCTGGAAGTGATGGCGCATGTGCAGCTCGCGCAGCCGCTTCCCCCACGCCGTCTTGGGGACGTGATGGTGGACGTGGTAGTGGAGCATGTCGTAGAAGAGGTACCCCGACAGGAAGCCGGCCCCGAACGCCTGCCAGCCGCCGTCGGGCAGCACGGCCCAGAACAGCAGCAGGAACAGCGCGGCCAGCGGGATCGACGCGCCCGGGGGCATGACCAGCCGCAGCCGGTCGTTCGGGTGATCGTGGTGGACGCCGTGGATCATGAAGTGCATCCGGCGCCCGAAGTCGTTGTCCGGGCAGAAATGGAAGACGACGCGGTGCAGCCAGTACTCCGTCAGCGTCCAGAACAGATAGCCGCCGGCGATCCAGGCGAGCGCCACGACGCCGGCTCCCGCGAACCCCAGGACGGTCAGCAGCGTGATCGCCGGGCCGAACAGGAACAGCGGCACGAGCGGGTGCACCCGGGTGAAGAAGTCCAGGAAATCGGACTCGAACATCCGCGGCGAGGCCTTGAGCACTTCGGAGCGGCGCATCGACATCAAAGATTAGAACACCCGCTCGAAGATCCGGTAACGGCAGACGACCTCTCCGCCCATCCCCTCCATGGCCCGGTTCATGGGCTTGTTGGTCTCCAGGATCCAGCCGGTCTCGCCCTCCTTCTGGGGCGTCGCCGCGGCCGAGTCGTAGTGCATCTCGTAGAACTTCGCCGCGATCCCGGTGTGCTGGAACTCGCGCTTGACGCCGAGCGCGAACACGCGCACGCGGTCGATCTTGCGCTTCCCGATCAGGAACTTGAGCCACCCGATCGGCAGCAGCCGCCCTTTCATGTGGCGGAAGACCTGGTTGTAGTCGGGCAGGGACAGCGCCGCGCCGGCCACGCGCCCGTCGGCGGTCTCGGCGATCATCGCCCAGTGCTCGTCGAGCAGCGGCTTGAGCTGCTTGGCGTAGTGGCGGACCTCGGACTCCGTCAACGGCACGAAGCCCCAGTTCTTCTGCCAGGCCTCGTTGTAGACCTCGAGGAAGCGCCCGATCTCCGCCTCCATGTCCGACTTGCGCATCGGCCGGCAGATGATCCCGTGCTCGGACTCGACCTTGGCGGCCATCTCGAAGATCGCGGGATGGACCTTCTCGCGGTCGCGGACGTCGAGCGTCCACATCAGCGTGTCCATCGCCTTGGCCAGCCCCGCGCCCTCCAGCAGCGCCGGGTAATAGGGATGCGTCCAGTTCATGAGCACGACGGGCAGGCGCTCGAAGCCCTCGACCAGCACGCCGCACTCGTCGTTGGTGGTGAAGTCGAACGGGCCGACGAGCCGGTCGCAGCCCTTGGTGCGGACCCACGCGTCGGCGGCGTCGATCAGCGCCGTCGCGACCTCCTGGTCGTCGATCGAGTCGAAGAACCCGAACTGCCCCCACTGGTTGTCCTGGAACGCGTGGAGGTTGCGGTCGATCTGCGCGGTGATGCGGCCGACGACCTGCCCATCGCGCCGGGCGAGGAAGTACTCCGCCTCGCCGTGCTCGAAGAACGGGTTCTTGGACCGGTCCAGGAAGCGCTTGCGATCCGCGATGATCGGAGGGACCCAGTACTCGCATCCCTCGTACAGCGAGAACGGCAGCTTGATGAACGCGTTCAGGTCGCGCTTGGAGCGCACGGGCTCGACGTGTACCGACATCCGGCGGCGAGGGTACCTTCAACCGTCATGCGCACGCAGGTGGACGTCTTCGAGAAGGCCCGCACACACGAGCGCCTCGAGCAGCTGCAGGCGGCTCGCGACGCCGATCTCCTCCCCTACTTCCGCCGCCTCGAGGGCCCCGCCGGCCCCGTCGTGGAGATGGAGGGCGCCGAGCGGATCATGCTCGGCTCCAACAACTACCTCGGCCTGACCGAGGACCCCCGCGTCATCGAGGCCGCCCACGACGCGATCCGCCGCTACGGCACCGGCCTCACCGGCAGCCGCCTGCTCAACGGGACGCTCGACCTCCACCTCCAGCTCGAGCAGGAGATCGCCGAGTGGATGGGGACCGAGGAGGCGATCGTCACGAGCACGGGCCACGGTGCCAACCTCGTCGCGCTGGGCACGCTGCTCGGGCCGGGCGACACCGTCATCGCCGACAGCGGCGACCACGCCTCGATCCTCGACGGGATCCTGCTCAGCCGGGCCAAGATGCGCCCGTTCCGCCACAACCGGCTGGACAAGCTCGAGAAGCAGCTCCGGCGCGCCGCGGCCGAGGAGTCACCGGTCCTGGTCGTCGTGGACGGGGTCTTCAGCATGGAGGGCGACATCGCCCCGCTGGACGACATCGTCGCGCTCACCCAGGAGCACGGCGCGCGCCTGATGGTCGACGAGGCCCACGGGGCCGGCGTGCTCGGTGCGCGCGGCGCCGGGGCCTGTGAGCTCTACGGCGTCGAGGACCGGGTGGACCTGCGGATGGGGACGTTCAGCAAGTCCCTGGCGAGCGGCGGCGGCTTCCTGGCCGGCTCGCACGAGGTGATCGACTTCCTGCGCGTGCAGGCCCGCGCGTTCCTGTTCACCGCGTCCGCCGTCCCCGCCGCTGTCGGCGCGGCCCTGGCCGCCCTGCGCATCATCCGCTCGCCCGAGGGCCCCGAGCTGATGGCCAAGGTCCTCGAGAACGCGGCCTACCTGCGCGACGGCCTCATCGACCTCGGCTTCCGGGTCGGCGACGTCCCCGCCGCCGTCGTCCCCGCCGTGGTCGGCGACGACTGGAAGGCCGTGCTGCTGTGGCGCGCCCTCTACGACGCCGGCGTCTACGTCAACGTCGCCATCCACCCCGCCGTCCCGCCCGCCGGCGCGCTGCTGCGCACGAGCGTGATGGCCACCCACGACCGCGAGACGCTCGACCGCGCGCTGGGCATCTTCGCCGACGTGAAGGTCGCGTTCGAGGCCGAGCACGGACCGCTCCCGAACTCCACGTAACGCGCGTATATAGCCGATTTTTTCAGCACCCCTGGACGGATTTTCGACGGTCTGACCGCCGCTGAGAAAAACCATGCTCGTAGCTGATTTTCTGCCGGTTGGTCGTTGCAGACCGGCTCGGGATTCGACTAGTTTGGCCCCCAGCCGAGCAGTCGAGTGCGTCGCGGAGAGGGACGCTCGGGGGCCGGCCAAAGCACCTGTTCACTGTTGAAGATTCCGCCAGCCCGGCGTGGCTGGTGGCTGGGGAGGACCATCTATGCAAGATTGGGCGACCACGACCGCGCCCCAACACATGCGCGCGCTCGACCGGGCCAACCGGGTCCGGCTTGCGCGAGCCGAGCTCAAGCGGGAGATCGCGGACGGCAGCCGAACGGTGGCTGACGTCGTGACCGAAAGCCCGTGGGAGTCGGAGAGCATGACCATTTCCGACCTGCTCATGAGCCAGCACCGCTGGGGCCGCACGCGTTGTCGCCGGTTCCTGAAGGAAGTGCCGATGTCGGAGAACAAGACGATCGGCTCGATGACCGACCGCCAGCGCAGCCAGCTGGCCGCCCGCCTCAACGGCGAGGCCGTCGTCGATCCGTTCGCCCGCTCGCTGGCCTACGCCTGACGGACCCGGGCGTGTCGCCCACCGGTGGGTACAGCCACCGGTGAGCGACACGCCCCCGGTCTCAGCGCGTGGCGAGTTCGATGATGTGGTTGTCGGGGTCGCGGAGGTACAGCGACCGGAAGCCACCCCGGTCGAAGACCTCCGAGCACTCGACGCCGTGCTCGACGAGGTAGCGCTGCCAGGCGTCGAGCTCCTCCGCGGAGTCGACCGACAGCGCGAAGTGCTGCGTCGACCCCGTCCCGACCACCCCCGCGGGCAGCTGCGGGTACTCCATGACGCTCAGCAGCCGCCCGGGGGTGCCGTCGACGGCGCCGAACCACACGTGGCGGGTGCCGGGGTCGTCGTCGGACGGCGCGTCGCGGACGATGCCGAGCCCGAGCGTGTCCCGGTAGAACGCGATCGAGCGCTCCATGTCGCTGCTGATCAGCGTGATGTGGTGCAGCCCGGTGAGCTGCATGCGACGCCCCTCGCTCATGTCACTCAGACCTTGAACCCGACGCCGGCGCGGCGCTTGAAGGCGGAGCGGAAGAACCAGAAGGCGCCCGCGAAGACGATCAGGGCGGTGAACACGAGCAGGTAGGCGACCGGGTGCAGGAGGGCGACGAGGATGGCCGCGCCGACCGCGGGGAACGCCGCCAGGAGGGCGCTGTGGGAGCGGAAGCCGCCGAAGTGCTCGCGCACCGCGGTGTCCAGCCCGCCCAGCGCGGCGAGCACGAGGCCGAGCAGGCCGGCCAGGCGGCCCTGGCTGTCGTCGCGGTTGATGACGCCGATCACGAGCAGCACGATGCCGGTCAGCACGGACAACTCGACGAGCGGGACCGGATGCCACGGCGGCTTGGGCCGGGCGTCGGCCTTCTCGATGAAGCGGTCGACCCGGCTCTGGCCGGGCCGGCGGCGCTCGGACGGACGGGGCGCGGGCGCCACCTGCGGAGCGCGCACGGGACCCGTCGCGCGCTTGCGCGAGCGCTTACCCATCCAGGTTGTCTGAGTCCGGGGCCGCGGCGAGCGCCACGGCCCCCAGGCTAATGGACAGCCGGATGAGATCTTGACGTGCCACCAGCCCGCCAGCATCCCGATGATGCCCAGGCGCGGCTTGACGTGCCAGTTCTTGCAGCCCGGCTCGCCGATGTCCGCGTTGTGGACGCGGACGTACTTGTAGTCACCCGGATCGAGCAGCATCCGCTCGATCAGGAGCCGCTTCTCGGCCTGCGCGTCGGCGATCCGCCCGCGCTCGGTGCGCAGCTCGGACAGCCGGTCGGCCAGGTCGTCGCGGACCTGCTCGAGCGCCTCCAGCGGCAGCAGCCGCGGACCGGCGCGACCGGCCACGGAGGGCAGCGGGAGATGCGGGAGGACGGAGGTCGCCGTCGTGCAGAGCTCGAGCTCGAGCTTGCCGATCTGATCGCGCAGCGCCTTGCGGGCGGCGGCCTCGTCGACACCGGGGTCGACGAGCGGGATGTGGTGCTCGAGCAGGGCCATCGGCTCCTCCTCCGCGAAGGCTAGCACTGGAAACCAGGCCCGAACGCGCCCGATGCAGACCCGGCGATCAGCCCGTGTCTGTGACGATGTCCGCGACCGTCCAGAGCGCCTCGGAGACGTGGATCGCGGGCACGCCCTCGACCTGGACGGAGAACAGCCGCGTGCGGATCGTGTCCCGACCCACGGCGTGGGTGCGGGCCACCGCGCCGAACAGGACGGCGACGGGCCCGGCCAGGTCGGCGACGACGAGCTGCCCGTGCGGGAGCCAGGGCCCGTGCTCGTCCCCGCGGCCGAGCGGCTCGTCGGGCGCGGAGCGGCGCAGCTCGAGCTCACCCTGCAGCGTGTCGGAGTCCAGCGCCCAGGTCGGGACGCCCGTCTCCATCAGGCTGATCGTGAGCGCGTCGTTGAGGATCGACGCGGAGCGGAAGCCGCCGTGCTTGAGGCGCTCGATCACCAGCGCCTCCACCGGGACGCGGTCGACGTCGGGGTCCAGCCCGATGTGGCGGTAGAAGACGCGGTAGGCGTGCGGGATCGGCTTGGAGCGCAGTGCCTTGGCCTGCGCGCCCGTGAAGCGGCTCGACATCTCGCGCATCCGGTGCCGCAGCGCCTTCGGCGACGGCCCGTCCCCCGAGGGCAGCTCGAGCGACCACAGCCGCAGGCCGGGCAGCTCGGCGGCGACGTCGGCCTCGACGAGGCACTCGGCCGGCCCGGTGCTCACGGCGACGTGGTGCGCGGGACGCGCGAGCGGATCTTGCGGATGTCGGCGATGATCTCGCGCTCGGTGGCGGTGCCGATCGTCGTGGTCGTCACCGCCCCGCCCTGCTTGACGAAGGTGATGGTCGGGCACACCGCGACGGCGAACGTGTTCGCGATCGCGCCGTCGTTGTCATACCCGACCGGCAGCGTCCAGCCGTGCCGGCGGATGATCGCGTTGACCTCGTCGTGGTCGCCCTTGATCGCGATGGCGGCGAACTGGATGTCGGGGAAGCGCGGCTTGAGCCGCTCGAGGACGTCGATCTGGTCGATGCAGCGCTGGCTGGGGCCGACGAGGAAGCCGAGCACGAACGGCCCTCGCTCGGCGAGCTGGCAGGAGTTGAGGATCTTCGGGCCGCGGATGTCGCACGCCTCCGGATGGCCCTTGCGCGCCTTGATCGCCACGCTGGCGTCGCAGTCGCGGTTGTCGGGCTCGCACTTGAGGTCGGCGAGCGCGAGCGGCGCCGCGAACGGCGGGACCTTCGTACCGGGCCGCACGCCCTTCGACCCCGGCGAGTCCGTGCTGATGGTGTTGATGGTCACCACGGCGATGAGGACGACGATCGCGACGCCGGCGATCCAGGTCCCCTGCGAGGCGATGCCCGCCGGTGGGCGCGGCGGCCCGGGCCGTTCGCTCACGCCGCCACCGCCTCGCGCGTGGTGTCCGGTGCCGGGGCCCGACCCCGGCGGCGCTCGGCGAGCGCGAGGACGGCCGGGAGGACCGCGAGGACGCCCAGGAGGGAGACGGTGAGGTCGACCACGGTCACCCGCCCGAAGTCCCGCAGCATCGTCACGTCGGAGAACGCCAGGACCGCGAAGCCGGCGATGGCGGTGACGCCGGAGGCGAGCACGGCGACGCCCGTCGTGGCGTAGGTGGCCGCCAGCGCCTCGTCCAGGTCGAGCCCGCCGTCGCGCTCCTCGCGGTAGCGCGCCACCAGCAGCACCGCGAACTCCGTCGAGATCGCGATGACCAGCGCGCCGAGCGTCGCGCTCATGGGGTTCAGCGGCACGCCGAGCAGCCACAGGACGAGCGCCGACCAGCCGGTCGCCAGCGCGATCGGCACGAGCGGGATCCACGCGCGCGCCCAGCGGCGGTAGACGGCCAGCAGCGCCAGCGCCACGACGACCAGCCCGGCGAGCAGCGTCCCGAGCCGGCGGGCGGGGTCGGTCAGCTTGGCGTTGGCCTCCGCCGCCAGCACCGGCAGCCCGGCCAGGCGCGCGGTCACCCCGTCGGGCGGGTCGAGCTCGGAGCGCATGACGTCGAGCGCCCGCTCCTGCTCGTCGAGCGGCAGCAGCTTGATGCCGAAGGACATGATCGCCGCCGTGCGATCGGAGTTGATGACGGCCGAGGAGAAGTAGGCCGGCACCGCGTCGAGCAGGGCCTTGATGCGGGCCTGATCCGAGGCCGCGTCGGGGGAGCGGAACAGGTCGGTCAGCGACACCGCCGGGCAGATCTCGGCCTTCCCGCAGCCGTTGGCCGTCGAGTAGTCGAAGCGCTCCTTGACGCGCTCCTGGAACGAGCGCATCCACGTGACCACGGCGGGGTCGGTCAGGTCCTCGGCCTCCACCAGCACGTCGACCTCGCCGGCGATGTTCGTCTCGTCCTGGAGGGTGAGCACGTCGCGGACGGCGGGCAGGTCGCGCGGGACCAGCTCGGTGATGTCGGAGACGACCTCGGTGCGCGAGTCGACCACCCAACCGCCGACGGCCAGCACCGCACCCAGGCCGAGCACCAGCACCGGCCGTTGCAGGGACACGCCGGTCACCCGCCGGGCCACCCGGCCGCCGGTGCGCCCGAGCGCCGCGGCCGGCCGCGCGAACGGCCGCCCCAGCCCGCTCGCCATCTGCCCCGCGCCCCGCACGGAGGCCGACACCCGGCCATGCCCGGAGCGCCGCGACAGGGCCGCCAGCGCCGCCGTCCCCGCCGTCAGCGCGAACCCGTAGGCGAGCACCACGCCGCCCATCAGCACCAGCCCGAAGCCACGCACCATCGGCACCGGGGACAACAGCAGCACCGCGAAGCCGGCCACGGTCGCGAGCACCGCGGTCCCGATCGTCGGCAGCGCCAGCCGCAGCGTCCGGGTCACGCCATCGTCCTCCAAGCGCGCCTGGTACTGGATCGCGTAGTCGACGCCGAGGCCCAGCAGCACCGGGAGCACCGCGATCGACGCCAGCGTCAGCCGCGCGCCGAGCAGCGCCATCAGCCCGAACACCGTGCCCGCCGCCCCCAGCGCCACCGCCAGCGGCAGCATCCGGTAGCGGCGCCGCCGGAAGACGAGCGGCAGGACCAGGGCCATCATCAGCAGGCCGCCGACGAGCAGCCCGACCAGCGAGCTCGACAGCGAGTCGGTCACGTCGTTGACGACCACGGGCGCGCCGGAGACGAGATAGGACGCGCCACCGGTGAGCTGCCAGCGCTTCATCGCCGTCGCCTCGCGCACCAGCCGGATCGCCTCGCCGCGCTCGGCGTCGGTCAGGCCCGGCTTCAGGCGCACCTGGATCAGCGCGGAGGAGTCGTTGGGGAACAGGTAGGCGAAGCGCGCCTTGGGCTGGTAGGTCCCGCGCGACGAGTCGAAGACCAGCGAGTACACGAACTCGGGGTTGGAGATCGACGGGTTCGCCGCTTGGACGGACAGCCCGTAGCGGGTGGCGATCTGCAGCAGCTCGCCCTGGAACTGCTGGAGCACCGCCTGCGCGGCCGCCTGCCCCGCCTTCTGGGCCTGCGCCTTGGACGCGCCGCCGCGGCGCGCGGTCTGGGCCGCGCGCGTGCCCACCGCCGTGGACTGCGTCTGCGCGTCCTTGATGCGCGTCTGCAGCTGTGCCGCGATCTCGTTGACCGCCGAGTTGATGAAGGTCCCCGGCCCGTAGACGACCTGCACGGGCTTGCGCTCCGCCAGCTCCGCGCACGGGCCCTTCGCGCCGCCCGGCGCGGCCACGTCTGCCGGCTTGTTGCCGCTCAGGCACCCCTCGAGCCCGACGAGCTTGCCGAGGTTGTCGGTGAGCACGAGGTCCTTGAGGTCGCCCCGGACCAGGACCGCGACCGGGTCGTCGCCGAAGCGCTCGTGCAGCGTCTCCGTCGCCTTGAAGGAGTCCGTCGAGCGCCCGACCAGGGTGTCCGTAGCCGCCGACGGCTTCAGCGTCAGCGCCCCCAGGCCACCCGCCACCGCCACGATGACGGCCACGAGCAGCACCCGGCCCGGCCGCCGTGCCGCCCCCCGCACGACCCGCTCCAGCCTCCGCGTCATGAGCCCTTCAGGGTAGGTCTACTTGTCCCGCGCCTCGACACGCGGGAACTGGCCCGTCTTGCCCTGGAACGTGTACTTCTCCTGCAACACGCAGGGGGGCGCGGGCGTCTGGCCCGCGGAGGTCAGCGGCAGCGCGAACGCGTTGAGGTCGGCGATCAGGTCGGCCGGCAGCAGGGTTTCGAGGATCGGCGTGATGGCCTGCGAGATGACCGGCACGCCGCGGCCGCACTGGCGGTTCTCGAAGACGGGAACGGTGCTGCCCACCCTGAACTTGTCGAACGTGTTCGGCAGCGCGTAGGCGTTGGGCCGGTTGGAGCCGATCCGGCGCGGATACGCGGCCAGCACCTCGGGCCCGAGCGGGTTGGTCGTGCGCAGGTAGTGCACGCGCCGGTCGCCGACCGCCGTGGTCGCCTGGGTGGCGGCGACGACGTTGGCGAAGAACGCCGTCAGCTCGCGCTTGTAGGGCTCGATGAACTTCAGGATCGGGATCAGCTCGTTGGCGAACGGGTGGAACGAGCGCAGCAGCGGCTTGGTGTCCTCGAGCAGCTTCGACGTCGCCGGGAAACCGGTCTTGGACGCCGTGATGAGCCGGTCGGTGTCCCGGAAGAGCGCCTTGAGGTCGGGCGCGAGCCGCTTGAGGTCCAGCAGCGTCGGCGACAGCTCGCGGGCGGCCGGGCGCAGCTGGTTGACGAGCGGCCGCGTGTTGCGCGCGTAG
This sequence comes from uncultured Solirubrobacteraceae bacterium, assembly GCA_963740765.1. GTDB lineage: Bacteria > Actinomycetota > Thermoleophilia > Solirubrobacterales > Solirubrobacteraceae > DATLGB01. Next base: position 70,646 of record CAVUFN010000010.1, on the reverse strand, counting down.
CCGTTGAGGTCGGCCAGCGTCGCGCGCGCCTCGCGCTGGAAGGTCGGCAGGATCTGGAAGATCTGCTGGAGCTCGCCGGCCCGGTTCGACGTCGTCTTGAAGACGGTGTCCGAGGCGTTGATGAGCGACCGCAGCTGGCCGCTCTCCTTGCTCAGGGAGTCGAACACCACGCCCGTGTTGCGCACGAGCGACTGGACGGCGGGCTGCTGGCGGCGCAGGATGCCGACCAGGTCGGAGGCCTCGTCGGCGAACGGGCCGAGGTTGCCCAGCGCGGCGTTGAGGTCCGCCCCGCGTCCCTTGATGGCCGTGGCCTGCGACTGGAACCAGTTCTGGAACGCCTGGCGCGTCTCGGGGTTGAAGGCCCGGAAGATCTCGTCGAGCTGGACGGCCTGGGAGATCGCGCTGTCGGGGACGGTGCCGTTCTCGGGGATCGTGTCCTTCGCCGAGCCCGGCGTCAGTTCCACGTAGGTCTCCCCCAGCAGCGTCTTCTGGCGCAGGATCGCCTTGACGTCACGCCGCAGCGGTGCGTACCTGGCGTCGATCTGCATCACCACGGAGGACAGGCCGGTCTTGCGGTCCGGCTCGATCGTCTTGACCTTGCCGATCGGGACGCCGGAGACGCGGACGTCAGCTTCGGTGGCCAGCGTCGTCGCCTCGGCGAACTGCGCGTTGACGCGGTAGCCCTTCGGCTTGAGCGGCACCGGGCCGCCGAAGCTCAGCCACAGGAACAGCAGCAGCCCGAAGCACGACAGCGCGAACGCCACCATCACCGCGACCTGCCCGGGCTTCATGCCGCCGGTGCGCATCTAGCGAGTCCCTCCGGTCTGGCCCTGGGGCTGCGAGCAGACGCTGGACGAGCGCGGCAGGTTGACCAGGCCGATCGTGGTGCCCAGCACCGGGTTGACGGCCGCGACCTGGTCGAGCAGCGCCAGCGAGTCGCAGCCGACGACGACGAGGCCGCGGCGGATCGGGCCGTGCGCATCCTGGATGTTGAAGACGTTGGCGCCCAGGTGGTTGGCCCAGGAGAGCCAGAACAGGTAGCCCTCCTCGGCGCCGTCCGGGTTGTAGGCGAGGACGTCGACCAGGCGGTTGAGCGTCTGCAGCGTCGAGAACAGGTCCGGCGTCGCCTTCGACAGCGAGCGGATCGTCGGGCGCAGCTCGGCGATCACCGGACGGGTCTCGCGCACCAGCGGGCGCACGGAGTCGCGGATGACCGGCGTCGTCTCCTTGAAGAACGGCCGCAGCGCTCGCTGCATCGGCGCGAGGTCCTCCGCGCCCGGCTTGAGGTCGTTGAGCGCCGGCCCGAGCTGGTCGGCCAGCGTGCCGACCTTCGTCAGGCCGACCTTGGTCGCCTGCAGCGCGCCCGGCAGCTCGCGGATGGTGGACTGGATGTCCGCCTCCTGCTCGGCGAGCACGCGCAGCACGGAGCCGTTGGTGTCCACGAAGCGCGCGAGATCGTTGTTCTTGTCCCCCAGCTCGTCGGCCACGAGGGAGAAGTTGTGCATGACGCGCTTGATGTTCTCGCGGCGCTTGGCCAGCGCGCCGTTGATGTCCTCGAGCGCGCGCGCCGTCGGCCCGAAGGTCCGGAAGGTGTCCCCGAGGTCCTTGCCGCGGCCCTCGAGGCCCTGGCCGCCGTTGGTGACGAGCGAGACCAGCCACGAGCGGGTGTCGCCGTCGAGCGCGCTGAGGAACTCGTCGAGGTTGACGTCGGGCTGGGTCTGCGCGATCGGGATCGTCGCGTTCTCCTTCAGCTCGCCGGCGCTCTTCGTGCCGGGGTTGAGCTCGACGGTCATGTCCTTGAGGCCGGTCTTGGGCCGCAGGAGCATCGTCGCGTCCTTGTAGACCTTCACGTCCTTGAACGAGTCCTTGATCTTCATCGTCAGCGTCGCCTTGCCGTCGACGAGCTCGACGCGCGAGATCTCGCCGATGTTGACGCCCGCGACGTTGATCGTCTGGCCCTGACCCGGCGTGACCGCCTGGCCGGTGATGAACTCGCCCTTGAAGACGTAGAAGTCGCTGCCGATGACCGGCACCCACGCCGGCAGCGTGAACCGCTGGTTGGTGAGGATGTACGACGAGACGCCGACGGCCAGCACCAGCAGGCCGATGATGGCGGCGAAGTCGACGAGGTGCTTGCGGATCGCGGTCATGGCGTCGGAATCGCCGGCAGGTCGGGGACGATCGGGGTGGGCGTCGGCGTCGCCGTGACGGCGGGACGGCCGAACGCGCCCTTCTTGGAGGCCGGGCCGTTGACGTCGGGCAGATCGCTCTTGTAGCAGGGGACGGTCGTCCGGTAGGGCGGCTTGGCGCCGGGGGTCGCGGGCTGGGTGCCGGTCCCGGGGAACGCCTGGCCGAACAGCGGACCGGGCGAGACGTCGCCGAGGGCGACGGACTGCCCGCCGCCACCCGGCTGGAAGTGCACGTAACCGCCGTTGCCGTCCATGTTCTGGCCCTCGCCGGCGAGCCCGACCAGCGTGTAGGCGAACTCCCGGTAGTTGGGCTGGCCCGTCTTGAACTGGTCGTCGACGACGATGTCGCCGGCCGGCAGCAGCGTGTTGATGGCGCACTTGGCCAGCAGGTCGCCCTCCGGGAAGAGCTTGATCGAGCTGTCGACGAAGCGCGCGGTGTCACGCGCGGTCGGCGACAGGTCCTGGGCGAGCCCGCGCAGCTCGGCCTGGGAGACGAGCCTGCGCGTCTGGTCGATCCACGGGAAGCCCGCCGTCAGCGTCGCCGGGGTCTCGCGGACGCCGGGCAGGATCGCGCGGGCGAACGCGCGCGTCGGCGGCAGCGCGGTGTTGATCTTGGTCAGCGCGATGTTGGTGGCGTCGAGCGTCGGGCCCAGCTCGCGGATCGAGGTCTGCAGGTTGTCGCGCTGGGCCGCGAAGGCACCCATCGTCGTCGAGAAGTCGGTGACCAGGTCCTTGATCGCCTCCTCGCGCCGGCCCAGCCCCTCCGTGGCGCGCGACAGCCCGCTGATCAGCCGGGCGAGATCCTTGTCGGGCTCCGTGCCCAGGAACGCCTCGTTGACGATCGAGGTGTCGCGCTCGGCCGGGGCGATGTCCTTGTAGGCGCGGTTCAACGACGGCGCGCCGCGCTTGAGGCCGGTGCCGAGCTCCTTGAGGATGGTGCGCAGGTCTTCGCGGGTCGGGTCCTGCAGCGCGGTCAGCACCTGGTCGAGCTGGACGGGCGTGGCCGTGCTGGTGATCTTGATCGTGTCCCCGCTGCCGAACTTCGGCGCGGACGGTGTCCCCGGCTTGAGGTCGACGAAGAAGTTGCCCTCCAGGAAGATGCGCGGGCGGATCTTCGCGGTCGCGTCCGTGTGGATCGGCAGCCCGTTGTTGTTGATCGACATCACGACCTTGGCGGCGTTGGAGCCGGCGTTGTCGTCGAGCGGTTCGACGGACTTGATCTTGCCGACGGCCACGCCCGCGATGCGCACGGGCGAGCCGGGGCGGATCGAGTTGGCGGACTCGAACTGCGCGTTGAGCTCGAACGGCTTCGTGAACGGGATGTCCTTGGTGAAGCCCAGGTAGGACCCGATCACGATGATCAGGACCGCCACGAAGCCCCAGCGGAAGCTGTTGTCCTTGCCGCGCATCAGCTGCCGTCGTCCGTCTTGGCCTGTTCGGTCGCCGGCGTGTTGCCGATCAGGGTCTGGCCCGCGACGTACTCCTCGTTGCCCGCCTCGCACTCGTCGGGCTGACCCGGCGAGGCGGTGTAGGGGTACGGATTGGCGTGCACGTGGTTGTCCTGGCTCGGGCCGTTGGCGGGACCGTTGGACGGGCCGCCCTCGTTGTCGGGGCCCTGCGGCGTGGCGATGATGATGAAGCGCTGGCCCGTGCCCTGGGAGTCCGACACCGTGAGCAGGTTGGACACGTTGCGGAACCAGTTGGTCACGTACTTGCAGGTCGTCTCGGCCGGTTTGAGGAAGGCGAGGGTCGGGCGCAGGGACCGCGCCGTGACCGTGAGGTCCTGGATGCCGCGCGGGACGACGTCGTCGGTGGCGAAGTCCTGCAGCGAGACGAGCAGCTTCTCGAGGCGGCGGTCGAAGGCGGGGGTCCGCAGCAGGACCGGGCGGCCGATGCGCAGGGCGTCGGACAGATCGGGCGCGGCCTGGCGCAGCGCGCGCACGCCCGGCTTGAGGTCGCGCATCAGGGCGGTGGCGTCCTGGAGGAACGGCCGCTGGACGCGGAACGAGTCGATCGACGTGTCCAGCGTGGACGGACCCTCGGCGATCGTGTCCTGGATGAACGGGCGGGCGACCTCGGCCAGCGCGGTGAACGTGGTGTCGAGGCCGACGAACACGTCGGCCTGCGCCGCGGCGACCGGGGCGACCTCGGCGGCGCTCTGCCCCAGGGCCTTGATGAAGCCGGTCAGGTCCGTCTTGTCCGTCCGCAGGTACTGCGCCACGGGCAGCAGGTCGGTGAGCAGCGGCCGGAAGGCCCCGATCGCGGTGTTCAGCGACTCGCCCCGGCCGGCCAGCGCGGTGCCGAAACCGAGCGTCGACTCCTTGATGCCCTCGCGCGTCGGCGCGTCGAAGGTGTCGATGAGCTCGTCGAACTCGACCTGCGGCGGCCGGGACGCGGACACCGGGATGGTGTCGCCCGCCGCGTAGCCGTCGTCGGAGGTCCCGCGCGTGATCTCGACGTACTTGAGGCCGAGCAGCGACTTCGGGCGGATGATCACCGTCGAGTCCTTGGGCAGCGGCTCGACCGCCTTGTCGAGCTTGAGCTCGAGGTTGGCGGCGACCGATCCGTCCTTGCGCGTCAGCGGGGTGATCTTGGAGATCGCGCCGACCCGGGCGCCGCCGATGCGCACCTCGTTGCCGCGCACGAGGTTGGCGGCGTTGGGGACCTCGACGTCGACCTGGTAGGTCGGCACGAAGGGCAGGCCGCTGTTGGCGTTGTAGCTCAGGAACACGGCGACGGTGATCACGAGGATCGTGACCGCGCCGATCAGGACCGGGTTCGCGAAGGGGCTGGCGCCGGACCGCCTCATCGCGTCTTCCCCTCGTCGCCGCCGAAGAGGAAGTCCATCAGGTCGTTGCCGGCCTGGGCGTCCTTCGACGTCGCCCACTGCGCCGACTCCTGCGCCCGGCCGAGGTTGCGGCGCACCTGGCGGCGGACGGCGCGGCGCTTCTCGGCGCTGAGCACGTCGGACGCCTTCGCGCCGTCCAGCACCTTGGCGGTGCGCTGGAGCGTGGGGTCACTCGACGTCTGGCCGCCGGTGCCCGTCGAGCGGCGGCGGTCCGAGCTGAACTTCGAGAGGCACTCGGGGTTCTCGGTGACCGTGTAGGTGGAGCACGAGTTCACGACGAGGTCGGCGCGCAGGAAGTGGCCGGAGTCGTCGAAGCCGTTGATGGCCTGGACCTGGAAGTAGATGTAGTCCATCAGCCGCTCGATGCCCTCGCTCGAGCGGAAGGACGTCAGCAGCTCCTGCAGGTCGCGGGCGACGGGCCGGATCTGGTTGCCGAACCTGTGCAGGTCCTGGACGATCGGCAGGGACGCGCGCAGGGCCGGGATGCCCTCGTCGCCGACGTCGCCGAGGCCGCGCAGGGCCGGGGTGGCGGCACGGCTGAACGGTGCGGTGCGGCGGATCAGCTCGTTGATGGCCCGCGCGCCGAGGCGCAGGTCGGTGGCGACGGGCAGCGTCTCGTCGGAGAACTCGCCGAGGCGGTTCATCGTCGGCGTCAGCTCGGCCAGGAAGGTCGGCAGCTTCTGGAAGTTCTGCCGCAGCGCGGCCTGGCGCTCGACGGTCGCCGCGGCGACGGTGCTCGACTGCTTGGCGAAGCTCGTGATGCGCTTGCGCTCGCGGGCGAGCGGGTCGAGGATCTCGTCGCTGTCGACGGCGAGCTGCTCGAGCACCTGGTTCTGGCGGGCGACGAGCCTCAGGACCTTCTGGGTCTCCTGCAGCGCGGGGGCGGCGCGGCGGATGACCTCGTTGAGGTCCTCGCCGCGGCCGGCCAGGCCGATGCCGAGCTCGTTGAGGATCAGGGTCAGCCGCTGGCGCACCGGCAGGCGGTTGACGTTGCCGATCAGGTCGAGCGCCACCGTGGTGCGTGTCTGCTCGGTGGGCAGCAGGTGCTGGCCCTTCCCGTCCCCGTCCTCGACGACGGGCAGTTCGGGCGGCACGGGCTGGCCGGCGCCGCGCTTCTGGGTCGGAGCGCACTCGACGTACTGCTCGCCGATCAGCGACTGCGGGCGGATCGCACAGGTCGCGTCCTTGCGGAAGTCCTGGTAGCCGGGCTCGTCGATCTTGAGGACGACGGCGGCCTTGTTGTCGGGCGTCACCGTCAGCGACTCGATGCTGCCGACCTTGACGCCGGCGATCTTGACGTCCTCGCCCTTGACCACGAAGGCAGCCGAGTCGAACAGCGCGCGGACCCGGTAGCCACCGCCACCGTCGCCGGCGCCCGCGACGACCAGCGCGCCGGCGATGACGGCGGTCACGGCGACGATCAGGACGACGCGGCGCATCTACGGGCCCGCCGGTGCCTGGTCGGGGTCGCAGGCGCCCTCGGGCACGAGCGCGGCCGTGTTGCCGTTCGAGCCGTCCGCCGCGGCCTGCGTGGCCTGACCGGGGCAGCGCTCGGCGTTGCCCGTGTCGAGCTGGTCCAGGCGCGAGTCGGCCGGGACGCCCTCGAGGACCTCGCCGCCGGCCGGGTTGGTCCCGAACGAGAACGCGTTGGCGACCGGCGCGATGCGCGCGTAGTGGCCGTTGGCGTCGTAGTAGGAGGCGCCCTGGCCGAAGTCGCGCAGCCAGCCGACGAAGTCGGGCGCGTAGGGGCGGAAGAAGGCGACGACCTTGCGAGAGTCGTCGAGGGCCTGGCGGCCGTTGCGCAGGGCCGGGGCGGCGACGCGCGACAGGCGCGGGAACTTCAGCGTCGCCTCGACGAGATCGTTGTTGAGGCCCTTCTTGGTGACGGCCTTGCGCAGGTCGCGGATGGTCGGGCGCGTGGCGGCCACGAGCGGGCGCAGGCGGCGCAGGAAGGGCGCGAGGTCCTTCGTCGCCGGCTTGGAGGCGTCCGTCAGGCGGTTGAGGTCGCCGAGCGCGGCGCGCAGGTTGACGAAGGTGGTGTTGCCGCGGCGCAACGTGGTCGGCAGCACCTGCAGCGCGCGGTCGAAGGACGGGTCCTCGGCGGCGATTGCCGACGCCGTCTGGTTCGTGTTGGAGACGAGGCTCGTGAGGTCGTCGCGGCGGTCGGCCAGCGCGGTCGAGAGCTTGGACGCGTTGAGCAGCAGGTCGGTCAGCACCTGCTCGTCGTCGGTGACCTCGGCGATCAGCCGGCGCGAGGTCGAGAGCACGGGGTTGAAGTACTTGGCGGCCTCGTTGGCCTGGTCGCCCTGTCCGTCGAGCTGGGTCGAGAAGCCCTTGATGACCTTCTGCAGGTCCTGCCGCGTCGGGGCGTCCAGCGTGTTGATGAGCTGGTCGAGGTCGATGATCGTCGTCGTCTTGTCGCTGCCCAGCTCGGCCTTGTCGTCGAACTCGGGCCGGTTCTGCGGGCCGGGCGTCAGCGCGATGTAGCGGTTGGCCACGCCCGACAGCGAGGTCGCGCGGATGATCGCCTGGGTGCCCTCGTGCAGGGGGGCGATCGGCTCCTCGACGGTGACGCGGACGCGCGCCTGGTTGTCGTCGGTCAGCTCGATCGTCTTGATCGTGCCCACGCGGCGGCCCCCCACCTGAACGTCGTCGCCCTTGACGAGCTGGCCGGCGTTCTGGAACAGCAGGGAGTAGTCATGGGCCTTCGAGCCGCCCGTCAGGACGACCACCAGCAACACGACTGCGACCACAACGGCTCCAAGTGCGGCGAACCGCGCGATCATCCCTCTTCCGCTTCTCCCCTCGTACCGACCTGCTGACGGACTGCCTGGGCGGGGAAGTCTCCCCTACCAACCCGCGGAATGCTAGACGCGCAGTGTTTATCCCGGGTTGCCTGTGGGAAGCAGGCGCGCGCCCGCGCATCCTCTCGTACGCACCGATTGCCGCGGGCGACGGTCGTCAGCGAGACGCCGTGAGGTTCACTCCATCCCGAGGGGCCCGCGGGACGCCCCGGAGAGGAACTGGCGGACGAACATGTTGTCCGAGTTGAAGAGCTCCTGGGCCGGCCCGGACTCCACGATCCGGCCCTTCCAGAGGACGGAGATGTGCTCCGCCACGCGCTTGGCGCTCATGATGTCGTGCGTGATGACGACGTAGGCGCCGCCGTTCTCCTCGTGCACTTCCTGGATCAGCTCGCACAGCAGGGCGGTGCGCACGGGGTCCAGGCCCGAGTCGGGCTCGTCGAAGAGCACGATGTCGGGGTCGAGCACGAGGGCGCGGGCGAAGCCGGCGCGCTTGCGCATGCCGCCCGACAGCTCGTTGGGCATCTTGTCCGTGGCGGACTCGAGGCCGACCTCGCGCAGGCGACGCATGACGATGTCCTCGATCTCCTCCTCGCCCTTGTCCGTGTGCTGGCGCAGGGGGAAGCAGACGTTGTCGAAGAGGTTCATGGAGCCGAACAGCGCGCCGTCCTGGAAGAGGACGCCGAACTTCTTGCGCACCTCGAAGAGGCGGTCGTCGACCATGTTCGGGATCGACTCGCCGTGGACCAGGACATCGCCGTCGTCGGGGTAGAGCAGGCCGACCATGTGCTTGATGCACACGGACTTGCCGGTGCCCGACGGGCCGAGGATCATGGAGATCTTGTTCTCCGGGATGCCCATGTTGAGGCCGCGGAGGATCTTGTTGCGGCCGAAGGCCTTGTGGACCTCGACGAACTCGACGGCGTCCTCGGCACCCGTCTCGCGGATGCGGCCCGTGTGCCAGCGGTACTCGTCGTTGGGGTCGCCGCCGGGCGGGACCATCGAGCGCGCGTACTCCTCGCGAGCGGCCGCGCCCGGGATCTTGTCCTGGTTGTACGCGTCCGCGGAGGGGTCGTAGTTGGCGAGGTCGGGCGGGCCGCCGGGGCCGCGGTCCTGCTCCTTGGTCACGCGCGCGTCCGAGGCCGGGGCCGTCTCCATCTCCTCTGCGGTCACCGGCTTGGAGGCGTCGGCGGCGCGGGCGTCGTCCTCCTCCTCGAGCCAGGTGGACTCGCCCTGCGCCTGCTCCGGCGGCGGCGGGACGTCCTCACGGTCCTGCGCCGACGGCGGCGAGGACGGGGGCGGAGGAATCGCCTCGCCCTGGTCGTCTTTGTTGTTGCGGTCGAAGATGCCCATCTATCCCCCGATCGGTGCTCGTGGGTTCGCGCCCCAGAACAGCTGTGTCCCCAACATCCCCACAAGGTGCACCAACACGATGTTGAGCACCATCGATTTCGCCGTCGCCGTCCCGACCCCGACCGGGCCGCCGCCGGCGTTGTAGCCGTAGTAGCACCCGACCAGCACGATCACCGTGGCCATCGTCATCGCCTTGATGACGGAGTACAGGAGGTCGGGTGGGTTCTGGAACATCCAGAAGATCAGGAAGAACCCGCCGCTGGAGACCTCGCCGATCTGCTGGACCACCGCCAGATAGGAGGCGAAGAAGCCCGCCCCGATCCCGGCCAGGTACATGAACGGCAGCACCAGCCAGGAGGCGAGCAGCTTGGTCGCGCACAGGAAGACCATCGAGTTGATGCCCATGACCTCGAGCGCGTCGATCTCGTCGGAGATCCGCATCGAGCCGAGCTCGGCGACGATGCCGGTGCCGACCTTGGCGGCCATCATGTAGCCGAAGGCGTACGGGACGAGCTCGCGCAGGTCGCACCAGGCCGAGAACACGCCGGCGTAGGCGGGCGCGCCGACGGAGCGGTTGAAGTACGCGCCCTCGATCCCGCACTGCAGGCCGATGATGAAGATCAGGCCCCAGATGACCATGGTCGAGCTGAGGATCAGCAGGCCGGCCTGGCGCAGCGCCTCGCCGAAGAACTTGAAGACGCGCAGCCCGTAGACGGCGCCGACGATGCGCGAGCAGAACTTGACGATCTCGCCGAAGGAGGCGATCCAGTCGCGCGGGACCGACAGCCAGCCCATTACTTGATCACCGCGATCTCGGGATGGGTGGCGAGCAGCGTCTGCGTGAACACGTAGTTGAACGCGAACACACCCATGATCGCGATCACCACCGCCTGGTTCACGGCTCGGCCGACACCCTCAGCTCCGCCGGACGCCGTCATGCCCTTGTAGCAGCAGACGATCGCGATGATCGCCCCGAACAACGTCGTCTTCAGGACGCTGCCCCAGAGGTCCGTGACCGACGCGTTGGTGAAGAACGTCGCCCAGAACGGACCCAACGGCGCCCCGTTGACCAGCGTCGCGACGATGCCGCCGAAGATGCCGAAGAGCAGGGCGTAGATGTTGAACAGGCCCGTCACGAGCATCAAGGCGAGAAAGCGCGGCACGACGAGGTTCTTGACCGGGTCGACGCCGAGGACCTGCAGGGCGTCCAGTTCCTCCCGGATCTTGCGAGCGCCGAGATCGGCGGTGATCGCCGTGCCCGCGACGCCGGCCATCACGATCGCCGTCACGAACGGCGCGAACTCCCGGATCGACGCGAGCACGAAGAACCCGCCGAGGCGGTCCAGCGCACCGAAGAGCACGAGGAAGTTCGCCGCCTGCAACCCCGGCGCGCCGTACCCGAACGCCACCGTCGAGACCACCAGCGGGAACCAGCACAACTTCAACGCGAACAAGAACTGCCCGACGAACTCGCCGCCGTAGGGATACGGCGGCCGAACCGCCGACACGATCGTCTTACCCGTGAGGATCATCATGTCCCCCACTTCCTCCAAGAGATTCTTGGTCGGAAGGAAGGCGCGATCGGCAACGCCGCGGACCATTGTGTGTGTCTCTCTCCCCTACTCGTTCCCCACGCACGGGATCCCCCCGGCGCAGCGGACAGAAGCGTAGGCGTTCGGAGCCCCGAGTGCCAACTGGGAACGGCGCCCTAACAGGACGTCAACCGAAAGGTGGCGTTCCGGCGCGCTTCTGGAGGTAGATCGAGTTGCGCTCGGTCCAGGTGCGCTCGATCTCGCGTGCGTGCTCGCCGATCAGCTCGTGGATCGCGAGGGTCACCTCGGGCAGGTCGGCGCCGTAGTCGTGCATCACGACGACGCCGCCCGGCGAGGTCCGCGACCACGCCGTGTGGAAGTCCTTGCGCACGTACTCGGGCGCGTGGTGGCCGTCGACGAACGAGAGCACCAGCCGGTCCGCCGGGATCTCGACCTGGGTGCTGTCCCCGGCGATGACCGTCAGGTTCCCCAAGCCGGCCGTGATGCGGTCGAACACCTCCCGCTGGGTCCCCTCGAAGCCGGCGCCCTTGAAGTGACGGTCGTAGATCTCGGCCATCTTCGACCCGTCCTGGGACGGGGTGTCGTCGAAGTTGAGATCGAAGATGTCGACGGCGATGATCGTCCGCTCCGGCGCGGTCCGGGCCAGCTTGTAGGTGCCGCCGCCGGCCAGCACTCCGATCTCGAGGACGTCGCCGGGCACGTCCCGCAGCGACCGCAGGACGTCCAGCATCGGCTCGTAGCCGGTGATCTCGGACCACCGCGGAGGTGGCTCGAAGCCTCTCGCGCGCTTGTAGCGCAGACGCTCGATCGCGTACGGGAGACGGGGCATCGCGCGGGCACGCTACGCCGTGCCTAACACGCGCGCAACGGGGATCGGGTGTCGGACTCCGGCCTGGCTGGTACAACTCCGGCTGTGCTGAGGGGACGATGGGGACACAATCGGGGGGCCCGCCTCCGGCGACCCATTACGACCTTCGCCGCGCTTAAGCGGCCTGGGTCGCCTGCGGCACCCCTTGTGGCCGTGACGCTGTGCGCCGTCGGCGTGGGCGCGTGTGGTGGCGGGGAGCGCCAGGACAAGGCCGAGAAGGCCGGTTCGTACAAGGTCGAGATCACCGACGCGTCGTTCCCGAAGCAGCAGTCGATCGCCGATCCGGCGACGATGAAGATCTCGGTGCGCAACGTCGATGACAAGACGCTGCCGGACGTCTCGGTCACCGTCGCGACCGAGCCCGGCGACTCGGGCGGCGCCGCGCAGGCCTTCTCCTCCGACATCGCCGACCCCGACGTCTCGGACCCCTCGCGACCGATCTGGATCGTCGACGAGGGGCCCGAGGGCGGCGACACCTCCTACACGAACACGTGGGCGCTCGGGCCGCTGAAGGCCGGGCAGTCCAAGGACTTCGAGTGGAAGGTCACCGCCGTCAAGGCGGGCGACTACACGATCAACTACTCCGTCTCGCCCGGGCTGACCGGCAAGGCGAAGGTCGCGTCGGGCGGCACCACCAAGGGCACCTTCAAGGTCAAGGTCGACGACACGCCGCCCAACGCCCGCGTGGGCGACGACGGCGAAGTCATCCGCGAGCCCGGCGACTCCTCGAACTAGCTAGCGCCGGCGCCCCAGCGCCTCTTCGACGCGGGCCGTGAGGTCGTCGAGGTCGATCGGCTTGACCAGGTAGTCGCGCGCGCCGAGGTCCCGGGCCTGGGCGATCGTGCCCTCGCGACAGTCGGCGGTGGCGACGATCACCCGCGACGACTTCAGGATCCCCTCGCGCGCGAACAGCGTCAGCAGCTCGATGCCGTCGACGGCCGGCAGGTTGAGGTCGAGCAGGATCACCCGCGCGCGCACGTCGGGCCGCTCCCCGAGCAGCATCTGGACGGCCCCCGCCCCGTTGGAGAACCGCCAGCAGCGCAGGCCGCGCTCGGTGAGGACGGTCGCGAAGAGCTCGGAGGTGGCGTCCTCGTCCTCGATGACGGCGACGTCGACCTGCTGGGTGACCATGCTCCCCGTGCCCGCGCCTGCCACCTGGTCGCGCCCGTTGCGCTTGGCGGCGTAGAGCGCCTGGTCGGCGGCGTCGTAGAGGGACTCGAGGTCGGCGCCGTCGGACGGGTACTGCGCGACCCCGGCGCTGAAGGTGAGCGTGAACTCCTCGCCGTCGTTGTTGATGAAGGCCTCGGAGCGGAAGCGTCCCAGCAGGTCGCCGACGCGGTCGATCGCGCCCTCGCGGTCGAGCCCGAACAGGCCGACGACGAACTCCTCGCCACCCCACCGCGCCACCACGTCCTCACCGCGGAAGGAGGTCTTGAGCAGCTCCCCCAAGCGGCGCAGCACGGAGTCGCCGGCGATGTGACCGTGGGTGTCGTTGACCTTCTTGAAGTGGTCGACGTCGATCTCGACGACGCAGACGGGACGGTCGAGGCGCTCGGCCAGGCGGATCAGGTGGCTGAGCGCCGACGTGGAGGTGCGACGGTTGCGCAGGCCGGTGAGCGGGTCGGTGTCCGCCAGCGACTGGTGCACGCGGTTGCGGGCGAGGTGGTTGCGCACGCGCGCGACCAGCTGGTCGGTCGGAGCGATGTCGTCGGCCCCGGCGGCGAAGACGATCTCCGGTTCCACGTCGCCGACCACCACGACCGGCACGATCGACCAGCGGCGGTCGTTGCGCAGCACCCGCGCCAGCTCCAGGTCGTGCTCGCCGAGGATGATCGCCGCCGGGTTCACGCGCGTGAGCTCGTCCCAGACGTCCCCTTCGGAGGGCAGCGTCACGACCTCGAGCCCGGCGGCCTCGAGCTCCGCCTGGGCGGCCCGGTCGTGGCTGACGACCAGGACGCGGTCGCCGGCCCCGGCCCGGCGCTGGAGGACGAGGGTGACGTGGTCGATCACCTCGGCCGGCGGCGTCGATGCGGGCAGGAAGCCTGCCGCGCCGTGCTCGGCGACCCGTAGGCGGTCGGCGAAGCGATCGGCGACGGCGAGGGCGAGGACGGCGACGTCGGGATGGTCGCGCCGCAGCTCGGCGAGGATCTCCACGGCGTCCGGCAGGGACAAATCGAGCAGGACCGCGTCGGGCTTGTCGAGCGCGAAGGACTGGCTGGCCTCGGCGCGGGGCGCGATGAACAGGCGCAGCCCGCGACGCCCGGCCTCCATGCGCAGGCGTTCCACCAGCTCCGGGTCCTCGGAGACGACGAGGACGCCCGGCAGGTTCACCGCCCGCGGGTCTGCCACCTCCTCGTCCGGTTCCGGCTCGGGGTCGAGCTCCACGGATGTCGCCCCGGCGTCCGGGATGGCGACCTCGGCCTTCATCGCGGCGACCCACTCGACCATCTGGGCGGCGGCGGCGTCCGACTTCAGCAGGTCCTCGCAGCGGCGGGCGAGCTCGGAGACCAGGGGGAAGCCGAAGGTGCCGCCGGAGCCGGCGAGCTGGTGGGCCGCCCGGCACGCCTCCGAGCGCAGCTCGGGCTCGGTCTGGACGCGTTCGAGCAGCGCGATCCGCTCGTCGAAGACCGAGCGGTTCTGTTCCCACACCGCAGCGACCATCGCCTGCCGGTAAGTAGCCACTTATCGGGGTATCGGCCCGTCAGGCCGCGGACTTGATTCCTCAGCGGCGGCGGCCGAGCGCACCCTCGACGCGCTCGACCAGGTCGTCGATGTCGAGCGGCTTGATGAAGTAGTCGCTGGCCCCGAGGTCGCGGGTCCGCTGGATCATCTCCGGCGCGTCCTCGGCGCTGATGACGATGATGCGCGAGGTCCGCAGGCTCGGGTCGCGGCCGAAGACGGTGAGCAGCTCCACCCCGCCGACGGCCGGCAGGTTGAGATCGACGAGCATCACCCGCGCGCGCACGCGGGGGCGTTCGCCGAGCAGCATCGCGACGGCGCCCGCGCCGTTGGAGAACCGCCAGCAGCGGTGGCCGCGGCTGCTGAGCGCTTCCGTGATCAGCTCGGACGTGGCCTCGTCGTCCTCGATGATCGCCACGTCGACCTGCTGGGTCAGGGCCGCCCGGCCCGCGGCGGCGATCTGGCTGACGGGCGCGTGCTGAGCCGCCTCGTCGGCGATGGTGATGAGGCTCTCGAGCGCCGCGCCGTCCGTCGGGAACTGGGCGACGCCACCGCGGAAGTCGGCGGGCACCTTGCGCAGCAGGGTGGTGAGACGGTGGATCGCGGCACTCTGGTCGGTGCCGAAGAGCGCGGCGATGAGCCCGTCCCCCCAGCGCCCGACGACGTCCTCGCCGCGCAGGTTGCGCCGCAGCACGGCGCCGAGCGCGCGCAGGTCGGCCGGGTCGTCGGCGACGATCCGCGCGACGCACACGGGCTTGTCCACCCGCTCCGCGAGCCGGAGCATCTTGCCGAGCAGGACGGAGGCCATCCGGCGGTCGGGGAGACCGGTGGCGGTGTCGACGCCCGTGAGCGCCTGGCGCGCCCCGGCGCGCCGGACGTGGTTGCGCAGCCGCGGCTCGAGGTCCGGGCCCGGCGTGACCAGGTCGTCCACCCCGGCGGCGAAGGCCGCGGCGGGATCGGCATCGCCGGCCACGACGACGGTGACGCCGGCCCAGCGCGGGTCGGCCCGCAGGACGCGGCAGCGGTCGAGCTGCTCGCCGCCGAGGACGACCAGCGCGGTGTCACCCGGGTCGTCCCAGTCCGGAGCGACCACGGCGAAGCCCGCGGACTCGAGCTCGGGCCGCAGGTCGTCGGCGCCGTCCACGACGATCGCCGCGTGGGCGGAACAGCGGGTCTGCACGAGCAGGGCGGCCTGGCCGACGGCCTCGTCGAGCGTGGAGTCGATCGCCATCACGACGTCGACGCCGCGACCGACCAGGTCGATGCGCTCCTCGACGGAGACCTCGCCGCCGAGCACGACGACGGGCACGTCCCGGAGGAGGTCGAGCGCCGTGAGCGCGCCGTCGGCGGCCAGGTCGAGCATGGCGACGTCGGGCGGTGACTGGTCGATGCGCATGCCGACCTCGTCGGGCCGGGCGGCGACGACGCGCAGGCCGCGGCGCTCGGAATCGGAGCGCAGCCGCTCCCCCGTGCCCGCTTCCTGCGTCACGACGAGGGCCAGCGGGAGCCTCGCGGGCTCGGCCTGGCGCGGCGGCGGGGGCGCCTCGTCGGACGACGGTTCGGCCTCGGGGCGCTCGAGCAGCTCGGCGCGGATCTCGCCGGCCAGGCGGGCCAGCTCGTCGGTCTCGGCGGCTTCGATGAGGAGTTGCTCGCAGCGCCGGGCGAGCTCGGAGACGTGCGGGAAGCCGAACGTCCCGGCGGAGCCCGCCAGTTGGTGCGCCGCCCTCAGGGCCTCCTCCCGGACCTCGGGCTCGGCGACGGCGCGCTCGAGCAGCTCGACGCGTTCGACCATCGACGGGCGGTGCTTCTCCCACGCCTCCGCGATCAGTGCTTCTCGTCCCGCGGTCACCCTTTGGCTATCGACCAGATCGCGGCCGGGCTTGATCTCAGGTCAGGTGGGAGATGTCGTTGAACGACCGCAGGTAGAGGCTGCCGTCCGCGTGGACGACGATGCGGCTGATCGACGTGTTGTCGTTGCGCATGAACGCGAACCGGCGCGAGTGCGTGGCCTGGTGGCACAGCTCGCCGATGACGCCGCCGTGCGCGAAGGCGGCGACGGTGACGCCGGGGCCCGCGTGGCCGACGATCGCGTCGACGGCGCGGCGCACGCGCGCGGCGAACTGCTCCATCGGCTCGGCGTTGGGGATCGCGTCCCAGCGCTCCTCGGCGAGCGCTCGCAGGACGATCGGGTCGCGGTGGTGGGCGCGGATGCGGAACTCGCCGCCCTCGAGGTCGCCCAGCGAGACCTCGGAGAGGTCGGCCAGCTCGATCGGGGTGATGGCGAGGCGGGCCACCAGCGGCGCTGCGGTCTCGTGCGTGCGGCGCAGGCTGGAGACGTAGATCCCCGCCAGCTTCTCCCGGGCCAGGCGCGCGCCGACCTTCTCTGCCTGCTCCCGGCCGGTCGGCGAGAGCGGCGGGTTGCCGCGCCCCTCGAGCATCTCGTGCTGCTCGCCGGCGACGGCCTCGGCCGACGCGCCGTGCCGCACGAACACGATCTCCGTCGCGTCCTCGGGCGGTTGGTACTGACGTTGCGGGTAGCGGACGGGCTCGGACACCGCGCGGCGCGTCAGGCGAGCGGGTCGCCGGCGCCGGGGTGGGACTGCAGCGTCTCCTCGCCGCTCTCCCCGGTGCGGATGCGGTAGGCCTCTTCGACGTCGATGATGAACAGCTTGCCGTCGCCGATGTTGCCCGTCCGCGCGTGCCGCAGGACCGCGTCGACGATCGTGTCGACGTCCTGGTCCGCGACGACGCACTCGATCTTGAGCTTCGGCCGCAGGTAGTTGGTCAGCTCGGCGCCGCGATAGCGCTCCGTGATCCCCTTCTGCCGCCCCGAACCCTTGACCTCCGTGATGGACATGCTCGGGAAGCCCAGCTGGAGCAGCTCCATGCGGATCGGCTCGAACGCCTCGTGTCGGATGAACGCCTCGACCTTCTTCACGCCCGCGAGGTTACCTGGCCGTGCCGGGCGCGATCACCTTGCCCGCCTTGAGCCCGAGCCCGAGCCGCTCCCGGTCCTCGCTCTTGAGCGGATCCAGGCCGGAAAGCTCCTTCACCCGCTCGAGCCGGTAGGCGACGGTGTGGCGGTGCACGAAGATGGCGCCTGCGGTGGCGACGGTCGAGCAGTCGTGCTCGAACCAGGCTTCCAGAGTCCCGACCAAATTCGAGCCGTACTGCTCGTCGTAGCGGGCCAGGGGCGCGATCGTGTCGTCGTAGAAGGACCGGACCTCCTCGGGGTGGGAGGCGAGCACGCGGAACAGCAGCCGGTAGGTGCCGTCCCCCACGTCGCCGCCCCCGCCCAGCCGGGTGACGTCCAGCACCAGAGCCGCCTCGTCCAGCGCGCGCCCCAGGGTCGTGGGGTCCGCGTGGTACGACGACAGCCCGGCGACGCCGTGCGGCCGCAGGCGCGCCGCGACCCGGCGGGCCGGGCCGAGCGGGTCCGAGCCGTCCTCCGGCGGCGGGATCAGGCCGTGGACGCGGCCGTCGTCGGCGAGCTGGGCCAGCGCGCCCGGCGCCTCGTCGACCACCAGCGCGATCAGGTGGCGGATGCGCTCCCCGGTCGGCTCCGCGCACAGGGCGACGGCGCCGCGGGACAGGTCGCAGCCGAAGCGGGCGGCGCGGCGGACCGCGTCGTCGCCGATCGAGCCCGCGCGCAGCTGCTCGAGGAAGGAGCCGCGGAGGTTCTCCTCCACCTCCACGCGCGCGTCGGCCATGGCCAGCTCGGTGAGAACGGCGACGGAGACGGCGTGCAGCAACTCCGGAGCGTCCGCGCCGGCCTCCCCCAGGGTCAGGGCGGCGCCGACGGTCTCCCCGCCGGACTCGATCGGGATCTCGACCCCCACGCCGGCCGGGACCGACGCCGGCCGGCCCCGCATCCGCGCGTGCACGTAGGACGCGATCGGGTCCACGTCGGTGTCCGTGTCTCCCCCGATGAAGGCGCCCAGCCGCGGCACGACGACCGCGACCGGGGCCTTGATGGCGTCGGCGGCCAGGTTGCACACGCGGTGCAGCCCCTCGCCGGCCACCACGGCCGCGACCATGTCCATGTGGACGGTTCGCAGCCGGGTGGCGGCCGGATCCGGACGGGTGGCGGTCCCGTCCGGGTCCTGCTC
Organism: uncultured Solirubrobacteraceae bacterium; assembly: GCA_963740765.1. Taxonomy (GTDB): domain Bacteria; phylum Actinomycetota; class Thermoleophilia; order Solirubrobacterales; family Solirubrobacteraceae; genus DATLGB01. The sequence continues at coordinate 52,243 of CAVUFN010000010.1, read as the reverse complement.
GGGTGCCGGCGAGGCTGGCAGCGGTTCGCTTAGCCGTTGACGGCGGCGGCGGCGTCCGGGTGGGATTGCAGCGTCTCTTCGCCGCTCTCCCCCGTGCGCACCCGGTAGGACTGCTCGAGCGGCACGACGAACACCTTGCCGTCGCCGATCTCGCCCGTCCGCGCGTGGCGGAGGATGCACTCGACCACCGCCTCGACGTCACCCGACGCGACGGCGCACTCGAGCTTGAGCTTCGGCCGCAGGTAGTTGGTCAGCTCGGCGCCGCGATAGCGCTCCGTGATCCCCTTCTGCCGGCCGCTGCCCTTGACCTCGGACACCGAGATGGACGGGAAGCCGAGCGCGAGCAGGTCCATGCGGATCGGCTCGAACGCCTCGTGGCGGATGTAGGCCTCGATCTTCTTCATGACCTAGACCCCCGCCGAGCTCGGCGTGGCGGTGACACTTCGGCCGGTCCGCCCCAGCTCCGCCGCGAGGGACGGGTCGGGCGAGGTGTAGCCGATCAGCTCGGGCGCCGGGATGAACTGCTCCGGGTACCCGTACATGCCGTGCTCGGAGATGTCCAGGCCGGCGTCCTCCTCGTCGGCGGTCACCCGCAGCGTGCCGCCCATCGCCATCTTGATCAGGGCGAAGGAGCCGTAGGAGGCGATGAACACGAACGCGAACACCGTGACGACGCCGAGAGCCTGGACGCCGAGCTGACCGAAGTCGCCCGTGTAGAACAGGCCGCCGTCGCCGACGCCGTTGTAGGCGGCGAGCGTCGGATCGGTGAACAGGCCGCAGGAGATCGTGCCCCAGACGCCGGCGATGCCGTGGGCCGACAGCGCCCCGACCGGGTCGTCGAGCTTCTTGTCGATCGCGTAGATGCACAGCGGGACGATCAGGCCGGCGACGAGGCCGATGATCGGGGCCGCCCACGCGCTCACGTAGCCCGAGGGCGCCGTGATGGCGACGAGCGCGGCGATCGCGCCGTTGCCCGCCATGCCGATGTCCAGCGTGCCCGTCTTGAGCCTGGCGACGAGGAGGGCGCCGAGGACGCCGGCCGCGGCCGCGAGGTTCGTGACGACGATGACCTGGCCGAAGCGACCGTCAGCCGCACCCAGGGTCGAGCCCGGGTTGAAGCCGAACCAGCCGAGCCACAGGATGAAGATGCCCAGGCCGAAGAGCGGCATGTTGTGGCCGGGGATCGCCCGCGGCTTGCCGTCCGGGCCGTACTTCCCGCGGCGGGAGCCGAGGTGCAGCAGGGCGGCCAGGCCGCCGGTCGCGCCGATCAGGTGGACGGCGGTCGAGCCGGCGAAGTCCTGCATGCCGAGGTTGGCCTGCAGCCAGCCGCCGCCGAAGACCCAGTGCGAGCCGATCGGGTAGATGACCGCGCTGAAGATGATCGCGTAGAGGACGTAGACGCCGAACTTGATGCGCTCGAGCGTGGTCCCCCAGACGATCGCCAGCGACACCGCGCAGAAGACGAACTGGAAGAAGAACTTGACCTCGGGGGTGACCGTGGAGAAGCCCATGGCGCCGAAGGTCTTGATCGGGTCGCCGTAGTTGGACAGGAAGAACCCGTCCGTGCCGGCGATCGCACCGGCGCCACCGAAGGCCAGGGCGAACCCACAAGCCCAGTAGCCGATCGAGGCGATGGAGAGGTTGGTGAGGATCTTCGCGACGATCGTGCCCGCGTTCTTCGCGCGGGAGAAGCCGATCTCGAGGAAGGCGAACCCGGCCTGCATGAAGAACACGAACAGCGCGGCGACGACGACCCAGAGGGTGTCGACGTTCGTCTGCGTCTTCAGCGTGGTGGGCTCGGGCGTGGCGGCACCCGCGAGCGCGGGGAACGCCAACAGCAAGAGGGGCACGGCAAGGGGGAGAGTTCTCTTCATAGCCGCCCACTCTCCATGGCCGGGCGGCCAATCGGTTTATCCACCGGGCGGAACTTGTCGGCCCCCACCCCGCCCCGCTGGAACAGGTCCGGACGGGGGACAAACGGCCTGGGACTCACCTTGGCCCGGTGGACAACCCACCAGGCCGAGGGGGCGCTACTTGACGCTGACGTTCTCGCAGTCGGCGGGGTCGTTGAACTTGTCGATCGCGTCGGCCTTGACCGTGTCGTAGCCCGGGCCGCAGCGGATCTGGTCGCGCTCGCCGTCGCGCGCCTTGATCAGGTCGTCGCCCTTGCCGCCGTCGATCCGGTCCTGGCCGGTGCCGCCGTCGACGGTGTCATCGCCCTCGTTGCCCGCGACCTGGTCGTTTCCGGACCGGCCGAAGACCTGGTCGTTGCCGACGCCGCCCGCCACGCTGTCGACGCCCGGGCCGCCCGCGGCGAAGTCGTCGCCCGGGTTGGCGCGGATGGTGTCGTCGTCGCCCTGGCCGCGGATCGTGTCGTCGCCGCCGTCGCCGCCGAGGTAGTCGTCACCGTCGCGCCCGATCAGCGTGTCGTCGCCGCTGCCGCCGTCGCTGCAGTACGAGGGATCGGTGGTGCCGGGAGGACACGAGCCGTCGCCGCGGACGCTGTCGTCGCCCTCACCGGCGTCGATGCGGTCGTTGCCCGCGAGGCCGAAGACGATGTCGTCGCCTCCCATCGCGTTGATGCGATCGTTGCCGGGGGTGCCGACCAGGAAGTCGGGGCCGGGCGTGCCGTTGATGGTCGCCGCAAAGGCGACCGCGCCGAGGGCAATCGCGGTAATACACGCGAGCGTGATGATCGACTTCATTCTGGTCATGGACTTCAATCTCCCCTGGGCAGACCGGTGGACGTCACGTGATTATGCCGGATAGTGGCAGTTCTAGCGCAACAACTCGCAGTCTGGGGGTCCTAGATAACGTCCGGAAGGGGACGTCGCGCGGCGAAACAGCCCGCCGCAAGTTTGTCCACGTGGACAACCTGGCTTGGCCCGGTGCGCGATTAGGCTGAGCCGCCTATGGCCCGCACCCGCACTCACAACGTCATGGCCGCCCAGTGGTCGCCCAACGGCGGCGCCATGGGCGCCACGGATCTGACCGCTCCCGGCGCCCAGGTCTTCGGCTCGAACGTCTTCTCCCCCATCGTCCAGCGCCAGCGGCTCCCGAAGTCCGTCTACAAGCAGCTGCAGACGGCGCTGGAGTCCGGCTCGGCGCTCGACGCCGAGCTCGCCGACGCCGTCGCCACCGCCATGAAGGAATGGGCGATGGAGCGCGGCGCGACCCACTACACGCACTGGTTCCAGCCGCTCACCGGCTCCACCGCCGAGAAGCACGACTCGTTCTTCGGGCCCACCGGCGACGGCGCGGCGATCGCCGACTTCTCCGGCAAGGAGCTCATCCAGGGCGAGCCGGACGCGTCCTCGTTCCCGACGGGCGGCATCCGGGCGACCTTCGAGGCCCGCGGCTACACCGCCTGGGACCCGAGCTCGCCGGCCTTCCTGCTGGAGAACCCCAACGGGACCCTGCTCTGCATCCCCACCGCCTTCGCGTCCTGGACCGGCGAGGCGCTGGACACCAAGATCCCGCTGCTGCGCTCGATGGAGGCGCTGTCCAGCGCCGCCCTGCAGGCCCTGAAGCTCCTCGGCAAGGACGACGTGACGCAGGTCTTCACGACCGTCGGCCCCGAGCAGGAGTACTTCCTGATCGACGAGCAGTACTACTACGAGCGCCCCGACCTGTACACGACGGGCCGCACGCTGTTCGGCGCCAAGCCGCCCAAGGGCCACGAGCTCGACGACCACTACTTCGGGTCGATCCCCGAGCGCGTGCTCGCCTACATGCTCGAGTGCGAGCAGGAGCTGGCCAAGCTCGGCGTCCCGATCAAGACCCGCCACAACGAGGTCGCGCCCGCCCAGTACGAGGTCGCGCCGATCTTCGAGAACTCCAACATCGGCGTCGACCACCAGATGCTGACGATGCAGATCCTGCAGAACGTCGCGCGGCGCTACGGCCTCGTCTGCCTGCTGCACGAGAAGCCCTTCGCCGGCGTCAACGGCTCGGGCAAGCACAACAACTGGTCGATGGGCACCGACACGGGCATCAACCTGCTCGAGCCGGGCGACACGCCGCACGAGAACCTGCTGTTCCTGTTCTTCTGCGCGGCGGTCATCGCCGCCGTCGACGACCACGCGGGCCTGCTGCGCGCGTCGATCGCCGGCGTCGGCCAGGACCACCGCCTCGGCGCCAACGAGGCGCCGCCGGCGATCATCTCCGTCTTCCTCGGCGCCGAGCTCGAGAAGGCGTTCAACGCGATCGAGTCCGGCTCGGACGACGGCGGCACCCCGCAGTCGTTCCTCGGCCTCGGCCCGTCCGTCCTGCCGCGCCTGCCGATGCACGGCGGCGACCGCAACCGGACCTCGCCGTTCGCCTTCACGGGCAACAAGTTCGAGTTCCGCGCGGCCGGCTCGTCGCAGTCCCTCGGGCTGTGCAACACCGTGCTCAACACGATCGCCGCGGACGCGATCCAGAACCTCGTCGACTCCCTCGAGGAGAAGATGGAGGGCGGGGCGTCGGTCGAGGAGGCCGTGCTGGCGACGGTCAAGGCGACCTGGACCGAGCACAAGCGCGTCGTCTTCGACGGCGACGGCTACTCGGACGAGTGGCACGCCGAGGCGGAGTCCCGCGGCCTGCCGAACCTGCGCACGACGCCCGACGCGCTGCCCGCGCTGGTCGACCCGGGCGTGCAGGCGATCTTCGAGAAGTTCAACGTCCTCTCCGCGCGCGAGCTCGAGTCCCGCTACGAGGTCCTCGCCGAGCAGTACACGACCAACGTCAACATCGAGGGCGAGACGGCCGAGGCCATCGCCCGCACGATGCTGCTGCCCGCGGCCACCCGGCACCTGGCCCAGCTCAAGGCCGCCGGCATCGAGGAGCTGATCGGGGAGACGGAGGAGCTCGTCAAGGAGTTCATCTTCGCGATCCGCAAGCTCGAGTCGGCCAACGAGGAGCACCCGGAGGGCGAGGTCATCGACAGCGCCAAGTACGTGCGCGACGCCGTCCTCCCCGCGATGGACGCCGTCCGCGAGGTCGCCGACAAGCTCGAGGCCGTCGTGGCCGACGACCTCTGGCCGCTCCCGAAGTACTCGGAGATCCTCTTCGTCAAGTAGTCCCGCGTCCGCCATAGCCTGCCGTCTTCGTAGACGGCGGGCTGCGTCGGCGACGCGTTCAGCGCCGCTGGAACACCGTGGCGAGCGGGCGTAGCCGCCGGGCCTGGCGATACGCGGCGAAGGCGGCCGGCACGTCCCCCCGTTCGAGCTCGATCCGGGTCAGGAGGAGGGGGTGTCGCCAGTTCGTGGGCTCGCGCCGCTGCGCCTCGCGGATGTCCCGCAGGGCGAGGGAGAGATCGCCGGCCCGCTCTCCCACCAGGGCCCGCTGGACGTAGGGGGCGGACGCCCAGGGCCATGCGTTCACGGCGTCGTCAGCGCTCGCTCGCGCGGCGAGGAGGTCGCCCGCGCGCAGCTCCTGCTGGCTCGAGCGCACGCGCGACGTGCCCACCAGGGGCGGAAGCTGAACCACGATTGCGGCGATGCACACCGCTGTCGCCGCGACGCGGAACCCGACTCCCGGTCGCCTGCGACTCGAACCACGCAAGGCCACGCACGCGCACCCCGCCGCGATAAGGGCCACCGCGGTCACCGCGGTCTCCTCCCACATCCAGTCGACGCCCGCGTGGAACAACCAGACGACGAAGACGCTCAAGGCGGCCACCGCCGCCCCCGCGCGCGAGCGCCCGCGGGCGAGGACACGGACGCGCAGGGCCACCGCGGTGAGCCCCCCGCAGAGGGCGATGATGAGCAGGAAACCCGGCCACCCCGATTCGGCCAGCGCCTCGACGTACAACGAGTGGGCGTCCTTGACGTGCTCGCCGTCGACCCCCTGGCGGTTCCACCAGAACTCGAAGGTGCCAGGACCGGTGCCCTCGAAGCGAGCCGAGTCGAATGCGTCTAAGGCCGACGTCCACAGGTTGTTGCGGTTGCCGCCCGCGCTGGTGAGCCGCGCCGCCGGATCATCGGTGTCCGCCGCGATCGTGGTCTGATTGAACTCGTCTGCAGCCCTGCTCACCACCGGGGGCAGGACCACGGCGCCGACGATCACCGCAACGACCACCGCGCCCGCGATCGCCGGACGGCCGATGCGCTCGGGCATCCGGAGCTGATCGTCCGCGCTGAGGGCATGCAGCACGACGGCGACAGCCGCGCACCCGGCCATCCCGACCGCGAGCAGAAGCAGCACCGTGCCGCGCCCGTCCGTGCCCGTGGCTTCGGCGATCGCCGGCGCGCCGCGGACGGCCTCGATCGCGACGAACGAAGCCAGACCCGCCACGACGATCTGGATGACCATGACCGCACGCGTGCGCGCGGCGAGCAAAAGAACCCCGACCGCGATCACCACGCCGCCCACGCCCGCGCGCGAGTAGGTGAGGTAGTCGACCGTGACGGCCAGGGGCACCGCCGCCAGCGCGAACGCCCGCAGCACGGCCTTGCGCGAATGTGCGCTCCACGCAAGAGCCAGAGCGGTCGTCATCGCCCCCCAGGCAGCAACCGCGTTCCAGTAGTTGAGTGGGTAGTTGAGGCGGTTCGCCTGGAAGGCCGCGGCGACCCGATCCGCCGGGAAGGCATCTGGCCACAAGCGCGAGGCCAGGGCCAGGCCGCACACGACTACGCCCGCGAGCGTCACCCCACCGAGCGCCGCGCGCACCGTCGACGGCCGCAGCACGCACACGACGAGGGCGAGCAATCCGAGGTGATGCGCGACACGAGCGAGCTCGATGGTCGTCCGTTCGCTGCTCTCCGTCCAGGTCAGCGAGAGGAGGGTCCACAGGCTCAGGAGTCCGCCGGCGACCAGCACCAGCCAGACCTCCCTTCGCGGCCACATGCGGGGGAACACACCCAAGGCGAGGCCCAGCAGCAACGCCCACCAGATGACGACTCCGGCGGCTCCCCGGTCGACGACGTCGTAGGTGCCGCCACCAATTGCGTAGAAGACCAGGAGCCCGGCCACCCCGACCGTCACGGCCACGCGCTCCCAAGGGCCCGCAGGACGGCGGTCCGAAGCCGAGCGGGACCTGACGGGCGGTTCGGCTTCGACGCCCGGCGCCGGTCGGCGGACAGTCTCCTCCATGACCCGGTGTGAATCTAGGGCAGCCCGCCAGCGTCTAGGCTGATTTCGTGCGTCTCGCAGGATTCGCCGTCGCCTTGGTCATCCTGGGGTCCATTCCCGCGTCGGCCTGGGGTGGCAACGCTGTTCCCTCGTGCATCGCTCCACCAGGTACGGCCGCGATCGAGGAGTACTGCGAGCAGGTCCTGTCTCCCGAACAAGGCAGGCGGCGCCCGGATGAAATCCCCGCTGTATCGCGCAAGACCGTCTCCGAGTTGGGCGGAGCGCCTCAAGGCCGTCAGATCGCCCTCGCCGTCGGTCGACTGCGCGTGGGCCGCCCGCACCGAGCTCCGGAGGCTCGAGGCTGGGCAGGCCCCTCCTATCCGGGGACGGTTCCAGGCCTCGCCAGCGCCGTGTCACAGGGATCCACCGTTGGGGGTGGGACGCTTACCGCGCTACTCGCCGTGACGCTGGCGATGTTCGGATGGTGGGCGCGCTCGCGCCGGACCGTTCCTGCCGACGATGACGCCTAGGGCCCTCGCCCTCATCGTCGGCCTTGCCCTGGTCACGATCGCGACGCCGGCGCACGCCCGCGGGTTCGCAACCGGTTACCTGGACCCCTTCTGGCTCGGAGCGGGAGGCGCTCGCTTCGACGAGGCACGTGCGAGCGGAGCGAGCTTCATTCGCGTCCAGGTCGATTGGTCGGCGGTGGCTCCCCAACGTCCGGCCGACCCCGCGAACGCCGACGACCCCGGCTACCGCTGGGGTGCGCTCGACGCGATCGTCGCCGGCGCCCGGGTGCACGGTCTCGTGCCGGTGCTCTCGGTCGACCACGCGCCGACATGGGCGGAAGGCCCCGCGCGTCCCGCCAGGGCGATCGCGGGCTCGTGGCGCCCCGATGCCGCCGCCACCGGGACGTTCGCCGGCGCTCTGGCTCGCCGCTACGCCGGCCAGGTCCGCTACGTGCAGATCTGGAACGAGCCGAACCTGCCGACGTACCTCGCGCCGCAGCGCACAGCCCCGAAGCAGTATCGACACATGCTGAACGCAGCTTGGACGCCCGTGCACGCCGCCGGCATGAAGCTGGTCACTGCAGGCGCTGCCCCATACGGGGGTACTGGACGAACCCGTCCCGTACGATTCTGGCGCCGCGCCCTTGCCGCGACAACTCGATTCGACGTGTTCGCTCATCAGCCCTACTCCGTAGGTCGACCCGCCGTCCCCGCGTCGCACGAGGACGACGTGTCCATCGCCGACGTCCACAAGCTGGTTCGCCTGGTGCGGCGCAAGGTTCGCGCGGGCACCGCTCGCCCGCATCGCCGCAAGCCGACGTGGGTCACCGAGCTTTCGTGGGACTCCAATCCGCCCGATCCGGATGGCGTGCCGGAGCGGAGGAGAGCGCGCTGGACGTCGGATGCGTTCGCGATCCTGTGGCGCCAGGGTGTCGATCATGTGTTCTGGACGCGCGTGCGCGACGAACCGGAGGGTCGCGGCTACCCGTACACGTACCAATCCGGCATGTACTTCGCCGATGGGCGCCCGAAGGGCGCCCTGAGAGCTTTTAGGTTCCCGTTCTCTTGCAAGCGGGTAAAGCGGGGCACTCGATTGTGGCTCAAGGCGCCGTCGCGCGGGCGCGTGACCATCCGATGGCAGGGTCGGACGGTCGCACGGCTAAGGGCAGGCTCGACTCGCGTCGCCACCAAACGCATCGCTCGTCGAGGCCGGTTCGTGGCACGGATCGGATCGACCAATTCCCTGTCATGCAAGAGCTGACAATCCCAACTGGCGGCGGTCAAGCCAACGGCCATGCGAATGGCCACGCTGACAGGGACGGGAAGCACAGCGTCCGCGTCGCGATCGCCCACGATTATCTGAACCAGTTCGGCGGGGCGGAGCGAGTCGTCGCCGAGATGACGCGCATCTGGCCCGAGGCACCTGTCTACACGTCGCTCTACCGGCCACTGTCGACGCTGCCCGAGTTCGGGGATTGCGACGTCCGGACCTCCTGGCTCGACCGACTCCCCGTCGACCAGCGCTTCAGGTTGCTGTTCCCCCTCTACCCGCACGCCATCGGCCGGATGACGGTGACCGGAGCCGACGTCGTCGTCGCCAGCTCGAGCGGGTGGGCGCACGGCATGCGGACACCGCCTGAGACGACCCACGTCGTGTACTGCCACGCCCCGCCCCGGTGGCTGGACCCGTCGATGGAGTACTTCGGCACCGCGCTGCGCAATCGCACGCTGCTCAGGCATGGGCTCGCACCGTTCCGGCGCTGGGACCGCAGCGCCGCGCGCAAAGCGGACTGCTACCTCGTCAATTCGCACAACGTGCGCGAGCGCGTGCGCAAGGTCTACGGGATCGAGTCCCACGTCGTCCACCCTCCCGTCGATGTCGAGCGGTTCCGGCCCACGCCCAGGGGCCGCCGCCTGCTGGTGGTCTCCCGGTTGCTGCCCTACAAGCGGGTCGACCTCGTGATCGAAGCAACGAAGCGCCTCGGGCTGCCGCTGGACATCGTCGGGGTCGGCCCCGAGGAAGAACGGCTCCGCGGTATCGCGAGCGATCTCGTGACCTTCCACGGCCAACTCGACGACGACGGCGTCACTGAGCTGATGAGCTCCTGCTCGGCGCTGTGCTTCCCGGGCCGGGAGGACTTCGGAATCACCGCGGTGGAGGCCAATGCTGCAGGTAAGCCCGTCGTCGCCTTCGCTGCCGGCGGCGCACTCGAGACGCAGGAGGACGGCCTGACCGGCGCGCTGTTCGCCGAACAGACCGTCGACGACGTCGTCGATGCGATCGGCCGCGTCGAACGTCTCGACACGGCACCCGAGGTGATCGCGTGGTCCGCGCAGCGGTTCGCTCCCGACGTGTTCGCGCGCCGAATGGTGGAAGCCGTCACGACGGCACGCGAGGCGCACCTGCAGCGACTCGCCGGGTGACGCCGCGGACCTTGCTGTCCGTGATCCCGGCCCCGGTGTACGGAGGCGCGGCCAACCACTGCGTGCAACTCCGAGATCACTTCGCGCACGCGGGATGGCGCATCGTGGCCGCGCTCCCGGACGAACCGGGCAACGCCGTGAAGCGGCTCGAAGCGGCCGGCGTGGAGGTCCGGCGCGTGCCCATGCACCGGCTCCGCGCCACGCGGAGCCTCCGATCGCACGCGGGGTTCGTCGCCGCCTTCGCCGGCGAGGTGCGGGCGCTGGCGGCGCTCGCCGACGAGGTCGGCGCGGATGTGGTGCAGAACCACGGCGACCTCAACCCCCACGCGGGGCTTGCCGGACGGCGGGCGAACCGAGCGGTCGTCTGGCACATCCAGGACACCCGGACCCCGCCCGCGCTCCGGCATCTGACAATGGCGCTCGCCACCCGTTGCGCCGACGCCGTCACCACCATCGGATGGGAGCTGGGGCGGGCGCACCCGGGCGTGCTGGGTCTCGGACCTCGGCACGTGACCGTCTTTCCGCCGGTCGATGTCGCCGCCCTGCGACGCACGCCGGAGGCCAAGCAACGGGGCCGGCGTGCGCTCGAGGTCGCCGACGGCACCGTCGCGGTCGGCCTGATCGGCAACCGCAACCCTCAGAAGGGGCTCGACTGGTTCGCGCGTGCGGTTGCCGCTGCCCGCACGGAGCCCGCGATCGCCGCGCGCGTGATCGGTTCGCCGAGCCCCGGGCATGAGGCGTATGAGACGGCGGCGCTGTCCGAGGCGGGCCGGCTGGGTGATCTCCAGGTCATCGATCCCGATGGGCCCGTCACGGAGTTGCTCCATGGCCTGGACGTGCTCGTGGTTGCGTCCGTCCCCAACTCCGAGGGCGTCCCGACGGTCGCAATGGAGGCGATGGCCGCGGGCATCCCGGTCATCAGCACGGCGGTCGGGGCGGTGGGCGAGGTGGTGCGCGACGGGATCGAGGGCCTGGTCGTGCCGCCCCGGGACACCGCCGCCCTGGCCTCCGCCATCGCCGCGCTCGTGTCCGACCCGGCCCGGCGGGATCGGATGGGAGCCGCCGGCCGCGAGCGCATGACCAGCGAGTTCACCACCGAGCGGTGCGCAGCAGCCCACCTCCACGCCTACCAGCTGGCGCTCGAGCACGCGGCGGGGCGGTCCTAGGCGCGTGCGGTGGCTAGCGGTCGGTGTCGCGATCGCCGTGGTCGCGGTGCTCGGCCGGCCGGCGGCGGCGCCGGCACTGGAACTCGGGGTCAGCGACGATGGCGTGACACGCGGCCTCATCGGGCCGCAGCGTCACGCTGCCGCCCTCGGCCAGCTCGGCGCTGACCTGCACCGGCTGACCTTCAACTGGCGCTTCGCAGAGCCCCGGCCGGGCGACTACCGCTTCGGCATCTACGACGCCATCTACGCCTCCGACCTGCAGCGCGGCGTCAGGCCCGTGTTCATCGTGCTGTTCGCGCCCGATTGGACTTGGGATCCCGGCATCGTGTGCGCGCGTGACCGCACATGCCCGTACCCACCGTCCCGGGCGCACCTGGGGGCGTGGGCCTCGCTGATCGACCAGCTCGTTCGCCGCTATCCGCGTATGGCGGCGCTCGAGGTCTGGAACGAGCCGAATGTCCCCGCCTTCTGGGGCCCACACCCCGACCCAGGACGTTACGTCGAACTCGTCCGCGCCGCCCGGGACGCCGTGCGCGCGGCAGGTTCGTCCGTGCCCGTGCTCGCGGGCTCGCTCTCCAACGCGCCGTCCGCGGCGGGCGTCCCGGGCATCGACGCTGCCCCGTTCCTGGCCGCGATGTTCGCGCAGGGCGCCGCAGGCACGTACGACGGGCTCTCGCTGCATCCTTACCCGCGTGGGCTCGACCTGTCGTCGACGTTCCGCGCACTGTCCCTCGTGACACACCTGCGTCGCCGGTTCGGCGACGTCACCCCGCTGTGGGTGACCGAGTTCGGGGCCACGACCGTCGGGGGGGAATCCGAGGCCGGGCAGGCAGCGGTTCTCGTCCGCGTGCTGCGCATCCTGGCCGCCCGACCCGAAGTGCGCGCTGCGTTCATCCACACCCTCGTGGCACCCGACGCAGGCCTCGCAAACCCCGAGTCGGGGTACGGGATCCTGCGCTCTGACCTGACGCCGAAGTTGTCCTATTGCGCGGTAGCGTTCCTGCGGCTGCGGCTCGCGCCCGATTGCCCCGGCCCCTCGCCACTCACCGCTCCCGACCCGCGACTGGAGGCCCGCTGGGACGCGCAGGAGCCCGTCGCGCTGGCGGTGGACGCCGCGCTCCGCGCGGGTGGTCTCGCACGGTTCAGCAACCCAGACCCGCGACGCGTCTCCGTGGTCCGCCTGCAGGGCGCGCCAGCAGCCACCACACTCTGCTCGCGATCCTCTTCGGACCGCTCCTATTGCGCCACGCTGACGGGCGCGGGGATCTCCTACGGTCACGTTTCCGGACTAGTACGGAGGGGCGCCGCACTCGACCTGGCGCGCATCCGTCCGGGCTGGTGACAGCCGACGCACCGGAAGTACCAAACTGTCTCTATCGTCTCCCTGCTCGCCGCGGGTGGCCAGGGACGACAAAGTGTCCTGACCAGGCGGCATTCCGTCATGAACGACTCGCCGCAATACACCAGCCTCCACGACTACCGGCGCGTGCTCCGCGAGCAGCGGATCCTCGTGGTGCTGATCGTGATCGCCTTCACGGGCGCGGCCATCGGGATCTCCATCCGCCAGGACAAGCAGTACCAGGCGACGGCGACGATCGATGTGCAGCAGGAGAACGCCGACCTCCAGGACGTCGGCCTGACGGTGCCGACGACGCAGACCCCCGAACAGCGGGCTGCGATCGGCTCACAGCGCGTGATGCAGACGGACGTCGCGCGGCGCGCCAACGAGAACCTCGATCCGAAGCTTCCGTCGCTCAAGCCGGGCGCCTACCTTGACGTGACACCGCAGGCACGTACCAACCTGATCGCGCTGACGGCCCGCAACGCCGACCCCCAGCGCGCCGCCCAGGTGGCGAACGCCTTCGCCGACGCCGCCCGCGACGTCCTAACCAAAGAGCGCCGCAAGGTCTACGCCGAGCGCGCCAAGACCTTCAAGACGACGCTCAAGACGATCTCGAGGGACCCGAACAACAACTTCACCCGCGCCAGCCTCGTCGACCGCATCTCGCGGCTGCAGAATCTCTCGAAGATCGCGGCGCCGGTCGACATTGTCGAGAACGCAGCGGTCCCATCGACGCCTGTGAGCCCGAAGCCGGTGCGGAACGGCCTGCTCGGCTTCCTGCTCGGCCTCACGGTGGCGCTCCTCGCCGCCGTCGTCCGGGACGCACTCGACCGCCGGTTCAAGAGCCAGAACGAGATCAGTGACTCTCTCCAACTGCCACTCGTCGGCCACGTGCGCAATGACGCTCTCGGTCGTTCGCTCCCCAACGCAAACGGCCGTGAACTGACCGGGGCGGAGCTCGACGCGTTCCGCATCGTCCGCACCAACGTTGAGTTCCTCTCCATCGACGAGCCGCCCAAGCGCATCGCGGTGACGAGCGCGGTCGCCGAGGAGGGCAAGTCCACCGTCGCCGCAGCGCTCGCGGCCGCCTACGCGCTGAGCGGCAAGCGCGCGCTGCTGGTCGAGTGCGACCTGCGGCGTCCGACCCTCGCCGCCCGGCTGGGCCTGCAGCCCAGCCCAGGACTCAGCGACTACCTGATCGGCCGGGCCGAGCCCCAGCAGGTGTTGCAGGCGGTCGCGCTCGACCCCACGGGCAATCACCCCGTCGAGACGAATGGCTCGGGCCCCTCCCCCGCGCCGGTGCCCAACCTCGTGTGCATCACGGCCGGGACCCGTACCCCGCAGCCGGCAGAGCTGCTCGGCTCGAAGAAGTTCTCGACCTTCCTGTCCGAGGTCTCCGAGGCGTACGACATCATCGTGCTCGACACATGCCCGCTGCTCGCGGTCGTCGACACGCTGGAGCTGATCCCCAACGTCGACAGCATCTTGATGTGCCTGCGGGCCTCGCGGACCACGCGCGAGCAGGCGCGCGCCGCCCACGCCGCCATCGATCGCCTGCCGTCGCGTCCGACCGGGATCGTGGTCACTGGCGTGCGACCGGGCAGCGAATCCGACTACGGCTACTACGCGTACGCCTACGGCGACAGCTGACCCAGGTCAGCGCGTTCCCGCGACACGCACCGTCAGGAGCGCGGCGCTGGCGGGTCCGACCTTGAAGCGGTAGCTGCCGCGCGACCGGCGCCGCACCCGCTCCGACGAGCGCTCGCCGGTCGGGATGCCCGTGGTGGTGTCGCCGTAGGTCTGGCCCGCCCACGTGAAGCCGGAACGGGCGCTCAGCCCGCGGGTCGTGAGCCGCTCGACCGTGCCTGCACCGCGGGCGCGCGGGATCCGGATCAGTGCCGGACCCGAGGCGCGACTGTCCTTGTTGACGACCATGACGCGGACGATCTTGCGACGCTCGTCGAGCGTGGCCCAAGCGTGCACGTTGGCCCCTCTGCGGGTCTTCGCGCCGAACGGAGGCTGGCGCAGCAGTCGCGGGCGACCGGCCGCCGACTCGGCGAAGGCCAGCATTCCGTAGTAGCCCGGGCCCGCCTGGGCGACGAACGTGCCGTCGGGTTGTCGCACCGCACCGAGCGGGCGGTAGAGACCAGAGGCGGCGTGCAAGTTGACTCCGGCCAGACCGGTCAGCCAGGATCCGTACAGGAAATCGAGCGTCCAGAGTCCGGCCGCTCCGGTGTTGCTGACCCGGTCGCGACCCCGCACGCGACGGAGTTGCTCTCCGAGAGCCGGACCGTGCGGTGCGCGCGACGAGCGGCGGCCCGCACGGGGAGCATCTCGACGAACTGACGTTTGAACGCGGACTGGGAAGCCAGGTTCCGGACGCTTGGATAGCGCGGATCGCGGCGCTGCTTCGTGCAGGCGCTGAGCAGGTATGAGTGCACCGTGACGTCGTCGAGACGCTTCCCCTTGCCGCGCAGCAGCCGCGGTAGCGCAGCCACCCACCGCCCGTCCAGGTCGATCGAGGGGCCAAGCAGCGGAACCGACCCGGTACGTCGATCGAGCTCCGGGAGGAAGGCGCCCAGTTCCTTCGCGTAAGCCCTAGGCCCGTATCCCTTCGGGCGCGTGAAGACCGTCTTGCCATCCTCGCGCTCGTAGAGCGGACGCACCGGATACCCGTTGGGCTCGTTGCCGACCTCCAGCCCGATCAACCGCGATGCCGGGAGTCCCGCGACGAAGGCCCGCGCCTCGTCCAGCAGCAGTGCCGGATCGTCAAGCCCGAGGTTGAGCCCCATGATCAGCTTCACGTCGGCTGCCTCGGCGAACGTTGACAAGCCGGCGAGCGTGCGGGGAAAGACGTTGAAGTAGATGCCGTCGGGCGGCTTGGGCACCCCCGGGTTGACCCAGGTCCCGTCCGTGGATCCACCCCCGACGCGCAGGACAACGGGATCATCGATCAGCTTCCCGAGGCGCCCCACCAATGCCGCCACAGAGGCGTTGGCCCCTCCGGGCGGGATCCCGCTGAACGCCTCGATCTGTTCGTACTCCTGCGAGAGTCCCACAAAGGACTTCGGCAACCGCGGGCCGGGCCTGGAAGTGTCCACCTTCGTCTTGAGAAGCGGAGCGGCCGTCGCCGGCGCGGCACCCGCGATCGCCATAGCCAGGACTAGGCCCGCCCCGACATATCTCATGTCCCGCCCTCCTGTGTCTTCTCGCGCGTGACAGTGCGCCATGCCAAGGCCGACCAGGATCCAACCGGCGAGCACCGGGAGCCCTTCGATGTACTCGCCGACGTAGAAGATGATCAGCATCGAGGCCAGGGTTCCTGCGCCCGCCAGCGCCGGCGCCGCCACGCTCGAGTCCGTCGTGAACACCGCCGCGCGCACCAGGCTCAGGAGCAGCATCAGGAAGATGCCGGCCAGGATGAGCACCGCGACGAAGCCCTGCTGGTAGGCGACGGTCAGATACGAGTTGTCGACGTCGACATTGACGACCGTCGAGGCGGTCCCGTACCGCTTCTGCGCGCGGCCCGCGCTACCGAGACCGTGGCCGAACGGTGCCGTGTCGATGTCGTCGAGTGCCTGCCGCCACTTGACGATGCGCGCCTGATAGGACGCATCGCGGTTCGGAGCGAGGATGTTGCCGTAGCGGTCCTGGACGTCCTCCTTGCCACCGAGCGTGACGGAGAACGCCCCGACCGCGATCGCAGCGGCGCCGAGGACGACGAACAGGCCGTCGGCCCGCGGCGCCCGCGGTACCCCTGCGCGAGCAGGTAGAGCACCGACCACGAGCAGCACGCCGGGGCCCGCCGCCGCGATCCCCGCCCGCACGTCGGAGGCCAGCATGGCGACGACGCACGCCGCCGCGCCCGCCAGCGCCACCATGCGCCAGCGGCCTCGCCAGGCCAGGCCGAGCCCGAAGAGGAACGGGATCAGGATCGCCGTCCAGAAGGCCAGCTCCTTGCGCGTCGCGAACGAGCCGATCACCCCGAGTTCACCGTCGACGAAGTTGTTCCCACTGGTGGCCCCGAGCTCCTGCTCCGCGCCGGCCGGGCCGATCTGCCAGCGCAGCGTGGCATAGCCACCGACGACCAGCCCGGCTACGACCGCCGACCTGAGCATCCGCTGGCGCGTCGCGAGCGTCCAGGGAGCCAGCGCGATCAGCACTACGACGGCGAGGTACCAGAACTGCCCGCGGAACGCCTGAACGGCGGCCTGGAGGTTGTCGGCCGCCAGGATCTCGACGGCGCTCAGCGCGATGAAGAGCCCGAGTGCGACGAGGCTCGGGACGATCGGCAGCCGTTCCGAGCGGTTGAAGGCCCAGTTCCACCCGACCGCCCCCCAGAGGCCGAGCAGCAGCAGGTCGGTCACCTTGGCGGCGGGGACCGAGGCGAGGGCGTCGAGCGAACCGAAGGTCCCCGACGCGATCAGGCAGCCGAACAACACGACCGTCGGACGGCGCGCGGCCAGCATCCCGACGGCGATCACGGCAGGCAGGCCGAGGATCAACAGCGGGTAGCGCGGGACGATCAGTGCCCCGAGGTAGGCGGCGAGGGCGATGCCGGCGATGGCGGCCGCCCAACCGGCCAGTGGTGGCAGTCTGACGTCGGCCAGGATGACCAGCGCCGGCACCAGGAGCGGCAGTGGCAGGATCAGCAGCGCGCCCGGCGGCGTCGGCCCACCGGCGATGATGCTCGCCAACAGCGCGAGATACGCGGCGGCTCCCCCCAAGGCCAGGAGGTCGACCGGTCCCCGCCAGGCCCGCCGCGCCGTCGAGGCGATCGAACGCATCGACGGGAAACGGTACTCGCTTTTCAGGTCCGTTCGAGCAGGTGCAGATGCCATGAGCTTCCCGGCTCGCGCTCAGCCATGAGCCGCAGGCCGATGTTCGCCGCTGTCTTGGCGGGCCAGGCTGCGGGGACGGAATAGCGGCGGATGTACCGACGTCGGGAGCGAGGCAGCAGCCGGTCGGGCAACGACAACACGAGGCGCCGCGCAAGCGTCATCGGGCGCGTGTCGAAGTGCAGCATCGCGCGTCCACCTGGACGCAGCACGCGCGCCGTCTCCGCGATGTACGCAGCGAGTACGTCCCGGTCGGGGATGTGCTGGAACACCTGTGTGCAGAACACGAAGTCTTGGGAGGCGTCGGGGAGCGGGGCGAGATCCTTCCCGGTGACGACATGGAGCTCGACGTTGTCGGGCATGCCCCGCTCGCGTGCGGCCGCCAACATCTCCGGCGCGATGTCCAGACCGTGGACCCGCTCGAACTCGGGAGCGAGATGGATGAGCATGCGCCCTGCCCCACAGCCAATCTCGGCCATCCGCTCTCGCCTCAGGTCGGGGCCCGCCCAGTGCAGAACGTCCATCACGAACGCGTGCGCCGTCGTGTAGAAGTCGTCCACCGCCCAGTCGGTTCGGTCAGTGGCCACGTAGAACATCGCGTCCTCGCGTGCGAACGCGCGCCAGCGATCGCGCATCTCGTCAACCGCCCGCGGGTCCACAGCTTCTCGCGGCACCATCCGGCTGAAGCTAGCCATCACAGCAGCCACGTACGGTGCCGGATGGCACCACGCACGATCGCGGCCATCTCGACGAGATCGTGCACGAAGAAGTACGGCGCCGACCACAGCCTCCCCTCACCCTCGGTGCGGGCCCGCTCCAGGTACGCCGGAGCCATCGGGGCAAAGCACCAGAAGCGCAGCGCGCGCCACCGTTTCGGCACGAGGAAGCCGACCATGGCCCGCGCCAGGAGCCAGTGCGTCCCCTTCCAGAAGATGCGATAGGTGAGGTGCTCCTTCATCGCCGGATGGCGGACGAACAGCGCCGCCGACTCGTGCCACCGCCAGGCCACCCGCAACTTCCCCACCGCCCCCAGGTCGTGCACCGCGTGTTCGACGAGCGCCGCGGGCGCGAACACGGCATGGGCGCCCAGCGCGAAGCAGCGGTGGGCGAGGTCGGCGTCCTCGGCGCTGGTCGCGAAGACGGCTTCGTCAAAGCCGCCCGCTCGCTCGAGCAGCTCGCGCGGATACGCGACGTTGGCCGTCTGGAAGTAGGGCCCCAGCGCCGCGACACGCAACGATCGCGAGAACGGTCCGGAACGATGCGCCTCGGCGGGGTCGGGCCGCACCGGCCCCTGGACCAGGCGATCGGATCGGCCCTCCCAGGCATCGAGAAGCTCCCTCACCCATGAGGAGCTGACGATGCAGTCGTCGTCGGTGAAGGCGACCAGAGGGGCGCGCGCCGCTCGCCAGCCGGCGTTGCGCGCCACGGACGGTCCCCCCGCGATCTCCCGCCGGACGAACCGCAGATCCAGCTCGCCGCGCTCGGCCTCCTCGGTCAGTACCTGCCGCGTGTCGTCAGACGGAGCCGTCGTCGACGACGATCACCTCGAAGGACAGCGCGGGGTCCTGTCGACCGCAGCGCGCGCAACAACGCCGCGAGCCGCGCGGCACGGTTGTGAGTCGCGATGACTACCGCGGCCGCCGGACCCTCCCCTGACACGTGACCGAGGCTAGGACCCGTCCCGCCTGTCACCCTGGCGGGTGGCGCGGCGTCTCAGGTACGGTCGGCCGCGTTGGCTCATGCCCGCACGCTTGCCGAACTTCCTCATTGTGGGTGCCGCGAAGTGCGGCACCACCTCGCTGCACGCGTACCTCGCCGCCCACCCTCAGGTGTTCGTTCCAGAGGTCAAGGAGGTCGCGTTCTTCGGACGCGAATCAGCTTGGGTTCAGGGTCTGCCTTGGTACGAACAGCACTTTTCTGAAGCTGGCCTCACCCCAGCTGTCGGGGAGGCGACACCTGATTACATGTTCTCGGAGGCGGCGGTCAAGCGGATCGCGTCGACGCTTCCGGACGTGCGCGCGATCGTCTGCTTGCGGGAGCCGGGCGCCCGGGCCTACTCGCACTACCTGCACTGGCACGAGGACAAGGCCCTTGAAACTCGGTCGTTCGAGAAGGCGATCGAGGCCGAGTTCCGATCGGGCGGGGTGGCGGAGAGAGAGGGCCCCGAAACCGGCAGTCCGTACTTTGGCTACCTCGCACGCGGGCGCTACGACTTCCAGTTGCAGAGACTCACCGCTGCGCTGGGCCGCGACCAAATCCACATCGTGTTCCTGGAGGAGCTTCGCGAGGATCCGGCAAGGGAGTTCGCCGCGGTCTGCCGCTTCCTCGGCATCGACGACACAATCCGACCGGCCATCCTCGGAGAGAAGCGCAACCCCTATCACCAGTGGCGACCCGCCTGGCTGTGGAAGTGGATGGTTCGGCACCGTGTGTTCGACCACATGCCGCAGCACGTCGCCGAGTATCTGGCGTTGCGCGTGATGGCTGCGCGCGTCCGCGAGGTACCGCGCATGCCGGTCGCCGCGCGGGAGCAGCTGTCGGCGTTCTACAGAGATTCCGTCGACGAGCTCGAGAAATGGCTGGGACGGCCGTTACCTCCGGCTTGGACGGGCACTGCGAAAAACGCGCCCATTGCAAGCACCACAATAATCGGCTCGAACGGCGCGCGATAGCGCGTGCCGGCGTCGCTTGTGTAGGCCACGGACGCCGCCAATGCGGTTGCCGCTACCCCGAGCACGAGCGCCTTCCGACCCCCGCGCCAGAGTCGAACCAGCCCGATCGAGGCAAGAAGCAACAGCGGCCAGTAGATCGCGAGCCCAATCGCGCTGAGCGTACGGCTCCGGTGACCGAAGGTGGCGTCATCGGTGACCTGCGACGGAGGCCGGAGATCCCATAACCGCACAACGCCGTTCCAGAAGAACGCCTTCGGGACGCTGTCTGGGTGGTCTCTGACGTATGACCGAACTCGTGCAAGCAGTTCGTCGTGCAGCTCGCCGTCGCTGAGCGGTGGGCGTGATGCGAACAAGTCGCTGTCGCGGGAAGGCCGGGGCCGCCACTTGTAAGGGAGCGCGGAGTCGTGAGCCGCGTCGTCGTTGAACGAACCGTACGCCGCTTGGTCTTGGGTCGAGATTGGGACGAAGTGGTCCGGTTCGACGACATGGTTGCGAATGGCCCACGGCGCGATGACGACGACAGCCACCGCGGATGCAGCGAGTACGAGGACGACGCCCCGGCGCAAGCCCTCAATGGACCACCAAGTCACTCCCAGGGTCACGACGAACAACACAGCGGATGGCCGCACGAGGAGATTGAGGCCGAGCAGCGCGCCGGCGAGCGCGGCCATCCGAGGCGTCGCGCAGCAGGTCAGGACGACCAGCAGTAACGCCACGGTGAGCGGCGTGGCCACAGCCTCGGGGAACAGGCGCACATCGAATTGCCAAGCGTTCGGGTACACGGCGAGCACGAAGGCTGCCGCGATGCCGGCGCGCGGGCCGAGAAGTCGGCGCCCAAGCAGCCACCCGAGCCCGATCGTCAGAACCGAGACGATCGCCTGGACGAGGCGAACTCGATCCGGGTCCTCGCCGAGAAGCGTGTACAGCGTGCCCACCCACAGCGGGTAGATCGGGGCTTTTTGCAGGGTCTCGTGAGGAGTTCCGTAGGGCGCGTTGCCCCAGAACCACTTCCCCTGATGTTGAAGGATCGCCGCTTGGTCGTAGTAGGGCTCGTCTCCACCGAGTTGCACGTGCCGACTGGCGAGGACGTATCCGATTCTGATCGCGGCGCCAAGCAGCAGCGCGCCGATCAGGAGGCGCCGCTCGCTGACGGCACGACTCGCCAAAGCTGCCTTCAGCGCGGGCACCTAACGAACCGATCCTGGTTGCAGCGCTGCCGCGGTGGCACCATCCCTTGCATCGCGGGGTAGGACACGACTCCGATCACGCTGACGCCGCGGAGCGGATCGCCCAGGGTCAGTCTCTCGCCGACGCCGTCGATCCGTGAGCCCCGCACGCTCATCGCTTCCTCCCGAGCATCAGCGCGCGGAACGTAGCAATCGCCCAACGCACAGCGGATACGGCCAAGTCACAGCAAGATGGTGCGGCTGCGCACGGACCCGAGCGTCAGCGCCGCCGCCGACACCGCGTCCGCAGCCACGCCCGCCGCACCCGCCCCACCGTGGGGAGCAACCCGCAAGTACGGAATGACCAGGAGCATCGGTGCCGCCCGCCGCGTAAGCACCGCGGTGGCGACGCCAGCCACAGCCAGATCGAACTTCGCCGATCGTGCGTTAAGGAAGACACCGCGGTACAGGAACGCGTCCCGCAGTTCCGGGATTCGCCGGACCAACTCGGGAAAGAATCGGAGCCGCCAACGTTCTGCCACGTATTCGCGGCGAACTCGGGGGAAGACGACGTGGTGAACGAGCGCATCGGCAGCGAATGCGGTACTCGCACCTGCGCGACGGGCACGCCAGCCCAACCAGACGTCCTCACCGAGCTCCTTTCCGCCGCGTGGCCTGAGGATCGACTCGAAGCCACCAAGACGCTCGAACAACGCGCGATGTATGAACAGGTTGGCTGTCTCGTAGAGGCCATATTCGGCGAGCACGGTGATGTGGCGGTCGAACGGACCGGCCCGAACACCAGGCGGCGGCTCAACTCGACCTTGCACGAGTTGGGCCGTTCGCGCGGCGGCGATACCCGCCGCGAGCCAGCCTGGCGCTGGCGTGCAGTCTGCGTCGGTGAATGCCAGTAGCCGCCCACGGCCTGCCCTCGCGCCGCGGTTGCGCGCTGCGGCTGGCCCCTGCCCTGAGGTGCGCAGCAATTGGACCGACCCAGGCGCCTGCTCCACAACTGCCCGCGTGCCGTCCCGTGAGCCGTCGTCGACCACAATCACCTCGTAGGTGAACTCGCCTTCCTGCCCCGCGATCGCCGCCAGCGTGGAGGGCAGTGTTGCTGCCGCATCGCGCGCAGGGATGATCACCGTGACGTCCACTTCCGCGAAGTCTCCTAGAACCTGTGCGGTCATGGCCCCGAAGATCACGGTCGCAGTCGTTTCCCACAACACACGAGACCTCCTAGCCGACTGCCTCCAAGCCCTATCGGGTGACCCGCGGCTCGAGACATGGGTGGTGGACAACGCGTCGACCGACGGCAGTGCAGACCTGGTCCGCGCCCGCTACCCCGAGGTGCGGCTCGAGGCGCGTGAGGACAACCTCGGTTTCGGTAGGGCGATCAACTTGGTTGCCGAGCGCTCTCTGGACTGGGACTGGCTGGCGATCGCCAATGCCGACACGGCTGTGACCGAAGGCGCCCTTGACGCGTTGCTCATGGCAGGCGAGGCAGATCCTCAGGCCGGGGCACTGGCACCCCGCCTCGTCCGGCCTGACGGCTCGACGCAGCACTCTGCACATCCGTTCTGGTCGCCCGGTCTGACTCTGCACTTCCACCTGCGCCGCCAGAGCCGCGACCGCGTTTGGGGAGACGACAACTGTCTGGAGGACTTCTGGGACATGGACCGACCTCGCAGGATCCCGTGGGCCGTGGGCGCTTTCCTACTCGTTCGCCGCCAGGCCTGGCATGCCGCCGGGGGCTTCGATCCGGAGCAGTGGCTGTACGCCGAGGACGTAGACCTCGGCTGGCGTCTGCAGCAGGCCGGGTGGCCGACTCGGTACGTACCTGACAGTCGTGTCCATCATTGCGAGTCATCGTCCACGGGACCCGTGTGGGGTGAGGCTCGCACGGAGCGCTGGATGGCCGCGAGCTACGACTGGATGCTGCGCAGACGTGGGCCGCTGAGAACCCGAACAACGGCTGCGATCAACGTGGCCGCCGACGGTCTCCGCGCGCTGACGGCTCGGCCCGGTGCACGTGCTGGATACCGACGGTGGATGCAGCTTCACTCGATTGGCCTGCGTTCGCACCGAGGCATCCAGGCTCGCCTGGCCAGACCGGCTGCCTCCCCGCTCGACCGTCGATAGGGTCACTCTCGTGGCCGGCGTCGGGATCAGCGCTCTACGCGCCGCGGTGGCCCGAATCCGCGCGGATCAGGAGGCCGAGCGCTTCGAGCGCCAAATCGTTTGGATGGTCGGTTCGCCGCGTACGGGCACGACCTGGCTCGTCAACCTGCTCGCCGCCCAGCCTGGGCACATGATGATCGACGAGCCGGGGATCGGCGTGCACCTCGGACTCTTCCTCCATGAGTTCTACGGCTCGCCCGCTCGGAACTTCCCAGCTCACCGCTCGCTCATGACTGAGGTGCGTGCGGACGAGCCCGACTACTTCTTCTCCGAACGTTACGCATCCACGTGGAAGCCTCAGCTTCGATCGCTGATTATGCAGCGCTTCATGGCTCAGGCGAGGGCTCAGCGCAACGAAGACACCGTCTGTCTCGTGAAGGAACCGAACGGTTCACAGGTCACAGGCCTCCTACTCGATGTGCTCCCGGAGAGCCGCCTGATGTGGGTCGTCCGAGACGGCCGCGACGTCGTCGACTCGATGCTAGATGGAACGTTGCCCGGTGGGTGGATGGAAGAACACGGTGCAACGTGGAACATGAGTCGGCCTGAGCGCCTGCGCTTCGTCGAGGACCAGGCGTATCGCTGGCTGCGGCGCACGGAAAGCGCACGCGCCGCGTACGACGCGCTGCCGACCGACAGGCGCCTGATGGTGCACTACGAGCAACTCCGAGCCGACACGCCGGCTGAGCTTGACCGCTTACACGCATGGCTTGGCCGTGAGGTGGCCGCCGACGCCACCACTGCGATCGCCGATCGACTCAGCTACGAGAACGTGCCGGACCATCTGAAGGGTCGCGGCAAATTCGTCCGCGCGGCCGCTCCTGGCAAGTGGAAGGAGAACCTCGATGGCGAGGAACAGGCACTCTTGGAGCGGGTCATGGGACCGGCGTTGAATGCGCTCGGGTACGAGTGACCGCTCGGTAGGCTCGCCCTAATGCGGAATGACCCAGCCGCGAGCGTTGGCGCGATCCCACATCTCGCACGTGGCCTGCATCGACGCTTGAACGATCGCCGTCTCGCTCGACGGCTGAGACGGACGGTCGAGACAATCTGCGTGCCGCCGCCACCAGAGCGGTGGGCCGCGTTCGGTGAGTCCTTGGTCGTAACCCCTGCGCGGGTCGACAACCCCCACCTAATCGCAATCGGCGATCGAGTCCTGATTCACGAGAACTGCTGGTTCTCGGTAGTCAGGCCGTTCCATGATGTCGACACGCGCCTGACCATCGAGGATGACGTTCGCATTGGGCGCAGCTGTCAACTGTCGATCGCTGGCCGCACCACGATCAAACGCGGGGCGATCATCGGCGATTTCGTGCAGATCGGAGACACCTTCCATCCGTTCGAGGTCGAATTGCGGATGCCCAGTCTCACGCGTCCACGAGACGTTCTGATTGGGCGCGGGGCTGTGCTGCTGAGCCACGTGATTGTCGTCCCAGGCGTCACGATCGGTCCGGGTGCCCAGATCGAGCATCATTCAGTGGTGACGCAGAACGTGCCAGCAGGGGCCGTGTTCGCGGGCGTGCCAGCGCAACCGGTGACAGCCAACGCCCCCGGATGAGACCCAGACGGATACCTCGCCCCGCTGACCTCGCCGACCGACGCCGCGCCAGGCGGCTAGTGCGTAGCACTGCGGCGGCAATGACGCCACCGCCACCGAGGGCATTCGCGCGGTTCGGAGAGGGCTCCGTCATCGTGCCCCCGGCACGGATCGAGTCGCCAGAGCTGATCGCGATCGGGGACGGCGTGATCCTTCACGAACACGCCTGGCTTGGGGTGCAGCGCCGCTCCGGCTTACCCGGACCGTCGTTGCACCTCGCCGACAAAGTCCACTTCCAAAGATTCGTGAAGGTCGTGTGCTTCGGCTCCATCCGGATCGGGGAGCAGGTCGTCCTCAGCGAGCGGGTCTACGTCAGCGACGTCGAGTACGAGCCGGGCCACGCGGAGGTGCTGCCCGGACGCCGTCCGCTCACCGACCCGCAGCCGATCAGCATCGGCGATCGGGCCTTCGTCGGCGTCGGCGCGATCATCAAGCCCGGGATCACGATTGGTGAACTCGCGTACGTCGGCGCTGGTGCGATCGTCACCGAGGACGTGCCCCCACGCACTCTCGTCGTCGGGGCGCCGGCCCGCCCGGTGCGCCGCTGGGACGTCTAGCGCAGTCCTACGCGCCTGAGAACGCGGTGGGCGCGGTCGCGCGCGCGCCGCTCGGCCTCGCGTCGGACCTCGACGGCCGTCCGGCCCACCAGCTCGCGCGTGGTCATGCGGATCGGGCCGAAGTCGACCGGCAGCCCGGAGCCCCAGTCGCGCACCCACTTGTGCAGTCGGGGCAGCCGTTCGACGTTGGTCCGTCAGTCGGCCCCTTGATCCCGATGCCGAAGACGTGCTGCGGCATCAGATCGAAGCCGAAGGGGACGACCAGCGAGGACTCGAAGTCCTTGAGCAGGTTTGCGAACCCCTCCGGCGTGAAGCGCCAGAAGTCCCATGGGTGCGCATGGATGGGGAAGAACATCTGGGATGAGATCGCGAGCAGACCGCCCGGCGCGAGCACGCGGTGCATCTCCTGTACGGCACGGATCGGATCGGCGACGTGTTCGAGCGTCTCGAGGGCGAGCACCGTCCCGAAGCGCTCGTCTTCGAAGCTGAGCGCGTGGACATCCTCGACCTGATCGACCTGCGGTCCCTCCTGGATGTCGACGCCCAGATAGTCGCCCGGGAAGAGCGCCCGCAGAATCGAGAGATGCTCCTGCCCTTCAGCCGGCCGCGATCCCACCTCGAGGATCGGTGGCGGGACCGGCATCTGCTCGGCGACGTCACGCGCGAAGTCGAGCACGGGCTGCATCATGTGTCGCGGCAGCATACTTGCGTGCCGCTCGCTTCCAGCCGGACCGTTATCGTCCGCGCTCGCCGCATGAGTTCGACCGCCAGCACAGCCGAACGTCGCGAGCGCGTCGAGCAGTTCCAGTGGTACCACACCATCGACCTCGGCGACGGGCTCGTCACGCCCGGCTGGTTCGACACGCGCCGACGGTGGTCGAAGGTGCCGCTGCCGGCCTCGCTGGCGGGCAAGCGCTGCCTCGACGTCGGCACCTGGGACGGCTTCTGGGCGTTCGAGATGGAGAAGCGCGGCGCCGCGTCGGTGACCGCGATCGACGTGCGCGACCCGGACCGCTGGGACTGGCCGCCGATCATGCGCGATGCAGCCGCGGAACACCGGCCGGGAGATCCTCGGAGGCGTTCAAGGACGAGGACGGGGCGTTCGGCGTCGCGCGCGACCTGCTGGGCTCCCACGTCGAGCGGCACGACATCAGCGTCTACGACCTCGACCCGGAGGTGCACGGCACGCTTCGACTTCGTCTTCCTCGGCAGCCTGCTGCTGCACCTGCGCGACCCGGTCGCCGCGCTGGCCGCGCTGCGCGACGGTCTGCGGCGGCGAGGCGGTGATCGCCGAGACGGTCGACCTGTGGCCGTCGCTCACGCGGCCGCGCACGCCGACGGCGCGCCTCGAGGGCATCGAGCGACCTTGGTGGTGGCAGCCCAACCGGGCGGCGCTTCCATCAGATGGTGCAGTCGGCCGGCTTCGAGATCCTCGAGGCCACGCCGGTCTACATCCTCCCGCGCGGGTCAGCGCGCACCCTGCGCACGCCGTGGCGCAAGCTGCCGGGCAGGCTGCGGTCGCGCCCAGGGTCGCGAGGAGATCGATCGTCAGCCTGCGCGGCATCCCGCACGCCGCCGTGCGCGTCCGGCCGCTGCCGTCTATGACGGCTACGCAGGCATCAGATCGAGCAGGCGCAGGCGACAGCGGCTGGTACCACGCCCTCGAGCTCCCGGGCGTCACCACGGAGGGCATCTTCGACATGCGCCAGTACGTCGGCGAGTACGGGCTGCCGGACTCGCTGGCGGGCAAGCGCGTGCTCGAGGTCGGCACCTGGGACGGCTTCTGGGCCTTCGAGTTCGAGCGCCGCGGCGCGGAGGTCGTCGCGCATCGACCTCGACGACGAGGACGACCTCGACTGGCCGCCGCGCCGGCGCGACCCCGAACCCCGAGCTCGTCCGCGGCGCCGGCTTCCGCCTCGCCAAGGAGCTGCTCGGCTCGAAGGTCGAGCGCGTCGTGCAAGTCCGTCTACCACGCGACGCCGGAGGAGCTCGGGACCTTCGACCTCGTCTTCTGCGGATCGGTGCTGCTGCACCTGCGCGACCAGCTGCTCGCGCTGGAGCGGATCGCCGACCTCGTCAAGCCCGGCGGGATGTTCATCACCGCGGAGGAGTACGAGCCCGTCACGGACCTGATCCCGTTCCCGGTCGCGCGCTTCCGCGGCAACCGCGACGCCGCGGTCGTCTTCTGGGTGCCGTCGCGCGAGGCGTGGCGGGAGATGCTCTGGCACGCCGGCTTCGACCGCGTCGAGGAGGTCAACGCGCTTCACGATGC
This sequence comes from uncultured Solirubrobacteraceae bacterium, assembly GCA_963740765.1. GTDB lineage: Bacteria > Actinomycetota > Thermoleophilia > Solirubrobacterales > Solirubrobacteraceae > DATLGB01. Next base: position 24,469 of record CAVUFN010000010.1, on the reverse strand, counting down.
GCGCGAACCCGGGCTGGAAGATCCGCCACGTCGTGCATCACGCTCACCGCTCGTAGCGGCGGGCACCGTCAGATCGACCAGTCGGCGAACGCCATACCGGTCATCTCCCGAAGACGCTGTGCCTCCGGGATCAGGATCCGCTCGACGCGTTGCCGTTGCGCCTCCGTCAAGCGCGGCGCCGGGATCTCGTAGCTGAACATCCGTCCGAGCGGTCCGAGCCGGGACGGCTGGAGACCCAGGTGCCGAGCCAGCGGTCGGGGCCGGCGATGGGCCGACGCCGCGTTGTGCACGGACTCCCACTGCGGCGACGAGTAGGCGGCATCGACGCCCAGGAATGCGCAGGCGCGCTGGATCGTCGCGACGCGGTTGGAGAGGAGGTCGCTCTGGTCGAGGACGAGGACGCTCTCGCTGCTGAAGCAATCGACCCACCGCTGCAGCTGCGTGGCGTACCGGCTGCACCACACCGGCATGTTCATCGGGTCTTCGGCTCCGCCATGAGCTCGGCGAACGGGCTAACGGGCTTGCCGTCCCACACGTTCTGCGCATAGTGGGAGAGCAGCCGCGCGATCGGATCGCGCACCAGGTAGATGAGCTTGGCATCGGGGATGGTCGCTCGGACCCGTTCCGGGACCTCCGGCTGCCATGGATACGCCGCGTATGCAGTCGAGGACTCCCCTCGGACACGTGCGTCGTCCTCGAACAGCTCGACATACTCCGCGAGGCGCTCCCGCCAGTTGAGCGTCCCGAAGCACCGGGCTCCTTGATGCTCGTCATGGCGATCTCCGGATGCCGAGAGAGGTAGGTGTGAAGGCTGGTGGTCCCCGCCTTGGGCGCGCCGATGATGAAGAACGTCGGAAGCGCAGCGCGCACGCCGGACGAACACTCGGGCGCGTCGACCATCGGCGCCAAGCTTACGCCCGTGTGTTAGAAGCGGGCAGCGCATGACTCGGTCCCGTCATCCCATCACCGCGGTCGAAGTCGCGCGCCCTGGAGAGACGCCGACGCCGTTCTCGCCGCCTCCGATCCCAGCCGACGTGAGGACCAGAGTCGCCGACGGGCGTCGGGGCGCGCTGCCCAATCTCTTCATCGTGGGGGCTGGGAAGTGCGGGACGTCCGCCCTGCACGGCTATCTGGCCAGGCATCCGGAGATCAGCATGTCTACCCGGAAAGAGCTCCACCTGTTCGGCGGCCCGAGGTGGCTCGAGCGGCTTCCAAGCTATGCCGACCACTTCGACGAGCGGCTGCCCGTGCGCGGGGAGTCGTCGCCGGGGTACAGCATGGATCCGTTCATCCCGCAGGTGCCCGAGCAGATGGCCGCAGTGCTCGACGCGCCCCGTTTCATCTACCTCGTCGCTGACCCCGTCCGGCGCGTGGTCGCCCACTGGGCGGAACAGCAGGTGTTGCGCAACGATCTCCGAGGCCTGCAGGAAGCGCTTGCCGACGCGGAGAACCCCTTCAACCCGCACGTCGCCGGGAGCCGGTACGGGCATCAGCTCGGTCGCTACGCCGAGACCTTCGGTCGCGAGCGCATCCTCGTCGTCGATCAACTCGACCTGCGCGAGCGGCGCAAGGAGACCCTCCGCAAGATCTTCAGTTTCCTCGATGTCGGTCCTGACTTCTGGTCGCCGGACTTCGAGGTGGAGACGAACACCGCAGAGCACAAGCTCGTCCCCAACCGGCTCGGCGACACGCTTTTGAGACGCTTCGGATCGCGTCCGGATCTGGCCAAGCGCGTCTCGCTCATCCGAGGCATCACCGCTCGCCCGCTGGTCCGGCCAGCACTGGAGCGGGAGACGCACGCTCGACTCGCGGACATCCTCGCTCCGGATCTCGTCCGCTTCCGCGCGCTCGTGGGGAGCCAGTTCGCGCATTGGCCGGTCTGATCGCAGCGGGACGACGGTTAGGCTGCGCCCGTGGCCGACGAGCACATGAGCGCGTTCTGGGACGCACGAGCGCGCGAGAACGCCGCGTACTTCGTCGAGAACCGCCTGGACTACGACGACCCCGATCTGGACGTCTTCTGGGCGAGTGGCGTAGACGCGGTCGACGCGATCGTCGATCGCGTGGGGCTCGTGATCGAGCCGGAGGACGACATCGTCGAGATCGGCTGCGGTCTTGGTCGCCTCACTCGAGTGCTGGCCGACCGGGCCGGCACCGTGCGTGCTCTCGACGTGTCCGGAGAGATGCTTCGACAGGCGCGCGAGCACAACCCCGACCTTCCTGGGGTCACGTGGGTGCTGGGCGACGGGCACTCGCTCGCGGGCATCGACGACGCATCTGCCGACGGCGTGTTCTCCCATGTCGTCTTCCAACACATCCCGGACCCCGAGATCACCTATGGCTACGTCAGAGAGATGGGACGTGTTCTGAGGCCGGGTGGATGGGCCGCGTTCCAGGTGTCCAACGACGCATCGATCCACGAGTCTGTCCCGGGTCTGCGCTATCGACTGGCCGCGATGCTCGGGCGTGCCCCCAAGGGTGGCGCGGATCCGGCGTGGCGAGGGTCGGCCGTCGACCTCCAGCGGCTACGAGACGTCAGCGCCGAAGCAGGACTCGAGGCGGTGACCATTGTCGGCGAAGGCACCCAGTACTGCCTGGTGAGCCTACGCCGCGATGCCCCGGGCCGATGACCGTGGCCAGGCCCGGTCCGTGAGCGCTCCCTCCCCCACGGAGAACCGGCGGAAGAAGCTCGCGGCGCGTGCAGGAGGCTCGCTGCGCACCCTGACCGCCGGCGGCGTGATGATCAACGCCGCGTTCAACGTCGCTCTCCAGGGGCTGGCGCTCGCACGCGGCTTCGTCGTCGCCGCGTTCATCGCACCGTCAGAGTACGGGATCTGGGCACTGATCGTCGTCGGATACTACGACGCTCGGCGTGCTCAAGCAGGTCGGCATCGTCGACAAGTACATCCAGCAGGACGATCCGGACGAGGAGCTCGCCTTTCAGAAGGCGTTCACCCTCGAGGTGATCCTGACGGGCGGGTTCTGGGTCCTGCTCGATGGCGGCGACTGCCGGTCATCGCGCTCATCTACCGCGCGCCGGAGATCATCGCCCCCGGGCTCGTCACCCTCGCGGCGCATGCCCGCGACCGTGCTGCAGACCCCGATCTGGGCGTTCCAGCGCGACATGGACTTCAAGCGCCAGCGCACGCTCGGGTCGGTCGATCCGATCGTCGGCGTCCTCGTGACGATCGCGCTCGCGATCGCGGGCGCCGGCTACTGGTCGTTCGCGATCGGGAGCGCTGCCGGCGCATGGGCGGGCGCGGCCGTCATCGTCCCGCGCTCGCCATATCCGCTGCGCCTGCGCTACGACCGCGGCACGGCTCGCCAGTACGTGCGCTTCTCGACGCCGATCCTGATGTCGCAATCTCAGCTCGATGATCCTGCTGCAGGGCGTCGACGCTCGCGACGCGGTCCGCCGTCGGCCTCGCGGGCGTCGGAGCGATGTCGCTCGCCAACTCGATCCGCATCTACGCCGCGTTCGCCGACGGCATCGTGAGCTCCACGATGTATCCGGCGGTCTGCGCGGTCAAGGACCGCACCGACCTGCTGTACGAGAGCTTCGTGAAGTCCAACCGCCTCGCGCTGATGTGGGGCTTCCCGGTCGGGATCGGCGTCGCGCTGTTCGCCGACGACCTCGTTCACTACCTCCTCGGCGCGCAATGGGAGTACGCGACGGTGGTATTCGAGGCGGTCGGCATCGCGTCGGCGATCGGCCACATCGCGTTCAACTGGGACGACTACATCCGGGCCACCGGCGACACACAGCCGATCGCCAAGTACGCGTGGATCGGTCTTGATCGGCTGGGGCGTCGGTCCGATCCCGCTGGTGTTCGTCGATGGGTTGCGCGGCTACGCGATCGGCCTGCTCATCGTCACCTCGCTCAACCTCGTCATGCGCGGCTACTTCATGCGCGAGGCTGTTCCCGGCCTTCGCGATCATCCCCCACGGGCTCCGCGCCATCGCCCCGACGGTCCCCGCCGTCCTGCTCCTGCTCGGCGTTCGCGCGCTCGAATCGGGTCCGAGGTCGCTCGCCGTCGCCGCCGCGGAAGCCATCGTGTTCGTGGGGACCGTCGTGATCTTCACATGGCTCGCGGAACGGACGCTCCTCGGCGAAGCGGCCGGATACCTGCGGCGCGCACGAGCGCAGGCGGCCACGCCGTGACCACCGGCATGATGTTCCCTGCAGCCCGCCTCTCGGGGATAAGCGTCGGCCTTTGCCCGAGTTCCGAACCCTCCGCTACCGACTCCTCGACGGCGGCAGCCGCCGGGCTCCACGGCCGCCTCAAGCGCAGGAACGGCTGCTCGATGAGCCGGTGAGAGAGAACCGCGATCGCCAGCGGCAGGGCGATTGCCGAGCAGCCCGACCGATCCGTCCGGGAATGGATCCCACTGGGACAGGTGGTGAAGCACGCGGCTGTGCCACACGTAGAGGGAGTAGGAGACGACGCCCACGGCCGCGAGCGGCGACCAGTCGAGCAGCCGCCGTCCCGACTCTCCCGCAGCGGGAGCACGCAGGCCCCGATCACCATGAACGAGGCGGGTGGTGTCCAGAGCGCTCGCATCGTGTAGAGGCTCACGAGCCAGCGCGCGGCGCCACACGCCAGCCAGAGGCGTGACGAGCCGCACGCGCCGTTCAGCGCTCTCGGTCGCCGCCGCTCCCACCCGAGTCGCAGGAGCGCCAACAGCATCCCGGGCACGAAGAACTGGAAGGTCGCCGGCAGGTTGAGCCGCCACAGTGGGTGAGGTCCGTCGGGCGAGTCGCACGCGCCACAACCAGACAGCCGTGCTCGCGGTCCCCGTTCCGATCAGGATCACAGTCGCACGCGTGATCGAACGACCGGCGATGCGGGCGATTGCGAGAGCCAGGAACGGCAGGAGCACGTAGAAGTGCACTTCGACCACCAGCGACCAGAGCGCGCCGTCCACCGTCCCGACGGTCTGCTCCGAGAAGTTCTCAGCAGGAGCAGGAAGCGCCACCACTGCTCGAAGGTCCGCCGCTCTCCTGAACGATGAGCAAGAGGATCACCGCGAAGTAGTACAGGGACAGGATCCGGACCGCCCGATTGCGGGCGTAGGTGCGGAGATCGACCGGTGCGCCCTCCCCGAAGGTATGCCGCACGAACGGCCATAACAGCAGGTAGCCCGACAGCGAGGCGAACAGGAACACACCGGCTCCGCCTCCAAAGATTAGCCGACCCAAGACGTCCGATCTGACTTCGGGCGAGTACGCGTGCGCGATGCCCCATGCATGGGCAGCGGCCACTCCCAGAGCAGCCAGCGCGCGAAGCGACTGGACGCCACTCATGCCCCTGGAGGACCTCCTTGGGAACCCTTCCATCATCATCTTCGCCTCACCCGTCAGTTCTCTGCCGGCCCCCGACGTGCGCGTCATTCTCCCAAAAGGTGGGCTCTTCCGTTCTTCTGGTCGCGTAGGTCTGTCAAACGCTGGATACGCTCCGGTGGTGAGGCGCTTCGAGGCGGGCGACCCCCTGCGGGGGCTGGCGGCCCTGGCGGTCGTCGTCTTCCACCTCACGATCCCCGCGTTCGCGGGCCATCAAGCGCCCTACGGGCCCGTGATGTCGCACGTGTTCCCCGTGCTGAGCCTTGGCATCTACGTCTTCTTCGCCCTCTCGGCGTACCTGCTGTCACGCCCGTTCATCGCCGCGTTCCATCGGGGTGAGCCGATGCCATGGCTCAGTGGTTATCTGGTGAACCGGCTGCTGCGGATCGTTCCCGCGTTCTGGGTGGTCGCGGGCTCTCGCGATTCTCCTGCTCGGATCGCAGGGAAGCTCGGACCGGCAACTCGTCGCGCTCTTCGCCTTCCTGCAGTCCCTCGACGAGGGCCCTGTGACCCGCTTGATGGTCCAGGCCTGGACGCTCGGCGCGGAGATCCTCTTCTACTTCCTGCTTCCCGCCGGGGCATCGTTGCTCGCCTTCGCTCTCGGCCGCCAACGGTCGAGCCGGGCGGCTCGTCGCGGCCGTTTCGGCCATCAGCGCCGTCGCGGCGATCACGTTCGCCTACCGGGTCCATGGCTCGGTCGGTGCCGATCCCCGCCCGGTTCCGGTCGCCATGCTCTACGCATTCGCGCCCGGAATCGCCCTAGCGGCCGCCGAGGTCCTTGGGATGGGTCGCCGCCTCGACCGGAGGGGACGAGGGACCGCCGTCGCCTGCTGCGCGGCCGGCGTGGCCTCGCTGGCGGTGGTGGCCTACCTGCCGGACGGCGAACCGGCGCTCCGGGCGGCGCTCGGGACCATTGGCTGCTCGCTCCTGGTCGCGGGGCCGCTCGTGCACGAATGGACGCAGGGCAGGCCTTTCCGCCTCTTCGAGCACCGGGGGATGCACTACCTCGGCGAGCGCTCGTACGCGATCTACCTCGTGCACGTGCCGCTCATCGTCGAGTTCAATCACCTCCGCGCGGATCACGGACCGTGGACGGGAGCGGGCCTGGTGGCGGCGGTGGTCGTGCCGCTCACCCTGATCAGCGCCGACGTGCTCCACCGAGTGGTCGAACTGCCGGCCATGCGGCTCCGCACGCGCTGGCGGCGCACCCCGGCTCAGACGGCTCGACTGCGTCCTGGACCTCCCCCGGATGCCATGCTGCCCGCCGATGAGCACGCCTGAGGTCACCGTCGCCGTCCCGGTCAAGGACCGGCGCGTCCAGATGCTGCGGTGCATCGACGCGCTGCTCGCACAGGACCACCCGTCGTTCGAGATCCTCGTGCTTGACAACGAGTCCTCCGATGGCACGCCGGACGAGGTGCGCAAGCACGCCGCCGATGCACGAGGTGGACGTGCGGATCCAGGTCGTGCCGGGCACCGTCGGCCACGTGCGCAACCAGGCGGCGACACTCGCGCGCGGCGAGTTCCTCGCCTTCACCGACTCGGACTGCCTGCCCGACCCCGGCTGGCTGTCCGCGGCCACCGCGGCGCTGAGGGCCGACGCCGGGCTCGGGGCTGTGCAGGGCCGGACGCTGCCAGAGGTCCCGATCGAGGGGCCGTGGCCGGCGACCATCCACGTGGAGCGGTTCACCGGGCATTACGAGTCCTGCAACCTCGTCTTCCGGCGGTCGGCGTTCGCGTCCAGTGACGGCTTCGACGAGACGGTCGGCCACTTCTGGGAGGACACCGCGGCGGGATACGCGCTCCGGCGCGTGGGCTGGTACACGACGTACGTCCCCGAGGCGCTCGTCTACCACGACGTCACCTACCCGGGCTTCAAGTGGCACCTCTCGCGGATGCAGCGCAACCCAACCTCGCGCCCGTGCTGGCGCGGTATCCGGAGATGCGCCGGACATGCTGTTCTGGCGGGTGTTCCTGCGCAAGCGCGACGCGAAGTTCGTTGGCGCGCTCGTCGCGCTGGCGCTCGGGCGCAAGCGCCGCGCAGCGCTGTTGCTCGCCCTCCCCTACGCGTAGTTCCTGCTGACGGAGGACCGGGAGCCGGTGCACGGGTGGACGGACCCGCGCGATCACGCAGGGCGTCCTCTACGACGGCGCCCGCGTGACGGGCTGCTGCGCGGCGGCCTCCGCAACGGCCGAATCGTCCTCTGACCCGTCGGGCCGTCGCTCAGACACTGCGCCGTATAAACGGAAAATGGCATGATCTCCTGAGTGGGTCGGCGACCGAACACGACGTCCTGAGCCGCCTGCGCCGATCCGCGTCCCTGCTTGCGTGGAACGGGCTGCACCTTGCGGGTCCGAACGCGTTGGTCATCGCGCGTCCCCACTTCGCGCCGTTCGAGGATGACCCAGTCTGATCACACCGAACAGGCGGTTCCGGCGATCCTCACCGGGCAGCGCCCCGACGGAACGGCCCTGCACGACGCCGCAGGGCATCCCAACAGCCTGTTCCGGTTACTCGGTGGCAGCTACCACCTAGATGTGAGCGACATCTGGGTCGACCTCTGCTCGCGCGCGCCTGCCCGCGACGCGCCGGGACGCCGTTCAAGTACAGCTTGCGTCGCTTGCTGACGGTCGCGGTCAGCACCTTCCCAGTCCTTCCCGATCGGGCGCGCAAGCCCTGGCGAAACGCCTCTATCCGCCTGGCGTCCCCGCTGACCCGGCGCCTGGGCCACAGCGACGCAGTGTTCGCCGGCACCTTCCGGCACCGAACGAAGACACGGAACTGGCCGCGCGCTTCATCGGGGGCCTCACTCGGACCGACGGACACATCTTGAACTTCATGCATCTACCGACGCCTCATCAGCCCTTAGACCACCTGCTCAACGGTCAGCGGTATGCAGCGCCCGGGATCGGTCCGGTTTCGCCCGAAGGCCGACGCCCGCAGGATCGCAACGCTTCCAATTATGAGTACCGGCGCCACCTGTCCGAAGTGGGTTACGCAGATCATCTGCTCGGCGAGGTCATTGATCGCCTCGAACAGCTCGGGACCTATGACAACAGCCTCGTGGTGGTGGTCGCCGATCACGGCGCCTCCTCTCTGCCAGGGGAAGAGGCGAGACCGACGACACGCCGATCGAGACCACGGGCGTCCTGCCGACCATGGCCGAGATCCTGAGAACCCGGATCCCGTGGGGGGTGGACGGCATTGCGGCCGACGCGATCCCGGACGAAACGCGTTCCCTGCTGGAGATCGCTCGTCCAGGACTCAAGCCGCTGCAGGTCTCTAGACCCCAGCTCGCACGGCTGGAAGCCGATGCGCTGCGCAGCAAGCTCGCCACCTTCCACGATGGAAACCCATTCGCTTTCGGATCCCTCGGTCGGCTCCTGGGCCGAAAGGTGGGCCGTTTGGGTTCGACGCGGCTCGCCGTCACGATCAGCAACCCAGCCCGGTTCAACGACGTGAAACCACAAGCCGCGTTGGTTCCCTCTGTGCTTACCGGGACCATCACTGGTCAGGCGCCACGATCACGCCCTTTGGGGATCGTTAGGGACGGTCGTGTCATCGCTACCACCGTGTCCACGCTCGTTGACGGTCGCGAAGTGTTTGAGGCCCTCATCCCGAAGTTCACCTCGGGCAGCAACCGATTCGGGATTATCACCCCTGCGCAGGGTGGTCGATTCGCCGAGCTGAACGGAGCTCTCACCGCGACTGGCGGTAGCCGCGCCCACGATCACGACGTATCTCAAGCGACGCGCTCGTAGTCCGCACGCAGGCGCGCGCCGTGCGCGGCCTGGTCGTAACGCGCCCGCGCGATGCGCGGCCCCTCGGCGGCCGCACGCTCCTGGAGACCGGCATCGGCGAGAGTCGCGCGCACGGCCTCGGCGAGCGCCCGCGTATCGCCGCCGACCACGAGCGTGCCCGTCACCCCCGGTTCGACCGCCTCGGCCACCCCGCCCACGTCGTACGCGACGCTGGGGAGACCGGCCGCCATCGCCTCGACGAGAACGCTGCCCAGCTCCTCGAAGCGCGAGGGGAGGACGAGGACGTCGGCAGCCGCCATCGCCGCGGCGACCACGTCGGTCTCCACCGCGCCGGCGAGGTGCATCCGCGGGCCGCCCGCCCGCGCGAGCTCGTCGTGTCCCTCGCCGTCGCCGCACACGGCGACGTGCAGCCCGTCGACCGCAGCGGCGAGACCGGGGAGGTCGCGCCAGCCCTTCTCCTCCGAGAGGCGGCCGACGAAGAGCGCGAGCGGGGCCTCGGCGGGGATCCCGAACCGGCCGCGGAACGCCTGCCCCGCGGCGGGGGTGGCGGACGCCTGGAAGGCGGCGACGTCCAGGCAGTCCGGGAGCGCCGTGACCGCGCCGCCGGTACCCAGCCGCGCCGCGACCCGATCGGTCAGCGCGTAGGTGAGGGCGCCCCTGCGGATGACGGCTCGCTCCGCGGCTCGGGTGGCGACCTGGACCGCCGCGTCGCGCCGGCTCTGCGGCACGTAGGTCGCCTGCGAGGAGTGGTGGAGGGTGACGACGAGCGGGACGCGCAGGGCCGCGCGGGCCGCGAGCGCCGCCCACAGCGGCTCGACGAAGCCGCTCGCATGCACGTGCACGACGTCGAACCGGCCTCGCCGCGCGGGCAGGTCGCCGAGGACGCCCGCGAGCCACGCGACGTTGCGGCGGTGGACACCGCGCAGGCCGGCCGGGCCGACCCCACGCACCGGCACGCCCGGCCTCAGCTCGTGGCGTGCCGGCGCGCCCGCCGCGCGCGGGGCGACGATCTCCTGGTCGACGCCTGCGTCCGCCACCGCCAGCGTCAGCCGGACCGCCTGGGCCGCGTGACCGCCGATGCATTCCGCCGGGTCGGTCAGCGGCGGTGGCGATGCGTGCGCGCGCCAGTCCCACAGCGGCGTGATCCGCAGGACGCGCATCTCAGAGACGGCCGTCCCGCGCGACGCGCTCGGCGACGTCCCACGCCTGCTCGGCCATCCGCTCCGCTGTGAAGCACTCCAGCGCGCGTGCCCGCCCGGCCGCGCCCATCCGCTTGCGCAGCTCCCAGTCCCCCGCCAGCCTCGCCAGCGCGGCCGCGAACGCCGGCGTGTCGGTGGGATCCACCCGCAGGCCGTCGACGCCGTCGCGCACGCTCTCCCGTGGGCCGCCCTCATCCGGCACGACAACGGGGACACCGGACAGCATCGCCTCGACGGGGGCCAGGCCGAACGGCTCGAGCTCCGCGCAGTGGGCGAAGACGTCGAGCTCGGCGATCGCCGCGAGCCCGTCGGGCACTTCGCCGGTGAACTCGACGTCCACGGCGAGGTCGCTCGCCAAGCGGCGGAGCTCGTCCGGATAGTCGTCGTCGACACCGGGCAAGGCGTCGCCGACGACGCGCAGGCGCGCGCCCGGCACCTGCTCGCGCACCGCAGGGAGTGCCCGGATGGCGAGCTCGACCCGCTTCCAGCGCTGCAGACGTCCGACGACCCCGATCACCGGATCGGCGGTCGGCCCGTGCTCGCGCGGCTTCGGCACTCGTTCCGCCGGCGCGCCGAGGTGGATGCGGACCACGGGCGTGCCGGGCCAGCGCGCCAATTGCTCGGCGGCGGTGTGGTCGGCAGAGCAGATCACCGCTCCGGCCGGGAGCCGGCCCGAGAGCTCGTGGAGCAGGGGCTTCTGGCCGACTCGCTCCTGCTGCCACCAGAGGTACGGGACGCCCTCGAGCCGCGCGGCGACGGACGCGTAGATGTGCGCCTTGGTGATGTGCGCGAAGACGAGGTCGGCCTCCAGCGCACGGATCGCGCCCCGGATGGACCGGATCACTGCGGGCGCGCGCCAGGCCTCTCGCGCACGGCCGGCCTCGACGACCGCCCAGGGCACCGGCGAACGCTCGGTCAGCGGCCCGTCCTCGAGGAACAGCCACGCGCACTCCGTCCCAGCCGGAGCGCGGGTGAGCAACTCGCTGACCGTCCCGTTGGAGCCACCCACCGTGGCCGCATGGCTGACCATGAGCACACGCACGACGGCCTCAGATCAGGAAGGTCCGGTACTTCACGGACCCGCGCAGCAGCGCGACCATCTCGGCGAGGTCGATGGCCATGCGGAGCGGGAGCTCGGAGACCTCGCGGATGCGGCCGCGCGGGTGGGGACCGTGGCGCGGGGTCGCGTGGATCAGCCACGGCACGCACAGGACCGTGAACAGGAACGACGTCTTCGAGAGCTTGACGCCGGCGAAGAACAGCGGCAGCCACACGTGCGTCGGCTTCCAGAACAGCCACATCGGGAACGCGCTGCGCAGTTCCGGATGGCGCTTGAGCAGGAGGGGCAGATCCTTCCAGCGCATGCGCCCGCGCACGGCCTCCCAGGTCGTGATCTCGACGACGGCGTGATAGGTCAGCACCTCGCGCGCGGCCACGTGCTCGGCGCCGAGCGCCTTGCAGCGCAACGCCAGGTCCGTGTCCTCCCCGGTGTACGTGTCCTCGCGGAAGCCGCCGGCTGCCTCGATCAGCGCCCGGGGGTAGACGACGTTGCAGCACTCCACCCACGGCGTCGGCGGGTGGATCATCTGGGACTGCATCAGCGGTGCGTGCGACGCCACCATCTCCGTCGGGTCCTTCAGCGTCGTGCCCTGAACGATCGCGCCGGGATGGCGCCGCGCGGCGGCCAGGGCGAGCTCCAGCCACTCGGCCGGGGGCCGGCAGTCGTCGTCGGTGAAGGCGATCAGCTCGCCGCGGGCGATGCCCAGTGCGGCGTTGCGGTTAGCGCCCGGGGGCGCGGTGCCGGCCGGCAGGGTGACGTGCCGGAGCCGTCCGTCACGCGCGAGCGGGTGTGTGCGGAGCAGCTCCTCGGTCTCCGGCCCGGCCGAGTCGTGGCCGACCACGACCTCCCAGCGCTCGGGGGCCAGCGTCTGCATCGCCAGCGCGTTGAGCAGCCAGCGCAGGCGCAGCGGGCGATCGTGCGACGGGACGACGACGGAGATCTCGGGTGCGCTCACAGCAGCTCCTCGTAGAGGGCCACGTAGCCCTCGGTGGTGCGGTCGACGGAATACGCCTCGGCGCGCGTCCGGCAGGCCTGGCGCGTCCCCGGCGCCTGGGCCAACTCGAGCGCCTCGAGCAGCGCCTGCGCGAGGACGACGGGGTCCTCGCCTGCGAACGTCCGGCCGACGTCCGGGCTATCGATGATCTCGACGATGCCGCCCACCGCGCTCCCGACCACCGGGGTTCCGGTCGCGAGCGCCTCGAGCAGCACGAGCCCGAACGCCTCGCCGATCGAGGCGAGCACGGAGACCCACGCACGACCGTAAGCCTCGGCGAGGACCTGGCGATCATCGAGATCGGCGAGCTCGACGCCCGGCTGGCTGAGCTGCTCGACGAGGCGTGGATCACGCGGGCGCGAGAGGACGAGCCGCGCGTCCGGTCGCTCGCGACGCACCATCGCGAACGCCTCCAGCACGAGCGGCACGCGCTTGCGCGACGTGCCGGCGTCCGCGCTGCAGATCAGGGTCGGCGCCTCCTCGCGTTCGGTGCCGAGCGCGAAGGCATCGAGATCCACGCCCGGTGAGATCAGGCGCGCCTCGTAACCGAACCAGTGCTCGAAGCCGTCGCGCGCCGCCTCGCTGAGGACGACGACCGCGTCGCAGCCTGCCAGCGCGCGGGTGACGAAGTCCAGCCGGCGCCGTCGCTCGAACATGCCGTCGTGGTCGGGCATCCCCATGAAGGAGAAGATCACCGGCTTTCCGGTCCGCGCTTTCCAACGCAGCGCCATCACCGCGTCCGGCGGATGCATCGTGTGGGCGATCTCGGCGCCGCCCGTCCGCAGCGCGGCGTAGCTGAACGGAAGGTGCGTCAGGTACTCCTCGAGCATGCGGCGACGGAGACGGCCGTCGGAGGGGCGCGGGACCCGGATGATCTCCAGACCGTCCTCGACGCTGCGCGTCGGGCGTCCCGGATGGCTGGTCACGAGCCGAGGGCGGTGCCCCCGGTCAAGAAGGCCATCGGCAAGCTCGCGGGTGAAACGCTCGGTGCCCCGCCGGACCTCGGGCCAGAAGCAGGGCGTCATCAGGTCGACGCGGATCACCGGCGGCTCATGATGTCAGGCTGCTCAGGACGTCGGCGAGGCTCGCGCTGCGCGCCGTGACGTCACGGGACGTCTCGACGAAGGCACGGCCGGCCTCGGCGGCCGCGTACCGCTCGGATGGAGAGCGCTTCAAGACGCTGCGGAGGGCGTCCGCGAGCGCCGCCTCGTCACCCGCGGGAACCGTCGTCCCCCACGGATCCCGCACGACCTCCGGGAGCCCCATCACATCCGACGCCACGACCGGGACGCCCATCGCGAGCGCCTCGAGGACCACGACCGGCAGCGCGTCGCGATCGCCGTCCGCCGCGATGACGCTCGGGACGGCCAGCACGTCGGCCTCCTCGACGAGCTCGGGCACCCGGGCGGGCTCCACGGCGCCTGTGAACACCACTGTCTCCGAAAGCCCGAGCGCGGTTGCCTGCTCGACCAGAGCGCTCCGCTCGGGTCCGTCGCCGACGATGGTGACCCGGTCGAGCGGTTCGCCGGCGTCGCGCAGCCGTACCGCCGCCGCGATCAGCCGGGCGAAGCCCTTCTTCTCGACCAGCCGCCCGATCGCCAGCACGTGACGTCCGCCGGGCGCTTGCGCGCGGCGGGCGAAGCGCGTGGCATCGACGCCGAGCTCGTGCAGCTCGACGCGCGCGCCGGGTGCTCGCCGGCGCAACTCGCCGACGGCGGGCTCGCAGACGCCGAAGGAGACCGTCGCCCCCTGGAGCTTCTCCGCCAGGTTGGTCGGGCGCCGGTAGATGTCGAACGCGTGGGCGGTCACGCTGTAGGAGACTCCGCAGATGCGCTCGAGCCGCAGCGCGTCGAGCGCGGCGACGTCGGCGAAGTGGACGTGGACGTGGCGCTCGCCGCCTCGAGCCAGGCGCCGCGCCACCGGGGCGATGACCCGAAGCGGGTGCACCGCCTCCTCCCTGCGCCACCTCCGGCGGTCGCGCAGGTCGGCCATCACCGCACCCGGATGGTGCGCCGCGAGCCAGATCAGGTCGACGAAGCGACGGCGGAGCCCGTCCTCGTCCAGCACCGTGAGCGCTGGCCAGTCAGCGAGCTTCGCGGCCGGCTGCGCTCGTGCGCCGGCCTCGACGCGGACCTCGTGACCGAGACGCCGCAGCGCCGCGATCTCGTCGACCACGAACGTTTCTGACAGGGCCGGGAAGTGGTTGAGCAGCACGACGAGCTTCACGTCAGCGAGCGATCAAGCGCGCGATCGCGCGCGCGTCGCGGGCGCCATCGGGATGCAGGGCGCGGATCTCACGCGCCTCGGCGAGGCGCCGGGCGCGTGCGGCGATCTCCAGCAGCGGCGGGTCGCAGTGGCGCCGCCGGTTGACCACGTATCGGAGCAGCGCGGCCGGGCGCGCTCGGACGAGCCACCCGACGGCGGCCAGCCGGCGGAACGTCCCGTCGTCCTCGCCCCAGGCGATCGGCAGGCTGCGCGCGGCACCCCGGTCGACCCGGACCGGGCGAGCGGACGCCTCGATGCGCGCATCGGCGGCGGCGTTGGCGCGGCGTACGGCGTCTCCGTCCTCGAGGGAGGGGAAGGTCCCCGCCACCAGCCCGATCGACTGGCCACTCCCGGCGGAGCGTCGGACGGGGGGCGTGTTGGAGAGCCAAAACGCGCCCCAGCCCGCGACGACGAAGACGCCGTCGAGGACCTTGAACACCGCGCGCTCGAAACGACCCGTGGCCGTCCACACCGCGACACCGGCGACGCAGCGAGCAATCGGCCGGACGAGGGTCGGCCGCGGCAACGAACCGGGATAGCGGCGCATGACCCAGGCCCGGCCCGCTCCGTAGCGGGCGCCCTGACGCGCGAGCATCCGCACGGTCTCGCGGTGCCAGTGCTCGACGACGGCATCGGGTCGGTAGCCGAAGCGCCAGCCGGCGTCCTGGATCCGCCAGGAGAACTCCGTGTCCCCGGCCGAGCGGATGCCCTCGTGGAAGCCGCCGACGGACGCCCAGGCGTCACGCCTCACCAGGAGGTTGGCGGTGATCCCCCAGGGCCGGAAGGGGAAGGTCCAGTGGACGTACTGCCCGAGATGGCCGCGCGAGCGTGCGTAGCGGGCGACCAGCTCCTCCTGCTCGTCCACGCCGACGACCTCTCCGATCAGTGCGCCGATGTCGTCGTCGATCGGCGCGTCGAAGTAGCGGTCCAGGATGTCCGGTCGCGGCCGGCAGTCGGCGTCGACGAACAGCAGCCACTCGTTGCCGGCGACGTCCGAGCCGGCGTTGCGCGCGAAGTAGGCGGAGTGCTCGTCGGCGGCGGCGACGACCTCGATGCCGTCGCGAGGGACGACGACACCCCGCGCCCGAGTTGTCGACGACGATGACCTCGTCGTCCGCGGTCCGCCTGATGCGCGCGAGGGCGTCGAGCGCGCGTTCGGCGTCGGCCGAGGTGCCGTGGAAGGGCAGCACGACGCTGACCGCGGGGCGGGTCGAACGGATCGGCGGCGCGGCCCCGGCCATGGAGCGGCAGGATATGCCGACGTGCGCATCCTGACCGTCGGCAACCTCTACCCACCGCACCACCTCGGTGGGTACGAGCTCTTGTGGCAGGCGGCGGTCGAGCATCTCCGCGGCGCCGGGCACGCGGTGCGCGTCCTCGCCGCCGACCATCGGGAGTCGGACGTGACCCTCGAGGACGCGGACCCGGACGTCCACCGTGACCTTCGCTGGTACTGGCGCGACCACGACTTCCCGCGCCTCTCGTGGCGTGAGCGCCTCCGGCTCGAGCGACACAACGCCGCAACGTGGCGGCGGCACGTCGCCGACTTCCGGCCGGACGCGGTGTCGTGGTGGTCGATGGGGGGCATGTCCACCTCGCTGATCCGGCGGTCGCGCCTGCCGGCCGTCCGGATGGATCATCGACGACTGGCTCGTCTATGCCCCGATGGTCGACCAGTGGTCGCGGATCGACCCGCGTCGGGTGCGATGGGATCGCGCGGCGCGCTGGGTGTTCTGCGCCGAAGGCGTCCGCAAGGCGGCGATCGGGGAACGCGGTGATCTCGGCGAGACGGTCGTCGAGCCGCTGGGTGTCGCTCCGGTCTTCCGCGAGGCGCCGGATCAACCGTGGGGCGACCGGCTCGTGTACGTGGGGCGCATCGACGAGCGCAAGGGCATCGCGACCGCGATCGAGGCCCTCGCGCTGCTTCCGAAGGCGACCCTCCGCATCGTCGGCGGCGGCGATCCCAGCGAGGCCGACCGGTTGCAACGCTTGGCCGGAGACCTCGGCGTCAACCCTCGCGTGACCTTCGAGGCGCCAGTCCCGCGCGAACGCTTGGGCGAGGTCTACGCCGCCGGCGACGTCACGGTGTTCCCCGTCACCTGGCCTGAGCCCTTCGGGCTCGTGCCGCTCGAGTCGATGGCCGTGGGCCGCCCGGTGATCGCCACCGGGCAGGGCGGCTCGGGGGACTACCTGCGCGATGGTGAAAACACGCTGCTGTTCACGGCCGGCGACGCCGCCGGACTGGCCTCAGCGGTCGAACGACTGACCGACTCGCACCTGCGCGCGCGCCTGCGTGCGGGCGGCCGCGAGACCGCCGGTCAGCTCACGGAACGTCGCTGGCTCGACGCCGTCCTGCGCGAGCACGAGCGTCTCATCGACGCCGGTCCGCATCGCTGACCGCCCGGCGCGCAAGGGCAACGAAGTTCGAAGGCGAGCGCGTCAGCGCGCCCCGTGCGCGGTGGCCGGGCCACGTCAGCGTGAACGTCGGTGCCCCACGTGGAGCCTCGGCGCGGGCCAGGTCCGCCGCGGTGCCGGTTGCCTTCCTCACGCGGGCGGAGTCGAGGTCGTTTCGGAGCTTCGCGGGATCCAGGCCAGGGATCGAGGCGACCGCCGCGTCGATGCGATCGGCGGTCCCGTCCGTCTGGGGCGTTGCGGCCAGTGCCCGGACGAACTGCCACAGCATCGTCTGCAGGCCCGCCGCTTGCGCATACCGGGCGGGTCCGGCGATGTCACCCCCCGTGGGCGTCGGCTGCGTACGCACCTGCACGGCCAGGCGGCTGGACCGCACGAAACGTCGCAGCAGAAGCGGCAGGACCTCGCGATCGAAGGTGGCGTACTCCGTCGACGCGATGTTGGCGAACACCGTGAGCCGGGCTCGGGCGTCGGTGTCCCCGAGGACGCTGCCGGTCTGGTCGATGCCCTTCAGTGCTTTCAGCTCAGCCGCGTCCGAGACGGAAGGCGCCGTACCCGGGCGATCCCTGGACTTGGTCGTGTCGTCGCTCAACAGCACGATGGCCAGCACAGTCGCAGCCGCCACCGCAAGCGATCCAGCGGCAATCCACTTACGACGCGAGCGTCGTCGTCGCGGCGCAGGCGCCGCTACGACCGCCGAGGCAGTGGGGGTCGTCGGCGGCGCCCACTTGTCTGATCCCAGCGATGGGCTAGTGGGTTGTTCGCTTGGCCGTCCGGCGGAATCCGGGAGCCAATCGTGAGCTCCCATCAGCGCCCGGGCTCCCGATCAGCTGCCCTTTTTGCCGTACGACACCCAGCGCGCGGACGATCGGGTCGCAACGAGGAAGTCATCGCCTCGAAGTATGCCCGCACCTCCAGCTTGCGGTGGTCCTCGCTCATGCGATCCGCTGTAAGTCGAGTGCTCGGTGCCGGCCCGACCGGAGCCGCGGGTACGCTGCCGCCGTGACGCCCGAGCCGAAGTCGACGACGTACAGCGACACGGGTGTCGATTACGAGACGCTCGACGCCGGCAAGCGCAACGCGCTCGACCAGGCGCTGGCCACGTCGCCGCTGCTCGCCGCCCACGGCGCGCGGGCGCTCGACGCCTCGCGCGGCGAGCCGGCGTTCGCCTTCGAGATGGGCGGCCAGACCTTCGCCTTCGTCGTCGAGGGGCTGGGGACGAAGGCCATGGTCGCGCGCCGCGTCTACGAGGAGACCGGGGAGTCGCACTTCGGCGCCGTCGCCTACGACACGGTCGCCGCGATCGCCAACGACCTCTGCTGCGTCGGCGCCCTCCCCCTGGTCATCAACGCCTACTTCGCGACGGGCAGCTCCGACTGGTACACGGACGCCAAGCGCGGCGCCGACCTGCTGGACGGCTGGCGGCGGGCGTGCGAGGACGCGGGTGCGACCTGGGGCGGCGGCGAGTCGCCCTCCCTCCCCGAGCTGGTCACGGACGGCGAGATCGAGCTGGCCGGCGCGGCGATGGGCGTGGTGCCGGGCGGCGGCGGCGCGATCCTGGGCGACGACGCTCGCAGGACGGCGACGAGATCGTCTTCGTCGAGAGCACGGGCATCCACGCCAACGGGGTCTCGCTTGCGCGCCTGATCGCGCAGGAGGCCGGCTACGGGGCGGAGCTCTCCGACGGGGACACGTTCGGCGCGGCGCTTCTGCGCCCGTCGGCGATGTACGTGCCGCTGGTCAAGGCCCTGCTCGAGGACGCCGTGCCGGTCCACTACCTCAGCCACATCACGGGCCACGGGATGCTCAAGCTGATGCGACCCAAGCACGACTTCACCTATCGCATCACCGACCTGCCGGACGTCCCCCCGGTCCTGGCGTACCTGAGCGAGCAGGCCCGCCTCTCCGACGCGGACGCGTACTCGACCTTCAACATGGGCTGCGGCTTCGCGGTCTACGTCGCCGCCGGGACGGGTGAGCGCGTGGTCGAGCTGGCCGCCGCCCTCGACCTCCCCGCCCGCGTCGCCGGCCGGGTCGAGGCAGGCCCGCGCAGCGTCGTGCTCGAGCCCGTCGGCGTCACCTACGAGGGCGACGCGATGGACCTCGCCCCGCCCTCGGCCTGATCATCTCTTCGTAGCTCAATCCCGGCTTACTAAGTCGTGATTGAGTAAATTGCGATTGAGCGGTACGCTTCCTCATGTGTTTGTCGATCGCGAACGCGAGATGGCCGTCCTGAAGGCGGCCGCCCTGGAGCCGCCGCAGCTCATCGTGCTCACCGGCCGGAGGCGAGTCGGCAAGAGCGCGCTGCTGGAGCGAGCGCTGACCGGGCCCCGCCTCATCAGCTTCCAGGCCGACGAGCAGGACGAGCAGGGCCAGTTGCAGCTGCTCGCCAACGAAGCGTCGACGCTGCTGGCAGGGAGCCCCCCTTTGCGGTTCGACGCCTGGACGGACGCGCTGGACTTCATCGGCGCGCAAGCGGAGGAGGAAGGCCTCTGCGTCGTCCTCGACGAGTTCCAATGGCTCTGCGCCTCGCAAAGCGCGCTCCCATCGATGATCCAGCGAGCCTGGGACGAGTGGCAACGGGCCGGCACAGCCGTGATGCTGGTGCTCTCAGGGAGCGCGCTCACCTTCATGGACGGCCTGCTCGACCATGGTTCGCCGCTCTACGGTCGAGCGACCCAGCGACCCCGGCTCGAGCCGCTGGGCTTCCGCGACGCCGCCCGATTCCTCGACCAGAGCCCTGAACAGGCGATCCGGCGCTATGCCGCCCTCGGCGGCACTCCGCAATATCACGTGTGGGCCGGAGCTCTGACGACGCCGAAGATGATCCGCGAACGCATCCTCGAGCGGGGTTCGCCCATGTACGAGGAACCGCTGAACCTCCTCCGACAAGGCGAAGGCGTCCGCTCGCCGGCGACTTATCTGTCCGTCCTGCGTGTCATCGCCGCGGGAGCGACCCAGCACAACGAGATCGCCACGAAGACGTCGCAGAGCACCGCCAACCTCTCGGCCAAGCTGGTACGACTACGTGACCTCGGCTATGTCCGAGTGCGCGAGCCGGTCGGCCCCGCGGAGTCGCCGGCCCGCGGGACCTACGAGCTTGCCGATCCGTTCTTCCGGTTCTGGTTCCGCTACGTCTTCCCCCGCCGGAGCAGGCTCGAGCGCGGTCGGGTAGACGAGGTCTACGGCGAGATCGAGGACGACATCGACAACCTCATGGGGCCCGTGTTCGAGGAGTGCTGCCGGGCGTGGGTCGGTACACACGCGGGCGGGAACATGGTCGGAGAGTTGGACGAGATCGGCTCGTGGATGTCGCGCGACGGCCAAACCGAGGTCGACGTCGCCGGCACCCGGAAGGGCAAGTACACGTTCCTCGGGTCATGCAAGTGGCGCAAGCGGGCAGACGAACGCGTCCTCGACGACCTCATCGCCGCACGCGACCGGATGGGGAAGGCCGCCCTCGCGCGTCTGGCGGTGTTCGCGCGAGAGGACTTCACGGACGTCCTGCGCGCACGAGCCGCCGAGGAGGACGTCCTCCTGGTGACGCTTGCCGACCTCTACGCGACTTAGCTGATTCAGTCGCGTCCGGCGTCGCAGCCGAGCTCGGCTGCCACCGCGCGCAGTCGCTTGTCCCGCGTCCACAGGGCGGCGTCCGCCGTCAGGCGTGCGGAGGCCAGGAGCGCAGCGTCCACGAACCCGATACCTCGCTCCGACAGCCCCTCAGCGGCGACCAGCCCCAGGATCTCCGGCTCGATCGCGACAGTGGCACGCGGAAGCCGGCTCAACAGGCGCAGGACTTCGTTGCGGTTTGGGATGTGTCCGAGCGCGAGTTCGCCGGTCACCCACGAGTGACCCAAGACCTGACCGCGTTCGAGCGCCGCAACGACCTGGTGGTCGCTGTCGCGGAGGTGATCGATCCAGACTGAGGTGTCGAGCAGGATCAAAGGTCCGTCGGCCGCCGTCGCGGGATCGGCTCCAGATCGGGCGCGCTGCCGCCGAGACGGGCTAGGCGGCGCGCGCTCTCGCGCTCGATCAGCGCGCGCAGCCCTTCGCGCACCAGGACGCTTTTTTCCCGGGTCCCCGTGAGCCTCTGTGCCTCGGCCAGGAGATCGTCATCGAGGTTCAGCGTGGTGCGCATGCACGAAAACTAGCATCAACTGATGAGCTGAGCGGTGCTACGTGGTGATCGGCGGATGGGCGGTGATCAGTCACGGCTACGTCCGCTTGACCCGGGACATCGACCTCCTCGTGCCTGCCAGGACCTCGAAGAGCTCGAAGCGCTGCACGGGCCGCTCCCGATCGACCCGGTGCCGGGCTTGGACTTCTGACCCACAACCTTGACAAAGGTGTGTCAAGGTTGCTCTAGACTGCTCCGGATGCCTCGTGACTACCTCGCCGCGATCGCTGACCACGTCGTCGTCTTCGACGGCGGTATGGGCGCGACCCTCGAGCAGTTCGACCTCTCGCTGGAGGACGACTACAAGCTTCCCGGCCGTGCGCACGAGGCGCTCGTGCTCAACCGGCCCGACGTCATCCGCGACCTCCATCGCGCGATGGTCGACGCCGGCGCAGAGGTCGTCGAGACCGACACGTTCCAGGCGTCGCGCATCAAGCTCGAGGAGTGGGGCCTGGCCGAGCACACGCTCGAGATCAACCGCCGGGCGGCGGAGATCGCCCGCGAGGCGGTCGGCGAGGATCGTTTCGTCGCCGGCTCGATCGGCCCGACCGGCCACCTGCCGGCGTCGGACGACCCGACCCTGGGCTCCATCCGCTTCCGCGAGCTCGTCGAGGTCTTCGAGGAGCAGGCGCGCGGGCTGCTGGAGGGCGGCGTCGACCTGATCATCATCGAGACGGCGCAGGACATCCTCGAGGTCAAGGCCGCCATCTTCGGTACCCGCGAGGCGTTCGAGGCCACCGGCCGCACCGTCCCGATCCAGTGCTCGGTCTCCCTGCTGCCCAACGGCGGCAAGATGCTGCTGGGCACGGACATCGACTCCGTGCTGACGACGCTGGAGGCGCTCGACGTCGACGTGATCGGGCTCAACTGCTCGACCGGCCCGGAGGACATGCGCGACGCGATCCGCTACCTGGGCGAGTTCAGCTCCAAGCCGATCCACTGCATCCCCAACGCCGGTCTCCCCCATCAGGGCCCGGACGGCGAGACGATCTTCCCGGAGGAGCCCGAGCCGCTGGCCGAGTCGCTGGGCGAGTTCGTCGAGCGCTACGGCGTCAACGTCGTCGGCGGCTGCTGCGGCACCACCCCGGACCACATCCGCGCGATCGCCGAGCGCGTCAAGGGCCTGCCCAGCTCCGAGCGGCCCGAGCCGCGCGAGCCGCGCATCTCCTCGATGATCGCCGCCGCGCCGATCGTGCAGGAGCCGCGCCCGACCCTGGTCGGCGAGCGCGTGAACTCGCAGGGCTCGCGCAAGGCCAAGGAGCTGCTGCTGGCCGACGACTACGACTCGCTCGTCCAGGTCGCCGAGGACCAGGTCGAGGGCGGCGCGCACGTGCTCGACCTCTGCGTCGCGCTCACCGAGCGCCAGGACGAGGACGAGCAGATGCGCCAGACCGCGAAGAAGGTCTCGCTCTCACAGCCCGCCCCGATCCAGATCGACTCCACCGAGCCGGACGTCATCGCGACGGCGCTCGACCAGATCCCGGGCCGCGCGATCGTCAACTCCGTCAACCTCGAGGCCGGCCGGGACAAGATGGACTCGGTCATGCCGCTGGTGCTCCAGCACGGCGCGGCGCTGATCGCGCTGACGATCGACGAGGTCGGCATGGGCAAGACGCGCGAGCGCAAGCTCGAGATCGCCCAGCGCCTGCACTCGATCGCCTGCGAGGAGCACGGCCTGGATCCGCGCCTGCTGATCTTCGACGCGCTGACCTTCACGCTGACCACCGGCGACGACGAGTGGAAGCCGTCCGCGGTCGAGACGATCGAGGGCATCCGGCTGATCAAGTCCGAGCTGCCGGGCGTGCTCACCTCGCTGGGCGTCTCCAACGTCTCCTTCGGCATCGGGCTGCCGGCGCGGTCCGTCCTGAACTCGGTCTTCCTGCACCACTGCGTCGAGGCCGGGCTCGACCTGGCGATGGTCAACCCGAACCACATCACCCCGTACGCGGAGATCGACGACGAGGAGCGCGGCCTGGCCAACGATCTCGTCTTCAACACGCGTGAGGACGCGCTCGAGCGCTTCATCGAGCACTTCGAGTCCAAGGGCCCGGCCGAGGAGGCCGAGGTCGCCGACCCGACCGCGGGCATGGAGCCCGAGGACGCGCTGCACTGGCACATCCTGCGCCGCAAGAAGGACGGCGTGGAGGACCAGATCGTGCGCTCCGTGGACAAGATCGGCGCGGTCCCCACCCTCAACGACGTGCTGCTGCCCGCCATGAAGGAGGTCGGGGACAAGTTCGGCGCCGGCGAGCTGATCCTGCCCTTCGTGCTGCAGTCGGCCGAGGTCATGAAGCGCGCGGTCGCCAAGCTCGAGGAGTTCCTCGACCGCATCGAGGGCTACACCAAGGGCACCGTCGTCCTGGCGACCGTGTTCGGCGACGTGCACGACATCGGCAAGTCGCTCGTCAACACGATCCTGACCAACAACGGCTACTCCGTCGTCGACCTCGGCAAGCAGGTCCCGATCGGCACGATCCTCGACGCCGCCAAGGAGCACGAGGCGACCGCGATCGGCCTGAGCGCGCTGCTCGTCTCGACCTCCAAGCAGATGCCGCTGGCCGTCCAGGAGCTGCATTCGCAGGGCTTCGACGTGCCCGTCCTGATCGGCGGGGCCGCGATCAACCGCAACTTCGGCCGGCGCATCCTCTACCCGGGCGGCCGCGAGTCCGAGGACATCTACGGCGGCGGCGTCTTCTACTGCAAGGACGCCTTCGAGGGCCTGTCCGTCATGGACCAGCTCGTCGAGGGCGAGGCGCGCGAGCGGCTCGTGGAGAAGATGCGCGACGAGGCGAAGGTGCTGCGCGAGAAGGGTCCCGAGCCCGAGGCGCTGCCCACCGACGACGACACCGTCCGCTCCGAGGCGCGCACCGACGTCCCGGTCCCGACACCACCCTTCTGGGGCGTGCAGGAGATCGACGTCGACATGGACGAGATCTACCGGCACCTCGACACGCACGTGCTGTTCAAGCTGCACTGGGGCGGGCGCGGCGTCAAGGGCGAGGCCTGGAAGGAGCTCATCGAGGGCGACTTCCTGCCGCGGCTGGAGCGCATGTGGGCCGAGCAGGACTACCTGCAGCCGCGCGCGCTGCTGGGCTACTTCCCCGCGTACTCCGAGGGCAACGACGTCGTCGTGCTGGACCCGGAGGATCGCGAGACGGTGCTCGAGCGGTTCGTCTTCCCGCGCCAGCCCAAGGGCGAGCGCCTGTGCATCGCCGACTTCTACCGGCCCAAGGACAGCGGCGAGCTGGACGTCGTCGC